>JANPKD010000018.1:0-4682 GCA_031425835.1 Chitinophagales bacterium
GCATCGTTGGTATTTTCTGTGCGAATGCCATTCATTGTAGAATAGTTTTCAGCTTCTATTTTTTGAGAAGAACCTGATGGAGGAGGAGGTGGTGGTGTGCTGGAAGCAGCACCAATTTCAAACCAGTTAAAGTTCCATCCACCGGCAGCGTTGGTAGTGTGTATGCGAATGGTTTGAGTACCCGCATCAAGTGCAACGGAAGCGGAAACAGTTGTCCAACTTTGGAAGCCACCTGTGTTGGGTACATTCACTGTAGCCAGCACCGCACCATCGGCCTTGCGTACCTGGAACTGTGGAGTAGCAAACATGGTAGCCACTCTAAAGTTGAAGGTGTACGTACCGGGTGCGGAAACATTTACTGAGTAGTCCATCCAGTCGTTAGTATCCTGCCATGCTACATTTAATCCACCACCCGCATCACTTGTATTTTCTGTACGCACACCACTCATTGCAGAATAGTTTTCAGCTTCTATTTTTTGAGAAGAACCGGATGGAGGGGGAGGTGGTGGAGTGGAAGCTTGCACAAATTCCATCCAGTTAATATTCCATCCGGTGGCAGCGTTAACGCAATAAACTTTTAAGTTTTGTTCTCCGGCCGCAAGGGTAACGGTAGCGGAAACAGTTTGCCAGTTTTGGTAACCTCCGGTGTTGGGAATAGTTACCGTAGTTAATGCAGTTCCATCACTTTTACGGAGCTCAAACCTTGCACCTGTGTTGGGTGTGGCCAATCTAAAGTTTACGGTGTAGGTACCGGCTGAAGAAACGTTTACAAAGTAGTCCATCCAATCACCATTGCTCATCCATCCAACATTTAATCCTCCACCGGCATCGGAAGTGTTTTCGGTTTGCACACCATACATTGTGGAGTACGATTCTGCTTGAAGTATTGTGCCCGATGAAATTGCAATTGGTTCTGCTGAGGGAGTTGGTGTAGGTGCGGGTGCTGGGGGAGGCGGCGGAGCAGGAGTTGGCACCGGGCTACTGCCTCTAGTATATTTAAGCATCCATTCAAAAATATTTAACCCAAGTTGGTTATTTCTCCAGTTGTGATCGTAAGCTGTATTCCAGGCACTGGGATTATGATCTGCACCTGGTATTCCAGTTACCTCGGCCCGTACTGCAGGCGGGGGCGTTGCATTATTAAAAGTTTGGGTGGAGCTATTGGCAAACGACATCCATGAATCGGCCGCGCCGCAAACACTCCATACCTTACCTCCGTATGTGCCACCTGCTAATGGAATTTGCGCATCTTCTGCTGGAGAGTTTGTGCCCGCCGACGAAACAGGAACAATGGCTGCAAATTTTTGCGCGGCGTCAAAGCCATTTGTATAACACGACCATGAGCCAGCTCCGCCAGCCGATAATCCTGTTACATAAACCCTCGATGCATCTACCCGGTAACGGGCAAGCACATCCGCCAATATCCACTGTATAGAACCCCATGCATATGACCACGCCGGTGCCTGTGGCGACACCACGATAAATTTATAATTCTGTCCATTAACCGGGTTAACCGCCTCCGGATTCCATCCCTGAGAAATAATTTGTGGCAAACCAGTTCGCAGTAAATTCCATAAACCACCTTCACCTGTGCCTGGTTCACCCGCGCCATGTAAAAAAATGATTAGTGGGTAACGTTGTGTAGGGTTTTGGTGATAGTCGGTAGGCAACCAGGTTAATCCAAATGTCGGGGTACCCCAGGCAGTGGTTGGGTACTGATCTACATTTTGACGACCGATAACATTTTGGGCCGACGATTGATTGAAAAAAAACAGGCTGAGGATAAGCAATAAAATACTTACTGATCTGCCGAGGGCAGAAGTAGGACGGTGGTTCATGAGTTAACAACTTGTTAGGTTCAAAAAAATAAAAATCAGAGCCGGGCTGGAGAATTATATAGGGTTGTTGAATTATTGCCGCAGTTGGCTATAACTATGCCAAATTAGGTTTGCACAACAACCAATTTTTTTATCTCTCGTCCAAAAGGTTTTTTTGCGGGATGAAATGCAAACAGTTGAAAAAAAAAGAATGACTGACGTAAGTTTACGTACTGGCTGTAGCAAGCGCTACCGAAACAAGTTTACAAATTCACCAATGAGAATGGCTCTATCTTTAAATGAAGTTTTCGGAAAGAGGTTCCGATAAATTATAAAACATGAAAACATTTACGCTGTCTCTAACACTCATTATTCTTGTACAGTTTGTACATGCTCAAAAAGAAAAAGGAAAAAAAATTTATCTTCAAAAAGCCGGTGACAATGGGGTCATGATTTTTTCGAACCAGGTATCATGCCAGCCTGGCGATACAATTGTGCTCCGATCTTCGGACAATCCTTTCTCATACGTGTATCTCAATGGTTTTGTAGGCACGGCACAAAAGCCAATTGTTGTAATCAATGAAGGAGGAGTAGCGATATTAAAAGCCGGGTTCGATATTGAAAATTGCCGCTTCTTAAAAATTACCGGCTCGGGGACAAAAGATCGATACGGATTTTCAGAATCAGGAGGGACCGGTATAAGCATTCATGGTAAAGCATCGGATATAGAGGCCGAGCGGTTTTATGTGAAGGATGCTGCTTTCGGCTGCTGGGTAAAAAACGAAGCCAATTGCGATACGTCAATTAATAACTGGGTGCTTGATAACATTTCCATCCACGACTATGAAATGCACAACATTGGAATTGAAGGATTTTACCTTGGCTCAACCGATGCAAACAATGCTACACGTCCAATTAACTGCGGTGGCAAACAAATGTTTCATAAACCTTCAAAATTGGGAAACATAAAAATTTACAATGGCATCATCAATGGCACGGGCCGCCCCGCTATAATGCTCTCCAATGCACAGGTAGGAATGAGCGAGATCTACAACAACAAGATTACAAACGTTGGCCGGGAATTTAACGACCAGCAAGGGACTGGCATTTCGTTAGGACTCTACACGAGAGCCTATGTTCATCACAACACAATTAAAAACACCTACACCTGGGGTATTGCATCTTTAGGTGGTTCGGGGCTGGTACGCATTGAAGATAATACCGTTGATAGTTCGGGGCACCTTGATGGCAAATTTTTAAACTGGCCCCAGAATATTGTCGTTGACACGAGAAACACTTTGCCGGTTGACAGTACAAAATTTATTATCAAAAATAACAAGGTTAGTTCCCCAGGGAAGGACGTTGCCAATATTGAAGTATGGCAAACCGTACCAAGCTATGCTGCGGGCGGCATTATTTGTGGCAACACCTTTAAGGGTAAACCAGCATTGGTACGAACTGATCCGAAAGTAAAATTTAATGCATGTGGCGAAAAGGCGGCGAGTAGCGAGAAGAAAAGTTCAGCCCTCCTATATATTATTGGCGGCACCGGTGTGGCTGGGCTATTGTATTTTTTATTGAGGAAAAAAGAAAACTATCAGGCGGTGTCTGTTACATAAACTACATTATTGTCTCCCCGGTTTTCATCCTGCTGCACTCTTTCATGTACGAAAGGTTAAGGGCCGACAGTACTGCACTACCAATAATAATAGGCATCCATAACCGGTATTCAACCATCATCCCCACGGTTGGAATAATAATTATGTAAGGAAGCGAAAACACAAGAAACGCTTTTATCAGTGGCGATCGCTGTGGATTGATTGTTGTCAAAATAAAATAAAAAACAAAAGCCGCAAACGCCAGCCCTGCAAGTGTGTAAAAATTAAACAGGTTTAAATTCAATAGCAGTTGACTGCTGTCGGTAAAGGCGGCAGTTTTTGCCGTTGTCAATTTTAATAACAGGTACGGCGTTACAAAACATAAAACCGGTAACACCATTTTTTTTATCCACTGCGCTTTAATGCCGTAAACAGAATAATAAATGGCCGCCATAAAACTGAGAATGAGTAAAGAAGTTTCGCGGTTGATAGTGGCAACCGCTATAATAATAAGCGATAGCAGGTAATAAACCGGCTTGCCTGTTTTATAATAATTTAAAAAAGCCAGCATGCCAGCCGCCTGGAAAAAATAACCTGGATTATCGTAAGGCGTTACTACAAATTGGGTCAGCCCAACAAGTACTACCAGCAGGCAAATGACAACATCGTTCGATGTACCTGCAATCAACAATTTATCATCCAGAAGAAATAAAAGCACCAAAGAAAACAGTACTGTAAAAACGCATGCGAGAAAAAAATAAGTAAGATAAAAAACGGGGTCAGCATCTGCGTCAAGGTGCAATAAACGGCGGCTATTGTAAGGATTGCTTTTTATGGTTTGCATTTTTTTTGTTGCCGCAATTTTATGGTACACCCATAAATGCATTTGCTTGCCCAACTGCCTGGACTGATAAACCGATTTGCCGTAAAAGTTTACAAAGCTTTTTTCCGAAAAAAGATCCTGTGTATAGTTTGGAGTGAATTGAAAATAAACAACGTATTGAACAAGGAGCGGCAAAATGATTCCAATAAAAAAGTAACGAAAAAATTTGTTCATGGTTGGTTTATGGTTTAAAAATAGATAAAGGAAAAATAAAACCAAGCACGTTGTTTATTACTTCATCAATAAAAAACCCCTGCACTGCTGCAAGGGTTTTAGTTATATGCACTAATTATTTGTGTTACTCTTTCACAATCTGAGTTGATTCAGTCCATGTTTGCATAGTGGCCCTTATAATGTAATTACCTGTGGGCAGTTCGCCAATCG
>JANPKD010000019.1:0-44393 GCA_031425835.1 Chitinophagales bacterium
CCCACTTTTTTGCGCTTGAAATCTTCACTGAAATACCTCGTCGTCCGTAGTAAAGGTTTACCTACTAAATTTGCTCTTGTTGCCATAATCAACGGTTTTTGAAGTTTTGTAAACTCAAAAACGGTCAACGTATTTCAGGCACGGACAAATTTAAAGCTTGCCAATTGCTTATTGCCGTTGCTCATTACTCATTACTCATTGCTTATCGTTAATTCCCTTTTATCCTCCACCAAAGCGACTCCAGCGTTTCTTCATTCCACCGCTCAAACCTGCCGCGTTGCGTAACCAATTTATTTGCGCCGGGTTTATCTAAAAAATAGTGGAACACAAATTTTTCTTTGGCATCGTACCAGCCAACTACCTGGCCAAAACGCAAAACATTCAGTACAGTGGTATCGTGCCATTGCTCCAGCGTGTAAAATCCTTCAGCAAAATCTAAAATGGCTTTGGCTTCGGTGGTGTCCTTAACATAGAGCAATAACGAATCGTTTTGCGGATAGAATTGCAACCTCATTTTATCGTCCTTATCAAACACGGAATGGTAGCCTGCAAAATATCCTTCTCTCGTTTTTATAGTGACAAACCATAAAAGGCTGTTGAAGGGGCTGGGCGTGGTGAAATAATTTTCTTCGGTCAATTTTTCTTCGCCGATCACCTTTTTAACCGCCTTGTCAATAATTAGTTTGTTGATATTGGTAAAAGCTAAATAAGCAAAACATAGTCCGATTGCCGACTGCCACCAAATTTTCCTTTTCGCATACGACACCTTGAGGTAAATCAGCGCAATACAGGCAATGAACGGCCAGAGTGAAAAAAGCGGGTCGGCAACAAAAATGGTGTGGAAAGAAAAACGCCGGTGACTAAATGGTTCGAACCAACCGGTTCCATACGCATTGAACGAATCAATAAAAATGTGAGTGAAAATATTAACGCTGAAAAGAAGTATCCATGTGCGGGTCGTGACTTTATTTTTTCTAAAATACCATGCGAAAAGTTTTGCTAAGCACCAGGTAGCTATAACTGAAAATAGAATGGAGTGTGTAATGCCGCGGTGCGCCAGCAGGTTATTTGAAGTACTCAAAAAAAAGGCGCCGATGAAATCAACATCAGGAACCGATTGGGCAATAGCACCCAAAAAAAGTGCCCGCTTGCCTAATTGCTTACCTGCAATGGCCTCGCCGATGCAGGCGCCTAAAACTATGTGTGTTACTGTATCCAAATAAAAGCGTTTGAGAACCGGAATGTTGTATTAATAATGGGCTGCAGCATTTGAGACAAAAGTCGAGAAAAAATATTGGTGATAAATTCTGTCTGGTACTTACTTCGGGTTTGCCTGCATTTAGTAACAACGGGAACAGTGACGATACAAGAAGAGCAAGCTCTACCCTGCCAGCGATTCTACGCAGCAAGGTAGCGCAGTGCCCAGCCACCTGCCGAAGAAAACTAAGCAAGGTAGGCACCAGAAAACCGGTGCATTTTTCAGGCTAAAAAATGTTTGTGCCCGCTTGGAAAATAAATTTAGATTTGGCGAACTGTTTTTTTAAATGACTGCCAGCGATTGCAAACAACTTATTCAACGCATTGCCCTGCACGATGATATTGCGGCCTATAAGCAACTTTTTACGGGCTATCATTCGGCGTTAATTCATTTCTCCCATTCTATTATTAATTCTAAAGAGTCGGCCGAAGAGGTGGTGTCGGATGTTTTTATGAAAATCTGGAACCTGCGGCATTCATTACTCAATGTTGAAAACACCCACCTCTATATTTATGTAGTTACAAAGAACCTCTCCATAAACCGGTTGCAAAAAAACAAGCGGGAGGCGTTTTCTTTTATTGATGATTCGGTTGTGCAGTTAGAAAGTGTTTATTTCGACCCTGAGCAACTGATGATCACGGCCCAGATGCACGAACGCCTGACTGCCGCCATTGCAGCGCTGCCGCCAAAATGCAGGCTTATTTTTAAACTGGTAAAAGAAGACGGGTTAAAATACAAGGATGTGGCCGAACTACTTCAACTTTCGGTAAAAACGGTGGAAGCACAAATGAGCATTGCACTAAAGCGGATTGCAGCCTCTATACCATTTTCTTTCAGCCATTCTTAAAAAAATATTTTTATCGGGTTAGGGGTAACAGCCGCTTTGGTTTGTCTTAAGCCTGCTATATGCCGCAAAATCAATTCTGGAACCTGCTTGCCAAAAAATTTGCCGGAGAAATTACCCCTTCCGAGGTTGAAGAATTGGATATCCTCGTTCGCCAAAATCCCGATCTTCTTTTTACCGCCCAGCATATACAGGACCTTTGGGAATTAAAACAAAAACCAAACAACGCTAGTGCCGAAGAAGCTTTTGCCAAACACTTAACCAGGATTGAGCAAAGCGCCGATTGGCCCGGGCACTATCCGGAATCGTCCTCTCCCGAAAAAATCTCTTCACCGACAAGAAAGAAAAAGATTTTTGCTTTTGCATCGCTGATAGCGATTACGGCATTGGCCTTTTATTTTTTTACACCGCTTACAAACAGTGCACCGGTGGCCGAGGCCCACGTAACCGAGATAAGCACCAAGGCAGGCTCACGAACAAAAATGGTTTTGCCGGACAGCTCGGTGGTTTGGCTAAATGCGGGCAGCAAAATTTCTTACAACCCAAATTTTGGAATTGGTAAAAGAGAGGTGCAGTTATCGGGAGAAGCTTTTTTTGATGTGCAGCATTCTTCTGTTCCTTTTTATCTTAATACAGGCAACATTAAAATAAAAGTTTTAGGTACGGCCTTTAATGTAAAAGGCTATCCAAATGAAAAAACGGTGGAAACAAGTTTGGTGCGGGGCAGCCTGGAAATTACCTCTCCATCAAGGCCTGGTGAAAAATTTATTCTGAAGCCTAATGAAAAATTGGTTATTTTAAACCAGTCAAGCAGAACTAAAACCAATCAGGCTAAGAAACAGAACATCGTAATTCTTAGCGAATTAACTCTCACAACCGACAGCACCATTATTGAAACCGCATGGGTTCAAAACCAATTGATTTTTCACGATGAAACTTTTGAAGCAGTGGCCCGCAAAATGGAGCGCTGGTATAATGTACGGATTGATATTAAAGACGAAAACCTTGGGCAAAAAAAAGTAGGTGGAGGCCCGTTTGAAAACGAAACTGTAGAGCAGGCACTAAACGCCCTGCGGCTTGCATTTAATTTCAACTTTACAAAAAACGAAAACACGATTGTTATAACCCGCTAAAACCATGGTTTATGAATAGCAATACTTCCTGACATTGAAATGGTTTTACAACCACACATCTGAAATTTCAAATTTTACGTACTAACACTTAATACTTCGGTATGAAAAAAAATCAACACGCTGTGCTCCCAAATCATTCTCTCCTCTTAAAAATCAGCAGGCTTATGAAATTGACTTGTGCGTTCATGCTGCTTTGTTGCATGCATGTGTCGGCAAATGGTTTTACACAAGACAAGGTTTCATTAAACCTTAAATCGGCCGATCTGAAAAAGGCCCTAAACGAAATTCAGAAAAAAACCAGTTACCGGTTTTTATACGACCAGGCCCTGGTAAACAACAAAAAAGTAGATGTACATGTAACCGATGCAGATGTACCAACTGTACTCAACATGATATTGGCGGGCGTAGGCATAGGATACCAGGTTTTAGAAAATAACCTGGTTGTTTTAAAAAGTTCGGTAAACGGCGAAAAAATTGAAGTGGCCGATGTAAGAATATCCGGAAAGGTTATTGGTCAAAATAATGAACCCCTGGCTGGTGTATCAGTTAGTGCAAAGGGCACTACGATCGGTACCTCAACCGACGGTGCTGGTAATTATTCTTTATCGGTGCCCGATGCCACTACTACTTTGGTTTTCTCTTATGTGGGTTATGGCACGCAGGAAATCAGCATTAGTGGCCGCACCACAATCAATGTGGCTTTAATAGCGGGCCTTAATGATTTAAATGAGGTTGTGGTAATTGGTTATGGTACGGCCACCAAACGTGACCTTACCGGCTCAATTGCAAAAGTTTCGGGCAAGGAAGTGGCCGATAAACCAAACACCAACCCTGTGTCGTCTTTGCAAGGTAAAGTGGCAGGACTTTCAGTGGTCAACAATGGTACACCCGGCCAGGCTCCGGACATTCGTATTCGTGGTACCATCTCCATTGGTTCTGTATCGCCGCTGTACGTTGTTGATGGAATTTTTAACGACAACATTGATTACATCAATCCTAACGATATTGAGTCAATTGAAATATTGAAAGATCCATCATCACTCGCCATTTTTGGCGTTCGTGGTGCGGCGGGTGTAATAGCCATCACTACAAAAAAGGCACGGTCAGGGCAAACAATCATCAACTTCAATACCACATACGGTACAAAAAAACTGGTTGATAAAATTGCTCTGGCTGACGCGGCGACTTTTAAATTATTGTACGAAGAAGAAAAAGCTAATGGTGGTGTAAACTCTCCATTCGATTACACTCCATGGACGGCTGATACCGATTGGATTGATGCGGTAACACGAACCGGAAAATTCAATGCAAACAACCTGAGTATTTCGGGGGGCACCGAAAAAAATAAATTTAATTTGGGCTTGGGGTATACATCCGATGAAGGCATCATCAGGCATGAAAAATTAGAAAAAATTCTTTTTGGATTTAGTGATGAGTTCAAATTTAATAATGCTATTAAAGTTGGTTTCAACTTCAACGCTTCCAGGCAAAACAATCCTTACAATGCCACATATATTTTAGACCAGGCCCGTAAAGTAATCCCAATGGTTTCCGCCGATACAAAATCCTTCTACACAAAAAATCCATACGGGATAGACAGCTTTTTCCAGAATCTGTATTATGAGCTACCATCCATACAAAATTCAGGCGTTGTTAATCCCCTGATTCAGTTAGAAAATGAGTTTGATAATACCCGAAACATAGAATACAGAACCGTAGCAAGTGTATTTGCAGAAGTAAATTTTTTGAAAAACTTTAATTGGAGAAGTACCTTTTATGCCGATATGAGTAACGTAAACAACAGGAGGTACACTCCTACGTATTATTCTTACGATCTGGCTGCTAATAAGGCCTTTTTGATAAGTCCGCAAACGAAAATTACCGAGAATGATGACACATACCGGAAGTTTCAGCAAGATCACATCTTGACATACAAGAAGAGATTTGGGGCAAGTAACATTTCAGCTACAGGCGGGTTCACTACCTACTCTTTTTCCAGGTTTAGTCGGGGTGCTTCCGTTAATCAAAGTGCTACGGGATCGCCAATTCCAGATGATGAAAGATTTTGGTACATCGGCAATGGATTTGGTGATGCACAATCACAAAGGTCAAGTTCTTCTCAGGCCGAAAAAAGAACTGTATCAGGATTAGTTCGTCTACTTTATAATTACGACAATAAATACTATTTCAATGCTTCATTCAGGCGTGATGGTTCTTCGCAAATTTCTCCAAGCCAGCGTTCACAAAACTTCTGGGCTTTAGGTGGGGCATGGGAAATAAGTAGGGAAGAATTTATGCGCAGTCAAACCACTTTCAATTTCGCAAAACTGAAAGCATCCATAGGTGTACTAGGTAACCAAACTACATACGGAGGAGATTATCCTTTTTACCCTGCGTTAAGAGGTGGTTCAGCAGCTGTATTCGGCAACAATATTTATTTGGCTTTTCAACCGACTTACATCCCTGATAGAGATTTGAAATGGGAAACAGTAAATGCAAAAGAAGTAGGTCTGGAACTTGGTGCTTTTTCAAACCGATTGAATTTTGAAATTGCCTATTTCGATAAGGTTACTAACAATCTAATGACCCTTGTTCCAGGCAACCAGGGTGTTGAGGCACGGTTAACTAACAGCGGTAGTATAAAAAACACAGGCATTGAATTATCTGCTACGTGGAATCAAAAAATAGTAAAGGATTTTACGGTAAGTATAAGTGGAAATTTAACTACCTACAATAATGAAGTGTTGTCGCTAAATCCAGGTTTTCCCGGATATGATGGTTTGGCCAGAACAATTGTTGGATCACCAATCGGCTCGTTTTGGGGTTATGTTGTAGAAGGTATCTACCAGTCATACGCCGACAAACTAAAATCACCGGTTAACACCGAATTTTCTTACGGCCCCGGCGATTTAAAATACAAAGACCTAAACGGCGATGGTAAAATCAATACCGAGGACCAAACGGTTATAGGCAACCCAACTCCGGATTTTGCTTATGGCGGATCGGTGAACATGAATTATAAAGGACTTGAGTTGGATATCGATTTCAACGGCGTGTATGGAAACGAAATCTACCGCAATTGGGGTGGTACAGAATCGCCATTCCAAAGAGTAAATTATGCGGCATTTAAAATTAACCGCTGGCATGGTGAAGGGACTTCTAACTGGGATCCAATTTTAAACCAGGGCAACCGTATTAACTATGTTGCGTCTACCTATGGTATTGAAGATGGCAGCTATTTCAGGCTCCGCAATATTCAATTAGCGTACAACTTTAATAGAAATGTATCTTCTAAAATAAAGGCCTCAAACTTACGGGTATTCGCCAACGTGCAAAACCTGAAAACATTCAAAAACAATTCAGGTTACACGCCCGAGTTTGGCGGCGGTGCAACACAATTTGGTGTTGACTATGCAGGTGGTGCCATACCTGTTGTAACAACCTTTGGCATCAATGTAACGTTCTAATTTAATTGTAAAAAGTAAACATTCGCATATGAAAAAGAGTAACAAAATGGCCAGGATTGTTTTTCTCCTGGCAATTCCCCTCCTGTTTATGGCAAGCGGCTGTAAAAAATTTTTAGACCGCAAACCATTAACCGCTACGCTTGATGATATTAAGCAGGGTGGCATTCAGGGACAAGTGTTTGGCCTGTACAGTGCAATAAAAGATTACGACATCGGCAATACTTTTGGTGGTATTCCCTGGCAGGGTGTGCATAATTTCCGTTCCGATGATTCGGAGAAAGGTAGTGATGCCGCCGATGGTGCCGAGTGGGTAGCTCCTTTCGATCAATACAATTATGTAAAGGATCTTTGGGCCACCAACTATTATTGGGAAGCGCACTACCGCATGATTAATTTAACGAACACGGCTTTGCAAACCGCCGATTCGTTAAAGCTGGCCTCGATAGACGACCGTGTAAATATTGCCGAAGCCAGGTTCTTCCGGGCATTTGCTTATTTTGATATGGTGCGCACCTTCGGTGAAATACCAAAGATTGATTTCAGAATTTATACGCCTTCGCAGGCAAACATTGCTAAATCGCCAATTAGTGCCATTTATGCTTTAATTGATGCCGACGTGCAGTATGCAATTGCCAACCTGCCAACTGAGTGGGGCAATCAGTATCCCGGCCGGTTAACCAGCGGCGCTGCCCGTACCTTAGGCGCAAAAGCGCATTTATTCAGAGGTAATTTTGGACAGGCACTTTCACTTACGCAAGCGGTCATCTCCTCGGGCAAATACTCATTAGTGCCCACCTACCATAGTCAGTTTAAAGATGCTGGAGAAAATGGACCAGAGTCCATTTTAGAGTGGCAAAACTACATGGGGCCAAACCGTACCGATGATTATGGATCGTGGTACGCTACCTGCCAGGGTGTACGTGCACCAAATGCAAGTGGGTGGAATTTGGGATGGGGATGGAATACACCTACCGATGTTTTTGTAAATCATTTTGCCGCAGGCGACCCAAGGAAAGGTTCCTCGGTCTTATTCTCCGGCCAGAGCGACGACCCGTCAACAGGCGGTTACGGTGGTACTTTACCCAATTATATTTTAGATCCGGTTCCTGGACCCTTACCAAGAAAGTACTGGAATAAAAAAGTGTATGCCGATCCGGCCATGCGGCAATCTACCGGCTGGTTGGATGGCGCCTACTGGATTAACCAGCGGGTTTACCGATATGCCGATGTTTTGCTGATGGCTGCAGAATGTATGAATGAAACCGGTGCAGGTGCGCAGGCAATTACATTGGTTAACCAGGTAAGAAGCCGTGTTGGTCTTGCAGGTATAACATTTACTACCCAGGCAGCCTTACGTACAGCAATAAAAAATGAAAGACGAAGTGAGTTAGGATTGGAAGGTGAAAGATTTTTCGATTTGGTTCGTTGGGGTGATGCGGTTTCAGTTTTAGGGCCGTTGGGTTATCAACACCGCGCAAGGTATTATCCTATTCCTCAACCGGAAATTAATAAATCAGGTGGTATATTAATTCAAAATCCAGAGTGGTAATTAATAAAATCTCAATCAACCGTACCCAATATTGTTACGGCTGATTGATCGTCTTTCATTCAATAAAAATCATGGTATGAAAAAAATAAATCAAACTGCAATTGTTCTTTTTTCCTTTTGCATGGTAGTGTTATCCTGCCAAAAAATGGAAAGGCCCGCCTTGGCCGACTACGCCAAAGACGCCAATCCGCCAGGCGGACCTTTAAAATTTTATGTGGCCTTTGATGGCACAACAGCCGACCCCTTAATGAATGCAGTAGATAGTATCCGGGCCAATTTTCCAAGTGCTAACCCGCTTGCTTCAACTACAGGAATTTCTATCAAGGGCGTACAAGGAGCTTCAGGCAAAGCAATAAAATATACTACAGCTAACGATTTTAAAGCATCAACCAGTGCCACCATTTCTATGTGGGTAAACAATACTGTTAACCCAAATACAGAGTTGTATTTTTCTTTGGCAAGCAAAGATTACTGGCACGAAAGTGCTGCCTTTTTATTGGTAGAAAATGCCGCAATAGATAAATGCACTTTTAAATTCGCCTTACAGGATCATTGGGTGGAATACACAAATCAGTCGTTTGTTAAGCCCTTGTTTAATGGCCAATGGCATCACCTGGCATTTACTTACAACGAAACAACTTCTAAACTTTCGGTTTATTTCGATGGACAGGAAGTGCCCACACCCGGAACATCCGGCACATTTACAACCGGCGGCGCACCCATGGGTAAACTCAATCTGTCAAATGCCACTAACCTGGTTTTAAGCGGCTGGAATAAACATGCCGGTTTAACTGGCCCAACCGATGCTTGGATCAGTTCCTTCAGTGGTAAAATGGACCAATTTAGATTATACGGAAAAGCACTTACTGCTTCCGAAATTTTAGCGTTATACAATAGCAAGCTTTAAGCCGCCAGTACATTATTCTATCATAAAAAAAGGGCTGGAACATCAATGTGTTCAGCCCTTTTTTAACTTCACAACCGTTATTATTTTTTGATTGCAACAACAGTATGAACAAAAATGCAAACCTTAAATCTTTAGTTTTATTTACGGTGATGGCCTTTGCTTTGGCGTCGTGTAAAAACAACGATGCATTATTCGAAAGTTTACCTTCTTCAAAAACCGGCATCAACTTCGCCAATAATTTAGAAAATAAAAAACTCTTCAACATACTCTACTACCTGTACTATTACAATGGTGCCGGCGTGGCTACCGGTGATATCAACAACGATGGTTTACCCGATATTTATTTTGCCGCCAACAGCAAAGGGAATAATAAACTTTACCTCAACAAAGGCAACTTTCAATTTGAAGATATAACTGGTACAGCAAAAGTTGCCGGCACGGCCGATTGGAGTACAGGTGTTACCATGGCCGATGTAAACGGCGATGGCTTTCTGGATATTTATGTATCTACCGTCAGCAGTAAGTATGGATTAAAAGGTAGTAACCAACTGTTCATTAACAATGGCCTACCTCCCCTCTCCGCAAAAAAAGATTCTGTTCCCCTTTCCTTCTCTAACGGAGAAGGTGTCCGCCAAAAGCGGACGGATGAGGCAGGGGCCGGGGGTGAGGCGGGTGAGGTCACATTTACCGAAAGCGCTGCCACGTACGGGTTAAACACCTCTTGCTTCACCACCCAAACCGCATTTTTCGATTACGACCGCGATGGTGATTTAGATTGTTACATGCTCAACCAATCGCACCACCCCCACGCAAATATTGTTGACACCATTCACAGAAATAGTTACGATTCACTTTCCGGCGACCGGCTTTACCGCAACGACCTGGTAAATGGCAAACCTTTTTTTACCGATGTATCAAAGCAGGCAGGCATTTATCAAAGCAACCTGGGTTATGGCCTGGGCCTTGCCATTGCTGATATAAATAACGACGGTTGGGATGATATTTATGTAGGCAACGACTTTCACGAAAACGATTATTACTACGTGAATAGTGGTGATGGAAAGTTTACTGAAAGCAGCGCAAGACATTTCAGGCACTACAGCCGTTTTAGCATGGGCAACGATGTAGCGGATTATAACAACGATGGCCATTTAGATGTTGTAACGGTTGACATGCTACCGCCCGATGAAAAAACATTAAAGACCTATGGCAGCGATGAAAACCCCGACATCTACAAAGTAAAACTCGAACTACGCGGCTACCAGCAACAGTATTCAAAAAACTGTTTGCAACGCAATAATGGCAATGGCGTAAGCTTTTCTGAAACAGCTTTGCAAAGCGGTGTGAGCGCCACCGACTGGAGTTGGAGTCCCTTGTTTGCGGATTTTGACAACGATGGTAATAAAGACCTTTTTATTTCGAGCGGCATTGTAAAACGGCCGGTTGATTTAGACTTTGTTCGTTTTGCGGATGCGCAAAAAATGAAGGGCATGGATGCCACCGATAAGTTTGACGATGCAACCATTAATGCCATGCCTAACGGCGACTCGCACCCGTTTTTTTTCAAGGGCGATGGCGATATGAAGTTTGATGATGTTAGCGAAGCATGGGGCACAAAAAAAATGAAAGGGTGCAGCAATGGTGCCGCCTACGCCGATTTGGATAATGATGGCAAACTTGACATGGTTATTAATTGCCTCAACGCAAAAGCCATCATTTTAAAAAACAACTCGCCAAAGAAAAATTTCATTTCCATTTCATTCAAAGGCGATAGCGGCAACACTTCGGGCATTGGTGCCAAAGCATATTTGTTTGCCAATGGTAAACCCGAAAGCTATCGGGTGCAGTACCAGCAATTAATGCCCACCCGGGGTTTTATGTCGTCCTCAACCTTTCAATTACATTTTGGGTTAGACACCACGCAGAAAATTGATTCCATTTTGTTGGTTTGGCCCAACCAAAAAGCACAGGTTATTAAAAATCCCGCTCTTAATAAAAACCTTGTCGTTAATAAAAAAGATGCAGCGCTGGATTTTGTTTACAACAATTTTTTCCCGCAAAAAAAAGAAGCGTTTGAAGATTTTTCGGCGCAAATAAATCTTAGTTGGAAACACACGGAGAATGATTTTGTGGATTACAACACGCAATACCTTATTCCACATGCGCTGTCAACCCGCGGACCAAAACTGGCGGTGGCCGATGTAAACAAAGATGGGTTGGACGACTTTTATGTATGCGGTGCCAAGGGCCAGCCCGGCGCATTAATGATTCAACAATCAGACGGCAAATTTTTACAAAAAGACACGGCGCAGTTTAATAAATATGCAATTGCCGAAGAAGTGGATGCCATTTTTTTTGATGCCAATGGCGATAGCTTTTTAGATTTATTTGTAGTAACCGGTGGCAACGAAAAACCCGTGAACGCCATTGCTTTACTGGACAGGTTATACCTCAATGACGGCAAAGGAAATTTTCAATTGGTGGTTAATCCGATGAGTGTGGTGTACGAAAATAAAAGTTGCGTAACCGCAGCCGACGTTGATAACGACGGCGACCAGGATTTATTTATTGGCAACCTGGCCAGCCCTGCAACCTACGGTGCACCCACTACCTCGGTTTTATATTTTAATGATGGTACAAAAGATAAAGTGCATTTTACAAAAGGTGGAGATAACACCATTCCACTCTCGCAGTTAGGCATGGTTACTGCCGCAAGTTTTACTGATATTGACAACGATGGCTGGAAAGATTTAATTGTTACCGGCGAGTGGATGCCCATGAAGATTTTTAAAAACAATCAAGGCAAGTTTACATTGACCGATGTACCAAAATCTACAGGCTTGTGGCAATCAGTATTTGCAACCGACGTAAATGGTGATGGCTTTACAGATATTTTAGCAGGTAACTGGGGTTGGAACAATAAATTCTGGAGCGGCAAAAACGGCCCCCTCAAATTGTATGTAAAAGACTTTGACATGAACGGCTCCACCGACCAGATACTGGCCTACACCATAGACAAAAAAGAGTACACATTTTTGGCGAAGGACGAATTGGAAAGAGCCATTCCGGTTTTGAAAAAAGCCTATTTAAATTACAGCGAAGTGGCAGGCCAAACCGTGCAATACATGTTTTACGATTTGTTTAAAGACTATAAAGAACTTACTGCTGAAGTATTGGCATCATCATGTTTTATAAATGATGGGAAGGGAAATTTTACACGAAAAGACTTACCCGCTCCATTACAATTTGCACCCATCTTTGCATTTGCACCAGTTGATAATGGTGCAACAAAAAATTATTTAGCGGCCGGAAATTTTTATGGTGTTATACCTTATGAAGGACGTTACGATGCATTGCAACCCAGTCTTTTTTCGTACAATAAAAACAATTTATCGTTTGCCTATCAGTCGCAGTTGTCGTCAATTGTTGGCGAGGCAAGAGATGCAAAATGGATTACCACTGCGGGCGGCAAAAAAGTTTTATTGCTTGCTAGAAACAATCAACCAATTATTTTTTTACAACCCTCTAACCAGTAAAATATGAAACGCAATAAACGACCAATAGTCATTTTAATTTCGGTGGGCATTTTATCTCTTTATTCCAAGTGCTCAACCGATAACAAACCTAACCCTGCACCACCGGCTGAACCGGGTGTAGTTGCATCCTGGATTACCAAAGGCGATCGGTCGGCGTTGCTGCAAAAACAAACCACACTGTTGTCATTTAACTCCACAAATGGCAATGCTACGATTGAAGTGGATAGCAGTCAAAGATTTCAAACTGTTGATGGTTTTGGTTACAGCCTCACCGGCGGTAGTGCGTGGCTCATTAATAAATTAAACGCCACCGACAAAAATGCTTTGTTGCAGGAATTATTCGGGAAAAATGAAAACTCTATTGGCATTAGTTACCTGCGCATAAGCATCGGTGCATCCGATTTGGATGCTTCGGTTTTTAGTTACAATGATTTGCCCACAGGCCAAACCGATCCTACACTTACCCAATTCAGTTTATCAAAAGACACGATTGATTTAATTCCTGTACTGAAACAAATTCTGGCCATCAATCCCAACATAAAAATAATGGGCAGCCCCTGGAGCCCACCTACCTGGATGAAGGACAACAACAACTCAAAAGGTGGGAGTTTGTTACCGCAGTACTACAGTGTGTATGCCCAGTATTTTGTAAAATACATCCAGGCAATGAAGGCAAAAGGCATAACGATTGATGCCATCACCCCGCAAAACGAACCACTGCACCCGGGGAATAATCCGAGTATGCTCATGCTTGCCGTTGATCAAAAAAACTTCATTAAAAACAATTTGGGCCCGGCTTTCCAGTCGGCAGGCATCACTACAAAAATTGTTGTGTACGATCACAATGCCGACCGCACCGATTACCCTGTAGAAATATTAAACGACCCGGCCGCAAAAGCATTTATTGATGGTTCGGCTTTTCATTTATACGCCGGTGATATTGCTGCGTTATCAAGTGTACACAATGTGCACCCCGATAAAAATATTTATTTCACTGAGCAGTGGACCGGTGCCCATGCAAGTTTTGATGGCGATTTAAAATGGCACCTGAAGAATGTAATCATTGGCTCTATGCGCAACTGGAGCAAGGTGGCTTTGGAATGGAATTTGGCCGCCGATGGCCAATACAATCCGCACACACCCGGCGGTTGCACCGAATGCAAAGGCGCATTGACTTTAGATGGTGCCATTAACCGGAATGTTTCTTATTACATTGTAGCCCATGCTTCCAAATTTGTTCCCACGGGTTCGGTACGCATAGCCAGCAACATTGCAGGTAGTTTGCACAACGTAGCCTTTGTAACTCCCGATGGAGAAAAAGTTTTAATAGTAGTGAATGATGGAACAACAGAGGCAAATTTCAACATTGGTTATAAAGGAAAAAAAGCACCTGCCTCATTGCCCGGTGGTGGGGTTGGTACTTATGTTTGGTAAAATAAAAAGTGATGGATATATCGGCGGGGCGGGTTAAAGTGGATGCCGTGTTTATGTCTTTATAAATACAAAAAGTAGATGCAACGTTTGTCGTTACAAACACAAAAGGTGGACGCAGGGTTTGTGTATATACAAACACAAAAAATGGATGCTGTGTTTGTGTCTTCACAAACTCAAATATGAAAAGTTCTACCAGGCCCAAGTTGTATATTATTGCCAACTAAAAATTTTGTGCAAATGAAAAAGCGAGATAAAAATTATTTTACGATTGCAATAGCGACATTATTTTTTATTGCCGCTTGCGGTAAAGGCAGCACTCCCGCACCGCCACCAAACCCTCCGCCAGCACCAGCCAATTTTAGCATCAGCACCTGGGAGGTAAATGGGGCTGCGGGGGCAACTATTTATCGTGGTGTAAATGTTAGTCCCGCAGTCAAACTTGTTTTTCCGAAAGCAGTTGACAGAAATACCGTAACAACAAGCATTGGTTTTAATAACGGAAGCTATTCGGTTGTTTATCAAAATGGCGATAGTGTTTTGTTACTGCAGCCAACCACTCCACTTTCTTTTCTTACAAAATATAATGTTGCGGCAGCTACTACACTAAAATCGAAAGAAGGCGGAATTTTGTTTACGCCGGCCTCCTTCACCATACAAACAGGAATTGATTCTTCAAGAAAATTTCCATTACTCACCGATGCACAATTGATGGACAAAGTGCAGGAGCAAACCTTTAAATATTTTTGGGATTTTGGCCACCCCGTTAGTGGGCTGGCGAGAGAACGAAGCAATGCCACACCCGAAACGGTAACCTCGGGTGGTTCGGGCTTTGGTGTAATGGCCATTATAACTGGCGTGCACCGAAATTTTATTACCCGCCAGCAGGGTTTAACAAGAGTAAAAACCATGGTTTCTTTTCTAAAAAGCACGGCGCAAAAATTTCATGGTGCCTTCCCGCATTGGTTGAATGGTACCACGGGTGTTGTTATTCCTTTTAGCACAAAGGACAATGGTGCCGATTTGGTTGAGACGTCTTATTTAATTCAAGGGCTGTTATGTGCAAGGCAATATTTTAATGGTGCCGATGCAGCAGAAGCTACACTTCGTACTGACATTAATACAATAGCCAATGCAGTTGAATGGAATTGGTTCCGGCAGAACAATCAAAACGTTTTGTACTGGCATTGGAGCCCCAACTATAATTGGGAAATGAACCACCAAATAAAAGGTTGGAACGAATGTTTAATTACCTATGTGCTGGCTGCATCTTCTGCCAGCTACTCCATTCCAAAAACAGTTTATGATAACGGCTGGGCTACAAACGGCGGCATGAAAAATGGTGCGGCCTACTACGGTTTTACTTTGCCACTTGGCCCCAACTTAGGCGGCCCATTATTTTTTGAACACTACTCTTTCCTTGGTATCAATCCAAATAGTTTGAACGATGTGTATGCCAATTATCAAACGCAAACCACCAATCACACAAAAATTAATTACAGCTACTGCGTGGCCAATCCCAAAAATTATTATGGCTATTCCGATTCGGTTTGGGGCCTTACCGCCAGTGATATTCCAAACGGTTACACCGCCTCGTCACCAACAAACGATGTAGGTGTTATTGCACCAACGGCAGCACTGTCTTCGTTTCCCTACACACCAACCGAAAGTATGAAGGCCATGAAATTTTTTTATTACACGCTGGGTGACAAGCTGTGGGGGCAGTATGGATTTAAAGATGCATTTTCCCTGCACGATCCTTGGTTTGCCGATAGTTATTTAGCCATTGACCAGGGACCAATAATTGTGATGATGGAAAACTACCGCAGCGGTTTGCTATGGAATTTATTTACCAGTTGCCCCGAAGTAAAAACTGGAATGCTGAGCTTAGGTTTTTCCGCGCCGTATTTGTGAAAAGAAAAAGATTGTAATTTGAAAATAAAAATATGCCCGAGCTCTCCAGGTTTTTCGGAATCATTATAAGAATGTATTTGGAAGCAGGGCTTCAGCATCACACACCACATTTTCATGCTTACTATCAAAATGAAACTGGTGTTTTTGGGATTGAGAATGTTGAATTAATCGCGGGCTCACTTACAAGAAAACAACGGAATTACATCAGGAAGAACTGCTTAAAGATTGGGAGCTGCTTCAAATAGGTAAACTTCCAATTCCAATTCAACCGTTAAAATAAACTCCGGATTATGAATCACAAAATTCACTCGGTAAAATCATTTGAAATAGTTGCGCCCTATACACTCAAAATAATCTTTGAAGATCTTCATTATCAAGTCATCAATTTCTTGCCAATGCTCAAAGGAGAGATTTATGGACCGCTTCAAAATCCTGGGATGTTTGAAAAAGCGAAAATTGACACAGAAGTAAAAACCATAGTGTGGCCAAACGGTGCCGATTTTGACCCTGCACTTTTATATGATTGGGATGAACATGCCGAAGAGTTAGCCCAACGGGCCAATGCATGGGCAACAGTCTAGGGAGATACTTCACAATAGACAAACTATTTTTATACTACTCACTATGAGTTTAAAATTCAATCAGCTTTCAGCGTTTTTGTTACTCATAATTGTTTCGTGCACCGCGACAAAAAACACTTCTTACACCAAACCCCAACTCTCCTCCTCCGAAGAAATAATTTTTACCGATGTGCAACGAAGCACCTTACAATATTTCACCCACGGCGCCGAACCGGTTAGCGGCCTGGCAAGAGAACGATTTCATGTTGATGGCATTTATCCGCAAAATGATAAAATGGTTATCACCAGCGGTGGTACCGGCTTTGGCGTAATGGCATTGATAGTGGGTATGGAACGAGGGTTTATTATAAGAGCAGATGGCGTTGCCCGGTTAGAAAAAATTATTGGCTTTTTAGAAACGGCCGACCGCTTTCATGGTGCCTGGCCACATTGGTGGAATGGCGAAACCGGGAAAGTAAAACCATTTTCCAAAAAAGATGATGGGGGCGATTTAGTGGAAACCTCCTTTTTACTACAGGGGCTCTTATGTGTGCGTCAGTATTTTGCAAATGGTAGCGAAATCGAAAAAAGTTTGGCGGCACGTATTGACAAACTATGGAGAGAGGTAGAATTTGATTGGTACCGTAATGGTAAAAATATTTTGTTCTGGCATTGGAGCCCAACATACAGTTGGCAAATGAACAACCAGGTAAAAGGCTATAACGAATGTTTGATTATGTACGTACTCGCTGCATCATCGCCAACGCACAGCATACCGCCCGAAGTGTACCACGAAGGCTGGGCACGCAACGGAAAAATAAAAGACACAGTAACCGCTTACAACTACCAGCTAACACTGGCACACGATGGTGCACCAAAATATGGCGGGCCATTATTTTGGGCACACTATTCTTTTTTAGGTTTAGATCCAAGAGGTTTAAAAGACCGCTATGCCGACTACTGGCAGCACAATACCAACCACACGCTCATTAACTATGAATGGTGTGTTGACAATCCAAAAAATTATAAAGGTTATGGCCCCGATAGCTGGGGGCTAACATCTAGTTATTCCGTAAAATTTTATTCGGGGCATGCGCCGGGCAACGAAGACAAAGGCGTCATCTCTCCCACCGCCGCCCTTTCATCAATGCCTTACACGCCAAAACAATCACTGGCTGCAATGATGAACTGGTACCAAAATAAAAAAGACAGTATTTACGGTCCTTATGGTTTTTACGATGCATTTAGCGACCATTACAACTGGTACCCCAAACAATACTTAGCTATTGACCAGGGACCAATGATAGTGATGATGGAAAATTATAGAAGCGGTTTGTTGTGGAAGTTATTTATGAGCTGCCCGGAAATAAAAATTGGTTTGAAGAAACTAGGGTTTGAGAGTGATGCCATAAAATAAGTTCGTCAAAGAAGTTGTCGGTGTATTTGCTGTGCGGTATTGGGAGTATGCTTGTAACAGTAAAGAACATTTTCTCTGTTGTGGAAGCCATTTCCAGAATTGGCAAAGTGTCATCCGCTGTGCGAGGCGTCTTCGCCTCGCACCAATATTATATCGCCGATGGCGATTGCAAACCAGTATAGATGAAACACAAACGAAAACGCCGGCACAAATAAAATCCACCTCAAAATTTCCCTTGCATTAAACAAATATCTTTTCACCAAAAGCAAATCCTAACCAATAATCGGGTGGCGGATTTTTACACACTTCTGCCTAAAAACAATTGCAAATGAAAATACTGCTACACAGAATAACCAACACCCGTCACCGCCGCACTATAACCGTGGTGGGTTGTTTATTGCTTTGTGGATTTTTATTGATTACCTGTATGAACGAACCGGCAAAAAAAACCACCAACACATCAGCCGCCGAAAGGCAAACAACCAATACACCCGTAAATGTTTACGAAGATTTTGCCGGTTCAAAAAAATGCGCCTCCTGCCACAAATCCATTTATGAAAGTCATATAAAGTCAGCGCATTTTCTTACCTCGCTACCCGCCGGTGTGGAAACAATAAAAGGAAGTTTTGCTGCTGGGAAAAATGATTATTGGTATACTCCGCAAATACGGCTATCCATGCAAAAACGCGACAGTGGTTTGTACCAGGTTGCATACTTCAAAGGCGAAGAAAAAAAAGCCATGCGCATGGACATTACTACCGGCTCCGGCGCAAAAGGACAATCGTTTCTAGAATGGAGGGGCAACAAACTTTTTCAATTGCCTATTACTTTCTTTACGGCTGCAGGTGTATGGAGCAACAGTCCCGGCTACCCTGCGGGGAAGGTGATGATTGACAAACCGGTTACCGCCCGTTGCCTCGAATGTCATGTAAGTTTTGCGCAAGCCATTGCGGGCCCTCCGCTTGAGCCCTTGGAATTTGACAAACGGAAGATTTTATATGGTGTTGATTGCGAAAAATGCCATGGAGCGGCAGCAAAGCATGTAGCTTTTCAAACAGAAAATCCAAATGAAAAATCAGGAAGGTTCATTATCAACCCTGCAAAGTTTTCGCGGCAGCAACTGTTAGATATGTGCGCGGTTTGCCACGGTGGCCGCATTGATAAAATAAAACCGTCGTTCAGTTTTGTTGCCGGCAACGAGCTGAGCGATTTTTTTGTGGTAGATACGCTTTCTACTACAGCGGTTGAAACCGAGAACGTAGATGTGCACGGCAACCAGTTTGGTTTGATGAAAGCCAGCAAATGTTTTAAAAATGGTGTAACGCTTACCTGTAACAGTTGCCATAGTCCGCACACGAATGAGCGGGGCAACAAACAAATTTTCTCACAACGATGCGTCACCTGTCATAATACTTCCGAAGCAAAATTTCAAACACCAAGCCACAGCCAAATTGTTTCCATCGAAAAAAATTGTATTGACTGTCACATGCCCGCCCAACCATCAAGAGCGATCAATGTTTTATTGCAGGGCGAAGAAGTTCCAAGGGCTTCGCTTATTCGTTCGCATTACGTGGCCATCTATCCAAACGAGGCAAAAAGATTTATTGACGGAATTAAGCGAAGTCGAAAATAATTTCCGGCACAGCAGAAAGAAGATAACTATAGAGTAACAGTGACCATCCCAATTTTGCGAAGCAAAATAAATCCATCTAAATCCCTCCGAAGCTTCGGAGGCATCCGCAAATCCGCGTTCAAAAAAAACCGGCACTTATTTACTGACAGTGATGCCGGGTAGAAGGAAAAAACTAGCCACTACCAAATCAGGAAAACGAAACGTTGCCACCCATTTTTATAAACAAATTCCGATACTTCACCGGGTTCATTTTGTATTCTTTTAAAAACTGCCGGTTGAAATTAGAGATGTTATTAAAGCCGCAATCATAACAAATACCCGATACCGAAAGCTCATTTTCTTTGAGCAGCTTGCAGGCTTTGTGCAAGCGCAACTCGGTTACATATCCCGAAAAAGTTTTGCGGGTTCGCCGCGAAAAAAAACGGGAAAAAGCATTCTCGCTCATGCCGCAAATTTCGGCTGCTTCGGCTAAACGAATATGATCATCGTAGTGTTGCAGTATCCAGTTCATCACCAGGCTTAATCGCTTCGACTCTTTTTCGTTATTGCCAATGAGTGATGTTTTGCAAATAGAAGCAAGGTCTTTTGATTCCGACAGCAGCATTAAAATTTCGGTTAAACATAACCAGCGGCGCAGGCCCCTGAGTTCAACTATCTCTTCTAATTTTTTCGATACCAGGATTTTTGTTTTTCCGCGTACATCAATACCCTTTAGTGAGCGGTGAAAGAGTTTGCGCAACGGTTGCGACTCAGGCAGCTTCAAGAAATCTTTCCCCAATGATTCTTCGGAAAAATGCACCACTATTGACTTGGCCCGCAACTTTGATTTGGGTTGTAAGTAAGCCTCATCGTTTTGATAAGTATGCGGCAGGTTAGGCCCAATAAAAGCGAGGTTGCCCGGTGCAAACCCGGTAATGTTGTCGCCAATAAAACGTTTGCCCGTACTTTCTGTAACCAGCACCAGTTCAAACTCGGGGTGGTAGTGCCACGGTGTGGGATAACACCTGTAGTCAAAATATTTTACCACAAACGATTCTTCGTTTTCCCTTGGCAAATGCTCCAGCACCGGCTTCATAATTGATATTTTAATACCAACTTACAATATTCTACAGATATTTTTCTGATAGCAAAGTATCTTTTTGAGAAAATAAAGTAGTAGCCGTGTAGGTAGAGTAAGGTTACATTTGTTATGTAACTTCATCGGAGTAATTCAGAAAAACTTGCGCTAACGATCATGAGTATGAAATTACCGCTCTCCCGAAAAATTGTCTTCGTTATTCTGTTCATAGCCGTAGCAGTTGTGGCCTTTTTATTTATTTCTCCTAATAGCAAAATAGACTTCAACGCACAGGTAAAACCCATCTTCAACAAAAAATGTATTGCCTGCCACGGTGGTGTAAAACAGCAGTCCGGTTTTAGTTTATTGTTTAGAGAAGAAGCATTAGCCAACACGCAGTCGGGCAAACCCGCCATTATTCCCGGCCACCCCGAAAAAAGCGAATTGATCAGAAGAATCACCGAAAAAAATACGGAAGAAAGAATGCCCTACAAACACGATCCTCTTTCACAAGAGGAAATTTCCATCTTAAAACAATGGATAAAACAAGGAGCGGAGTGGGGAGTGCATTGGGCTTATGTGCCGGTAAAAAAACAAACGCTTCCCGATGTTGAAAACAGTTTTATACGAAACGATGTTGATCGTTTTGTATTACAAAAATTAGAAGAAGAAAAATTACAACCCTCACCCGAAGCGGATAAAGGAACACTCTTGCGCAGGGTAAGTTTAGACCTTACCGGGTTACCACCAACAGACCACGTCGCACAAAAATTTTTGAATGATACTTCCAGCAACGCCTATAACAATTTAGTTACTGACTTATTAGCTACCAATGATTATGGTGAAAGATGGACAGCCTTGTGGATGGACCTTGCCCGCTATGGTGATACAAAAGGTTTTGAAAGCGACCAGGGCAGAACGATTTGGCGTTACCGCGACTGGCTGATAAAAGCTTTCAACGAGGATAAGCCCTACAACGATTTTTTAATTGAACAGTTAGCCGGCGATTTAATGCCCAACGCCGATGATGAAAAATATATTGCCACCGCATTTCACCGCAACACCATGACGAACGATGAAGGCGGCACCGACAATGAGGAATTTAGAACCGCCGCGGTAATGGACAGGGTAAATACAACCTGGAGCGCATTGCTTGGCACATCATTTAACTGTGTACAATGTCACAGCCATCCCTACGATCCTTTTAAGCACGATGAGTATTATAAGTTCATGGCCTTTTTTAATAACAGCCGGGATGAAGACACGGAATCTGACTACCCACTGCTGCGCCATTTTAAAACCGCCGACAGTTTAAAGCTGGCAAAACTTACGGCCTGGTTACAGCAACATGCATCGGCCCAACAAACTAAAGAGCAAATTCACTTTTTAAAAACCGGGCAGCCAGCTATCAATTCAATGCAGTGCGATGAGGTGCAAAAAGGCCAGGTATTTTTTAAATTATTTCTCAGCTTTTATGATGGCGGAACGGCCCGTTTGCAAAATGTAACTACACAAAATAAAAATCAACTTATTTTTCGTTACCTCAACAGTCCCGACAATGCAAACTGGAGTATTTATTTAGATAGTTTGAAAGGTCCGCTATTAAAAACAGTGGCCCTGAAAAACACCAGCAACAAATGGAAAATACAGACCATTAGTATTCCAGAGGAGGTGGCAGGCAAACACCATTTGTATTTTAAGTACAACGCCACATTAAAGACGAAGAATGAACCGGGTATTATGTTCGACTGGTTTCACTTTGGTAAAGCACTGCCCGGTAAGAACATTGCTGGCTATGACACTGCTGCAAAATATTTTAACGACCTGTTGGTGGCAGAGGCAGAAACCACACCCGTAATGGTTGAAAATACGGCGGAACAAAAACGACCAACTTATGTTTTTGAACGCGGCAACTGGACGGTGAAAACTGATGAGGTTATGGCCGGTGTACCGCACATAATGAATGCTATGCCCGCGAATGTTCCCAACAACCGGCTGGGTTTAGCATTATGGATGACTGATAAAAAAAATCCGTTAACTGCACGTACAATGGTCAATCGTTTATGGGAACAGTTGTTTGGTGTAGGCCTTGCCGAAACGCTTGAAGATTTCGGTACACAAGGAATGCCACCAACACATGCACAATTGCTCGACCACCTTTCCTGGAAGTTTATGAACGAGCACCAATGGAGTATAAAAAAAATGTTGCAGGAAATTGTGCTCTCCGCCACCTATCGCCAGCAATCAAAAACAAACGCGGCGCTGATAGAAAAAGACCCGAACAATAGTTTTTTAGCAAGAGGCCCAAGGGTAAGATTGAGTGGCGAACAATTGCGAGATCAGGCACTTGCCGTAAGTGGCCTGCTTTCAAAAAAAATGTACGGCAAAAGTGTGATGCCTTACCAGCCCAATGATATTTGGCGATCGCCGTACAACGGTGATAAATGGATAACAAGTGCAGGAGAGGATAAAAACCGCCGTGCTATTTATACTTATTGGAAACGTACTGCCCCCTATCCATCAATGATGACTTTTGATGGTGGCAGCCGCGAAGTTTGTATTACCCGCCGCATTCGTACCAACACACCGTTGCAGGCCTTGGCTACGTTAAACGATTCGGCCTTTTTAATTATGGCCCGGCATTTTGCATTGCGCATGCAGCAGGGCGGCAAGGAAGTAAATACACAAATAAAAAAGGGCTACGAGGCGATGATGTACAAACCAATTGGAAAAATAAAGTTGAATGCATTGCTTGATTTGTACAACACATCAATTGTAAAGTTTAAAAACAACGAACACGCAACTTGTGAAGTGCTGGGCGAACAAGGCATACACACAAAACCCGAAACAGCGGCAATGGTTGTGGTGGCAAATGCAATGTTGAATTTGGATGAGTGGGTGAATAAGTAAAAACCAAAACCCCTAAATCCCCTAAAAGGGACTTTAGAGTCTGAAAGTTAGAAAGTCATTTATTAGATTAATGAGGGATTTATTTTGTTTCAATATTTTTTATGAAATCAAAAAGTGCATTTAAAACAGGGGGCATGTTTGAAGGTGCTTCGCATTTGATTTTTGATAATGCAAAACAACTTCGTGGTAGAATGACGGATGCTGAAAATGTTCTCTGGCTTCACTTGAAAAACAAAGTTGGTGGTTGTAAATTTCGAAGACAACATCCTATTGGAAATTACATTGCTGATTTTTATTGCCACAAAGTAAAATTGATTATACAAGTGGATGGGTCAATTCATAACATCACAGAAGTAAAAGAGCAGGATGAAATTCGGGAAAATGATTTGATGAGTATGGATTACCAGATTGTTCGGTTTACAAACGAAGAAGTGATGAAACAATGTGAAGCTGTTCTAAAAAAAATTTCAGAAATAGTAAATGCAACAATTCAAAATGAATTTTCAAAAAGCGGAGTCTAAAGCCCCCTCTAGGGGGTTTGGGGGTTTACTTTCTTTTACCCGCCGGCATTTTATAAAAGAAAGTGCAATGGGCCTCGGTGCATTGGCACTCGGCAGCTTGCTGAATAGTTGTGGCAGCAAGGCCGATACAGCTTACATTAACTCGTTCGACCCTGCAAATCCATTAGCACCACGGCCACCAATGTTTCCCGGCAAGGCCCGGTCGGTTATTTACATACACATGGCCGGTGCACCATCGCAATTAGAAACTTTTAGCTATAAGCCCGAGCTTGCAAAACTTGATGGACAGGATTGTCCCCCATCGTTGCTTGCAGGAAAAAAATTCGCATTCATTCGTGGTGTTCCAAAAATGCTGGGGCCACAAACAACATTTAAACAACATGGAGAAAGTGGTTTGTGGTTGTCGGATAATTTACCCCACCTGTCAACCGTGGCCGATGAAATGGCTATGCTTCATGCAGTAACCACCGATCAGTTTAATCACTCGCCTGCGCAACTTTTATTACACACCGGCTCGGCCAGGCAGGGGCGGCCAAGCATGGGTGCATGGGTTACATATGGCTTGGGTACCGAAAATAAAAACCTGCCCGGTTTTGTTGTGCTTACATCGGGCGGCAACAACCCCGATGCCGGTAAAAGTGTATGGGGCAGTGGGTTTTTACCAAGCGTTTACCAGGGCGTGCAGTGCCGCAGCGAAGGCGACCCTGTGCTATTTATAAAAGACCCGCAGGGTATGGACCGGGATGTGCGCCGTGCATCAATTGATGCCATCAACAAAATAAATCAGCAGGAGTATAACGATTATCAGGACCCCGAAATACTCTCCCGCATTGCGCAATACGAGATGGCTTATAAAATGCAGATTTCCGTGCCCGAGGTAATGAACATAAATGATGAACCGGCATACATACACGAAATGTATGGCACCAAACCCGGTGAAGGAAGGTTTGCCAATAATGTTTTGCTGGCAAGAAAATTAGTGGAGAAAGGTGTGAGGTTTGTACAACTTTTTGATTGGGGTTGGGACACCCATGGCGACTCGGCTGAGAATGCCGTGGATGTTGGTTTGATAAATAAATGTCGCAGTGTTGATAAACCAATCACCGCATTAATACTCGATTTAAAACAACGCGGATTACTTGATGAAACACTTGTTGTTTGGGGTACCGAATTTGGCCGTACACCCATGCAGGAAAACAGGGAAGGACGGGTGATGCCGTTTAAAGGAAGAGATCATCACGGTGCAGCCTTCAATATGTGGATGGCAGGCGGTGGCATAAAAGGCGGCACATCGTACGGTGAAACAGATGAAATAGGCTATGATATTGTAAGTGGAAAAACAGAAGCCTTCGATATACAGGCAACCATTTTACACCTGCTGGGTTTCGACCATGAAAAATTTACACACCAAAGCCAGGGGCGGCCATTTAGATTGACGGATGTGAGTGGGAAAGTGATACATGATATATTGGCCTAAATGTTCGGGTCCGTATTGTTGAACATTGAGCATTGACTTTTGAACATTTTTTCAGAATAAAAACACGAAAGAATTTTATGAATCGGGCAACAATGCTACTATCATCACCTGTTGTGTCACTCCCTTGTACAGCTGGTAATTCTATTCAGCACACGTCAATCAGTTTTTATTTTCTCAGTCAATTTCTATTGACCAACAACGAGCTGAATTCATTTTTTTAAATTTTATGAACCAAAATAGACGCCACTTCTTAAAACTGACCGGCACTGCTACCACCGGCGCACTGCTTTCATCGTTCGAACGATTAGCCGGTAACCCGCTGCCGGCAACCACCACAAAACCAGGGTACGATTTAAAAGTTTTAGCAACCAACTGGGGGTACGATGGCAGCATGGCTTCGTTTTGTGCTAAAGCAAAAAAAGATGGATACGATGGTATAGAAAATTGGTGGCCCGGCACGAAACAGGAGCGGGATGAAATGTTTGCAGCACTGAAACATAACGGTCTTGATTACGGCCTTTTATATGGCGCCGGCGAAACCGACTTTGCTACGCATTTTAAAACCTTCAAACAAACAATGGACGTAATAGTCAGGCAAAATGCGCAAGCACCATTGTACATCAACCTGCACTCGGGTAAAGACTATTTTAGTTTCGACGAAAACAAAAAGCTAATTGAATACACCACTGCTCTTTCAAAAGAAACCGGCATGCTCCTTTGCCACGAAACACACCGGGGAAGAATGATGTATTCGGCGCCGGTAACAAGAGAGTTCATCAAAAAATATCCCGAATTAAAATTGACTTTAGATATTTCGCACTGGTGCAATGTGCACGAAAGTTTGTTAGATGATCAGAAAGAAACCGTGGATATGGCATTGGAAAGAACCGAACATATTCATGCACGCATTGGCTACCAGGAAGGGCCGCAGGTAAACGACCCACGGGCTCCCGAATGGGAAGGCGCTGTAAAAGCACATTTTCTTTGGTGGGATAAAGTAGTGGAACGCAAAAAGAAAAACGGAGAACGAATGACTTTTCTTACAGAGTTTGGTCCGCCATTGTACATGCAAACCCTGCCCTACACTTTGCAGGCAGTAAGTGATCAGTGGGCCATAAATGTTTTTATGAAAGATTTGTTGAGGAAGAGATACAAATCCTAAATCCCGAAGTATCGGGACCTGAAGGGCAATGTCATTTAGTTGAGAATCCTTTTATTGCCCGGCTCTCTAGAGCCGGGCAATAAAAGCACAAAAAATACAATGGAGCTTTACCCCAATTTGCTCTGTTCATTGGGCTAAAGCCCATAAAAAGAGCCTTGCATCCACCTATCCCTGCCATGAATGGCACGGCAATCGAAAACCAAATTCCTTAACTAAATGACATTGCCCTAAAGTGACTTTAAACGTTCAAATGCTGAATATACTTTTCACGGCCGGAGAATTTCTTGGTCGCTTTCATCCCGTACTGGTTCATTTGCCCATTGGCATTCTGCTGCTTGGGGCCATTTTTCAACTGTTGTCGCAAAAACAAAAATATCAACAACTACATTCAGCCGTAGGCCTGTCGTTGTTTATCGGAATGCTTACAGCCATTGCAGCCTGCATCAGTGGTTTTCTTTTATCGCAAAGCGGCGAGTACGATGCGGCACTTGTAAGTAAACACCAGTGGTTTGGCATTGGTGTGGCAGTGGTTTCTATCGCGTCGTACTGGCTCAACAAAAAAAAATTTAAACAACAAAAATGGCTGATGGTTTTATTAGTAATACTCATCACCATCACTGGCCATCTGGGCGGTTCCATCACACACGGCGAAGACTATTTAACCCAAGCACTTTTATCAACCGCCGATGGTAAGGAAGCCAGCATAAAACCCATTGCCAATGTACAGCAGGCGGTAGTGTATGCCGATATCATCCAACCCATATTGCAGACAAAATGTTTTAGCTGCCATGGCCCTGCCAAACAAAAAGGAAGATTAAGATTGGATGATCCCAGCTTTATTATGCAAGGTGGTAAAGATGGAAAAGTGATTATTGCCGGCAAGGCCGGTGAAAGTAATCTGATTGAAAGAATTTTATTACCTGCCGACAACGAAGACCACATGCCCCCAAAAGAAAAAGGGCAGTTGTCGAAAGATCAGATTGACTTACTGCACTGGTGGGTAAGCAGTGGCGCAAATTTTACAAACAAGGTTTCCGAAACGCAGCAGCCCGAAAAAATAAAACCCATTTTAGCGGCGCTGCAAAGCGGGGAAAAAAAGCAAGCCGTTCAACTAAGCTTTATACCCGAAGCCCCAGTAGAACAAGCTGCCGATAGCATTTTGCAAAAACTGAAACGCCGCGGCGTTGCTATTCTTCCCGTAGCACAAAACAGCAATTATTTATCAGCCAACTTTATAGCGGTCGACTCGATAACAAAGCAAGACCTGCAGTTGCTTACTCAATTAAACAAACAGTTGGTGTGGTTGAAATTCGGCGGTACAAGAATTAATGATGAAGGGCTAAAAACAGTAAGCCAGTTGCCCGCCCTTACCCGCCTATGGCTTGAGCAAACAGGCGTTACCGGCAAAGGTATTGGCCAACTAAAAAGACTTACCCGGTTACAGTATCTCAACCTGTCGGGTACGCATCTGTCACTGGCCGAGGTAGCGCAGCTAAAAAGTTTGCCGGCACTCAAACAATTGTACGTTTATCAAACCTCAATTGCGCCGAACGAGTACATGACTTTGCAAAAATTATTTTCAAAAACAGTAATAGATACCGGCGGCTATAAAGTACCAACCATTCAAAGCGATACCACCTTGCTTACAAAACCAGAATAGTTGCGAAAAAAGACGACGGCTTCGGAAATAATATTTTACTATCAAAAAAAAATGCGTTAGACAATAAAGTTGATAGGATAGTACCAGTTCTATTGTGCAGAGTAGTAGTTATGCCTCGTCGCCTCCAGTAGTTTTGAAGGGACAAAGAGGACACAGCTAACCCTTTAAAAAAGAAGAGCCACTGTTCTTTGTACACCTTACAAAAGTCTGTTATTATGAATACAAGAATTGCCTTTATCTGTTTACTGTTTTGTACTTACAATGTATGCCATGCGCAAAAAGTAAATTTTAAAGAAGGATATCCCAACAATGTAAGCTCCATTGGCATTGTAAAAAACATTCCCGACTCAACATTACTGGAGATTGTACAACGCCAAACCTTCCGTTTCTTCTGGCATGGTGCACATCCGCATAGTGGTTTGGCATTGGAAAGAAGCAACACTGTTTTAGCAGAACACTACTGGGATTATATCAACGAAGCGTGGGATGAACCTAATTTTTCTAAAACAACTTTTGGTCCGGATGCAGGAGCAATAGGAGGAACAGGCTTTGGCATTATGAGTACGGTAGTTGCAGTTGAAAGAGGATGGATTGGAAGAGATACCGCAGTAAGACGTCTAAGTAAGATCGCCGATTTTTTGATTAATGCAGATTGCTTTCATGGCATCTATCCGCATTTTATGGATGGCAAAACGGGTAAAACAATTAAGTTCGACAGGTTGGATGATGGCGCTGATATTGTTGAGACATCTTATTTGCTGATGGGTTTTTTATGTGCAAGAGAATATTTTAATGGCAACACACCCCGGGAAGTTTACCTGCGCAAACGCATCAATCAAATGTGGGGTGCCGCCAACTGGAAATGGCATACCAACAACGAAAAAAAATTATACTGGCACTGGAGTCCCACCAATGGATTTGATATGAACTTCCCTGTGTGGGGTTACAATGAATGTTTGATCACTTATATCATGGCGGCTTCGGCGCCCAATCCTGCAAAGGCAATTCCGAAAGAAGCGTATGATGGTACATGGGTAGGCAGCCCGGGTTTTAAAAATGGCAGGGAATATTATGGAATGAAATTACCACTCGGTAATTATGATAAAGACCAGGGTGGCCCGTTGTTTTTTGAGCAATATACTTTCCAGGGCATTAACCCCAATGGCTTAACCGATTCGCTCGGTAACGATTATTTTTTACAGGGAAAAAATCATACGCTTATCAACCGTGAATATTGCAAAGAGAATCCAAAGAAATTCAGGGGCTATGGTGATAAAGTGTGGGGCCTCACTGCCGGCGACAGTTACAAAGGTTATGTAGCACACAGTCCCGAAAATGATCGTGGCGTTATTCAACCCACTGCCGCCATTTCATCCATGCCCTACACACCAAAAGAAAGTATGGAAGCATTGCGTTATTTCTATTACAATCTCGGTGATAAAATCTGGAGTAAGTATGGTTTTGTAGATGGCTTTAGTATTCACCACAACTGGTATGCAAAATCGCATTTGGCAATTGACCAGGGACCTATTATCACCATGATTGAAAATTACAGAACTGGTTTGTTGTGGAAATTATTTATGAAAATACCAGACATACAAAAAGGATTAACAAAATTGGGATTTAAAAGTCCGTGGATAAACGAGTGACCTAAAGCACGTCAAAGTTTTGAACTCCGTAAGCGGCCGCTAACCCTGACGGCGGTTTATAACGAAATGTTTTTTAAAAGAATAATGACAGTTAATAGACATAGCAAACCTTTTTTCTTTCTAGCAATAACAAGCTTGTTTGTTGCAACTAATCTGTATGCACAAAAAACACCCAAAGCAATTTTTATTATTGCCGATGGCATCCCTGCCGATTTGATTGAACAATTACACATGCTCAATTTAAAATCTATCATAAAAGAAGGCGGCTATGCAAGGGCTTATGTAGGTGGAGAAAAAGGCGGCTATTCTGAAACGCCAACCATTTCTGCCAATGGCTATAATAGTTTATTAACCGGCACCTGGGTAAACAAACACAATGTATGGGGCAACGAGATTGAAGCACCGAATTATAATTATTGGAACATCTTTCGGTTTTTTAAAACACAGTATCCAAATAAAATAACGGCTGTATTTTCTACCTGGTTAGATAACCGAACAAAATTAATTGGTAGTGGTGCCAAAGCCGCAGGGAAGCTGCAACCCGATTATTATTTCGATGGCATGGAACTGGACACTATAAAATATCCGCATGATACCGCCGGATATTTTTATAACGTAATTGATGATGCGGTTGCAGATACAACTGCTGCTGTTATAAAAAGAATGGCTCCTGATTTGAGCTGGGTGTATTTGGAATACACCGATGAAATGGGCCATCGCCATGGCAATGGTAAAATGCTGACGGATGCCGTGCTGATGTTAGATAAAAAATTAGGCACCATCTGGAATGCAATACAAAACCGCCAGAAAAACTTTAATGAAGAATGGCAGATCTATATTACTACCGATCATGGCCGGGAAGACAACGGCTATCACCATGGAGGGCAGGGCACAAGAGAACGAACTACCTGGATGGCTACCAACGCAAAAGGATTGAATAACTATTTCTTCAAACAGCAACCAGGCATTGTGGATATTGCGCCTTCCATTACCAGGTTTTTAAAAATAACTATTCCAAAAGAGCAGGCCATGGAAATAGATGGTGTGCCATTTATTGGAAAATTATCCGCTACTCATCCGCAGGCATCTATCAATAATAATATCGTCACTATAAAATGGAAAGTGCAGCGTAAAGAAGGAATGGCAAAAATTTGGCTGGCGACCACCAATAATTTTAAAACCGGCGGTAATGACAATTATCAATTGGTAAAAACGGTTCCTGTTGCCAAGGGCTCCGCGGCCATTGACGTAGAAAAATATTCTTCGGAGTTTTATAAAGTAGTGGTTGAGATGCCGCATAATTTTTTAAACCGCTGGATTGTACAAAGGAAAGCAGTTAAGTAAAATGAAAAGACATAGTATCATATTGCTGTTGTGTTTTGTATGCGGTGTACCTAATGCACAACTTGTCCCGTTGATGCGGGAGCAAACAAAAAATGCAAATGATACTTCCTTCATCAGGAACAAAATAAAAGGGCTACTCACCGGAACTTTATTGGGCGATGCCCTGGGTGGCCCGCTAGAATTTCAAGGGCACCCTGAAATACAGGCCACACCCACTCCCCCAAAATTGTGGACGGATACAGCTGATATAATAAATGATGCGGCATTAAAAGCAGCGGCTGAAAGAATTTATTTCCGGGAATACAAATACCTGTTGCCGCAACCACAATCGTACGGCACCTGGAAAGCCAATGCAGCACCGGGTTCGGTAACTGATGACAGCAGGAATAAAATTGTGCTGATGTACATGCTTCGCAAAGCCTTACAAAAAAATCAATGGCCGCTTACGGAAAAAAATATGGCGCAGGCATTTTTAGAGTGGAGAAAAACCCCACTCGTAAAATCAACACCGGGTTACGATTCATTGTGTAAAGATTGGATGGGAGAGATGGATAAAACAATCAATTGGGTGATGGGCAGCCGTGAAATCGGGAAAGCCTATCCACCGGAAAGAATGTGGAATGCATATCCTACTTGCTACGGCCAGATGACTTTGCCGCCATTGGCAGCCATCTATCCCGGTCAGCCCGGGAAAGCATACTTAGCAGCATATAACCTTGCATACTTTGATAATGGTTTTGCAAAAGATATGAATGCATCATTGGTAGCGGGTTTATCCGTTGCATTAACACTGGATGCATCTAAAATGAGTAACGAAAAATTATGGACAACCATTATTGATGCCATGAAGAACACAGATCCATATGCATACAATAAAGTGCCGTGGTGCGACAGGTCTGTAACAAAATGGTTTTACCTGTCTGATCTTTTTGTAAAAGACGCCAATGGTTCGCCGGCAAAGTTATTTCGGCGGATGAATGAGCAATTTAAGTATGATGCAAAATGGGAAGCACAGGTTCCATTCACTGTTATTTTTTCATGTTTAAAAATTTGTAAGTACGATCCTTTGGCTGCATTGCAATTAAGTATTGAGTGGGGCAACGATCATGACACCTATCCGCAATTGCTGGGTACATTCATTGGGGCTATTTATGGCCCGGATATTTTTAAAGCAGACATGAGAGCAACCGTTACTAAAAGATTGCAGCTAGATTATGCTGAAAATATTGAAGAGTGGGTGAATACATTGATGAAAGTGCAGGAGTTGGGGAAGAAAAAATTATTATTTAAAAACTAATTATAAAGATGAGTACCGCAATCAAACTTTTTGAAACAAAAAAAATACGCAGCCATTGGGATAACATTGAGGAAAAATGGCTTTTTAGTATTGTGGATGTTATTGAAGTACTTACAGAAAGTCTAAATCCGCAGGTGTATTGGCGGGTTTTAAAAAAACGTTTGAAAGCTGAGGGAAATGAAACCGTTACAAATTGTAACGCTTTGAAAATGGAGGCACCAGATGGAAAATTACGCCTAACGGATGTTGGAGATACGCAACAACTTTTCCGACTCATCCAATCCATCCCCTCACCCAAAGCAGAACCTTTCAAACAATGGCTTGCAAAGGTTGGCTATGAAAGAATGAAAGAAATAGGTGACCCTGAACAAAGTTTGGACAGGGCAAGAGAGAACTGGCAAAAACAGGGAAGAAGTGAAAAGTGGATTCAGCAAAGAATGACGGGCCAGGAAACCAGGAATAAACTAACTGATTACTGGAAGGAAAGTGGCGTACAAAAGTCAGATGAATTTGCTTTTTTGACAAATATCATTCATGAAGAGTGGACTTACCGTGAAAAAACATAAAGACCTGAAAGGATTAAAATCACAAAATCTGAGAGACCATATGAGCGAAGCAGAATTGATTTTTACAGCCTTAGCTGAATTATCTACACGGCAAATTGCAGAAACAGAAAACGCAAAAGGCCTGAATGAAAATGCTACAGCAGGTAAAAAAGGTGGAGCAGTTGCAAAGAATGCCCGGAAAGAATTGGAAAGTAAAACAGGAAAAAATGTAGTGACCGGAGAAAACTTTTTACCTCCAAAAAAAGAAAATAAGAAGTTGAAGAGAAGAAATTAGCCAAATTCAACTCTCTGAAAAAAGCGGACAGTTGAAATTCTAAGAGTTTAAAAAAGCTGAATAAAGAACAAAAAGTGCAAGAGTGCGTCCGAACGTTCGGACGCAACGATGCCGCCATGAAAAACAAAAGCTGGGAACAAAAAAAATATTTTATTCTATTATAAAAATTGAATCATGGAGAATAACAAAACAAAAAGCGGTATAAGTCGCCAGCAATTTTTACAACAAACGGCTATGGCCGGCGCAGCCGTGTTGTTAACCAACCTCGAAAGTTTCGCATTAACAACAGCCGATAAAAAATTACGTGTAGCCGTAATAGGTTGCGGAAGTGTGAGCAACCGTTACCTGCCACAATTATTATCATCAAAGATGATTGAAGTAGTAAGCCTCTGCGATATAAAACCCGAAAGAGCGGTGGCACAAAACAAACAATATAATGTTGGTGCAAAAACATATCCGCACATTGATGCCATGCTGAAAGGTGTGCCGTTTGATATGATGGTAACATTAACTGATATGCAAATTCATGGCGACTTAAATAAAAAAGCATTGCTGGCCGGCAAACATGTGTGGAGCGAAAAACCAATGGCCAACACCTACGCCGAAGGAAAAGTATTACTGGATTTAGCAAAAAGCAAAAAGCTGCGTTTGTGGGGAGCACCGGCGGTAGTTAACTCTCCGCAGTTTGCATTCATGAGTAAAGCCATCCAGGAAGGAAAGCTCGGAAAAATTGCTGCCGCACACGGCCAGTACGGACACACCGGCCCAACATGGAGTGCATTTTTTTATGAGAAAGGCGGCGGCAGCATGCCCGATCTTGGAGTATATAATATGGCCACACTAACAGGCTTGCTTGGGCCTGCAAGAAGTGTGATGGCTATGACGAGTATTGTAAAACCTGAACGCACCGTTGATGATAAAGGAAAAATAAAAGTAGAGGCAGAAGACAATGCACACATTTTATTGGAGCATGATAAAGGAGTGATCAGTCATGTGATGTGTGGTTTTAATTATTTTGATCCGCATGGCCACGAAGCCGGAAATCAAACATTGCACTCGATACAGATTTATGGTGATGCAGGTAACATGCGCCTCATTGGTTACGATTGGGAAACCAATGGTGTGATGATGGATACTTCGGAATCGGAGCCGGCAAAATTAGTAAGCACCGATAAAGGTGGTTACGAATGGCAGGAAGGTGCAAGGGTTACCGGCGAAAGTATTATTACCGGTGTTGAACCGAAAATAAATGTGGAGCATGCATTGCATGTGCTGGAAATTATTGAAGCTGCAAGAAAATCGCAGGCAACAGGTACGCGGATAAAAATGAAAAGTAAGTTTCCGTTTCCTGTGGTGAAGTAGAGCAATTGCCGCAGATGCACAGATTGAAAAATTATTTTTATTCGTCTGAAATAGTCTGCGAATCCGTGGCTGATTTTTTTTGAACCCAGCCTTTGATTCTTTGGGCATCATCGTTGCGTCCGAACGTTCGGACGCACTCTTGTACTGTATGAGTTCTACTGAGCAAAAAACAACAAATGCAAAATGATTTTTTTAAATAGCAGAGTCTCGTTCCCCTCTCTTTTGTGGAAGATCCCGATGATTTCCGGAGAGAGGGGTTAGGGGTGAGGCAAAAATAATTTTATGAATGTAGCCATCCTCGGTTCTGGTTTTATCTCAAGATTTTACGCCGATAGTTTAGTTGCTCAGCGTAGAAAGGATATCATTGTTTCCGTGTACAGCCGCACAGAAGCCAATGCAAAAAGGTTTGCGTCTGACTATGGCGTGCCGCATTTTTCTACCAGCATAAAAGAATGTGTAGAAAACAAAGAAGTGGATGCAGTCATCATTGGTTTATCCAACGATGTGCATTTAGAGGCTGTGCTGGCCTGCGCCGCAGCAGGCAAACATGTGTTGTGCACAAAACCATTGGGACGCACAGCAGCAGAAGCATTGGAGATGTTGCAGGCTGTAGATAAGGCCAAAATTGTTGGCGGGTATTTAGAAGATCTTTGTTATACACCAAAATTTTTAAAATCATTGGCCGCAGTAAAAGCTGGCAGCATAGGTGAAATCATCTGGACAAAAAGCAGGGAAACACATCCCGGCCCACACAGCGATTGGTTTTGGGATAAAGAAAAAGCCGGGGGTGGTGCTATCATAGATCTGGGCTGTCATTGTGTGGAAATATCAAGAAATTTTATTGGAAAAAATATTAAGCCAGTTGAAGTGATGTGCTGGGCCGATACAAGGATGCACCCGATAGATGCAGAAGACAACGCAGTTGGTTTAGTGAAATACGCTAATGGCACTATCGGGCAGTTTGAAGTAAGCTGGAGTTTCAGGGGAGGTATGGATCTGAGAGATGAAGTGATGGGAACAGAAGGAACCATCTGGGCAAATAATTTTTTGCGTACAGGATTTGAAATGTATTCTACCGGTAAAGGAGTTGGCTATGTGGCAGAAAAAGCAGAGAGTAACAGTGGCTGGTTATTTCCTGTAGGTGATGAAGTGCATGAGTTGGGTTACAATCATATGTTCACTGATATGTTTGATGCGATTGATAATAACAAAGAACCAACAGAAACTTTTTATGATGGTTATATTGTAAATGCCATTATAGATGCAGCATATAAATCAGCTAAAACAAAACAATGGGAAACTGTTGTGATAGAAGACTGGCGTGGAAGCAATGAAGTGGCTGCAAAAAAAGAACTGATAAGCTATGATGATAATTATTATCTTATCAAGGAAGAAATATTGCCGTCAGGCGAAAAGAAAATAATTGTAAAACATAAACAAACAGGCTCAATTGAAAAAAGGTGAATGCATTAATAACAAAAAGAGATTTTATTGTGCCGGTTGAATTATTATTCAAAGCATTGGCAAAATAGAAAATTTAAATAACTGATTTGTACCAGGTGGTTTCACCAATACTTTTCATGAATTTAATTTTAGTAATGGTTGAAAATGTATTATTTGAACCGAAGGTTTACGAGGTACTAAAGAACATTATCCCGGGAAAGAATGAAGAAAATTCAAACCGGGTTGAAAAGTAATTAGGAAAAATAAAATGATGCTTGAAAATAAAAATATCGTCATCATTGGCGGCACTACCGGAATTGGATTGTCTGCCGCCAGAGCATTTATTGCCAATGGTGCAAAACTTATTGTGGTTGGAAGAAATGCAGAAAGCGCCGAGGCAGCAAAGAACATTCTCGGAAAAAATGCTATCTCTTTATCGGCCGATGCAGCTAATGAAAACACTGTCATACAGGCCATTGATATTTGCATCAATAATTTTGGCAGCTTTGATGGACTCTATCATGTAGCAGGTGGCAGCGGAAGAAAAATGGGTGATGGTCCTTTGCATGAATTAACACTTGATGGATGGAATAAAACAATGGAATTAAATCTTACATCATTGATGTTAAGCAACCAGGCAGCAGTGACAAAATTTATTGAATTAAAAAAAGCAGGAACCATTTTAAACATGGGTTCAGTGCTTGGTTTTTCACCCTCACCAAAGTATTTTGTTACACATGCCTACGCTGCAGCAAAAGCGGCGGTTATTGGTTTCACAAAATCAATTGCTGCTTATTATGCACAAGACAATATCAGGGTGAATGTAATTGCCCCGGCATTGGTGGAAACACCCATGGCGCAAAGAGCAGCAAAAGACGAAGAAATTTTATCTTTCATCAAAACAAAACAACCATTAGATGGAGGTCGTATTGGAAGGCCTGAAGATTTAGATGGACTTGCCGTTTATTTTATGAGTGAGTTGTCAAAATTTACAACAGGACAGTGTGTAGCAGTGGACGGCGGCTGGTCAATCAGTGAGGGACAATATTAATATGAGTATTTATATCGGCATAGATTTAGGCGGAACAAGAATTAAAGGTGTTGCCATTGATACAAATGGAAACATACTGCACCAAACCTATACACCTACCAACGATGGCGAAGGCGAAGTGTGGAAGGCTGCAATTGCATCAACAGTAAGTGAGTTAAAGAAAAAACTTAATGCAGAGAATATTATTGTTGGAATTTCTGCCCCGGGTTTGCCGAATAAAGAAAACACGGCTATTGGATTTATGCCTGGAAGATTGGAAGGGTTAGAAAATTTTATATGGAGCGATTATCTAAATTGTAAAGCGTATGTTTTAAACGATGGCGTGGCAGCCATGGCAGCCGAAGCAAAAACAGGTGCAGCAAAAAACAGCACCAATGCTGTGATGATAACATTGGGAACTGGTGTTGGGGGTGCATTATTGATAGATAAAAAAATTTACCAGGGTTCTTTTAATAAAGCTGGCCATATCGGGCATACAGTTGTTGATAGCGAAGGGGATTGTGATGTAACCGGAATGCCCGGCAGTTTGGAAGAATGTTTTGGTAACTGCACGGTAGAGAAAAGAAGCAAAGGAAAATTTTTTTCGACTAAAGATTTGATAGAGGCTGCAAGAGATGGCGATGAATTTGCAAAGAAGGTCTGGCATACATCAATAAAAAAACTGGCAATGGCTTTGGCGTCGGCCAGCAATTTTATTTCGCCTGATACAATCGTTGTTGGCGGCGGTATTGCAGAAGCAAATGATGATTTATTTATTCCCCTGAATGAGTGGTTTGATAAATTTGAATGGCAGCCCGGAGGTATTCGTCCGAAGATTGTAAAAGCGGTGCATGGCGATTTGGCTGGCGCAACAGGTGCTGCCTGTTTTGCGATGAGTAAAAATGATTTTTTGTAACCGGCATTTTTGCCTTGTGTCATCACCTTTGTGAACTTGTTCTGTTATTCTTTTCTTTCAAAGAAAGGAAAGAATAATCTCCCTTGTACTACATACCATTTTGCACCAGGTAAAAACACTAACATTATTTTATGAGCAGCAATTTTGTTCAGCAATTAGTTAACAATTATAAATCCGGCTTCAGCTTGGAACAGGCTTTCTATACAAACGAAGATGTGTTTGCAGCAGAGTGGAAATCTATCTTTAAAAAGCACTGGCTATTTGCAGGCAACACTGCACAGATACCCAAAGCAGGAGATTACTTTTTATACCAACTACAACATGATTCAATCATTGTCATTCGTGGTAACAATGGCGAAGTGTTTGCACATTACAACACCTGCCGTCACCGTGGTTCTGTAATTTGCCATCATGAAAAAGGAAATACAGCTAAATTAATTTGTCCTTATCACCAGTGGGTGTATGATAAAGACGGCACTTTATTAAATGCCCGGATGATGCCGGATAATTTTTGTAAAGACGCTTACAACTTGCATTCAGTACATGTGAAAGTAGTGGAAGGTTTGATCTTTATTTCACTTGCGGAAGAAGCACCAGATTTTTCTAACACTGAAAAAAGTATTGCTCCATATTTAAAACCTTATGCTATCAACAATGCAAAAGTTGCTGCTATCAAAAATTATTCATTGGCTGCTAACTGGAAATTAGTAGGAGAAAATTTCCGTGAGTGTTATCACTGCGGTGGTGCACATCCTGAATATTGCAGTGCAGTCATCGGCGCCAATCTAAGAGAAGATACAAACGAACTTACAATAGAAAAACAAAAGGAATGGAACGCAAATGGGTTAGAAACAAAACTGGTGGAAGTAACAGAAGGCACAACCACCTATGCAATCCGTTATCCATTACGCCCCGGTATTGAAAGCTATAGTGTAGATGGAAAAAAAGTTTCTATACCAATGGGCTTGCATAAAAATCATGATGCAGGTGTGGTGGGTTTGGTAAACTATCCTAATTTCTGGATGGATGCGGTAAGTGATTATATATGGACGATGAGGGTAACACCAGTTAATGCATCAACTACAGATGTGGAATTTTGCTGGTTAGTAGATGAAAAAGCAGCAGAAGGCAAAGACTACTCACTGGAACGGCTGACCCAATTTTGGGAAATCACCGGCGATCAGGATGGGAAATTATGTGAGAATAATTTTAAAGGCATACAAAGCGACGCATACAAGTCCGGACCCTATGCACCAGTGGAAGACCAGGTGGTAAACTTTGTTGATTGGTGTGTGCAACAAATGAGAATGGCTTAAGCGAAAATAAACAGAGAATAAATGATAAATAAGATAACTGTGTTGCTTTTTGTACTGGGTGGTTTCCAGACTGGAAACGCACAAGATACGGTTAACATCAGCCAGTTTGGCTATATCCCTAACTCACATATCAATGCAGTGCCTTTTGTAAAAAAGGCATTAGCCGCATGTAGGAATAAAAAAAAATCTGTATTAATTTTTCCAAAAGGACGCTATGATTTTTGGCCGCAACATTGCGAAGAAAAAATGTATTACGAGTCCAATACGGATGTGATACCATTAAGAAGATGCCCCATTTTAATTGAGGGCTTTAAAAATCTTACGGTTGATTTTATGGGTGCAGATTTAGTTTTTCATGACAGGATGCAGCCTATCACAATTGACAGCAGCGACAACATAACTATACGTAATGTAAGTATTGATTGGGATGTGCCATTGATGGGACAGGGACAAATAGTAGCGGTTGGAGAAAATTATATTGATGTAAAAATAAATACAGAAAGCCCTTACGAAATTGAAAACGGAAAAATTTTCTTTATTGGGGAAGGATGGAAAAGTGAACTGTCGGATATCATGGAATTTGATAAAGAAACAAAATTTATTGCACAGGGATGTGGCGATGGCTGTCTGGGAAACGCCTTCTATAATTACCAGGCAAAAGAAATCAGCAAAAACTTTATTCGGATAAATTATGTAATTGATAGGCAGCCTTCTGTTGGAAATTACCTGGCGCTGCGTCATAGCGCAAGGGATCATGCAGGCACATTTATTGTAAGCAGTAAAAATGTGACGATTGAAAACCTGAACATGTATCAAAATGCTGGCTTGGGTATTTTATCTCAGTACTCGGCAAATTTATCTTTTAAAAATGTACACTGCGTTCCCAATCCTGCAAAGAACCGGGTATTTGCCGGGCATGATGATGGGCTGCATTTTTCCAATTGCAAAGGACAAATTATGGTAGATAGTTGCCGCTTTGTTGGGTTGATGGATGATCCCATTAATGTGCATGGCACCAGTGTGGTAATTACAAAACAGGTAAACGAAAAAAAGCTGTTGTGCAAATTCATTCACTATCAGAGCTATGGTTTTGTATGGGCAAGGCAAAATGAAAAAATTGGTTTTATTGAAAACGATGCTATGAATACTATGGGTACCGGCATTGTAGATTCATTTATTTCCGTTAGCCCAACTGAATTTGAAATTACTTTTAAAGAGCTGTTGCCAGCAGCTATTACTGCCGGCGATGCTTTAGAAAATTTAACCTGGTCATCAGATGTAGAAATAAAAAATAATTTTTTTGGCAGTTGCCGTGCACGTGGCGTTTTAATTACCACCCCAGGAAAAGTTGTTATTGAAAATAATGTTTTTGAATCAAGCGGCTCTGCTATTTTAATTGCAGGCGATGCTAATTACTGGTATGAATCGGGTGCGGTGAAAGATGTATTAATAAGTAACAATACCTTTAATGAGGCCTGTAATACTTCTATGTTTCAATTTTGCGAAGCTATCATCAGTATTTATCCAGAAGTACCAAAGCCAGACAGCACCAAACCTTTTCACCGGAACATCCGCATTGTAAACAACAGGTTTAATCCATTTGATTATCCAGTATTGTATGCAAAGTCTGCGGAGGGGCTTGTTTTTAGTGATAACATTATCGAACGTTCCACCCGTTTTAATCCAGGGCATCCACGAAAATATATGATAACACTGGAAGCCTGTAAAAAAATTGAAGTGAAGGGTAATAAATTTATTGGAGAAGTATTGGGTAAAAATATTAAACTAATTTCAACGAATACAGCAGATTTGAAAATGGATAAAAGACAAGCCATATTAATCGAGGAAAGTAAAAAGTGAGCTTCTTATAGTGAACTGGTTTTTATACCTGTTTTTCTTTTCATAAAAAGAACAATAAGAACAGCCACGAAAAATACCAATCCTGCATTTATCAAAAACACTTCTGAGAGTTTCATTCCGGTTGCTAAAAAATATTCCGTCCAGTAATTACCGGCAATAGCACCTATGCCAAAGTAAGCAGCATACAGTAATGATTGCCCGGTTGCCAGCCATCGTTCATCCACTAATTTATTTACATACTCCACACAAGCCACCCAAAACAAACTCCAGCTAAAACCATGCAGCAGTTCGATAGGTAGTGCAGTGTAAGGGTTTTTTGTAATGCTGTACAGCAACATTCTTACCACTGTTGCCAGCACTGTAATTACTAATGTTGTTTTTAAACCCAATCGCAAAATTATCCGGGCAGAAAAATAAAACAGCGGCAGTTCACACAATCCCTGGAATGATAAGCCATAACCAACTAACGAATCAGAAGCACCATTCTCTTTCATGTAAGAAGAATAAAAATTCCATATAGTAGTGGCACCAACAGAAACAACAAATACACAGAATAATAAAAAAAAGAGCGAAGGGTTTTTAATAACACCCCAGATATTTGAGTAAGCATTCACATCTGCAGCCTCTTGTTTTTCCTCCTTTAGAAAAAAACTAAATAAAAAAGCAAGAAACATGGTGACAGACGAAACAATAAAAATGGCCGTAATGTCAACCGCATCAATTACCTGCCCGGTAATGATAGTTGTAAATGCCCAGCCGGCAGCACCAAAAAAACGAAGGGAGCCGTAAGAAAATTTTAAATCATGTTTTGCAATTTGTAAAGCCATACTGTCCAGCACCGGCTGTATCGTGTTATAAAAAAGGGACATGATAATGGTAACACTGATCAACCATACAAAACCACCATTGTATAAATAACCCAGGTAACTTACTGAGGAAATAAATGTTGCAAGCAGCAATGTTTTTTTGTATCCCAACTTATCCGCCATCATACCGTACAACGGCTGCACAGCAAACATCATAATGGGAGTAATGATCAGGATCAATATACATTGATGGCTGGTCAACCCTTGATGTACGCAATAATCATACAGCTTGGGTAACCATGCTCCAGTGCAACAAAACACTAAAAAATAAATAATTCGGAGTGCGGTAGCTTTACTCATTGGCAGGCATTGCAGTTTGTTGTTGCAATCTCATCAAACATTTTATATTTTACATGAAAACTTTATCAACATGAAAAAATTGTTGCTGGTATTGCTGTTATTGGTTGCAAATAAACTGCATGCACAACTAAGTTTTGGGTTTACTTATGAGTATATGTTTGAAGGTGTTGAAGTGAAAGTTGTTTTTAAAAACAGCCCTGCTGAAAAAGCTGGCATAAAAGAAGGCGACCTTATCTTATTGGTTAACGACACTGCAATGCGGATGGTTCCAAAAGACAGGACGGCAAATGTATTTGCAACGGCGCCTGTTACCAGTAAATTTTTATTGGGCTATTATGGTGAAGACTACGAAGTGTACCGGGGAAATATTGTTACTATAGTAAAAGAAGAGAGGAGCAATTTTTTAAATAAATGCCTTGAGGGCAATTGCATCAATGGCAAAGGAAAACATATTGACATGGAAGGCACGGTGTATGAAGGCAATTTTAAAAATAGCAAAAGAAACGGCAAGGGAAAATCTGTAGCTGCCAATAATGTAACATACGATGGCGAATGGAAAGACAATAAGAGAGAGGGCACAGGCAATGCATCATACAAAGTGAAAGGGTATGATTTTGGAAACAAAAATTTTACTTACGAAGGCACCTGGAAAAATGATGCTATGGATGGCATGGGAAAGTATGTGGCAGGAGACGGGTCTTTTTATTACGGGCAAATGAAAGACAATAAGTTTGATGGGAAGGGGCAAATGCAATTAAAAGACAGTACAACATATCTGGGCGAATGGAAAGACAATACACTGAACGGCAAAGGAAGAATGTTTTCAAAAAACGGAGATATTAAAGAAGGCACATTCGTCAATGGTAAACTTGAAGGTGAAGTATCTGTTTTTACAAAAGCAACTAGTACCACCATTATTCAACAATACAAAAACGGGAAGCCACTGTAATTCGTGGCAGTATTTATTTTAAAAGTGAAGCAGCTTCTTCATCCACTATCACAAATCCGTTGGCATGTTGCTGCATAATGCTGGCAGGGAAGCTTTCTGTTATTTCCCCTTCCACTGTTTTTTGAACCACTTCTGCTTTTCTTTTCCCATCTGCTTTTAAAAAAACTTTTTTAGCATTCATTAAATGCCCGAGCCCGATGGTGATGCCCTGGTGCAATGCAGTCTTTTCTTTAAAATATTTTTGCCCCACTGTTTTTGTTGTATCATCTAATTCAATTACATGGCACAACGTATTGAATGCAGTACCCGGTTCATTAAAACCAATATGCCCATTCATGCCAATGCCCACCAGCATAATATCAATGCCGCCTTTATCAGCAATGATGCTGTCCATCTTATTACATTCTTCCTGTAAATCATCCGCCAGTGAATCAAATAAAAAACATTGAGAAGGATCTAATTGCAGCGGCTCAAATAATTTTGTTCTAAAAAAATAATGACAGCTTCCTTCATTTGAAGGCGGCAGGCCAACCCATTCATCCAACCCTAAAAATGTTATTTGAGAATAATCAATTTTTTCCTGCAATAATTTTTTAACCAATAGTTCGGCAGTAAGTGCAGGTGTATGTCCTGATGCCATGCAAAGTACCAGTGATGGTTGTTGTTTAATAGCGGTTGCTATTTCATAGGCAGTGTAATCAGATAATTCTGCGTAATTGGCAAAGCGTATTGTTTTCATTGTATCGTTTTTTTAACCGCAAAGTTCGCTAAGTGTTACTCAAAGA
>JANPKD010000020.1:0-45029 GCA_031425835.1 Chitinophagales bacterium
CGATTGGCGAACTGCCCACAGGTAATTACATTATAAGGGCCACTATGCAAACATGGACTGAATCAACTCAGATTGTGAAAGAGTAACACAAATAATTAGTGCATATAACTAAAACCCTTGCAGCAGTGCAGGGGTTTTTTACGGCCGGAATGTTCAGAAGAGTGCAGAAATATTGCTGCGGAAATTAAATAACGAACTCACTTTTCATGACACTTAAAACTCCCAACCATCGGGGGTGCTGAATATGTTGAGCCGCACAGAAACGGTATCTGCCCACGAGTAGTTTTTATCAGAAGTAAGAACCTCAATCTATCAGTGCCTGTTGTCAGCGTTTAAGTACTACGTGAGACTTAGCTATGCTGCAGGGTATAAGGGAAACCGTGTAACGAATAAAGAATTGCACGTACCCGCAGTGTGTAAGAACTAATGCAACGGTTCACGTATGGTTATCGACGGCTGCCACTTAATGATTGACAGGCGATGATCGACGACCAAAAATTACATCAGTGTACGTAATGGTAGTCGGCACCGACGGATATCAGGCCTGGGCGGTTGGTCCCCCGAAAGTCATTGGTATTTGAACTTCTTCCAAATCCTTGATGGCGCCATTGTTGTTTTCGTAGCGACTAATATTTTCAATCATCGCTTTCATAAAACGTTTGGCATGTTGTGGAGTAAAAATGATACGCGATTTTACTTTGCTCTTTGGCGTACCTGGCATTACGTTCACGAAGTCAATTACAAACTCGGCGTGTGAATGGGTAATGATAGCCAGGTTTGCATAAGCGCCTTCGGCCATTTCTTCAGAAATTTCTATGTTGATTTGGGATTGGGGTTGCTGATCTTGCATAATTTTTTTTTCGGTGTTCAAAAGTACGGGTTTATGGGAAGGCTGTAAATACAAAGTCCCGCAAAAAATTGCGGGACTTTGTAAAGAAGAAAATTAGCCAACCATTACGGCCTTGGACTAATATAGGTTAATGTGTCAAAAAAGGCACGGAGTGGATTACCATTGTAATTCCAGTGAACGATGATCCTTTTTGTAGCCGGTTCATACCTACTAACGTTAGCTCCCGTTTGCCCATCGAAACGGGTGATTACCGTAGCGTTTGGCGGATTATTAAAAACATTGGTAACAACATCGGTTGCCTGGTCAAAAACTACTACAGGTGCGATAGCAGAACCATACCAGCTTACATCACCAACTGGATCCGGGCCCGTTCCAATTGGATGACCAATAGATTTTACTTCTGGCCAATAAAAAATTACAGAACTCGGTCCTTGTGTAATCATGTGCATCGTTTGATCATAACGAAATGTAAAAGGTGTACGATTATGATTACCTACCAATCGGTAAACCCCGTCGTACTTATTTTTGATAGAGAACGAGAAAACGATCTTGCTCTGGTTCGCAGCTATTTTGTACCCACCGTCAACTGAAACAATCTTCAGTCCTACACCATAAATTTTGGTGGGGTCTAAAGTATTTGAATTGTTTACTGTGATTTTGACTGCATTGCTGACCTTTTCACCGGCAGCAATAGTAACCGTCAAAGGGGCTACCGTAAAAGATCCGGCTGGCAACGGCGTAATTCCTGAAGCAGCTGTAATCAAAGATTGATCTACCTGAAGGGTAACATTTACTGGACTACTGGGCTTGCCGTCTTCTTCTAGAGTTATAATTGGGCCCGCAACGGTGATGGGTGCCGCCTGTCCGGTAATTGCAGAAACTATGGGGCTACCTGCAGTTTGTGGAAATGCCACACCCTTTGCTACAGTAATCTGTGTTCCGTATTGCTGATCTTCGAAACCTTTATCTTTTAGACATCCTGCCAAAAAAACGGTTACGCAAGTTGCTAATAGTAGTTTCATTGAATTTCTTTTCATAATTGTAGTATTAATTTAAATCCCAAAAGACTTTGTTATTAAATACGTTAACTGTTCCTTCTGCATTAACGTTTGTCGCATTATAGTTGTATTCATTTTGCGGGAACAACAGCCTGCGTGGAATTTTTGTAGAGGTATTGTTTGGATCAACGGAAATTGGCGGGCCTGGGTCGAAACCTACAGATGCTCCAAGGACATAGTCCGTTCTCCTGTAATCGGTCCAAATCTCATATGTAGCGATGGAGTTTAGTGCAAACCATTTTTGAGAAAGAATAGTATATAGACCGCCACCGTACAACCCTGGCCCAAGAGCTGGCGCATTGTAATCGACATCCGGATAAGTAGCGTTGGCTAAAATATATGCATCAGCCTGAGCTGCAGTTAAACCAAGCCAAACAAATGATTCCCGTACTGCCGCTGTAAGTAGTGCGTTCGCAGTACTAGTAGTAATAATGCCACGCTGTCTCGCTTCTGCCTGAAGAAACAAACTTTCCACACTGGTTAAAATCCAGGCACGTGAAGCAGCACCATTGGGAATTAAACCGGGCCCCCTCACTGTGGAAAGGTCACTGCCTATAGGTACACCTGCCCCAGCGGGAGTACCAAAAGTTATTCCTTTTTGCCCAGCTGTGGTTCCATTAGGTGACACATAAAATCTGTTGATCCGCGGATCGCCATTATACTTGTAATAATCAATTGCATACTCGCCGGCTCTCCAAACATCACCTGTCTGGGTGCCTGACTCATTCTCTACGTAAGCCCTGTAATATGGATTTGGCTTGGTACCTGAGAAACCTGGGTTCAGATGGGCAGATTGCCCTGCCCCGATAAATCCATCAGCAGTCGTTTTTGCCGCTTCAGCAGCAATATCAAATCCAGGAACCACTTGTGTAGTAGTCATTCCGTTATGCAGGTGAATAAGCAAACGTAACCGCAGTGTGTTTGCAAACCGTATCCAGCTTGCCGCGCTTCCGGCATATACCAAATCGGCAGTCGCAATATCAGGATTTTTTGCTCCTTCGATTGCACTTGCATTTTTCAGTAACGCAACGGAGGCATCCAGTTCTTTAAAAAGATCTTTATAAATATCCATCCCCTTGTCATACTTAGGCGTAGGGATTTCAGTTCCTTTAAAAGCTTCGAAATATGGAACGTTGCCATAGACATCAACCAATAATCCAAAATTATGAGCCTTCATTATGCGACCAATAGCCTCATAAAAACCAGCACCCGTTGCCTTTGCCTTATTCACCATTATATTGTAGTTGGTGTTATTGGCGTAAAGGTCGTTCCATATCTGTACTTGAAAGTCATTGGTGAATTTGTAGGTTTCAATCTCAGTTAACGATTGGTAAGACCCGCTACGTGCCCAGTAACCCATCCAGGTATTTAAAAACGACCAGTCAGAAGCAACGATGCGGGCCGTATTTTGCAATGCGCCGGGTAAAAGAACACCAGGGGTAACAGAAGCGTCTGTCACCGCATCGGGATTTGAGTTGATATTAAAGCGCTCCTTTTTACAGCCTGCCATCAACAATAGTCCAGAGGCTAAAAAAGTGAACACTATATTTTTATTCAGTTTCATACAATTTGTTGTTTAAAAAATTAAAAACGTACTGTTAGGTTAGCGCCAAAAATACGGGTTGGAGGAAGCTGAGATGCCGAACTTACGCCGGTAGCATTACCTGTGCCGGTGTTAAACTCTGGATCTGTCCACTGGTTGGATTTTGGGAGGAACATCAATAGGTTTCGGCCATTGATACCGATTTGAGCACCCTTGATAACACTCGCAACTTTTGACCCGAATAATTTTGTTGGGATATTATAGGTTAGAGAAACTTCACGCAATTTCCAAAATGCAGCACTGGCGAGGTAATTTGTTTGCACATCAGTATTGAGTGCGCTGTTCCAGAACAAGCGGCCGTAGGTTTGTGTATAAACGTCTGTGTTAGCAACGTATTTACCGGTTCCATCATCATAAACTGAATTAGGAAAAATGAAAGCCCGGCGGCCATTCTGTGCACTTCTTTCAGAAATTCCATTGTCATCAAGAAAGTTTCCTAAATCCTCTGCAAGCATTTGGTTACCTCCACGGTATTCCGCTACGGCGCTCAGCGATAAGCCGTTCCAATCTACATCAAGGCTTAAACCAAGGATGTGTTTAGGAAGAGTATTACCAAACACAGTCAGGTTCGGATTTTGCTCAGGCATTCCGGTAGCACGGTCAACAATTACTCGTCCCTGATCATCTCTGACGTAATCAGTCAATTTGAATTTATATGCAGATTGTCCTACGATAATGAAGTTTGAGTTTCCAATACCCAATTCATTTACTCCGTCAACTAAAGACGTTACCTTATTTGACTGATTGGCATAGTTTACTTTAAAATCAATTCTTGCTTTACCTATGGTTACCAATGGCGTAAGTTTCAAATCAAGCTCTATTCCTTTGTTGATAAACTCTGCTGCATTTTGCAAGGCAGAGGTATAACCAGTGGTGTTCGACAACTGTACATTGATAATCTGATCGGTGTTATCCTGATTGTAATAAGTAGCTTCTAAATTTATCCTGTTTCTAAGAAAGCCAACTTCTATACCTACCTCGCGGTTTAACACGAATTCTGGCTTATAGCTTGCTGCTGGGGTATTTGCGGTAGCCTGAAAACCAAGAATGTCTCCATAAGGAAAGAACAGAGAATTGGTGAACACACTTTCAAAAGCATAAGTTCCAAGGTTTACATTACCGGTTTTAGATATCGCGCCTCTGAGCTTTAAGAAACTGATAGTTTTGCTGTTCTTTAACTGAGGAATGGCCTCGCTTAAAACAACCGAGGCGTTAACACCTGGATAGAAGAATTCAAAATCATTTTGTTGGTTAATCGGGTTAACCAAACGGCTGTCCCTATCGTAGCTGGCAGTAGCCTCTACGAACGCCCAATTGTCAAAGCTGAATCCAACTCTTCCAAAATAGCGGCTTAGTCTTGAAGTAGTATTTGCAACACCTACATTCGGTTCGCCTTTTCTCGCGGCTACACTGAACAATGTGGAATTACCGAGATTATTACTACCTACACTAAGAAACCTGGAAGTGCTTTGCCGATACGACTGACCCAACGTACCATTGATACCAAAACGGCTAAAGCTTTTATTGAAATTTGCAAAAATTTCAGAGGTGATCCTCTGACCCTCATTCGAACTTTGGTTTACAGCCGCTGTAAGATTAGTAGTTCCATGATCTCTCAATGTATTGTGATAGGCTGAATACTGCCAGGCACCACGTGTGCTAGTTGCATCGTCGTTGCTATAAGTTAACCCCACACGATAAACAAAATCTAACCATGAGGCGGCTTTAAATCCTAGCTCCGCGTTCCCAAATAAATCATCTCCATTTCCCTTTTCTCTCCAGTTTTTTACACCGAAATAAGGAGTTTTTACATTATTGTCTAGGTAAGGAGTGAAGTACCCGTTTGGCGATCCAAAGAAAGAGTTCACATCCTTGAATGTCCTTAAATCAACCTGGCCTGGCGCACCGGTTACGCCATAATAAATTATCCTACCCTGGGTGGTTACATTATACTGAGAGTTTGTATAACGGAGATTAAAACCCGCTTTAAAACGGCCATATTCTCTTTCCGACCTAAGAGTGAATGACCGGCGATTATTTACATCTTCGGGCATTATTCCTTTAATAGCAACATTCTGAGCACTGATATAAAAACCGTCTGTTGAATAAGAAATGTCGGTTTGGTTAGTCATACCGGTATTAAAAAAACTGGTACGTCCATCTTCTACATATGAATAAGGTACCATTATTTTTTCGCCGTTTGGACCATCCTGCCCAAGTTGAACTGTAGCACCATCAAATTCTGGTCCCCAACTTTGTTGTTCGATAGGCTCATAAGTTCCAAAGCCGGCGGCATCGGGCGAATAACCCGATCCAAAACGCTTTTGCACTTTTGGAAAATAAGCAAGTTTTTCTGCTTGAACAGTGTGGCTGACAACAACCTGAGGGCGGCCTTTAAAACCTTTTTTTGTAGTCACAAGAATAGCACCGTTCACGCCATCAGGTCCATAAATTACAGTTGCTGATGAAGATTTCAACACGGTTACGTCAGCAACATCATTTGGGTTAATTGAGTTTAAAAATCCCAGGGCTGTAGGAACGCCATCAACAACCAACATTGGCTGATTATTACCGGTCAATGAGCGAATACCACGGATGGTAATTCTCGTGTCTGCAAAAACGCCATTATTTGCCGTGTTTACGTTTAAGCCCGACACCTTACCGGTTAAGCCGTTTTGTAAGTTGATAGGTGCTGCCTGAACTAGCTCTGCTGAACGAACTTTTGCGGTTGAATAGCCCAGCTCTTTTGCCTGCCTTTGCTGACCCAATGCCGTTACTACAACTTCGGAAAGTTGTGCATTGTTTGATGATAAGGTAGCAGTAACAGTTGTGTTTGCTGCGGATACAGTTTGCGCTTCATAGCCCGAAGCGGTAATGGTTAATCGTGCGGTGGGACCGACGTTGATTGAAAAAGCACCATCTCCATCGGCCTGTACTGCATTCCTCGTTCCGGCCTCAAGAACTGTTGCAAAAGGAATGGGATTTCCCTGGGGGTCTCTTACCACACCCGTTACCGGGCGGGCCTGACCGTAGGCTAATGCACAAAATAGCATTAGCACTGAGAACAGCGATACAATTTTTCTCATGTGATTTGTTTAGTAGTTAAAAAGCATTAAGTAAGTAAATCGTCTGCCCCAAATGGTCTGAGCGTGTAAGTCAGACACCGAAGCTTTTAAAATTGCTGCGCCAAAGTAAAGGGATTTTTTAACACCAACTGATTTGAAAAAAATTTTCCCACTCAGTACCCACCTGCAAACAGAGTAAGGGATTAGGCTCCGGTTGAGGAATTTAAAATTGGTAGCCCATCTGCAATTTAACTTCCGTGCGGCGGTTGCCAGCTATCTCATCTATACCACTCCCTATTGAACGGGTGTTGCTGTATAGGGTCTGCGCCAGCCGCACCCAAAGCGTCAGCTTTTTGTTCAAATTATACTGAATGTTGGTATAGTATCTAACGCCTGAATTAAAAAACGCTGGAATGCTGTAACTATACAACACATCCGACTCATAAGCGTAAATCCTGCTGTTGTACCCGCCGGTTTCAAAATATAAAAGGCGCAGATTGGCTTTGAAATTATTTTTTTGATAACCTCCTTCTACAAAACCCAAAAAACCTTCTTCGCCATCGGCCTCATTTCTATTATACCAAAGCAGTTCAGCCCTGCCTTTGAGCGTAAACCATTTACTGAGGACGTTTACAAAGTGCAGCCGCAGGCTTTGCCTTTGTTTTTCTGCGGTAAAATTTGTTACGCCCCCGTCGTTATTGAGCGGCTTTTGTTTTATGCGAAACAGGATGTACACCTCCGCCGTTTTTGACGGCAGGTAATTTAGCTGCAGCAGATAATCGTTCCCTGCTCCTGGTGCATCGGCCCTGTAGCGTAACCAGGGAAACGAAAAAAAATCGGCATAGGCGTTTAACTGCCAGCCACCAGCTGGCCGCAGCACGATACCTGCATAGGTTCCATTTTCGTTAATTGGCAAAGTGTTTTCGGTAAATGCGTTGGCAAAGAGTGTTTGGTATCGATGATCCAGTCTTCTGTGCAATACAGAAAGATCAACTTTTGAATCAACGCTTAACAATGCACCACCAACAAATGCTTTCTTAAAATTATTGTCGGTAGCCAATTCGCCAAACAGGTGTATATTTTTAAAGGTGTAAGAATAGTCGACACTTGCATTTAGAAGGCGGCTGCCGCTAAATGCAAAATAATTATAGGGCTCACCTCTTTTTTGTAGTGGCATCGAAAATTGATGGTACACCATGTTTACACCCATTTTTAATTGACTGATCCGGTAGTTTACATTGCCTCCAAATGAAAAATCGTTCACTCTATTCCGGTCGGCCTGTTCCGCCTGCGTTCGATAAAGCCCCGATGTGAGAAAACCCGAAAACGTACTGCTATCACTAATGTTCCCGCTTATCCTTCTGTACGAGGCAAACAACGTCGCTTCTAATCTTTTATGCTCATAGGTTATCGCGGCTCCGCGGTTGAATAAAAATTCGCCGGCAGAACGATAGGGTTGCAAAATTTCCGATTGCCTTTTGATACCCATCACATCACTGCTTTTTCCAAAACCCAACGATTGCCATTGAATTAAGCCCTGTCCCATGTTCACGGTGTAATCGCCAATGGCCAGCGCTTTTATTTTACCAAGCCGTCGTGCAAAAAAGTGAAAGGAATAAAAATCAAAACCTGCTGACTGTTTTCCTTTAAAAAATTGTTCGCCCGCATCTTTATCTGCTATTAAACCCCAGAGCAGATTATTTTTGAACTGATATCTGTAACGCAACAACAAACGATTGCCATCGCCCAAAAAATGATTTGAGTTGGCGGCGTTGTAGCCTTTCGATTTTTCCAGCACTTTCGAAAATCTTAGCAGTAAACTTTCATCCCCGCCCCGAAACCTTGCAGCAAGACTTTGTTTAAAATTCATTCCACTTCCAATAAAAATGTACGGCAATAGTTTGTTTATTGTCACGTCGTCCCACCCCGGAACGGCCTGTAGTTCGTATACATGCAGCAGATGTCCCAATAGCTTTCGGTAGTTTAAAAAACTTTCAATTTGCAGGTCGTTAATAAACCGAAGTTGCTGCAAATCGTTTGCGGTAGCGGCGTTCAGGTCAATAGGGTTTTTATACAAGTGAGCAAGGGCCTGTAAAAGGGCATCATCTTCCTCCTCGCTCTCCGTAGCATCAGCTAAATTTTCCAACTGTTGCTCCGTTTTAGGAGGCAGCTCCTGCCCCTGCAATTTTAGTGTTGAAATGAACAGTATGAGCATGAAAATTAGCCTGCTCATTTTTTTGCTTTTATATAAATCAGTAACAGCCCAGGAGAAAACCCAAGTTGTGGATGGATGGATGCCGAGGCGTTTAATAAAAAATTCTTTTGTATTAAACCAAGGCCCAAATAATACGCACCGGTTGATGTTAAGAAGCCGCCATTGGCAAATAACTTTTTGTCGAAATTGTATTGCAGGCCGGCGGTTACCGCTGCAGCTTGGTGCTGTACTTTTTCGATTGTACCGGTTAAAAACAGAACTTCCGAAACCTGGTAACCAAAACCCATGTTAAAGATCGATGGCAACTCCTCATCTTCCTTTCCAATTTTTACACTGGTTGGATTATAAACGTGCAAACCCACCCGAAAATCTTCAGTCAGGTGAATGACCACACCAGCTTCGGCAGTTACGGCAGCAGCGGTGCCATACCCACCGGCATTTACACCATAATAATTAAATTGAACACCTACGTCAACGCCTGCTCCCAACCTGCGGGCATAAGCAACACCTGCAGCCGTTTCATTTAAAAAACTGTTGCCAAAATAATCGCCTTTGAAACCAAAGTTGCCCCGTTGCGTTGGCACAGCAACTGCCACATTATAATAGCCAACATCCTTCAGCATAAAACGTTTTTCGCTGAACATTCCAGCCGAAAATTGTTGCACAGATGCAAGCGCCGCGGGGTTGTTGGCAAATGAAAAAGCATTGCCGTTTGGCAGGTAAGTATAAAGCCGCGAAGATGGCGAGGAGGCAGGCAGGCGAAAGTTTTGAGCCCCTGCAAACAGGGAAAAAAACAGAGGAATGAAGATGATAGCCAACGCCGGTTTCACGCAGTTAGTTTTACAGTAAGTTAAATGAAAAATTTGTTTTACCAATGGTGGCACCCCTACTTTTGCGCCATGCAGATTTTAAATGGCAAAGAGGCATCGCAGGCAATTAAAGATGCTTTGAAATTAGACATGGCGCAACTCGCCGTAAGTGGTAAACCGCTGCCCCACTTAGTAGCTATTTTAGTTGGCAACAAAGGTGCCAGCGAAACCTATGTAGCATCAAAAGTAAAAGCATGCGAGGAGGTGGGTTTTAAATCAACGCTAATGCGTATGGAAGAAAACACTTCGGCTTTCAAACTCTTAGATGTTATACGTAACCTAAACAACGATCCAGAGGTGGATGGTATTTTAGTACAGCTTCCGTTGCCGGCACATATTTCGGCCGAAGAAGTAATTAATACAATTGAACCAAATAAAGATGTTGACGGTTTTCATCCAAACAACGTAGGCCGAATGGTTTTGGGGCAGCCAACTTTTATACCCGCAACACCTTACGGCATTATGTTGCTCCTTGAATATTATAAAATTGAAACAAAAGGAAAACATGCGGTGGTTGTTGGACGCAGCAATATCGTGGGTAGGCCGATGAGCATTTTATTAAGTGGCAATGGCAACCCCGGTAATTGCACTGTAACAATCTGTCACTCGCACACGAGAAATATTAAAGAACTCTGTTTGAGTGCCGATATTATTATCGCCGCCATTGGCAGGCCAAATTTTATCACCGCCGATATGGTTAAAGAAGGTGCGGTTGTTATTGATGTAGGCATTACACGAGTAGCCGACGATTCAAAAAAATCGGGGTACCGCATTGCAGGCGATGTTGATTTTAAAACCGTTTCGCCGAAATGTTCTTTTATTACGCCTGTACCAGGGGGCGTTGGGCCAATGACCATTGCCGCGTTGATGAAAAATACATTCAGGGCTTGTGCATTGAAGCATTATGAGGATTAATAGTCGCAAAAGAAAATTTTTTTTGAACCCGGCAGGGTTGCTACTATTTAGCTTCCCTTGCGTCGCACTCTTGTACGTTCTGTCCACTATTCACCACTTTGGAATGCCACTTACAAAATGGTAAACGCTCACTTTAAAATCTGTTGCAAAAACAATCCACACAAATAAAATCTTCATTAAAAAATTTGATGGCCGACCTTTACAATCTTTCTAAAAAATCAATGACCGCAGCTATTCTAAAAATACAAACAAGCCTCCCTGTTATGGAACATTTTTACACCATACAGGGCGAGGGTGTGCACCAGGGAAAAGCGGCTTACTTTATTCGCCTTGGTGGTTGCGATGTGGGTTGTGTTTGGTGCGATGTAAAAGATAGTTGGGATGCGGGCAAACATCCTTTGTACGGTATTGAAACCCTTGTTGCAACAGTAAAAGAAACACCCGGACAAATTGTAGTTGTGACCGGCGGCGAACCATTAATGCATGATTTGACAGAACTTACTTTTAAGTTGCAAAAAGCAGGATTAAAAACGCATATCGAAACATCGGGGAGCTCACCACTTTCGGGTAGTTGGAACTGGATTACACTATCACCAAAAAAATTTAAAGCACCATTGCCCGAAGTACTGCCCGTTGCCAACGAGTTGAAAGTTGTTGTCTTCAACAAATCAGATTTTGACTGGGCCGAAACATATGCCGCGTTGGTATCGCCTCAATGCAAATTATTTTTACAACCGGAGTGGGACAAGGCAACACATATAACACCACGCATCATTGAGTATATTAAAGAGCATCCGCAATGGCAGTTATCATTGCAAATTCATAAATACATAAACGTGCCGTGAGTGAAGTTGCCAGCATTGAGCTGCGGGATAGTTGTACTTAAACTATCAATGACACTTCAATTCCCGAGTTGGCATTGTTTACTCATTACCGGGACTGCTCACTGCCTACTCTTCAAATACTGCTTACTTCATCCCCGACTTTCTGTTAAAAAAAGTCATCCCTTTCTCCCCAAAAAAATTTGCGGTTAACTTCATCAAATGAAAAACCCTGCACGTTATCTCGTTGCTTATTGTCTATTGCTTATTGCCCAGTCGGCAATTGCACAATACAATCCCGATGCTGTAAATAAAAAAGCCATTGAAGCTTACAACAAAGCAATTGAAAAAGCACAGGAAGATAAATTTGCGGACGCCATAGAAATGTTGCAGGAAGCCATCAGGCGTGATGCTAATTATGTGGATGCCTACCTCTCACTTGCTGGTGTGTATGGCCAATTAAAAAACTTTCCGCAAAGCATCGCCACTTACGAAAAAGCATTTTCACTCGATTCAAATTACACCTCAGATTATCGCTTGCCTTATTCCATCAATCTGGCAGGGCAGGGAGATTTTGAAAAAGCGCTGCAAACCATCCACGCATTATTATCCAAAACAAACCTTGGCGCCAACACAAAAAAAGCCGCAGAGTACCGAAGAAAAACCTACCAGTTTGCCGTTGACTTTCAAAAAAATAATCCCAACAAAAGTTATGTTTTTACACCACAAAATTTGGGCGACGCCATTAACTCAACGGAGTCGGAATATTTTCCATCGATGCCTGTTGACGGCAGCAATTTATTTTACACAAGACGACTGAATAATTACAACGAAGATTTTTTTGCTGCTAAAAGAGAAAGTAACAACTGGTCAAAATCTTTTCGGTTGAATGGTAGCATTAACACGGCGCAAAATGAAGGAGCACAAAATATTTCGCAGGATGGTGCCTGGTTGGTTTTTACGGGTTGCAACCGCCCCGATGGTGAAGGCAGTTGCGATTTGTACATCTCTTATCAAACCAATGATGGATGGAGCGAAGCATTGAATTTGGGCAGGCAAATCAACTCCGATCAATGGGATGCGCAGCCGTGCCTGTCGCCCGACAAACGCGACCTGTATTTTACCAGCAGAAGATTTGGCGGATTTGGTGGAAGTGATATTTACAAAGCGCACCTTTTACCGAATGGCAAATGGAGTGCACCGGAAAATTTAGGCGCCGGGATTAATACGGTTGGTGATGAATCGTCGCCATTTATTCATGCCGATAACCAAACACTTTATTTTACCTCAACCGGTTTGCCGGGTTACGGCGAAGAAGACATTTTTTTAGCAAGAAAAAAAGATGACGGCACCTGGAACACTCCGCAAAATTTGGGTTATCCAATCAACACTACCGGTCACGAGGGTACGCTTTTTATTGCCGCTAATGGAAGTACGGCTTACTATGCCGCCGACAGAAGCGACAGCAAAGGTGGCCTCGACATTTATAGTTTCGAATTACGTGCCGATGTGCGCCCCGCAAAAACACTTTGGGTGAAGGGCAATGTGTTTGATGCAAAAACAAAAACCGGTTTGCCCTCCACCGTCGAGCTGATTGACCTGGCGTCGAAACAAATTATTTCGCAAGTGCAAACCGATGAAAAGGGCAACTACCTTATTACGCTACCCGTTGGCAAAGACTACGTGTTTAATGTAAACCGACGGGGTTATTTATTTTTTTCGGACAACTATTCACTAAAAGAAAAATCGCCTGATTCTACTTATCAAAAAAACATTCCGCTACAGCCCATCGAAGTAAACGCCGCCATTGTTTTAAAAAATGTTTTTTTCGAGTTTAAGAAGTATGATATCAAGCCACAGTCGCAAATCGAGTTAGACAGGGTGGTGCAGTTGTTGAAAGATAATCCCACCGTAAAAATTCAAATTGAGGGACACACAGACAATATTGGCACTACCGTTGAAAATCAAAAACTTTCCGATGCAAGGGCCAGAGCGGTGATCAATTATTTTATTTATAATGGCATTAAAAGCACCAGGCTTGTTGCAAAAGGTTTTGGGGCCACCAGCCCTATCGCTGAAAATAAAACCGAAGATGGCCGGGCATTGAACAGAAGGACGGAGTTAAAAGTAATTGGTAAGTAAAACCCCCTTCCCCTGAAGGGGTGTTAAGTAGCAGGTTTACAATGTAGTATAGAGTTGTTCAAATGCTCGGCGTAATAAACAAAACTTTATTCACGATTACCCCATTTCTTTCATTTCATATTTTAAAAAGCGCAGACTATTTCATTGGTATCATCAGGGAAATACCGGATGTAAATACACAAGGCAAAACTTTACAGGATACAGAAGCGAATTTGAAAGATGCACTCAAACTATATCTTGAATGTTTAGAGGACGAAACAAATTGGCCCCGTAAAGTTTCAGGGCAATAATGTACGGCTGAAAATGGACTACTTGAAACATGGAGGATGAGGGTTATTTTAGAGCAGTCATCTTTCAACAGTAATCTAACAGCTCACATCTCTAATGAATTCGGATCTCCTCCACCAACTTGCCCTCACACTCGTTCCCCATATCGGCGATGTGCAGGCGAAACTCTTGCTGCAGTATTTTGGCGATGCCGCGTCCATCTTCAAGGCCAAACAATCCGAGCTTGAAAAAATCGAAGGCATTGGGAGCGTACGAGCCAGCTCGATAAAACATTTCACTGGTTTTAATTTAGCCGAGGCAGAAATAAAATTTATCGACAAATACAAAATCAAAACATTTTTTTTAACCGATAAAGACTACCCGCAACGCCTCCTCAACTGTTACGACTCACCCACACTTTTGTTTTACAAAGGCAACGCCGATTTAAATGCCGCGAAGATTATTGCCATCGTTGGCACAAGAAATTACACCGACTACGGCAAAAACTTCACCGAACAATTGGTTGCGGATTTAGCTGGCGAAGACATAATTATTACAAGTGGCCTGGCCTTAGGCATTGATTCGTTTGCACATAAATCAGCCATAAAAAACAAACTGCCAACAGTAGCAGTAGTTGGGCATGGCTTAGACAAAATTTATCCTGCTTTACATACTTCGCTTGCCAAAGAAATTATTAAAGAAGATGGTGGTTTGCTCTCCGAATTTTTCAGCGGCACAAAGCCCGACAAACATAATTTTCCACTGCGCAACCGCATTGTTGCCGGCTTGTGCAGCGCAACAATTGTGGTAGAAACAAATGTAAAAGGTGGCAGTATGATAACCGCCAAATTAGCCGATGCCTATAACCGTGATGTGTTTGCAGTACCTGGCCGCACCACCGATAATAAAAGTACTGGTTGCAATTATCTTATTAAAAACAACAAAGCAATTTTGCTGACCGATGCCGACCAATTGCTTGAGGTGTTGGGTTGGAGCAACAAAAAACAAAAACAAAAAAAGCAAAGAGAACTATTCATCGAACTTTCGGATAACGAGAAAATAATTTTACGGTTGTTACAAGAAAAGGAAAGCATGTCGATTGACGAAATAAACACTCGCAGCACCATCACCAGCAGTGCAGTTGCCGCAGCCATCCTCGATTTAGAATTACAAAATGTAGTGGCATCAATGCCGGGGAAGATGTATAAGTTGGTGTAGCAACCTCACCCCCAACCCCTCTCCATCAAAGATGGAGAGGGGGGAAATGAGAACACGAGCGTCTTAGTTTTTACGCTACGCTAATGAACAATAAAAAACTTCGAAAAAACAATGGGTGGTCAATTAAGCCTTTGCTGTGCAGTGGCGCCTCCCTCTCCAACTTCGTTGGAGAGGGTTGGGGTGAGGTACTTATCTTTGCCTATGGCAACAAACTCCACTCAAAAAAATTTTATTGAAGGCCTTACGTTTGATGACGTTCTTTTAGTGCCGGCCTACTCGCAACTGCTGCCCCGGGATGTAGAAATAAAAACCCGCCTCACAAAAAACATAACACTTAATGTGCCTTTGCTTTCGGCAGCAATGGACACGGTTACCGAAGCATCGCTGGCCATTGCATTGGCACGTGAGGGTGGCATTGGTATACTGCACAAAAACATGAGTATCGAAAAACAGGCCGACCAGGTACGTAAAGTAAAACGCAGCGAAAGCGCAATGATAAAAGACCCAGTGACGCTGATGGTTAACGCTACAATTGGCGACGCCCAAAAACTAATGCGGGAAAACAAAATTGGTGGTATTCCAATTGTTGATAAAAAAGGAAAACTCGCCGGCATACTTACCAACCGCGACCTTCGGTTTGAAGAAAACTTGCAGAGGAAAGTAAGTGAAGTAATGACGAAAGAAAATCTCATCATTGCTCCCGAAGGCACGGACCTGAAAGGTGCCGAAAAAATTTTACGCCAAACAAAAGTTGAAAAACTACCTGTTGTAAATACCGAAGGAATTTTAATCGGGCTGATTACTTACCGCGATATTTTGCAGGTAACTTCTTATCCAAATGCGGTGAAAGATTCATCAGGCAGGCTGTTGGTTGGGGCAGCGGTTGGTGTTACAGCCGATTTGCTTTTAAGAGTGGAAGCGCTGCAATCGGTAGGTGTTGACGTTGTTTGTTTAGATAGTGCACATGGCCACTCAAAGGGAATTATTGATGCGCTGAAAAGCATTAAAAAGTGTTTCAAAAAAATAAATGTTATTGCCGGCAACATTGCAACAACAGCCGGAGCCGAAGCATTAGCCGATGCAGGTGCGGATGCTGTAAAAGTGGGTATAGGCCCCGGCTCCATTTGTACCACACGTATTGTTGCAGGCGCCGGTGTGCCGCAACTCACGGCTATAATGCAGGCGCATACCGCTCTCGCAAAAAAGGGTATTCCACTGATTGCCGATGGTGGCATTCGATACACTGGCGATATGGTAAAAGCCTTGGCTGCCGGTGCCGATTGTGTAATGATGGGGAGCATTTTTGCAGGTACCGAAGAAAGCCCCGGCGACACAATTATTTACGAAGGCCGCAAATTCAAAGAGTACCGCGGCATGGGTTCACTAGGTGCTATGTCGGGTGGCAGCAGCGACCGTTATTTTCAAGACCCGGAAGCCGATGTAAAAAAATATGTACCCGAAGGCATTGAAGGCCGCGTGGCATACAAAGGAATGTTGAAAGAAATAGTATACCAGTATGTTGGTGGCTTGCGGGCAGGTATGGGTTACTGCGGTGCAAAAAATATTGAAGACCTCAAGCAATCGACCTTTGTAAAAATAACCAATGCCGGAATGCGTGAAAGTCATGCGCATGATGTGGAAATAACCAGAGAGGCACCGAATTATAGCAGGAAGTAAAAAGCGTTTGGAGTTTGAGCTTTGGCAGTGGAGATTTGAAAAGCTTTGAGGGCGGTTACCAATTCCACAATAACATTCGCAACGTTGGCCAGGCTTCCTTGCTTCATACGCTGCTGTGCAAAAGATCCATACCCGGTGTTGCTGCTGTACGAAGCGTCTTCACTTCGTACCACTATTCTATCGCCTCCGGCGATGCGAAAATGAATGTAGTGTTACTAAAAACAACACCCGGGATGTTTTAAAATCTTCGAAGTCTTCATGCATCATCATCAATCACCGCCAAACAACTTCTCCCTGAACTTCTGGTAAAAAAAAGAAACCACCAGCAGCAACACGCCCAGCAAAACATAAGCAATTACTTTTTGCACGGTGGTAAAAACCAGCGAATCGATTAGCACCAGTTTTATTAACGTAGCTCCCATTAAAATTACCGCTGCCATACGAGTGACTGGCCATTTTTGTACGGCGCCAATAGCAAAAACAATCACGGCGGTTAGCAGCCAGAGTAGCGTTACAGTAAGTCCGGTCCACGCTAACGCAATAAAAATTACGAACAGTACAAAGCTGAATGATGCCATAAATTTTTTAACTGCCGCATCTTTCCATACAAAATAGAATATGCCTGCCTGCGCGGCCAGCAGCCCCGCCATTGCCAGGGTAATCAGTGCATAACCCGGGTTGGTGTAATACTGCCCGAATAAAACCAGGCACCCGCCGTACAGTGCCATGTTGTTGATGCGAAGCGATAGCAACCCGGAGGTTTTCAAACCCATGCGGGATGTTACCGATACTTCTACATCATTTTTCTTTTGATAAAAAAAAATTTCTGCCATCGCATTGAAATAAAAAAGCAGGAAAAAGGCGATCATAAAAATTAATCCTGTGGCCATCCATTTTGCTTCAAACCTCGCACCTGCCCAGCCTAAAAATAAAACCCAGGTTACCAGCTGCGCAACCATACCGGTTGCCATCCATTCTTTTTTTACAGTTAAATAAACAATACCAATATTTATGAGCAGTATGTACAAAAAGAAAAGATCGGCCCGCCCAGCGTTAGCGCTGATTAAAAAAGGAATGGTATAGGCACCCACCAAACCGAGCATGGCTATCTCCTGCCTGTTGTAGCGCAATGCCTGGTACACGGTAAAAAATGTCAGTCCGGTCATTATTACAAACGCAACCGCAAATGAAGTCATTGCATAATACACGTACGCCGCGTAAGTAGTAAAGTATAACGATGCCATGGCGCCACTCAATAAAATAGCGCTAAAAAGCAGGTAGCGTTCTTTTAATTGAAGCGATAAAAAAAAGAGCACCCCGCCCGCAGCATAAGCCAGTGCAATGCGCATAACTGCCGAAATAAGGTTACGGTCAATAGCATACTTTACGCCAATTGATAAACCAATTACCAGCACCACTATGCCAATAAAATGCATGAGTTTTAAACCAATAAAGTTTTCCAGAGCAAATGCGGGAACTCCTATTTTCGGTTTATAACTAACCTTTTTCGAAACATCGGGTGCTATTTGCTGCAACCGCTGGTACAATTCCATTATTTTTTGGTGTTGCAATTTTGTTTGCTCGTGTAATTGAAGCAATTCATTTTTTAGTTGGCTGATTTCCTCCTCCTGGTTCATAGTTGTAAAGTAGACAAAAAACAAATTTAAAATTGAATTGAAAATTGATGAAGTGAAGCACAAAGAAGCTTTCCACTAACCTTCTGAATGTATTAAGGGCAATAAAAAAAACATCGCCCGATATTAATAAATCACTACCCAAATCTTTGCACACTAATCCTTACCTTAAATCCAAAATCAACTACATGATCCCCGAGCAGCGCAAACAATACAATCAAAAATTTACCAACGAAAAATACAGTGCCTACATTAACGATCTGCAAAATATTTTCCCCGGCGCACTAGATTTTCGCATTGCAGAAACACCACTGTTTATTCCAAAATCATTCACCAATAAAATGTTGTCGGCCTGCGATAGTATTCTTGAAATTATCGCCACACCTGAATACAAGAAACAAAGTGAAGCCGCAATACCTGCACATCTGCAGGTACCCAACGAGGACAACCATCCGCAGTGCTTGGTTTTTGATTTTGGCATTTGCGCAGCCAATGATGGAACACTTGAACCACAGCTGATAGAGATGCAAGGTTTCCCTTCTTTATTTGCCTGGCAGGCGTTAATGCCACTGGTGTTTGAAAAACATTTTGATGCACCCGATGGGTACAGTGTTTTTTTGAATGGCAATAACGAAGAAACTTACGTGGAGTTACTTAAACAAACGATTGTGGATGATTGCGCCCCTGAAAACACGGTGCTGCTCGAAATACTTCCGCATCAGCAAAAAACACGCGTTGATTTTTACGCTACCGAGAAACTTCTTGGGATTAACATTGTTTGCCTTACAGAATTGATAAAGGAAGGCAGAAAGCTTTTTTATGAAAAGAACGGGCAACGCATACCCATACACAGAATTTACAACCGCGTAATTTTCGATGACCTGTTTCAGCAGTCAAAAGAAATTCAGGAGAAAGGAAAAATATTGTTGGAGGAACTTGATGTAACCTGGGTTCCGCATCCATCATGGTTCTATCGCATCAGTAAATACACCTTGCCTTTTATCAGCCACCCAAATGTGCCGGTAACACAATTCCTGCATCAGGTAACAATGCTCCCGGACGATCTTGAAAATTATGTAGTAAAACCTTTGTTTTCATTTGCCGGCCAGGGTGTTATCATTGATGTTACAAAGGCCGACATAGAAAATATTTCCGACCCGCAAAACTGGATCATTCAAAAAAAGGTTCAGTACGCCAACGCCATAGAAACACCCGAAGAAAGTGCGAAGGCCGAGATACGTTTGTTTTATTTCTGGAAAAAAAGCGAGGGCAGATTTGTACCCGCCAATAACCTTGCGCGGTTGAGTAAGGGAAAGATGGTTGGCGTACGATACAACAAAGATAAAACCTGGGTGGGTGGCAGTTTTTGTTTGTTTGAAACCGCACCCCCCAGCCCCTTCTCCAACGGAGTTGTAGAGGGGGAGAACTGATGACACAGTCGCTCTGCATTCAAATGTAATTGCTGCTCTTACTTACGCAGCGCATTGAAGAAAGTATGCTCCAACCCAATCAAAAAACTTTTGTCTACATTCCTTTGTGCGTTGCCATTTAATTGAAACCTATAACCAAGGTTGAGCCTTGTGTTGCTTTTAAAAATAAATTGAATGGCTGGTGCTGCGTCAATGTACCAGGTTTTTTTGCCAAATGTTTGCTGGGCCAGCAACTCGCCATATAAATTCACGTTGAGCTGGTCGTAGTTTTTATATTCAACAGGCAATATTAAATACCCTGCGGAAAAAGTATAGTTGATTGCCGAGCCGGGAACTTCGTGATAATCGTGTTCGGCATTATCAAAAAATGCTTTTGTATAGCTTGTGGTTGCCGACACTGCAAGTTTATTAATTAGTTGTGTAGCTATAAGGCCGGCTTCTATCCCGCTGTTATCACCCTGCACAGAAATTTCGTCGTAGTACATGGGGTTTTTAGAATAACCGCCTTGTGCAAACGCGGCCATTCTAAAATGTTTATGAACATCATCGGCCGAATAGAAACGATACTTTGTGTACAGGTATGCACCTTCCCAACGCACATTATTCCATTGCTGGTTGGCAAATGTTGTTGCGGCATGCACCATTAATTTTTTGGAAATGCCAAACATTATTTCGGGTATGTAGCGTTGAAACACCGGCCTGTTTTCTCTTGCTGCGGCTATTACACGGAACCTTGGCGACAACGTATTGCCGGGCATATTTGATGCCGGCTCTGTAAACGCATACAACTCCTGTGCTTTTGTAACATGGGCAATACCCAGAACCAGAATTGAGAAAAGGATTTTCATGGAAAAATAAAAGAGGCTGTTTCAAATTGGTTGTTTTGCCACAAATCCCGAAACTTCGGGAACGAAGGCTCGAAGGAACACAAAGCTTCGTGCAACTTTGCGTTGTTGTGCTTTGTGGCTGAAAAAAATTTAAAACAGCCTCTACAAAAAATTAAATAATAACATGGTAAACTCTGGCCTCGGCGGGCACTTCTTCAGCACTACAACATGAAGCGGCACGGCCGGTTTGCCGGCATTCCATTTTTGTAAGCCCGTTGTATTTTTTAAATTGTTTGGGCGAGATAAAATGTTCATCAACCACGGTAAAACTGGTTTCGCCGGTGAGTGATTTGTTTTCGCCATTTAAAAAATGAAAATAAGAGTCGCCAATTTTTACATGTTCATCTTTTTGCAGTGCAACATTTTCAACCTTTGCCGAAACAACAAATTTTGCCACCGAAAATCCCGCATCTTCAACCGCTTTGCTCAGAGCATCCAGTTGAATTGCCTGGCCGTTTTTAAAACTCATATTGTACTGCTGGTTTTTTATATCCACCATCACCTTTTCCACAAACGCAACTTTTTCTAATGCGGTTTTTACAGCTTTCGAACACATGGAGCAGGTAAGGCCGCTGGCTTGTAACGACACTTTATTGATTTGTGCACCTGCGGCCAAACCAAACAGCAATGCACAGGCAAAAAAGAATTTTTTCATGTTTCTTTAATTTTAGTGACCAGCTTTTTTACAACAGTCTTTGTCGGCGCAACCACTGTCTTTGCAACAGCTCATGTCGTGCGTGCACTTGCCATCTTTCATACATTTTGCGTCGGCACATTTTGCATCGGCACATTTACCCTCTGCACAACATGCAGTAGCCGATGCTTTGTCAGTTCTTTCGTATTTGCAGCAGCCATGCAGTTTGTCGTATGCTTCAGCCGTTGTCCGAACATTTTTTGTATCATATCCTGCAGCAGCTACAGCCTTTTCAATTTTTGCGGTGTTTGAAGATTTGCTGTTGTACTTTACCGTTAGCTCCTGCGCATCCGCATCCCATGCGGCAAAGGTTGCACCGGCCTCTGTGGCTGATTTTTCAATTGTTTTTTTACACATGCCACAGTTACCCGACACAGTAATTTTTTCGGTTTTTGTTTGTGCAGCAGCGTTAATTGAAAGAGAGAATAATAAAAATGCAGCTAAAACTATTTGAAGCGTTTTCATGACAATTGTTTTTTGTTTTTAAAATAAGAAAATAACAGAACAAGCCCAAACGGGATTGTCCATTAAACCAAAACAAAAACTATCAAATAAGGAAAACGCGGTTCCGCAGGTAAGTGTACTGCTTATTTATGGGCGGCCCTTCACCGGCCTTACTAAAAAATTGCTTTTTAAAATTGTAAAATGGAGTGAGGGAAAGGTTTGTTACCGGCTGAACCAGCACAACGGGGGTAGATTTATCAATAACCATCTGCGTAACCAAGTGATCGGCACTCAGTTTTAGCATTTTTACATCGTTGCGGCAACAACGATTATCACCCTGTTGCATTCCGCAAACGCCGCATTCGTCAGATTGATTCTGGCCTAATTCCACCGATTCAATTTCATCCATGCAATAATGGAAACTCACCGCAAAACCCGTGCTTACGGTAAAGTAGAGGAGCAACAATATGAATGAAAGTATTTTTTTCACCGGCCCAACAAAGATAGAAGCAATGACCGAAGATGAAACAGATTAGATTCAGAAAAAAACAGGTAAAAAATCAATTAACAAAACTCCAATGGATGCCAAAACGCATCAGCACACCGGGAAACGGGTTTTCCGGAGTGACAAAATTTTTTCCAAATGCCGACGCATTCAAATTATCAAAACGTAAAAAAAGCCTGAAGCCGCGTATGCGCAGGTGCATAAAGGCATCTATTTGTGGATAGTTGGCGATAGTGATAGAATCCTGGTAAAAAAAGCGGCCCAGCAATGGGGAATAGTTATCTGCTTTATATGGCGACTGGTAACGTATTTCTGTACCAAAGGCAATATTCAAATTTTTAAAACCAAGCTTGCCCTCATAGGCAATACGGTTGCGGGTATAAAACAATGGAAGGTTTAATTCCACCGCACCTGTTTTTTGCTGCACATACACTTCGGCATGCCACTTAATTCTTCTAAAAAAAGAAAAGGTTTTGCTGGCACTCAGGCGCAGCACGTTGAACGGACTACTCTCCTGCCGCGGTTGGTAATAATTTTTGAAGTAGAGATAATTGGTCATTAAATAATAATCGGCACCGAGCCGCACACCCAATTTTGGTTGTAACAAAGAGCCAAATAAATGGACAATGTTTTCTTTACTGAAACCTCGCGGTGCTGCCAGATAAAAATTACTGGTAGTATTAAAAATGTACGAAGGTGAGCGGTTTACATTTTCGAAGCCAACCTCCAGGCTACCCAATTTTTGGCTTAGCAAACGTTGCAGGTTGATGTATGCGTGGTAATCGCCAAAGTTGGAACCCGTCATAAACAGCTTACCTAATGCGGTGATATTCCACTTTTGATTTTTTGTACGGTTGCGGTACTCTGCATGCCCGATAAAATTGTACAGCGATTGGTTGTTGCGCACCACTCCAGTGAGTAATTGTATTTCGGCGCCCAGCTTAATAAACTGCTGCAAATTTTTTGCATCGGGAAACTGGTAAATAGAAAAATCGTTGCTGATCTCTTTCCATCTATCCTGTATAAATATTGAATCGTTTCCGGGAGCGAAATTAATGTTGTACCTGTCGGTGTAATAAGCCGAATCGGGTTGGTTGCTTTGCCGGCTACCTGCAGCCGCTAAATCCTGGAAAAGATATTTATAGTTGCCCAATTTCACTGTATGTTCAAACCGAAGCCGGGGATAAAAAAGAGGCAGTACAATTGAATCGCTAACCAGTGAATCCTTTTTTCCAAAATCGTATTGCTGGCGCATTAAAAAATTGGTTTCCGTGTATTTGTTTCCAGTGCCTATGGTAGTGTTAAAAAAGTCGGTTCCGTAACTTGGCTGGCCACCAATGTTGGTTGGTATCGTGTAGCTGTCGTCGTTATAAATTGGATTTTTAAGATCGGCAACATTTGCTAAGCCACCGTTTTCACCCGCCTGTAGTTTATTGGAGAGTACAATGAAATAATTGTTGTACCGCTTGTTAACCGACTGGTACCAGAAATTAAAAAGATAATTATTGTGGTTGGTTTTTTGATTACGGTACACACCCGGTGCATTTATCATGCGGTACTGGAAAGAGAAATTGAGATTGGGCTTTAGGTTTTGTGTATGCATAACATCAATAATCTGCTCGGCTCTTCCGCCTAACAGATAACCCAATTCGGTGTACGGCCGGGTGGTGTTAAAAAACCTTACATCATCCAATTTCCATTTATACACATCAAAGGCATGAAACCCTGCATCCCAACCTGGCTTTGTATACGGCGAGAATAAAATTGACTTTGTAGCGGAGCCGGTGTTGCCCAAAAACAAATGTGTTGCCGGTATGGGATAGCGTACGGTATAATCAGAGATCGTTGAATCGAGCTGGTAGGCTTTTGTGGAATCGAAAAAATAAAATTTTATGGCGATGGAATCCTGCTCTTTACTACGGTTACGCAAACTATCGCCCGTGTTACCGCCGCTACCACCCTGGCCACTAAGGTTGCCAATTCTATCACCCAGCCCCTGCAGCGCATTTGGCCGTTGTGCAAAACTATTTTTGGCCGTTGCCCCCAACAGAAAAATTAAAAAAAGGGTATGAACAATAACCGTTTTCACTAGCAACAATTAATCGGGTGTAGCAATCATCTTTTTAAAAATTGCTGAAAATTTTGGCGCCGCTTCTTTTGCCGCGTGTAGTACTTCATCATGCGTGATGGTATTCTCTTCTTCCCGAATACCAATGTCGGTAATCACACTCATTGCAAATACATCAATGCCACCATGCACAGCAGCAATCACTTCCTGCACGGTGCTCATGCCCACGGCACTGCCGCCCAATAAATGAATCATTTTGTATTCGGCGCGGGTTTCAAATGTGGGGCCGGTTACACCAAAATAAACGCCTTCTTTTACTTCAATATCCAGTTGTTGTGCAATTAATTTTGCTTTTGCAATCAAATGTTTTTTATAGGGCTCACTCATGTCGGGAAAACGCGGACCCAGGTCCTCGTCATTTTTACCGGTGAGCGGATTGGTAACTGCAAACGAAATATGATCAGTGATGATCATTAAATCGCCAATGCGAAAGCCGGGAGCTACACCACCGGCAGCATTGGAAATATAAAGTGTTTTAATGCCCAGCAATTGCATTACACGGATTGGAAAAACAACCTGCTGCGGCGTATAACCTTCGTAAAAATGAAACCGCCCCGACATGGCAATGATGGGCGTACCGGCAATGGTTCCAAAAATGAGTTTACCCGAATGACCTGCTACTGTGGCTAAAGGAAAGTGTGGAATATTATTGTACGAAATTTCGTGCTGCACTTCAATCTCATCGACAAAATTTGCGAGACCACTACCCAGGACAACCCCGATGGTTGCATTCGCTTTATTGTATTGCTGTAAAAAATTTACCGTCTCGGTAAGTTGCGCTACATAATTCATTGTGGCAAAGATAACAGGGCCGCATTAATAAGGGTATTTATAGAAATCACAATCTTGTTCGTTGCAAATGAGTGTAACCAACTTTTTGTTTTGCATCACATCGGCGTAATCCATCCACTCGCTACCTACTTTTATTTTTTTAAACACAAGCCTAATGCCATGGCTGTAATCAACATACCAGTTTACATGGCCGGTGTACAAAGGTTGAATGTGTTTGCCGTTGAGTTGGTGCCATCCATAAATTGCAACCCGCTTTGGTTTTTTATCTCTTGAAATTTTACCTGAAATGACCACGTCTTTTTTTATCCCCGCTATCAATCCTCCCCGGCCTTTGCGTTGCCCTTCAATTATTAAGTGGTGCTGGTACATGGTTGGTGTACTATCTCTAAATGCAAACATTGGCACGGGTTCTAATTGTACAACAGCAGCATTATAAATATCATCAACCATTTTTTTTGTGGGCAGAAAACAATTAAAACTATCGGCAATTTTTTGCGCGGCCATTGGCGTTAATGGCACACGGCACCAATCTTCATCAGTGCCCACAGATAAATAATCGGGTAGCACAAAAAAGGTGGCTTTTGTTTTTTTGTTTGATGATGAGTCGAAAATAAAAACAGTTACCGGTGTAAATTTTTTAAGAAAAGAAGGAATGTTGCCGGAAAGAATTTGTTGTACTGCTAACGAATCCCTTTGAAGCCAGTTGTATGCAGCAGCTTGTTTGTAAAATGCACTACCGGTGATCTCATCAACGATTGAGGTGCTTTTAATTTGAAGACGGTGGGGAGAACATGCGATGATGTAGATGCAAGCAAATGATATGAACAATGATCTTGTCATAAAATAAATTAGGCAAAGACAGACACTCATGCTGTGTTTGTGGGGACACAAACACAGCAGCCTCTTTTTGTGTTCGTGGGATAACAAAAAGGCATCCCATCCTTACTACCCAACTTCCCTCGCTGCCTGCATAATTCCTTCGGCAATCAGTAAATCAACCGGGCGGGTAATTTTAATATTGTCCTCCTCACCTTCCACCAAAGAAATTTTCAGTCCATAACTTTCCACCACGGTTGCCTCATCGGTAAATCTTTCTTTGTAGTCAATTTCAAATGCGGGCAATAATATTTTGCTGTGAAAAGTTTGTGGGGTTTGCACCAGCACTATTCTATTACGATCCATTACTTCGTTGTCATTTTTTTCTTCGTTCAATAGGCGGATGGAGTCTTTGCTATGTACCACCGGAACGGCGCTGCCCATTTGTAAAGCATGGTCGTAACACCGGTGAATTAGTTCGGTAGTAACCAAACAACGCACGGCATCGTGCACAAACACCATGGCTTCGCCTTCCACCATTTTTAATCCGTTTTGCACGGAATGAAAACGGGTTTCGCCTCCGTAGGTAGGCATTATTCTTTCGTAGCCAAAAAATGCATCCACTATTTCTTTACCCATGTCGGTGTAGTCTTCGGGCAACACCAATATTATTTGCAGATCGGCATACGCTTCTAAAAATGCCTTGATAGTGTAGTACAAAACCGGCTTGTCGTTGAGCAATAAAAATTGTTTGGGAATGGCGCCACCCATTCTACGTCCTGTTCCACCAGCTACAATCACGGCATATTTTTTCATTTCATTTTGCATTGATAGGGTTCCGGAAATTTTCAAACCGAGGTATAAAACTTTTGGGCCATGGCATTAAAAATAATTCAGGCCGTGGCTTCATACCCTTATGTTTCCGGCGAGCAAATTTGCAGATTTTTTATGAGTAAAATTATTTTGTAAAAAAAGGAAAGACTGCAGCTACCAGATTGGTCTGGTTAGAACGGTTTGCCTTGACATAGTTGGTCAAAATGGGATGATTCCATAGCAACACAGAACAATTTTTCAACCAGCACTACCCTATTTGTTTTTGTTTGCCACAGCGATAAAATAAACAGGAATGCCAGCCAGCACAATGCCCAATCCGTAATAAGGATATTTTCCCTGGTACATAATCAGCAACAAACAAAAAGCTGCACCCATTAAAATATAGATGGCCGGTAGCAACGGATACCCAAACGCTTTGTAGGGTCTTTCGGCATCAGGTCTTTTTTTGCGCAATATAAAAATGCCGATGATAGTAAGTACATAAAAAAGAACAACAACAAATGAAACCATATCCAACAGGTTGCCATACTGTCCGCTCAGGCAAAGTGCACAAGCCATAGCGCATTGAATCCACAAAGCGTATTCCGGAACTGAATTTTTATTGAGTGTTCCTGTTTGTTTAAAAAACAAACCATCCTTAGCCATTGTATAATACACTCTTGCACCAGCCAGTATCAATCCATTATTACACCCGAACGTTGATACCATTATGAGCACAGCAAGTATAGTGGTACCAATGGCGCCAAAAATTTCATTAGAAACTGATAATGCAATACGATTATCTTTTGCAAATGCTAACTGCTCAACGGGCAGCACGGCTACATACATAAGATTTGCCGCCACATAAATAATGGTAACAATCAAGGTTCCCAGGAAAAGACTCAGCCCAATATTACGTTGCGGGTTTTTTACTTCGCCTGCAATAAATGTTACGTTGTTCCAGGCATCGGAACTAAAAATGCTGCCTACCATAGCTGCGGCAATTGCACCTAGAACCAAGCCGCCCGATAAATTCATCCACCCTGTGTCGGTAGTTATAGCGGTACGGCTGGCATGTTGTTGAATGGTCCAGGCATCCTGCCAGTTGGCATCCCATATAGCACCTTTGGCAGCAAGCAGGCCAAAAATGATTAAACCAAATAAGGCGATGAGTTTTGCTGTTGTAAAAGTTGTTTGAATGAGTTTGCCGCTTTTTATTCCACGGGTGTTGATGGCCGTGAGAAGGATGATCAAAACAATACCTATTAATTGCGCCGCTGTTACTTTAAAACCATCGGCGCTGCCTAATAAAATATTGCCGTCGCCCAATGAAGGCACGAGGTACCCAAGAAATTTTCCGAAAGCAACGGCAACGGCGGCAATGGTGCCGGTTTGTATTACCGCAAAAAAACTCCAGCCATATAAAAAACCAACAAATGGATTGTAGGCTTCGCGTAGATAAACATATTGCCCTCCGGCTTTTGGAAACATGGCACTTAGCTCTCCATAACTCAACGCCGCCGTTAAGGTCATAAACCCCGTAATTAACCAGGCGGTAATTAGCCACCCGGCTGAGCCAAGATCTTTTAGCATATCGGCACTCACAATAAAAATGCCCGAGCCAATCATGGAGCCGGCAACAATCATGGTAGCATCAACTAATCCGAGCGATCTTTTAAACGATTTGTCTTCCTGAATGGCTTCGGCGGGAGAATCAATTTGTTGCGGCATGCAAATATTTTTTTGTCAAGATAAGGAAAGGAGCGGATTTGGGATTTGCGATTTGAGATTAGGGATTTTAAGCCGTGGCTTCGTTCTTAGATATTCCATGTATTTGTTCTTCGGCCTCCCTGCATTCCTTTTTCAAAAGCAGATACAAAGCATCAATATGCGCAATGGTTGTATTGATATTCACCGGATTGATACGGAAATATATTTTGTCGTTTAACTCAGTTGTTGCAAACCAAAACTTTCCCTCCCTTTCAATTTTAGCTGCCACCTGGTGATGAAGTTTGATCAACTGTTCAGTGGTTAAATCACTTGCTTTGTAATGGATGCAGATAGCCGACATGACTGGTTCGGTTGCCGATTCAAAAATATTTTCCGTGCTAACAAGCCGGTGCAAATGTTTTGCCTGCTCAATATTTTCATCTACCCAATCACCCATTTTTGTTTTGCCATAGTGTTGAAAGGATGACCAGACTTTTAAACCTCTGAATCGTTTTGATTGCTCGAAGCCATGTACATAAAACTGGTAGCGTTCATTTTTCTGCTCCGACTGGTCGGTTAAATATGCATGTTGTATCCCGAATGATTCTGTAAGCCGGTCATGATTCTTTACCAGCAATGCACCACAATCGAGCGGTGCATAAAACCATTTGTGCGGGTCAATGGTAACAGAATCGGCCAGGTGAATTCCTTTTAAAATATTTGGATACTTATTTGACAGCAACGTGCCGCCACCATAAGCGGCATCAACATGCAGCCAGCAATTTTCTCTTTGCGCAATTTGATAAAGAGCTTCAATATCATCAACAGCGCCAAGGTTTGTGGTACCTGCCAAACCAATAATGCACATTGGCTTGAGGCCTTGTTCCTTATGCTTTTTTATTACCTGTTCCATCACAGCAATATTCACTGAATAGTTTTCATTGGTTGGAATGATGGCTAAATTCTCGCGGCCAATGCCCACTGCATCCACCGCCTTGTCCAGCGATACATGTCTTTCCTGCGAAACATAAACAGACCATTTATTCAATGGCATCCCTTCGTGCTGCGCATTATCGCCGCTTGAAAAATCCCGGGCCATTTTAATCCCTATAAAATTCGCCATCATTCCTCCACTGGTTAAATTACCTCCGGCATTTTCATTGTACCCAATCAAATCATTCAGCCATCTAATTACCTGCCGTTCCATTGCTACCGCCGCGGGGCCAATTGAATAAGCACCTACGTTTTGATTGATGGCGGAGGCTAAAAAATCGGCAAGTATGCCAGCTGGATTTGGAGATGGTGTAATTAAACCCATGTAACCCGGATGGCTGACATGCGTGCTGTAAGGAATTAATTTTTGCTCAAGCAGTTGTTGTATTTGCTCCAGCGAAATGGGTGCGTCAGGAATTGGTTCATTAAACAGTTCATACAAAACAGAAGGTGCCACGTCGGGGAACAAAGGTTTGCTTTCTATATTTTGCAAATAGGCGCCAATGTAATCAACAAGGTAGTGGCCGGCTTTGCGAAACTCATTGTATTCCATAATTGGTAGTTTTGGTGTGGAAAAATAAAAATTAAAATTAGGGGAATCTACTCCGCTCCAAATGTCTGAAACAGGTTGCAACCGACTTTACAAAAAAGAATGTTGAAAGGATTTAAGGTTCAGGCACTTTGCCGCAGCGACCTCACCCCCTCCCGAAGCTTCGGGACCCTCTCCAGGGGAGAGGGGGCTCAGCGTCCTTGGACAGAGAGTGTCTCACAAATTTTGTAAGCCATTCGCCCGGCCGCAATAAAAAATGCACTGCATAAAAAAAGCCACCTCATTTTACAGAGACGGCTTCAATATTTTTTGCGCACCAAAGATTATTTTTTCTTCTTCACTTTCACGTATTCATCATTCAATCCTTTCAACAAATCAGCGGTAATGTTATACGCCGTATCACGGTAGTACATAAAACCGGCTTCGTTTGAAAAAATGTAAGCGTAACCTTTTGTTTTATTGTACTCTTTTAAATAGGCTTCAATTTTATTTTTTATGGACTGTTGTTTTTGCATGTACATGTTCTGGTAGCGCTGGTCAAGCTCCTGCTTTTTATTACGAATGGTTTCCTGCATTTGCAACATTTCGCGGTTGGCGTTTTCCGATTCTATTTCTGTCATCTGTTGTTTTTGCGCCAGGGTTTGAAACTGCGCCAGCTTATCGTTGTAGCGCTTTTGCCAACCGTTCATTTCACTACTCATTTTTTCTTCTTCGCGGCTCAGCTCTTTTTTTACATCCTCTACCATTGAAAAAGAATTGGTGATGGAGTCCAACTCGAAATAAGCAATCCTGTTACTTTGGTCAGCAACATCGCCTTTTGCCACTACACCATTCACCACCGGTGGCTTACCAGCCGACTTTGTTTTGCCCGCAAAATGCAGGTAAAAAAGCACACCCACCAACACCAGCAACACAACATTTATAATTAGCGAAACACGATTCATGCAAGAAATTTTTTGCAAAGTAAGGTTTGCTCAATAGCAAACAGAAAAACGCCCCGGCCAATTGTGAAACAGTTAACAGCGACAGGGACAGTAGGCACTTAGCAATAGACAACTAGCAACCAACCGGTGATACAATTGAATGGTAATGTTTTTCCAGTAATATGGGGCCCGTTCAAGTTGCTGCCCAATATTTCAAACCTAAAATTGCTTTGTATAAATTTGCTTCATAGAAAACGTAATTCGTTTAGCCTGGAGTCAAAACTCTAAAATTATTTTTATGACGAACACACCCCAATACATCACCGACAATACTGGCAAAAAACTCTCAGTAGTGTTACCTATCAAAGAATATAAAAAAATGCTGGAAGAACTCGAAGAGTTAGAAGACATCCGTTTGTATGATGATGCAAAAAAGAATGACACTGGAGAACGAATTCCCATGCGGGAAGCTTTTAAGATGATTGACGAAAAACGCAAAAAATAGTGCTGAATGGTTTACACTTTAAATTTCAACAAACAGGCGTTCAAGCATTTAGAGAATATCTCCGAACCCTATTACTCCAGTGTAAAAAAAGCGATTACTAACCTCTCCAAAAACCCCCGGCCACATGGTTACAAAAAACTAAAGGGCCGCGATGGTTATAGGATTCGGACAGGAGATTATCGGATTATCTACACCATTTTCGACAAAATAGTTACCGTAGAAGTGATAGCAATTGGGCACAGGAAAGATATTTATGAATAAGAGGGATTTGCATGTGTCTCAAGTATAAAACTCTCTCACTTTTCCATCTCTTAAATTAGTTTATCACCGTGAATTAAAAAAGGAGCAAGATTGCTCTTACTCCTTTTATCTGTGAAATAATTTATCATCAGTGCGATCAGTGATTTTTATTCCTCATCATCAAAAGTCATTAATGCAACAACCATCAATAAGCCGGTTGCGGCCTCAGACTGCTGCTCGGTCCTGCATTTTAAAATGTGAGTTGCAATCTCACCTGCAATGCATTTACATTGTAGTTGTTTGTTAAACGGGTAATTACATAGTTAGCCATCAGGCGTGTATTTGAATTGTAATACCAGTTAAGGCCCAATGTAGCGTTAGTCATTTTATCTTTAGCCATATTTGCATCGCTGATATTAAGATGCGATACCCGTATCGCCGCCTCCCAGGCACCGTTCATTGTATCTCTTCGGCTTTCCTGGGCTGATGGCCTGGATACTGAAATTGAAGAAAACCTGTTACCATTTCTATTATATTTTCTGATCCCTTTTTGAAAAAAATACGAGGCCATAGCATATGAACCACTAAAGTTTTTAAACGTTTTTTTTGTGTTTGGTTCAGCAACACGGGCAAAGGCGTGAATGTATTCGCTTTGGATGGTTAATTTATCTTTTGAGTATCCAAACTCGCCTCCTACCTGGGTCACGTTTTCAACATTCTTTATATCGCCCGTGGAAAGATATTTAACTCCGGTATTCACCTCGTTTCTGGATTCAACCTCATATTCCATTGCCTTGGGTTTAAAAGTGTTTAGGCTAAGGCCTACATGCATCACTTTATTTTGGAGGGGATTTAGCAAAGGGTTAAAAACCCAACGAGTCGAAAAAGAGTGATTCCCTTCGCCCGAGAGATCTCCGCCGAGATCATCCGTAATACGAAATACCCCGGCATATCCTTTTAGTTTATCATTGAACTCCTTTTGAACCATAATGCCCGTATTCCGGGAGGGACCAAACGCACTTGTCAGCGATCGTTCCATAAAAACAATTGCATTACTACTTGTTACTTCCTCCATCCCAAAAGGTTCACGAAAGTGCCCGATCGTTAGCCTGTCAAAATAAGGAACGTTTAAAAATGCGAAGTACATGTCCGCATACCTGATGGTTTCTCCAAACGTAAATTCAAACTCGTAAGTCAGGGCCTTATTAATCGACCCTTCAAAACTTAACCTGGCTCGTCTTACTTCTATCCTGTCGCCAACATTTTCAAAAATGGTGTCGAGGGCAAACGACTGTTTAGTAAACGAAGCGTCGTAATGCACTCTTCCGCCAAATGAAAATTTGTATAGGCTGTCTTTGCTTTGAAATTTTAATCCATCATCCCAATATGCGTCTAAGGTTTTCGATTGAGCGTTACCAGGATTATTGATCAGTAGCAGACTGATGATTGTAATGATTTTCTTCAAGGTTAAGGTTGATTAAAGATGAACTGCGATGATCAGTTAATTTATTGCGCTGAGAAATCGTGAGCAGCAAAAACACGGACTAAACGCCTAATTCCTGTACGCTTCTCAAATGATAAAATAACCATGCCTGTAATAAACAGCCTGCAGTTGCGCTTAGACAGTGCAGGTAAGATGTTCGTGAGAATAAAAAGTCGGCAGGAAGTGCATTTTAAGAATCACTCATTTTTTACTGATGGGTGGTGTAGGTACAACATGCACTCTTATGGCGAAGGTTAATCAAAAATTTCCTGCACACATTGCTTCAATGTGCAAATTGGGAATTCTGGTTTTTCACTATCAGTGCTTCAGCGTTAAATAAACGACGCAGGTTCCCTGCTTCTTCGCTCTCTCTACAGTTCGAGGATCAGCGTCGATGTTCAAAGATCCGTGCGGAGTTACATCTTCGGTGTACCGGTAAAAAAAAGGAGCGAGACGAATCTCACTCCTTAAATATTTCTCATCAAATTTTGGTTCCCCGAAGTCCTCCGCAAATGGCGGAAAGATTAGACGCACCTTCTACTCCTCATCATCAAACGTCATTGCCTCTTTGGCTGTTTGCAGCAATTCGTATTCTTCTTTGCTACCTACAATCAAATTTTCAAACTCACGCAAACCAGTACCTGCAGGTATTAAATGCCCGGTGATTACATTCTCTTTCAAGCCAAGCATATCATCGGTTTTACCTTGTATAGCTGCTGATGAAAGCACCTTGGTTGTTTCCTGGAACGAGGCGGCCGATATCCAGCTTTGCACACCCAACGAAGCTTTGGTAATACCAAGCAATGTGGGCGCCGAAGTGGCGGGATGTGCATCTCTGAATTCAACCAGCTTTTTATCGGCGCGGCGCAGTATGGAGTTTTCTTCACGCAGTTCTCTCACACTTACAATTTGCCCTGCTTTTAATTTGGTAGAATCGCCAAACTCAGTAACTACTTTCTTATCAAAAATGTAGTCGTTCTCATCTAAAAACTCAAACTTGTCGGTAAGGTCTTCCTCCAAAAATCTTGTATCGCCCGGGTCAACAATTGAAACCTTGCGCATCATTTGCCGAACGATTACTTCAATGTGTTTATCATTGATGCGTACACCCTGCAAACGATACACTTCCTGAATTTCATTTACAACATACTGCTGTACCGCAAATGGTCCCTGGATAGCCAGGATGTCCTGCGGCGAAGTTTGTCCGTCGCTCATTGGTGAACCTGCTTTTACAAAGTCGCCATCCTGCGCAAGAATTTGTCTTGTCAACGGCACCAGGTATTTTTTGGTTACACCATCTTTTGCTTCGATAATGATCTCGCGGTTACCACGTTTGACCGCACCCATTGTTACCACGCCATCAATTTCAGAAACGATTGCAGGGTTGGATGGATTACGGGCTTCGAACAATTCGGTAACACGTGGCAGACCACCGGTAATATCTCTCAACTTACCCAACACCCGTGGAATTTTTACCAACACCTGGCCGGCTTTTACTTCTTCGCCATCTTCGGGAATAATGTGCGAACCGGTTGGCAGGTTATAAATTTTCTTTTCTTTTCCTTCAACAATAATTGATGGAATCTTTGTTTTATCGCGGGTTTCAATTACCACTTTTTCGCGGTGACCTGTCTGCTCATCGGCCTCCTCGCGGAAGGTGATACCATCGAGTACGTTTTCAAACTTAAGTGTACCGTTTATCTCAGCGATAATTACGTTGTTGTAAGGATCCCAGGTACAAATAATATCACCTTTCTTTAATTGCTGACCATCTTTTACATTCAAGGTAGCACCGTAAGGAATGTTGTTTGTAATAAGCAAACGGTCGTTCTTGGTATCGGTAATACGCACCTCGCCGGTACGGCCAATTACCACCTGTACTTTATTGCCTTCGTTATTTGTAGTGGCCACAGAACGTACGCCGTCAAATTGAACAGTGCCGTCAAATTTTGCCAGCATAGTTGATTCAACAACCGAAGAACCGGCCACACCACCCACGTGGAATGTACGGAGGGTTAACTGCGTTCCTGGCTCACCAATTGACTGGGCCGCAATAATTCCAACGGCATCGCCACGCTGTGCTAAATAACCGGTAGCTAAATTTTTACCGTAGCATTTTACACAGGTACCACGTTTGCTTTCGCAGGTAAGCACCGAACGAATTTCAACCGTTTCAATACCGCTGTCTTCAATTTTTTGCGCAATTGAATTTGTAATTTCTTCGCCGCCCGTAGCAAGTAGTTGCTCGCTGATGGGGTCATACACATCGTGCAATGAAGTACGGCCTTCAATTCTATCGGCTAAGTTTTCAATAATGTCTTCGTTATCCTTCAAAGCAGATGTTGCAATACCACGGAGCGTTCCGCAATCTTCTTCGGTAATAACAACGTCCTGAGATACGTCAACCAACCTACGTGTAAGGTAACCTGCATCGGCTGTTTTCAAAGCCGTATCGGCCAAACCTTTTCTGGCACCGTGGGTAGAAATGAAGTAATCCAATACATTCAATCCGCCCTTGAAGTTGGAAAGAATTGGGTTTTCAATAATCTCGCTACCGGTACTTCCCGATTTTCTTGGCTTCGCCATCAAACCTCTCATACCAGCCAACTGCTTAATCTGCTGCTTGGAACCCCTTGCACCTGAATCGAGCATCATGAAAACAGAGTTGAAACCTTGTTTATCATTTGCCAGTTCACGTATCAATGTTTCCGTAATTCTTGTATCTACACGGCTCCAGATGTCAACAATCTGGTTATACCGTTCGTTGTTTGTGATGAGACCCATGTTGTAGTTCTCCCACACTTCTTCAACTTCCACCTTTGCATTATCAAGCAATTGCTGCTTGTTGTCGGGGATAATTAAATCGTTAATGGAGAAAGACAAACCTCCCTGGAAGGCTGTACGGAAACCAAGACCCTTTATATCATCGAGAAACTTTGCTGTTTTTGGAATGTTGGTGATGGTGATGATGTCGCCGATAATTTCACGCAGGTTCTTTTTTGTAAGCAATGCGTTTACAAAGCCCACTTCTTTCGGAACGTGCTGGTTAAAAATTACACGGCCAACAGTGGTTTCAATCATCTTGTGCTGTAGCAAACCATCATCATTGCGCACGTTTGTTTTTACTTTGATCCAGGCGTGCATGTCAACCACCTTTTCATTGTAGGCAATGATTACTTCTTCTTCGCTGTAAAATGCTTTGCCTTCGCCGCGAACGATTTCTTTATCGGTTGTTTTTTTGCCTTTTGAAATGTAATACAGACCCAACACCATGTCCTGCGATGGAAGAGTGATTGGCGTACCATTCTGCGGGTTCAAAATGTTATGAGAGGCCAACATCAGCATTTGCGCTTCCAAAATCGACTGGTGGCTTAGCGGCACGTGTACGGCCATTTGATCACCATCAAAGTCGGCGTTGAATGCTGTGGTTACCAACGGGTGTAATTGAATAGCCTTGCCTTCAACCAACTTAGGTTGAAAAGCCTGGATGGATAAACGGTGCAGCGTTGGCGCACGGTTTAGCATGATTGGGTGGCCTTTCAAAATATTTTCAAGGATGTCCCAAACAATGGCTTCTTTTTTATCAACCAGTTTGCGGGCACTCTTAACAGTTTTTACAATACCTCTTTCAATGAGTTTGCGAATGATAAATGGCTTGAACAATTCGGCAGCCATATCTTTTGGCAGGCCGCACTCAAACAATTTCAACTCGGGGCCTACCACAATTACCGAACGACCGGAGTAGTCAACACGCTTACCCAAAAGGTTTTGACGGAAACGACCTTGCTTACCTTTCAGTACATCGCTCAACGATTTTAATGCACGGCCACCTTCGGCTTTTACAGCGTTTGATTTACGTGAGTTGTCGAACAAAGAATCCACAGCTTCCTGCAACATTCTTTTTTCATTACGCAGAATTACTTCCGGTGCTTTAATCTCCAATAATCTTTTCAAACGATTGTTGCGAATGATTACACGGCGATACAAATCGTTTAAATCGGATGAAGCAAAACGGCCACCATCCAATGGAACCAATGGGCGAAGCTCGGGTGGAATAACCGGTATGTATTGCATTACCATCCACTCGGGACGGTTTGGTATTCTTGTTTGTGCATCGCGGAAAGATTCTACTACCGACAGACGTTTTAAAGCATCGGCTTTTCTTTGCTGCGAAGTTTCTGTAGCCGCTGCATTACGCAGGTCGAACGACAACTGGTCGAGATTAATTTTCGAAAGCAGGTCGCTCACTGCCTCTGCACCCATCTTTGCGATGAATTTATTTGGATCTTCATCGGGCAGGTACTGATTGTCTTTTGGCAGTGTATCTAATATATCCAGGTATTCTTCTTCGGTTAACAGGTCGCCGTAGTTCTGGCCTTTGTCGGCACGGAGGCCTGGCTGAATAACAACAAAACGTTCGTAGTAAACAATGGTCTCTAATTTCTTAGAGCTCATACCCAGCAGGTAGCCAATTTTATTTGGCAACGATTTAAAGTACCAGATGTGTACAACTGGTACCACCAGCTTAATGTGGCCCATACGTTCGCGGCGAACTTTTTTCTCGGTCACTTCCACGCCGCAACGATCGCAAACGATGCCTTTGTAGCGAATGCGTTTGTACTTGCCGCAGGCACATTCGTAATCTTTAACCGGGCCAAAAATTCTTTCGCAAAACAAACCATCACGTTCGGGTTTGTAGGTACGATAGTTAATCGTTTCTGGCTTCAGAATTTCACCAAAACTTTTTTCCAAAATGCTGTCTGGTGAAGCCAGTCCGATAGTGATCTTTGAAAACGTTGGTCTCGGACGATTGTCTCTTTTATTAAAAGCCATAAGTAAAATTTGCTCCCATTGTTTGATCAGATGTATTGCAACACCATTCTCAAACCTGAAAGTTTTTGTTTTTGAATATTTTAATTTTTATGGTACCGGCTATATTACTACTGTCGTCACCTGTTGTGTCACTCCCTTGTACGTTCCGCATCTTATTCAGCAAAAGCGCAATCAAACTGTACACGGTCAATCGCTAATCAGGATAAAGAATATCAACCTTTTTTACGTTGCCAAGCCCGAAGGGCTTGAATGTAAATAGCCACGGGTAAAACCCGTGGTTAACGGTTAAAGTTGTCCCTCAACCCTGAAAGGGTTGATTGTGCCTTTGACAGATTCTTCAAACGATGTACAACGCTCCGCTCCCGCCACATTCGACCCCTTCGGGGTCGTTGGCCTTTGCTTCTTGCATGGACCCCCGATTGCTATCGGGGGCTACTCACATTAAACCCCTTCGGGGTTTGCATTGACCAGCAAAGCGTACCTCACTTCAACAAAATTTCTCAACAATACTTCACAATCGAATCAGTGGCTATTGTTTTCACAACGCCAACGCCAACGAGCCAAACGATGATTTCATTTTTAGTTTTAGTCATGTAAGGAAGTATTTCCTTCTTCTGACTAACCAAATCTGAATTCATTAATGGTTCTTCCATATTGTTGAACAGTGTTCTGAACCCTGAAGAGTGCGACGCAACAAACGCTTAATAGTAGCACTGTTGCTTGGTACATAATCATCAACTGTATTTTAAAGAACTACCTGTATTACTAAAAGTTTCTCCCACCTAAGTTCTCTTTAGGGACAGGGTTTTTTAATCGTGAAACTTAAGATCCAATCCCAATCCTCTCAACTCATGCACCAATACATTGAACGATTCGGGAATACCGGCACGTGGTACGTTTTCGCCTTTTACAATTGCTTCGTAGGTTTTTGCACGACCAATGATATCATCTGATTTAATGGTGAGCAACTCCTGCAATATGTTTGAAGCGCCGTATGCTTCCAAAGCCCATACCTCCATTTCGCCAAAACGCTGACCGCCGAATTGTGCCTTACCACCAAGCGGCTGCTGGGTGATTAAGCTGTATGGTCCTATCGAGCGGGCATGCATTTTATCATCAACCATGTGGTGCAGTTTGATAACGTAAATGATACCAACGGTTGCTTTTTGGTGGAAGCGATCGCCTGTCTCTCCATCATACAAATAGGTATGACCAAAGGTTGGCAAATCGGCATCGGCAATATGCTTGGCAATGTCTTCAACAGAGGCACCATCAAAAATTGGTGTGGCGAATTTGAGTCCTAATTTTTCGCCGGCCCAACCCAAAACGGTTTCATAAATCTGGCCCAGGTTCATACGGCTTGGTACACCAAGTGGGTTCAGTACAATGTCAACAGGTGTTCCGTCTTCAAGGAAAGGCATGTCTTCCTGCCGAACGATCTTGGCAACAATGCCTTTATTACCGTGGCGGCCCGCCATTTTATCGCCAACCTTCAACTTACGTTTTACGGCGAGGTAAACTTTAGCCAGCTTCAATACACCCGCAGGCAATTCATCACCTATTGAAATGTTGAATTTCTCCCGCTTGTATCTTCCTAATTCTTCGTTGTACTTGATGCTGTAATTGTGCAGCAAAATGTTTATCTGGCCGTCGATTTTTGTATCGCTTGTCCACCCCAGCGGGTTAACGTGCATAAAGTCAATCTGGCTCAGATTTTTTTGCGTGAACTTGGCGCCTTTGCCAATCAATACCTCGCCAAAGTTGTTGCTTACACTTGCCGAAGATTTTTCTTTCAGCAGTGTTTGTAATTTATCAAGCAACACCTCCATCAGGTCGGCCATATTCTTTTCGTGAATCTTCTCCAATTTTTCAATTGAAGCCTTCTCACGAACCTTTGCGTTCTTATCTTTTTTAGCTCTCTGGAATAACTTCTTGTTGATCACCACACCTTCAACACCATTCGGTGCTTTCAAGGATGCATCTTTTGCATCACCGGCTTTATCACCAAAAATGGCACGTAATAATTTCTCTTCCGGTGTCGGATCGCTTTCACCTTTTGGTGTAATCTTTCCAATTAAAATATCACCCTCTTTTACCTGTGCACCAATACGAATAATGCCGTTTTCGTCAAGGTCTTTCGTGGCCTCTTCCGAAACGTTTGGTATGTCGGGTGTCAATTCTTCCTCGCCCAGTTTTGTATCGCGTACTTCCAGTTCGTATTCAGAAATGTGTACCGAGGTAAACATGTCTTCCTTTACCACTCTTTCGCTGATAACAATGGCATCTTCAAAGTTGTAACCTTTCCAGGGCATGAAGGCAACCTTCAAATTTTTACCCAATGCCAATTCACCATCTTTAGTGGCGTAGCCTTCGGTAAGAAAATCGCCTTCCTTTACCTTCTGGCCTTTCTTCACGGCAGGCTTCAGGTTGATGGAAGTTTCCTGGTTGGTTTTTATAAACTTGGTGAGCCTGTAGATGATCAGGTCATCTTCAAAACTTACCAGTCGCTGTTCTTCGTTACGTGTGTAGCGAACATGAATTTCGTTGGCATCAACAAATTCTACAACGCCATCACCTTCGGAGTGAATTTGAATACGGGCATCACGTGCAGCACGACCTTCTAAACCTGTACCTACAATTGGTACATCGGGCCGTAGCAATGGCACTGCCTGGCGTTGCATGTTCGATCCCATCAATGCACGGTTGGCATCATCATGCTCCAAAAACGGAATTAGCGAGGCACTTAAACCAACAATTTGGTTGGGTGCCACATCCATATACTCCACATCGTTCTTATCGAGTATCGGGAAGTCGCCTGTTTCGCGGCTTACAATCTTATCTTCCGAGAAAGTGTTTTTATCGTCGAGTGGGGTATTTGCCTGTGCAATTTTTGCGCTGTCTTCTTCTTCAGCACTTAAAAATGTAAGGTGCTTCATTTCCACTTTACCATCTTTTACTTTACGGTAAGGCGTTTCAATAAAGCCCATCTCATTTATCTTGGCGTGTACGCACAAGGTAGAAATCAAACCAATGTTTGGTCCTTCCGGCGTTTCAATAGTACACAAACGACCGTAGTGAGAGTAGTGTACGTCGCGTACTTCAAAGCCTGCTCTTTCTCTACTTAAACCTCCTGGCCCGAGTGCGGATATACGACGCTTGTGCGTTATTTCGCTCAAAGGATTGGTCTGGTCTAAAAACTGCGAGAGCTGCGATGTTCCAAAAAATGAATTGATAACGGAAGATAGTGTTCGGGCATTGATCAAATCTACCGGGGTGAATACCTCGTTATCCCTAACGTTCATACGCTCACGAATGGTACGGGCCATACGGGCCAAACCAACACCAAACTGCGCATACAACTGCTCACCTACGGTACGTACGCGGCGGTTGCTCTAGTGATCAATATCGTCAATTTCGGCCTTGCCGTTTGTTAAGCGTACGAGGTATTTTATAATAAGAATGATGTCTTCCCGGGTTAAAGTTTTCTGCGTGATGTTCGCGTTCAAACCAAGTTTGCGGTTGATTTTGTAACGGCCAACTTCGCCCAGATCATAACGTTTGTCGGAGAAGAATAATTTATCTATGATACCACGGGCTGTTTCGTTATCGGGTGCATCGGCGCCGCGTAACTGGCGGTAAATAACCTGAACAGCTTCCAACTCGGAGTTAGAGGTATCCTTGTTCAAGGTGTTGTAGATGATAGCATAGTCGCCGCCAACATCTTCCTTTTGAACGAAGATTGATTTGATGTCCATTTCAGAAATGGTATCAACGGCCTCTTCATCCAGGATAGAATCTCTTTCCAACACCACTTCGTTTCTTTCAATTGAAACCACCTCGCCGGTGTCTTCATCAACAAAATCTTCAACCCAGCTACGCAAAACACGGGCAGCCAGGCGGCGGCCAACGTATTTGCCAAGTGATTTTTTATCACCCTTTACTTCGTCGGCCATTCCAAAAAGCTCAAGGATGTCTTTATCGGTTTCGTAACCAATAGAACGAAGGAGGGTTGTTACGGGGAATTTTTTCTTACGGTCGATGTACGCATACATCACGTTGTTGATGTCGGTAGCAAACTCCATCCACGCACCTTTAAAAGGAATTACTCTAGCCGAGTAAATCTTTGTTCCGTTGGGGTGAACACTTTGCCCGAAAAATACACCCGGTGAGCGGTGCAATTGCGAAACAACAACACGTTCGGCACCATTTACTACAAATGTGCCACGGGGCGTCATGTAAGGGATGTTTCCAAGAAACACATCCTGCACGATTGTTTGGAAGTCAATATGCTCTTCATCGTTACAGCTTAAACGAAGCTTTGCTTTTAGTGGCACCGCATAGGTTAAGCCGCGTTCCATACACTCTTCAATGGTGTAACGGGGCGGGTCGATAAAGTAGTCTAAAAACTCCAGAACGAAGATGTTGCGTGTGTCCGTAATTGGAAAATTTTCCTTGAACACACGGAACAAACCTTCAACGTTTCGTTTGTCGGGCGTGGTTTCTAACTGGAAGAATTCTCTAAAAGACTGGATCTGCACAGCCAGAAGGTCGGGTGTATCGGCTATGTTTCCGATCTTACCAAAATTGACCCTTTGATTCAGTGTTGTAGGCATATTTTTTAAAACCGGTTTTAGGTTGATTGGCGGGCAAATGAGCCACAGGCCTCTGTTTCCAAGGAAACAAAAGCTGCGGTGGTCAACTATTTAAGATTGAATTTGCGACGTCAAAATGTTTTTGGCCAAAACTTAAGGAGGGCAAAAGTAAGGATTTAGGCTACACCAACAAGAATTTGTTGCTAACAAAGATTAAGCCACAAAAGTTTTTGGCAATGCTTTAATAGATTGTAACTTTTTGCCATAATGATCAGGAAGTTCATCAAAGACTATTTGGTTTTTGGCCGCCGCGACCGCATTGGGGTGATTACACTGGTGTTGCTGATGGTGTTGATATACCTGCTGCCCTCCTTAGCCCCGAAACCAAGACCGCTTGTTTTAAAGCAGGGCGATATTTTGATTACGGAGGTTGATTCGTCGACAAAGGCCGGCCCGACAGCCGATGATGACGGAGAAAATATGCGTCAAACGTACAGCTACCAACCATCAGCTGGCAACCATTTTATGAAAGGCGAGTTGTTTGCCTTTGATCCAAATACCGTGACCGTGGACGGGTGGCAACGTTTGGGCTTATCGGAAAAAACGGCAAAAACTATCGACAAATACAGGAGCAAGGGTGGTAAGTTTTATAAACCAGAGGACCTGCAGAAAATTTGGGGCCTGCCGAAAGGGTTTTATGAACGGGTGAAAACGTACATCAGCATTGCGACGCTTGAAAAACATTTTCCTAAAAACAACTTTGAGCAAAAGCCCTTTGAAAAAACGCAAAGAAAAATTAGCGTCGTTTCTATTAATGATGATGATACTAGCGCATGGATTGCATTGCCGGGCATTGGCAGCAAATTAGCGGCGAGGATTGTTGCCTTCCGTGAAAAGCTGGGTGGCTTTTATTCGGTGGAGCAAATTGGTGAAACGTACGGATTGCCCGATTCTACTTTTCAGAAAATTAAAGCCCGCCTGCAACTGACTGGTGAAGTGCGGAGGCTGAATGTGAACACTGCGGCTAAAGAGGAATTAAAAACCCACCCTTACATACGCTGGAATATTGCCAATGCCATTGTTGAATATAGAAATCAGCATGGGGCTTTTACAGCTTTGGAAGACTTGAAAAAGATTGTGTTGATCGACGAGGCTACTTTTAAAAAAATAGCCCGGTATCTCGAATTGTAGTACTGCTTAAACAAAAATAATTTTAAACCGCGCAGGCGTCAAAAATTCTGTTACCGGGTACGTTACACCAAATTCTGTTGTGCGGCCATCCGAATGAGTAATGCCGTGTTCTTCACTTCAAACTTTGCCAGCAAATTTTTGCGGTGCGAATCAACCGTGGTTGTACTGATAAATAGCTTTTGCGCAATCATGTTATTCGTCATTCCATCGGCAATTAATTCAAGCACTTCTTTTTCGCGGCGTGTAAGCAAAATAGTTGCTTCGGGTTTGTTGCGAATGGTTTGTGCTACCTCAAAACTTAAATAAGTTTTTCCTTTTGCAACAATGCTAACGGCCTCCATCAATTCTTCTTTAGATGCATTCTTCAACACGTAACCCGATGCACCATTGTTCATCATTTTTTCAATAAAACTTTGCTGGTTAAACGTGCTGAGGCCAATAATAAAAACTGATGGATATTTTTCTTTTACTTCTTTGCACAACTCAATGCCGCTCATATCGGGCAGGTTAATGTCCATCAGAATAACATCGGGTTGTTGTTGTTTTAAAAAAGCAAGACAGGAGGCGGCATTGGTAGCATGGCCCAACCATTCAATTTGTTTTTCGCTCTGTAACAAAGAATGAATGCCTTCAATTACCATGTAATGATCGTCTGTTATAAAAAGTTTTATGGCCATTATACATTGAGTTCAATATGCACCGAGGTGCCGCTTTCAGTTGTTGACTGCACGTCTAATTTACCCTTTAAAAACTCCACCCGGTTTTTTATATTCATCCATCCAATTCCCTTAGCTGCATTTAAAATAGAAGTATCAAATCCTTTTCCATCATCTTCTACTGTTATGGTAATGAGGCCATCGTTTTTAGTTACCTGGATGATGGCATTTTTTGCAGCCGCATGTTTTATGGTGTTGTTGATTAGCTCCTGCACAATGCGGTAAATGGCAACTGATGTTGATTGATCGATTGTGCCTTCATTTAACCCCAGTGTTTGGCAACCGAGGTTGATAGCACCGGTTTTATTGATGTCGGTGCAAAAGTCTTTCAGCGCTGTATCCAACCCAAATTTTACCAAAGCCTCGGGCATCATGTTGTGTGCCACACGGCGCATTTCCTGGATGGAACTGTCCAGCATATCCATGCTGCGTTCAAAAGCCTGTGCATTC
>JANPKD010000021.1:0-274747 GCA_031425835.1 Chitinophagales bacterium
AACATTCTGCCCACGGTTAACAACGGGCAGCAGAATCTAAAAAACATTCTGCCCACGGTTAACAACGGCCAGCGAAATCTAAAAAACATTCTGCCCACTACAGGGTAGTTTAATCAAAGTGTCAGTATTTGTTTTCTGAGATCGTACTGCGATATAGTAGGTACCATTTACCACTTTCAAATGCCTTTTGCTAAGGCTTACAAGATCTCCTACCCGCAAAGCAACTGTGCAGCCAAAGACGAACACATCTTTGGTTTCCTTCAGCCGCTGGGAAAGTTTGTCCTCCAAACTTGCGTCTGAAACGAGAGTTTTTAATTCTTCGGGCAAAAGGGCAAAAATTGGTATTTGTTCTTTACGAACATAAAACTGGCGATGGTAAAAACCAGGTTTGATGGGCGTTTCTTTGTTTCGGAATGAAACTGGTCTCCCGCAAAGCCTTGGTGTTGCGGAAAATGAAATTAACTCGCTGGGCTATTTTATTAATGGGTTGGATGAGGCCTGGCAGATCAGTTAAATTATTCAGTGATCCTCAGGCCAATTGGTCGTTATGTTTGCTACCGCGAATTTGCAAACTGTTTACCGCAAATCCACCACCTCAACCCCCGGAAACTTGCCCTTATCAAAAACAAAATAAGTATCGCCAACCGTTGAAGCTGATTTTAAAGTATTGATGGTGTAGCTATAGCGGCCACCCGATTTTTCTAAAAACCTTGCGCTGTAAATAGTGTTGGTGGCTTTATCTATCAACACATAAACTTTATGGTAAGGGCGAGTTTTATCGGTAGGCGTTAATTCAATTTCTACAAGTGTTTTTCCAGCTTCCTTTTTTTGGCCATTCATCTTATAAAAAAAATCCTTGTCGTAAAAATTGGTAAACATTTTTTGCGGCGTCATTGCACTTGCCGACACGTTTACATTATCAACCGTTACTTCATTACTGCTTTTATCATAGTTCCACGTAGTTCTGCCATCGGAGAAAATTTCGAGGCCATCCATCGACACTTTGTATTTGGAACCCTTCATGGTAACAGAACCTTTTTTTGTAGACAGCGCTTTGCCTTGTGCGTTTTCAACCTTGTAAGTAAAAGTTGCCTGTGGCGATTTGAAGGTTTTAAATTTTGCACTCACGGCATCCAGTATTTTTTTGGCGGCCGCATCGTTTTGGGTTGGATTTTTTATTGTTTGCGCGGGTACGGAAGAAACCAAAACAAACATGCTAACGAACGTAAAAATTTTTTTCATTTGATATTTTTTGTCTTAGAAGAATCGGGGCAAATATAATTATCGGCCCTTGCACAATGAAGCAAGCTACATACCACGGTAAGTGAAGTAAGGTTTCTTAACACTAACTTAGATTTTGAAAATATTCATTCAACTGGGCCTCTGTTTTTATTAACACTTCCCTTGCTTTGCTACCCTGGTTTGCACCAACCACACCTGCTGCCTCCAACTGATCCATCAGCCGGCCGGCCCGATTATAACCGAGTTTCATACGGCGTTGAATCAATGATGTTGAGCCAACCTGGTTCTGTACAATTAATCTTGCAGCTTCCTCAAAAAGTGGGTCCCTGTCCGAGGCATCAAAGTCCTTTCCCTCTAAATCTTTTTCATCAATGTACTCGGGTAGCATAAAAGCCTGCGCATAACCTCTTTGATCGGCTATAAAGTCAACAATCCTTTCCACCTCAGGTGTATCTACAAAGGCGCATTGCAGCCGCACAATTTCGCCGTTATACGAAATAAGCATGTCGCCTTTTCCAATTAATTGCTCGGCACCACCGGCATCTAATATTGTTCGCGAATCAATTTTTGATGACACCTTAAATGCAATACGGGCCGGGAAGTTTGCCTTGATGGTACCGGTAATAATGTTTACCGACGGCCTTTGCGTGGCAATAATTAAATGCACACCAACCGCACGGGCCAGTTGCGCTAAACGGGCTATGGGCATTTCCACTTCTTTGCCCGCCGTCATTATCAGGTCGGCAAATTCATCAATAACCAGTACAATAAACGGCAGGTATTGATGACCTTTTTGTGGATTCAACCGCCGTTTGGTAAATTTTTCGTTGTACTCTTTTATATTTCTTGCACCTGCCTCTTTCAGTAAGTCGTAGCGGTTATCCATTTCAATACAAAGCGCATTGAGTGTATGAATAACTTTTTTTGTGTCGGTAATAATAGCATCTTCTTCACCCGGCAATTTGGCCAAAAAATGTTTTTCAATATGCCGATACACACTGAGTTCTACTTTTTTGGGATCGATCAAAACAAACTTTAACTGCGAGGGATGTTTTTTATACAGCAGCGAAACCAGTATGGCATTTAACCCCACCGATTTTCCCTGACCGGTAGCGCCGGCCATCAATAAGTGCGGCATACTTGCCAAATCAACAATAAAGTTTTCATTGTCGATTTTTTTACCAATGGCAATAGGCAAACTATAAGCGTTGTGTGTAAATTTTTCGGAAGACAACAGAGTACGCATGCTCACCACCGTTTTTTTGTGGTTGGGCACTTCAATACCAATGGTGCCTTTGCCTGGTATTGGTGCAATGATGCGTATGCCTAACGCGGCAAGACTCAATGCTATGTCATCTTCCAAATTTTTTATTCTTGAAATGCGTACACCTGCGGCAGGCACAATTTCGTACAGCGTTACGGTTGGGCCAACGGTTGCGCTAATTTTTGAAATGGAGATATCGTAGTTCTTCAGGGTGTTAATGATTTGGTTTTTGTTGGCCTCCAGCTCTGCAGGGTCCTGTACAATCTTTTCCGAACCATGTGCTTCAAGCAAATCAACCTTTGGATATTTATAATCACGCAAATCAAGTGTGGGCTCGTATGGCGGCAAATTGCTGTAACCTTTTTCTTCTCCTTCTTCTTCAACTTTTTCTTCAGGAGCTTTTATCTCCAACTCAAAATCAGGTTCTTCTTTTTTATCTTTTTTCCGGGAATAATTTGTTTCTAAATCTTCGGTGGGCTGGGCATCATGGCTGTGTAAAATATCGCCGATGATTTCTTTTTCAATTGGCGGCTCGATAAATGCAGGCGGTTCGTCATCGTAGCCGCGTTCAATAATTTCAAATGCGGGCTCGCCGTTTTTCAGCGTTCCGTTTTCGTTAATAATTAAATTACTTTCCCCTTTTAAATTATTGCCTTTATCAGTGGGTTGCTGGCCGCCTATAGAAAATTTCTCATTAACACTTAAAGCATTTTCTTGCTCACTGGTTTCATTGCCTTCGTCATCAACATCATCTGCAAAAAGTTTTCTTTCGGGTAAATTAAATGATGGATTAAATTGCCAGATGAGATAGGAAATACCCACCACCAACAATAGCGCTGCCGTACCAACGGTGCCTAAAAATTTAATGAGCCAATCGCTGCTCATATCGCCAACCCGGCCGCCGTACGGAAAGCCTCCATTTGAAAAAAGAAAACCTAACGTAACTGATACAAGCAACAAACCAATGGTTACATACTTTGAGTTGCGCCAAATGGAAAATACTTTGCGGTTTACCAACAGGTTGATGCCCACTACAAAAAAGAAAGTGCAGAATAAAAAAGAGGCAAGGCCAAAACCATTATGAATAAGAAAATGAGAAGAGTATGCGCCTAAACGACCAAGGAGGTTGGTTACCTGGCTTTCATCATCATTATTCACTAAAAATCCGGCGCCTTTGTTCATCACCTGGCTTTGATCTTCCTTCCAGGTAAACAGGTAGGAAACGAATGCTATAAAAAGGAAAATGGAAATGAGTAAGGAAAGAGTGCCTACAATTTTCCAGGTTCTTTCATCGCGGGAGAGCTTTTTGAAATCAATTTTTTCTTCTTTATCGGCTTTGAATTTGCCCACAGCGGCAGCTTTTTTCGACGGCCTTGCAGCAGCCTCTGGTTTTTCAACGGCTTCTTTTGGCGGATTGGATTTTTTTAGCTTGTTAGCCATAGAAACAAAGATATAGAATCACAGATTACACTGATTATATTGATTAACACTGATTGCCCCACTGAGTTCGGCGGTAAATCACTGATTGGTTTTTAGACCGCTGGTTTCGTGGATTGGTTTTGATTTTATTTGATGCAGATTTCGTTGATCGCAGACTATGCTGAATGTTTCCAATTCACTACCGCATTTTTGGCTATTTTTTTATAACGCCGGCAAGTAATAACACCCAACCCAAAATAAAAAACAAACCGCCGATTGGCGTAAGGAGGTTAATTATCGTGGGCAAAGAAAACTGGTGGGCAACCGAAGCAACAATTACATAGAGTGAGCCGGAAAACAAAACGATTCCGAGCAAAAAAAGAATACCGGCATAATGCACAAAACTGTTTGCATATTTTTCGGCCAGCACTCCTACTATTAAAATGGCGATGGCATGAAAAATTTGATACTGCACGCCTGTTTGATAAGTGGCTATGGCATCGGGCGGTGCAACTTTTTTTAGGGCATGTGCACCAAATGCCCCCAGCACCACCGATAGACCCGAGAGGATGATTCCAATGATTAAAAAAAACTTTTGCATACCGCCCGCGCCGCCCGTGGCGTATTTAGAGTCAGAAAATGTTCCCATTCTTTTTACAGTTGTAAATTTTTGCCTGATTAAAATTCATGAAATATACGGTCAACCAGCTGCTGCACATCAATGTCGTTTTCGTTGACGATAATATTTGCCTGCTGGTAAAATATTTTGCGGTTGGAGAATTTTTTGGAGATGTACAGTCGCAGGTCATCATCAGAAAGTTCTTTTATCAATGGCCTTTTGTTTTGTTCTTTCAGCAGCCGCTGGTGCAAACAGTCAATTGTACAATTTATCCAAACCGTGAGGCCATGCTTTTTCAGATAATCAATGTTGTTGTAAAAGCAGGGTGTGCCGCCACCGCAGGCCATTACAAAATTTTCGTGGCTTTCGGTTAACAAATGCAGCACATCTTTTTCTACCAACCGAAAATACTCCTCTCCTTCCCGTGCAAAAATTTCGGTAATGGATTTGCCTTCCTGTTCCTCAATTTTTTCGTCCAGGTCAAAAAAAGGCAGGCCCAGTTTTTCACCAAGCATTCTGCCGTAGTGCGATTTACCGCAACCCATAAAGCCGATGATGAATAGTTTCATACCCCCAGACCCCCTAAAGGGGAGTTTTGAAGCACTCCGCTTTTTTTTTCACCAGTATTTATTTTATTAAGACGCTTACGCATTTTTGATTTTTTAGAAATAAACTGAATTGCTTACGCCAATTCGGTATTAGGTGTTGTACTGAAACTAGCACGATGTTGAATAGCGATATACAGTACAAGAGGACGCAAAAGAAGCCTGGTTGAAATACTATCGCCTGCTACCAAAAAAAGTACGAGCTACGCCACTCGGAAACGCAATGTTTATAAAAATTTAGTTCGCCTGCCTTTACCCCCTTTAGGGGGCTTGGGGGTTTTCTACTTAAACGCATTTAACCCGGTTACATCCATGCCCGTTATCAGCAAATGCACATCATGTGTGCCTTCGTACGTTATTACACTTTCCAAATTCATCATGTGGCGCATAATGCTGTACTCGCCGGTAATGCCCATGCCGCCGAGCATTTGCCTGGCATCACGGGCAATGTTTGTTGCTATTTCGCAACTGTTACGTTTTGCCATGGAAATTTGTTGTGGTGTTGCTCTTCCTTCATTCATCAACACACCCAATCGCCAAACCAATAACTGTGCTTTTGTTATTTCTGTAATCATTTCGGCCAGCTTTTTTTGCTGCAATTGAAAACCACCAATGGGCCGGTCGAATTGTATGCGTTCTTTGCTGTAACGCAATGCCGTATCGTAACAATCCATTGCCGCCCCTAATGCCCCCCATGCTATTCCGTAACGGGCTTTTGATAAACAACCCAGCGGACCTTTCAATCCTTTTACATTGGGAAAAATATTTTCCTTCGGCACTTTTATATTATCAAAAACCAACTCGCCGGTTGCCGATGCCCGCAGGCTCCATTTGCCATGCGTGGTTGGTGTGGTAAAACCTTCCATGCCCCGCTCCACAATCAACCCTCGTATATCGCCAGCTTCATCCTTCGCCCATACAACCGCCACTTGCGAAAATGGCGAATTACTGATCCACATTTTGCTGCCGTTCAATACCACATGGTCGCCGGCATCTTTATAATTACTCAACATGCCTGATGGATTAGAGCCATGATCAGGTTCGGTCAGTCCAAAACAACCCAGCCACTCACCGCTTGCCAGCTTTGGTAAAAATTTTCGTTTTTGTCCTTCGCTGCCATAAGCAAAAATGGGAAACATAACCAACGAACCCTGCACCGATGCTGTTGAACGAACACCACTATCGCCACGTTCCAGTTCCTGCATCATTAGTCCGTACGAAATATAATCGAGGCCGCCGCCGCCGTATTCCACGGGCACCGTGGGCCCAAAGCAACCGAGATCGCCCATTTGTTTTACTATCTGTTGTGGAAACTCGGCCCGCTGCGCATAGTCTTCAATGATTGGCGAAATTTCTTTTTTTACATAGTTGCGTACGGTTTCGCGAATAAGTTTTTGCTCGTCGGACAGCAGTTCGTCAAGCAAATAATAATCGGGTGATTGAAATTGATCGGTGGCCATGCGGGCAATTGTGTTTTTAGTTTTTATAAAAGCATGTTGTGTTTGCAACAAAGAAAGTGAGCAACTCTGTACCGGGCTATATTGCTACTATCCCCGTTCCTCCCCGCCGAGGCGGGGCTCTTGTACACCAACATTCCATTCGGCATCATGCAATGCAGTTTATTGCGGGGCAAATGTAAATGTTAATCGGGTGAGTTGTGTGGGGGTGAAAGTTTGAACCGCCGACAAGGTCGTAGTTTTTCATAGACCGCCAATTTTTTCTCTCAATAAGAAGAAAGGCTCCCTTTCAGAAGCCTTATTGTTTTTCATAGTCAATGTTTTTTTGTTACCTGGCACCAAAAGTTTGTGTCCAGTACACTCCACTCCTGGCGGTGCCGATTTCTTTGTAGTCGGCATTCATTATGTTTTTACAATGGCTGGGGCTTTTTAACCACCCTTCAATCATTTCGTTTTCATTTCTAAAACCCATTCCAATATTTTCGCCATAAGCCATCCAATTGTAACCGGCCTTTTGCATTCGTTGCCCGGCATTTGAACCATCGGTACCTGTATGACTGAAATATTTTTTCCGTGCCATATCCTGGCTGTGCAGTTGCGCAGCCCTCTCTAATTTTTCATTCCAGATCAATGGGGGTACGGGCTGGTAATTTTTGCCGCCGCATTTGCAGCCTTTTACACGGGCATTGTTCACCAACTGCAATACCAGCGTTTTGTTTACAGTTATAACATTTTCATTGAGGTAAAGTTCATTCGCGGTTGTGGCGAACGAGGATGTTAGCAGCATTAGAAAAAGAATGGGAAAACCGGTGCGTTTCATAATAGAAACCTAACGGCTTACAGGCCGCACAAATTGCACCAGCTTTTGTTAATTGTATTCAGGGTTTAAATTTTTCTAGTGCATAGCAAAATATAAATGGTAATGCAATTGACAGCCGGGGTTGAATAATGCACTGCACTGCGGGCATTGGTTGTTTGATTGGAGGTATTGCTGAATGGTTAGTTCGGTTTTGCAAACCCCGCAATAAACAGCTTTCGTTTCAAACTCATGCAGTGGCCAAACTTCGGGTTCGTGTGCAACAGTTTCCTTGTGACAGGAAAAGCAGGGGTAATAATCGCCACAACATTTAAATTTTATGGCAATTACATCGAGCGGCGAATGGTAATGAATGCATCGGGTTTGTTGGTCAATGGGTTTGCCGCGAATTTTCATTTGTATTTTTTGAACCACTAATCCCGAAGCTTCGGGAACGAAGGCACTAAGAAACACAAAGGCTTGGTGCTGCTTCGTGTTTTTGCGCCTTCGTGGTTAATAAAAGTGATTGGTTTTACAACAGCTAATTACTTCTTTTTATTACTCTGCTCCATCTCCCTGTTCATTTCTACAATATCAACCGGCTGGCTATTATCACCCAACAAATGCTGACTGAAAAAATCGGCCATCTTCCAGAAAAAATATTCCGTCATATCACCGTAACCATGCCGCTGGCCGGGGAGGATTACCAACTCAAAACGTTTGTTTGCTTTTATTAAAGCATTCGCCATGCGAATGGTATTAGCAGGGTGAACGTTGTTATCGATATCACCTGTAAGCAACATTAAATTTCCTTTCAGGTTTTTAGCCAGGTCGGGGTTTTTGTCAATGGTATACGTGAATGTAGTATCACCTTTTTCGGTCACCATTTCTTTCACGCCATGATGTTTTTCGCTCCACCAACGATTGTAAATAGCATTGTCGTGATTGCCCGATGAAGACACTGCGGCTTTAAAAAAATCGGGGTAAACCAACATTGCCGCTGTACTCATAAAACCACCACCCGAGTGGCCGGCAATACCTACCTTATCAACATCAATATAGGAATACCGATCGGCCAACTGTTCAACGGCTGCTTTTTTATCGGCCAATCCGTAATCACGCAAATTGCCGTAACCGAAATTGTGGTACCACTTGCTTCGGCCTGGGTGACCGCCACGGTTACCAACTGTTACAACTATAAATCCTAACTGTGCAAGCCTGTCAATTCTATCCATGCCGCGGCTCCACGATTTATTAACCGCTTCGGTTTGCGGGCCGGGATAAACGTATTCGATAACCGGGTATTTTTTAGTTGAATCGAAGTTGAAGGGTTTGTAAATAGCGCCGTATAAATCGGTAATGCCATCGTCGGCCTTTACTTTAAATGTTTGCGGAAATTTGTATCCGGTTGCCATGAGCGAGGAAAAATCGGCAGTCTCCAAATCCATAATTTTTCTGCCATCGGCGGCAACCAAAATTGATTTTGGAACCGTGTTCACTCTCGAAAAATTATTTACAAAAAAGGTTTCGCCGTCGTTCATGCTGGTGGCATGGTTGGCTTCACCGGCATTGAGCAAACGCAAACCGGTGCCATCAAAATTTACGCGGTACAGGTGTTCGAAATACGGGTCTTCATTTTTTTCTTTTCCATTTGCGGTAAAATAAAGCACCCGGTTTTTTTCATCGACACCTTCAATACTTTCGGCATGATAGGCGCCGGCGGTGATTTGATTTTTTAATTTGCCATTCCCATCATACAAATAGAAATGCGCCCAGCCGTCTCTTTCGCTCCAATGAATAATTTCATTTCCATTATTTACCAATGCCGGTCTTCTTACTTCAATGTAAGTGTTCAGCCTTTCGGGTACCAGCGTTTTTATAGCATTGGTATTAATGTCAACGGCGCAGAGGTCTATGCGTTTTAAATCGCGACTGGTGCGGTTAAAATACAGTTGGGTGTTGCTGCCCAACCACACGGTGGGCCGCCAGTCATCATCACGTGTGTTTTGTAATTGCGGTGCCGACCACACAGTGATATCCTGGTCTTTAAATTGTTTGATGTCGAGTTCTTTGTAGGTTTTTGTTTCGTTGTTAAAGAGCATTACATAGGTAATTGGCGACTCTTTTTCGCCGGGCATCCAGTATTTGTATGTTTCTAAAGTTGGCCGTGGTTCGGTTACACTGTTTATCACCCACAGGTCTTTTACTTTTCTTGCATCGTTGCGCACTAATGCAAAATGTTTTGAGTCGGGGCTCCAAAAAACGATGGAACGTTTGCGTTTATTTTTATTTTTCTCCTTGTCGAGATTTGTTTCATTGCCGCCCGACAAAAAACCTTCGGTGCCGTAGCTAAAAAATTCAATGCCGTCCTTTGTTAGTTGAGTTTCCACTATGGTGCTGTCGTCTTCATTCAGCAAACTTTTTTCGTAGTTGGCCCTGTTCATACTATACAGATTGTAGTTGCGGGCAAATACAATTGTTTGTCCGTCGGGCGATACCGAGGCCCACGCGGGAGTACGGCGTGGACGTTTTAATTCGGAGAGTTGAACCAATTGCCCGGTGTTGATATTGTATTCGAAATAGAATTTCTTTTTTTCGGTTTTAGGAGTAGTACCTTTTTTTGCGGCCGTGTCCTTTATCAGAGAATCTTCCGTGCTTTTCACTTCAAACTGAATCCAGTTTTCATCCCGTACAAAACGCATACTATCTATGTTTAGGTGTTGCGCATCCATGGGGTCTTTTACAATAGTTGATAATTGCGCAGCTAACCGTTCGTTGTCGAACAACAGTTTTTTTGTGGCCACAGCTGGATCAACGATGTACCAGTTTTTTCCGTTGGTTGTTTCGTACGTGTACCAAAACCTGTTCGATTGTTTGAGCCAGTGCGGGTCAACGGCGGTGCTAAAAACAAGTTTGTCCAATTTTTTTGGTGAGAAGCGGGCAGCCAGTGCGTAGTTGGCCTTTTGCTGGGCGGTTAAGTTTTGTGTAGCAAATAAAATAAGAATAAGAAAAACGATATAGCGCATTTGAAGGAATTTAGTTTTGAAAAATACTAAGGAATGGGTTACGAAAAATGTATGGTGATTATTTAGGGAGGATCATTTCAAACCGGCGGAGATGTAAACCCCACCCCTATTGAGAAGTATTTATTGGTAATTACTGACGCTTCTTCAGAGTGATGTCATTTAGTGTGGAAACTCAACTTAATTGCCCCGCCATTTATGCCGGGGATGACAAATTGATGAGTTCTGTGGGCTTTAGCCCAAGGGTCGTGCACACATTTTGGCTAAAGCCGTACAATGATTTTGACAATTAAATCCCGGCTCTAAAGAGCCGGGCAATGCATGATAGAGCCTTACCTAAATGACATTGCCCTTCGGGGAAGGGATGTGCAGGCGTTTATTCGAAGAAATACGGCGGCCAAAGTGTGACTGCTTAAAATGCATACCACTTTTTAAGAAAGGGAACTTCAGTAGTTGATCATCTTCCTTTGTACAGACCCGTCTTTCTCAAAATCAAAAATGGCATAAGCAGGATCAAAACCTTTGAAGGCACCGTTCCACCAGTTACCACTTACGGCACCATTGCAGAAATATTGAATGCCCTTGTAGTCTACTGCATCCTGCAAATGAATATGGCCGCTGAGGCAACAGCGAATGTTTTTATAACCTGAAAAAAGCTGGGTAATTTTTCTTGCGTCTACATGCAATAAGGCTCTTGATAGTTTCCAATCGCCGTTGGGTAAATGGTCATCGAAAAACATGGCTGCACAAAATGAAACAATAGGTATGTGCGATACGAAACAGATGTGCTCATCGGTAGCAGTATTTTTTAATTCGGTTTCTAACCAGGCCATCTGCGCCTCATCAAGCCTTGCAATGTAGCCACCATTATTTTCCTGCGCACTATCAAGCACAATAAATTTCCAGTTCTGTTTTTCGAACGAATAAAAACGGCTGGGCATTTTGTGTTGTTGTACTGCCCACGCCTTATCGTACAGCGGGTCGGCTTTCACAGCCTCATCTTTTACCTGCCAGCCCCAGGCATCGTGATTGCCAATACAATGATAAATGGGCAAGCGGTTTACTTCACTCAACACCTTGTTCCAAACATCCCACTGCAATTGTGTTTTAATTTTATCCGCAGCCATTGCATCCATAATGGCATCGCCTCCATTGATGATAAAATCGGGCTTTTTAGACAAACTGTTCACATGTTGAAATGCTTTCCGCATTCCGGTTTCGGCTACCTCTGTTGGTTTTGCATGTACATCTGTAATGAACGCAAATTGAAAAGCTGCTTTTTTTGCCTCCGTTGCGGTAACAAAAGCGGGTATTACACTTGCTCCCGCAGATATAAGAGAGCTGTTGCGAAGAAATTTTCTGCGGTTCATAAAAGTTGTTTAAGGTATTGCTGCATTTCGTGTTGGTACTGTTGCGCAATTATTCTTGCTTCTTCTGCAAAATCTTCACCATCCGAAGCATAGATAATTGCCCGGCTTACATTCACCAGCAAACCACAATCAGCTGTCATTGCTTTCTCCGAAATCTCCTGCAAACTTCCGCCCTGTGCACCAACGCCGGGAACGAGATAAAAATGATTGGGCGTTAGCTTTCTAATGTTTACAAATTCATCCGCCTTAGTTGCGCCAATTACAAACATTAGATTTTCAGTACTGCCCCATTGCGCCGTTGTTTGCAAAACTGTTTCGTACAAATATTTTGATTGTTGTTTAGTTACATGAATGCCTTCTTCAAGGCTTTCTGTTTCGGCAATTACCTTTCTTAGTTCAAAATCCTTGGCACCACCGTTGGAGGTTAGACCTAAAACGATTGTCCATTTGTTTTTGTATTCCAAAAAAGGTTTGATGCTGTCTTCGCCCATGTAGGGTGCTACGGTAATAGCATCGAAATTTAATCCCGAAGAATCAACGTCAAAAAATGCTTTCGCATATTGGGCCGAAGTGTTGCCGATGTCGCCACGTTTGGCATCAGCAATTTTAAAATGAGTGGTTGGAATGTAGTTGACGGTGCGTTCCATAATTTCCCATCCTTTCGCACCAAGTGCTTCGTAAAAAGCAGTGTTTATTTTATAGGCAACACAATAATCTTTGGTAGCATCAATAATGGCTTTGTTGAATTGAAAAATTGCATCAGGGTTTGATTGAAGATGCTTTGGTATCTTGGTGATGTCGGTATCAAGCCCCACACAGAGGTATGTTTTTTTCGTAAAAATTTGTTCTGTCAGTTCTCCTCTTGTCATGGATTAAATTTATTGATTGCCCTTGTTAGTAGTTGAGCAAAAAGCCAAACTTCTTCAAAAGTATTATACAAACCAACAGGTGCAATGCGAATGACATTTGGCTCCCGCCAGTCCGCAAACACGCCTTTAGCCGTAAGCTCATCAAAAACTTTTTTTCCGTTTGTAACGGTCATTGAAACCTGGCACCCCTTTTCGTTTGCAACACCTGGTGTTAGAATATTCATTGTGGATGGAGGTATGTTTTTCATCACCTCATCAAGCACAAACCGGAGGTAATTATTCAGGCGTTGGTTTTGTTCAAAAACTTTTTCAACACCGGCTTCTTCAAAAATTTGCAACGATGCTTTGTGCGCAGCAAACAGTGTAAGCGGAGGTGTACTTAATTGCCAGCCTTCGGCGGTGGGCTCGGGATCGAAGTTTCGGTCCATTAAAAACTGTGTTGCTTTTTTGTTGCCCCACCAACCCGCAAAACGGTTTAATGAAACGTCGGTATGGTAACGTTGGTGGATAAACGCACCGCCTACCGCACCTGGGCCGCTGTTCAAATATTTGTAGCTGCACCAACAGGCAAAATCTACATTCCATTGATGCAGGTGGAGAGCAACATTCCCGGCCGCGTGGGCCAAATCGAAACCAGCTTTTGCACCGGCAGCATGTGCGGCGCTGGTGATGGCTTGCAGGTTGAACAGTTGCCCGGTATAATAATTTACACCACCCCAAAAAACGAGGGCCAGTTCATCTTTATTTTTTTCGATTGCGGTGATAATATCTTCTTCTGTTATTAATGATTCGCCGGGCCTTGGCTGTATTTTAATAATAATTTCCTCTGGGTTTAATCCCCGTTGCTGCAAATGAGTTTGCAGCATGTACTGATCGCTGGGAAAGGCTTTTGCTTCGCAAATAATTTTTCTCCTTTTTGCCTGCGGTTGGTAAAAACTTATCAGCATCAGGTGGAGATTTACGGTAAGCTGATTCATAATGACCACTTCTGATGGCAAAGCTCCTACAATGTGCGCCAGGGTTTTTGTGAGTTGTGCATGATACTGCAGCCATGGTTGTTGCCCTTTAAAAAATCCTTCAACTCCATACTGTGCCCATTGCTGCAACACATCCTGAATAAGGCGTTCAGTTTGTTTTGGTTGCAAGCCGAGTGAGTTGCCTAAAAAATAAATAGCTTCTGTGTTTTGGTGAGCAGGAATAATAAACTGTTGGCGCCGGCAAACGCCCAGGTGTTCCCTATCTAATCGTTGGGCACAGGCTTGTGTATTTTCAAATTGCATTTGATGAAGTTGCGTTTTCATTTGAGAGGGATTTGTGAAGTTTACGTCGAAAGAAAACCTTTTGTTGTGCTTGGGAAATAATGAAGTGCAGTTTTAAATTGCGGCGATAAGCCATTAAAAATTTATTCACAAAATTCCTATCTACTTACCGAATAATTGTTCTTCTCGCTTCTCCATTTCCTCAGCAATTACTTTTCCATCAACACTTTGATCTTTCAATTTTTCAATGATGTTATCATAGCTTTCTTTATCTCTGTTCTGACTTAGCTTAAATACATTGTCAACTGATTCTACTTCCACCTCGAAAGCAATGATCGCTTTCATCAAACGGCTGGTGTAGTCTTCAGACAAGTTTTCATAAACCGTGGAAGAATTTTCATCGCCGTTTTCAAAGTGCAAGGTTGTTTTTTTCAGAACATCAATCAAACCCTGTTCATCTAAAAACCGAAGTTGGCCCTTTACATGCACCGACATATAATTCCAGGTTGATGCCTGGTGTGGATTGCTATACCACGTGGCACTTACATAGGTATGATTGCCCGTAAAAACACAAAGCACATTTGGGTTTTGCTCAAATGCTTTGTGATGATCTGTTTGCCGCATCATGTGGCCGGTCATAAATAATTTCCCTTCTCTTTCTTCTATAAAAACAGGAATTTGCGTAGCAACAGGTTTGTTGTTTTCATCAACACCGGTAATAAAAGCAAATGGATGTTGATGGATGAAAGCTAAAATTACCTGCTGGTCTTTTTCTTTGAAGTATGGGAGGTTGTACAATGTGTTTTAAGTTTTAGGTCTTATGTTTTGTCGAACATTCTGTCTTCAATTTTTTTACGCCCCTGTTAGTGGAGGAATTTATTATCAATTGAGACAATTATTTTTTTAAGTTTTCGGGAAACATTGTTATAAACAGCTCAACCAAAACATAAAACTCACACAACTTCTGCCACCTCTTCCTTACTCATCCGTGCATTACGCATTGAAACACTCCTTGCAACAATGCCTGCAAATTCACCAAAAGCTTTTTTTAAAATTTCATCATCACCCATCATGGCAGGCACACCAATGTCGCCACCTTCACGTATGCTTTGCACCAATGGAATTTGCCCTAAAAATGGCAGGTCGTATTCATCGGCCAATCGTTTGCCACCATCCTTTCCAAAAATGTAGTACTTGTTATCTGGTAACTCAGCCGGAGTGAAATAACTCATGTTTTCAACCAGTCCAATAATCGGCACATTCATCTGCGCCTGACCAAACATGGCAATGCCTTTTTTTGCATCGGCCAGCGCAACATCCTGCGGCGTGGTTACAACAACAACGCCGGTAACCGGTGCGGTTTGCATCATGGTTAAATGTATATCGCCTGTGCCTGGTGGCATGTCAATAATTAAATAGTCCAGAACACCCCAATCCACCTCGGTAATAAACTGGCGTATGGCATTGCTGGCCATTGGCCCGCGCCAAACAACGGCGTTTTTTTCATCTACCAATAAACCAATGCTGAGCAATCTAATACCGTAACGTTCCAATGGAACAATCATTCCTTTACCGGCAACTTCTTTCATCATTGGCCGCTCGCCACGTACACCGAACATAATGGGTACACTTGGGCCATAAATGTCGGCATCAAGCAAACCAACCGTAGCACCACCTTGTGCCAAGGCCAATGCAAGGTTGGCAGAGACAGTGCTTTTACCCACGCCGCCCTTGCCACTCACTACCGCAATAATATTTTTCACACCCGGCAGCACCGTGTTTTTTTCGGCACGAACGGTAGTTGTGTTGGCAGTAAAATTCACCTGCACATTGGCATCCTTATTCACCAAAATTTTTATTGCATTGATGCTGGCGTTCTGCATCATTTCTTTCATGGGGCAGGCCGGTGTGGTTAGTACAATTGTAAACGAAACGTCGTTGCCATTTACTTCAAGGTCCCGTATCATATTCAGCGTCACCAGGTCCTTACCCAGGTCGGGCTCCTGCACATTACCCAGCGCTTTCAGCACTTCATCTTTTGTCATTGTAATTTTGTTAATGAAGTGGCAAAGTTAACCGCAAAGTTTTAAGCAACATTTCATATTCGGATTGTACAGTTATTTTTGAAACGATGAAGAAAATTTTATTGCTGCTGTTGATGACCGCTGGCTTGTTTGCAACAAAAGCCAATGCGCAATTTGAAACCGTAAAAGATTCGGTAGTGCAACTGTACGGAATTGTAATGACGGCCGACAGCCTCGTTGGCATACCTGCTGTAAGCATCACCATCCGTGGCAGCAATCGGGGCACCATCTCAAACAATCAGGGGGTGTTTTCCATTGTAGTATTAAAGGGCGACGAAATTGAATTTAGCCACGTTAGTTACAAACCAAAAACCATTATTGTACCACGGGATTTGCAGGGCAACCAGCAAAGCATTGTGCAGTTGCTTATTGAAGACACAAATTACTTACCCGTAACCATCATCAAACCCCGCCCGTCACCCGAGCAGTTTGCCCGCGATTTTGTACAAACAAAAGTACCCAACGACGATATTGAAATAGCCCGCCAAAACACCGATGTTGCCAAGCGCCGCATACTCATGAAAACAGTACCCGGCGATGGCAGCGAAGCATCCCGCATACAATTTAGAAACATTGCCAACCGCGCCAGCTACGCCGGCCAATTACCTCCACAAAATATTTTTAACCCCGTGGCCTGGGCGGAGTTTATCGAGAGTTGGAAGCGAGGGGATTTTAAGAATAAGAATTAGTTTTTTATTTACTCGGCTACGTTACTACTATCATCGTCTGTTGCGTCGCACTCTTGTACGGTTGGTAATTCTAGTGGGCATGATGCATTGAGCTTTTGCGGGGCAACAATTATTTCGCCGCGGGTGACCAATCTGTACTCATGCTACAGCAATATGAAACGTATAGTACTAAGTTCTTGAAATGGAAGTGCAGATTTCTTGCAGCGGTTGCTGTCTATAACATAAATTAGCGTGTTAGGAGCAATTTTACAAACTATGAAATGTATTCTATTTATTCTCTTATTGCTTTCTTTAAGCATTGTTGGTACAGCTCAGAATTTCCGTTTAGAAAACTTTACTTTCCAATTTAATAAAGCAGGTGAGGGTAGTTGCGATACCACAATAAAATATTCAAGCTACTTTAGCAATGTTCAGACTTCTATGATTCGCCATCTAGATACTATCACACTTAATTTTTACCACCAAAATTCCCTTTCGGATGTCAAGTCGTTTATTATTGACTCTGTACTATGTAAAAGTGCTGTCAATGCTAAAAAGCAAATAATTTATCAGGGCAAGCTACTATTGCCATCTTACAGTGTTGACAATTCTAAAGAGCCCTTAGCATTTTCAAAGGAAAAATCACAAATCATCCTTTTCCCTAATGAAGGCAAAATGCTACTCCTTTCAAATTCAAAGGAAATTGGATTGTTACTTTATTCAGAATGAAAAACTCCTACCAACTTACAAGGTCTAACGGAATCTTTGCGCCAGCAGGGTCATAATCTTAAACTTCTGCACTTGTGACAATAGAAAATCCGAATAGATTTAGAGTATCGACAAAGTTTACTTCGATCAAAGTCTTTGTGGTTGTTGGGCTATTTTCAATTGTGTTCAACTTGATAAGAGAGCTGCGAAACGACAATATCAATCAAAAATCAGTTATAGGCCTTTCTTTAGGAATAATAGCGCTGACAGCAATTTTTTATTTTGTTAGTACCAGAAAAAGAATTGACTATGATGACATAAAGCAGGCTCTCTATGTTGTGGACAAAAAAAATCAAAGTGAAATTGAAATACCAGTTGAGCGAATTGATAAGATATTGTACTCTTCTTTTGTTGGAGGTGGAAATAAATCATACCTAATTGTTTATACAGACGTTGATGGTGAAAGGAAAAAATTGACTTTGTTCCCTATCCCGTTCGACAACTCCATGGAAACGATCATTATGGATGCGAAGCTAAAAAATCCTGATCTTGTAACGAGGAATTGGAGAATTAGGTGAAGTCGCCCTTTTTGAGAGAGCATGTAGCCATAAAAAAATCAACACCCAAAACCTTTGACACCACATCACCAAAATTCAAAAAATATCCTACTCCTCACCCCAATTTTCGGCATCATAGCTTTTCTCATCCTGTACGTTGTTGCGACATCTCTATACCCCGGTGGCTCGCAAATAAATAAAAATTCCGTCGGCTTTAGCTGGGTAAACAATTACTGGTGCAACCTGCTTTACACCAAAGCAATCAACGGGCAACACAACCCTGCAAAGCCCGTTGCTATGGCAGCAATGTTTATCCTCTGTGTGTCACTTTCCATCTTCTGGATTCTTTTTCCAACATACATCCAGATCAGTAAAAAACTCAAACTTGCCATACAGGTTTTTGGGCCGCTGTCAATGGTCATTGCATTTTTATTGTTCACCAACTTAAACCACGACTTTATTATTAACCTTGCCTCAACCTTTGGGCTTATTGGCGTAGGAGGCGCACTGGTAGCACTTTACAAAACACGGGGGTACGGGCTTTTTGTATTTGGGCTGGTAAACCTGCTACTCGTTGCACTTAATAATTTTGTTTACCATACGGAAGGATTCATTCTTTATTTGCCTGTTGTTCAAAAAATAACTTTTGTTAGTTTTTTACTTTGGATTGGTTGCATCAACATAAAACTTTATCGGCGACACAGATAATACCCAACAACCAGCAGTTAAGTTTATCACACACAGTGGGCTTCAAAAACAAACGCAGAAATATTATCTCCGCTCACAAAAACGAACAGGTAATTCCATTGAGTTTAGCGGTAGCCCTGTTGAAGTATGCTCATTCTTCCATGAAAATTATTAAAAACAAAGGATGCGTAAAAACTATAACTGAAGCTCATGTTTAATCCCGCACTTTCCGGTACAAAACGGCACACACCGCCTACACAGATTAAGCCCCCACGCTGCCTTCCATAACTTGCCTGTATCCGTCCGGCATTGTTTTTATAAACAACGCCTGCATTATAAAAGTGCAGCCGGTCAGCAAGAATGGGATTACCATAATTGTATAAATCAATTGCGAAAACAGAAAATTTTGTACTGAAATTATACTCTGCCTGGGTAGCCGCCCAATTGTCAAACAATCCATCGGCCCATTGATGTTGTAGTTGCAATTTGATTGATCTGGATTTTTTTAAACGCAGGGTATTATCAAATACCAATGTATTTGCATTCACTTGCCCCGATGCTTCTTCTACAAATCTGGCATTGTAAAACTGGTTTTGGAATGTGAGAATGGATGACCATCTTACGTTCCATTTTTTTCTAACCTCCAGGCTGGCATCCCTGTAATATTGTTCGCCAGTTCTAAACTTGTCCGCTTCATATTTTCTTTCGGCTGCAATGTATTTTCCACCGAGCCCATACCACCGGGAAAAATTTACCGAGATGTTGGTGCCATATTTACCACCCAACGGCGTTTCTTTTTTGAAATTATAAAACACATCTACCTGCCCACCTATCTCTCCGGCTTTGTTTCTGTTGGGTTCAAAGCTGATATTGGATTGTGCAGCATATACATAGATGTTGGTTAGGCTATAGTCGTATTGCTTTGTAAGTGCAGGCAAATAATTTACTACGCCTTCATTGTAAATATTTCCGGATAAATTTCTCTGAGAAAAAAAGCCAAAGTTTTCCAGTCTCCTAAAGTTTGCATTAACACCAAACCCTTTTTTCGTGAATCCAAGATTGAGCAAATAAGCATCTCCGTCAAATTGAAGTTCTGGTCGCACATTTCCAAATTCAACCAATGCATCTTTTGATTTAAAAGCATATTCAAAATCGGCTGTAAAACTCTTCCATTTAAAATTTACTCTTGTCGAAGTCAAATAATTGTTAGCCGCATTGCCAACAAGGGTATCGTTGTTCTTCCTGTTTACAAAACTAACCCCAAGCCCAAAAGCCACTTTTTTTACATTCAATAAAGATGAAAGTTCAATATCGGAATTTAGGCCTGCAATGGTACCATCACTAAAATCAAAGCCTAATCCATTTCGTTGTTTTCCATACAATGCGGTAAAGTTTACAGAAGATAAAGGGCTGTATTTTATTCTTCCCCCTGCAATAGAATTTGCAATGCCCAATTGCCTGTCTTCCCAGCTTCTTAATACCAGCCCGCATCCAAATTGTTCATAAAAATGACCAGCTAAAACGTCCAATCCAATTGAATCGTTTTTAAAGCTTACATAATAAGTTCCAAGGTTTGTGCCCTTGAATTTTGGGGAGTAATTGAGCAACGCTTTAGGCTGGTATGATTCCAACTGCACACCTGCTGTAAAATTATTCAGTTTATAATCCAACCGTAAATAGCTATTAGACCTAAACCTGTTTTTGGCTTCAATCTGTTCCAGTTTTATCTTGTTATCATCTATGTACAAGGCAGCAGAAGATTCAATACTTCCACTTAATTGTGCCTCACTTAATAATGAAGCAACCATGAAACAAACAGCAAATGCTATTTTCATTTTCACTGATTATCTTTTATCACCTTGAATAAAAAAATTTCATCCCCTTCTACATAACCTATGTGCCTGTAAATAATTTTACCGTTTTTCACAACAATTGTATAAGGTATAGAGGACAGGTTTAGCAGTCGTTTCATATCCTGGTTTTTATCGAGCAGTACAGTAAAATTCCACCCTCTTCCATTAACTAAGGACGCCACTTTTTTTGCGGTGCGACTATCATCCTGGGAAATAGCGTAGAAATCGTACTTCAATTCTTTTTTCCAGGCATCTGATAAATCATTCAAAGTGGTTAGCTCATTTATGCAGGGCTTACACCAGGTAGCCCAAAAGGAAAGGACTTTTAAAGTATTATCGGGCTGGTTAAATAAACTTGTCTCAAAAACTTCCCCTCCTAAGCTGGTGAGGTTGGTGGATGGAATCTCCTGTGCCTTAAGGGAAGAGATCAGGAGAAAAATAAAGACAAAAAAAGCGGTAAATATTTTCATGGTAATTTCTATAGAAAGGTGTTTAAAATTAGTATGACGGTTACAGCGTTGTTTCCTTACAAACAATTTGTAAGGAATTGTAGGAATGTGCGTCAACACAAAAAAATAGTAAAATGAAAAGGTCAGCCGTACTATCCGCATTGGTTTCAGCCTTGTTTATATTTCAATCCTGCACCAAAACCGAATCAGATTTTTCAGTAGCAACACCGGAAACAATCTCTATACAGGCAAGCTCCCTAACAGTGGCGCCGGGCACTGTTGTAGCATTTACCGTTCTTTCTTCAAAAAATAATGAAAACGTAACCACCAGTTCCACTGTATACGTGAATGGTACTGCGGTAGCAGGCAGCAGCTACACGTTTGCCTCTGTTGGTACTTTTGCCGTGTATGCAACCAAGGGATCCATCACCTCCAACGTAGCAACAATAAATGTAGTGACAACCCCTGCCGGCTCCTTCGTACACAATGTATTGGTGGAGGAATATTCAGGTACATGGTGCGGCAACTGCCCAAGGTTATTATACGGTGTAGATCTGTTGCATCAGCAAACCCAGAAAGCGTTTGTAGTAGGTATTCACTTATTTGGCGGCGATCCATTCATTACATCACAGGGCAATGATTTAGCCGCCATGCGTGGTGTAAGTGGTGTGCCAACCGGAAGTATAAACCGAACAAAAAGCTGGACTGGTCCGCAATACGAAAATGTACCGCAGGTAGTTAATGAAATCAAAGCTTCGGCAAATACAGGACTTGCCCTAAGTTCCACTTTAGTTTCTGGCTCATTAAACATTTCGGTAAAGATTGCGTATAAACAGGCGGTTTCAGGCAATACAAAACTTACAGTTTACCTTGTAGAAGATAATCTAAAACACACGCAACGAAATTATTCGTCCAATATATATGGCGGCCTACCCAATATTGCCAATTTTAATTACAATGGGGTGTTACGTGCTGTTATAAGCTCCTTGGATGGCGACGCAATTCCTAATTCGGGGGATACCAATGAAAAAGCCTATGGGGTAACATTTCCAGCGAATGTTAGCAGTGCAGCCAACGCAAAGTTGATAGTGTTTGTAACTGATGCAGGTGGTAATGTGTTAAATGTTCAACAGGCTAAGGTTGGTGAAGTGAAGGATTTTGAAAGACTCTAGCAATTTTACAGACCCGATCTTTAGAAAAACCAAGATCAAAAATTTTGATAACGGAGAGGCAAGATCCAAAAAAACATTTTACTCCTAACCCCAATCTTTGGCATTATAGCCTTTCTCATTCTTTACCTTATTGCGGCAAGCCTATACCCCGGCGGCTCACAAATAAATAAAAACTCTGTTGGTTCTGGCTGGATAAACAACTACTGGTGCAACCTGCTTTATGAGAAAGCAATCAACGGTCAACATAACCCTGCCAAGCCAATTGCCATGGCCGGCATGCTTATCCTCTGTGCATCGCTTTCTTTGTTCTGGTTTCTTTTTCCAAAATACATCCATTTTAGTAAAAAACTCATACTTGCCATACAGATTTTTTGGGCCGCTCTCAATGGTCATTGCATTTTTATTGTTCACCAACTTAAACCACAAGTTTGTTATTAATCTTGCGTTAGTCTGTGGGTTGATAGCAGTGGCCGGCGCATTAGTGGCACTTTATAAAGAACGTTGGCTGGGTCCTTTTGCATTTGGGCTTCTAAACCTGCTACTCGTTGCACTCAATAATTTTGTGTACCACACCGACGGATTTATTATTTATTTGGCTGTTGTGCAAAAAATAACTTTTGTTAGTTTTTTACTTTGGCCTGGTGTATCAACATAAGAATTTATCGCGCCGGCATAGAAAATGAGTGACCAATTCTAAAGCACGAAAAGTCATCAACTGCGGTTGTTGGTGAAGTGGACTTACCTGAACGAGGTTTAAAGAAGTACATCAACACGGGCGTAAATATCAAAGGCAAAAAAAACTTTTCTCCCCCGAATGCAAAAGCCAGTTTTTTTTATATTTTCCGGCTTTAAAAACACCAAAATGAAACGCATTAATTCAACCCTGGTTTTTATTCTTTTGTTTTCTCTATTTAATAATTCTTTCTCGCAGGTTGCCGAGAAAAAAAAATCACCTCTTAAATTCTTAGTCGTAGGAGCTTTAGAACTGGGCGGTGATAAAATTGCGGAAGTGTTTTTCACCAATGGTGAAAAGCAAGGTATCAGGGCAGGACAAGGAATATCAGTTGGAGTTGGCGCCCAATTGCAAATTCCAGGGGCCGACAAATTTTTACTACGATCAACGATTGGATTTAAGTATGTTACTACTGCCGCCGATAATGCGCACATTCGTTTAACCCGGGTTCCCATAATTGTTAGTGGAAGTTACATGGCAACCCCAAAGCTTCGTTTGGGTGCAGGCTTGGCAATGCATAAAAGCATTCGTTTTAAAACAGATGGCGTAGGCGACGACTACAATTTACAGCCAGCTAATGGGCCTGTATTTGAAATTGCTTATGCCGGAGTTGGCCTTACTTACACCGCCATGAAATATAAAGACCAGGCGAACAACAGTTATTCAGCCAACGCAGTTGGTTTATCGTTCTCTATAGCTATACCAAAGAAATAAGACAGCTATACGTTTTTAAATTTCATTTCAACCTAACCTAAATTTATCAATCACTTCAGCTATGAAACATTTTATTCTATTGCTGGCGATAACAACTTTTTCAATCGCTGCCAACGCAGCAGAACCATTGACGGGTTATGTTGTATTGGCAAATAATGATACCGTAAAGTGTAAAATAAAAAGCGGCAGATTTTTAAACAGGCCCTTTTACGGCATAACGATAATCAATGACTTGGGCGAAGAAGAGTCGTTACCGTCAAAGGAAAAGAAAATCATTGCTTTTGGTTTTGTAGAGAATTTGAAAGCTTATCATTTTCTGTTTGTTGATCTTAAGGATAAACTTGAAAGCGGGTTTTATCAGCGCATAGTTAATGGCCTGAAATATCAATTATACCTCCGACCTAAGATAGTAGCTGACGGCCTGCCAACCTATGTTTTGTTCAACCAGAATCGTGAGTTTACAAAATTTGAACCCTGTGTTCTTTGCCCCTGGAAGAAGCAGTTGCGTGAGTTATTGAAAGATGATGCTAAGGCGCTTGAACATGTTGAAAAGGCATCGCGGGTTAATATTCCACAGTTTGTTTTGGATATAAACAAAATGGCAATGGAGCAAAAATGACTGCGATCCCAAACATAGAAGTACAAAATATTGGAACCGGAAAAAAGCCCTTGAAGGTTCTAAAAGGTTTTGTATCACTTCCTTGCTGGACGGGTTATTTTTTAGTTGAAGAACCAAACCATTTAATAAAAACCAAAGTGGTCACCAATGGTCGCATCGACCTTTGGGTTAATGGTGAAATAAATGCCGATGAAAGTTTCCGCATTGATGAAGAACAAATGAACGCGTATGCATATTTGCTAGAACACGAGGAACGGATTAAACATTCGCTGCTACAGGAATTGAAGAAAGAATTTCCCCGGTTACTTGCAGATGATTATGCATCGTGGGACCATAATGATGGCGGCTTGCCCAGGCTCTCTGACCTGACCCCTGATTTTGACTTTAAAAATTACAGTGGCCCAGCTTCCATCAGCATTGAAGAAGATGTAAAGGATGGGGTAGCGTATATCAAATGGCATTTTCAGTGCCTGTGGGATCCGGAGCATGGTTTTGAAGTAATAACGTACAAGGACAGGGTTGTTGATTTATCGCCGGAGGCAGACATTTTTAAAATTTATAAAGACAACGGCACTTACGAAGAAGTGGAAAAAGGCTTGAAGAACAAGGAATGGAAGCTGCCAAAGAAAAAACCCTGGTGGCGATTTTGGTAAAAGATAACATCATAAAGTGCGCGGGCCATCCTGCGCATTTTTTTTGGGCTGTTGAAAGGGTCAACAGTGTACGCTGCCAGGCAACAATTACCAATCGTTTCATTTTAATTCCTTAATCAAAACTGGTTCGAATACTATTTTCGCTAAATTGAGGTCAAACGATTGCATCCCCCCAACTGGCGGATGCATTTCTTTTATACAACGGCTTATGAATCTCGAAACACTAATCAATCAATATAACCAGTCGGCCGGCATTTGGGATGAGATGCACGATGGCGAAAATGTGCGAAAGCAGTACGACAAGATATTTTCCATTCTTCACCACCTGGATGTTCCTACCCTTCAGCAGAAAGAAAAGATTGCCAATGAGTTGTTCATGAACCAGGGAATAACGTTTACTGTTTACAGCGATGATGAAGGTATCGAACGCATTTTTCCTTTCGACATCATTCCAAGAATAATAACGGCAGCGGAATGGAACCATATTGAAAAAGGGATTACACAAAGGCTGAAAGCACTGAACCTTTTTCTCGTCGACATCTATTCCAAACAACAAATACTTAAAGACAAAATTGTTCCGGCAAAACTCATAGCATCATGCCCACATTATACAAGAGAAGTGTTTGGGATAAAAGTGCCGCACGATATTTACATTCACATCTCGGGCATTGATCTCATTCGCGGCGAAGGCGGGGAATTTTTTGTTTTAGAAGATAATTTGAGAACGCCTTCCGGTGTTTCGTACATGCTCGAAAATCGTGAGGTCATCAAAAGAATATTCCCCGATTTGTTTGTATCAAATCATGTCCGCAAAGTAAGCGACTACCCACTGATGCTTCACCAGATATTGCTGTCGCTGGCACCTCCTCATATTTCAAATCCAACGGCCATTCTTTTAACACCGGGCATTTTTAATGCTGCATATTACGAACATACTTTTCTCGCCCGTCAAATGGGCATTCCGTTGGTGGAAGGAAGAGACCTGGTTATCGACAATCACAAAGTCTATATGAAGACTACACGTGGCCTGGAAGAGGTGCATGTCATCTATCGCCGGGTGGATGATGAATTTTTAGACCCTCTTGTTTTTCGGCAGGACAGTCTTTTAGGAATACCCGGCATCATCAGCGCTTATAGAAAAGGGAATGTGGCTATAGTGAATGCAGCAGGCACAGGTGTAGCAGATGATAAGGCGGTATATACTTATGTGCCGGATATGATTCGTTATTATCTGAATGAAGAACCAATATTGCCCAACGTACCTACCTACCAGTTGAGCAACGATGATATGCGGCAATATGTATTTGATAACATTGGCAAAATGGTTATTAAGCAAACCAACCAGTCGGGCGGGTATGGAATGATTATGGGGCATACGATTGAAGAAGAAGAATGGGAGAAGGCAAAGAAGGTAATTGAAAATGATGCGAGAAATTATATTGCGCAGCCCATCATTAAATTGTCAACGGTTCCCTGCTTTATTGACAAGGAACTTCATGCAAGACATGTTGATTTGCGGCCTTATGCCTTGTATGGGCCAAATGGAATTCAGATTGTGCCCGGAGGACTGACACGTGTTGCATTAAAAGAAGGGTCGCTGGTTGTCAACTCGTCGCAAGGTGGTGGCAGCAAAGACACATGGATTATTGATGAACAAGTTTAAACACACATAGATGCTGAGTAGAATTGCCGACTCCTTATTTTGGTTGAACAGGTATGGCGAACGTTCGGATGTAGTGATCAGGCTTGTGTATGTTCATTACATTCTTTCGCTCGACCGGTCGGCCAACACAAGCGGCAGTTGGCGGCCTGTGTTGGAATTAAGTACCGCCATTTCATCGGAAGAAATCAGTAAAATTGAAAATGATACTACGGCTGCGTTGAGGAAAATACTAACCGATGAAACCAATCCCAATTCAATAAAGTGCATCATCAACCGGGCAAGGGAAAATGCAAGAGGCGCACAGGATCACATTACCAAAGAAGTTTGGGAAGTGGTGAACCAGATGTATCATTCAGTAAACCAGCCAACCTTACAATCGAAGCTGCGTACGGAGCAAGCAATTAAAGTAATTGAGGGTCTGTCAAAATCATGCGTTTTGTTTGCGGGCATCACCGACAATACCATGTCGCGGGGCCTGGGATGGAACTTTATGCAACTCGGAGGATTTACTGAAAGATGTTTGCAGAGTATTGCCATCATCAACAAACAACTGCAACAAAATTCTTTTAAAGAAAATAGCAGCAATGATATTTTTCATTGGCGGCAGTTGCTGTATGCTCTTTCCGGTTACGAAATGCACCTGAAAACTTACCGCACACAAAACCACGACAGCAATGTAATGCACCAGGTGGTGCTCAACGAAAATTTTACGAGGTCGGTCATCTATTCGCTCATACGCGTTAATCATTACGTTAAAAACATTATGCTGATACACGAAGATCAGAATGAGATGCTGTTACGAACGTTTGGCAGGTTGTTTAGTAAAGTAAGGTATATGGATCTGCAGGCAATGGAAACGCAGGAGCTGCACAGTTTTCTAAACGATATAAAAAACGACCTCGTTGCGTTCACTAACCAACTCGGTAAATACTATTTTTCCCATTCTTAAAAAAGCTATGTCTGTTTTTAAAATACACCACATAACAAAATACCTGTACAACCGTGCGGTAAAAGAAAGTACCAACGAAATCAGGATATATCCATACCAGGGCGCCGACCAGGAAGTGTTGCAACATCAGTTGATCATCACAGGCCATCCTGCTGTACACACATTTACCGATTATTGGGGAAACACGGCAGGCACATTTAGTTTAACCGAACCACACCAGGAAATGGTGATAGAAAGTAAGTTGATTGTTCGTACACTCAACCCGCCGGACATAGAATTAAATTACCTCACCGGCTTCACGGAGCTGGAAGCCGAAGTGGGTTCGCATCTAAACATGGTGGAGCTTTCGAGTGCCGACCATATTAATTCGCAGGATTCCATCACCGATATAATCAAAACAGTTTATCATCCTTCAAAGTCCATAGCTATCACTGTAAAAGAAATGTGCTCCTACATCTACGAAAACTTTCAGTACATAAAAGGGATTACCACAACCGAAACAACCGTTGACGAGATACTGCATCACCGCAGCGGCGTGTGCCAGGATTTTGCACATGTATTACTTCAACTGCTTCGCACAATGAACATACCGAGCCGCTACGTAAGCGGTTATATCTGTCCTAATAAAAATGGTATGCGGGGAGAAGGGGCCACACATGCCTGGGTGGAAGCATGGATACCATCTTTTGGCTGGGCGGGCATTGATCCAACCAACAATGTGTGGGTAACCAATACTCATGTAAAACTTGCAGTTGGCCGAAATTTTAATGATTGCACACCAATGAAAGGTGCTTTTAAAGGCCAGGCATTTCAAAGCCTGTCAGTTTATGTGTCGGTTGGTTACGAAGACGGTAAAACATTCGAAGATTTGAATGATGTGCGACTTGATGTTTCCAAATCACACATGGAGGAGAAAGAACATTTTATTCGTGCCGATCAGCAGCAACAGCAGTAGTCACTGTGCATAATTTTAATTAAATGTTCGGGGTGGCAAGTTGCACCCCTCCCCTTTTCTCACCGAGCCAGATTATAAGGCAATAGGAGGAGGAACGAAAAAAAACGCAACTTACCTTCTTACTTCATTGCTGACGGTTTGATTGTTAGGCTTGTGATTGTTCATTCGAAATTAGGGCATGTTCGTGGTGGATTGACTTAGCGGAAAAGCTCGGGCAGCAAAAAAAAGTTGCACGAAAATTATGCGGCGCATCACGCTTGCTACCCAGTTCCCCAACCAAAAAATTTTCCTACGTTTGCGGCACTAAAAAATTAGTATGAAAAATGTTTGCGTAATTGGCGCCGGCACAATGGGCAATGGAATTGCTCATGTCTTTGCCCAAACTGGGTTTGCTGTTTCTTTGGTAGATGTATCTGCAGAGCAGTTGAACAAAGCCATCACCACCATTACTAAAAACCTCGACCGCCAGTTGGCAAAAGGAACATTGACTGCCGAACAAAAAGATACGGCCCTAAAAAATATTGTCACCAACACGTCTTTGGCCACAGGTTTAAAAAATGCAGAACTGGTTATTGAAGCCGCAACAGAAAACGTAGAATTGAAACTCAACATTTTTAAACAGATAGACGAACATGCACCCCAAGGCTGTATCCTGGCAACCAATACTTCCTCCATTTCCATAACAAAAATTGCTGCTGTTACCGCCAGGCCGGAACAGGTAATTGGAATGCATTTTATGAACCCCGTGCCGGTAATGAAACTGGTAGAAATCATTAATGGCTATTCTACAAAAGAAGAAATAACCAAAAGAATTATTGAACTGAGCAAACAGTTGGGCAAAACACCCTGCGTGGTTAATGATTATCCCGGCTTTATTGCCAACCGCATTTTAATGCCCATGATAAACGAAGCCATTTATAGTTTGTACGAAGGGGTTGCCGGTGTAGAAGAAATTGATACGGTAATGAAGCTGGGTATGGCCCATCCAATGGGCCCGTTACAACTTGCAGATTTTGTTGGACTGGATGTTTGTCTCAGTATTTTAAAAGTGCTGCACGATGGTTTTGGTAACCCGAAATATGCTCCTTGCCCATTACTGGTTAATATGGTTGCTGCAAAAAAATTGGGGGTTAAAACCGGTGAGGGATTTTATAGCTACGCTGCGGGGAGCAAGGACCTGGTGGTGAGCAAAATTTTTAATAAGAGATAAAATCGCAAAAGAGACTACATGGCTAAGAGAGCAAAAGAGTAAAATAGAAAAGTAGAAGCACAACTCTTTATTTTTTGGAACTCTATCGCTCAACCGGCAATGGAATGATGAGAATAAAAATCCTTGTCGGCAAATATTTATCTTGCCACGTTTTATTGGTGCCGTTGTTATTGATTACAGTAAACACCAAAAAAAAATGCAAAGCCGCTCAACTCTTTTTCTCCTTTCATCTTTTGCCTCTCTCTTAGCTTTTCCTCTCTTACCTCTCTTAACCCAAAAAAAAACGCCTCCCGAAAGAAGCGCTTTTCATTTATGGTTTTACGATTTATTCGTAACCCAGTTTCATTTGCACCCGCCTGTTTTTTGCCCGGCCTGCTGCGGTTTTATTGGTAGCAACCGGTTGCGTTAAACCAAAACCCTGCGCCGTTAACCGGCTTTCATCAATGCCTTTGTTCAGCAAATATTGTTTAACACTGTTTGCACGGTTATCACTTAGCGTCATGTTGTAATCGGGCTTGCCTACATTATCAGTGTGGCCTTCAATCGAAAGTTTTAAATTGGCATCGTCGGTTAATATTTTCGCCACTTGGTTTAAAGCCGCATTCGATTTGCTTGAAAGTTTTGCACTACCGGTGATAAAGAAAATATTTTTCGCTGCATAGTTAATACGGGCTACTACTTCTTCTTTCACCTCGGGGCAGCCATTATTTGCAGCAATACCAGCCAGGGTTGGACATTTGTCCTCTTCATCATTAATACCATCTCCATCCGTATCTGGCACCGGGCAACCCTGGTAACGGGCCACACCGGCAACGGTTGGACATTTATCTTCTTCATCATTAATACCATCAGCATCAGTATCTGGTACGGGACAACCGCCATACTTGGCCGTACCTGCTACGGTAGGGCATTTATCCTCATCATCATTCAAACCATCTTTATCAGTATCGGGTACAGGGCAGCCATTGTACTTTACTACGCCTGGTACATTTGGGCACTGGTCGGTGCTGTCGAAAATGCCATCACCGTCGGAATCTTTTGGTGGCGCGGGGGGCAAAGGTTTTAATTCAGGCTCTGCCTTTTTGCCAATAATGCCCGCGATACCAATGCTGGTCATAAAATGATAATCGTTCGTTTCCGACGTAACAGGAATTCTGTATTGGTGTGTTATAAAAAGCGAAGCCTCTTCGAAAAAATTTACTTTAACGCCACCACCCAACGGCACGAATGCGCCGTAGGTAGACCGGTAGCGGCTTGCGCCAACACCAGCAATGAGGTAAGGAGAAAACCAGAAATTATCGGGAAACATTTTCAGGTTAACAGAAGCATCTGCCTCCATGAGTAACGAACTGTTTGAAGAAGACGTTCCCCTGCCTGGAATATTGAAGGAGGGAAATGAAAATGCCGCGGTACCGGCAAAGTCAATGTTTTTGTTCATTCCTTTAAAATAAGAAATGGCAAGGCCTGGCGCCATATCCTTAAAATCGGCCCACTGTTTTTCTCTTAAAACTTTTGAAAGCGAAGTGCTGCGTATTCTTTGTGCAGTTTGGTAGTCGTTGAAAAAGAAACTCACCCCCAGCGATGCGGGCCTGACGTGTGTATCCTGGGCCAAAGAAAATTGTGCAAGGCAAATAAGGGTAAATAATGAGGCTATAATTTTTCTCATAAACGGTGTTTGATTTAAGCCGGACAAAAATAAAGGCTGCGAATTAAAAACGTAAAATTATTTATCCCTATACCCTGCGTTTAACCCTTCTTCTTTTCAATCACTTCTACTTTTACCTGAGTAAGTCCGCGGCCTATGTAACCAAGGGTTTTTGCTGCCAGCTTACTTAAATCAACGATCCGCTTCATGCGGGGGTGCAGCCTGTCGTTGGTTTTTACTATTACCGATTTATTGTTGCGCAGGTTGGTAACTTTTATCCAGGTGCCCAACGGTAGTACATTGCAGGCAGCGGTTAGTTTATCATGCGAATATATTTCGCCATTGGCTGTTTCCCTGCCATTGAACATATCGGCGTAATAACTGGCAATGCCATAGTAGGTTTTTGAGTTAGCCGGGTGGTTGATGGCTGCAGCCCCGCTGCCAGGCAAATGCGGTTGCGGCACCAACAGTAAAAAAAAGGGCAACGCCAGGTAAGAAGAAAGTGAGTATTGCATAGGAATTTATTTATTGGAAAAAAAACGCTCTCTCGTTCTTTTGTCTTCACCATAAACATCTTCATAAAACACCACGCGGTCGTCCTTCGCTTCGCAACTAAAATAACGAATAAATAATGGGAATTTTTTTTTGACAGGAATTACGTGTTTTTCTTTTTGCGCCAGCCAGTTGTTTAAACTATCCACCGGTAGGGCCTTGCCCGTTTGCAAACTATCGTTGCGCAACAGAAAATAAGCCAGCTCCTGCCAGGCCTGTACCCGTACGCAACCATGGCTCAACGTTCTTGCCTGTTTGGCAAATAAATACCGCTGGTTTGTATCGTGCAGGTAAACAGAAAATTTGTTAGGGAAATTAAACTTTAAAACACCCAGCGCATTTTCATCACCGCTGCCTTGCACCACACTGTACGGAATACCGGTTTTGTATTTATGCCAGTCCACCGAATACGGATCAACTTCATTGCCATTTGCATCAAACAAAGTATATCCTTTACGTAAAGTATAACCGGCATCTCGTTTTAAGCCGGGGAGTATATCGTTTTTAATAATGCTCTCCGGTAAATGCCATTTGGGATAGGTAATCATATCGGTAATGGCACTTGTAATCTGCGGCGTTTTTGTTTCGGCCTTGCCCACTACAACCTTCGAGGTCATAACAACAGTATCACTATCCATTACCTGTAAACGATAAGCCGGAATGTTTACCCAAATGTATTGACGGGGCAATGGTTGAAGACTTTTGAATTTATCGAGTGTTATCGCAATCCTGATAAACTTTTCGGCATCGGTATTATTTAAACGACTGATAACTGCTGCATTCATTTTTCCATCCACTTTCAGTCCTGCCTTTTTCTGGTATTTTTTTATGGCGAGGGCCACGTCGGTAGAATCAACATTGGTTTGCGCAACTACATTTAGCGAATCCACCTCGGTTAACCGTTTATAAACCAACCCCGGAATTTTAGTACTATCCTTCGAAAAAATTCGGGTGTACGATTTAAAAATGGCCTTAGATAAAAAAGTATGAAGTGCTTTTTTTAATTCAGCATAACCAGCATGCTTCGGTTCCAACAATTTGGCGAAAGAATCGGAAGGCAGCGTTTGAAAATTTTTGAGTGCCGTTGTAAAGAGTGACAGGTTGACTAACGAATCCTTTGCCAGAATACTGTCGTGTTGCAGGCGGCCTTTAAATAGATCTTTCACCAACTGTGTAAAAGCCGATGTCAATAGCAAGTCGGCATGTGCCCATTTAGCTGCATCCAATTTGTTTTCTTTGGAAGTATCGGCGACCTCGGTTCGTAAAGTGCTAATGCGTTGCTGGTAATAATCCTGCGGAAAAAGGCCATAATTTTTTGCGCTGTCAATAAATTGAAACAGTGAATCGGCGGGGGCAAGAAACCGGCCTTCGTGCGACCAAAAAGGTTTGTAATCCTCGCTGCTGTATAGAACCTGGAGCAGTGGTGCGTTTTTTATTTTGACGCTGTCGGGCAGTTCATTACCTGCCTGCAGCAAATCTTTTAATGTACCCTGAATAATGTCTTCGGCTTTCTGGTCAATTTCCTCTGGCTTTGTTACAATTTCTTTCTCGGCAATGTTGGGATGGTTGTTGTTGCAGGAGGAACCGACGAGAATTAGAATCGCCAGGAAAAAATAAAAAATGTCTGTATTAGTTTTGGAAATGCGGTGCTTCATTTATATGCTGGTGCCCTTAATTGGCTACAAGATAAAAGTTTGGGGGATAAAATGAACAGGGGGGAGAGATCTGTGGTTTGCGACAAATATTTTGAGGAAGGTTTTAAAAATTGATCTGGCAGAATTTCTATGCCGGGCGTATGCATGTGAATGGAACATGCAAAAATTTAATTCTACCTTCTGCGCCGCGGAATCTTTTTTTATTATCGTGGAAGTTGGGCATAAATTTTTGTAGGCCAGTAAATTAGCGACTGTCCTTTTTGTTCGGGAGTTGAGGAAAACCAGATTTATTAAGTTGTTCGTTTGCTTTAGCAAGTTTTTCAGGGAAAAGAACCACGTTGTCGTATTTATCCAATGATGGATCAATGCGGACAGCAGGGATTTTTTTCTCGTTGATTTCAAGCATATTTTTCATGAGTCAAATTTACTGGTTTTTACGGTGAACGGCAAATGCCTGATAGTCTTTTCCCTTCTCATACCATTCCCACTCATTGAAAAGTTCACCCATTATGTCAAAGTCTTTTTCTACAATTTCAAAGTATTTATTGATAGCCATCCTGTATAATCTTGTCCTCGCTTTTGTGCTTCCGGTTGCATATATCCAGGCTTGCGGATATTCGCCTGCAAACGCGTAAATGGCAGCTACTACTGATGCTAAAACTTTTTCGCTGTCGCCATTGTCAGTTACAACTTCGTCGTTGAGTTCTCCGGTTATTGAGTTAAAATCGCCAAACGCAAGATTATAGAGATCAGGAAGGTTCATTCGTTGGAACTGCACCACTTTGGTTACCTGACCTTTCGCTCCTTCGCTTAAAAATTCGAATGTAGTAAGATTTCGGCCAGCTTTTAATTCGTAACGGTCAAGTTTCATGCTTTATCAATGTCGGCATGAAGGTAACAGTTTACACTGTCGTTAATATTTGTTTAAGTGCTTCTCAGGTTTAGTTCTGTATCCCAGCAACAGCTCGAACAGATTCATCTTTATCAGCAAATTCCTTCCATGCGATGGTTGGTGTTAATTGTTTAAAGGAATAGGTGGTTATAGATAATGGCAACCAAGAACAGAAGACTCAGTTGGCATGTGGGCACGCCCACGTCAGCCGTCGTGCATCTCTTTGTATTTACAATTCAAATAATTTAGTGTTAGTTAATTGCAGGGAAACAAACAGAGGATAGTGTTTATTTAAAAAAAATGCAGCACTTACAAAAGAAAAACGAACAAAAAATATTTTCTCCACCCCCTACACCACCACCCGCTCAACCCTCCCCTCCAACATCATTAAATCAACAATAGCCATCGCCGTTACCGCTTCCAACACGGGCGGCACCCGCAATGCAATACATAAATCGTGTCGGCCCTTGATGGAGAAAATTTCTTTTTCACCCGTTTCCCAATTCAAACTTTCCTGTTGTTTTGGTGTGGAGGATGTGGGCTTTACTACAATACGAAAAACCAGGTCATTGCCATTGGTAATACCACCAACCACGCCACCGGCATGATTGGTTTCTGTTCTTCCGGAAACATCTTCAAGGGCATCGTTATGTTCTGCTCCAAACATTTTTGCGGCGGAAAAACCGGCACCAAACTCAATGCCTTTGATAGCCGGAATGGCAAACACCGCATGACTGATAACCGACTCCACCGAATCGAAAAAAGGTTCACCCAAACCAATGGGCAAATTGCTGACGCGACATTCAACAATACCACCAACAGAATCTTTTGCATCAATGGCTTTTTGCAGTCCGGCTTCGAGGTTTTTTTCACCGGCTATTTCGAGGATGGTGGCGGTTACTTTAATGGCAGCTTCCACCTCACCCCCAACCCCTCTCCAAAGGAGAGGGGAATGATGCTTCGTAGTGTCTTTAGTTTTTAGTAATTGTTCTTCAATTTTTCTAACAACATCCGTCGTGTTGTTTAATACTTCTTCATTGGTAAACCGGAGTAGTTTAAATTCATGGTGATTCAAAAGAATGGTTCTTGCTGCATCATAATTTTTTTGTTCTTCATCGTTGTGATAATCGCCGTCTATTTCAACAACAATTTTTTTATCTAAACATACAAAGTCGGGGATGAAGCCTTTGATTGGATGCTGCCGCCGGAACTTACAACCAGCAACCTGCCGGTTACGCAGTGCCTGCCATAAAGTTTCCTCTGCCTTCGTTGGATGATGGCGATTGTTTTTTGCGAATTGAGAAACGTTCTTCCACTCCTCGACCGAATTCGTAAAGTATCCAAATCTTTCGGGCTCCGTTCCCCTCTCCCTTGGAGAGGGGTTAGGGGTGAGGTCTGTGAGGTAGGTGAGGTCGAGCACTTTCTTCGCCACCACCCCCGCCGCTACCAAACAAACGGTAAGCCGGCCACTGAAATGGCCTCCACCCCGGTAATCTTCAAAACCACCAAATTTTTTGTTGGCTACAAAATCGGCATGGCCGGGGCGGGGAATATTTCTTTGTTTTTCGTAATCGCCCGAGCGGGTATTGTTGTTGTGAAAAATAATGGTGAGTGGCGCACCGGTAGTGGTATCGTTAAAAATGCCGCTGAGAAAAATAGGAATATCATCTTCCTTCCGTGGCGTTGTTCCTTTCTGCGTGCCTCCCTTTCTGCGTTCAATATCAGTAACAAAATCGGCTGCGGTTAATGTCATGCCAGCCGGGCAACCATCAATGATTAAACCTACCGAAGGTCCATGCGATTCGCCAAAAATGGTTACCCGAAATATTCTGCCAAATGAATTCATGTTATTGCTTGATTGCTTTTTAAAACAAATAGTATTGACAATGGTTTTTTTGTATCTGGGTGCAGGGGTTCATTTATTTCTTCAATGCTAAACTCTGCATTGGTAAATAACGATACCCAATCGCCTACGGTGCGGTAGTACCATTGATAAGGCTGAACAAATTTTTGTTTCATTCCGCTCCAGCTGCCTTCTTTCCAACCGGTAGTGTAAGCTTCCTCTTCGCCGATGTTGAATGGGTGCAGCGTTTGAATAAAAAGGCGGCCATTTTGTTGAAGCATTTTTGGAATAGCAGCGATCAGCAGCTCTGTATCCCCTTTATCAATCAAAGCAAAATTAATCACCACTGCATCGTAAAAATTTTTCGAAACTTTTTCCATATCCGCCAACTGCTGATAAGTAGCAACGGAATACTTTGCTCCACCCTGTTCAATTGCCCGTTCAATTAATTTGGGCACCGCATCAAAACCAACAGCATCAATTCCGTCACTGGTGAGTGCACGGCATAACCAGCCTTCGCCACAGCCAATGTCTATAATATTTTTCGGCGCATATTTTTTTATGCTGTTGACAATAGCATTGTTGGTTGCCAGTTGACGGCTTTCAATTTCATCGCCATCAATTGTTGCAACCCATGCATCTGCGTTCGACTGCCAGGAGGAAATTATTTTTTCTGAGTTATTCATTGACGCAATGAAGTTAGTTGTTGTAGATGCTCCCAAAACTGCGGGTACGATTTATTCACGGCCTCTGCACCCTCAATCGTCACCGGCCCATCGGCATTTAAGGCGGCAACAGCACAGGCCATTGCAATACGGTGGTCGTGGTGCGAAAACACCTTTGCACTTTTTATTTGTACGCCGCCTTCAATAATCATCAAATCGTTTTGCAAAAATATTTTCACACCCAGCTTACCAAATTCCTGCTGCAGGGTTTCGGCCCTGTTGCTTTCTTTATGGGTTAGGCGATGTACACCTTCTATAACAGTTTTACCGTTACAAACCGCGGCTAAAGCAACAAGTGGCGGAAACAAATCGGGGCAGTCAATTGCATTAAAATGAAATGGCTGCAGCGCTGTTTTTTGAATGGTAATTTGTTTTTCTTCCACACTCATTATTGCGCCACTTTGCATCAATGCCTGTAAAATTGCCTTGTCGGCCTGGGTCGAAAAAACATCCAATCCCTCTACTATTACCTTTCCCGCAACTGCACCGGCTACCAATAAAAAAGCGGCACCGCTCCAGTCGCCTTCAACATAAAAGTTCAAAGGTTCGGGTTCAAAGGTTACAGTTTCATTGCCGAAATAAAATTCTTTGTAGTTATTATGTTGGGGTGTTTTTAACCCGAACGATTTCATTACCTCCAGCGTTAAATCAATGTACGGTTTGCTATTTAAATTGTTTACGGTAATCGTTACGTTACTGGCCTTGGCGGCGCTATATGCCACTAGCAAACCGGTTAAAAACTGCGAGGAAAGTGAGCCATCAACTGTGATATTTTTTGGTTGCAATGGTCCTTGTATTTTCAGAGGCAATAAACCACTATCACCTGTGCAACTGACAGCTAATTGTGGCAACACTTCTTCAAAAAAATGCAACGGCCGTTTGCGCAAGCTGCCTTCGCCATCAATCACTATTTCTTTTTTACTCAAAGCAGCAATAGGTGTAAACATGCGTACCGACAAACCACTTTCACCACAATGAATTGCATTGGAAGAAGGGTTTACACCGTCACTCAAAATTTCAATTGTATCACCCGTATATTTTACCTGTGCACCCAGGGCTTCAATAATTGACAACGCGGCTTTATCATCATTCGATGTGCCGGGGTTATGCAGTATGGTAGTACCTTTTCTAATCAACGCGGCGGCACAGGCTCTTTGCATGGCACTTTTCGAGGTGGGTGCTGCAATCGTTCCACTAACGGATGATGGTTGTATTATTTGCTGCATTAGAAACTTGCGTACAATTGGTCAATAGAAATTGTTTCAATCCGGGCCCTGCCAATCCGTTCCAACAAAATAAAATGAATGGCGTCTTTTGTTTTTTTCTTGTCCATTTTTAAAACAGCAAAAACCTTTTCCTTATCAAACGTTGCATATGCAGGCAAACCATATTGCTCCAGCAAACTGGCTACATCATTTTTTCTTTTGAAACCGGTAATTTTTTCGGAGAGTGTTGCAGCATAAACCATACCTATTGAAATGGCCTGCCCATGCGAAAGTTCGTACTGATTTTCAAGTGCATGCCCAAGTGTATGTCCAAAATTCAAAAGCTTTCTTTCGCCTTTTTCAAATTCATCTCCCTGCACCACTTTTGTTTTCAGTAAAGCATTGCGCTGAATAAGTTTGCAGGTTTCTTCTTTTCTTTTTTGATAGAATGAAATGTCATGGCTTTGTAATTCTTTAAACATTGCCGCATCTTTTATACAGGCATGTTTAATAATCTCAGCGAAACCATTTGTCCACTCTGTTTCGGGGAGTGTGTTTAAAAAAATAAGATCGTGTAAAATAAAGGCCGGCTGACGAATGACGCCAACCATGTTTTTATAAATTCCAACGTCAATACCGTTTTTACCACCAATCGAAGCATCTACCAAAGCCAATAAACTTGTGGGTACAAAACCAAATTTTATTCCACGCATATAAACCGATGCGGCGTAACCGGTAATGTCGGTTATTACACCGCCGCCCACACCAATCAACGTAAAATTTCTGTCGGCTTCAAATGCAATTAGCTGCTCAATAATCGTGTCAATGGTAGCCTGCACTTTAAATTCTTCGCCAGCCTTTAGCACAATGGTGTGCCAGTTTTTAAACCGCTTTTGGTGCGCGGCAAAAATGTTTTCATCGGTAATGATCACCGCAGTTTTTTGATCAACAATTTCTTTTAGTTGTGCAAAGCCACCGGCAAAATAATAGTCAGCTGCAGCAGCCCCGAACCTTATTGTTTTTTTCTGCATCAGCTATTGAAAATTTTGGTTTGGTGGGCGATGCTTTCCAAATGCACGGCGTCGAAATACTTTGTAATAAATTCTTTGCTCAACCCCAATTGTTCGCCTTTGTTGCAGGCCCGTTCCAATATTTCATTCCAGCGGCGGGTTTGCAAAATAGTAATGTTGTTCTCTTTTTTGTAGTTGGCAATATTTTCGGCCAGCTTCATACGCTGACTTAAAATAAACATCAGCTCATCATCGAGTCCATTTATTTGCTGACGCAGTTTTTCCAATGCTGCATGATAAGCTTCCGATGCGACATCTTCTCTACGCCAGATAATTTCATCGAGCATTTCACTCAACTTCTCCGGTGTTACCTGCTGCTTTGCATCGCTCCATGCATTGTCGGGGTCAATATGCGCTTCAATCATCAGTCCATCGTAATCGAGGTCAATTGCTTTTTGCGCAACCGATAATAAAATATCGCGGCGGCCGCAAATATGCGATGGATCATTGATGATGGGCAGCTCGGGATACCGCCTTTTCATTTCAATAGCAAGGTGCCACATGGGTGCATTGCGGTATTCAGTAGTGCCGTACGATGAGAAGCCACGGTGAATTAACCCAATGTTTTTGATACCAGCTTTTGCAACCCTTTCCACCCCGCCAATCCATAATTCCAAATCAGGATTGATTGGATTTTTTATCAGCACCGGCACATCAACACCACGCAATGCGTCGGCCACCTCCTGCACACTAAATGGGTTAACAGTTGTTCTTGCACCAAGCCAAAGTATATCAACATCAAAGTGCAAAGCATCTTCAACTTGTTTGGCGGTGGCCACTTCAACGGCAATGGGTAGGCCAGTTATTTTTTTTGCCGCCTGCATCCAGGGCAACGCCTTCGTGCCCATTCCTTCAAAACTTCCGGGGCGGGTACGCGGCTTCCAAATGCCTGCCCGCAGCACATCAACCTTTCCGGTATTAGCAAGGCGGGTAGCGGTTTCCAGCACCTGTGCTTCGGTTTCGGCACTGCATGGCCCCGAAATAATTAATGGGCGTTTATTCCATTTTTGCATCACTAATTCTTTGTTGGTTGTTTCTGCTGTTTGCATTTTTTTATTTTTTTGATGTCAACTTTTGAATTACTATTTGGCTGTTGTTGTGTCACTCACTTGTACTGCAACAACTCTATTCAGCATCGTGCTTCGATTGGTATTTGTTTTTTGCCTCGATGAACCCACCCCAGTTTCCTACAATTTCGAGAGTCCTAATTTCGCCCCTCCAGGGAGGGGAAGTTGTCGAAAGTTGTTTTGCTTATCGTAAGTTGTTAGCTCAATGTGTTAGTCTCAAACAACACCGGTCCAGTCAGTGAAAACCTCCATTTCGCAGAGTATTAAGCCATAACCTTTCATTCAAAAAGTTAGTCACTTCAGAGAGAACCCCTCTCTGAAGTTCAAGCACCTCCGCTCCTCGGAGGGGCGAGTTTAGTTAGCATTCACCTTTAGTTATCTGGGGTGGGTTTTCAATAGGCGGACAGTTCACCAAAATCCCAGCACCTCATTTCAAAATCTTACTAATCCCATTTGCCCGCACAATCAACTCCTCCAGGTACTCACTATTTTCTTTTTCCAAGCAAGCTTTAAATTTCCGCAACTGGCTAATGTGTTCATTCAAAACGTCCAGTACATTTTCCCGGTTTTGCATCAGCACCGGCACCCACATAGCTGCATTGCTTTTTGCTAAACGTACAGTGCTTTCAAAACCACCACTCGCTAATTCAAAAATCGCTCCTTCTTCTCTTTCTTTTTCCAATACAGTGTTGGCCAACGCAAAAGATGTGATGTGCGAAATATGACTGACGTACGCCACGTGCACATCATGTTCTTCAGCATTCATATACACAATGTGCATTTGCAAAAAGCCATAAATCCTTTGCACCAACTCAAGGGCATCATCATCACAATCTTCCTTGTTGCAAATTACAGTTGCCTTAGAAGCAAACGCATCCTGTACTGCTGCTTCGGGCCCACTGTATTCGGTACCCCACATTGGGTGTGTGGCAACAAACCTTCCTTTTTTTGGATGATTTTGTATCATTTGCAACACCGCGTTTTTTATTGAACCAACATCCATCACCACCTGGTTGGTAATTTTGTCAAGTAGCTGCGGCAATAAAATTTCGGCGGCATCTACAGGCGTGGCAATGATAATAACTTCCCCATGTTGCAAAGCCTCATCCAAATCCATTATTTCATCGGCCAGTCCAAGCGATAACGCTTTTACAGCATGTTGCTCATTATTTTCAATACCAATTACACGGGTAGCAAATCCACCATTTTTTAAAATCAGCGACATGGATCCGCCAATCAACCCCATACCAATAATTACTACCGTCATGCCTGTTGTTTTGTTTTCGATTCCACAATTCTTTTTGTTGCTTCTGCAATTTTTTGGGCAGTGCTGCACAAACTGATGCGCACATAACCGTTTCCCTGCGATCCGAAAATGCCACCAGGCGTAATAAAAACCGCGGCTTCATTCAGTACTTCATCACTCAACTGGTACCCCGTTTCGTATACAGCCGGTATGCGTGCCCACACAAACAAACCGGTTTGATGTTTATTGTAAGTACAATCAATACTATCGAGCAAATCAAAAACCTTTTCCCGTCGCTCCGTATAAATCTTATTCAGCACATCGTGCCAGTCGTTGCCTAATTCCAATGCGCTGGCTGCTGCCAGTTGCACAGGTAAAAACATACCACTATCCATATTGCTTTTAAAACGCAGCACTTCATTTATTCTTTCTTCTGCGCCACATAACATGCCAACACGCCAGCCGGCCATGTTGTGCGATTTGCTGAGTGAGTTTAATTCAATTACCACATCCTTCGCTCCCTCTATGGCCAACAAACTTTGTGGTGCATCGTTCAAAATAAAACTGTAAGGATTATCGTGGCAGATAAGTATAGAATGTGTTTTTGCAAAGTCCACAAGCTTTTCAAAAAATACGTCATCGGCGGTTGCACCGGTGGGCATGTGCGGATAATTTACAAACATCAATTTCACTTTTTTCTTTTCCGCACGCAATTGGGTAATGATGTTTTCCAGTTCTTCAAAATCAATCAGCCAGTTGTTCTTTTCCGTCAGCGGGTATTCCTGCACATGGCCACCAGCCAGTTTTGCAGCGGAGGAGTAAGTAGGATATCCGGGGTTGGGCACAAGCACTACGTCGCCCGGGTTTATGTACGTCATGCACACATGCATGATGCCTTCTTTTGAGCCAATGAGCGGGAGAATTTCTTTGTCGGCATTCAGCTCAACACCATACCATTTCTTATACCAATTGGCAATGGCAGTTCTTAAAATGGGTGAGCCTTTGTAATTCTGGTAACCGTGTACATTTTGTTTTGAAGACTGTGCATGCAACTCCTGCAACACCGTGGAATGCGGTGCTAAATCGGGGCTGCCAATTCCAAGATTGATTACATCTTCGCCCCTCTTGTTGCGTTCATCAATTTCCCGCAACTTTTGCGAGAAATAATATTCGCCAATACCATTTAGCCGATCGGCCAATGCAACTTCCATGTTATTGTTGTTTTGCGTTTTTATATACACCAAAAATTTTCAGCGCTTTGGTCATTCCTTTTATTTCTTCAATGGTATTATCAAACTGTTGCAGCGTAGTAAATTCCAGGTCGGCATGAAAATTATATTTCCAGTTGCTGCCGGGTATAGGAAAACTTTGCAGTTTGCTTAAATTAATTTTTGCTTCGGCAACACGGGTTAGCACTTTCGAGAGCGAGCCAATGGCATGGTCGGTTTGAAAACTCAGTGAAGCTTTATTTGCATCGGCAATAAACTTTGCCTTGGGTTGCAGCACCAGGAAACGTGTGTAGTTACTTTTCTCCGTATGAATGTCGGGAGCCAGAATGTGCAAATGGAAAAGCTCCGCTGCCAGCTTGCCGGCAATGCCCGCAATGTGTTTGCTTTTGTGCTGGTGAATATGTTTTGCACTCAACGCAGTGTCGTCGGTTTCAACCAGCTTCCAGTTGTGTTGCGACAAATAATCAAGGCATTGCTGTATGGCCATTGGGTGCGAATGAACCTCCCGTATGTCGGCCAGCAGTACACCAGGGTTAACAAGCAGGTTTTGTTTGATAGGCAGATATACTTCGCCTACAATTTTCAAACTACTTTTTTGCAGCAGGTTGTAGTTGGGCAAAATAGAACCTGCAATAGAATTTTCAATAGCCATTACGCTGGCATTGCTGTTACCCGATTGGGTTTGGGCAATTACTTCAGTAAACCTTGCGCAGGGCAATACGGTAATTTGTTTGCCAAAAAATTGTTGTGCCGCTATCTGGTGAAAGCTGCCTTCGAAACCCTGTATGGAAACTGTTGTTATCATAAAAACAAAAATCCCGGCACTTGGCCGGGACTTTCTTTATGTTGAATTGGTTTACAAAAAATTTCAACTAAAGCATGCCCGGCTTCTTTTTAAAAAAGTAAAAATAAAAATAGCGGTATGCTTTCGTTACTGTCATTGTGCAACAAATATAGAATTGAATGCGGAACGAAAAAATTTTTTTGGGCGGGAAGGAATTGTCAGTGGTGAGTGGTGAATCGTAACTGGTACCCGGCATTGCCGAAGTTTCCAGGCAAGCTGCGGCAGGCTTGACCTTAGCAATATGCGTCTGAGAGCGGGATTAGCTGACTCGTGTTCAACCCAGGCAAACTTCATCCGAAAAGTCAATAACCAACCACGATCATTTGTGTACGCACATTCAATTTGGCAATTGGCACGCACGGCTTTAGCTTGCGGCCTGTCGTAACTTTCTATCCACCATCATTATTACAACATGGCGTTTACCATAAATCTTGTTATCATCATCATCACATCACTTGTTTCGTTTGGCGCATTCAACAATCAAAAAATTATCGACGACCTTATTTTTTATCCCCCGGCCGTTACGCACCGCAACCAGTGGTATCGTTTTTTTTCCTGTGGTTTAATTCATGCCGACTTTGGCCATCTCATTTTCAACATGCTTTCGCTCTACATGTTTGGCCGCTTTGTTGAAGAAAAATTTACCGAAATTTTTGGCGACAGTGGCAAATGGCTTTACCTGCTTTTGTATGTAACGGCTTTGCTTGTTTCAATTTTGCCAACCTATTTCAAGCATAAAGAAGATTATTCTTACCGGAGCTTAGGTGCATCGGGGGCAGTTAGTGCAGTAGTGTTTGCTGGCTTACTTATAGAGCCTACCGTTGGCGTTGGAATCATTTTTATTCCCTTCATCTCCATACCGGGTTTTTTATTTGGCCCACTGTACCTGCTCATTTCGGCGATGCTTGACAGGCGGGGCGGCGACAACGTAAATCACTCCGCTCATATTTTTGGGGCGTTGTACGGACTGATCTTTATTATTGTTGTTGGCCAGTTGGTTGGCTATAACGCCATTGGTGAATTTACCAGCGGTGTAACATTTTGGCTGCAGGCAAAGGGGTGGATAAATTAAAGAAGCAGATGCAATTGTTGAGACCGACGCTTCGAACTAACGGGTGTACAAGTGGCAGTTGCCAACGTTTACTTAATTATATCGGTTGTCGTTGTGAAGTCCGAAGCTTCGGACTTCACCAATCCACATCAGTAGGAATTAGGAAATAGTTAATTGCAAAACGTCCTTTGTGCTATCTGTTACCCTAAACCGGTTGTCGATGCGCAGCCCAACAACCCAAATAATTTTTTTATCACTCTCTACAACCCACACTTCTTCTTTTTTATTTTTTGGCAGTTTAAGATCAATAAAAAACCGGGCAAGCTTTTTCTTTTTTGTCATGCCCAACGGGTAAAAATAATCGCCGGTTTTCCATCGGCGCAGCACCAAGGGAAAGGTGATGTGTTTTGCATTTAACTGCGCTGTGTCGGGTGAAGGATTCAAGTGCCAGTGTTTCTTTGGCAGCTTTTTTATTGCCAGTTGCTTGCCGTGAAATTTTACCAACTCCTCGCCTTCTTCTACCAAATGGATTGTTGCATCTGTTTGCCGCGGCGCTACAATAAGCCACAGGCCATGTTTAATGATCTGAAACTTTTCGTTGGCAATAAATTTTCCATTTAGAGCATCGAACAGATGTTGCACATCGGGCAACTGTTTTTCACCAAAACCATACTCCGAAATAATTTCGAACAAAAAAGAACTGCCGGCCTGCTGCTGAAGTTTTTTTATGGGCATGCGCATTTCCAAACCCGTATAAACACAAATTTTCTTTTTAAGATCGGCGTAAGCCATTTCGTACATTCTTTCAATGCTTGTAAAACGCTTAATGTTGCCCACTATGTTTTCCTCCACTTGTGGAAAAATTTTTTTTATCTGCGGCAGCAATTCGTTTCTAAAAAAGTTGCGGGTGTATTTGCTTGAGGCATTTGACGAGTCCTCTACCCACTCCAAATTATTTTCGGCGGCAAACTCTTCCAACTCCTTTCTATAAAATGGAAGCAATGGCCTGATAAAAATTCCATCACGCACCGGCAGCATTCCAGTCAATCCCTCCAAACCCGTACCCCTGAAAAAATTCATCATGACTGTTTCTATATTGTCGTTTGCATGATGTGCCAACAAAACCCCGTAAAAGTTTTGTTCTTTTTTTAATTGGGCAAACCAGGTGTAGCGCAGGTTTCGGGCGGCTAACTGGATGGATAATTTGTTGATGGCGGCATAAGCGTCTGTATCAAAATTTTCAACAAATATTTCGGCCCTAAATTTTTCAGCCAGGTTTCGTACAAAATTTTCGTCCCGTGTACTCTCGGTTTCTCTCAAATTAAAATTGCAATGCGCTATTGAAAATTGATAGCCAGCCTGTCTGCATAACTGGCAAAGCACTACCGAATCAAGCCCTCCACTTACGGCAATTACTATTTTATCCTTTAACGAAAAAAGAGTGCCCTGTGCTATATGATCTATAAAACGTTGTAGCATAAATTTGTGCAAACCATTTCTGTCAATCCAAATCTTCCAGGGCCATTTGTAGCTCATTGTAAGCATGATTATCTCCCGCCTTTTTCGCCATCTCCATTCCCTTTTCGTACCAACTAATTGCCTCCGCCGACTCACCTTGCCGCTCTAATAGTTTTGCAAGATGATAGTAGCTGCCAATGTAATTTTCTTGCCGCTGTAAAATGGCTTCAAACAACTTTTTTGCTGTTTCGTCATCCCCTATTTTAATATGCTCCAGCGCAAGGGCATGTTGCACAAACGAATCCTGGGGATTATCCTTTAAAAAACTATTCAACTTTTCAATTTTATCCATGTAATGGCTTTTGGGGTTCGGGTATGTTTGCTCCTTATATTTGCAAACCAATAGTTGCATAAGCAACCAAATAAAATTCACTTAAATTTTGCTGAATGAAAATACTAGTGTGTATTAGTAAAACGCCCGACACCACGGCAAAAATAGCCTTCACCGATAACAACTCGAAATTTGCTGAAGCTGGCGTGCAGTGGATTATTAATCCCTACGACGAATGGTATGCGCTGGTGCGTGCCATCGAATTAAAAGAAGCCGATGCTGCCACTACTATTCATTTAATAAATGTCGGTGGGCCCGATGCCGATCCAATCATTCGCAAGGCCCTGGCACTTGGTGGCGATGAAGCCATTCGGGTAAATAAAAATCCACTTGAAAGTTTTGACGTGGCCACACAGATTGCGGCTGTGGCTAAAGAGGGTGGCTATGATATAATATTCACCGGCAAAGAAACAATTGATTACAATGGCGGTGCAGTAGGCGGTATGTTAGCCGAGTTGCTTGCGTTACCATTTATTGCCAACGCCACCAACTTTCAGGTAGCGGCAAAAGTTGCAACGGTAAAAAGAGAAATTGAGGGAGGAGAAGAAACAGTTGAGGTAACACTGCCCTTAGTAGTTAGTTGCCAGAAAGGAATGGCCGAGGCCCGTATACCAAATATGCGGGGCATTATGGCTGCCCGCACCAAGCCATTAAAAGTGGTGGAGCCCGTAGCGTTAGAATCGTACACACAGTTTCAGGAATTTACTTTGCCCCCTGCAAAAGCAGGTGTAAAATTGGTATCGCCCGATGATGTTGAGGAGTTGGTGCGATTGTTACACGAGGAAGCGAGAGCAATATAAGTACCCATCCCCGCCAGCTGACGGGGTGTTTTGGAACATGCAGACAAGTTGAAGACATTTTGAATTTGAAGACAACGACTTTAAACTTTAGACTTTAATCTTTTTTATGAGCGTACTAATTTTTGTGGATCATTCAGAAGGACAAATAAAAAAAGCGTCGCACGAAGCACTTAGCTACGGCGCAAAAATAGCCGAGCAAACAGGCGTTGATGCTGAAGCCGTAGTGTTGGGCAATGTAACCAGCGACCTAAGTTTGCTGGGCAGGCACGGCATAAAAAAAGTACACCGCGTGCAGCATGCAAACCTGGAACAATTTGATGCGCAGGTTTACACCAAAATAATTGCGGAGGTGGCAGAAAAAACAGGAGCTACTGTTGTAGTTTTTTCTAACAACTCGAGCGGTAAATCTTTGGCGGCACGGGTTGCTGTAAAACTAAATGCGGGCCTGGCAGCGGGTGCCACGGCATTGCCCGATACCAGCAATGGCTTTTCTGTGCGCAAAAATGTTTTTTCGGGTAAAGCCTTTGCGACAGTAAATATTACCAGCAAAGTAAAAGTGGTGGCACTAAGTGTAAACGCCTTTACGATAATTGATAAAGAAGGCACCGCCGAAGTAGCTGAGTTTGCAGGGGAGATTGAAACGCCGAAACTAAAAACAACTGGTAGCACAAAAACTTCTGGTAAGGTTTCGCTCACCGAAGCAGATGTGGTAGTAAGTGCGGGCCGCGGCTTAAAAGGTCCCGAGAATTGGGCTATGGTTGAAGAACTTGCTGACACCCTCGGCGCAGCCTTGGCCTGCAGCCGCCCCGTGGCCGATGCACACTGGCGCCCACATAATGAACACGTGGGTCAAACAGGTGTGGCTATTGCGCCAAACTTATACATTGCCATCGGTATCAGCGGCGCCATTCAGCACTTAGCCGGCGTTAACCGTAGCAAGGTGATTGTGGTTGTAAACAAAGATTCCGAAGCCCCGTTTTTCAAAGCCGCCGATTACGGCATTGTTGGCGATGCATTTGAGGTGGTGCCTAAGTTAACAGCCGCTATAAAAAAAGTGAAGGGATTGTAGGGGGAAGACCTGAAGACAAAAGACCTGAAGACAAAAGACTGAAGACAAAAGACCTGACGACCAGAAGACCTGGAGAAAGTAGACAGGAGCATGAAAGCAGATGTTTGATGATGGAATCCTTTGCTTCAACTATATATAGAGTGGAGCTGTACTCCGAAAAAAAATGTTGTAGCAGATTTTAGTGCTCAGGTTCATAGCCCGAGGCATGTACCTAATTGCTTCCAGCACAATTTTTATCAGTCAAAATATGTAGGTTTGCAAACCTTGTAAAAAGCGGTTTTATTTATTGGCTATGAAGAAAATAGAATTGGAAATTGTGGCTCTTTCTCACAGCATTACCCAAACACATTCCTATGCAGTGGTACTGGGCGAAATAAACGGACTACGCCGGCTGCCGATAGTAATTGGAGGTTTTGAGGCGCAGGCCATTGCAGTGGCGCTTGAAAAAATGCAACCCAGCAGGCCACTTACACACGACCTGATGCGCAACTTTATGACCGCGTTCAACATTGAACTGCACGAAGTTGTTATTTCAGATTTACAGGAAGGTATTTTTTATTCAAAGCTTGTTTGTACATCTGATAACGATACAATAGAAATTGACTCACGCACCTCCGATGCACTGGCCCTTGCCGTGCGGTTTGGATGCACCGTTTATACCTATGAGCACATTTTAGAAAACGCCGGCATTTTGATGGAAGACCCCGCACCCGGCAAAAAGAAAAAAGGCCCTGCCATTACCGGTGCCGAAGATGAACCCGGCAGCAAAAGCGATTTAAAAACCATGTCGGTTGAGGAACTAAATAAACTCCTGAACGAAGTGTTAGAATCTGAAGATTACATCCGTGCCATCGCTATCAGGGATGAAATTAATAAAAGGAAGAAGGGGCGATAGAGCTGTTCTTTGGTTTTCGGATTCGTCCCGCATCATCTATATTCAACTCCACTTAGTGGTACACTTTTCCAACTGCAAAATCAACATCGGGCTGGAGGTTCTGCAAAAACGAACCGATGGATTTCACAACCTCCAAACGATTTTTTACCCACTGCCCATTTTTGATGCGGGCGAAATTATTGAAGCTCATTCCCTACAGGTAAACGATGTCGATCTTACTATGACTGGTTTAGTCATTGACATACCCGCCGAAGAAAACATTTGTGTAAAGGCATACCAGTTGCTAAAAAAAGATTTCCCTTGTCTGCCCAAAATAAAAATGCACTTGCATAAGACCATACCCACCGGTGCAGGGTTGGGTGGTGGCAGTGCGAACGGTGCCACTGCCCTTTTGTTGTTGCAAAAAAAATTCAACCTCGATATAACAACAAAAAAATTGGCTGAGTATGCCCTGCAATTGGGTAGCGACTGCCCTTTCTTTATTACCAACAAACCCTGTATTGCCACCGGCCGCGGTGAGATAATTGAAGAAATAGATCTTGGTCTTTCGAACTATACAATTGTTATTGTTAACCCCGGCATTCATGTAAACACCCAATGGGCTTTTTCAAAAATTTGTCCCTCAAGTGAAAAAATTTCTTTCAAACAATTAATTAAAACCCCAGTGACCGACTGGCAACATCATTTTAAAAATGATTTTGAAGAACCTGTTTTTGCCGCACACCCCGAAATTGCCAACATTAAAAAAGAATTGTTACAGAAAGGTGCTGTATACGCATCAATGACCGGCAGCGGCTCCACGGTCTATGGCATTTTTGAAAAGGAAAAAATACCGGTCCTGGATTTTCCGGCGCATTATTTTGTGCGTGTAGTATAATGCCGGTACGTACGGCTGACTTACATTTGCCGCAGAATAAAAACCATGGAGATTTATAAGGAATTTTCGTTCGACTCGGCTCATTTTCTACCCAACGTTCCTGAAGGACATAAGTGTAAAAACATGCACGGCCACACTTACCGCCTGCGGGTTTTTATTAAAGGCGAACTTGATCCGCATTTAGGCTGGATAATGGACTTTAAAGAATTAAAAGACAATCTTGCTACTGTCATTGATCAACTGGATCATAAACTGATTAACGACGTAAAAGGATTGGAAAATCCTACGGCAGAAAATATTACGGTTTGGATATGGCAGCAAATAAAACCACGCCTTCCGCTTCTTTCAAAAATCGAATTGTATGAAACGCCAACTACCGGCGTAATTTATTCCGGGGATTAGGTTTGTAGCGTTGCAAAAAGTTCCTGCATGTCCAACGCTCCTGTTCCCATGAGGAGGTTTCCTTTTCCATCAACCGGCCATTCTTCTTTTGGCCTGTCCCAATACAATTCCACGCCATTGCCATCAGGGTCGTTTAAATAAATTGCTTTTGATACGCCATGATCAGATGCGCCGGTAAGCGGATATTGTTCTTCCATCAAACGTTGTACGATTGCAGCTAAATCTTTTTGCGTAGGGTATAAAATAGCAACGTGATAAAGGCCTGCTGCACGCACGGGTGCGGGTGCGGCATTTTTACTATGCCAGGTATTTAAGCCAATATGGTGATGGTAGCCGCCGGCTGAAAGAAACACCGCACTGTCGCCATACCATTGCGTTACTGCAAAACCCAGCAAGTCGCGGTAAAATTGTAAAGCCCTATCTATATCGGCCACTTTTAAATGTACATGTCCAATACTCGTTGCATCCGGAATTTTGTAAGCCATAACTATTGTTTACATTTGCCTCGTTATAAAAAATGAAATCTAATTTATCTTTTTTACACGCCAATCTCGATTTACTTAATCACTAAGTAACGGCTGTTCATTTCCCGCCAGGTCACTTCATTTATTCATCCTCTCAAAATTAATTTATGCAAGCAGAAAATGCTGTCGCAACAGCTACACAATATTTTTTAGAACTAGACGAACAATATGGGGCACATAATTATCACCCACTTCCTGTAGTGCTATCAAAAGGCAAAGGTGTTTTTGTTTGGGATGTGGAAGACAGACGTTATTACGATTTTCTCAGTGGCTACTCGGCGGTGAACCAGGGTCATTGTCATCCAAAAATTATTGCCGCGTTAACCGAACAAGCTGCAACACTCACACTCACCAGCCGTGCTTTTCACAGCAAACTTTTGGCTGAGTATGCCCAGTACATTACTCAGTATTTTGGTTACGATAAAGTGTTGCCCATGAACACCGGCGTTGAAGCCGTTGAAACAGCCATTAAGCTGGCCCGCAAATGGGGCTACGAAAAAAAGGGAATAACAAATGGCGAAGCAAAAATTATTGTATGCAGTCAAAATTTTCATGGCCGCACCTCTACAGTAATATCATTTAGCACCGATGAAACTGCAAGGAATAATTTTGGGCCGTACATGCCGGGCTTTATTGTTATTCCCTTCAATGATATTGAGGCGTTACAAACCGTTTTACAGGATGAGACAATCGCCGCGTTTTTGGTAGAACCCATACAAGGGGAGGCGGGTGTGGTAGTGCCCGATGATGGTTATTTAAAAACGGCTTTTGATTTATGCAGCAATGCCAATGTTTTATTTATTGCCGATGAAATTCAGACCGGCCTTGCACGCACCGGTAAAATGCTGGCCTGCGATTGGGAAGAAGTGAAAGCCGATATTTTAATTTTAGGCAAAGCTTTAAGCGGCGGCACCTTACCTATCAGCGCCGTACTGGCCAGCAATGAAATTATGCTTACCATAAAACCCGGAGAACATGGTTCTACATACGGTGGCAATCCATTGGCCTGCGCCGTTGCCATCGCTGCATTAGAAGTTTTGAAAGAAGAAAACCTGGAGGGAAAAGCCTGGGATTCCGGGAACTATTTTCGAAGTGCGTTAGAAAATTTACAATCACCATTTATATCTGAAATAAGAGGAAAGGGATTGCTAAACGCAATCGTCATTAACCATAAAAATCAAGACGCCGCCATGGTGCTCTGCCACGAGTTAATGAAGAACGGTTTATTAGCAAAGCCTACGCATGGCGATAAAATAAGACTTGCTCCGCCGCTTGTGATTACCAAAGAACAGATTGATGAATGTGTCGGCATTATTGCGGAGAGTTTGCGAATATTGGAGTAGCATTGGTGGGTAGTGAACGGTGATTGGTGGGGTTGTGAAACGAATTATGGTTAAGAACTTTCCAGATTCGGGGTGCACAAGCGAAAGCGAATTGTTCTTGGTAAAATTAATTTTTTCATGTGATTGGAACAGGCTAACTGCTTGTCATTAGCTTGCGATCATTGCGTTTAAAACCAAGGATTATAAAAGTTACCCCTTGTGACTGTAAAAAAAAACACGAACCATCAAATGCACGCTGTATTAAACCTTAGTAGTACACAAACCACAGGCAACACCAAACCTCATTACCTTATTGAACTGCATAAAAGGAATGAATAAGGTAATAAGGTTTGTTGCAAGGAATTATTGAGGTGCTACTAAGGTTTTCAACCAGCACAGTTTCACTAATTACACCGAGGTCCACTAAAAAAGCAGGGATCAAAGAATCAAAAATCAAGAAATAAAAACCGAACATTCAAACTCGCCGCTAACTCATTACTCATTACTAATTATTCATTCCCTCACTCATGGACACACACCTGCACCACCACCCCGAAGAACATTTGCACAGCAGCGATTTTATTAGAGATATTGTAATTGGCATGAGCGATGGACTGACCGTGCCATTTGCCTTAGCCGCAGGGTTGAGTGGCGCGGTTGACAGCAACCACATAATTGTAATTGCCGGTATTGCCGAAATTGCTGCGGGTTCAATAGCAATGGGTTTGGGCGGATACCTTGCTGGCAAAACAGAACAGGATCATTACCAAAGCGAATTAAAAAGAGAATATTACGAAGTGGATAATTTGCGTGAACGTGAAATTGAAGAAACAAAAGAATTTTTTGCCGGCATTGGTTTGAGTAAAGATTTGCAGGAGAAAGCAACGGAAGAAATTGCGGTTGATAAACATAAATGGGTGGCGTTTATGATGAAGTACGAATTAGGATTGGACCAACCCGACCCGAAACGTGCTACCAAATCGGCGTTCAATATTGGTGCCTCTTATATTGTTGGCGGACTGGTTCCACTCTCGCCCTATTTCTTCACGGATGATCCGTTGACTGCATTGAGATATTCTGTAGTAGTAACGCTTATTTGTCTTTTTATTTTTGGATGGGCTAAAAGTAAAATCACGGGCATTAACCCCTGGCTTGGTGCCGTACGGGTAAGTATGATTGGTGCAGCGGCGGCGGCAGCGGCATTTGGTGTGGCAAAAGCGTTGGGTGCGTAAAGGGCCAGAAATCTCAATGTGATTTAGATATGGAATTTGGATTTCAATTGCCCCGCCATTAATGGCGGGGATAGCTAGATCCAATAGCATTTTTCTGGGCTTTAGCCCAATAAACAAACCATATTGGGCTAAAGCCCTGTCTTATTTTTGTGCTTCTATCCCCGGCTCTGAAGAGCCGGGCAATAGAAGGCTCCTTATTTGGCTGACATCGCCCAAATGATTTCGAAATCCAGTTTCTGAAAAGATTTCGTGTAGATATTTTTTTGAAAGGGCCACTGTTTCTCCCCTCTCCACTGTGTGGATCTGTTGTCACTAAGTCTCATGAGCGGTGAGGTGCTATCCAACTTCTCCACTGAAATCACCGTCATCTTTTTATGAAAACAAAATTCTTTTTTACAAGTGCCGCGGTTATTGCTTCGCTAACACTTTCAGCACAATCTGTTGAACAAAAAATTGATAAGGCGATTAAACATCCGCATGCAAAAGAAAATGCCGCCAAGGCTGATGTGTATATTTTGGATAGGAAAATTTTTGATTCGGCTTCGGTAAAAAATAGTACACAGCCTATCGACGATAAAAGAAAAAATAAAAGTGGGTGTAAGAAAAAATCAGGTAGCTAAGTATTTACCGGGATCGATGTGATTTCGTGATTTTTATTTATTTGACGGGGTAAATAATTTCGCACTAAAACCAGAAACTTGCATTGTGCTGAATAGAATTACAGAACGTACAAGTGAGTGACACAAGCGAAGATGATCGTAGCAATATAGCCAAGTACACCCTCATTCAACTTCGACAGACAAGCAAAAATATCTTCTATAAAAAAAACGGTTGCCCAAATTGAACAACCGCTTTCTATTATAATAACTGCAAGCACTTATCGCCTCATCATTCTTGTATCAATTGTTCCTTTGAAAGAAGGCAGGTCAATTACCTTATTACCTTCTACAACAACCGCTTTTTGCTGATACGGAACAGATGGTGCACCCGGACTGCCCGAACGATAAACACCTGTATTGATGTAGTTAAGCGCCGATTGCAAATTTGTTTCGGCTACATCGCCCCAGTTTTTATCAAGGCCATCGGGTACTGCACTGTTTAGTGCAAGGCCACTATAATAATTTCCTTCGCCGTTTTTATTTGTGCTTTTAAACGACACGGGAAAAATATACCAGTCGCCAACCGGTATGGGGAAAAAACCAACCGGCTTGCCATAGGTTTTTGATGAACCAATCAACTGAACATCCATGTATGGTTTTAAATTATTAATGAGCAGTTCGCTGGCCGAGGCGGTGTTGCTGCTCACGATAAAGAATATTCTGTTCAAATTCAATCCACCCAGTTTCCTAAACAACTCCGTTTCATTGTACTGTGTGTATTTGTCGTTGAATTGTTGTTTCATCATTACATGTCCGTTGGCCGATGATGGTGCCAGCCAGTTAGCCAATTTTTGTTGCACACTTACATACCCGCCGCCGTTGTAACGCAAGTCAACAATTACATCACTAACACCTGCTGCTGAAAAGCCATTGAAAACGCGGCTGAACTCACTGTACATTTCCGTAGTATCGCCCAAAAAAGAGTTGAATGCGAAGTAGCCGGTTTTTTTGCCGTTGTTGTTATATACCGAATCGAGAATAACCGGGTGCTCTTTATAACCGCCGGCAGTTAGTGCAAGGGTTGCCGTGCTGTTATCCGGCTTTTGAAAAGTAATGCTCGCTGTACTGCTTTGATAAATATTCTGCACAATAAAATTGGCATTCGATGTAGCCATATTGTTGTTGCCATTAATAGCCGTAATACGCCAGCCGCGTTTTACACCTGCTACTCCGGAAGGCGAACTCTTTTCTACATGACGCACACGCAGATCATTTTCGGAAAAGAAAAAAACATTCAGTCCAAAGTCGCCGGCAATACCCGAACTGCTGTTATCCCATTGTTGTTGTTTTACTGCAAAACTCCAGCGGTCGACAGGGCCGCTAAATCCTGGCTCGATACTGTATTGCCTTATGTCGGTCATCATTTTATCAAAACCGGTATAGCTGCGGGCATTAAATGTTGCGGGTATTTGGCCGTACCATAAATAAATATCGCGGGTGTACAAGAGTGCCGAATCTTTCAACGCATCGGCCAAATTGCCAACGGGTGCAGGTGGCGGTGTTGGCACTAAGTTCTCGGTACTTAAATCGTTTTTTTTGCAGGCCGAGAAAAACAAAAGCGCTGCGATGGAGGCGGCAAAATAGCGGTGCTTCATAGTTTGCATATTGTAGTTGTTATTGTGTGTAATTAAAGAACGCATTGCATTAGCAAATGGGATGCGGAACATTTATCTACGTAAAGCTTTTAACAGGACGATGGTTACGTTGATGTTAAAAAGGCAGTGAGCATTATCACAGCGAAACAAGAAAGGAATATTGAATTGAGGAACAAGCCCGCCCATGCCGATACGGACGGGGGAATTTCGATGGTAGAAGTAACGAAACCGGTGTACACGACGCCAATTGAGGCCTGAAAATTAAAGATTGAGTTTTGAGCATGTACTGATTCAAATCCTGCCAATGAGGTTATGGAGTTTCGATGACCATTCAACCCCAAAACTTCACCTACATTTGCCGCCAAATAACCACTGCGATGAACGTTAAGAACAACATACTTGAAACCATTGGCAATACGCCTCTTGTTCGTTTAAATAAAATAACAAAAGACCTGCCTTGCGAAGTGTATGCTAAGGTTGAATATTTCAACCCCGGTAATTCTATAAAAGATCGTATGGCAGTTAAGATGGTTGAAGTTGCCGAAGCAGAAGGAAAATTGAAACCTGGCGGTACCATCATAGAATGCACATCGGGCAACACCGGTTTGGGTTTGGCAATGGCAGCGGTGGTAAAAGGGTACAAATGCATTTTTGCCACTACAGATAAACAATCACAATCGAAGGCCGATATTTTGCGTGCCCTTGGAGCCGAGGTAATTATTTGTCCAACGAATGTAGAACCCGAAGATCCGCGTAGTTATTACTCAACGGCGGCAAGGTTGGAAAAGGAAATTCCCAATTCCTTTTTAATGAACCAGTATGATAATCTTGCTAACAGACTAGCACATTACGAAAGTACCGGCCCCGAAATTTGGGAGCAAACCGATGGAAAGGTGACACACCTTGTTGTTACTGCCGGCACAGGCGGCACCGTCACCGGCACGGCACAATACCTCAAAGAAAAAAATCCAAACATACAGGTGTGGGCCATTGATGTTTTTGGATCATTGCTTACAAAATATTTTAGAACCGGCGAGGTGGATATGGGTGAAGTGCATCCATATATTTCGGAAGGCTTTGGTGAAGATTTTGTGCCAAAAAACTACGACATGTCGGTGATAGATTATTTTGAACAGGTAACCGATAAAGATGGAGCGGTAATGGCCCGCAAACTGGCAAAAGAGGAAGCATTGTTTTGCGGCTATAGTGCAGGCAGTTGTATTCAGGGCTTGCTGCAGTTGCAGGGCAAATTAAAAAAGGGCGATTTGGTGGTGGCGATTTTGCACGACCATGGCAGCCGCTACGTTGCCAAAGTTTATAATGATCAGTGGATGGCCGAACGAGGCTTTTTTGATGTAAAAACTTTTAAGGATGTGGTTAACACGAGGCAAAAACAACGAATGATTACGGTGGAACCAACTCAATCAGTGGCGGAAGCGGTAGAGCTGATGCGCAAGTACGATATTGAACACATTCCGGTAGTAAACGCCATTGGAGAAATGGTTGGTTCGATTAGTGAGAACGGATTGTTTCAAAAAGTATTTAGCAGCCCAGAAATAAAAACAGAAAAAGTAGAAACGGTGATGGAGCATGCTTTTCCAATGGTGCAGCTTGATACGCCTATAGAAAAACTGCGTACGCTTATCAATAAAGAAAACGGTGCCGTGCTGGCAAAAGATGATACGGGCGGTTACCATATTGTTACCAAGTACGACGTGATCCAGGCACTGGCATAAGAAAAGGCTGTTCCCGTGAACTGAACACAATATATTTTCCTTAAACTCTGTTCTTAAGTTTTACCAATAAACACTTACTAGCACCACTATGCCAAAATAACGCTGCGTATGTGAGCGTAAAGGCCGCAGACAATTTGCGATTGAAATTCGAGGCCGATCGTTCACCATTTTCCCTTTGCAGGCAAGTTTATCCTGGCCACCCTTCATTTTTTTTTGAAATTTCGCAATACACTCCTGTGTACCACAACGTAGTTTTTCGATGCACTCCGCGTTAAAGCCGCACACATATTATGCGCTTGTTTACGATGGAAGTTGTAAATACCATACACGGATAAAAGAGCAAATCTGCCATTGTGCAGCCCGCTTTGTAACCCTACTTTTGTGTCAGAAGTTGATTGAGCAAATAATCCGATTATCCCTGAAAAACCAACAAAGTCCTAATATCCAAACCGTCCAGTAGAAGTCCTTGAAATCCTAATCCTTAGAAAGACCAGAACAACAATCCAGTATCAATCAACTTCTCTTTTTTCAACCAGCTCCTGTGAAAACCAACCGAATTAAGTCCTAAGAAAAGCCCCGTTTATTATCCAATCCCTGTTGAAGACCGACCAATCCTTTGTGAAAACCGTCCAGTCCTTTGTGAAAACCATTTGTTGAAATCCTTTTATCCGTGTGAAAACCGTTCGACAAACAAACAGTTAACCTATCACCAATGCCGATGAAAAACGGATTGTGCCTCTTTCTTCCTGCTTTAATCCAGTAGATGGAGTAAAGCAGGAGGAGGTGATAGTAACAGAGCTTCAAGGCACAAGCCGCAAGTTGCGAGCCAGCAGCATTTCTCTCAAATAAAACTTCCCATACTTTTTTTCTCTGATTTTTAAATGCAATTTCTTCACTCCTTCTTTTCATTTCTGCGTAATAGTTTTTTGTTGAGATCCAATTGCTGAATTCTACCGTGGCTCTGCCCATTTTTTTTATAATCGAAGTTGATTTGTGAATGGAAGTGGGTAATGCTTTCAACTCACTATTGAAATTGCAAGGGTGAGAATGAATTCATGCGGTGGAAATGCAATTGCAGTTTGAACCTTTATCTGAAGCCTCGGCTTCGGTCCGACGCTTCGGAATTTGAACGCTTGTCAGAGGTCTCGGACTTTCGACTTTGAACTCCCGGCTTTGAACTTTTGCCTTTGAACTGCCCGCCTCCCTATCTTTGCGCCCAAATCTTGAACTATGAGCAACAGAACGTTTACAATGATTAAACCCGATGCAATGAAGAACGGACATGCGGGTGCTATACTGGATAAAATAATCAAGAGCGGTTTTAAAATTGTAGCCTTGAAACAAACTAGGTTGACGAATGAAAAAGCCGGCCAGTTTTACGAAGTACATAAAGAGCGGCCCTTCTATGGCGAGCTGGTTGACTTTATGAGCAGCGGAATTATTATTGCCGCTATTCTTGAAAAAGAAAACGCCGTTGCCGATTTTAGAACATTAATTGGTGCAACCAACCCGGCGCAGGCCGATGAAGGAACTATCCGTAAAATGTTTGCAACATCGGTTGGTGAAAATGCTGTGCACGGCAGCGACAGTGATGAGAATGCAAAAATTGAAGGAAGCTTTTTCTTTTCGGGGTTAGAACAGTTCTAAGAAGTTCGGGTTCACAAGTTCACGAGTTTACAGGTTCTTTTTTGCATGGAGTTTTTAATTGCAGTTCAACAACTCGCGAACCTGTGAACTTGTAAACTTGTGAACTAAATTTCCTTCGTCTTCTTCACAATCATATCGTTGCGTACGGGTTCTACTTTGTAACCGTTTTTGCGCAATAAATTTATTAGTCCCCGGTTGCCGGGCAGGTGCCCAGCTCCTACCGCAATTACCAACGACTTACCAGCAAGCAACTCATTCAGTTTTATTGACCATGCTTCATTGCGTTTGTACAATAGTATTTCTGTGAACCCCGAAATGCTTTTATCGGTCACCGTCATTTCCTCCATTTTGTTTAACTCCTGGCTGCGGTAGGCATCGGTAATTTTTTTCATTTCATTGCCATCGTTTTCTTTATCTCCATCATCAATCATTTTTACCAATTGCTGCGCCTGAAACTGGTAGGGTATGCTATCGAAAATGCTCATTTGGTAGGCCATTGTTTCCATCCCTTTTATGTCGACCGAATGATTTTTTGCTTCCGCCATTATCAGTTGCTCCATCGAAATAATTTTATCGCATTCACCGGTTTGCTGCTCCATCATCAACGATGCGGCCAGCAGGGGTTTATACGTTTCCAACATGGAGAAGGGAAGCAGTTTGCTGTTTTGTGTAAACCAGGTTTTTACTTTTTTGTATTCCTGCGCGGTGAGCAAATCGGAGAGTGTGGTGTCGTTGCGCATTTTCATTTTGGTCATGGCACCCATCATTTCAAACAGGTTATCCATGTCCAATTCCAAATAAACCGCGTTGGCTTTTTTTATTGCAGCTGTCAAGCTATCACTAAGAGCAATATCATCAGCACAAAGCATGTGCATGGTACCAAACAAATAAGATGGCTGGGTAATGTTTTTACCGCTGATGCGCCAGAGTAAGGTATTGTTGGTGTTGGTTGTATTTTTTTTGGGTGATTGGGCAAATGTGGTAAAACCAAACACGGTTGCCAGGGTAAGCCAGGAAAATTTTTTCATGAAGGCAATTTACGCAAGCTAAGATTGCCGTGGTGTGTGAGGGGGTAATTTAACAGGCGTTAATAAAAAATTTCGGTCCAGTAACGGCTGAAGCCTGTGTTCCATTTTACTTCCAGTTCCCCGGGGGCAATAGCTAACTCAAGTTCCTGTTTCACTGCCAAAAATGGCAAATTTATTCCAGCGCCTAAACCCGCTACAATGGTGCCTTGCACACGAGGATTGATTTCTAAAAGAAGTGGTGTACCCTGTTCGGAAATTTTTACCTGAATTCCAATGTTGCCATGCAGACCAATGGCGGCTATAATTCTGGTGCAGTACCGAATAATATTTTCGTCGTTTACAAAACGCCCCTGTACACTAATCCCATTAATCATTTTTGAACGCAGACGCGGGAGAGCAATAATGGTTTCTCCGTTATTTGCAAGGCAATCAACTGAGTATTCATCTCCCGGTAAGTAATCACTCACCAACAATTGTGGAAATGGTTGTGATGAAAGAATTTGTATTGCCTGCTGATAACTGATGTACGTGTTATACGGTTTGTAGTTAAACAGTTGGTCGGCCTCGTTTATTGAATTACTTACAATGCGAAAACCCCTGCTTCCATTGGAACTTGATGGTTTGAAACAAAATTGTTTTTGCGGATGGCCTAATGCCTTCGCCGCTTCTTCAAACTGCGCAACGGTATCAACTACGAAAAAATCCGGTACTGGAATTTCATCGTTGCTTAAAAATTGATAGCAAAGCGATTTGTCATTTGCTAATTCTATTGCATCAGGCGATGAGACTAAAACTTTTACTCCTGCATCGTCAAAAATTTTTTCATGCAGTGCTAATGGCAATAGTTCTTTTGTAACCAATGGCAGTACCATGTTGCAGTGGTGTTGTTTGCAAATTTGTAAAACTGTTTCTGCAAAATGCGGATCAGTGGCTTTTGGTATTTGGACAAATTGCTGATGCAAATATTTTCCGATTGCATTTACATCGGCATCAGCAACAGTAAGATTGATAGCAGAAGATTGCAATAAACATTTGATGATGCCAGGCGCACCCGGAGCACCTGCACCGGTCATTAAAATATTTATTGGTTTAGGCAAGTTGTGGTTGGGCAATGTGTTGTTCTATTAGTTCGGTAAAAGGCTGGTATTGATTTTCTAAAGTGCGAAATAGGATTTTTCGTTCTCTACCATTTGCCAACACCAAAGAAACTGTTGTATGTAAACCGCGATGATCATTTTCAATGTTGAATGACCTGATGTGTTGTACAGGAATCATGTTGGCGTAACTCCTTTTAAATAATACGAGATACAAATCGGGCAAATGAAAAGCCAATAAGAGTCCCCAAAGTAAAATGCCTACATAACGTCGCGGTGGTTCATAAACAAAAAACTGCGAAACAAATATTACCAGGTACAGCAATTGATAAGCTACAACTGCAAATGAAGTGCGGCTGAACGGAACATCAAAAGTCCTTATGAATATCCTGTTGTTATCAAAAATAGCCTTGCCATACAAGGTGGTAAATTCCTGCTTCATCGGCTTCTTTTTTATACATCCAATTTACGAAACCACCGCCTCCTCGCCATACATCTGTCCCATAAATTTTAATGAAGGGGATGGAAGAAATTGACCCAAACCTAGAGTACTCCATTTTTGATCAACACTTTTAATTGTGGCTTCATCCATCACAATAATATTAGGCCAGTCTCTTTGAAAATTATCAAAGGCTTTTGTTTTTATGGTGCCATCAAAACCCATGCAGGCAAATGTTTTATCGGGTTTTACTTGGGATGGTCGCTGCGCCAGAATATTATCCCGCTTCGGATCAAGATTATTGCAAAAACGCCAGAGAGCAACAGTTATGTCATTGGCATCAACCGTGTGCTCTACAAACAAAACCATTTTCACTCCTTCCATTTCTTGCAGATTGCAAATTTGCTGGTGCAGTTCCCGCACATGCCCTTGTTTATTTTTTTCAACCGAAATAATTAGCACCGGAATATTTTTATCGAGCAGCGAAGTGTTGATGGCCTTTATTTCGGGAAACTGCTGCAGTGCAGTTTCGATTGCCAATGGTGAGCTGTGTATTTCAAAACAAAAAGCTTCATCAATTTCCTCCTGAAACTTCGCCGTTCCATCAATACACATTTTTCCACCAAAACCCATTTTGCTGCAGCTATGATCCAGCACGTCCATCGGCCCCTGCGAAAAATAAATATCCGTTGCGGGATTCAAATTTTTAAAAACATCCACTGCTAACTTTTCATACTCACTAATCTTGAATGACTCTTTTAAAGTCCCCCCACCGGGGGGATTTAGGGGGGCCGGGTTTGGAGAGGCCGTGATCACCAAAATTTTATTAAACATCATTTGCCCCGCACCCCACATGGCGTTCATTACTTTTTGTCCCTGCCCAGCATATTCTTTGTTGATTTTTGCAATCACCAAATTATGAAACACACCTTCAACCGGCATGTCCATGTCTAAAATTTCCGGTATCATGGTCATCTTCATCGGTGCTAAAAAAATGCGTTCGGTAGCTTTTCCCAACCAGGCATCTTCCTGCGGAGGAATGCCAACGATGGTGGCGGGATAAACTGCATTTTTCCTGTGCGTGATGCCGGTAATGTGAAAACGAGGGTACCAGTCGGGGAGGGAATAATAACCCGTGTGATCGCCAAAAGGTCCCTCCCAAATCAGCTCATCGTTGGGGTCAACGTATCCTTCAATAATAAAGTCGGCATCCGCCGGTACTTCCACCTCGGGCTGCGTAATACATTTTACCAGCTCAACTTTTTTCTTGCGCAAAAACCCGGCAAGCATGTATTCATCAACATTTTCGGGCAGCGGCGCGGTGGCCGAATAGGCATACACAGGATCGCCGCCCAGTGCCACGGCAACAGGCATTTTTTTATTGAGCTTTTTGTACTCGTTAAAATGTTTAGCCGACACCTTGTGTTTGTGCCAGTGCATACCGGTGAGGCGTGGGCCAAAAACCTGCATGCGGTACATGCCCACGTTCCTCGAATTATTGTTGGGGTCTTTTGTATGAATGATGGGCAGCGTTACAAACGGGCCACCATCTTTTGGCCAACAGGTAATAACCGGCAGCTTTGTAATATCGGCTTCTTCACCTGTCAAAATAATTTCCTGGCACTCGCCTTTGCCACCGCGCACCTTAGGCATCCAACTGGCAAACTGCCCTAGTTTGGGCAGCAGCTTTAATTTGTCAATGATGTTTTCTTTTGGGGATGCCAGCAACTGAAAAAGGTTTTCAATTTCTTTAGCCACATCATCCAAATTTTTTACACCCAACGCTAAACACATTCTTTTTTCACTGCCGTAGGCGTTCATTAAAACCGGAAAATGATAACCAGTATTCTCAAAAAGCAGGGCCTTGCCGCCGCCGGGCGTTTTTGAAATTCGATCGGTGATTTCGGAAATCTCGAGGTGCGGGTTGACGTATTCTTTTATGCGAATCAGTTCTCCCTCTTTTTCCAATACGTCGATAAATTGTTGCAGATTTTTAAATGCCATTCCTGCAAAAGTAGCTACCCGTTGCTAAGTAAAAATTTAAAAAACTGTAGGGCAGCCAGTACCGCTTTTATTGCGGCCTTCGCCATTGCCCAGCTTAAATGTGAGATGCAACCCGGAGAAGTAGTAATAGTCTTTGAATTTAGCGCCACCTCTTGTTAAACCTTTTGCAGGATAATTTACATCACCGTTTGGCAATTCATCACCACGATATGCAAGGTCAACCGACAACTGTCCTCTTTGTGCCAGCAAATCATTTGCATCGGCATAAGTTGTACTTACATCATCCAAATAATCGGTAAAGGTTTTGCGCAAACCGGTCTCCAACCCAAGTTGAATTTTATCGCTAACGGCGTATTTTATTCCTGCACCAAATGGAATAGCAAACTGCGTAAGGTTATATGGCTGCGATGGGTAGCCTTGTAAGCCCTGACCCTCTGTGGTTAAAGGTTGTAAATAAACCTGCTGATTGGTGGCGGTGTTCGTGTACGGGTTGTAATGAAAGAGTGCAACACCTGTAAAAACGTATGGCGTCCATCTTATTTGATCGAGATTAAAAAAATTATACTCGCCGAGTAAACTAAACTCGGTAATTCGTGACTGAAAATTTAGGTTGCGGGCACGCAGTTCGGGTTGTTTGCTCAAGCTATCGGCCCCAGCCAGTTTACCGAAAGTAAGTGCTGCACGCAGATTAAACCTCTCGGATAAAGTAAAAGTACCAGTAAGGCCGAATGCTCCTTTTGCATTTTGAAAAACACGTTCCTGCAAATCGCCATGATAGTTAGCCACCCCGCCAAACACGCCTAACCGGAACTGTGAGAAGGCTTGCGAGGAAATGACAATCGCGATAGATAAGGCCAACAACTTGCGCATAAAAAAATTTTTAGCGTGAAAGCAAATATGAGGCCGCTTTCAAAGAATAGTTTAAGTACGGCATCATTTTTCCCGATCAATTGCTGAACGAAATTTATAGGGTTTGATTGTGGTGGTGGTTTAAATTGTTTGTTATCCTTTATGGGAAGGACTTAAGAACCAAAGGCAACTACAACAATTGAACACGTATCTAGGTTTTTATGACCACTATCTGGCGGCATCATGCCGGGTAGGAAATTATTTTAAAATCATTCTAGTTCAAAGGCAAGTTCATCTTTTTCAAAAAAACAGTGTAACGTGGATCATCCAGCAAATTTTTTAAAAGAGGATCACCTTTCAAATAGGTAAGCCGTGCTTCCCGGTCGAGGAAAGATTTTTCCAGGTATTCAAAAGCTTTCTCCTTGTCTTTACGAACAGCATAAATCCCGGCTATCTGGTACATATTGTTTTTTGAAAACCTGGCTATAAAATTCGGCAGCAGCGTATCAACTTCTTTTTCTCTGCCAAGCGCATCATATGCCAGCATTACGCCAAAATTTTTCCAGTCATCTTCACCTGTTTCCTGAAGCATCTCGGCCAATGCTAAGGCAGATTTCCCCTGTTGCAAATAAACTTTGCCAAGGAAAACATGTGCGCGGGGAAATTGGGGATTTAATTCTAAAACTTTTTTGTATGCTTGAATTGCTTCTTCAAGGTAATTGGCATGATACAAGAGTTGCCCGAAATTAAAATAAGTGTGACCCTGCACCGGATCGAGAGCTATGGATTGTTTAGTCAATTCGATTGCTTTATTAAACCGGCCCATACACCGGTACAAAAATCCTCTGCTTCGCAAAGCATCTGCATTTCCCGGTTCCAGATCCAATACCCGTTGATATTCTGCTTCGGCGCCAGCCCAATCAAAATCCCACATTTTCAACAGCCCTAATGCATAATGACCTTCTACTTGTGTATCGTCCAGGTCCACCGATCTCCTGGCGGCTATCCTTGCTTGTCTAAATCCCTCTTTTCTGTCAATCTGGTGCCAATTAGCTTGCAGTACATAACAATGTGCTAAGGCTGCCCAACTACGTGCATTTGGTAAATCTAATTTTAGTGCTTCGAGGTAAAAACCGAGTGCCTTAGCCAGGCTTTCTCTATCTCTTTTTACTACAAAATAATTGCCTTGAAGAATAAGATTATAAACATCCGTTGCAATTGAAGAAACTGCATTTGCGGTTTTAGTGAACAGTTTTAGTCTTAATTGTTTCACAACAGCACTGGCAATGTCATCCTGCAATTTGAAAATTCCCTGCAAGTCGCGGTCATATTTTTCACCCCATAAGTGTACACCGTCAATAGTTCTTATCAGTTGTGCTGTAACACGAATTTTATTTCCATCTTTTTGTACACTGCCCTCCAGAATGTGCGCTACTCCTAGTTTTTCTCCAATGCTTCGTAAGTCCTCGTTTTTTCCTTTGAAAGAAAATGAGGAGGTACGACCTATAACCTTGAGCTGAGGTATTTTTGAAAGGAGGTTTAGTAACTCTTCGCTCAGCCCATCAGAGAAATATTCCTGGTCTTTACCTGCACTCATGTCAACAAAAGGAAGCACCGCTATTGACTTTTCGGAATTTTCATTTGGAGCATTTTTCTTTATCCCATTTTTAGTAATAAAAAATGCCGCAACAACCACTACTGTAATCAGCATGGCCGCCAACGCCTTTATTTTCTGATTACTTTTCTTCTTTAATTTTCCTTCCATCCTGCTTCTTTTAGGAACAGGAAAACCTTCATTAGCTAATGCAAAAACTTCAATTGGTTCGTCTACATTTTTAAATTCAATCCTTCCTAATGAAACCGAACTAAACTCACCTTTGTTCTTTATTTCATCAGCTACTTTTTTAGAAAAAAGAATGGAGCCTGGAATACCTAAAGTTTGAATGCGGGAAGCAAGATTTACCGCGTCGCCAAAAATATCATTGTCTTCTAAAATAATTTCTCCCTCATGGATACCAATCCGCAGCGATAAATCTTTTGAGGCTGTACATGCATTTTGAATTTTAATAGCTGCAGTTACTGCATCGGAAACAGTGGTAAAACTTGCCAGCACACCATCACCTAATTCCTTAATAAATTTTCCGTTGAATTGTTCAATAATTGGTTTTTGAATTTGCCTGTTTTTATTGAGTAGTGCAAAGGCTTTCTGCTCATCGCTCCCCATTAATGCGGTATAACCGACGATGTCGGTAAACATGATAGCGGCAAGCTGGCGGGATTGAGACATTTCATTTCCTCTTTGATAAAGTTCCTGAAAATAATTCAAGGAGGTTAATCATTTACGGCTCAAAACTTTTATGGGCTATACCAACTAAAAAAAAAGTTTAGCCTGGCAATTTCCATTAATTGTTTTAATACGGAAAAAGGGTTGGGTTCAACTGTCGCAGTGTGTAACATCTGAAATCTTTAATCGCTCTATTTATTACTGCACCTGCGAGAAACGTTTCGGTCTTGGGTAAAAACTTTGTGCTCAAGGGGGCCTCCATAACTTTTTCATTGCCATAATATCGGCGGCAATTGCGAATGTATGCTACATCGCCGCGTTCAAAGCCCGCCCGATTACAAAATTGGCTTTGTTGTAGTAGTTGATATTTTCAAAGACTACGACCCAAGAAATTCGGTTGTTGAAAATGGGAATTGGTTTGGTTGCAATGCATTAAAGTCGGTTAAGCACGGGTACAATACCTAAGCCTGGCGCAGATGCGGTAATAATTTTTCCATCATTCAGGTAAGTCAACCCGGTAGCTAAATCATCCTCCAGCAACAATGGGCCATCCGCATCAATATAATCGGCCTGCGGTGCCAAATGGGCAATTGCGGCAGAGCCAATTGTAGATTCGTTCATACTGCCAATCATTACTTTCATTTGCAGTGCCCTTGCCCGTTCAATCATGCGCAGTGCAGGCGTAATGCCGCTGCATTTTGTAAGTTTTATATTGATGCCGTGAAAATGATTGTAGCATTTTTCCACATCGCTTTCGGCTACACAACTTTCATCAGCAATAAGTGGCAGGGGCGATCGTTCAAATAAAAATTGCATTCCTTCCCAGTCATCTTTTGCAAGTGGTTGTTCAATAAACTCAACCCCCAATTTTTCAAAGGCATTTATTTTTTCCAACGCTTCTTCTGCGCTCCAGGCCGCGTTGGCATCAATACGGATTACAGAATCAGTATGCCTGCGTAGTGCTTCAACAATTTCAATATCGTTGCTGGTGCCCAATTTTATTTTATAAATGGGCCAGGGTTTTTCTTTTAGTTTTTCTACCATTTTATCAATGGTGTCAATGCCAATTGTGTAATCGGTTAGTGGTTGAAGTGGCTGTGCCTGCGGCCAAAAATCTTTCAATGGTGTGTTCTTCATCTTGCCATATAAATCCCAGGCAGCTATATCCAGTGCACAAACCAAAAAAGAGTTTTGCGGAAACAAATGATGCAGGTAATGCCAGTAACGATCGGGGTGAGTGAAGGCAAATTTTTCAACAAATATTTTTTTGCTTTCCAAATCCTCCACCATTTGTTCAATGGGAATGTGGTAGTAGGAAATGGCAGGCGCCTCTCCGTAGCCAACATGACCGAAATGCTCTAACTGCACAATGAGCGTAGGCTGATGCGTTTTAGTACCTCTTGAAATACCAAAGGGATGTTTGAATTTGAGATTGTATGTGTGGTGTGAAACTTTCAATTCTTAAACCCCCCTCCCACTATTCTTTACGTAATCCGCTACCTCACTGCTAAACTCTTTTTCCTTCAACAAATCTTCCAGGGAAATATGCATTCTGTAGTTCCAGAAATGTGTGGGGTTGGCCGGCTCGTTTATACGTTCTTCCTTTGGGTTTTCACGCCGCAGGGTTTCGCTCATGCCCAGCAAATCCTGTAATTGAAACACGGCCCACATGGCTGGCGAATACAGATGCTGCAATACAATGGCCCGATTAATCCACGCTTCACAAAAATAGGGCGCCTGCCCGCCTTCGACCAAAATGCTATTGTAAAAGCGCTGGGTTTTTTCGTAGTCCTCTTCCCACCATGCACGCACTGTGCTCATGTCGTGCGATGAGGGAGTGATCACCGATAAGTACGGCGCATCTTTCGGATGGAAAAATTCGGTGTGTGGATTTTTTGGCATTCGCTGAATTTCTAAACTCAGTATGCCGGTTTGCCGCATTACTTCAGGTACCGAGTGGGGCACCATACCTAGGTCTTCGCCACAAATAAGCATTTGCGTAGCTGCTTTTAAAGCAGGCAGTTTCTTCATTGCTTCGCCCTTCCAAAACTCATCCTGCCGGCGATAAAAATAGTTGATGTACAGTTCCCGTATTTTATGCTTTACAGTATCGTCGAGGTGTTGAAAGGATGAAGTGTTTTCAATCGCGATTCTAAAATGAAATTGCTGACCATTGCTGTCCTCTTCTTCAAACAACAACACGTTAGCAATTAATTGAAACAACCCTTCCCTGAGTTTTTCAGACTGGTTGTCTTCATCCTGCAATGCAAACCAATCGGCCACTTTTCTTTGGGTGTCGAACTCGGGTTTTAAATCATAGCCTTCCCGGTTGTTGGGCTGTACAAAATTGTTTTGTACGAACGAGGCCTGCGCACCAAAAACCTGTTGCAAAATTTCATCCGTGATGTAGGGTTTACAAAAACGGTCGCGGTCGAACCAAATACTTTGTTCGCCAAACTCATTAACGGTTACGGGCACTGCGGGTATAAATCTGCCCATTAGCCCGTCAATTGCATTTATAGGAATGCTCCAAATTCGAAAGAAGCCGAGGATATGATCAATGCGGAAGGCATCGAAATAGTTGCTCATTTGGTGGAAGCGCTTTCGCCACCACTCAAAATGATCTTCTTCCATTTTTTTCCAGTTGTAGGTGGGGAAACCCCAGTTCTGTCCCTTCACTGCAAAATCATCGGGCGGCGCACCGGCCTGCATATTCATGTTGAACAAAGCAGGAGCCGTCCAGGCATCGGCACCGTAGCGATAGATGCCAATGGGAATATCACCTTTAACGGCAATGCCTTTTTTGTGTGCATAATCGGTGGCCTCCTTTAATTGTTGGTGTAAATGAAACTGAACAAAATAAAAGAAGGCGATGTGTTTAAAATTTTTTGATCTAGGAGAAGTTATTTTTTCAATTTCTTCCTTTGAATAAACGGCGTTCGTTTTCCAAACTGAAAAATCCGCGGTGCCATTTTTATCCCTTAAAAAACAAAAGGCGGCATACGGTATCAACCAAAATTTATTGTCGTCAAAAAAATGTTCGAAAGCTTTTTCCTTAGTAAATGCAGTTCCTTCTGTGTCGTACAACTCACGCAGTAAGTTCATTTTAAAATGAATAACCTGTTCGTAGGCCAACTCGGGTAGTGCGTTTAACTGCTTTTGTTTTTTCTGCAGCGAACGAATAATTGATTCATTTTTTTTGCCCGCAACTTGTTGCAGGTTGATATAAATTGGATGAAGAGCAAACGCCGATATGCCTGCGTATGGATAGGAATCCTTCCAGGTAAAAGTGGCCGAGGTATCATTGACCGGTAGTAGTTGTATCAATTTGAGACCGGTTTCTTTTGCCCAGTCGACCAACAATTTAATGTCGGCAAATTCGCCGGTACCAAAACTGTTTTTGCTGCGCAAACTAAAAACGGGTATTGCTATGCCCGCACCCTTCCATGTAGTGTTAGGTATGCGTACAAAACCATCGTGCAAAATAGTTTGGGTACCTGCGGGTGCGTCCTGGTGTAACACCCGGTTATCACCCTGCTCAAAATAAACCAGGCTTTCTTTTTTGGTATTGTAGACGCCATATTTATACGAGACGGGAAAGCTGGTGCCAGAGAAATCTGCATCCGCTATCCACCAATTATCATTTGGCTGCATCATCACCGGTTGCTCCGCCAGCCAAATATTTAAAACATCGGCACTACCGCTGATGCATACAACTTCATGTTCTTTTAACAGAGGTGCCTTCGCCCGAAACTGGTGTGTGCCGGCCTGCCCCTTTTTATTTTTGCCTTTCGGAAGTTGTTTAAAAAAAACTTCTTTAAATGGTGTTGAAAAGAAAATGTTTTCAACAAAACTTTCATCGTTCCAGGTGTCGATTAAGTAAACTCCGTCTTCGTTGTTTTTAACTGCAATAACACGGTCTCGCTCCGCTTCTTTCTTTGTTTCACCTTTTTCATTTGTGAACAGATAGTGGTATTTAACCTCCGTTTCCCCGGTAGGGTCTATTTCTATTGAAGCATGCCAAAAGTTTTCATTAAAAAAAGCAAGTGGTAATGCCTTGCTTTCGTCATTGTTTCCAAGGGCAGTTGTATTACCCGAAACAGCAAGGGTTTGCCCAAACTGCGTACGAAAACGCAAGTAAAAATCTATTCTCATCAATTAAATTTAGCCAAGGTTGTGTAATGTGTATCCAGGACAAATTGGGCGACGAAAATAGGGAAAGCTTTTTAGGAGTGAAAAAAAGGCGCAAGATTGGCTGAGTGAATGTTGTTGATTTTACCATCTCTCCCCTATTTTTGCGCAAAATTATTTCAGATGGAGGTTAAGAAAAGTTCTAAAGGTTTGTACTGGATCTTGTTTCTGCTATCCTGCCTTGCATTAACAGTTGCTGTAGCTACTCATTGGCCCTGGCTGACACTCATCCTTCCATTTGTTACTACCTTTTTTGTTTTGGCAATGGATATAATGTGATCTGTTTCGGCACAGATTTTTGCGTACCGGCTAGTAAAGACCAGGTACATTTTGGCTACGCCTGGCAGGTACATGGGCCGACTATCATGAGGTAATACATAACATTTCTAGTGCGACTTTAATAATAACGTGGCACCTTTTTTTACTCATTACCCATTAGCTTTATTATAAGCTTTCTCACCCACAATTCAAGTTTTTTGTTTTCTGTTGATTCCCTAATTTAGGGAAACACTTTTTATGAATACAGACATCAAACAAAAACTCCACGCACTGGTGGATAGTTGCGCGGATGAGTATTTACTCGAGGAAGCAAAAGCTGTTTTGGAATCGTCGCAATCGGGCAAGGAATTTTGGAACGAATTAAGCGATGAAGACAAAGAGTTGTTAGAAGCCGAGGAAGAGCATGAGGAGGGGCATACGATTACCCATAACCGCCTGATGCACCAGTTTGGGGAGTGGAAGAAAAAATGATCTCGACAGCGATAATGCCTTTTTTCATTAAGATATCTCCCTACCGGAATACATTTTGGCATTAAACAAAGCAAAGAACGGCTCCACAAAATTTATAACAAAACAGGCTGTAACAATTCCGGCAAAAGTTGAATTCCTAATCAAGGGGAACCCGTCGAAATGTAATCAACGGTTCAAGAACTAAAAAAACCCACGGCATCAACCGTGGGTTTATCATTTGCGTTAATCCAATAGCGTGGAAGCAGTGATTATTTTACCTCCTCATATTCGGCGTCAGTTACATTCTCAGCACCGCCACCGGCCTGCTGCTGTTGGTGGCCGTTATCACCGGCACCTGCCTGCGCACCCGCGCTAGGACCAGCACCAGAACCGCCTTCCTGCGTGGCCTTGTACATTTCTTCACTTGCGGCAGTCCATGCAGTGTTTAGTTCCGTAACTGCCGGATCAATTTGTGCTACATCTCCCGCCTTATGCGCTTCCTTGAGTTTTGCTAATGCAGTTTCAATAACACCTTTTTTATCAGGGGAAATTTTATCGCCGTATTCTTTTAATTGTTTTTCGGTTTGGAAAATGAGGCTATCGGCCTGGTTCATTTTCTCCACTTTTTCTTTTTCAATTTTATCCGAGGCTTCGTTAGCTTTTGCTTCGGCCTTCATTTTTTCCACTTCTTCTTTACTCAAACCGCTGCCTGCTTCAATCCTTATTTTTTGTTCTTTGCCAGTGCCTTTGTCTTTTGCGGTTACATGCAAAATACCATTGGCATCAATATCAAAAACCACTTCTACCTGAGGTACACCACGTGGTGCCGGGGGTATGCCATCCAAATTAAAAATACCGAGGCTTTTATTTTGGTTTGCCATTGGCCGCTCGCCCTGTAACACGTGTATTTGCACGCCGGGCTGATTATCGGAAGCGGTTGAAAAAGTTTCCGATTTTTTTGTTGGGATCGTTGTGTTGGAAGGTATCATCGCGGTAAGCACACCACCATAAGTTTCAATACCTAATGTAAGCGGCGTTACGTCGAGCAGCAATACATCTTTTACCTCGCCCGTAAGCACTGCACCTTGTATGGCCGCACCAATAGCCACCACCTCATCGGGGTTAACACTGCGATTTAATTTTTTACCGAAAAACTTTTCTACTATTTCTCCAACTTTTGGAATACGGGTACTACCACCTACCATTATTACTTCATCGATTTGCGCTATGGTTAGTCCGGCATCTTTTAAAGCCTGTTCGCAAGGTTTTAAACAACGGGCAAATAAATTATCGGCCAACTGTTCAAACTTTGCACGGCTCAATTTTTTCACAAGGTGCTTGGGTACCCCATCAATTGCTGTTATGTAGGGCAAATTAATTTCTGTTTCGGAAGAAGATGACAGTTCAACCTTTGCTTTTTCCGACGCTTCCTTCAATCGTTGTAATGCCATGGGGTCTTTACGCAAGTCAACATTTTCGTCTTTTTTAAATTCATCTGCCAACCAATCCATGATCACTTTATCAAAATCATCACCACCAAGGTGTGTATCCCCATTGGTGGATTTTACTTCAAAAACTCCATCACCCAATTCCAAAACCGAAATATCAAACGTACCACCGCCCAAATCAAATACGGCAATGTGATGGTCTTTACCACCTTTATCTAAGCCATAGGCAAGTGCCGCTGCAGTTGGCTCGTTCACAATACGACGCACATTGAGTCCTGCAATTTCACCGGCTTCTTTTGTAGCCTGGCGTTGGGCATCGTTAAAATAGGCAGGCACCGTAATCACCGCGTCGGTTACTTCCTGGCCCAAATAATCTTCAGCGGTCTTTTTCATCTTCTGCAAAATCATTGCAGAAATTTCCTGTGGCGTGTACAACCTGCCATCAATATCAATACGCACGGTATTATTGTCACCCTTGGCAACATTATAACTCCAGTGACTAATTTCTTCTGTTACCTCGTTGTATTGGCGACCCATAAAACGCTTTACGCTCATGATGGTTGCTTGCGGATTGGTGATGGCCTGGCGTTTTGCGGGATCGCCTACCTTGCGTTCACCATTCTTTAAAAATGCAACTATCGAAGGCGTTGTGCGGCGGCCTTCATCATTAGCAATTACTACCGGTTCGTTACCTTCCATAACTGCCACGCAACTGTTGGTTGTACCCAAGTCAATACCAATTATTTTTCCCATTGTGTAAATTAATTTTATCCTGCCCGACGGTAGACAGGTTAACAGGTTCTAATCAATGATTATGCCGCGAGGGAATTGAATGCAATATTGGCAGAAAAAGGGTGGGGCTGGTTTATTTGTTTGGTTCAAATAGTTGGCAATATTGGGCAGTGCATTTGGGCTGCATAAAACTTGATGTGTGGTTGACACGGAGGAACGTTGCACCTGACCAATCACCATTCAATTTAGCAAACTCTGTGGCAGCTTATGTAATGCCGGAATGCGAAGCGAAACTGGAAGAGCCCCGCCGATTGCTGGAACAGAAGCTTAATAATAGGAATGGAGTTTGCCAAAAAAAAATCGATATCCTATCGCTTGTGGATTACAATCGGTCGATATAGTAAGGGCTGATCAAGGCCAGCTGAAAAAGCAAAATTGACTGCATTGTAATTTCTATACCACTGTTGCAAATCCACCTCAACCCCTATCTTTGCTGCCCGTTAAAATTTCAACAAACACAGCAATATGACTTCATTCGATTCTTATGTGTATCTCGTCCCGGTAATGGGAATCATTGGATTAATTTATACGTTTTGGAAGTTTGCCTGGGTGAGCAAACAAGATGCGGGCACCGACCGTATGAAAGAAATCTCCAACTACATTGCCGAAGGTGCAATGGCGTTTTTAAAAGCCGAATGGAAAGTACTTACCTACTTCGGTGTTATCGTTGCTTTGCTGTTGTTCTTTATGGGCAGAAGCAGCGAACAATCGCATTGGTTCATTGCAGTTGCTTTTTTAATTGGAGCCTTCTTTAGTGCATTGGCAGGTTATATTGGCATGAGGGCCGCAACAAAAGCAAACGTACGTACCGCACACGCAGCCCGTACTTCACTTTCAAAAGCCCTGCAGGTTTCATTTACCGGTGGTGCTGTAATGGGAATGGGTGTTGCCGGCTTAGCGGTTTTGGGTTTGGGTGGGTTGTTCATTGTATTATTAAAGTGGCTGGCACCAGAAGCACTGGCAACGGACCATACAGTTACAAGAGCGATTGAAGTGCTTACAGGATTTTCTTTGGGTGCGGAAAGTATTGCATTGTTTGCCCGTGTTGGTGGTGGCATTTATACAAAAGCAGCCGATGTTGGTGCAGATTTAGTTGGTAAAGTAGAAGCAGGCATACCGGAAGATGACCCACGAAACCCGGCAACTATTGCAGATAATGTTGGCGATAATGTTGGCGATGTGGCAGGCATGGGTGCCGATTTATTTGGCTCTTATGTAGCAACTGTTTTAGCAACAATTGTTTTAGGCCATGAGGTAACAGGCACTTCAGCGGTTGCAAGTATGGTGCCTTTGGCAGATGGCTTTTCCGGCTTCTCTCCTATATTATTACCAATGCTGATTGCTGGTGTAGGTATTTTATTTTCTATTGTTGGAACATTCTTCGTTCGTATATCCGATAAGGCAGCCATTAGTACATCTGTTGTTCAAAAAGCATTGAACATGGGCAACTACGGCTCAATTATATTGACTGCCATTGCTTGTTATTTTCTTGTTGATTTGATACTGCCCGACGGTGATATGTACCTGAGGAGTTTTGTTTTTGATAAGATGGATGTTTTTGCTGCAATAATTGTTGGCCTTGTAGTTGGAACATTAATGAGCATTATCACGGAATATTACACCGCCATGGGCCGTCGGCCGGTGAACAGCATCGTTCGGCAATCAGGCACCGGGCATGCAACAAATGTCATTGGTGGTTTGGCGGTTGGTATGGAATCTACTTTCTTACCCATTCTTGTGTTAGCCGGTGGCATTTATGGCTCTTATTATTTTGCAGGTTTGTATGGTGTGGCTATTGCCGCCGCAGGTATGATGGCTACTACAGCAATGCAGTTAGCGATTGATGCTTTTGGCCCCATTGCCGATAATGCGGGTGGTATTGCAGAGATGAGTGAACTACCAAAAGAAGTGCGGGAAAAAACAGACACCCTTGATGCTGTTGGTAACACTACGGCGGCTTCGGGTAAAGGTTTTGCCATTGCATCTGCAGCACTCACTGCCCTGGCTCTATTCGCTGCTTATGTAGGTGTAGTAAATCAAAATGGCTTTCCACTCGACGGTATTAATATTTATAAAGCCGATGTTTTAGCGAGCTTATTTGTTGGTGGGATGATTCCTTTTATTTTTTCTTCACTTGCTATTCGTGCCGTTGGCGAAGCGGCAATGGCAATGGTTGAAGAGGTAAGAAGACAGTTCAGAGAAATTCCAGGAATTATGGAAGGCAAGGGCAAACCCGAGTACGATAAATGCGTAGCCATTTCTACCGAAGCTTCTATTAAAAAAATGATGTTGCCCGGTGCCATAGCAATTGTTTCTCCATTAATCATCGGTTTTCTTTTAGGCCCCGAAGCACTTGGCGGATTTTTGGCCGGAGCGACCGTGAGTGGTGTATTGATGGGTATGTTTCAAAATAATGCCGGCGGTGCCTGGGACAATGCAAAAAAGAGTTTTGAAAAAGGTGTGGACATCAATGGAACAAAATTTTACAAGGGATCCGATCCGCATAAAGCGTCCGTAACCGGAGATACGGTTGGCGATCCGTTTAAGGATACAAGCGGACCCTCCATGAATATCTTAATAAAACTGATGTCAATTGTTTCGTTAGTGGTTGCTCCCACCCTGGCATCCATTCATTCAAAAAATATTCCTGCACAAGATGCAGCGAAAGCAGCTAAGGTTAGGTCTATGAATGTACCGGTTACAATCATAAACCCTGCGAACACTGTTCGCTTACAATAGTTCTGCTTTGTGAGAGACAAAAAAAAGTTCCCCGCCACTGCTTAGGCGGGGACTTTTGTTTTTAGAATAGCTGCCAGCTTTTAGCCACGAGCTTTGAGACCTTACAATTCCGGTGTTTTTCAATTTTGACACTCATTCTTTTGGTGAGCACTTGCATTGATTTCGAGAGGTTAAGAATGGAGGTTCTTTATTTGGGCCAATGGTTAGGCTTTAACCGTCTCCCAGCTCGTAGCTATTACCTCGTAGCTTTTTCCTAATTTTCATTATGCCTCCTGCAATTTTATACTACGCCATACCAGGTTTTGTGTTGCTGCTTTCCATTGAGGCATGGTTCTCCTACCGTGAACATAAAGGTTTGTATCAAACCAAAGATACCTGGAGCAGTTTGGGATTGGGCGTGGGCAATGTGCTTGTAGGGTTTGTAACAAAGGCGGTCATCTTCAGTTTGTTTTTATTTCTTTACCAGTTTCGTTTTTTTAATTTGGATGCCGGCCTTTGGTGGTTTTGGGTATTGCTTTTTTTCGCCGATGATTTTTCTTACTACTGGTTTCACCGCACTGCACATAATGTAAATTGGTTTTGGGCTTCGCATGTGGTGCATCATTCTTCGCAGCAGTATAATTTGGCAGCGGCACTGCGGCAAACCTGGACGGGCAATTTAACCGGAGCCTTTTTATTTTGGGCATGGATGCCATTGGTTGGTTTTCATCCCATCTGGATTTTGTTTATGCAGCAAATAAGTTTGATCTACCAGTTCTGGATTCATACCGAGGTGGTGCAGAAGTTGCCGAAGCCATTCGAGTATATCCTCAACACACCTTCTCACCACCGGGTACACCACGGCAGCGATTTAAAATATCTCGACAAGAATCACGGCGGCATTCTTATTATCTGGGACCGCCTGTTCGGCACATTTGTGCCAGAAGAAGAAAGGCCTAAGTACGGGCTAACCAAAAACATTTATTCTTTCAACCCGGTGGTCATTGCTTTAAAGACATGGGGCGATTTATTTAAGTTGTCAATGAAAGCAGGCTCGGTAAAAAACGGAATGAAATATTTCATAAAACCTCCGGGGTGGAGCCATGATGGCAGTAGTAAAACCGTGCGGGAGATGAGGGAGGAAGTGTCAGGATGTAAGAAGTAAGAAGTCAGATACAGCCAACATGCAACCGGCAATATGCAAATGGCAATACACAAATTGCAGAGGCAACAGACCTTAAACAATCCGCGACAAACTTTTTTACTTGTTGTGCAGGATTTAGAGAAAACCGTTTTTACTGCCCGGTAATCAATTTCTTTATCAGCGACACCTGCCCTAGATGATAATAGCTATGTTCAATAACTCCTTCTATGTTGCGCAAATAGCTGCCGTACTTTTTATCTACAAATGGTTGGTCTAATAAGTTATCATCCATCTGCTCTACCTGGATGGCAAAGGTTTCGGAATTACGCAAAAAATCATCAACCAAATTCTTCCAGTCGTTTTCCGTTTTTATTTCGGGCATATCAAAACTGTACTTGTCTTTAATTTCCAGTTCTCCCCCGTTAAAAACATTTATTAGTCCACACAAATAATAATTTAAGTGAAAGACCAATAAAGCAATTGTATTGAGGTTGCCTATTTTCTCATTGGCCTGTTGCCAGGTTACACTCAAAATTTTTTCTTTCAGGTTTGTATTAGCAATCCATTTTCCGTTGAGCAACACCTCACGGAGGCGGTTGGCAAGTGCTACGTTTCTAGTCATTGTATTTTAGAGTTATTAATCTTTGAATACACGAAGGCTCTAAGTACCATAATGGCTTCGTGCAACTTCATGTATTTGTGCCATCGTGGTAAAAAGCTGTGCTACGAGGTCTTGTAATTAATTCAATTATGAACCATAAAAAGGGAAAAGAAATCTTATCCCGCCGCAGGCAAATTAACCTGTGCTTCCTCTCCCCGGCCCATGGCCGATTGTTTCATTTTCCCGGCGGTTTCATTCCCCAAATATCTTTCTATAAAAAAGTGTACACCATAAATAACCGGGGTTAGCAAAATGGCAACCACAAATTTATAAATGTAGTTACCTGTGCCCGTTACAGCCACCTGGTTCAATGTCCATTGTTTTGACGCATCGCCCATCAGCAGCGGCCCTAAATAAAATGCAATGAACAACACCACAAAACTATCAATGAGTTGAGAGATAAGCGTTGAACCGGTTGCCCTCAACCAAATCCTGTTTTCGCCGGTAATTCTTTTTATACGGTGAAACACCAGCACATCCAACACCTGCCCAACCAGGAATGCAACCAGCGATCCAACAATAATCCATAGCCCTTGTCCAAACACCGCTTTGTATGCGTTGTTCGAATTGGGTATGTCGTCGCCCAACCTAAAATACTCTGAAGGCGACAAATTGATTGATGCAAACACAATAAGAAAGGCAAATGAAATAAGCGTTACCGCCAAAAAAGAAAGAAAGCGAACACCTTTGGGGCCGTAGTATTCATTAATCACATCGGTCATTACAAACACCACTGGCCACAATAAAACACCGGCCGTCAAATGAAATGAAAACGTAGAACCAAAAATGGGTACGGCCGCCCGTGGCACACCAAAAGAATCTTCGAGCGAAAATATTTTTATGCCAATGAATTCGGCTATCAACGCGTTGGCGATAAAAAATCCGGCAAGAATGATAAACAATCTTGTGGGTTTGTGTTTAATAATGTTTTGTATCATTCAGATAGAAAATGTAGATGATTTGGAGAACTAAAAATACAAGGTTGGCCGCAATCAACCACGTGGGTACCGTTGCCAATACTTTTCTGTTTGTAAAAAACAAAACCATGTAACACAAAATGAGCAGGGGGTTTAGCAGCAGGGCCATAAAGTAACCAATGATGGCAATAGTGGCGGTTACATCGCCGTTGGTTACGTAATTAATAATTTGAAGTAAAGCCGCTAACAGAAAAAAAATGTTGCAGATAAAAGCCAGCCGGGAAATAAATGAAAGCCGCATTTTGTAAACACGAATTTAAGACACGAATTACACGAATTTTTTCGGTAATTATCAATTCAACCAAATCGGTGAACAATCCGTGTCCTGTTAGATCGTGTAGTTCGGTAAAAGAACTCCTGTTCTTTGTTACCGAGTGTTCGGGACTTACTTCCTGTATTGCGTCCCGCGACTCGGGATCTAATCGTGTAATTCGTGGTTATCAATTCGTGTAATTCGTGCTTATTAATTCGTGTAATTAAAAAATGCCATTATTTTGTCGCAATCTAAAAACCGGTTTATGAAGAATGGGCTGTTTAAAAAACTCCTTCCGCACGGCATTGCTATTGTTGTTTTTTTATTGATTGCTGTAATTTATTGTGGCCCCGTGTTGCAGGGCAAAGTGTTACAGCAGTCCGATGTAACGCAATGGAAAGCCATGGCCCAAAATTCGTTTGAACATAAGGAAAAGTTCGGGCAGTTTCCTTTATGGACAACCAGCATGTTTGGCGGCATGCCCACATACCAAATTGCCATGGAGGGCACAAGCATTATTTCTCCCGGTTGGTTTTATTACCCGCTAACATTGGGATTGCCAAAACCCATTTCGTTTTTCTTTTTAGCCTGTATTTGTTTTTATTTTCTGTCGCAGGTGTTGCGCATCAACCCATATATTGGCATTATTGGGGCACTGGCTTTTGCGTACGCCACCTACAACCCAATTATTGTGGCAGTAGGGCACGAAACAAAAATGCAAGCCATTGCACTCATGCCCTTGTTAGTTGGTTCGGTTTTGTTGATTTATGAAAAAAAATATTGGCTGGGTGCTGCGTTAACTGCAGTGGCAACGGCTTTGCTCATTGGCATGAATCACTTTCAAATTGCCTACTACACTTTTATCATTTTGTTTTTTATGAGTGCTGCTTATGCCATACGCTGGATAAAAGCAGGGCAAGTAAAACACCTGGCAATTTCATTTGCCATTGTTGCAGCAGCAGCTGTGGCGGGATTAATGAGCAATGCTGTAAACCTGCTCACCACATCGGAATATGCAAAGGCATCCATTCGCGGCGGCACCGAACTGGCGACCGATAAAACCACATCTACTAAAGAAGGATTAAGTACGGATTATGCACTCAGTTATTCCATGTACAAAACCGAACCATTTGTAATGATGGTGCCAAAATTGTATGGCGGCAGCAGCGATTTGGAGGTTGCCGAAGACGAATCGAAAGCCATCGAGGCGTTAAGGGCAATGCCGCAGGAACTAGCGCAACAACTACAGTACAATGTTGGCAGCTACTGGGGTGGTATTGGCGGCACATCGGGGCCACCTTATGTTGGCGCCATCATTTGTTTTTTAACCCTGCTTGGCTTTTTTGTTTTAGATGGCAAACACAAGTGGTGGATATTGGCCACCTCCTTGTTAGCGATCGTTATGAGCTGGGGTAGTTTCTTTTTAGACTTCAATACTTTCTTGCTCAACAACCTGCCGTTTTACAATAAGTTTCGTGCACCAAGTATGACCATTGTTATCCCTACATTCCTATTTTGTATGATGGCGATGATAACAATGCAAAGAATAATTGTTTTCGAAAACAAAGCCGAACTGTGGCAGCGTTATAAAAAAGGACTGATGCTAACCGGCGGCATTTTTGTAGTGCTGCTACTCATTTATTTTAATGCCGATTTTAGAAACGAAGGTGATAAAAATTTATTACAGCAAACCGCCGCTGCCGCACCCGAAGTGCAGGGTTATGTCAATACATTTTTATCGGCATTGAAAGAAGACCGGAAAGACCTGGCGTTCTCCAGCATCATTCGTTCCTTCTTTTTTATCTTGGCTGCGGCGGCAATGATTTGGTTGTTTGTAAGAAAAAATATTTCAAAGGTGGCAGTGATAGCCGTAGTTGGAGTGTTGGCATTTATTGATGTAATGGGCATCAATACAAAATACCTCAGCTCATCAAAATTTGTTGATGCCACCGAAGGTGAAGCATCATTTACACCTTCACCAGCCGATGCGCAAATTATGCAGGACACGAGTTACTATCGTGTGCTCGATTTGCGGCAGGGCATCTCAAACGCATTAGGTACAGGTTACGCTATGCCTGCTTACTTTCATAACAACATTGGCGGCTACCACCCTGCCAAGTTGAGTATTTACCAGGATTTGATTGAGCAGCAGCTATCAAAATTTCCACAGTCGCTGCCGGTGTACAACATGCTCAATACAAAATACATTATTCAAAAAGACCAGCAGGGTGCCGATCAGGTTTATCCAAACCCCGAGGCTTTAGGTGCGGCCTGGTTTGTAAAAGCCATACGTTACGAAAAAGATGGGCAGTCCGTGATGAACGCACTGAATAATTTTTCTCCTGCCGATACCGCAATTTTATTTCAGAGTGATGCCGCGTTGGTTACCCAGGTACCCGCGACAGATAGTGCAGCTACTATACAATTAGTGTACAACAATAATGATGAAGTGCTGTACCAATCAAATTCATCGGCTAATGGCTTTGCCGTATTTAGCGAAGTGTACTACCAAAAAGGCTGGAAGGCATTTATTGACGAGAAAGAAGTTCCCATCGTTCGCACCAACTATGTGCTGCGCGGTTTATCAATACCCGCAGGCAAACACCAAATACGTTTTGTGTTTCACCCCGATGCATACTATACAGGTAACACTATTTCAATGATCGCAGGCATACTTATTTTTCTTACCATTTTTGCCGCTATATTCTTTTGGTATAAAAAAAGAAAAGAGGTGAAGGCCTGATATGGCAAACGTACTGGCACTGGTATCGTTTAAAGTTTTTCCACCACACATGGGCGGGCAAAAAGGTGTTGTTCTTTTTTATGAAGCCCTGAGGAAACATCACCAGGTTTTTATGGCCGCTTCAACCGACAACTTGGAAACGATTGAAGCAGGGTTTGAAGTAGCAAAAGTTTTGCATCCAAACAAAAAAATGTTACGCAATTTTTCCCGGCTGCCAGCATTAGTAAAGTTGGTGAAGGAAAAAAACATTGATGTGCTGATAGCCGAACATTCGTACACCGGCTGGCTGGCCTGGCTGCTGCAAAAAGCCACGGGTAAACCATTTATTATTCATTCGCACAACATTGAAGCATACCGCTTCCGGCAAATCAAAAAAAAGTTGTGGTTTATGTACCGCCCGTACGAACGCTGGGTGCATACCAAAGCTGCGCACAATTTTTTTATATCGGAGGAAGACAGGCAGTTTGCCATTGACAAGTTTTGCCTGCAACCAGCCAGGTGTTCGGTAATTACATATGGCATTGAACACCCAAAGAAAATTGACAATGCACATCTGTTACTGAAAAAGAAAACCGGCATAAAAAGCACATACATTTTTCATTTCAACGGCACACTCGATTACGAACCAAATGTAGAAGCGGTAAAAATCATCATTGAAAAACTGAACCCGGTGTTACAAACATTGATTAATGATTACACCATTTTAATTACTGGCAAACGGTTGCCCGATACATTACAACGAACAATTACTGCAACAAAAAATATTTTGTACCCGGGCTTTGTTGATGATATTGATGAGGTGTACCAGGGCAGTGATTTATTCATTAATACCGTGCCTGAAAATGCAGGAATAAAAACAAAGCTGGTTGAAGCGTTGGCAAATAATTGTACTGTGGTTTCAACCCAGTCAGGAGTGGCCGGAATGCCCCCACTAACCTACGGGCAAAAAATAATTACAGTACCTGATGGCGATTGGAAAGCCTTTGCACTGGCTATGCTCAAAGCCCTTGAGGAAGAGTCCCAAACGCCTTCTTCTTTCTTTCAGTATTTTTCATGGACCAATATTGCAGCAACAGCTGCACAACAAATTGAAAGTGTGCAAAAAAATGCTTCCCAACGATCTTAAAATATCAATCGTTATTTGCAGCTACAACCGCGCCGATTACATTATTGGCGCCATTGACAGCCTGCACCAGCAAACCATACCACATAATTTGTTTGAAGTAATTGTGGTTGATAATAACAGCATTGACAACACTGGCGAATTGGTGCGGCAATACATGAATAACCATCCAAAGTTCCACCTCACCTATTTAACCGAAAGCCGCCAGGGAGCTTCTTTTGCCCGCAACACCGGTGCGGCATTTGCAAAAAGTTCGCTGCTCTGTTTTATGGATGATGATGCCATTGCAGAACCGGATTATTTAGAAGTGATACTCGATTTTTTTGCAGCGCATAACGGGGCCGCAGGTATGGGTGGCCGCATCATTCCAAAATACATTCCGGCAGAGCCAGCGTGGATGTCGCATTATGTTTCATCGCTGGTGGGCAATTTTAATTACAGCGCATCACTTGTACCATTTGCCGCGGGCAAGTATCCATTAGAATCGAACATGGTAGTAAGCAAAAAAGATTTTGATGCCATTGGTGGATTTAATACAGCGCTACCCGGTGTTGTAGGCACACTGCGCATTGGCGGCGAAGGCAAAGATTTTTTTCTGCGTTTACAATCTTTAAATAAAACAATCTGGTACCATCCACAAGCAATTGTACAGCATGTGGTAGAAGTAAAAAAGCTTACGCCACATTACTTATACAGGGTGGCATCGGGTATAGGCCGCGGCGAAAGGGTACGCATAAAAGCCATTGGAGAATGGGCGTATTTTAAAAAAATAATTGAGTACTTGTACAAACTCGCGGGTTCCGTTGTGCTCGGGATTATCTACGCGTTGAAAGGAAAGCCGCAGCAAAGCTGGCCGGTAATAAAATTTAGAATTGACGCGTTGAAGGGATTGTGTGGTTCATCTCAAAACGGCCCATCCCAATCTCATTAAAGAATTGCGCTTACTAAATTCGCCTTCCCAAAGGGAAGGAGTTGGCAGCATTTATGCAGATACTGTAGTTGCAGTTCGTTGCATAAAACCTTTGTGTTCCTTGGCGTCTTGGTGTCTTTGTGGTTAAAAAAGTTTGCGAGGCAGCCGCGTCATTCTGACCTAAAACATCTTGTAAAAATGCGGCTTGCCACTAATTATTGCAGGTGCTAAACTCCAAAGGCGCAAAACATTTTTTGCAAAAGAATACACCAACTGCCATTTGGGTAAAGGACTTTTCAATTTTATCAATTGGTGCATGCTTGCACAAATGAAAAACACAACCACACCCCAACTATAATTCAGCAATAAAAATAAAAACCAAAACACACCATATTGCTTGCGTACCCGCAGATGATTGGACACCATCAATTGCAAACCCTTTTTATCGAACAAATTGTAGTAGCCTTTATCCGGTGCGTTTTGTTCTTTGTTGATAGAGCCCCCTTCCAGGTGAATAATGTTTAAATCACCAAAAATGCAAAGCTTACCATGTTTGCGCAACCGGCTGCACCACTCTACTTCCTCCGCATAAAGAAAAAAATCTTCGTCCATTAGCCCGGCCTTTTGAATGGCCTCTTTTTTTACCATTAAAAATGCACCGCTAATCCAGTCTACTTCTTCAACAGCTTTTGCCTCCTGCACATTTGGAATTTTTGATTTTGTTTGATAACCAACCCAACGAATAAAACCACCCCAGTACGGAATTGGTAACAAATGATTGAGGCCACCCCTGATAAAGTAGTTACCGGAAATTTGCGTGCTGCCATCGGCATTTAATTGCTGCACCCCGCATGCTAAATAATTTGAGTGCACGAGTTGATGAAAGCATTTGGTTATTGAATCATCAATGACAATGGTATCCGGATTGAGCAACAAAAGCACATCGCCATTTGCTATTTTAATACCGGCGTTATTCGCCCGGGCAAAACCCGAGTTGTAGTTCATGTCAATCCATTTAACCTCAGGAAAATGTTCGGCGATAGTTTCTTTTCCACGATCATTAGAATGGTTGTCGACAACGATAAACTCTTTTTCGATCGAAGAACTGTATTGCACAACCGACTTTAGGCAATCGAGAATTAAATGAGCGGAGCGGTAGTTGACGATGATGATGGATAGCAAAGGAATTGCTTTGCTCATTGTTTTTTATTTAACTGCCGACCAAGATAGCTTATTGCCATAAATAATTTTGAACCCGCCCCCACCTGCAACAAGCGGGGAGAGATTTTCTTTTGCATTGAAAAGATTTGATTAATCACCTTCGGAACTGATTGCAATGGCAAACCATTTCTTTCAAAATCTGCCGGTGTCCGAATGTGGTGATTTCGAAGTAGCCGCCAATAGTAATCGTAAATAAGAATATCATTAAAGGCAGGTGCACCCATTTTAACTGCAAACTGAATGTTCTCTTTAAAAATAATATCCGGATTGGCTCGGCAAAACTCTGTAGTCTGATCGGCGTGTATTCCTATACTCACTAAATGCTCGCTCACATATTTGTAGGTATGGCCCGCTTTCAAAACTCGTGAGTAATAGTCCACATCTACTAACCAAATGAAATTTTCATCGTAACGAATTCTAATTTTTTTTCTAAACATTGCATTGCTGGGTGGGCCAATTACCTGAGAGAGCACCAGCCGATTAGGCCGTTCTGTAAGTTTGGACAGCAGCGCAGGCATTGATTGCAATATTTTTTGTTTGCCGTCCTCATCAACTGCGGTGTTCCTGCAAAAAACGAAATCAATAGACGGGTCTTGGAAAGCATAGACAAATTTCGACAGGGCATGTTCGGAATGAAACCAGTCGTCCTGGTGTAATAGAAGATATAGATCTCCTTCAGCGAGATCAAGCGCAGCATTCCAGTTCTTTGGTGATTTTAAAGCGGGCTTATTTGAAATGTATTTTATTGAAACCTGGCCGCTGAACATTGAAACTGCCTGGAATATTTCCGTACCTGGAGAATCATCGGAAATTATAACCTCAACATTTTTGTAATCTTGCTTTAAAATTGACTCGAGGCAGCGTACAACATAATGTGGCTTTTTGTAGGCTGGAATACAAATACTAATCAGGGGAACATTCATGATAAAGACAGCGACAAATATACTCAAAGGAGCATTTAGATCAAGGCCGAGGAGCGAACAGCGTTTTCAGAAAATCGGATGGCTTCAGGAAAAACTTTTAAAACATCAGGAAGATGCCACAATAAAAAAGATCGTATTAGGCAACGTGCATTTCTGCTACCGTCGTCCATATGAACTACTGCATTCGTACAATGAAATTTTTGGGAAGGAGATTTATAGATTTACTGCCAATAAAAGTAATCCGTTGATAATTGATTGCGGTTCGAACATTGGGCTTAGCGTTATTTATTTTGGTTTGTGTTATCCGCTATCAAAAATTATTGCTTTCGAGCCTGATCAAAAGAATTTTGAGTTGCTCAAACTGAACATTGAACACCATCGGTTGAAAAACATTGAATTGAATAACACAGCCGTATGGAATAAGGATGAAGAAATTTTTTTTGAGTCGAATGGGTCTGAAGCCAGTCATATTGGCAAAATCGGATTGGGGTATAAAGTCAAAGCGATATCATTAAACACCATGCTGACACAATTGGACAGCATTGATTTTTTAAAAATTGATATTGAAGGCGCTGAGCTCGAGGTGATCAAAGATTGTGAGGAAAATTTGGCGAAAGTTGAACACCTGTTTCTAGAATACCATGGCAGAGCTCACGAGACTAACAAACTAACTGAAATGCTACTGGTGTTACAACGAAGCAAATTCAAAGTTTACGTACGTAACGCTGCTGATAACCTGCAATTTCCATTCGTTCAAAAGAGCACAAACACCATTTATGATGTTCAGCTAAACCTGTTCTGTTATCGCTAATCATGAAACATCCACCACTTATATCAGTAGTAATTCCTTGTTACAACGATGGTATTTATCTGCCAGAAACCATTCAGCATTTAAGGAAGCAAAGTTTTAGCGATTTTGAAATGATTATCGTGAATGATGGCTCAACCGACAAAAAAACTTTGGAAGTCTTACAATCTCTTGAGTCTACCGGCGTCAAGGTGCTGCACAAGGAGAATGGCAGAATGTCTTCTGCAAGAAATTATGGTGTAAAATATGCACAAGGAAAATACATTGCAGCCCTGGATGCTGATGATTATTTCCATCCCTCTTTTTTTGAAAAAGCGTTAAAAGTGCTGAATGAAAAATCAAACGTTGCTGTTGTAACAAGCTACATTCAAATGTTTGGTGAGTTTAAAAAGTTATCCAAGCCGAGAGGTGGCAATGAAAACAATTTTTTATTTTCAAACCAGTGCCCGGCCTGTGCCATGGTTCGCAAAGCTTGTTGGAATGAAGTGGGCGGTTACGACGAGCGAATGATTTATGGTTATGAAGATTGGGAGTTTTACATACGCATCACCAAAAAAGGGTGGACCGTTCATGTCATTCCGGAAAAACTGTTTTTCTATAGGCAAACAAAAAAGTCAACTCATAAAAATCAAACGCTCACACACAGGCAGGAGCTAATTAATTACATTGTTGACAAGCACAGTGACTGGTACCTACGAAAACTTAAGGAACTTATTTTTACCGATGATGTTCTGTACCGCAAAAGCCGGATTTCTTATCAAGTGATTTCTGAACTGCTTAAGAACAGGATTGAAAATAAATTTGATTGAAAAGAGTGTGTTGAACAATGCACAGGCGATTTATTTAATGAGCACAAAAGTTCCTTTTTGAACGAATTTTCCATTACAACTGCCCTCGGCGGTTATGTAATAAACAAACACATCGTTCGACTGCAATTGATTCTTGAACACTCCATTCCACCCAACACCCTGTTGTTTTGTTTGGAAAATCAACTCCCCCCAGCGGTTAAAAATTTTAAAATCCAATAGTTTGGTCTGCCCGAAAAAAAGTGGTTTGTACAAATCATTTCGTCCGTCTTTGTTGGGCGTGAATGCAGAAGGCATAAACAGTTTTTGATCACCTTCATTCAAGAAATTTACTGCTATCGAATCTTTATTAGTACAGTTATTTAAATCCTTTCCTTCAACATAAAAAGTCATCCCCTGCCCTGGGCGTACTATCACCTGGTCAACTCCTCTCCTAACAATAAAATTGGCCGGTTGCCAGGTATATGTGTTGGCCCCCGATGCCGTCAACACCGCAGTGTCGGCAATGCAGGAAACATCATTTGACTTTACCACGCTAACATCAGGTTTACTGAAAGCAGTAACAGGAATAGTGTAAACAGAATCCCTCACGCAAACCGTATCAATAATTCTTACAGAATACAGTTGACTTGAGGTTACAATTGCCTTTGTGGAAGCAGCTGAAGCGCTGGCAAACTGTGATGCAGGCTGCCACGAATATAAACTCCCGCCGGTTGCAGTAAATTGAATCGAATCGTTTACGCAAGCACCACCGTTTAATGGCGAAACCGAAAACGGCAGGGCTCCATTTACCGCAAGTAAAAATGAATCGGTAAAAACGGCGCCGCAAAAGTTTGTAGCGGTAACGATGTAGGTACCCGGCCTATTCACCAAAAAGGTTGAATCCGCACTGTTGTTGTGCCATTGATAAAATTCAAAACCACTTCCGGCATTCAACAGCAGTGCCGTGTCCTTACAATTGACCAAATCAGTTCCTAAATCAATGAATTTAGGAGAAGTTTTGATTGTAACTGTAATACTATCGGCAACCATCTTACATTGATTAGCATACATTGCTTTAATTATTGTGCTGCCATTTTTTTTGTACACCACATTGATTGTTGCTGAATCCTTAATGAAAAAACTGGCAAACGAGGTGTCAACAAAAAAAGCTGGAACCTGCGTGCAACCGGGTTTTCGTAGAATTGAATACTGAATTGTATCGGCAAGCGAACAAACTTTACCGGGGCCGGTAATTTTTAATGAATCGCAGAAGCCCGAAACATTAATGGTAATTGAATCAGTTACGGTTTTATAAGTGCCGAAGTAAATATCATCAAGGGAAAAATCATTACCAGATGGTTGCACATTCATATTGACTATCGAAAGTTGGACGCTGGAATTTGTCCCCGAATTCCAAATTGATGAAGCTTGTTTCCAAATACAATTCTGGCTATTGGCAGAAAAAATATTTCCTAACCTGCTACCGTTAATGCTGAATTGCAATTGAGCAAAATTGGTAGGACTTAAACTTTGAAGCCAGGTTGAAAAAAGATAGTCGGTATTTGGCTGCACGGTTATAGTTTGCGACCAAACATTTACGTTGGGCTGTGAAGATCCATTCACCATCAACATTCTTCCACTCCCATTTGTATGATCTTTACAGTTCGAAAACGAACTATTCCATGCGGAAGAACTTATGCCTGCATCAATCGTTCCCTCTAAAAAGCCAGTAGGTGCAAAACTATACTGAGATGTAAACGCAACATTGCCACCATTGAATGCCGAATTAGCAACCAGGTTATTTCCCAGCACTTGAGACGTAAGTTTATAAGTGGTTTTAACGGTTGGTTTTACCCAGGAGTTAAGGGTAGTTGGCTGGGTACCCGCCGTAGTTTGCCAACAAAAAACTGAAGAATTTGTTGCTGTAAGCAAAACACTATCTCCAAGGCAAATTACTGTGTCCCCGACGGTAATCAATAGAGAATCGTAATTGGTCGCTACAGTTATATTTCTGATGATGCTGTCGGCACAGCCCGCAGAATTGGTTGCAATAAGTTTTACCGAATACACACCATCCCTTGAATAAATATTGGTTGGCGACTGGCTAGTGACATTTTCCTGCCCATCGCCAAAAGTCCATTTGAAGTTGGAAACACCGGTTAGGGTGGTGTAAAAATTTACTGACCTGGAGTTGCAAAGATTCTGGTCGTAAGAAAAATTGAGAGGGGCTTTCTGGCAAAGATTTTTTTGTACAACTGTTGCTTGTGCATTGGCCAGCGTAATGGCAGGACTGCTAATATTTACATCGGTAAAACTGGGCCATGAAAAAGTAGTCTTGGAATACAGGGGTTGTTGAATGCTTGCCGTAACACTTTCCAATGTGCAGTCAGCAGCCGACGTCCCGTCATTATTAAACCCTGTTATAAAAAAATCTTCCTGGCCATTATTCACTATGCCGCCGATGCCCAATATTCCATCAGCAGAAGGCGCGAGTCTGTATAATCTTTTATCGTTTATATCGTTGAACCTTTTGGAGAATTGGAGCACACCACCCGGTGAAATCTTAAAAATATAACCATCAACATTGGCTTTTGGGGAGGCGCAGGTGATGATACTTCCATCAGGCAAAGGCACAAGCCCGGTGTAAAAATCATTTGTCAGCGGGTTAATGTCAATCAGCCGTGTATGAATAATATCAAAATTTTCCGTAACCGTAACTATTACATGCTTCATGTTTGAATAGTCGAATCCATCAATTGTATGCCCACTAATAATATACCCTGGCTGTGCTGGATTATGATAGAGGTATGAGTTAAATATACCCCTGGCAGCGGGACTTAATTTTGAAGCTGATATTAGCGAACCATCATTTAACTTAAGTTTTGTGAGGGCCATTGTATAATTTCCAGTTCCGTTTTGCAAATCCATTGCAACAATCAGCGTATCTGATTTTTGCAGTATGCCAACACCATCTTCTCCGTCACCTCTGTCAAACCTTTTACTCCAAACAGGGTTGGCATTATTGTCGAGCTTTATAACTACAGCATCAGCAACACCACCATTGACATTTAGAATTCCTGAAATGGCATATCCCCCATCGGTGGTTTCAATTATATCCATCCCCAGATCACCAAAGGGCGACCCAACCCCAAACTTTCTCGACCATAAAAGATTGCCGGCGGCATCGGCCTTAAAGCATAAAATATCACCTGCGGCATTGGTGTAGGATTTTGTTTGGCCAATAACCAACAGTCCTCCATCCGATGTTGCAAATATTTTACGAACCGATTCAGCCCCTGTTCCACCAACTGTTTTAGACCAAATAGGATTTCCAACAGCATCGGTCCTGGTAAGAAGAATATCATCGCTCCCGTTTTTCCTGGTAACACCAACAGCATAAATTTCATTGTTGGTTGAAGCGGCAATATCAAAGCCCTGATCAAAGGAAGAGGTGCCTAAAGAATGTTGGAAGCCGTAACATGCCTTTGAATTGGCTGCAGAATGTGCACCGACTTTGGCAAACAATTGGTTGACTCTGCGACCCTCCAGATGTCCTTGCGCAGTTACTTCATCACACGTAACCATTAGTAAAAGCACAAAAGCAAAAGTGAAACAAAAAGAGCCGGATAATTTTCTGAGGTAAGATGACATGGTTTGCAGTAATCTGCAATATAGGAATGAATAACCATGCAAAAAAAACAGCGTTAGCGCAGCGTTTTTAATCTTTCCAGAAACACTTCCATCCCTTCCAAAAACGTAGGGGTTAACTTGTAGCTGAGGTGGTGCAGATAATATTTTTTCAAATCAAAATCTTGGTTTGGGTTTTGACTGATCACCGTGTTAATGGCCGCTACGCCCCTCTCATTGGCTTCATTAAACCGCTCTTCAAATCCCTCGGGCAGTTGCTTATTCGCAATCCAGGCAGCAAATACAAATGGCAAACCGGTATGCTCTTTCCACGCTGCTGCCAAATCGTAAATGTATTTTGAATGTTGGCGTTGTTGCAATGCCCTATCGCCAATGATTACCGCGGCGGTAGTACTTGCAATTTTGCTTCTAAAATCTTCACCCGTTGCTTCAATAAAAACTACATTCTTCTTCCAATAATCCCGCAACAAAATTTTTGCAAGGCTCACGGAGGTTCGTGATTGGTAATCGAGATAAACAGTTTCAATTTCCTCCATGGCCACCTGGCTAAAAATACAAACCGATGCCACGGCCCCATTGGCACCAATACAATAATCACTTACAATATGCCAGTTTTTTAATTTTGGAATGGCAGCCACGGGTATCAGTCCAATGTCAATTTCATCATTAATCAGCATTTGGGCAATGCGTGAGGGGTAATCTTCTATTAGGTCAATTTCTAAGATTACCGGGTGATTTTTTATTCCGTACAGCAGGGGTTTTGTGTTCAGGTAACTTACAGCCGCAACTCGTATTTTATTCAAATGATTTAGATTTGCCCGCGAAGATAAACACGATAGACTAGAGACAAGAGATAAGACACAAGAGACAAAAGACTTGAGACAATAGACATGGCAAGAGGCAATAGACGCTGGGCAATTCTTATTTCACCATTCATAAATTACTAATTGCCTTTCTCCAAATCTGCAAACCAATTTTCTGAACTCAACCGCGACATTCAATAAAAAAGGTTGGTAAAATTTAAAACATCAAACCCAGAACTCCTCATGCAATCATTTTCGCTTAAAGCAATCTCCCCCATTGATGGTCGTTATAAAAACCAGTTACAACACCTCGAGGAATATTTTTCAGAATACGCGTTGATAAAATACCGGGTGCTCATTGAAATTGAATACCTGCAGTTTCTGGGACAGAAAAAAATTTGTAAGCTATCGGCAAAAGCGCTGAAGCAACTCAACAACCTGAAAGAAAATTTTAGTGCTGCGCAGGCGCAGGAAATTAAACAGATTGAACGGACAACCAACCACGATGTAAAAGCAGTTGAATACTTTATTAAAAATGAACTGGAAAACTTAGGCGAAACAGAAGTGAAAGAGTGGGTACATTTTGGTTTAACCTCGCAGGACATTAACAATACCGCCGTTCCGCTCTTGTGGAAGCATGCACTGGAAATTGAGTACCTGCCCGCGTTACTAAATCTTAATGCCGAAATAAAACTCCTGGCTGCACAATGGCAACATATACCGATGCTGGCAAAAACGCACGGACAACCGGCATCACCTACGATTTTGGGAAAAGAAATGATGGTTTTTGTTGAGCGCATTGAAAATCAAACCGAACAATTATTGCACATTCCGTTGAGTGCAAAGTTTGGAGGCGCCACCGGAAATTTTAATGCGCATAAAGTCGCCTTTCCAAAAACCGATTGGATAAAATTTGCCAACCAGTTTGTAAACGAAAAGCTTGGATTGCAACGCCTGCAGTTTACTACCCAAATTGAACACTACGACAACCTTGCGGCGGGCTTCGATTGCATGAAGCGCATCAACAACATTCTGATTGATTTTTGCCGCGACTTGTGGACGTACATTTCAATGGAATATTTTAAACAAAAAACAAAAGCAGGAGAAGTCGGTTCATCGGCCATGCCGCATAAAGTAAACCCCATTGATTTTGAAAACGCCGAAGGTAACCTGGGCCTGGCCAATGCTTTGTTCGAACACCTTTCGGCTAAGCTGCCCATTTCCCGTCTGCAACGAGATTTAACCGATTCAACCGTATTGCGCAACATAGGTGTGCCGTTTGCCCATACCATTCTTGCATTCAAATCAATTGAAAAAGGGTTGAACAAACTGGTGTTGAACGATGAAAAAATTTATGCCGATCTTGAAAACAACTGGGCGGTTGTGGCTGAAGCCATTCAAACAATTTTGCGCAGAGAAAAATATGCGAATCCGTACGAAGCACTTAAAGATTTAACCCGTGGAAACAATAAAATTGATAAAAAAAGCATCCACCAGTTTGTTGATGGCTTAAAAGTTTCGGCTACTATAAAAAAAGAGTTGAAGGCCATTAGTCCACATAATTATACAGGAGTGCATCCGCGGTTTTGAAATGAGTGATGAGTAATCAGTAATGAGTGGCTTAGTGTGGTCAGCCATTTACCATCCCGAAAAACTATTTAAGAATACAGGAATTCATTATTCATCATTCATTACTCATTTATGTATCTCACTCGTAAAATGAAATTCAATCTCCGGATTGTTAGTTCGCTCGGTGTTTAAATACCACTCGCTTTGCGCCAAATAAACAAGGTGATTGTCTTTGTCGGTAGCAATGTTCGACGATTTAAAGCGGATAAATTCATCCAGCTTTTTTGCATCGCTGCTCGTTATCCAGCAGGCTTTATAAAATGGTACTGAGTTAAAAACAACCGATGCGCCATACTCGTGCAACAAACGATATTGTATTACTTCAAACTGCAGCTCGCCCACACAACCAATAATTTTTTTGTTGCCACCAAACTGCGTAAAAAGTTGCGCTACACCTTCATCGGTTAATTGCAGCAAACCCTTTTCCAGCTGTTTTGTTTTCATTGGGTCTTTGTTCACCACTTCTTTGAAAATTTCGGGAGAAAAAGAGGGAATACCGGTAAAGAAAAATTCTTCTCCTTCGGTAAGCGTGTCGCCAATTTTAAAATTACCTGTGTCAAACAATCCCACCACATCGCCGGCATAGGCATCATCAACCACATTTTTTTCCCTTGCCAAAAACGAATACGGATTACTGAAGCGAACATCCTTATCAAGCCGAACGTGGTGGAAATATTTGTTGCGCTCAAACCGGCCGCTACAAACTCGTAAAAAGGCAATGCGGTCGCGGTGCTTGGGATCGAGGTTGGCGTGTATCTTAAAAATAAATCCGCTGAACTTGTCCTCGTTAACGGCAACCGTTCTTTTAGTGGTTTCGCGGTCGCGGGGCTGCGGCGCAATACGTATAAAGGTGTCGAGCATTTCCTTAACGCCAAAATTATTAATAGCCGATCCAAAAAACACGGGAGCTATGTCGCCATTTGAATAATCAGTGGTATCCAGTTCGCCGTAAACACCATCAATGAGTTCTACATCTTCCCGCAACGTTGCTGCATCGCGTTCACCCAACTTATCATCAAGCATTTTGTCAGCGATGTTCGAAATTGAAATGGTGTCTTCTTCTGTTGCCTTAGTATTTGCCGAGAACAACCTGATGCTTTTGTTGTGCAAATTATACACACCTTTAAAATCTTTTCCCTGGTTAATGGGCCAGGTCATTGGGTGCAGCGACAGTGCTAATTCTTTTTCAACTTCTTCCAATAAATCGAAACGGTTTTTACCATCGCGGTCGAGCTTATTGATAAAAACAATTACCGGCGATTTGCGCATACGGCATACTTCCATCAACCGGCGTGTTTGGTCTTCCACACCATTCACACTGTCAATTACCAGTATCACACTATCAACCGCGGTGAGTGTGCGGTAGGTATCTTCTGCAAAGTCTTTATGGCCGGGAGTGTCCAACAGGTTAATCAACGTGCCCCCATATTCAAAACTCATAACCGAAGTGGCTACCGAAATACCCCGCTGCCGTTCAATTTCCATAAAGTCGGAGGTGGCGGCCTTTTTTATCTTATTGCTCTTAACCGCGCCGGCCACCTGTATGGCGCCACCAAAAAGCAAAAACTTTTCGGTAAGGGTTGTTTTACCCGCATCGGGGTGCGAAATGATAGCGAAGGTTCGGCGTTTTTGTATTTCGGATTGATACTTCATGGTAAATAACTGAGGAATAATTTGGCTGTTTAGCTCATTAAAACCGGGGCGCAAAAGTAAGTTGAAGCCGCTTAATAAAGTCGTGTAATTAACCCTCTGCTGCATTATTCTTTAGCAAACGGGTAAGGCGGAATAGGTATGTGTATTGAATTTGTAGAAAATCAGCCTCGTACCACATTCATTTTTTTTGCTTACCCACGATCTACACGTTCTGTTTCAAGGTGCTTTTACAACAATTGTGTTTTGGTATCATTTTTACTCTTACACCTTGTATAAACTAATGAACGATGTTTCAGAATAAAAGACATTTCGAAAACGAGGAGCAAGAAAACCCAAGGCAGCCGGCTGCCAAAAGTTTTATAAAAACCAATTACGAAGGTTTTGAAGGCATGAATTATGAGCAGCTTCGACAGCCCTTTACGCCCCGTTCCGCAAGCGACGAGAGAACCCGGGTGAATGGAAGAAGTGAAAGCCCCGAGCAGAAAAAATAAAAGGTGTCGTTAATAGCGTCTTAAGATTACAGCTCAAATTCCGGGTTTTTCAGCGAGGGCTTCCGTGCAGCGGTATATCCATCTTTATTTTTCTCTTCCCTGGGACGTGCATCTGAACACGTACTGCCCACCCCATTTTCCGGAAAAAATACTCGCAAGAATTTCTACTTCCAAACTCTCTATCCTGCCTTTCCGGGCAAATAATTCTCAATTTTCGATAAAAGAAACTCAGCGGTAAATGGTTTATTGATAAAATCATCAGCCCCATAATCTCCTTTGCGCATGGCACCGGGGTGGCCCGAGCACATTAACACTGGTATGTGTGCCAACTCTTTGGTTGTTTTTATTTGCCTGCAGATGAGCCTTCCGTCGGCACCGGAAAGCAACACGTCGAGCAAAATAATTTCCGGGTCAAATGATGCAATCATCGGAAATACTTCTTCCTGCCTCGACGCAGTTTCAACTTCGAACCCCTGTTTTTTTAAAATAAGATTGACCAATGTGCGAATGTCCGGATCGTCATCAATAATCAAAATTCTGCCCATATTCATTGATGTAAACAACAGCTTGCTTACCGATGTTTATTTACTAATTAATAAAAAAGTACCACTAAAAGCTTTCAAATAAAGTGCGCCGAAATTAATAAAAATTGAGGAGCAATGAACAGACCCAAGGCCGGATGCTGATAGCTGGAGGCTCATAGCCGAAGACTGGTAGCTCCTACCCTTTCATTACTTTTGCTTCATGCGCCAACTTTTTGAAATTACAGTCAACAGCTTTCTTATGGCGTTGCAGGAGTTATGGAAAAACAAGCTGCGCACATTTCTATCTCTTTTTGGCGTTACTATCGGTGTGTTTTGCATTATCAGCGTACTGGCAACGGTCAACAGTCTTGAAACCAACATTCAGTCAACCATACAAAAGTTAGGCAGCAATACTATTTATGTTTCAAAATGGGAATGGGGTGCGGGCGGCGGCTCCGACTTTCCTTACTGGAAATACGCCAAACGGCCACACGCAAATATTTCGGAAATGGCGCAGGTAAAAAGCCGTGCAACCTCGGCGCAATACGCCGCCTTTTTTATTAGTGCCAACATTACCGCGGAGTATGCAGGCAATGTTTTAAGCAACGTAAACGGTTACGGTATTACCGAAGAATACTTGCAAATACAACCGCTCGATGTTGCGCATGGCAGGCAACTAACCGGTATTGAATTTACCAATGCAAGGGCTTCGGCCATTATTGGAAACGAAATAGCCGAAAACCTTTTTGGCAATCCGCGATTTGCAGTAGGTAAGCAGATTACCGTCAATGGAAAAAAGATAATTGTAACCGGTGTTATTAAAAAACAGGGAAGCCAGTTAATTGGAGGATGGCAGTTTGATAAAACAGTTATTATGCCTTACAGTTTTGCCCGAACCCTGATTGACGAAAAAAGATCGGGCCCTTTATTAATGGTAAAAGGAAACACTGGTGTCAGCAGTAAAGTTTTGAAGGATGAGCTAACGGGTGTGATGCGCTCAATCAGAAAACTAAAGCCTACCGAGGAGAATAATTTTTCGCTGAATGATATCAACGATTTCAGCGCAGCGCTTGCTCCCGCATTTGCCAGTATAAACATAGGTGGCTGGGCCATTGGCATTCTTGCATTTATTGTTGGCATTTTTGGTGTAGCCAACATTATGTTTGTAACGGTAAAAGAACGCACTGCTCAAATAGGTTTAAAAAAAGCAATCGGTGCAAAAAACAGGGTAATCATGGCCGAGTTTTTATTGGAGTCGGCCTTTCTGTGCATCATTGGCGGACTGATTGGTTTGCTACTGGTTTATGCCCTGACAAAAGTTGTTACCGCCGTATTTGATTTTCCTCTTTTCCTTTCCGTTCCAATTATGATGCTGGCGTTATGTATTTGCATTGGGGCAGGTGTGCTGGCTGGCATCATTCCGGCGCGGCGGGCATCTAAATTAAATCCGGTGGTGGCTATACGGAGTTGAAAACCCCTCCGCCCCTAAAGGGGAACTTTGGAGACAGTCACTACCTTAGTTGGCGTTGTCTCAATTCAATTGTTTTTATTTTGTGCCGGGCTGGATTGCTACTATTAATCTTTCGTTGCGTCGCACACTTTTACAGTTGGTAATTCTATTCAGCCTAATGGAATGTGTATTTCAGTTGGCAACACAATTAAAGCTGGTAATTTTGCCCATCTCTTTTGAAATCAGAAACTTTACTCAGCATCCTTAATTCAAATACTCTTGGACGAAAGCGTTTCGCAACACAATAAACACTCTTTAAATTTTAGGAGTATAAAGCCCCCTTCAGGGGGTTTGGGGGTTTGTATCCTCGCCATCGAATCATCCTGCGACGACACGGCAGCATCTGTATGCCTGGATGGAAGAATACTTTCCAACTTTATTGCCAACCAAAAAGTGCACGAACAATATGGCGGCGTGGTGCCCGAGCTGGCAAGCCGTGCACACCTGCAAAATATTGTTCCGGTTGTTGATGTTGCATTAGCCAACGCAAACATTACACTCAAGGAAATTGATGCCATTGCATTTACCGAATCTCCGGGGCTAATTGGTTCGTTATTAGTGGGCAGTGGCTTTGCAAAATCACTTGCACTTTCATTGAACAAACCGCTCATTGCTGTAAACCACATGCAGGCGCATGTAATGGCAAATTTAATTCCTGCAAAGAATGATAAAGATTTGGAGAACATTCCGCAATTTCCATTTCTGTGTTTAACGGTTAGTGGCGGCCACACACAGATTGTGTTGGTACGTAGCGTTACCGAAATGGAAATAATCGGGCAAACAATTGATGATGCCGCAGGTGAAGCATTTGACAAATCGGCAAAACTTTTAGTCCTGCCCTACCCCGGCGGCCCATTGATAGATAAGTATGCGCAGCAGGGAAATGCAAACCGTTTTCAGTTTGCCGAACCGCAGGTGGATGGTTTAAATTTCAGCTTCAGCGGATTAAAAACTTCCATCCTGTACGCAATGCAAAAACTCACAAAAGAAAATCCCGGTTTTATACAAGAGAACTTGCACGACATCTGTGCATCCATCCAAAAAACAATCGTATCCATCTTAATAAAAAAAATAAAAAAAGCAGCCATACAAACAGGCGTCACGCAACTTTGTATAGCCGGGGGTGTATCGGCCAACAGCGGGTTACGTTCCGCATTTTTAGAACTGTGCAATAAACAAAACTGGCGGGCATTTATTCCCCCGTTTGAATACTGTACTGATAATGCAGCGATGATTGCTATTACTGGTTACTACAAATATTTAGCTGGAGATTTTAGTGATCTATCTGTAAGTGCCAGTGCAAGAGGAGGCGGGTTCAATGTCTAAAGTTTAAATACCGAATCTTCGGGACAAAGTCAGCGGGTTCCAGAAAAAATCATTTTCTATACCCTCAGAAAAACAGGATAATAATCGCTTTAAAAAAACAATGAACTTTCAAACCCGTGAACTTTCAAACTACCAACCTGTAAAACAGTAACCCAAACCCGAAACTTCAAACCCAAACTCCAAATATTAATTGCCCAACAGCTATTTTCAATTCAAACAATTCACGGTTCAGCACAATCGTTGTGCAATGAAAGTAACCACAGACGGTTGCTTGTTTGGCGCCTGGTGTGCCGCGGAAATACAAAAAATAAATGCCCGTGATGTTCTGGACATTGGCGCAGGCAGCGGACTGCTTTCATTGATGATTGCCCAAAAAAATTTGGTAAACATAACAGCTGTTGAAATTGATAATGACGCTGCGGAGCAAGCCAGGGAAAATATTTCCGCCGCACCCTGGCCCGGTAGAATTAATGTGGTGGCCGAAAATATTCTGAACACTGATTTTCCATTTCCATTCGATGTTATAGTGAGCAATCCCCCCTTTTACGAAAATGAATTACCATCGGCAAAGGAAACAAAAAATATGGCCCATCATAGCTATGCACTCACATTCACTCAGTTGCTTTCTTATGTTCAAAATCATCTATCGCCCCGGGGTAAGTTTTTTGTGCTGCTGCCCTACAAACGGTTGGTAGAAATTGAAAGGCTTTTAGCGCAGCAGCAATTATACATAACAGAGCAGGTGATGGTATCGCCAACAACCTGGCACAAACCTTTTAGGGTCATGCTAAAAATTGAACACCGGTCAACTGAAAAGGTACAGAACAGTATTGCAGTAAAGAGTGACGATGATACCTACACAAGCCCATTCATTTCGCTGCTTAAAGAATACTATCTGCATCTTTAGAGTGTACCAGTTGCATAGTCGTGCAGGTAAGCAAAGCGGGGCGTTAATTGTCCGTCTTTTACAATAGTTGCTCGTTCTATTATTTCAGAACCGCCGGTAACTAAATCGTTCAACACGTATTTGATGAGTTGCTCACCAAAGTATTTCGAGGCATCCCGCGGCAACTCGTTGGGTAAATTGCCAACGGCCATCACATCAACAGAGGTGGGCAAATACGGCTCTGTTTTTTTTAGTGTTTTTCTATCAACTCCATACACGGGGTTATCAATTGTTTGATCGCCGAGGTTTATTGGAACCGAGCCGTAGGCGTCGTCGGTAATATCAGCAATCACCTGTATGCGGAAGGATGGCTGCGCTACCGCATCAGCAGAAAAAAGTTTTGGCAGGGCTACATCCCAAAAAATGCCATTCATTAAAATATCGGTGTGTGGTAAAAATTCTTCAAAGCGGCAATCGTATTGTTCGGGGTGCTGGTGAAAATGATTTCGGTTGTAACCCCCGGTGGTTTTGTGTGCATACAAATCGGCACCTTTTAATTGCACATACACGGGGTAGGCAAAACTTCTTGCCAAAAAGTCTTCTTTCTCTACTTCAATAATTCCCATTAGGTTCATTACTTCCAAAACGCCGTGGGCCACCCGCCCCGAACCTGTAACTACAATTTTTATATTCGGAACTTTTAAACCAAAATAGCGGTGAATCAATTCCTTAAAATCTTTTTGTTTGAAAACTCTTTCCAAAAAAAAAGTTTTTGTTCTTTCTCCATAAGCCATCATTCCATTGTGCGCACCAACAATGCCGGCGAAAAAACCAAAACCAATTATGCGCTGCCCGTCTTCGTGTTCCAAACATTCATAGTCAATGAGTCTACAGTTTTTTTCAAGAATTGTTTGCAGTAACTTTTGATTGTATGCCTGCTTTTTTCTTGTGTGCGAAAAAAACAGGTAGGTTTTGTTTTCCAGCAAATCGGCTACTGGCACCTCTTTTATGCCCAATAAAATGTTGCAATTAGCCAGGTTGTTCGTTACCTCGATACCGGCCCTTTCGTACTCTTCATTTTTAAAACAGCGGTGATCAGATTTTTGTACAGTGATGTTGATCAATGGATAGGTGTTTATTATCCATTTACATTGGGCGGGGGTTAAAGCTACCCTGCTATCGGGCGGAAATTTTCCTTCATTTATTAATCCAATTGTAAGCATGATTGCAAAAATGGTTGTTTAATTGCAAAAAGCAAATGCCGGTTCGCAATCAACATCATTATAAATAAGCCGGTTGTGGATGGTACCTTACTTTTGCAAATCAATTACAGGTAACCGAAAATGATTGATGAGGAAATGAAGAATGAATTATTTTGAACTATTCGATATGGCTCCAACAATGAGCATAGACCGGAACGAGTTACGGAAAAAATACCTGGCGCTGAGCCGAAAATATCACCCCGATTATTTTGCGCAAAGTACAAAAGCTGAAATGGAAGAGGCTCTTGAAAAAACAGCCATGCTCAACAAAGCTTTCAAAACCCTTGGCAATAACGACAGCACTATTAAATACCTGTTGCAGGAAGAGGGGCTGTTGGAAGAGGAAGAAAAATACAGTCTTCCCTCAACGTTTTTAATGGAGATGCTGGAGCTAAATGAAGCTGTTGAGGAAGCAAGCGGGGAACAGTTGGTGGCCGAAACAAAAAACAAACTTGAACAGATAGAAACGGAATTGTATGCAGCTGTTGCACCGGTGATAAATAATTACAAACAAGGTGTTACTGCCACCGAAGACTTGTTGCTGGTGAAGGATTATTATTTCAAGAAAAAATATTTGCTAAGGCTACGTAGCCTATTAGATGGAAAGTTGTAACATTGCAGCCCATCGCGGAAAATAGGCCCGGGTGGCGGAATTGGTAGACGCAGCAGACTCAAAATCTGCCGTTCGCAAGGATGTGCTGGTTCGATTCCAGTCCCGGGCACATTGATTTTCAAGGGATTATAAAGGCTCACAAAAGTGGGCCTTTATAATTTGCAAACAATTTGCAAACAAACCAACAACCCTCTGCCAATTGATTTACTTGTTGAGAGTGAAAAGAACGACTTGAAAGATACGAATTCCTTAAATCGGTTGGTCCATCACTCATTTTCTTCAATTAGTATTTTATGGGAACAGGCAAAAAAGCCTGAATTTCTTAACGCCTTTTCACAACTTCCGCTTATGTGATTTCATGCTTTAGATGATGCAATTTGAACCAATGCCACACTGCCCCATCTTTTTCTTAATATAATTTAATACATCCTTTTACCAAAATAAACACTCCGCCTTGTATGTAGAGCATCTGACATTTTCCAACTGTAGAAAGTATTTGTGAGCTTTTTTAAATCATAAATATAATTAGCTTAAAATGCTCTTACCGAATTATTTTTTCCTGCAATATTTTTGAGGAAACTTTGAACACATTGCATAATTTTAGGGTTATTCTATCTGGATAGAGTCTAAACTTGCACGAAGAATTTTAAACCACTAACGCTCACCATGGCTGTGATGACGCTTGCAAATAGCATTGTAACCAAGCAGGATTTAACCAACTGCATCCGCCTGTTTAAGGATATACAACTATCCGAGGAAAAGAAAGTACTACAAGTGGTAGCTCAAAAAGAAGTCATTGACATTGATATTCTACTTATAGGCTATTTGATTCTTTTTAAAGATTTATTACCCCAACTCAATATCTCATTAATACTACCCCATAACACCGCAACAGGTGAGTCTGACGGTTTGGATTATAAACTAAAACAGTATGGTATTTATGCACAATTGATGACGGGACAACACGTATTTTCTTTACGATATGGAAATCAGGAAATTGATTTCGATTTTAGAAAAGACTTTCGTCTTTCAAAGCGTTTCATGCTTTTACTTTTAGTCTCTGAACGACAGATGAACGTGTATAAAGCTGTGTTTGAAGAGTCATTAAGTGCGGAACAACTCAAGATTGGCTTAAATGAAGTTGGTTGGCATAAGACAAGTGAAAATTTATATGCTGATTTGAATTCGGCATTAAGGAAACGGGCGAATCCATCGGAAAGAATAGAAGCAATAAAAGAACTAGGCAGAATTGCTTTTTATAAGTCTCTCAACAATGCAAAAGTTCTTTCTTTTTATCTTGACCCTCACTATCGTGAAAATCCTTCGTATAGAAATCAGGAACTTCAGGCTGGGTCTCTAAGTTCCAGGCAAGAAGTGGATAAGAGAATTTATGATGCCTACGATTTCTTTCATAATGTTAAACCGGTATTTGATGAACTTTCGCAGTTACCACTAATCTATCATATCGTTTTTGCTACCTTAACCTCGTCTGAACTGCTGCCTGGCGCATTAACTGAAGCAACAAAATCTACCTTTCAACAAACCCTTTTTAATCTATGGGGTTTTACACAAGATTTGGTTCACGGTATCAATGAACTTGCGAAGAATATTTTGGAACACGCATCACCAGCGCCGGGGATAATTACAACAAGACTTGTTAGACAAAGGAGGTATAAAGCGTTCAGGGATCTAGATACCCCGGAAGTTTCATTCTTAAAAGATTTTTTAGATCATCTTCCAACCAATAAGCAAGAGCCTGAAGCACTTTTGGAGTTGCATATTGCAGATTTAGGCATAGACGGCATACTTCCGAAACTTAGGGAGAGTACTGTAGATATGTTCAAAGACCTTCCAACCGGCGATGTACTATTTTCCAGCCTGGAAGAAGACTTAAAACTTTTTGAGAATGGAATAATAAGGCTTAATCATCTTTTGGATGTAAGCAAGCAAGCATTATTAAATCAACAGTCAAAAAGATCAATTGCCCATTTTGGATTACTTACGTTTTCAAAGTTGATAGATACGAACGACGGTGCCATTCTCTTATCTTCTGTTGGTCATTCGCAACCCGATACCGCAATTGTATCTAAAGGATTAACAGGCTCCTATCCGCGTGTTGAATTCGGCACTCATTTTTATGTAATGCTGCCTGTAAATGCGAAACGTTCAGTTAAACCGCACTTGCATCATCCTATCCGCTTACCTGCTGAAACATCGGCTGTGGATATACGAGGCATGGAAGGTCTTCTTGCCTATCAACAATTATGGTTGAATGATAAAAATAATAGTAATGCAAAAATTTCAGAACAAAGCATTTTCTTGCTAAACTATAAAACTGAATTATTCATCATCAGGGACCGTGACAATGAGCTTGTTTTTTGGAACAACTTTTCTAAGTCCTTACAAAAATTTCTCAAAACCAACAGCCAGGGTAAGCCCTATTTAGTGGTAATGGACCTGAGCAATGTTGAACTTGATGGCACCCAGTTATTTCGCATTCTCGGCCGCTGGGAAAATAATTTTCCGAAAATTAATTTACTGGTGACCAATTTACAAACCGAAAAGTTTTTGGAATTGCTAAAGATTACCCGGTTCTTTTACTATAGAAATCCAAAAATCGGTTTTTGGAATGCCTATTCCGCTACTCTCATATACCATTTTTTACAACACGAAAATGGTAGGCGGTTCTATTTTACCGATGCCTTATGGGGGAGCAATGAACAAGACTTCATGAAATTAAACCGGGTTATTAGTCATAATCATTTCAATGCTGTGAATACGATAACCCAAATAGAAGATACTACTACGGGGTCGGTAAATCTTTCTACACACAACGAATTGATTTTCTTTCAACAGAATATACTTCTGCCATTTGATGTATTGCTTTATGGCCCGGATAAGTTGACATTGTTTGAACACAATGCATTATTTCTTTTACAAAACAAAATGACATCTGAAAACCCTCAAGAATGATTCAGGAGTTATACAACCAGATTAACACGCTACCGGGATATAAGATTCCGAAATCTCACTTTAGGGTGGGTTCTAAAATTCACATCACAGATTTCTATTATGCTAAACGTTTTTTTCAAAATCATTTTTTTGCAAGTCGCTTTGCTTTCTTATTGTCACAAGAGATTTTGAAATCGGTTTCTCCAAAAGATGTCATTTCAATTAAACTTAATGGTCTCAGTTTGATTGGATATGGTATTTATTCAGAGCTTCTTCTCAGTTTGGTAAAAAAATTCTTATCCCATGCTTATGCAGTGAGCCCCGTTCTGATCAATCATAACATTGTAAAAGACTCTCAGGAATTGGAATTGATGAAGGAGCAAAAGCTTCATCAAAACTGTATTATTATAGTTCCTATCGCAAGCACATTCAGTACAACCATTAAAATTGAGGAAACACTAAAAGAAAAAAAGGCAAATATTAAGTTTTTGCCTCCTCACTATAATCTTCTCTGGATTGCAAATGGAGATGAAACCACTGTCATCAATCCAATTGAAATATCTTTCGGATGGAAAGAAAAAGATCCTGAAAACAAGAGAATTCGCCTTACAGCATTTTACGAAGATGACAACGCTGCACTACGAACCCAAAAATATTTTCTTTGCCTTCCATCATCCTGGGAGAACATTGAAAGTTGCAAATATTGTTTTCCCGAACAGGATGGCATACAGAAACCGTTAAACGAACGGCCATTGCTAGAAACCGACCCGGCTTCTGTCACACCCACGATGATTTTTGATTTTCCAAAAGGACGTGTATTAGAAAAACAACCCGAACAAAAACCACGTATTCTTCCTGAATATGTGCAATATGGCCATCACATACGTAATAATAGCCACTTTATTTACTCTATTGACACTGAGTCGTTCTTAGAACTAAATATTGATTTGGTTGGGCCTTGGCTGCAAAACATACGTGATGAACCTGGGTTTAGCGCTGACTTTCCTCAAGATGCCCACGTTTTGTTGGTTTCTTCCTGCCATCACTCTAATGCGGCCTTTTTGAATTTGGTGAATGAAGTTGTATTTTCATCTGCAGCTAATATTATTCATTACGATCCCGCACAGGATTATATCCAAAACTTTCACCTCATTTACGGTAGGGAGATTGCGACTGCAGACAAGATTGTCTTTGTTGATGATTCTTTAAAAACCGGCGCCACATTTTCAAAAATCAATGATTTCATTCGTTACACTGCATCATTAAGCGGAAAGTCTAGTAAAGGATTTGATGCTTGCTTTTTCCTGATTAACAAAACCCAGCCCTTCACTCTTTTTTTAGTGAAAGAAAAACTTGTAGGAGAAAGGCAAATAAATGCTTTCTGTAACGCCCATTTATTTACCTCTTTAACGAGCGAAGAATCCTCTCCACTTATTGCAGAAGGGAAGCGATATAGTCAGTTATTGGGCGACTCTTTCCTTGACAGCTTAAAAATTCACTTTGACAACCAGGCAAAGAAGTTAGCTGTTGAGTTGCGTAAAGGGCTTGACCTGCTTAAAAGAGAAAGACATTTGTTGATGCTTGAGGTCACGCACCGGCTTTATGCTTATTTCTCATCGCCTGATTTTACATTGGCTCATCTTGACAGCTTTGAAGATTTTGCAGCTGTGCTATTGCGATTTACTTCATCGCCTTTTGATTATACTTACCGGTCAATTGACGAAAATGGTCAGTTGTCAGACCGCAAAACAGCCTTGCTTAAAGTTCTCACACAGTCACCTTTTACACACTATGAGCCTCTTCGTCAAAAAGTCTTCAAATGGATATTGAATCTTTTAGCTACCCAGCGGCTAACGATTGAGCAAAAAATCAATGACAAAAACCTTACTACTGATGATTTCACCTTTTTGAAATTTCTAGTTCGTCGCGCCGGCTTACTTAACTCCAATTATTTAATTTCAGAAGAGTTTCTTAAAACATTACAACATCTTTACAGCCCGAGTGGTTTACCTTCCTTGCAAAAAAGGTTATTGCCCCTCGCAAGCCAAAACCAGAAATCAGCTGAACTTGGTGGTAAAATAGAAGTATTGAATGATGCAGACATCTCGTTAAATAAGGTCAGAGCATTTCATGTTTTTTATGCGGCACAAGTAAAAGAGCTACTATTGCAGAATGAGGCTCGTTCAATACGTTTAGAACGAAACTTAAAATTTATTGGTCAAGGTGCGGCTGGGTATAACCAAGTAGTTCGCATTTTACGGATGGAAAACTCCATTGTCCTTCAACGTTTTTATGAATTTATAGAAAAAAACGATCGGTGGGAAAAAGAAATTGTAGATGATGTAAAGCCCATAACAGATTTGCTTAACACCATTACCATTAAAAAGCATCATCGCTTTCGGGCTCTAGAAGAATATTTTACAGAAACACAACAATCGCCACCTTTACAAAATACTGCCTTTCTTAACTACTTATGGTTGCAATACTTCATCAAGTTCGATACCAATAATACCGACACACTTCGGGATAAAACCGATGCCATTTTTGCAAAGCTTAATCAATTATTGACCTATTCTGGTCAAGAACGTAATACCATAGCCTTCGTTGGAGCATTTTTAATTGTAAAAGACTCTGCCAAGAATACCTTTCTTGCATATAATAAAAACCAAGATGGCAGACCTCAATTGGATCCCGATAAGTGGCATAATAACGACGACAAGTTGCTAATAAATTTTCTTAATGGCATAGCCGATACATCCAATACCTATCTCAAGTCCGTCATGGAAGTAGAACGAAAAGACAAAGGATCCCCATGGATAGATATGTATGCAGTGAACGAGAGTGAAAAGAGAGTACCATTAAGCATCGATTTTTTACCCGAAAAAATCAACCGCCTTATTCTTCTGCGACTTAACAAACGGCAGTCAGCCACCAGAGAAACACTTCAGGGAATTGTTGGATTTTATTTCCGATCCGAATCAGAATTCATCACTGATTCATCCAGGGTTCAGTACCTAATTGCTTTGCGAAGCGCATTGAGTTCTTTTGTAGAACAACACCATCAAAATAATGAATTCAGGGATTGGCATCTTGCGGAACGCAATAAACGCCTTAGCTTATTGGCAGGTCATGGAAAAGCAGTATTGCAAAGTTTAGCCAATAAAGATAGCGAGTTTGCTACAATTGCGTCTAACCTGGCGCATTTGCAAACCATTATTCAGTTAAATGAAACTGTAAAATCCAACAATGGCATTGAAGATATTCAAAAGAGGTTCGAACAATTCTATGATGTTGGAGGGCGAAGATCAATTAATAAGAAATATTTTCAACATTTGCGCAAACTTGCAAAGAAAATTTGGGCCGCAAAAGAAATTGAATTACCGGTAGGCTGTAAAATTGGGAAATTGCTAGTGTCGGATGATTTTGCTTTCTCGTTTAACAAGAACATTCTTGACGTGATTTGTTTTGAACTAATCTTGAATGCAAAAAAAAATCGGTGGCATTTTTTACCTGGTGATAAAATCGCTGATATTAAGCGAAATTTTCTTCACATAGCTGCCAAGAAAGTAAACAGTTCGTTGTTTGATCCTTTTCCCTATCAAATAACAATCAGCAGTCTTGGCCCTGATATACCTGATGAGGTATTACGACTGATGAATAACCAAAACCAAAGTGTTAAGCCCGATGATGCGGTCGGCGGAACATCCCTTATAAAAACACTTATCTGGGATATTCTACAAGGTCGATTAGAGTATCGCACTCAACCAATTTCTGAAGAATTGAAAAGAGAATATAATATTTGTAAAATATCAGTAACGATTTATTTAAGAGAAATGGAGTCCTCATGAGGCGTAGAATTTTGGTAATTGAAAATCAGGTTGTCCAGCATTCCATTCTTGAAGAAAGATTACATGCTTATGATGTTTATCCTGTTATTGGAGAAGATTATGACAGTGTGATGGATTGGGTGCGTATTTACCTGAATGGTCGCTATCGGCAGATGCGTAAAGAAGATGTTTTTGAGAAATTGGTTAATTACATCCGGGAACACCAAATTGAACTAGTTGTTATGGATTACAAGCTTTCGGGTTCATATGACGGTGGAACGGGAATATTGTTAGCTACAAAACTTCAAGGACGCAAAAGATTTCCCGGTATGCCTATGGTTTTTTTGAGCAGCACACCAAGAAATAATCAAACCGTACAAAAGGACTTGGCGGTTGTGGAAAACTATGAGTGGGTAGAAAAGGGGTATGCCGGTGTGGGGTTGTTGCAAGAAGAGTATGTTGACAGGCAAATAATACCCAAGATTGAACAATTGCTTAAGCCAATTCAACAACGAGATATCTCCTCGATTTTGAGAGATATAGATGTATTGACAAAAAAAGATTCGCTTGAAAATTTTATAGATCGGCTTTTGAAGTTGAAGGATTTAATTAGGATTCATGGAATCTCTGAAGCCGATGAATCATTCATCAAGGAGTTGCAAGCTAAAGCAAATTTTGGTGAAACATATATTGAAGAAATTTTTAAAAAATATGGAAACTGAGATCGACAATGAAATCAAAGCAAACCGTATCTATCTTGGCTTAATTGGTAGTATTGATACTACTCTGATTGGTATTATCATAGGCATAGTTTCAGGTGTTGCTGTGAATTTAGCTACGGCTGATAAAATAGAAACGACAACTTTTTGGGCAATCCTTCTAATTGGAATCTCTGTTTATATGCTAATACGACTTGTTCGCATTCGGCAGAAAGTGGATGATGGAGTTGCCGCCCGGCGCGGCGAGGCTCTTACATCATCAAAAAAATTGGCGCATGCTGTCGATCTAAAAAATCATAAACGCAAAAGAGATTTTTTTTTCAGCGCTATTTTTTTTATAATTTTTTTTGGTGTAGGTATATGGTTGATTATTGCACAGAACAACCAGAAACTAGATGAAATAGTAGCCTACCAAGAATTGAATAATGAAATTAAGGAGTGGAAGAGTCGGTATCAGAACGATTCATTGCGATACGATGCCATAATTCAGCAATTAAACGATTCTATTCAACGTCAGAAATCTAGAGAGAATAAAAACGACACAACCAGAAAAAAAACTCCGGTCAAAAAATCAGGCAATGTGGCCAAAAATAGTTGGTGATTTTGCTGTTTTTAGATTTGAACTTAGCGTATCAACTTGAAGAGGAAGTAGGCTCTGCTGAAGAGCAACCTGCCAGCAATAGAGTTGATGTTAAACGATAAAAAGGAGTTGATTTTTTCAGCTCCTTTTCTTTTTATCGGATAACCACATGGCTCAAAAAAACTTATTCGGAGGGATTGTTTTTAAAATGCAGGTACCATTTTATAAAGCTTCTTTTGGCTTCCAAACGTAATCCGCTATGTAATAATAATTTCTCCTTCAGGTGCTTGAAAAAGCTTTCCAGTTTATTAGTGGTAGATGGTATTTGCGGGTCATTGAGATAGGTAAAAAGATGTGGCAGTGCATTATTGATAAGTGTGTAAGCCTGATGCAATCCTTTGTGAGTATACCAATAATCATTTTTTAAGTGGTTAAAAGATTCTTCCAGTAAAGTATGCTTATGAACCTGATACCAGTTATGCAGTTGCAGTAGCCACAAAGAACATTGCTCCTGTGTTTTTATAGCAGTAATCTGATTGGATATAAAAAGCAACTCCTTACTTGCCTGTAACTTGGGCCTGCTGCTCAAATAGGCCCTGCACTGGCGTTTTACATGAACAACACATCGCTGAACAATTGCATCAGGATAAACTTTTGCAACTGCTTTTAAAATAGCCTTATGCCCATCACAGGTAACACTATACACCTGCACACCTAATGATTTAAGTGCTTTTAAATCCTGGTAAATTTCTCTGAATTTTTCCTGGCTGGAAGTTCTGTACAACTGCACATAACGTATATCATGGTCGTAGTATAAAATCAAACACAAACCATTAGGAAGATAAGTGCCATCAATGAGCAGGTGAACATGTGTTTTACTTTTAACCGAGATTTGAGGAGCTTGCTCAAGAAACTTTTTGAATAAGCGGCTGATGCTCCTCTTACTCATTTGCATTTCATCCAGGAGTGTTCGATAAACCCTTCTGTCTTTAATCCATTTCTCAAACCAAATAAAGCTATTGGCATCACTTACGGGTTTGTTATCCCATTGAAAAAGTAGTTCACAGTTTTTGCATTTGAAGCGTTGCTTGTTATGTTGTTTACCCCAACGAATTACTTCGCAACTACCGCAACCCCAGCATGATTTTTTTTGCCATAATAGAGGAAATTGAAAAGGGTTTCAATTTAGCGCATTGAAACCTTTGACAGGCTTGAATCCTAAGAGATTCTACCAACTATTTTTGGCCACATTCTCAAAAATCATAAAACTCAGGAATTAATTAATACGCAAACGTGTTTTCGGCTTTTAATATTCGCGACATCGCCTCATCTAAATCGTGTTCAATCTGATATTTGCCTCCACTTATAAACCGAACACGGTTGGAAAAATTATGACTCCCTAATTTCACTACTGCATTCTCTAAAAATTCTTGAAGATATGATGGCGTAATGCCTACAATATCGGAAGGAATATGTATTTCAATTATCTTGTCTGATTCTAACGCTTCATCAATACCAGAACGGTCACGGGCGGCAACTCCCCAAGGTCTCGAAGAAAGCACTCTTGAATTATCAGGCCTAAAGTGGTCAAGATCTATAATGTAAGCTTCCATGAATTGCATTGTTTAAATGTAAAATAGACAAAACTTGTGCTGAAATCAAGAGGGGCGAATATTTAAAAGCAAATGTAAGGTTTACCCTTGCCGTATAAGCAAATACTTCGTAAAAATTCCGCTGAGGCCGGTCAAGGTGTGGGGATTTTACGACCCATTGGTATCTATATGGGACGATAAGCTCACTGGTATTAAATAGCAATTTGCTTCAGTCCTCTTTTCGTTGCTGCGGACGAATCTGAATCTCACTCACTTCCTTATACGGTATTGAGCGATCATCCGACTCCGTAAAAGCATTATTCCTAAGAACGTCTGTTTGATAGACCTGCTCATCAAAATCAACTCCTGTCCGGCGACTTATTTCACGTATAGATAATTGTTGTTTTTTAAATCGCTTTACATCCAACCTTTCCAAACCTAATCCAAATTGCCGAACTACGTCCGTTTGATCCAACCAAAAGCCGTAACTAAACAACTCTCCGTTTTCATCTAACACTAACGCTACTTTCCAAAACTTAAGTGGATACTTAATGTTACCACTACCAAAATCTTCAATAGGGTCTTTTGACGCAAGTTGGGGGCCAGCAAAAATAGTGGCCTTGTTGTCCACGTTGCTAAGTTGTTTTTTTATATGCTCTTCCAAGGCTCCCCATATACCATGAATACCAGTATATCCTTGATTTGCCCTGGGATTTTCACGGTTGAATGGTTCTAATTGCGGAGTACAATTGGTGTAATGGAAGGTGTCAGAATTAGCAAACTCAATCCATTCTTCATCCGGTCCCCAGCATGTATCATCACGACGAACAACATGGCCTTGTTCAACCCGTTTGGCCGGAGCATACAATTCGGATCCGATTACCTGAAACATATCTGGTACTCGTGGGTCACGGCGCCAGGTGTCTCGTCCAAAATCCTCTCGGCTTTTATTTGTTCGCACATCAGCACTGTAATTAACATTGGCCGCAGTCCACATGCAAAAACGGCGCTTTTTGTTCATCACCAGCGAGTAGTTATAGTATTTCAACAAATAAGGTTCGCTTCCATCCATGTAGATTTCACTCATCCGGCTGTCATCAACCAAAGGTTCTTCAATAGAGTAACCATCCAAAAAATCGGCTTTATAGCCCTTGTCCTCACGGCTTTCGTAATCCTCATCAAACTGAATGGGTGGTTGTGCCTCTGGCGTAGGTTGTTGAGGGATTACTTCATTGGGCGATTCAATCAATTTGTCTAAAGACTGCGTTGGAGAAGTGTAAATATTGACAAAGGAAGCGCTGTAAAAATTGAAAGTGACATTTGACTTATCCATGTTATTAATATGTTTGGGTTTCGCTTCTGCTTCTTGTACAATAATTTCAGTGCCGCCTGCACCTGCTGCCCGCAGCAGTGGATCACTAACGTGGCGCAGAAGCTGATGGAGGTATTCTATGTTTGGTGTCTCAAATGCAGAGAGATTATTTTTTAAATACTGAATGATGCGGCTAATACTGATTCCTTCATTGGAAACCCACCGTACATCATCCTCATCTTTTTCATCCCATACTGTATTGTTCTTGGTTATAATCCGGTTGTTCTCTACCAAGGGAATAGCACAATGATGCAAAGCAGCTAATTCCCAGGAGCGATTAAAACAAGGTGAACCTGATGAAGCTTTAGCGGTATCCGTGAGGTACTGGATATATCCTAAGTCTTCATAAATTTTTACAACCTGGTTTTGTTTGTAAGCATATTGTTTGTAACCGCCAAGCGGATACTGAATGATATTAATGTCTTCTCCAAGAATAACCTTACCTGGCGTTTCAATCAGCGGTATGCACCCTAGGTCTGACAATGTTTGAGTTGCTCCGTCAATGGATTGATTGCTGATAGCGACAATGGCAAAATCAAGCGCCTTATGGCTAATGAAAAAAATTTCGGGATGAAGCGAAAACTTTACACCTGGATTGAGGCTTCGGTTTTGCTTGTATTCAAATCCGAAATTTGCTTCACAATCAATTGCATAATCAAAATCAGGAAACACATGGTAATTGGTCATAAAAAGTCTATCCGAAATCAGAAAGCCGGTTCCAAAACCTTTTTCAGAAGATTCTGTACCATCTAAAATGCGGGCAACAGGTTTGCCAAGCAGTTCAGCTTTTGAATGGGGCGGTAAATTCACGGCATCCCAGCTATCAATCTGGGCCTCTTCTACTCTGCGTAAGCTCTCTACAAATTCGGTCATACCCAACTTGCTGCGAAGGCTCTCACGTTTGGCGTAATTCGTTTGTCTGATTTGCTTTGCCGGAACATTGTCTAAAGGAGTAGTTTTAAATCCAGTGTTAACGGCTGAATGCCAGCGGCTGGCTGCCTCCAACATAAATTCTTTTTTTAAAGCAAGGCGGTCTGCTTGTTTATTTTTAGGCATGTTTACATATTAGTTTGGTGAAGATGTGAACAATTCCATTAAGGACGCACGTGTGATTATAGATTCTAAAGTAAGTTAATTCGAAGTAATACCTCGCTTTGTAATCAGTTTTTTTTGTAAAACTTAATATTATAAACTCTACTTTATCGGGATGGAATGACTTTAATCTGAGAGCATTCACTATTAAACTTTCCTTCAATACCGCAGAAGAAAATGAAATGGCAGATCTTATTGTTTTTGGCAAATACTATACATTTTTATGTTTAAGAAAAACGAACAAAGGGTTAGGGCTTTGATCTTTGAAGGCCGTTATAAAAACGAAGGATTTGTGCGAAAGGAATTATTTGGTGAAGATGTAACCTCATCTCAAATCTGGTTGCGAACAAAAATTCATTCCGACCCAACTTGTTCCTTCACATACAGTTTAGATGGAAAGAATTATCCCAATAGTCCGATGAAATTAAAAACGAAGCCGGTCGCTGGTTTGGAGCGTTGGTAAAAAGGGTTTGGCATTTTGAGTTTTTCCAGTAGGAGTAGTATAAACTTTCGCACAGCCTATTCTTGAAAAGAAGCCTGAATTTGTTCAGGCTTTTCACAACTTCCACTCATGCGATTTCATGCTTTAAATGATGCAGTTTTGAACCGATGCCGCACTGCCTCATCTTTTTTTGCTTGATGTAGTCTAACACCTCCTTTTTATCAAAATAAACTCGGCCACCTTGCTTGTGTGAAGGCAATCCTCTTTTCATCCAATCAGTTAAGGTCACTAATGAGATGCGCAACATGTTGGCTATTTCAACGCGGTTTAAAAGATATTCCGTGTCTCCACTAGATTTAGGTGAATACAAGGTAAATTCAGCAAGATACTCCTTCACCGCATCCTTCACCCATTGTTTAAAATCTTTTTCGTTCGGAATAAACAGTGTTTCCATAATTACTAAATATTAGGCTCTAATTTTTGTAAGTAAACCGTACTTGCCATATAATAGTTGACAGAAGGATTGTAAATTATGTACCCATAGGCATGCAAGTCGTTCATACACTTATTGTAGGTATGCCTTGCATTGATCTTTGCCTGGTGCATAATTGATCTTCTTTCAATTGCCACTGGATTTTTACATCCATTTAAATTCCAATTTCGCAGTAGCGCCATATAGACACTAATATGGGTGGCACCAATTCTTGCATCATTCGCGGCATTGTCAAAGAAAACGATGAGTGGTTGAAAAATTTCCATGCTACAATTCGGTATTAGCCTTTCTCAATTTTCTTTTCCCGGAATGATTAACCCTGCGCTTTTGAAGAAGTCCACGGTTTGATGAAGCTTTCCCGTTTTCCATCTCAGTTTGGCTTGCATCATCAGGCAATTTTTTCTTTTGCCGGATTTGTCTCTCCACCCATTTGTTTTGCAAAAAGCGATATGCTTCGTCAACTGTAATTGTATTGCCTGATTCTGAAAAGTAAAAACGTTGACTTATGTCAAACTTGCTTTTGGCAGGAACAATAGACGTAAACAATTGTTGATAAAAACTGCCTGTCCAGTGTTTGAATTTTAAATAGTTAGCAAATGCTTTCGTTTGCTCGTTTTTTTCCAAAAGCCGCAAGCTGTTAGTTACTGATGCCACCTTCGCTTCCGTTTCCCAGGTTGATTTGTCTTCAGCATCAAAAGGTTTAACAGAGTCCAGGTCGAAAGCTTTCTGCCATTCAATTGCAGACATCTGCTTTTCTAGTTCTGTCAAATCGGTGTTTCCTGATCGTAAGGCCGAAATAGCATTATCTTTTTGAAGTGTAACATCATAGTATTGCAATGAGTACTGACCTTCCATTCCTTGCTTTTCGAAATACAGAGCAAATAACAGCTGGCCTCCATCTTTCACAATTGTTTGAGGCAAATAAAAATTATCAGGATTAAAGCAAATCCTTCTTAATAGTAAGCCACTTGCGTCGCCAAATCCCAAGGATTGCATCTGCATCCCTAACATCACGACATTCTGAATATTCATTGCTTAAAATTTACAATCACACAAATGCATTAGGACATCGCCAAACCCCTGCCTTTGCTTTGTCTTTTCTTAGGCAACAGATTATGGTCGTTCTTTTTTTCCAGCTTTAGTTTTTCAGGCTTCGCCTCCTGCCTCAAATCTTTTTTTTTATCATTTGCCTGCGAAGCTTTCACTTCTTTGCCACCGTTGTCAATGCCTGCTTTATACTGTTCTAAAGATTCCTTTGCTACCATTTTCATGTTCGAATCGTACAGGGTAACTTTTTTGAATTGAGGATCTGCTTCCATAAACATCCTCTGGCTGCTACCATCTTTTTCGATAGTAACTGCTTGAACATTTCCTTTCTGCAATGAGTCGTATAACTTTTTTGCCTTTTCAGGATCATTTAATTCAGCAACACCAAACTTTTCAACTGCTGCTTTTAAGTCGAAGCCATATTTTTCGTGGAATTGCTTCACCTCAAAATTTTTGTTTTTGTCTTTGTTGTCAAAATCGAGTTGCATCCAGGCCTTGTACGGCTGGCCTTCTTTTGTAACAAGGTCTTTATGCACTGCCCTTCCGTCCAGTAAATTATAAGCTTCTTTGGATGTCACGCCTTTACCCTTGCTCAAATAAAATGTTTGCTCCACTTTTTCTCCATTGTTTCTTTCAAGGGAAGCATTATAGTTGTTGAAAAAATACATGTCCGTAGAATCTGATTTACGGAAGTTCAAAGTCGCTTCAAAAGGTTTTTTGTTTATTTCAGCCTGGAAATGGAGTTGAAAGTCCGCTTTTCCTGCCCTCATATTTTTTTCCAACTCGGACTTCAAGTTTTCGCCAAAACCCATGTACTTAATATTGCTGCTTAGGAATTCAAAATTTTCGTTGTTCATAACATTGTTTTTAAAAAGTGATAAAATCTGCTGTTCATTTTTCATTCTTGTTTCTTCATTGGACAGACGATTCGCGTCTTTAACATTTTCATTGCTGATGCCATTTATTGTTCGATCTGAATTGAATAATTGTTGTTGTTCGGTATGCTCTATCAAAGCATCAGTAAAAGCATTGCCGTCAGGATTGTACAAACCATTTCTATCAGGGTCGTGCGATTCCTTTTGCATCCACTTCATACTCGAAAACTTTTAAGTTTATCCTGAATGGAATCAAAAAGGATTACATAGAAACTATCTCTATCGCTAATGTTGTTATTTGCAAACTCAATAGCATCAGTTTCGATACTAAAAAATTGAACGTTCTCCTTATCTGCAAAGTATAGCGACCGATTATAAGCCATCCAGTGTTCACCTTTTAATAAGGCTTTGTTTGCCAGGTCCAATACTTCATTTGCTATCGCACGTTTATTACTCATTTCAAATCAGGTAGTGTAATAGCCTGCATGATTTTTTTATTACCCACCTTCATGGATAAATGTCTGCCTCCGTTTTTCTCCATAAGTTCTACCGCCAGGTACTTGGCATCAGAAAGCGTAAACTTATCAAGAGCTACGACAGCAGCCAGAGTGCCGTAGGCTTTGATTTCAGAAATATTGCCGGCAACGTAAAGTGGTTTTAATTCATTTTCCTGTATAGCAGTTTTCTTATTCCGTTTCTTATCCCTTATATAGAATTTAAAAAGTTCTACATCAAAATCTACCGGGCTTTCGTTTGCAAAATGGAGTTGGTAATAGATAACATCGCCTCTAATGTAAATGCCGTTTATTTTGGCTAATACATCCCATTTGGCATCCTCAATTCCACGCATGGTTTGAGGGTTATCTAAAATTGAATTTGCATAAGTGGATACGGTAGCATTTTTGCTTGTAGGCAGATGATGAACCCATACGGCAGGCCGCTCATCATAGCATACGGCAAATGAAAAAACACTTCCATCGTCAGTTATCACACTCAAATTGGTTTCAGGAAAATCTTTAGTAGCAGCTTTTACCAAAAGAATAGTAGGTACGTCTTTTACAGTTTGCACCAGCAGTGATTGAGTGCCCCTATCCACATGCCGAATGGCAAATGGAAAAATGAGACTTGATGTTTTGTCAGTTGAGAGGCAAAGATTTGTTTGAGCGTGTAGGGAAACAAACCACCAGGTCATCACCATCGAACACACGAATTGTTTCATAAAATTTGTTTTTAGAAGTAAAGAATTATTGTTGAATATTTTTGTCTTTTAAAAGCACCCTGTAACCTGCTTTCACTGTAATTTTTACTTGCTTGATTTTTTGCCGTAGCAAGTTTTTGGCAGCAGAAATACTCGCGGCGGTAGCTTGTGCTTTTAGTGACGGGTCCATAGAACTTAATTCCATTAACTGCATTCCATCTTCAGCAGATTGTTTGGCAACGTCACGGGTGATGGCGCCGGGAATATAGATACCAGGCAAGCCATCCATATCAAACACTTCCAACCTCACAGGAAAAAGAATTTTATTACTTCTGATTGAGTTTATTTCAACTTCCAATCTTTCATCGTTTAGTGAGGCTGTCCCAAACACAAATGCATCTTTTGGAATGTGTGTGCCATTGATATAAATGTCAGTGGCTAGGCGGAGTTTGATTACTGCACCATTCACTAATACCTGGTTGGCATGAACCACTGCCTCAATTGCGCCGCCATCTTCCTCTTCAACTATGTTGTCATCAATGCCATAAAATCCATTGCCGCTCATCTTTTTTCTCCTGGGTGTATCTAAGAAGCTGATGTCATTGCTAACTGGTTGCTTACTCACCGCGAAAACACTATGCTTTTGTGTCAACGATTTTTCTTTTATTCTATCTTTCACTCGTTGCGGATGTTGTATGTCCAATATCTTATCAAGCGCTCCGGTTAGCTGTTGCATTTCGGGATCTTCAGTCTCTGTTTTATTCATCACTTCCAGCATATTTTCAAGCCTCTCAACTTCGCCGGAAAATTCCGCTGGTTGGCTTTCCTGATATTTTTCTGAAGGAGTTTTACTTTTTGGGTCTGGTTGTTTATTCAATTCTTTTTCAAGCAAAGCCAGTTTTTGAACTAGCTTTTCTTCCGGGTTATTGCCTGCACTTTCGTAAGGCGATGTAATAAGCCGCTGGTTATATTTTGAAGCTGTATTCTGAGTAAGCACTTCCAGTTCGGTGGTGAGCGGCTTGCTTGTATCTTCACTCTGTTTGTAGTAGGGGTCATTACGCATCAACTCCGCGAGCTGCATTGAATCCTTATCGGCTTTTTCATAAAAACTGAGTTTATCAATTAGTTTGTCATCTTTTAAACCGGCATCGGGCAGGTTCAAATTCATGCCGGCTTGTTTTGTTGATATTTCAGTTTGTCCTGACTGCCCACCACCTAATGCCCAAAAAGCCATCGTTAAAAAGGGTATTACCAATAAAGGCAGCACCAGCATCATTTTTCGTTTCCGCAGGAATGCCTGCGACATTTGCACACTTTTCATACACCTCATTTTTGTTTTTGTAAAAAATATAATTCTCCCAACATCTGCACACTATCCATCAAACCCGGACGGGCCAGCAGGATGCTGTCGTATTGCTTACTCTTATTTTGTTTAAGGCTGTCCATATAATTTTTAAAGCCCTCAATTTTGTAAAATGTTTCGTCATCAACATAGGTGCCGGGTATTATGGCATCACCGGTTTTATCAAAATGTTTTGGTACATCAACCTGGTCAATCTTAAAACTCTTTTGATTCGCTCTGGAACTTTTGATAGCATCTGCAATCAGGTAAACACTGTAACCACCGGTAGTCATGCAAAAAAAAATCAGTAAAATTTTGAGTTTTCCATTGTTCATATTCCCGAATATTTTGGTCATTCTTTCTGCAAATTTTCTTTGCAGCTTTAATCCAACCCCTGCTATTTTTCCTGCTACTTTATCTGACATAGATGGGTCGCCACTGTTTTCCACTTTCTTCCTGTATTTATTAAATACCCACATGTCACCGGTTTTGAACAGTTATGTCTTTATTATCTAGCGTCCGCCATTTTTCAATCAAAAAGCCGTGTGAATTATTATCAGACCTTGATACATTTCTTAAAAAACCTTCCGTATGCAAACTGCGGGTTACAACTGTTGTTGGCCGTATGATCCTCTGAACACCTTTGTATCTGAAATAGAAAGGATAAACTTCAGTGTTGACAGTGATGCTATCCATTTGAATTTCCTGGCTGATATTTCCGGAAACTACGTTTGAGTAGTAGCCGTTCTCTTTTAAGTTGTCATACTGTTGCTTGGCAGATACATCGGCCATGTACAATGCTTTGTTGATGTTTGACTGAATCACTTTTTCATCAGGGTCAAGAGTGAAGAAAAAATGATGAAACATTTTTACATGGTCTTTGGCTTCTACTGGAATGTTGTCTTTTCTGTCTGCAGAATATGCTTCCAAAGCTTTCCCGTTGGCAAGAATAAAAATCTTCTGTTGGTAGGTTGATGCCATCTGGTAACTTTTTGATACTACAAGAATGCAGACGCCCGTACACCCAACTAAAAAGACGATGCTGAATATTTTTATGTGGCGAAAAGCCGTATCAATATTTTTCATTTTTTGAAACATCACGATTTCCCTCCGCTTAGTTTATCCTTGAAATAATTACTCACTGCGCTGCCGGCAGCCATGCCGGTACGTATTTCTGCTGCTGTATTTCCATACATATCCTTAACCATACTGGTAGTTGCAGAGGTGCCGCCCTGCAACATGCTTTTTGAAGAGGTAGTCATCATGTTGCTGACTTTATAAAGAAGTGTATTGCCACCACCGGCATGAATAATATAATTAGCAACAGATGGTACAGTGAAGTAACCGATGATGCCGATAATCATAAAAATCAAATAAGCCGTATCCGTTGTACTAAAAAAAGTATCACCATTAGTCGCAATTTGCTGCAGGTCTTCTTTCAGCATGTTCTCCTGAATTTTTCCCATAATACCTCCGAAAATATTTGCTACGGGTAACCAAAGAAATACATTCAAATACCTGGCAATCCAGACCGTTAGGGTATGCTGAAATCCGTCGAAGACAGCAATTGCAAAAACAAGTGGCCCAAGAATAGCCAGCACGATTAAATAGAATGTTCTGATGGTATTGATGCAAAGCGCAGCAGCTTCAAATAAAACTTTCAGTATTTCGCTCATCCACTGCTTAATAGCATTTCTAAAATTGTAGGAGGCTTTCGCCATAGCAAACTTGATGTCATTCCCAATCTCTTTAAAAAAGCCTTCCGATTTATCGCCATAATGATATTTATACCATTTATCCCGATCACCTCCGCCAGATTCACCGACATACATCTGCCAGTACGCTGTTTTCATAATCGCTTGTTCTTTCATGGCCAGCAGTTGTTCAACCGCTTTGTCAGAATCTTTAACCATTGCAGCAGTTGCGGTTACGGTGGGTTTCATTACACCGTTAATCATAGCAATGACAGATGGAAAAATGATTACGGCAAATCCTAAAACGAATGGACGAAACAAAGGATAGAAATCAACCGGCTCCGCTCGTGCAATATGTCCCCACACTCTTGAAGCGATATACCAGGTAGCTGCAAAGCCCGCAATGCCACGACCCACGCCGATGAGTGTACTACAAAGCGGCATCATGTCATCGTACAATTTTTCCAGCACTTCATGAAGGCTTCTTATTCTGTCCGCAGAGCCGCCCTGTGCTTCTGCCAGAAAAGGTATCAGCATTGAAATGGTTGCCAGGCAACTTATTCTCACACACGTTTTCATACACACAATTTTATCCCTTCATCAATTCGGCTATTCAACCAAGCCTTTAATTCTTCGCGACATTTTTATTTCAGCCTGTTCTGATTTTCGCTGAAGCGAAAGCATGGCTGTATTATCATTAAAATTTCTGAGGAATGAATACTGGTCTTCCACCGAAGCATAAATTTTGTCAATGGCCTGTAGTCGTTCATCGTCGCTCATGCGCAGGGTTCCTGAGGTAATCACCATCACTAATTCATCAAGGCTTTTCAGGCTTTGTTCAAAAAGATTTTTATAAACTTTTGCGAGATAGTCAACTTCCGTTATGGTAAACTGCTCATCATGTTTAAACTGATTAAAAGCTGCCCTATATTCTTTTACAATCCTCATCTGGTAACTAATAATATCGCCTATCCTTTTGTAGTTTCTGACCGACGGGCTAACTTCTAACAACTCATCAAGGAAAGTTTTATGTAAGGTGAAGTTTCCTTCAGAAATATCTTTTACAGCAGTATATCCTTTGTGCAAAATCTTGTAACCATCGTACATGTTTTGCAATATTTTTTTAAACTGCGCAAGCTTTTCCCAATTGAGTAATAGTTGCTGCACCTCATGGCTTTGGGTATTTGCCTGAACAGCTAAACTGCAAACTGCGAATATCAAAATCAACTTTTTCATTTTAAATCACTTAATAGTTTTGAACGTTTGATTTCTATTTGTTCACCCAATCGCTGAACTGATAACAAACCAATTTCTTCACTGAAGGCTGAACAGAACGAATATTTATCCTGCATGTCCAGGTAAATTTTGTCAATCCGTTTAAGTCTTTCATTGTCTTTCATTTCAAGAATGTCTGACGTTATCACTATTAGCAAGTCATCAATCGTTTTTAAACATTCCTCCAGCAGGATTTCAAAAACTTTTTTGCAGTAATTCAATTCTTCTGAGTTGAATTTTTTTGTTTCCCGGATGCTTTGGAGCGTTTCTTTTGTTTGTTTGATAATGCGAACCTGGTAGGCGATTATATCAGCAACCTTTGCATAGTTTCTTATTTCCAGGTTTACGTTTTTCAAGGAAGTAAAGAATTCGTCATGTATATTAAAATCGCCTTCTTTAATATTTCGAACCGTGTTGATTCCCTTCCCGGCAATATCATAGCCTTTTTTTACGTAGTCTATAAAAACCCGCAAGGCAGCAATCTGTTGTAGTAAATATTTTTTTTGCGTTTTCTTTTGTTGTGTCCATTCTGCCCAGGTTTGAGCGTTGGCTTGCAAAAGGCATGCAACCAGTATCACAAGTGTTACGATAGTCTTTTTCATACACACATTTTCTTGTTCACCAATGACTAATTGATTACCGGCTTAACCCGTATAACCTTTTCACGTAGTCTATTTCACCTTTTTCTGAAGCCCTTTGCAGGCTAACCATTTTATTCTGGTTATTAAACTCTTTTAAATCTATGAACTGACGTTCCATGCTATCAAAAACAGTGTTGATAATTTCCAGCCTTTTCGCATCAGTCATTTGTGTAGCAAAAGCGTTGGCAACAAGAAAAAGTTGGTCAATATTCTTCAGGCTTTCATCCAGCATACCTGTATAAATATTGTACATGTATTCAAGTTCCTCCGCTGTAAAGTTTTTATCTTGCCGGAAGAGAGCCCAGGCACCCCTATACTCATTCACGATCTGAACCTGCCGCTCAATGATTTCTTTTACTCTTTGATAATGCACCAAAGCAGCTTTAACCATCCACAATTCCTGAAAGTAATCGTCGTAAAGTTTTCGCTGCTTTTCCACCCAATCTTTTATTTCGTCCAGCTTGAGTTCCGACATTTTATTCTCCAATGTCTTTTGTGCATTTTGTAGCCAGATGGTTTTATTCTGTAGCCGCTGAACTTTTAAATCTACACCCTTTATTACCCTGGTAACAGCCTGCCTGATTATTTCTGCTATGGGGATTTGTGCCTTTGTTTCTTGTATTGGCAGCATCATACCACAGAATCCTAAAACCACAATTGCCAATTTCTTTTTCATAACTCACTTATTGTGTTTTTGATATTTGGTTGAACCGACAAGCATTGTATTCTGATTTGCATCAAAAGCATAAACATTTCCGGTTTGCATATCGTGAAGGATTGCAGTTTCCACGTCGAAAATGGCAGTGGTAGTAGTAATCTTATATTCAGGTTCTATCGCCTGTCCATCCAATATTCTTTCATACTTCCACCTTCTTACGATTTTATATACCGTAGTGGTTGTGTTTTGCAGAGATATTATCAAGGTGTCATGCTCAGTACCAAATTCGTGCACTGATGACCGGATGTAAGTGCCGGGAATGGCTTCTCTTATTGCTTCCCGTTCAGAGTTATTGCAACCTACTAAAGCAACCCATGCGGAAATTGAAATAAAGACTAGCACTTTCATATTTGTAGTTTAATTGGATACTTCTTTACGTACGCATCTCCTCTACCATTGCCAAAATCCCTTTCTGGATGTCGCCGCCAAACTTGCTGGCATAAGCCTGCACTTTTATTTTCTCCCTTTCTTCTGTTGTATATGCCAGGTATTCTTCTGGCGATACTTCTGTACGATAAACTTTACTCAGTATCCCGCCCAATGAGATGAACACTTCCTTATACTTTTTTGTCGGGTCATTTGCTTTATTGATAGAAAGCACCATGGCCTTTTCTTTTTCAGTCAGGCCCAGTAGCTCTTGTATCTGGTCAAACTTGTTTTGGTATTTGGCTTGGTCAAGCAGGATTTTGCAATCGCTGTTATTGATGATAGCCTGTTTTACTACCGGCGATGAAATAATATCTTCAATGTCTTGTGTTACCACAATCGCTTCTCCAAAGAATTTTCGGACAGTCTTAAAAAGGTATTTGATGTATTCCGCCATCCCTTCCTTAGCTATCGCCTTCCATGCCTCTTCAATCAAAATCATTTTGCGAATACCTTTCAGCTTTCTCATTTTGGAGATAAATACCTCCATGATGATGATGGTAACGACCGGAAAGAGTATTGGATGGTCTTTAATATTATCTAACTCAAAAACGATAAACCTTTGGTTGAGTAAATCCAGATTCTCTTTTGCATTCAGCAGGTAGTCAAATTCACCGCCCTTGTAATAAGGCCTCAGAACATAGAGAAAATTTGAGACGTCGAAATCCTTATCCTTTACATTATCACCTTTCAACACTTGTACAAAATCATGTTTCAAAAACTCATAAAAGCTATCAAAGCAGGGAAAAATATTTGCATCACCATTCAGCTTATCAAAATACAATTGCAGGGCATTTGATAGAGCCACGTATTCACTCCGGTTGTAAGTCTCATTATCCTTTTTCCACAGAGCCAGTAGCAAGGTTTTAATGCTTTCTTTTTTTTCGGTGTCCAAAAGGTCTCCTTCACCGATATAAAATGGATTGAACTTGATGGGTTTCGTTTCGGAATAAGTGAAGTAGTAGCCCTGCACCATATCGCACAATCCTTTGTAGGAATGACCGACATCCACCAACACAATGTGCGTTCCTTGTTCATAATAAGAACGAACCATGTGATTAGTAAAAAAAGATTTGCCGCTACCTGATGGACCAAGGATAAACTTGTTACGATTCGTGCATATTCCCTTATTCATTGGTTCGTCTGAAATATCAACATGCACAGGTTTACCGGATAATCTGTCTCCAAGACGGATTCCAACGGGGCTAATTGATGAACGATAGTTGGTTTCTAAATTAAAAAAGCAACACGCTTGAGTTGAAAATGTATCAAACGTATCATTCATTGGGAAGTCAGCAGCATTACCAGGTATGCCTGCCCAAAAAATTTGGGCTTCACCTTCGGTTTCCAGTTTGGGCGTAGCGTCCATTTGTGTAAGTGCAGAGGAACATAAATTTCTGAGCCTTTTTATTTCCTCCTTATTATCGGTCCATGCCAGCAAATTAAAATGAGCCTTCACCGGAAGACGTTGTTCACTGATTGCCTCATTTAAAAAGGCATCAGTTGATTCTTTGGCAATAGCATTTTCACGACTGTATGCTGAAAGTGATTGCAATCGCAGTCGTTTACTTTCCAGTTTCTGAATGTTCTTTTGCACATCCTCTATAAAAACATATTGGTTGTAGATATGATTGCAGGAAAGCAGTTGTGCAATAGGCGATGCAAAGCCTACACTAAATTTTGTTTTGTCCGTTGAGTACTTATCATAGTTTATTCTTGAACCACACAGCGTAGGCACAAATTCAGCGTCAGCCATTGTATATACCTGGCAATAGTTTTCTCCAATCTTCCATTCTGGTTTAAACTCAATATCCCTTATAGTTTCCGTATCTGTCTGCAGATTCAAATACTTTACAACTAGATCAACCAACTCGTCATCCGTTAAACGTTTCAAAGAAATAAAACCACTGTCCTCTATAATCTTTCCAAATTGTCCCACGTGATTCATAAAATCATGATAGTGTTTGGGCTTCATAGTTTCTTCCGGCACAATTGTTCTTCTCAATAAACTTGAAAAGACAGATGATGATACTTTTCTGTTTGCCGGCTTCTTCGTTAGCAGCAGATAGCATTCATGATTTAAGAATGGTCGTTCATTAAAAAACCGGTCACTGCTTCTACTTAAAAAACTGTCATCTTCTTTTTCAAAACCTGGTTGATATTTAGCCTCCCAGAACCAATCCTGTTTATGGAGTATGGAATGTATAGGCAAGACTTTGATTGCTTTTAGCCATGCGTGATGGAACGCTTCGTACTCTTCATTACTCATAGTAAATAACTCTGGTAAGGCTACTTTAAAAGCAACTGTTACATCACCCATTTTAGATAAGATTGCGTCATGTTCTACTCCATAAAGGGGCAATATGTCAAACAGATTTTTCATGCAACAATTGCTTTTTTAAACGAATGATTGAATACGTTTTAATCACTTTGGGAACAGCTTTTCTTGCTACCTTTTTCATTAGCCCAAATTCACCGTATGCATTACTGAGTTTATATACATACATAAACAAAGCGGTGCCTAACGAAACAATAATGGCCAGGCAAACAAAAATGTTGATGCCGATAATATAGATGACAGCAAAGAGTACTAATAAAACAACAAGCCCGCCGCCTAAGTACCATATATACTGCGCTTTTAACCCTTTGAACTCGACCGGCTTGTTGATGCCTTTGTTGATTTGATATACACTGTTTGCCATTGCAGTAATTTTAAATTCTTAGGCTTCTCTCTTTTCTTGTTGCGATTTCTTTTTTTGGCAATAACGATTTCTCCGTTATGTCCATTTTTATTACGATACCCTCTTTTGCCTCAATCTTAATGTCATCTGCTGTGTCATGCGGCTTCATCTGCTTCTCTTGGATAGTTATTGAGATTTCTCTTTCCAGTTTTAAAACATTTTTTTTCAACTGAGTTAGCTCTCCCTCTTTTTCAAAGGGCTTTGAAACTAATTGCTGCAGCATCGGGATACTCTGCTCTAATTCACGGAGGTTCTTTTCATATTTGTATTTAAGCGCCTCCACCCGGTCAATGGCATTTAGAAAATACCTGGATGCAATTTTTGGATTGTCCATATTGATATGCCCCTGGTTCCATGAATACTTTATGCCTGTTTCTTTGCTTTCGGCATAAAAAACATTTTGATGCCGGTATTCAAACATTCCTTTTTCCTCGTAGGCCTCTTTCTGCCTGCGGATGTACAAATCAAATCCATAAAGAGCCCCGATTTTTAATACCTCTTCTTCACCTTCCTTTGGTTGCCAGTTCGCACACTGTTTAATTAGGTAACTACCAATTGCTTCGGGATCATTAGAATTAATTCCATCCAGTTGAATAGAGTTTTGTTTTGCTCCATGCTTATCATGCTGCAACGCAACTTTATAAGTACTTTCATCCAGTGTTAGTTTGCTCACCGTAGTCTTTGTAGTTTCCTTTTCTTTTTCCAAATTTTCCAACTGAAATCTGGACCTGATTACTTCTTTATGATGTGCATTACGCAGGCTCTCCAACACAGCTATCTTCTTTTCCATTTTTGATTTTTCCAGCAATGTCGTATCGCCGGAAAGGATGGCGATGTATTCAGAGAAATTCATTCCACTTTTATCATCAATTGAACCTTCATCAATGGTTCTCACATTGAGTTCGCAGTTTTTCATCTGGCTAATAAAAGTTTGCTTATTCTTCAGCAGGTTGAATTTGTAATTGTCCAGAGACTGTTCAACTGCATAGACGTAGTTCTTCACTTTGTTCCCGTATCGTTCTTTAGCAAGGACGTTTCCCTGCCGTGCTCCACGGCCGTTTCGTTGTTCCAATTCAGATGGTTTCCATGGAATATCCAGGTGGTGCATGGCAATAACATTCCGCTGCACGTTTAAACCGGTTCCGGCTTTTTCCGTACTTCCAATTAATATTCGTATTTCTCCATTATTCATTTTTCTAAACAATTCAGGCTTTTGCCGGTCTGTCCAATCGTGAATGAAAGTGATTTGATGAGCAGGTATTGCAAAGTCGCTAACTAATTTATTCTTCAGGGCATCATAAATATTAAAAGCATCCGGCTTAGGTGTTCCAATATCACTGAAAACGATCTGTGTTCCTCTTTGCTCAGTGCTTTGCTGAAATATATCTGCAACTTTTCTTGCGCAAACATTTACTTTATGGTTTGGGTGGTCTTCATAGGTGGAGGAATTAATCAACCTCATATCTGCCGCCATCTTTTTTGCATAGTTTGTGGCAATCAGCATCCTGCCTTTGTCTTCGTCTTTTGTCAGTGGTGCCCGCCCGATTAGCTCCCCATCACCGGTTTTAGCAAAGGACATGAGCTTTTTGATGAATTCCTGTTGGGCTGGCGTTGGCGGAATATTAACCAACTGTTCATCAAGTTCCGGCTTATCAAGGTTTATGTGTTTGGCCGTTTTGTAGTCGGTGATCTCATTATAAAACAGAGCCAGTTCGGGCACTTTTATAAAATGCCGAAAACGTTCTTTGGCAATAATTTCATTAGTAACAGAAAATTCAAAGTCTGTAGTTTTTCTGGCAAATACCGCCGCCCAAGCATCAAAGTTTTCAATGCTTTGCCTTCTCATTTCATTTGGCCGCAGGTATTTAAAAAGCAGGTACATTTCAGTGAGGCTATTGGAAATAGGTGTGCCGGATAAAAAGGTTACACATAAATCAGAGTTGAATTTTTCCTGGAGAGTTCTTACAGCAAAAAGCATATTAAGGGCCTTCTGACTACCTTCCATATTACCTAATCCTGCAACCCTATCGTGCCTTGTTGTAAAAGTGAGGTTCTTGAACTTGTGCGATTCATCCACAAATAAATGATCAATACCCAGGTCTTTAAAATTGATGCCCGCATCTTTTTTTTGCTCAATGTCCTTTAGTATTCCCTGAAGTTTTATACTCAAATTATTTTTCCTGATCTCAAGCCCTTTCAACATTCGCCGGGATATTTCGCCGCCCATTTGCTTGAGCGTATAGAGGTCTCTTTCTACATTATCCAACTCGGTTTGAAATATCTCTTTTTGTATTTCAGGGCTTTGCGGAATTTTCCCAAACTGGTCATGCGTTAAGATGATGCAATCCCAATCATTATTTTTTATCTCATGCGAAAGCCTGATTCTCTTTGCTAGCGTAAAATCATTTTCACCCGGAGCAAGAATTTTTGCATTAGGATAAGCCTGACGATACGTATCTCTGATTTGATTCACGTTGGCTTTCAGTGCTAGTATCATCGGCTTGTTGACAATGCCTAAACGTTTCATTTCATGGGCGGCAACGATCATCGTTAAAGTCTTTCCCAAACCTACTTCATGGTCAATTAAAGCCCCGCGATTTTGAATGATTCGCCACGCAGAATTCTTTTGTGAGCTGTACAAATCTTCAATACCCAATCTATTTTTATCTAAGCCGGGGAATTGCAAATGACTGCCGTCGTATTCTCTTAGCACATAACAGTTGAAGGTGTTGTTATAGCGTTCCTCCAAATCGTTTTTTGCCGTACCCGGTAATTTACCAAGCCATTCGCCGAACTTATTTCGGATGGTTTCTATTTTCTGATGCGCTATCTGAATCGCATCATTATCCGGAACACGAATTGTTTTGTCGCCCATATCAACTTCGTAAGTATAGAAGGGTGTAGTATTTTCTAAGGCGTGTTCCAGCAAAGTATGACCGTAGCTCACCTTACCGTTTTTTGTAGTAACCGCATATTCCTGGTTCGTTTTTGCGTTCGTACTACTCGTCTTTACTTTAAACGTGTCTAAGGAAGGAAAATAATTAACGTCAACATCCAGCTCAAATAACTGAGAGGCAAAACGGTTGTAATAATGCTGTGGTATCCATCTTTCACCCAAATTAAAATCAAGTAGTTCAAAAGATATTTTTTCCGGTTGTATTTTTTGAAGTGCTTGCAGGCTTCTTTGCAATTGAACATTTTCAGGAGCTTTCTCTACGGCTTCTCTAGCAATATTTAGTTTGACAACAACATTGCCACTTAATAGTTGGTCGGAGGTTTCCCAACAGTTGTTCGCAGGATTGAGGTAGATATGATTTCCTAAGGCTTGGATTGTTTCTGCTTCTGTGCTGTCAGTAGCGGCCGCAATAAATTCCATATCCACAACGCCTTTGTCATTCAGACTTTTTGCCAGCGCTTCTATAGGATTATCCGTACGAAAGGCTTTCTGCTTTTGAATGAGCGATTTTGTGAGGATGTCTGCTTTATAGTATTGGTCTCCTTCTTTTCTTTCCAGCGATGCCAGAACGGTAAAACCAAAAGCTTCATCTTTTAGTATACGTTGCCGGTTGGTACTTGAATTTAGAATGCCATAACCTTTTACCAGTGCATCATAAGATTCATTCAAGTGTTTTCTTAACTCAGGAAATTCAAATTTTTGATCCGACTCTTTACCCGTTAGTAAAAGGTAGGCATCTCTAACAGCGGTGTATTGCTGGTAGAAACCAAAGTCTTTCTTTTCATAACGACTTGGCAGGAAAACAGGATGTTCATTTTCTGCCGCGATATATGAGACAAAACCAATCCTGTCATTGTGAACAATGAGGGTCCCCTCTTTATGATAAGGATTAAGGTCAGTCAACTCTTCTAACTTTCCATCGTTATTATTAAACGCAACATGAAATCTTTCTTCGCCTTCGTTAAAAAACTTATGGCTGTATTCCTTCAGCTTATCTGACAGATTATTCAGCTCATTATCAATTGCCGAAGCATTCATCCAATTCGCTGGAAATTGTACTTCTTCTGCATTAGAATAAAGTTTATAAACATAAAGTTTGAAAGCTGATGATTTAGCAGCAACTAAAACAAAAGCTTCATGCTCTGGTTTGTCAGCCGCTTTGATGATGTTCGCTATTCGTGCCGACTTTCGTTCTACAACATTTGCATCAAGATTGTTGATATAAGCCGATGCCCTGTTGATGTTGGCGACCGGAGCAATATCAAAAAGTCCTAATTGAACAGAAGTATCATCTGCTTTGGATTCTGGCATCTGCGAAAAGGTCAATGTCTTTCCTTTTGCAAGGCTCTTCGAAACAGGTGCTAACAAAAATGCTTCTTTATTAAAATGCTGATTGATCCCATTTCTTATTGTTGCTGCTAACTTTTCATGGATTTCATTTATGTCTCCATTCTGCCATACAGTTTGATGAGCCTTTCCGTACTGGTTTTTGCCGGCTTTAATTTCATCTCCGAGAATAATTTCAGGGTGCTGATGAATAAATTGGTTGATACTATATCCTCCAAATTCATTTTCCTGTTCAGTTGTATGGATCAATAATTGCTCGTTTTGGGAAAGATTTTCTTTGTTTGAATTTTTCTGAACAATGAGTAAATGACTTGGTGCTTCCGTGTTGCCCGTATCCTTCATCAGGTTGTCAGGCATTACATTTAAGGAAATAAAATCAGCATGATTAAATAGATATTCTCTTGCTCCCTGATTAGAAAGACTATTTAAAAAGGCGTCCGTAGTAATGTAAGCAAGCAAGCCTCCATCCTTTATTTTGTCCAAACCTTTTGCAAAAAAGTAATTGTGTATTTTGCTTTTTAGCGCTTCGTCACTGATTGCTTCATCAAATACAGAAAAGCTTCCAAAAGGGATATTGCTTACAATTAAATCATAGTTTCCGTTGTCGTAGTTCGAAATGTTTTCAAAACCATTTACCTGCACAGAAACAGGGATGGGTACAGAGCTAACAAGTGCAGTCAATACCCTTCCCGTCAGCATATCTTTTTCTGTTGCAGTAATATTTTGAATAGATGCAAGAACAGCAGCAGCTTCAGTAATAAATACTCCGGCGCCGCTGCTTGGTTCATACATACTCCTGGGTTCAACACCTTGTTCTTTCAAAACATTAAACAATGTTCGAGGAACAATTTGAGGAGTATAAAATGCTGTAAGAATGCTGTTTCTAATTGAATCGATGACTTGTTTATATTCAGCATCATTTAAATGCTTTTGTAACAACTGATGCAGTTCAGTGATTTGCGGGTGAAGGGTTAAATCTTCTCTTGAAGCATTTAGTTTTACCCATTCTTCTTTCGGTCCATTGGGGAATAGTACAGCCTTCAAGCCACCGAAGCCTGAATAGCGTTTCAATGTTTCTACCTGTTCGGGTAAAAGCAATTGCCCTTGCCTCCATTCCAGCGCAATACGAATGGCAGCTATATTATCCCTTAACTTATGTTGGCTGTTATAACCCATGGCGCACTAATTCATTTTCACAATGTCTCTTTCATCCAGATATTCACTAATGGTTCCAACAATGCAGTACCGTATAAACCTGTTGTTCTCGTTCTCTTCAGAGAAATTCAGATCATTAAAAACCGAATGGCATTTGGTCAACAGATTTAGCACTTCAAATTTTAGAACGCCAGACTTCTGTAGTTGCAGATAACTTGTTTCAAAGTCTTCCTCCAGTACGTTGCGGATGTAATTAAACTTTGATGGCTTGAGGTCCTTCGTCAGTACATCCATGCAGGTATCTTCAATGATATAAATTGGTTGTTTGGTATATTGCTGGTTAATTAGTCCATCTACACTACTTACTTTATTTAATAAGTATTCAGCCACCTTGCCTTCTTCCTCTAATTGTATCAATAAATCAGGATTATTTTCCATGATGTATTGGTGAAGCTTCTTAACAAGTATTTCTTTCATGCCTGTGATTTTTAAACTCCGAAAAAAGAGCGAATGACTGTGGCGACTATTACCAGAAACACACAAGAGCCAAACCACGCCGCAGCAACCTTCCCGGTATCGTGGTCGCCGCTATTCCATTTTTGATACACTTTTACGGCTCCAATCAATCCTACAATGGCACCAATTGCATACATCAGGTTTGTACCCGAACTAAAATAACTTCGCACTTGCTGGTTAGCCTGATTAATACCGGCATTACCATCTTGTGCGGCGCCAGTTATAGTAAGCAGGAGTGACAATACCGTTGTCATTACCGAATTCCATGTTTTTTTACACTGGTTACTTTCCTTTGCACTTTTCATAACACACAATTATTTTAAAAATTAAAAAAGGCCCATTGTGCCATTCCCTCGCACTTGTTTCTCCTGCATCAGCACAATGAGGCCTATGATCTCATACATCATTTCCACAATCCGGTTAAATCACTTAACTGAAGAAGGTCGGGGTATTTTGTATTGGCTTCTTTTAAAACAGCCTGGATTAGGTCTTCCTTACAATCAGCATCTTTTAGTGCAGGATATTTTAGGGAGATTGCCCGAATTGAATTCAGCAACGCTTCTTTATCAATTCTATCATTGGCTAGTTCCTGCAGGTAGGCCTGTACTTCATCAGTAAAAGTTTGTACCAAGGGTGAAATATCTATTTCTTGAAAAGGCCCCGGTTGGAGGTCGCCGCTATTGTTGGTAGCGAAGGGGCTTTCAAAATCCCCCGCTGCTTGAAAACTAATACTGCCTTCTTCAACCTTTTTAATCCCAATCAGGTTCAAAATTTCCCACCGATAGTAGCGGTGTGCAACGATTAGATAATAGCAACTCAGGATTACACCTACGCTAGTAAAGTATTGCCCCCATGTAATTAAACTAAACATACAAACTGATTTTTTTTGTTCACAAATTCGATGCGCCAGCAGCAGCTCTTCCAAATAGTTTTTCAATAATTAATCACAGAGCAAAAATAAAAAGCCGCAATATGTTTTTAGTGGAGGTTAGTGGAAGGCAGCTCGAATTGGGTGGAGGTGCTTAATCATAGCTGTCAATATTTCTTATCATTTTTTGCAGAAAACGCTTCACGTTGTCTTTGGCTTCAGGGTCAACCTTATCGCTGTACTTGCAAAAACTTTGCACACTAAATCCCTTTTGCGACTTATTTGAAATATGCGGGACGGTTTTTTCCAACATGGTTTTATAGTTTTCATGTGGTGCGCCGCCGGCATCGATAAATGATTTGTGCAGCAGATAAATTTCGGTGCCTTTGAATGGAACATGTACCAGTTCTCCTGGCTGCGCACCGTTTATTTTGTTATGTACTGCTTTATTCTGCAATTTTATTTCCTGCTGTATGGAACTTAAAATATTGATCACACTATCCCATTTACTCACTGTTTGTTGCATGGTTACTATCATTTAAGTGGATAGTTTGAACTGCAAATTTCTCGCCGTTGCATATACGCAAAACTTACTATTTTGCTACGCAGTATTGACTATTTTAAGATTACAACCCCCATTTTTTTACATAATTCCATCTTGTTACCAACTCCTGTTTTTTCAAAAATGTTTTGTGCGTGTTTAGCTACCGTTCTTTCCGCAATAAATAAAGTTTCGCCTATGGTTCTGTGTGATACTCCTTTGCAGACTAAGCCCGCAATTTCTTTTTCTCTTTTAGTCAGCCGGTATGCTTCGCACTTCTGGCTAAATCGTTCTTCTGCGTTATAGCTTTCCAGCTCCTTTGTTCTTTTATCTACTTCCGCCTGCACTCGTTCATCGTAGTTTAATAACTGCTGTTCAGATTCAATCAGTCTTTTGTGATCACTTCTTATCTGTTCAACCTGGCGTTTCATGTGAAGAATGAGAAGCAGAAGAAAGCCTGTGTTGGTAACTGTAACCTCTACCGCCTGGCCAATATCACAATAGGCGATAATTGGTAAGCCAATCCACGGCACGAGGCTCAGGAACAATACACCTAGCTCCACTCTTGACGAACGACTCTTAAACCCATCAGGATATTTAATCTGGATGGCCCCGGCCAATGTATAAATCACCCAAAGACCATACACTACAGGTATGATCAGAACATTTTTAGCCTCTTCAAGATTGCCGGAGTACGCAAATACAGTAACAAAAAGAAAGTATGGAGCCATCAGAAAGTAGAAAACTCCCCGATAAGCATGAAACCTCATCTTGGCCAAACCAAATCCCCTGTACACGTAGTACGGAAAATAACAGGGGGTCATAAAACCCGTTGCGTAGGCAACGCTGTTTTGAACAAAAAAAGTACCGGGGAGGTTGAAGTCGGGAAGAAGACCACCAGTAACATTATAAACGATCAATAAAAGAAGGAGAAAAATATCTAGGAAGCTAATCTTATCATCGGGCCGGGCCAGACGATGAATGATTAGATAAAAAAGAATCACAAACTCTATGCAAATAAAGCCAAAGGTAACAAAGTGCATTTGTGTGCCCGGTACAAGCATAGTAGTGATTTATTTACTCGCATCTCTTTTCAAAAAAAATAATTTATACTCTATGTATAGATCGTTGTAAATACTGAAACCAAATTTCTGATACCAGGGAATATTTTTAAGTGTGGACGTTTCAAGACAGATCATTCTTTTGTCCTTTTGGCTTTCTTCAATAATCTCATGAAGAAGTAATGTTCCTATACCCGCACCTTGTTCACCCTGTTGCACACCAATGAACCATAAATAATATATGGGTTCCCTCGGCTGACGTTTTTTAATCTTTGCTTCCCTTGCCATCACTTGTTTTGCATTGGCTAATCCTATACATCGGAAAATGAGCTTTAAATCAAGCAATAAAGACTTAAATGTTGTCCTCTTTTTATCAGGTAATACAATTAATGCACATCCTTTTCTATCATCGGATAGAAAAACTTTTCCAAACAAATGGCAGACATCAAAAGAATATTCCATCAAGCTCTTTATTCGCTCGAATCGTTTTGAGTCCTGCTTGATGGTATAGTTCACACTTTTATTGTCATCAAATGAACTGGCAAGAATATTTACCACATGCTGCCTATCTTTTGGGCTGGCTAATTTCATTGCTATAAATATTTGATAAACAGGAAAACATTCATAATCAGGAATATCTTAATTCAAATCACATACCTATTCACCTGTAAAAGTTTTGCAGTAGTAATCAGAAGTTTTGCAATCAGGATTATTTTGCTGTCATTAAGCAACAGGTAGTTTCTTAATTGGAGACTCAAAAGCTAAAATTACCCTGTGAAAATAGCGGTTGCAATTAAAACTAATTGCTTATAAGAATAAGTAGCCTGAAATCAGAATAACTCGTATTTTATCAATTTTAAAAAATATTTTTGTTGTCTTAATTATCATAATGGCTATTGGTGTAAAGATTGACTTTGATAAAACAATAGGGTTTGAAGAGATAAGTGAAGACCTGCGCATTGCAAAATTCTCTACAGAGGTAGCAACTGGAGGCAAGGTTGAATTAAAGGTCGAGATCAGTAACGAAGCACATGCGTTACTGCCAAATGTATTTAATCTTGCCTTTGGGCCTATGAATGGAAGGGGGCAAATTGATGATCGTGCCGAGCTTCCGCACAAGGATTATTCAGGAATATTTTCTACTATCTTACTTCACGCACTTAGCTTCCTAACCAATAATCCTGACCAATATCTTGGTGTTGATGGTTCGGACAATTCTAGGGCCTATTACTATTGGCGGTTTTTACAAAGAAACTATGATTACCTGGACAAATACTTTGAAATGTTTGGCCTAAAATACTATGTTCGAATTACCCGGTTTGGCAAAAAACAGTACGATAACCCCTTTGACTTTGAAGATGTGGACGCCCAGCCTAACAGAATTTACAAAATGGTGGGAGGTCCTAAGTTAATGTACAACTACTTCATTTTTAAGCTAAAGTGATTCTTGGAAGTTTATTGGCTAATTGATTAGTGATAATTTGGTAAGAGTCTTTATCTTTAAGCTATGGATGATAACCTTAGAATGAAGTTGGAAGCGCTTAAAAAGCAAGCAAGGGAGGGGGGTGTAAAAGCCAGGCCTTCTACACGTCGTAGATCTTCGTTGCATCGAATTATAAAAACAAAAGCACAAGCAGACAGATTCATGAAACAGCTGCGATCCGCATAATTAACCATATTTAGAAAAAAGGCCTGCGTTTGCAGGCTTTTTTATGTATAAATTAATATCATTTTTTGTTTTGGCTGCTTCCCTGTTCAAATTTCCCCTTCCCTTTGCACAAGTTTAAAACAGTACAAGCCACTGACATAAAATTCCTTTTTATATAGGCTTATCCCAGTCTGAATTTGGAATATCCATTTTTTCTAAATAAGGTTTTAATAATGCAGAATGGGTAGAGGAAAAAATTTTAAATGCGCGGCCCCTACCATATTCTTTATGTATATGCTCTTGAACATAAAAATTGTATAAGTTATAAAGGAAAGTTTCATCTTCTCTCTCAGTCCAAATGGCTTCCTTCTGCTCCATTTCATCCAGAGCATTAAGCTGGTAGAGCGTCATTCAGGCAAAGTTTTCACTTTAAAGACACTGTTATGGCGAAGCATCTCGCCCTAAATCCTTTGGATAGCATTTCAAGATTTTTTGCTACTTCATTCAATCATCAACCGGGCTTGAATTGAAAGGCCCAATGATAATGATTGTTTGAGTGGTTCTGTGGCTTAATTATGGCCCCTCCCTTGGCTTATTTTTTTGACGTAATGACAACCCGCAATTGATGCGGGGGTTGTCAAATGTGTTAAAAGCTACCAAATTGCTTTTTGCGGTATTCAATGTTTTTTAATAGGTAGTAATAGGTCTCTTTTGCTTCAATCCAATTCTTATAGATTTGGGGGCCGTACATATCGTAATAAAGTTTATCCGGCATGGTGAACCACCCTTCCTCCGGGTATCTAACTTTCAAACTTTGATAAATTACTTCCCATGAACCAATAATCTTGTTTGTGAGTTTGTAAGCCGTTGTATCGTAATTGACGTAAGCATTGGCAAGTAAGGGTCTAACACGATTTAAAAGACGCTGCATTTCTTCCATTACAAGAGCATCACTTTTTGAAGCTGTAGCAAGAATATGAGTCCAATGATACCATTGCCAATGTTGAATTGGTTTTACAGAATCGTAAAATGGAAAGAATGCGTTTTGGGCTTGCATACGTCTTTGCGTATTGGAAATTTTAAGCTGTTCCAAAGAAGCTGTCAAAGCCTGTTGGTTAACCTGGAGTTGGCTGTTGATGGCGGATATTGTTTTCGTTGTTCCATTAACAACGTTTTTCAATTCATATAACTGCAAGTTATTTGTGCTGTCTTGTTTCTTAGAAGAAATGGCCAAGTCCTTCAAAATCCCTACTTGTATTTTTAGTTCCCTGTTTTGTTCATCGAGTTGCCCAATGACTGTGTTCTGCTTATCGTTTTGGTCATACAATTTCTCGTTGATTTTGCTTTGTCCTGATAGAAGTGAATCCATTTTCTCAATTTTGGTTTCACTTCGGGAGGCGTAATAGAAAAACACGAGCGGCATCAGAACTCCACTGATGACCGCCGTAACAAAATTTTTATCCTTATACCATTTGGTGGGTTTGGTGTTTATGTCTGACATGATTTTGAAAACTTTTTTGGTGGCGGGTTCACTCATAGTGAAACGGTAGTATTTTGAAATATCGTCTCAAGTCTTCGGTTTCGCTGATTAGCGTGTTGAACCGACTCTTTATTTTATCTGCGTATCCTTGTCTTTCAATGGGTATCATGTGACCGTCATTAAATTCCTTCGGGTGGTCTATCATGTAAACAATTTCTTGAGTCAGTCTGATTGTCGAAAGTATTTTGGAATATGCAATTGAATCTTTCGCTAAGTATGAATTACCCAAAATAGAATTGAATGCCCTATTTATAGACTTACCGTGGTTTAAGAACGTCTTTTCATTTCTCGGATAAGGAACATCGTAAAAATTTATACCACCAGAGTAAAGGGAGCGAAGTTGTGCGATTGTATCACGGAGTACGTGATAGTCTGAATTAAATTTGACTTGCTGTTGTTGCGATACAATTGAAAGTTGCTTCATTGAAGCATCCAAAGCTTTTTGATTGACCTGCAATTGTGAATTTATTCCCTGAATTGTTTGTTGGGTTCCCACTACAACCCTTTGAAGGTTTCCAAGTTGTAAGATGCCAAGGCTGTCTAATTTTTTTGATGAGACAACCAGTTCCTGAAGATTGTTAATTTGGGTATCTGCTTTTAAAATCTGAGTATTTGCTTGACCTATCAATGTTCTGTTTTGTTCTATAACATCAAACAGTTTGGCATTCAGCGCAGCCTGACCCTTCAAAAGGTTTTCCATACCCTTGATGTCTGTCTTAGTTGTTGAGGCGTAACAAAAGAAACCAATCGGTAACACGATGCCGCTAATAATGCTGACCAACCAGCCAATGACTTGTTTCCTATATGAAAGTTCCTTCTTTGTGTTGTTTGTATTTGTAGACATGCACAGGGCCTTATTTCTGTTTTAAAACCATCCTGATGATTTCAGAATTGGGAATGATGGTTGATGAACGGTCTTTTTTATTAAACATGAATGAATAATTGTTTGTCCTTCCGATGAAGAACTTTGTCGAATCGGAAACATAAGTCGAATCCTTAGTTACGATAGTTGTTCCAACGTATTTGCCGGAGGAAACGTATATGGCCTGTAGTGATGTTAACGCACCCAAGACCGTTGAAAATAAAAGGATACTCGCACACACGACATAAAGTCCATAAGTGGCATAGGACGGTCTTGGGGGTGAAACAGAAAAAGCAATCAAACACAAGGTAAAGATTGCACCTTGCAGATAAACTATCTTGGATAATTTTTCTTCGGACTTTGAATAGTGGAAAAGAAAATAAATCAAACCAAGAATGTAAGCTCCCCCGAAAACAGTACGTTTTAAAAGTAGACAAAGTGTTTAATTTTAAAAACGTAAAAAATGAAAAAGAGTCAATTTACCCCAACACAGATTGCCGGCATACTCAAGGAGTTTGATGGTGGCAAAACAGCCGAACAAATTAACCGGGAACACGGTGTCAGTAAAGCATCCCTTTATAAATGGCGACAACGCTATGGTGGCATGGAAGCCAGTGAGCTCAAACGGATCAAAGAACTGGAAGAGGAAAACGCCAGGTTAAAAAGGATGTATGCTAACCTGGCAATGGAACTTGACACGGCTAAATACATTATTGAAAAAAAGCTTTAAAGCCTTGCGATAAGAGAAGAATAATGAAGGAGCTGCAAACAGAGCGGCCCAAAGACATCGGCAAGGCGTGTCGCATATTAAGATTGAGCAGGAGCAGCCTTCATTACGAGTCTGTAAAGAACGATGAAGTGGTAAAGAATCGTTTGGAAGCATTGGCAAAAGAAAACCCGGTTGAGGGTTTTTGGAAATGCTATGGCCGCATCAGAAATACAGGTTGCATCATCAATCATAAACGCTTACACCGGATATACAAGCAAATGAAACTACCCTTGCGCCGTAAGGTAAAAAAGCGATTGCCATCGAGAGTAAAAGAACCACTGGCAGTGCCCACTGAATTTACACAAACCTGGAGTATAGATTTTATGACTGATGCGCTGAGCAACGGCACGAAGTTTCGGTCGTTTAATGTGATTGATGATTACAATCGTGAAGTGCTGTTTATAGAAACTGATTATTCTTTAAAAAGCAGCCGGGTGATATGGGTACTCAAACATTTAATCAACCGTTATGGAAAGCCACAGAAAATACGAATGGATAACGGACCTGAGTTTGTTGCCAAATTAGCACAAACGTGGAGTGCCATGAGTGAGATTGAATTTAAGTACATACAGCCGGGTAAGCCTACGCAGAATGCCTATATCGAACGATTTAATAAAACCTACCGGCAATGTATTTTGGATGCCTACTTGTTCGACCATATTGATGAAGTAAGAGAGGTGACGCAGCTATGGGTAGATGACTATAACAACGCCAGGCCACATGATGGGTTGGGCGGATTATCGCCAAGAATGTATAAGGCCAGAAATATAAAAAGCCTTCCGGCGGAATCTCATTTTAAACAAATGATTGAACAGGAACAGCAGATCATTATTCAACAATAGAACAAACAATCATTCATTTAAAATGAGAGATAAAATCAAAGTCAAACGCTGCTGTATCACAATATTAAAATAAGGAGCATCAAGCAAAAGATATTCTACTTTTAAGATGTACTAAAAAAGGGGAGCCTACAAGAACAATAACAACTTTCATAGTTATCAAAAACCATTTGATAAAGAAATCAATCATTTTATTCCATTTAAGAACATCTTGTTTTAAGATAGTGCCTGTCGTTTCTGGCAGGTTTGGTTTTGCCAATAAGTTATGAGAAACCAGCGTGGTGATAAGAACAGGTAACAGATATACAATAGCGAAAATGGTTAGGTCTTCAGTGAAAAGCATCAATACTTCTGTTGCTTCCAAAAATCTGCTAATTGGTACATCAAAGAAATTGTAAAAGAAAATTTGTTTTAGTATGCCGAAACTTATTGTTAGAAATGTTATCAATGGAAGCTGCGAGGAGAAACTTTTAAAAGTCATGGTTGCGAAAATTGTTAAAGGATTTGCTGTTTTATCTTTGTTTGTATGGTATTTGATAGGGGATGAAATTCTTGCTGGTGGCGGGTTTTCATTAAGTCTGGACCAAAGATAAACCAAGTGAGTTAAAACATTATGTATCTGCCTGAAAAGATGCTTTTTTCTTTGCTTAAAGCCAACCACCTTCGTTCATCTTAATTGGTATCAGTGGGTGGATCCGTTACTTCGTAACAATAAACTCAATCGCCATTCCCGCAGATTTATCGGCTGCAAAATCAATCATTGTCACTATTCCTTTGACAGATCTAAATGTGGATGTAAGACAATGGCCGATTACATACACCAAAATAATAGGTCAAGCCGAGTTGATAGTTAAGGTTGCTGGTGAAGTGGCCGTGGCGTTTGTTTGTTTTACTTCTGTGAATGTCATAAATGTTCAGTCTTTTCGGACTGTGTGGGAGGAGTTTACCAATGAACTACAGCAGATAAATGAGCCAATTGGAAAGGTGTTGTTACATGAGATTGCAAATATTTGAACTATTTTTATTAACCATTTAAACCCGGCTCGGATTGCCGTTAAGGAGATGAATGGTTATTTAGGATCGGACAACTCCGGTATTCACTGGCGTTTCTCATTTTAGAAAATTGATAACATCAACCTTCACTGACTCAAGTTGATGTTTGAAACACTACAAACCACTGAAACGAATAGTTTTTTTATGTAGGTTTATCCCAGCTTGAATTTAGAAATATCTATTTTTTCCAAATAAGGTTTTAATAATTCCGAATCGGTAGAGGAAAAGCTTTTGAATGCGCGGCGCACACCATACTCTTTATGTATATGCTCTTCAATATAAAAATTGTCAATCTGATATGAGTTATAAAGGAAAGTTTCATCTTCTCTCTCAGTCAATTTAACCGCATTCCAGATGGCTTCCATTTGTTCCATTTCATCAAGAGCATTAAATTGGTAGAGCGTCATCCGGAGAAAATTTTCATTTTAAAAGCACCGTTATAAAGAAACATCTGGCCAAAAATCTTTTGGAGAGCATTTCAAGATTTTGGCTACTTCATTCAAGTGATTAACATTATAACTATCATCATAATTTGGGCTTACACTTTCAATCTTACTAATATACCCTTGAGACTCAAATCCTAACGCGAATGCCAACCGTTCCTGAGACACGCCCATAGCTTCTCTTCTCTCTCTAATTCGGTCAATGATATATTGTTCTATTGCAGTTCGCATCAATCACCTATTGGTAATTGCAAAACTCAAAATCGTCAACCACCTACACAATCACCCATAGGTGATTATTTTGAAAAATTTCATTACTTTTATAATGAGAGAAGGATAGGAGAACTATCATATTGGCTTTCTTGGAAGGAAATCTTGCGGGGCGCATTTGAGAATTTTTGCAAGGTCATTTAAGTGCTTAATATTATAATGCGAAGTATATTTTGTACTTTCTACTTTTCCAATAAAGCCAACGGACATCCCGAGCTCAAAAGCTAAATCAGCCTGCGAAAGGTTTCGTTCAATCCTTTTTTCCTTCACTTGGTTAATTACGTATTGGTCGATTTTACTTTTCAAGGAGTTCTTATGAAAAGTAAAATTGCTCTTATGCTACTGCCTTGCCAATCACCTATAGGAAAGTGTTTCGATGGATATAAAAAGATAAATGCTTTTGAATAGTACGAATTTCGATAGTGAACATGAAATGGCTTTAGGTTTTCATCAGGGAGATGAGAAAGCTCTTGCCTATTTTTACAGGGAATTCCACCCTGCACTTTCACTCTATGCCAACAAGTTGCTGCAGAACCGAGCTATAGCCGAGGAAATAGCCTCAGAAGCCCTTATTAGAATCTGGAGAATACACTCCGAGCTTTCAAATTATCATGTCATTCGTAGTTACCTCTACAAAACAGTGCATCGTGAATGTGTACATACTATAAAAAAGAAAAAGAAGATTGCAGAAGTTCACCAGGACGCAAGTCGCCTGACCCAGCCAGTGGCTACTCCTTTTGATAACCTGGTTAGAAGCGAAGTATATCGTATTATTCATGCCGCCTTAAAAGACCTTTCGCCAGCAAACCGCAAGGTTATCACTATGCATTTTCTTGAAGGCAAGACAAGCGTAGAGATTGCCAGAGAATTGGATCTTTCTTCAAGCACAATAAGAAATCAAAAAATGGGGGCACTTAATGCCTTGCGCAAAAAATTGTTGCCACCAACTTTTTTATTTTATCTTATTGCGAAAATTTTCTTACCAATTTTATAGACGTTTTTCTCATAGCCCCCTCTGGTATTCATAGCTTGTCTTAACTTAATAGCATGAAAGAAAACCAATACAGCAATATGGATAAGGAAGCATATCGCATAGCCTACCTCATTGCCGGTTTTATTAGAAATACCATTACTGATAAGGAGCATCAGGAATTGGATGACTGGGTAAATGCCACCGATAAAAACATGCTGCTTTTTGAAGAATTAACTGATGAAAAAAATCTTGAAGCCAATCTGGCCTGGATGGATCAAACAAAATCGGAAGAATCATTCAAGAAATTGCAGGAAAGCGGATCGTTTAAAAAACAAACAAAAACATTTAGGCTGAAGCCAATATGGATTGCTGCTGCTTCTGTCATTTTGTTGGCAGGTGCTTTGTTCATTTACCGTAACTCCACAAATAAAACGGGGCTTGATAATGATATGGCAATTATGGATACCACAATACTTCAACCAGGAGGCAACCGTGCTACACTTACACTTTCGGATGGCTCAGTAATTGATTTGACAAGAGCTAAAAACGGATTAGTGGCCAGTGAAAATGAATCTGATATTATCAAGACTTCGGATGGACAGTTAGTGTATGAGGGAAACAATTTGCCGAGTGAGATTTCGGCAATCAACAAACTCTCAACACCGGTTGGCGGGCAGTTTCAAGTGAAGTTGCCAGATGGAACAAAGGTGTGGTTAAATGCTGCTACTACGCTTCGCTATCCAGCCCGTTTCCCTGCAAATGAACGCACGGTTGAAATTGATGGGGAAGCCTATTTTGAAGTAGCAAAAAACAACAAACAACCATTTCGGGTTGTACTCTCAGATAATTCAACAGTGAATGTAATAGGTACTCATTTTAATGTTATGGCATACGGCAATGAAAATGCAAAAGACGTAACACTTTTAGAAGGGAGTGTACTGGTGCGCAGCAATAACAAAACTGAAACACTACAACCCGGGATGCAGGCAAAAATTACAGCAAATACATTGACCAAGAAGGACGAGATAGACACAGAGCAAATTATAGGTTGGAAAAACGGTCTCTTTGTTTTTCACGATGCGACTATTCAATCTATTATGCGACAAGTAGAAAGATGGTACGATGCGAAAGTTGTTTTTAAGGGAGAAACAAAACAGCTTTTCAATGCTACCATATCCCGAAGAGAGCCATTGTCTAAGCTGTTACGTTTATTAGAGTTGAACGGTTATGTACATTTTAAAATTGAAAATAAAATCATTTATGTATTACCCTGACGATTGAAAAAACCAATGGTTAACGCAAATAAAAACCGGAAGTGTTATCAGCACCTCCGGCGGAGTTTGGGTTAACCCTATTATCAACTGAGCTATCAACTGAATTAAGAAACCCAAACAATCCAAAACTATGCATTTAATAGTTTTCACACCCCGAATTAGAATATTCCTGACCATGAAACTCCTAATTCTATTCACCATCATAGCGTGTCTTCATTCCTCGGCAAACGGCTTTGGTCAAACCGTTACGCTATCCTTAAATAACGCCAGTCTTGAACAGGCATTTAAAGAGCTGAAAAAGCAAACAGGTTATTCTTTTGTTTATACACGAGATCAACTAAAAAATACTTTGCCTGTAAAGTGCAACATCAAAAATGCAGAATTAAAAGAAGCCCTTGAACTTTGCTTTCGCAATCAGCCATTACTATTTGTAATTGAGGATCGGTATGTAGTTGTTCAAACGAAAAACTCGGCAGATCAATTAATATTCTCAAAATTGTCAACGCTCATCAGGGGTCGTGTAATTGATGAAGATGGAGAACCCATTGCAGGTGCCTCAGTAATTATCAAAGGAACAACCATTGGCACAAGTACTAACGCGGAAGGCGCATTTACGTTGAATGTTCCAAACACGGATGTTGTTTTATTAATTACTTCTACAACTACGGAAGCGATTGAGGTTAGTGTAAATGGCAGAACGGACCTGCTAGATATTTCAGTTAGCACAACTGTCAAAATATTAAATAATGTTATGGTTAATAAGGGATATTATACAACCTCGCAAAAACTGAATACGGGGAGTGTGTCAAAAGTAACAGCGGCGGAAATAGGAATGCAGCCAGTTTCTAATCCAATAGCAGCTTTACAGGGTAGAATACCGGGCTTGTTAATTACTCAGAGAAATGGCTTGCCTGGATCAAATTATACTATCCAGATCAGAGGGCAAAACTCCATTCAGCAGGGCAATGATCCTCTTTTTATTGTTGATGGAGTTCCATTTGCTTCCGATAATTTATCACGGGTTGGGGCTGGATTGAACGTTTCCAATCCCTTCAATACAATTAACCCCGCTGACATTGAAACCATAGAAATATTAAAAGATGCAGATGCCACAGCAATATATGGAAGTCGTGGGGCGAACGGCGTTATTTTGATAACAACAAAAAAGGGCAAACCCGGAAAAATAACCGTGAATGGAAATTTCTATTCAGGCTGGGGGAAAGTAACGAGAACAGTCAATTACATGAACACCGCACAATATTTAGAGATGCGAAGAGAAGCTTTCAGAAATGACGGTGTTGTTCCTACCCCTACAAATGCACCTGATTTGTTTCTATGGGACACCACCCGAAATACCGACTGGAAGAAAATGATCACTGGCGGCACTTCAAAAACTATGGATGCACAGATTAGAATGACTGGAGGTAATCACAGTATAAACTATTCGGTGAGTGCCGGATTTCATCAGGAGGGAAGTGTTTTGCCAGGTAATTTTAGCTACCGGAGAGGTTCAGTCAGTCTATCCCTTTCTACTTCTTCAGAAAACAAAAAATTCACTTCAGTCACATCAGCCAATTATATAACCGACGAAAATGCATTAGGCAGTCAGGATTTAACTTCATTTATAAATCTGCCTCCCAATATGTATGCCCCATACGATTCATTTGGCAAGCTTCAATGGAGTGAAGGCGGTTTTTCTTACGGTAATTTATTTGCGTTGTTGTTACAAGAATACAGTGCAGTTTCTGACAGACTTATCGCTAACTCGAGTATCAGTTACAAAATTATAAAGCCGCTAACGCTAAAAGCAAATTTTAATTATAACAATGTGCAATATTACCAGTATAGCACACGGCCTATTGCATCGCAAAATCCCGCGTTTAATCCCCGTGGTTCAGCGGATTTCAACACTACCTCTTCTAAAATTTGGAACATTGAACCACAACTTGAATACAATGGGCTTTTGTCAAAAAAAGGAGTGGTACAGGCTATGATCGGTGGTACTTTACAGCAAAAGAGAGACAATGGATTATACTTGAATGGTTCAGGGTATACTAACGATGCCCAAATAAAATCTATTGTGGGTGCAGCTACAGTTACTGCTCAAAACGATTATGCACTATACAGATATTCTTCTGCTTATGCACGACTCAACTTTAATTGGAATGAAAAATATTTGCTCAACGTTGTTGCCAGACGTGATGCTTCTTCCAAGTTTGGCACAAATAAAAGGCTTGCAAATTTTGGGGCTATTGGAGTAGGTTGGATATTTTCCAACGAAAAGTTTGTTCAAAATAAAATTCATTTTGTCAGTTTTGGAAAACTAAGAACAAGCTACGGTACCACTGGTAACGATAGGATTGGGGATTATCAATATCTTGATACGTGGCTAAATACAGTGAATAGTTACCAGGGTCAAACCGGCATCCGTCCCGCACGACTTTTTAATCCGGACTATGGATGGGAAGAAATCAGGAAGCTGAATATTGGATTAGATCTGGGTTTGATTAAGGATAGGATCTTAATAACTTTTGATTGGTTCAGGCATCGCAGCACCAATCAATTAGTTTCTTACAGCCTCCCGGACCAAACAGGTTTCGCCAGCATTATTCGCAACATACCGGGTGTAATTGAGACTAGAGGAGTAGAGTTTTCCATTACTACCTCCGTTATCAAAACAAAAAACTTTAACTGGAAATCCATTTTTAATATTACTATACAGCGAAACAAACTGATTGAGTTCTTTAACCTCGCTAATACAAGCTATGCAACCAGGTATGTAATTGGGAAGCCAGTAAACCTTTTCATCGGTTCCACTTTTCTCGGACTAAATTCTCAAACCGGCACTTATGAATTTAAAGACGTAAACAATGACGGAAATATAAACAGTGTTGACTACTCATATCAGGGTACAACCGATCCTAAATATTTCGGTGGCTTTAGTAATTCCTTCCAATATAAAGGAATTGATTTTACTTTCCTGTTTGAGTTTAGAAAACAAACAGGACGTCATGCGGTGTTTGGCTATTCCAATTTCCCAGGAAGTTTTATAAATCAATCAACAATGGCTCTTGACCGCTGGCAAAAGCCCGGCGATAATAAAACATACCAAAAATATACCCAGGCTTTTGGAACTCCTGTCGCAACCGCCGCTTCTAGGACTCAAACTTCCAGCGCGGCATTGACCAACGCTTCATTTGCAAGGCTCAGGACTTTGTCCATTTCGTACAATCTTAACAAAAGTATACTGAAAAAATTAAGTGCGGCAAACTGTAAAGTTTATTTCCAAGGGCAAAATTTATTAACTATTACAAAATATGTAGGAGCAGATCCAGAAACTCAAAATTTACAGGCACTGCCACCCTTAAAAATTTTCAGTTTCGGACTTAATGTAACTTTTTAAACTGTAATAAAATGCAAACAACAACTCGTTATAAACCTTTATTCCTTTTACCCCTGGTATTCACCCTGATTTCGTGTAAAAAATTTGTAGATGTACCTCCACCTGCAACTCAAATTGTTAGTTCCAAGGCGTTTGAAAATGATGGCACCGCTACCCGAGCAGTGGTTGGCATCTACATAGAGATGATGAGGAATATTAGCCAATTTTCCTCGGCACAAACAACTTTTTATGCAGGCCTGTCAGGCGACGAATTGTATTTTTATCAAAATGATGCGAAGCAGGAATTTTTAAAGAATGAAATCACCCAAATTAATCATGATTTGATTTCTGTGATGTTTTGGAATCCGGCTTACAGATATATATATAGTGCAAATTCTTGTCTTGAAGGTTTAAGCGGATCTCAAACTTTATCACCTTCTGTGCGGAACACTTTAGTAGGGGAATCAAAATTTATCAGGGCCTACTGCTATTTTTATTTGGTGAATCTATTCGGGGATGTGCCATTAGTCACAACAACCGATTATGAAGTGAATTCTCTTATGCCAAGAACTTCAACCAATCTTGTATTTGAACAAATTATCAAAGACCTGCTAGATGCTCAGAATTTACTACCATCGGCTTATCCAACTCAAGAAAAAGTACGTCCAAATAAATGGACTGCAGCAGCGCTATTAGCCCGTGCATACCTGTACAAAGGAGATTGGAGTAATGCTGAACAACATGCTACTTCAGTGATTTCATCCGGAGCCTACACTCTACCCCAAACCATTAATAATGTGTTTTTAAAAACAAGTACCGAAACTATATTTCAATTAATGCCGGGGAGTAATAATATCAACTCGTGGGAAGGAAGTGTGTTCATTCCGGCCTCTCCATCAGTAACACCTACATACCTATGCACCCCTACTTTGTTAAACTCATTCGAGGTAGGTGATAGCCGAAGGTCTAATTGGATTCAATCAAGGGTATTTGCAGGGCAAAACGTTTACTATCCTTACAAATATAAAATACAGCAGAACGCTGTTATTTCTGAGTACTACATTCTACTCCGGCTTGCTGAGCAATATTTAATAAGAGCCGAAGCCAGAGCTCATTTAAATAACATTACAGGTTCGCGGTCAGATCTCAATATCATTCGCAATAGAGCCGGCCTTATAAACACTTTGGCTACAGACAAGCAAGGCTTATTATCGGCCATAGAGCACGAAAGGCGAGTAGAATTATTTGCCGAATGGGGGCACAGGTGGTTTGACTTAAAACGTACAAACCGAGCCGCAGTTGTACTAAGCGCATTAAAGCCATCCACTTGGCAAAGTACTGACATATTATGGCCGATCCCTTCCGGACAAATTCTTTTAAATCCATCACTGATCCAAAACCCAGGCTATTGAAATATCCTAAAAGAGATTTATTTCTTAACTGAAATAACCAAGTATTTTCAAACTATCACAAACGAATCATCTTATGAAAATCATGAGGAGCATACATGTTTTATTCAATTGTATTTTGATACTATTGTCATCGGTTCCAGCCATTGCGCAACAAGCAAGGAAAGCTTTGGAAATTGGTGACAAATTTCCCGATTATATTTTTAAAATATCACACGGCGATTCTATTCGAATACTACCCTTTTCCAGTCTCAAAGGAAAGTATCTTATATTGGATTTATGGAGTGTAAATTGTACTAGCTGTATAGTAGGAATGAAAAAAATGGATTCATTACAAAAAGTATTTTATCCAGAACTTCAAATAATTGCTGCAACTAACAACAGTGCTCAAGAAGTAGCTGCCCGGTTTTCAAAATTAAAACGCCCTTTGCCGGATATCCCTTTTGTTTTAAATGACAGCCTTCTGTATGAAAGACTTTTTCCTCACTATGGTGACCCACTTCATATATGGATTGATTCGTCCGGAACGATCAAATATTTTACTGACGGCCGAAGTACTACGGCTGACAATATTCGAAAATTTATAAACAACGAAATTTTAAAAGTTGAGTATCATTCTATTCTTAAAGACTTTGATGCTGCTCAACCGTTAAATGTAGAAGCTTCAACAAGATTAAGTTTTTACACCCAGGAATATTCTCTTCTTATGAAAGGTATTTATCAGGTTGCAAATACAAGCCGAATTGAAATCTTGAAAGAAGTAGGTACTGATAAACCTGTTTCAATAAAAGCCATCAACTCCTCTATTCTGACATTATATCAACTTGCCTTTAACAAGGAAGTGTATGGATTTGATTTAAATATGAACGCCTTAATTAAGAATCCCCGAGTACGACTGGAATCATTGCGGGCGGAACAATTAATGATGCCCTCAAATGAAGAGAAAATAGATGCATGGAAAACCGAAAATATCTTTTGTTATGAATTGGTTCTACCAGCAAAAAGATCTCATAAACTATATGACATAATGCGAAATGACTTGAACAGATTTTTTGGCCTGAAGGCAAGCATTCAAAAAAGGCGAGCGACATGCCTTGTATTTAAGAACCCTAGAATTAAACGCATAGTAAGTGATATAACCACTACTAATCAAAATACAAGTTGGAATTCTAAAATTGATCTTACGAAACGATTGATTTACCTGACGCAGAAATTTGAAAAGCCAATCAGCGTCGAACTTGACCCTGCTTCTTCCACATTATATTCATTGCCATCTTTCGTTAAGAATTTAAGTGAGTTGAAACAATTATTAAATGGGCAGGGTTTGGAACTAACAGAGGAGGAAAGAGTGATTGATGTATTAGTTTTAAAATAACCGCCAATATGATTTGGCGGTTATGCTAAAATAGATATTGCTCCCATTTAAATTATGGTGTGGTTCTGTGTCTGGTATCAATTGTTGTATTCAAATTGGGTATGTCTGGGTCTTGCTGATCCGGCACAGCTAATTTTGCACAAACAGTAGTACCGCCTGGGCAGGGTGGCGCAGAAGATCCGTCACCAAAGAGTGAATAATCATTGGCACTCATTGGATTGCCGCCCGCATTTAATTCATACCATTTTTCTCCTGCCAAAGTTTTTGGCGTATCAACAGTGTTCGAAAAGGCGGTCATTACGACAGCAATGAGTACCGCTGCAATTCCTAAAAAATACTTTTTCATAATAAAGGTTTTGAGTTGGATAAATATTGCCTACTTCTTTTACACAGGCGTTCGGCTTGTCCTGTTTATTGCAATAAAAATTTTAGTCTATCAGTCGTATTAGCTTTTAAAGCATCAACACGCCATTCCGTAATGCCTTAACAAATTTTGATGGAGGCAATATCTATTAGTGAGGTGTATTAAACATCTTTAAAGATCATTTCTAACACATAGTAAAGTTCCATTGCCATTCAATGCAATGTTCGCCAAATAGGTTTGTGTACGTGTCTGAAAGTTTTGCGATTGGGATTTAATTTCGCCTTAGTGAGCCAGGTGTCATACCAAACTGCCGGCGAAATGCAGTTATGAAATTGGTTGTAAGAGGATAACCCACCATCGTACAGATATCTTTAATGGGCTTATTGGTAGTTAAAATAAGATGTTTGGCGTGTTGCATCTTTTGTTCCATCACCCAATCGAATATGCCGGTTTTGAAATACTGTTTAAAACCGGTTTTCAATTTGAATTCGTTAAGCGCAACTTGTTTAGATAATGAACGTATAGAAGGGGGCTTTTTTGAAATATGATTTTCAAGAATTGTACGGGCCTGATGAATTCTTGCTGTTTCCCAAGGTGTGAATGTGTAAAATTTATGATTTCTCCTGTACGCGTTCTCCAACATTTGATATAGCAATTCCCTTACTTTAAGATCAAAATAAAATTGACGTGTAGCTTCATCAAAGGGGCAGTCCAGTAATTGGTTAATGATTTCTTTCATTGAAGGCAAACTCCAACAAATCTTACCCGGCAACATAGCAGATGGGGATAACAAAACAGATCTCAATTCAGGGAAAAAAGGAAGAAGTTCTTCCAGAAGTTTTGGCGAATAGAATACATCTATAGTTCTGTATTCTGTATTTTTTTCAAACCTTGCTTTACAAGGTGTGGGTTCTGTATAAAAGCAAGAGTACTGATCCTGTCTTAAATGTATTTTACCTATGCTATCAATCTCCTTTCGTAATCCATTTTTCAACATGAAATAACTGTATAGTCCCTGTCTGTGTATATTGCCAGTTGCTGTGACACGCTTAAAAAACTTGCCTACACTAAACCTGATTGAATAGTAGTCCCCGGCCAATTCCTGGATAACAACCTGGGCGATATCTGATTTGGCAAAATTTGCCCCTGATCCACGGAGGGTAGGCCCGGCATAATCGGATGGCAAGCCTGCTTGAAATTCAAGTGCAACATCGCCATTTAATTTTACTCCCTTTATCATAGGCCTCCCGTTTATAAATACCAGACAACTTTTTAAAACTAGTCAACCTCCATAAGGTTAATGTTACCGTCATCCAAATTTAGTACTTCTAATAGAAAAGTGTAATATCGAACCGATCTGTCCAGACAGGAATTTTGCATTTCACTATTTAAAAATAAACCACCACTGATATTGTTGGAGCAATTTCTTTAATTTGAGCCACATATCTTTATGATGCTTAAACATTGTATAGCATTTGCCTTTTTTTTACTTTTCCTGAAATGCCCTGCACAAACAACTTTCGTTCACCCTTCTTCGTTTGGCGTTTCTTATTCCGTTACGGATTTTAAAAACAAAGCTGTATTCGGTAATTTAAAAAAAATGGATGCTGGAGTTAGCATTCACTATATAAAAGGAATAAACAATAACCTTGACCTGCAGTTTTGCGTAAATGGCGCTTTCCCCGATAGCATTTCGAAAAGCTCAATGAATACAGGCAAAAAACAATTTTTACTGCAAGCAGATTTGGGGTTACGCATAAGGCCATCAGAAACCCGAAGACAGGTTCAGCCATATCTGGTTACAGGTGCGGGCAGTGCTTTCGTTAGCAGCAAAATTCACCCATACATTATAATTGGGCCAGGCGTACAGTTTAAGTTTCATGATCTATATCTTTTAACAAATGCCCAGTACAGAAAGCCAGTCACCAATCAGCTTAACAACCACCTTTACTACAGCATTGGATTGGCCGGCCAACTAAGCAAAGGCAAAATAAAAAAACGCATCGTCAATCCAATTACTGTGGTTGCTGTTCCGCTTGCAAAAGATAGTGATGGCGATGGGCTTCTGGATTCGATAGATGCTTGCCCATTACAACCCGGCATAATTAAGTTTAACGGTTGTCCTGATACGGATAATGACGGGATACAGGATAAAGAAGATCATTGCCCACTAATATTTGGTTATTCTCGTTACTATGGATGCGTTGTACCTGATACCGACAAAGACGGCATTAATGACGAGGAAGATAGTTGCATAAATGTTTTAGGCCTAATACAAAATAGTGGTTGCCCTGCAATTACAGCAAATAAAATACGAAGCCTTGAAAAAGCTGCCTCAAATATTTATTTTGAAACTGGCAGCAGTGTGCTTTTGTCGCAAAGTTTTGCAGCACTTGATACGGTAATAAATATTTTAAACGAATACCCGCTTTATAATTTAATTATTGAAGGGCATACAGATAATGTCGGGGCGAAAGAAGCTAATCAAATATTGAGCGAACGCCGTGCTAAAGCAGTGTATGATTATTTAGCAAAATCAATTGCTGTTGAAAGGTTAGCAAACAAGGGCTTTGGTTTTACAATGCCCGTTGCAGATAATAACACCGTTGATGGAAGAGCAAAAAACAGGCGGGTTGTGCTGAAAATGGCAATAAAAGAATGACCCCTGTGATCCTTGGAGAAATATCAACCCACACCAGCCCTGATGGCCAAGTTTCAATGCTCCGACCAGAAAAGCAAAAACGGCTCTATTCTATAAAACATCCCACACGGTATGGAACTAATATTTTCGTCCTAACTATTCTTGATACAAAAAATACTAAGCTATCTTTTAAAAACTGACCAACTTTTACAGGTTAGTACATTTGTTCAACATTATTGATTATTTTGTTGCAAAAAATATTAAATGCCAAAACCCACAACTACTGAACTCAGCATCAATACCATTCAATTAAAAAAAGCTGCTCTCGTGATACGCTCCGTAAACCATAAGCTCCGCCAACAACTTTTGCACCTAATTCATAAAAGTGGGGAGGTGAATGTAACCACCATTTACACTAAAGCAAAATTGGAGCAGTCGGTTGCCTCTCAACATTTGGCAATACTTCGCAGGGCTGGTTTTGTCGTTACAAAAAGAAATGGTAAGAGTATTTATTATTCTGTCAATTATGAACGGTTACAGGATGTACATAATCAGGTACGCCTCTTATTATCGTAGAGAATATCATTAGGGAGTAGTTTCATTTAAAAGAAAAATTTAATCATCATATTAATACTGCGTACTTGAAAAAGATTTTACTGACAGCTATATCATTTTAATTTTTTACATTCCGAACTAATCTGTCCCTGTCCCATTCAACCAATTGTCTTCCACTGATTTAATCAGCAACAGTTGCACCTGTAGCAACTCTCCTGAAAGGAATCTATTGAATTGCATCCAAATTTGATCGGCCGTAATCTTTCAACTCGCAATTTGCCTATACACCTTATCAGCTTCTTGGTCCAGGTATGCTTGGGCAATCAGCACATACCTGAAAAACTCTTTCGTGCCGGGAGCGTGTCCACTAATTTTTCTTACCACCTGTTCAGGCATACCAAGACAAAGCATAGTTGTGATGGCAGTACGGCGCATCGTGTGTGTGCTGGCCACATCACAAAAGCGGACCTTCTTTTTTGCTTTGGGGGATAGCCTTATCGTCTCTCCCCGCCTTTCTCTGGTTAAATCCACTTCCTGTACAAAGCCGGCTGCTTCCAAAAGCTTTTTGATGCTCTTATTAAGATTTGACTTATTAAACCTCGGTAAGAGTTGTGTACCCTTAAACCGATATTTCTGGAGGATGGACACGCAGTATGAGGGAAGCTTAACTAAAGTGTCAGTACTTGTTTTCTGAGATCGTACCGCAAGATAGTAGCTTCCATCTATCACTTTTAAATGCCTTTTGCTTAGGCTCACAAGATCTCCTACTCTTAGAGCGACTGTGCAGCCAAAGACAAACACATCTTTTGTTTCCTTTAACCGCCTCGATAGTTTTTCTTCAAGGTGTACATCTGAAACTAGTTTTCTTAATTCTTCAGGCAAAAGGGCAAAAATTGGTATCTGTTCTTTACGCACATAAAACTGCCGATGGTAAAAGCCAGGTTTGATTGGTGTTTCTTTGTTTAAGTAGTTAAAGAAAGTTTTCAGCACTTTGAATTGATGGCCTGTGTAGTTGTCAAAAAATTTCAGATCATCATGTAGGTAGGAGCTGTATTTCGCATAGAAACGTTTCCAATATAAATGTTCCCGTTCTCTTTCACGCTTAGTAAGACTTATCTCCTCCCGAATTCGTAAGCTATAGCTCTTCTCCTGGCAAAACCTGCTCAATAGCTTTTCTGCAGAAACGTATGAATTAATCGTACCCTCTCTTATCCGTTTGCCGTTAGGTTGAAGTCTTTTTCCGGAACGACTTTTTTCAATGAAATTTTGAAACAATCCAATAAAAGGATATTCCTTGGGATTTAGTTTACTGTTCACGAGCAAGGTAGTTTTGGTGAAATAAAAAGATGTAAATTCAAGCCTAAATTTATCATTTCTGGCTAATTTTCTGAAGTTCCCGTTCTTTGAAATCACAGCGTGGTATTGAGTTAGCTCGAATTTCGATACTATCCCTTCGGGATGGCCCTCATAGGCCGTACTTATTCTTCAGAAAAATACCGATATGGGTTTAATGGCCAGGAAAAGAGTAATGAAATTAAAGGAGAAGGTAATAGCTATACCGCAGAATTTTGGGAGTATGATCCAAGAATTGGTAGAAGATGGAATTTAGACCCAAAACCAATAATTGGCACCAGTTTCTACTCAGCATTTTCGAACAATCCTCTATGGTATAACGATGTTAAAGGAGATACGATATTCAGACCTGCGTCGATGCCTGTGACCTTTGAAGACCCAATGAAATCAGTGCTTTCTAAGACCCCTTTGGGCAGGCAACTTTTAAATGAGTATGCAAAATCTACAAAAGAGAATCTTTATTTCTATGCGTTCGATCTTGAAAAAAGCATAACCACTTTCAAGGAGGACAATCAGGCTATCATGAATACTGTAACAGCTCTTACGGTTAAAGCAAACGTGGACGAAAAAGGCAAATTATTTGCTTCTTTCAGTGAAAAAGAGCGTGAAGGTGCTCAGAATCAGCTTAGCTTTTTAAATGCTAGCGGATTCAACTTTCGAACCGCCGCTACTATAAGTATTATTGGCCTAAACACCACGGATGACAAGCACCGGAAATTAGATAACTATGATTTAGCATTCGCCATGTACCATGAGATATACGCCCATGTAAAACTCGCAAAATCAGAAACCACAAAGGCTACACAACACCGGTCCTTTGGAAACTATACTTATGCTCCTGGTATGGGTTTGTACGACAGTGAAATAGTGGGCGGCAGTTTAGTAATTCAGGGATCAGAGGCTTGGAAAATTTTTAAGCAAATATTGGAACTCAAAGTAAAAAATGGGGATGGCACGGAGCAAAACAAAAAGGACTTAAAACAAATGAATCAAGATGATGCCAACGCAGCAGCAAAATTAAGCAAAGCGGCAAAAGCAAAGCAGAAAAAAAAATAAAAATGAACACAATTACTTGGTTCACTTTAATATTAATCTTGGCAGCAGTTGGATGTAAAAATGCCGAGCGAAATTTCTTTCAAAGTATGCACGAGACCAATCTTTTTTTAGATACGTTTAGTCTGGCTAATTTGAAAGGTGTAGGGTTTGTAAATCATCCTGTTACTATACAAGGAAGGGAGTATTATGAATTTAACCACAATAACAATGCATTGCTATTTAGTGGCTTTTTCCGAAGGGAAGATAACAAAATTTTTATGTTGCCTTCTCATGCTGATTCCGAAATAATTTTTATTGACCTTTCAGCACTGTCGAAGGCGCCAGAAGCAGTTATACAAACCAAAACCAACATATACATAGTGAGGCACCACGGGTTAATTACTTCACATACACACGAAGATTCAGCATTTCAAGTAGAAATTACCACTGAACTAAAGTTTAGTCAACCTGAGACTTTAGTTTTTAAAGTTGACAAAAATCTAGATTTAATATCTCTTGAACGCATCAATTGTAAACGAGATACTTTGGAAATTATTTTTAAACCGGACCAGCGTATTTTCCTTAAGAGTATTAATCAACATAGTTTGTGTTTATGAATTTTACCGTCCCGGCGTTCTTTGACCCAAACAAATAGGGCCTCTGCGCAGGGTTTGTGAGTTAGTTTTTGGAAGCGCAACCTTTCTCCCTCGCCAAGCCATTGCACAGGACATTTTGTTGTCATCGGTATGTACTGCAAACCAAGTAGCTCTTCTAAAGGGAACTTTCGGATATTCAAGCAAGGTTTTGAAGGAAAATAGCTCTTTGAAAATGATTTAACCAACGCATCCGCCTTACCCGCATGAATGAATTTTTTAGGCACACCATAATCACTGATTAAAGTCGATTTGTAGATTGATGTGGATACTTCATGCGGCGGATAGGCAGTGCTACAGACCTTGCTCCCTTCGGGATGCAGTTGGTGGGAAGGGGTTATTCTTCTTCAAAATACCGGTATGGGTTTAATGGAAAAGAAAAAGATGATGAGGTAAAAGGAGAAGGTAAGCAGTACGACTACGGGTTCAGAATTTATGACCCCCGCATTGGAAGGTTTTTAAGTGTTGACCCCTTGGCAAAAGAATACCCTTGGTATACACCCTACCAATTTGCGGGCAACAAGCCTGTTCAATGTATTGACTTGGACGGGGCCGAGGAAAGCGTACCTTATATGCAGAATGCAGCTTTCGAGAGGATTCAGGCATCCTCACCTTCTAATTCTTACGTAAGGGGAAAGTCAGGCGATAAGTTGGGTACTACTCTTCCTGATGATAGAGGCCCATTTGAAAAATTTTTGGAGTCAATTGCTCCCATACGGCTCATATTTCAACCCGCTTCTCATGTTGCACAAGCAATGAATTTTGCTTCCAGCATTGGTACAGTGGTTTATGATTATACAGAGGAACAAAAAGGTAGGGTTAAGTCCGTTACAACAGCGAGCAGTGCTCTAAGTTCAAACACCCACACAGTGTATGTATCAATATCAGGTTATTCAGAAGTTGGTCAGCAAATTATTGGGCAACTTAAGACCTCACATAATTTGAAAGATTTGTCGGATGCCGAACTTGCAAATTACATTAGTTCGGTAAAATTGATGTTTAACCCTGGACAGGACTATAGTATACTTTTCTGGCAACAGACAGGCGTAACCCAAGAACCGAAACTGTTAGTAAGTCAAATTGGCCCAATGGCAGTGCCTATTCCAGGGGCTACGCCGATTTTAGTCCCACCGTTGAGCGGAAATACGAGTTCGATAAATTCAAAGGAAGGTGCAGCAATTGTTAACGTAAACGCAATTTCTCAAGAAATGGCAACGACCCTTGCTCCAGGATTGTTGCAAATGTCGAAGGACAGAACTCAGAGACCCGACGATGGTTATAGTACAGCAGAGCAATTAGGAGCAAAACGTCAAGCATTAAAGGACTATCTACTTGGTAATAATGGTAAAGCAGACACATATTCTAAAGCTGAAAAAAAGAAAATCGAAAAGAACGAAAAAATTCTAGGGGAAAGAAATAACCAGAAAAGAAGTAGCGATTAAATAGGCGTGTATGCAGCTAACGTTAAGTGATATAAAAAAAAGATTTGAGCACAAAAGTTACAGTGAGAGAATGGATTTTCTTAACGAATACAACTTTAAAGACTCTTACCGTGAATATTACTGGGAGGTTGTGTCAAAAAATCTGATTACCGTAAAAGATCCACACTACTTATCTGAATTGATTGATTTTTGTGGTCGTATGAATTTCGAAGATGATGAAATTTATTCAGCTATTCTTAGATTAATAAACTCAGGTGAATTTATTGTGCAACTATCTGTATTTGATTACCTGAAGAGAGTAAAGAAGTTTTATAACGATGAACAATCGGAAGGGAAAGTTTTGATGTTCCTGAAAAATTACCTCTTAAAATTTAAAGAAAGAGAAAAATTTATCCCTTTCATGTCATATCAAGTTTTGACCGAGCTGAAGGTTTATCAAAAAGATTTACTCAAAGCAAAAGAATATTTTCTTGAATACCTACACCTGCTTAAGGAAAGTGACAATTCAGCAATGATTTGGCGGGCATATAATGATGCTCTGTCAGAACCAAATTTGTATCCTTTCAGAGAACTGATAATTGAAACTGCGTTCAGATTGAATGAGAAGTTAGGCTTCAATCATATCATGCGCAAGCAATAGTGATAGCCTTTAACGTTAAGCCCTAATTATATAACTATGATTTCCATTGGATTAAGTTCTTTGACACGCTTACTTCAGGGATGGAGCTTGTCGGAAGGACTTATTCATCACCAAAATACCGTTATGGCTTTAATGGAAAGGAGAAAGACGATGAGGTAAAAGGGAGTGGTGCGCAGTATGATTATGGGATGAGAATTTATGATCCGCGGATCGGTAGGTTTTTAAGCCTTGATCCGATAACTCTGCAGTATCCTGAATTAACACCATATCAGTTTGCTTCAAACACACCAATTTATGCCATAGACTTAGATGGCCTTGAAATGATGGGTAATCCATATGCTACATTACAGGCCATGAAAATTAATGAAGCTGCTGTGGCGCTTGAAAAAACTGACAACAAACAAGAAGCAGAAAAAATCAGAAGAAATGCAGTGATAGTAAATCTCATTGCTCAAGCTACGTTAGCAGACGTAATGTTGACAAGGGGTAAATTATCTAGTACTTTATTGTCTGCTCAAGTTTTGGGTGCATTTGAGCATAACAGAGCTAAAACTCCCGAAGGGAAAGCGGCACAAGATCAGCGACGTAATGATGCATTATTCAGCGCAGGATTTATCTGGGCAACAAGCAAAATAATTGGTTCAACAATCAGTTTTCTTTCTCCAATAAAGGAAGAGTATAAATATCTCTTTAGGGGTACGAGTAAAGGATTCGAAGGTAATTCGGCATTACAAAAAACCTACATGACACCTACGAGCCCAGACCCTGCTGTGGCAACAATTTTTGCCATTGAGTCCAAAAATTATGGCGAAGGAGTATTACATATCGCATTACCTTCAAAATTTCAAGGTGCGGAGTATACAGTAAATGTGCTAGCAACCCTAGAGCGAGAGGTAGTTGTCGGTGTAACACCAGTTGTTTTTGCGAAAAAGGCAAGCATTACAATCACAGCCGAGCAGTCAAGGGGTATTCTTGCCAAGATGGGAATAAACATCCCTGCAAGAGTATCATTATCAGATATTAGCTCAGTAATCAAGAACACCCCAAAAATGACTCAAAAACAAAGTGATCAGTTTTATGGAGAAGCGGCAAAGATTAAAAAACCATAGATATGGAAAAACTTCGGTTAAGAATCTGCGGTCAAGCATCAGCTAATGTGATTAAGAGCTTTTTTAAAAATGAATCAGTCGGGAGAAATGAAGTGATACTTTTTTGTGACTATTCAGGTTTTGATATTCCTATAGGCTACGTTTTTAAGGAGGTGTTGGATTTAAAGACCCACACAAAGACTCCTTGTAAGATTAAACTATCCAGCGTGACCCAAGGGATTGGAGTTCAATTTCCGAGTATACCAAAAGGCTACAAAACTCTATGCGTATTTAAATTCTTGAATCCTGACAAACCGCGATTCGTCCTCAACTTGCCCAAAATTGATAGTTGGTATGATTCGCCAGTTGTTATAGAGATCGCATGAAGACTTTCATTCTCTTACAGGATCACCATCAAACTCCTTGAGGACGGCGGCAATCTGTGTAGAGGTAAATTGACTCTTTTTCATTTTTTACGTTTTTAAAATTAAACACTTTGTCTACTTTTAAAACGTACTGTTTTTGGGGGAGCTTACACAAAGGGCTTTATCACTGTTTCCCAACTTACACTTAAGATTTGATAAGCTCCTGACTGAGAGTGAGGAGAGTTATCGGGATTTGCGCCTGGATGATCCTTGTAATCTTCTGGTGCGTCCGCATAAGCTTTATCAGTAAAGGTCATTGGTTTGCCGTCTTCAAAACCATTCCAGGTGTTATAGGAAAGTGCCTTATTACCATCGTTTTCTGATCTCCTTAACATCGTTAAAAAAGACCTGGTATTTAGTTCTTCATCCGTCATACCAAGGGCTTCGCTATGTGCATTTAAAGCTTGCGTACCAAACGACGTTTTCAGCAAAACATTGTTGGTTGAATTAGCCATTTCGATGTTTTGCTTAGCAATAAAAATTGGATAATTAGCATCCACAACTTTCACTTGCGTATTCGTCCCCACTTTACCTAAAAGACTACCGTCCGCCGCATAGTATACCTCCAACCCATCGAGATCAACTCCTTGTATAGGTGTATTACTTGCAAATTGATAAGGGGTCAATTCAGGATATTTTTTTGTCAACGGATCCACACTTAAAAACCTAGCAATCCTCGGATCGTAAATTCTAAATCCATAATCATACTGCGCACCGATGCCTTTTACCTCATCATCTTTCTCTTTCCCATTAAATCCATACCTATATTTTGGTAAGGAATAGGTCCTTCCCACAAGTTCCATCCCAAAGGGATTGCTGTTGTTGTACTAAAAGATTATCCTCGGATGATTTTCAAACTCTTGTCTAACATCCGATAATCTGTCGATAGAATTTTTTGATCTACGACTTTATCTATCCATTTGGAATAGCTCTTTTTTATTAGCTGAAAACCCTCTTCTGTCAGATCGGATTTTTTAATTGTGGTATCGTCATTAACAAGTTGATGATCTGATACGATAGTTCTTGTAGTTAAATTATTGTTTTGCAAATAATTGATGATGCTTCTGAAATATTCGTAGATCAGTGAACGATCAAATTCATAATCTCTGACCTTTTTGATATGCCATTCAACTTTGTCTATGGTAAAATCTTGCGGCATAGGTTATCAATCATGTCTACTAATTCTGGTTTGAACGTCTTTCAAATCTACCAATTTTCTTGTTTTTCTGTCTCTTACATAAGTTCCACCAGCCTCCCTGATACGATTTTCTTTTGCAGTCTGACTAGTTTTATTAGCGTTCATGCTAGTTGTTTCCACAGCGTCTAGCGGCCTTCCATCCTTAATAACAACATGATCAATCCTTCGACCCTCTCCTGTGACCGGGTCTTTTACAATTTTACCATTTATGTCTCGGAGATATTGTTGATTTTGAACATCAGCACCTGGATATTTATTTTCGAGGATGTTTTGTTCCTTAACTTCCCTCAAATCTCCTGCTGACTTTCTTTTTACTATTGATTTCTCTTTTGACGCTGTCTTGTCAATTTTATTGGCAGTCTTAGCAACATCATCCACATCATCTGCCTTGTCTGCTGCCTTGACAACCTTATTGATTTGTTTAACTCTCTTAATGTTTTTAGCATAAGGAACCACTCCCAAAAATCTATCCCCAGTAGATAATTTATTTCCCTCCATATCATAACCAGCGATTCCTTCTATACCCCCTTTTATTGAACCGACTACCGGAACATTATCAAGAACAATTGATAATACTTTCATTCCATCGCCATTATGGGAAACACCGATCAATCGAGCACCTTGGGGATACTTGAATCCTAAATTGTCTCTGCCGGCAGGAAAAAATATAGTTCCATCAGCTAATCTCGCCGCAGATTCTAAGCCATCTCTATCGAAGAAAGTTATTGGTCCATTCGATGCAAATTGATAAGGAGTTAGCTCTGGATATTCATCGCTAATAGGATCAACACTCAAAAACCTACCCACCCTCGGGTCATAAATCCTAAATCCATAATCATATTGGGTACCACTACCTTTTACCTCATCATCCTTTTCTTTTCCGTTAAATCCATACCTATATTTTGGTGAAGAATAAGTCCTTCCCACAAGTTCCATCCCGAAGGGATAGTCTGTTGCACTCATTACACCCGCCTCATAATAATCAATCAAACCATCAGCAGGAAATACGTTGACCCAGAGCTTCTGATCACTCACTGTCACCAGCACATTACCTAAGTGATTTCCGAGTTCAAAGAGCTTCTTTTATCTTTCACAAGAATATACAAATGTAGGGCCCAAAAGGTCTTCGTTAACCGCTGCTGCCTTTGGCTGCATCATGTCCTGGTTTCTTTGCACAATACCGAGCCTTGATGAACGGTAAATGTGGTGCTCTAACAATTTCAGCGGACCTGCAATCCAATCTTTGTTGTACTTAAAATCGTACACCGCCCCTAACTTGCCCTGGCTGTAGCCTATTCGGATATCTGAACGATTGAATGTAGGAGTACCTAGGGAATGTAAAACGCAAAAATTAAAAAGGGTTTGGTTCCCCAAATAAAAAGTAAAAAAAAGTTTCATTTGAAAGTCCATCGGTGCTCAAGGGGACTTTTGCGGCTAATATTTCTTCTTCTAAAAAAAGAAATTCCTCTTGTTTTAAAACTGAGAAAATTAATTCTTCTTCCTGCTTCTTTGTAGTTTCATCAAAATAAACGTACTCCATAACTGGATCCTTTCTGAATAGAGCTGCGTACCGTCCGACCATAGATAACATTAAAATCCATTCAGTTTCAGTACTGCTAATAACGTAAACAAAACTTACATCATCATTGATATCGGTCATATCTTGTATTTCAAAAAACCCACTCAAACTTTCAATTACCTTTTTGTAAATCTCAGCTTGGTAAACTCTGCTAACGAAACTATAATCTGGATTTCTTAATGACCGGTATTTAGCGATTAGGTCAATGATTATTTTCTCCATTATAATTTTAATTTTTTATTGGCCCTGATGGATGTCCATGTATCTGTCCTTTTTCATCACTGTGAACCCTTACTTTAGACTGTGTCCCGCCATTTGGGCCACTTCCAATAGGTTTTTTGAAGTCATATTCTTTTACAACCGTTCCATTTTTATTGGTCCTGATTACTGTACCTTTTGCCCAGGCTTCTTGCGTTAAATTATCCGCTGTTTCTCTATCCTTAAAAGTGGATGTAGCCTTATTAACTTTCATTCGGTTTTTATTTTGTGGAGTGCCCGGGACATGACCAGCTTGCTTTTGAGGATTTATGGGTGGTTTCGAGGAATTTTGAGTTGGTATTTGATTAGCTTTTATGGGCCGATTGACAATCTTAATCGGTATGAGTGTGGCTAATATTTGACCTAGCTGTTGGACATCTTCAACCCCTGCATGATCTCTTGCATTCAGATCTCTTTTTATTGCCTTGAAAAACTTAATAGGATTGTAGCCGTAATATTTTTTATCATCTTCATCTTTCTGCTTCATTGAAGCTTCGCTTGTATAATCATAAGCTGCTGATGGTTTCATTCCCCCTGGAGTTACGTCCTCATCCAAAAAGCCCAGTTCACTAGTTTTTCCACCATATTCAGCATACACATTCGTCCTTGCGGTCTCGGACTTTTTACCCGTTGCTGCATCATAATTTATAAAACGAACATTGTGGTCTATGGCGACATCAATTGATTTTACATAAAATTGTCCGTCCGGGTGCTTTGATAAATGGTGGATAATAGTTTTTTCTTCCAGGCCATCCAAATCGATTGCAATTGTTGGCTTATTGCCCGCAAATTGATATGGCGTGTACCATGGATAGGATTGAGTTAAAGGGTCAACACTCAAAAACCTACCCACCCTCGGGTCATAAATTCTAAACCCATAATCATACTGCGCACCACTGCCTTTTACCTCATCATCCTTTTCTTTTCCATTAAATCCATAACGGTATTTTGGTGATGAGTAAGCTCTTCCAACCAGTTCCATCCCGAAGGGAGCATAATCCATTGCACTCACCACGTCTGCTTCATAATAATCATAGCTGCCATCTGCCGGAGACAAATCCACCCCAACTTTCTTATCGCTAACAGTTGTCAACACATTACCTAAATGATTGCTCAACTCAAAGAACTTTTCTCCTCTGCGGGAGTTGTACACAAAGGTAGGGCCTAATAAATCTTCATTTACCGCCACCGCCTTTGGCTGCATCATATCCTGGTTTCTTTGCACAATGCCTAACCTTGAGGAACCATAAACGTGGTGCTCAACTAATTTCAGTGGGCCTGCACTCCAATCACTGTTGTACTTAAAATCGTACACCGCCATTACATTACCTTGTGCATCCCGCACATACCACTGGTGGCGGCCCGTGCCGCTGTTTATCCAAAAAGTTTTACCCACCCGGTTACCCGATGGATCGTAGTGGTAAATTATTTCTCCAGCTTCTCCCGCCTGCGCAAAGCGGTTCATTTTTTTAAGCTTGCCGTAAACATTCCACTCTATCCCGTGAACGCCTGCATAAGAGTCTTCAGTTAGGTTACCTATTGCATCGTAATGGTAGTTACCCGCGGGTTGGTTGTCAATGTCAGATGAATAATCGTTCATCCATACAGGGTCTTTTATGTGGTCAAGCTTATTAGTACCTGCGGTATAATGATAGCTTAGTGAGTCCATACCCAGCAAAGGATTAATTCCCTGTCGCAGGTATTTTTGAATATTGCCATTGCCATCGTAGGTAATTCTTTCTTTGTACTCTGGTGTATGCGTCATGGCCCCCGGCCCCCAGGTGTTTGTCGTTTGGTTAAGGCCACGCAGTACATCCATACCCGTGAGGCGATTGAGTTGGTCGTAACTGTAAGCATACAACTGAGGTTGTTGCAGCTTGCCAATATTTACGGCCATGGAAGTAATGTTGCCATTATACAATTGCCTGTTGAATGCACCTGCCGGCATAAAAGCACTGCTACCGGGGAACGGTGTTTTATTGCTAATGGCAGCGTAGTCGCCCGTAAAATAATTGAGGTTAAAGCCCAAGGCATCGCGGCCCACAAAGCTGTTGGCCGATGCTGCTTTGCCATCTTCACCCATATCAAAGGTGCTGTTGAGCGATGTGCTGTTTACACCTTTTAACCAGCCCTGTAAATTATAAGCGTAATCAATGCCTTGTACCTGTTGTTGCCCAAGTACTGTTCGTGACAATGGCCCGTGCTTATAATATTGGTAGTGGGCTTCGTGTTCTTCAAGGCCAGGCTGGTTAATAAAGGCCTTGTGATCGGCGGTGTACACATCAACCAATTTATTATCCGCATCATAGCTATAGCGGTGATAAAATTCATCGGCAAATTTCATGGTTGCATTGCTGGGCTGGTAGTGTACCTCGTTTACCTTACCGCTAATAAGGTCGTACTTGTAAGCAATAAGCTTGAAGGCATTGCAGCCAAAGGAGTTCATAATCGAACCCTGGGAGGCAATGTTTAGAAGTGAGTCCACATTGCCGTGTATATCGTAGTTGTATTCCACCGCTGTTTGAAACCAGAAGCTGTGGGGACTGTAGCTTGTATCGCCTGTGGGGCTAACTATTAAATTATGCTGCAGGCTATTAAAGTAACGGGTGAAACTTACGCGGTTGCGCAGGGTAAATGCTTTTTGTGCAAAAGGAGTGCAGCCCTCGTACACGGGGGAGTAGAGGCTGGGCAGGTCGTAACCGGTAAGCGTTACCATTTTTGGCTCAAACTCGCCATCGTTGTTGCGGAAAGAAATCCATTTATTTAACTCAAAAGCATTGCGGCTCACTAGCTGGCTCATGCCCCAAACATGTGGCTTTTGCCCTACCTCGGTAATACGGCCAAGTGCATCGTATTTAGTGTAGCTGAAAGCATTTTCTATTTTTTGTTTGGCGTTTCGGCTTATCACCAATCTGCCCAACCTGTCGTACCAAAATTCTCTTGCACCAGCATCAGGTGTTTTTTGTGTTACCACCTGGTTCAAACTATTGTATTGGTAAACTGTTTGCAGTTGGTGGGTTGGTGTTTGGCTTTGTGCAACTTCACGTTTTGCTGCTACCTGCGCCAGCCACTGTGCATCCCTGTTAGGCTGCACACCTGCGGGTGGAATGGTTTTTACAAGGTTGCCCGCTTGGTCGTAGTAATAAAGCGTGTAGTGATACTCGCTTATTGGACGGGTAATGGTAAAGCTTTCAAGACCACTAATATTGAGGCATTTTTTTGTGTATGCTTCACTGAAATGATTTTTTATACTGTCCTGGTAATACTGATACAGTTGGTAGGCAATGGAAAAAGCAAAGTCCGCAGTGTCGGCGCAGGGGTTAGGCTGCAGATCAACAATGGGGTTCATTGGCTCGTTTTTGCCGCAGAGGAGTGGGCCATTTTCGGCATTGCAAATGTTGAAAGGAATGTTGCAATCTGTATAAAGAGCTCTAATTGAATCATAAGAAATTGACGAATTAAATCTTTGATTAAAATAGCTTTTGAATAGACTGTCACATGAGTAATTACATGAAGAATTAAAACCGGGATTATTCCAATTGCAATCACTGAAATCTTCGTCAAGTCGCAATGAGTCGCGACCATCATAAAACCTCACCCAGTCAATCTCCAAATCATATCCAGTCGGAAGAACAGCGAAGCCAAAGAGAGTACCTAATGGAACAGTGTCAACGAATGCCCTAATCGGAACATTGTCCAGGAAAATGGTATCGTTACCCCGATGAAATTTAATTTTTACTACCCGCCATTGAGAATAATCAATTAAAAGACTACTATCGGGTAATTGATAGCTGATATTTTGTCCCTGCACACTATTGTATTGAATATAACCTGGGAATGCACCTGTGACACCAGTTTGTTGTGTTACCGCAAACAAATATTTGTTATGAAGGTTTAGGTTGTAAGTAACCCTTCCGTATACACTTGCGTCTCCACCATTACGAACATAAACAGCTTTTCTCGCTGAATCTATGGGAAACCGTAATCTAACTTCAGCGGTAAATCCGCTGTCTATACAAAAATTTCTCGCTAAAAAATTGTAGTTAACTTTTTTGTTGACGGTATCCAAAACAGGCTGTTTTACTACGCCATTCTGTAAAAAGTCGTTCCATCTAAATGTCAAACTATCTACAGCCCATCCTCCATTATTGATATTCCAATTATAGACATCACAATTTCCTCTATCGCGAATTGGAATATGCCCGTTTATGGATGTAACACTGTCATAGTAGGGTTGAAACCCAACGATTGCGTTACTAAGTTGGGTACACGTTGAGGTATCTGTGCTAAGACCACATTCATTAATAAAGGAAAGATAATCTTGGGCCGTTTTTGCAAACCCAAATCTGCTATTCATAAAATTTGCGAAGACACGATTTCTTAATTGTTGAATGGTGTCTACTTCTTCTTCTGTAGGTACTATTGAAGGAAAATTTAAACTAAAATCATGATACGCGTCACTAAACTCACCGCAATTGATACAAACATTATTAACGCCACACTGCAAAGCCGGTGGTAACATGACGGGGGAAGAAATAAACTTGCAGGCAATAGCACCACTACATAAACTACGAAGGCTATCTAACGCACCCTGCGAAATTGTAGTGTTTAATCTTTGCTGAATGTAATTACTGAAGCTGCTGTAGCCGGCTATATTACTGGTATATTGATTGTAAAGAGTGGTTATTTTATCGCAGGTGCAGCTATCGGGTTTGCTGAATAAGGTTTGCTGCACAATAAGCATAGGTTTGCCGTAAGGAAGCGGTTTATCCAGCAGGTAGGCTGTGCACAGGGTGTCGGTGACATTAAACTGCAAATTGAAATGATTTACCACCGCAACAAAACTGGTAAAGCGGCTACTTGTTCCAGGTTTAATAGTGCTGGCGCCCAAAGGATGATCGGCATCGGCACCTGCAATGCACACCTGCACCAGGTTATTGATAATGGAATCTTTTTGCACTTCGGTGTAGCAGTTGCCTAACTGCTCTCTCCACCTGTCGCGGTAGGCATTACAATTTTCCTCGTAAAATGCCTGCGCCTGGTTTTGCCCGGTGGTAACATTTTGCCCACCCCCGTCAATGCTGTATCCTGCCCTTACCATCAGCGAATCTTTTATTGGGAACACAGGCATACAATTAGGTTCTACAGGGTATGGCACACCTGCACCAGCCCTAATAAAATCGTCTATATAATCCCGTTTCCACTCTAAGTACATATCGCGAAAAGTTCGCCAAGCCATATCTTTTTCGCCAACACATAGGTCGGAACCGAACACTTTTGAAGTCTGGTTCCATTCTTCGACGCAGGCCTGCGTAATGCCTGCGGTTGCCGATTCGGGGCATTTGGCTACTGCGGTAGCAAATCCCCAAAGGGTAATTTTGTTGGAGGAATTGGGTATTGCTCTAAACCTCAATAAAGAATCTTCGAGTCGGATTTTGACACCGTTTGTGAAAGAATAGCCGATGATTGGATCATTACCTAATCCAAAACCGTTTGCTGGAGTTGAAGTGCTGTTTGTGGGATTTAGATACCCCTTAGCAAATGCATCTGCATAGGTTTCGGTTGCCCCAAAAGCATCATCCCATAGGTGGCTGTCGGCAAGTCTTTCCCATTGCTGTAGCAGCAGGTATTCGGGGTGGCGTTTTAAAAGTGCCTCGGCCCAACTTGGTTTAAAGTAAGCGATGAATTCATCTATAGTTAGGTTTTGCGGTTGAACCATCACGCCTTGTGAATTTTCCACCAAATCGCAATTGCCTTGTTCATCTTTATAACATCCATTATCCAAAATTTGATAACCATAAATTGCACCGCCACCGGCTCTATCAAAAATGGAAGAACAGAGCCTTCCCTTAGCGGTATCAGCGTATTGACCCAGGAGCGGATACAAATCAAGCAACATTCTATCCCTGTAAAAAAGGTAGTTTATTCCAGCCGCAGTATCGGTATTGCAATTGAGACTGTCTTTTAAAATTTGAAGTTGCTTCCGATACATACTATCAAAAGAAATGCAGGTATTGCGGGGCAGAAAAACACTGTCGCGGTATTTTTGCATTGCTTCCTTATTCAATGAAAGCACTTTGCTTACATTGTAGCTACCTTCTTTTAAAAACACTTTTATAACCTTGTCAATTGGCGTGGCTAAGCCACAAGTAGTATCTACCTGCCACAACAGAAAATTGGAAATGGTGATGGTTGTGTCGCGTCTTTCGGAAACGGTATTATCGCAATCGCCGGAGATGGTGATAGTCAAATCGTACAAACAATCGTAACAAATTGAGTCTAGCTTGCAGTCTTCAATTGTAAGACTTTTTTTACCCATGCTGTAATGAAAAGAAACGCTGTCGGCCTTTGTCATTAAAATGGTTTTTGAAAACTCAACACTTGTACCATTAATAACATTGTTGGTTTTATTGAGCATTTGCTCCGTTTGATTGTTAAGCAACTGGTAGGACGAAAGCGGATCGAGGTTTGCGGGTGGTGTACCGGCAAGAGCAGTGGCAATTGTTCTGCCATGCATATCAACATACGACACACTATACTGACCATTGGCATCACGTACCATATTTTTTTGATAGTGCGTTGCGTCGCCAACTTCGGTGCCGAACAAAGCATCAAGGTCATGTTGGTCGGCGGCCGCGTAAAAATATTTCGTTTCTTTTCCGCTGCCTAGCTGAAAGCCGGCGCCTACACCACCCTGTCTTGCAATTCTGCCTGTATTATCGGCCGTGTATTGTGTTTCAGTAAAAGGATAATTTTTTGCATCCGGTATAAACTGGTGGTATCCCAACCCTGCTTCTGGATTTTGGGTCGAGTAGTAATTGGAAGCCCCGCTTACGAGATGCATACTATCGGCGCCCTTACCACAATCATCGGTGAATGTTTCGGGGTCATATCGTTCCTGGTCGTATTCTTCACTATTTGCACCGGCCACGTTAAACAAAGGCGTGAAACCAAGGATGGTGTTGAGGGTAGGTGCCGGCATTACCTGTATCACGGGGCGGCCCTGCTTATCGTAAAGTGTTTCGGCAACTATTGTAGTTTTCGTGGTATTGTCGCGTGTAACTGTTTGTCTTGCCCTGAGGCTACCGTCGTAATATTGTACCACTGATTTTCTTTTACCATCTTCGGCAAAACTTGTAGTAGCCTGCCAGTTGAGATTGTTTTCGTGACCCGAAAAATTGTGCCTCCACTGAGATGGGTTGGGATTTAATTCTGAAGTCCATTTTGTAGTTACGACTTCTCCAAACTGATCAATTTGTACACCTCTAACCCTATAAAACACAACTCCGGCACCATCAAATAACAGGGGAAGTGCGTACTGGTTATATTGAGTTGTTACCCGCGTTGCATTGTTCTTAAAAATAAGCGCTGGATTTAATGCGCCGCCTATGGAATATATGCCCGCGTCTATAGCAGATTGATCTAAAAACGCCCATTCAACGTCATACATCTGCGCCGTTACGCTTGGAGTCCAGAAGATTTCTACTTCCCTTGTCAGAAGTATTGGAGGGTTTTTTTTGCTTAGGTTCCGAATGCTGTCGGCAGTGCAACTCAAATTGTAAATCCGTTCTATTACCATCCGGTTCTCCAATAATAAAAGCTTCCGGATTGCAGCCGTATCGGCAAATTGCGATTGCAGACTTAACACTTCCGCTTCTACATAGTGTGCACCGGTAAAAAGGAAAATTGCTTTGTTGTTATAAGCCTTGTTTTTGTTGTAGTCTATAGTTAGTGTTTTCAGGTTAACCGAGTCGGCCAAGGTATCGGCCGCGAGGTAGCGAACTTTTATATTTAGAGAAAAAGAAAAAGAGTCGGGCAGAACGGCTGCAACGTCTTCATTGATGCGGAGGCTAATGATATTATTTATCAGTTCTGTGTGCTTTATTGTTGGCCTGATGAGAGGGTCAAAAAAAACGGAATCTTTCACCATTATTTTTTTTCCGGTCTTAATGGAATCTCCTTTGAGTACCTGTATAAAAACGGGATCTTGTTGGGCTGTGGCGGCCATGGTAATGCAGCAGAAAAACAAAATCAACAGGCTACAACTTGTTTTTGAAAAAAGCATATTCCTAATCGTTTAATTAGTTATCATCATTTGGTGGTGTTGGAGGAGTTTGTACCACCAGGTTGTTGAGTACTTTGTAACCCAGGAATGCCCCCCGTGCGTACACATCGCCATTTTGCTTGTATATGTATGTATCCTCCCTGAAAATTTCGTTGCTGAATGCAGTAGTGGAATAGTTGGAAACATTTACCGTAACAAGCCCTGTAAGTACCGTAGTACCGTCATTTGAAGGCAAGTTTTTTACATAGTATTCCAGTTTTTTTATACGATAATTAAATTTGTGGAAATACAATTTGTATTTACTGTAGCCTGATTGAGCATTAAAGAAAAAATTGATTACACGTGATGTATCGTCAATTTGCTGTACGTGGATTGAATCAATATGTGCATCACGAAAAAGGGAGTCCAAAACCGGGAGCTTAAAAATTTCGCCATACTCCGACATTTCATTTACAACTATCATACTGTCGGCATGGTAAATGGTTAAGTTATGCTCCTGACCTTGTACAAAAACAACGTCGTCGAGCATCGTCCAATAACGTCCTTCATTGATTTTTGCGCTTCCGTAAATTGATTCAAAAGGTTCACCGGGAACTGTACTGTCGGCCAGCGTATAATTAAGATCAAAGCTGAGTGAAGGTGCGGCTTTATAAGCCTCCGCAATTTTAATCAGCTCTAAAAGTTCAAAGCCATTTTCAACTCTTTGCTGCGCCATAAGTGGGCGGGAAGCAGTTACGAAAATTAGAAAAGAAAATAAAAATCTCATTGCACTTGTTTTGTTGTGGTTAATTTTTTACCAGCCCGCTCCTTGTTTCTTTTATAGTCATTATACCTTTTTCGGTTTCTTTTTTAACGCGTATAAGTGTTCCATCATCATCGTACTCATAAAAGCTTGCGTAGTTGTTTTCGTCAAGTTCAGAGGAAAGCCGGAGGTTGACCGGATCATACACAAAACCTTTCATGCTGCTATTGAATGGTTGAACTCTTATATCATCAACAAAAACATTTCGGCCCGAAGGTGCAATGGCGCTCACCTTAAACAGATACGCATCACTTGGTATTGGCACTACACCTTCGTATCGTTGCCAACCTTCTATTCGCCTACCGGTTTTATACAGCGTTGTATTACTCAAGCCGCCACCCGACCATACTTTAGCTATAAGCACATCGGAAAGTGCAGGCGCTGTAAAACAATCGTCACCATCCAGCCTTACCCATGCGCTTACAAGCAGTTTTGTATTTTGAACAGGTGAAAACACGGGTCTGATGCTGGGGGTAACCTTAATGTTACGGGGTGCTAAGCACCAGTATTTAATGGTGGTAATGACCGAACCAGCCGTATCAGCTAATGTGGCACCGTCGCGGTATAAAAAACGTTGTGGCACAGTAACAATTGCCTGATCGGCAGAGCGGTTCCATTTGAAGTACACAAATGAGTTTGAAATGTTTGTTTTGGTCAACTTTAATTCAACCGTATGCAATGTGCCGGCTGTTAGAAAAATTTGAGCGCTTCTTCTTTGCACGCCATTAAGGGCCGTAACCAGCGGTAACCCATCCAAAAGAATTTGTACCCCACTCTGAGCTGCAGCATAAAAAGTATAAAAGTCCGAAACGGGTATCTGGATTTTTCCTTTCCAATTAATTGTAAACCAACGGTTGCACATACCAGTAAGTGGGGCGCTATTATTCCACTGAAAATCAATTTGCGGATCTACCCTGGAACTCAAAAAGTTAGGAGTAGTTGGATAGAAGGGACATTGCTGTGCTGTAGTTCCTTGATAGGATCCAGTTAGGCCCAATCCCTTTCCATTTACAGTTGTGGTGAATACAGCCGTTGAATCGATGTTGAGTGACATTAATTGTTTTGCAGTATCAGTACCAACTGTAGTTACCGGTACTTCAACAAATGCTTCGGCTCCTGCCAAGATTTTAAGGCTTGAACGCCCGGTATGACTTTGCTCTTCGGTAAGTGAAAGATTATTGTCGGTTTTCTTAAAATCAAATTCACGCGGTGTAGCGCAATTGACACAAGGCTTGGTTTTGTAACTATAATCTTCAAATCCATCAAATAATATTTCGCGGTATTTACTGTTTTGTGCAACGGCCACGGGGAGTGTACCATTGTATCCATAAAGACCGGCATTGTAACGGCCAAGCGGATCATAGTTTTCAATCTCAAGGCCCTTTGGATTGTAAAGGGATGACGCACTGTTCCAAACCCACTTCAAGGTATCCGGCTGTTGTAGCAATCCTTCATTAGACAAAGTCCAGAACGGCGTGAAGGATTTTAAAATTCCGTGATTTCTAATATCGGTTGTAGTTGCTGTTACCGAAGGCTGCAAGCGATCGTGGTAATAAGTGAATGCCCTATCAGTTCGCCAGTTGCCCAACATACCCCACCTATAGGGGTTCACTGAAGAATCATTAAACATTTTGACACAAAAAGTATTGCAGGTATCCTTCTTGTACTTGTAGTTGATCGTCAGGGTATCTTTTGGCTCTTGCAAACCTTTAGACGAATATCCGAGTGATAAAAAACTTGGGTTAGAATTAACCGGAGTTGGGTTTTGCAGCTCGAACATAAAACCAAAATAAGGATGATTGTTTACGAGCACATCTTGTAATAGGTTAGTACAACTGACCTGCATGTTATAACCTGAAATGGAGGAAGGAGAAATGACCGCCTGGTTTTGTACCGTAGTGCCAAAGTTTTCGTAGCGGGTAGCACCATTCCAATTTGTCGTAACCCTTTTCAGCACCGAGGTATAATTTCCTCGATACCGATCTGGTTCGGCCGCCCAGTTATGATTAAATCGCGGAAGAAAATTGGGGTAACAGAGAGTTTTTATTGTATCTCTTTTCCATAAGTAGGTGGGACTGGTAAGAGCTGATTTAAATGTGGCTGAATTAACAGCTACGATTTGGCTTCTGAAAGGCAAGGAAGAAAAGTTGTAATTGAACAAAACCTTGGTCTTGTAGGTAACTACCTGGTTACTGCACTGTGATGGAATATTGTTAAAGCTTGCGACCTGAATAGCTGTATTGCGGATTTGAATGTCCTGAATGGTAAGATTATTACCTATAGACTGTCTTTTTAGCAGTGTGCTTTGCTTGTTGTAATTAGTAAAGTAAACAGTGGTGTCCATCAAAATTTGGTAACAACTGTCCACGGATCTAAATGCATTATCCACCTTCCATAAATCTTTATATGTAACGGCTGAGGTGTTTAGTACTTTGGTATTGCTGTCAATAATAATCTTGAATTTTCCCGGACTTGTTTCTCTTAAAGGAGAGGATAGAGATACTATGTTTCCGGCGCTGGCATTGAGCATATTTCTTTTGCCCGAACGCACTATACGCAAGCCGGCTGAAAGCGCATTCAAATATTTTCCCTCAGCATCAATAAAAAATAAACCCTTCTCTTTCTCCTGGGCCTTATACGATTCAATTGCCCAAGCCGTAGTAATAAGAGGACTCTGCAGCGGAATATTAAAGAGATTCACAAATGGTAAAACGCTTAGGCAATTGCTGCCAGATCCTATAATGCCGGTTGTACCTTGTACAAATACTTCATCTCCACTTTCAAAAAATCTTTCCGTAGGAAATTCTGTAGTGGTGTTTCCATAATAAAGTTTTCCCCTTATTAGATTTAAGTTCTCAAAAACCGCGTCTATATTTTTGTACGCCATGCCCATGCCGCTATAGGCCCAATGCGCAGGGTAACTAAAGTTATAAACGGGGTCATTAAATTCATTGTTTGTTCTTGATAACACAACTTCACCAGTTTCACCATCATAGAGGAGATTTTTTGTTGAAACAAGGCTGCCTTTATCCATAGCCACAACACTATCAAGGATGCCATAACGTTGAATTATTTTCACCGTCACCGCCGATCTGAACCGAGTTTCCTCTTTCTGTGGTAATGGGAGCAAACTTTTTAATGGAATCGGGAATATGCCAAGAATGAAAAGGTCTAGATCGAAGGCTTTATTATTGGCGACACTCATTGAAAGATGCTGCCGCATATCCTGCATCACTTCAACGTCCTTACCCAATATTCCGTTTTTATCAATTGCACCATTGATGGAATCAACAACCCAAACAGAATTATTCAGATGTTTTTGAAGAGCCGAGTCATTATCTACTTTATAATAATTACGCACATAGCTAATTGCATTTATTGAGTCGGTTTCGGCAAAGTTTGATTGTGATTTTACTTTGCCTGTCATATCGTTCAACTCAATTTTAAATCCCTGGCTTACGGTTAGGTGATTGATGGTATTAATGCGCAACAAACTTCTTAGTTTGGGATTATAACTTTTCTTAGAGGTGTGGTCTAAGATCGTGTTTTCGACAATTGTTGGGAAATCATGAGAAGTAAAAAACTCAGTTTCCTGCCAGCCATTAGCTGATTTTGTTTTGGCATTGATAGTTCTAACCCGGACTTTACTGTAACCGATAGATGCTGAGGGAAAATAACTTTCGCCAAGTGGTTGTTCCGAAAACATACTGTTCATAGGAGCCATTGGCGCCAGCTTCTCGGCGTACGGTATTGGCTGCCTGAATGGATTTTCTTCGCCGCCAATCATTGGTTCGTAAGAAGCAACCCCACTGCTGATCTCAATTGATTTTCCATTAATCTTTTCAACTTTTCTATAGGAATACCGTTGGCCATACACTGATTCCTTGCCACCGGTCATTTTATTCCAATTATCAAAAATTTCTACTTTTTTTACCCGATGCCCTCCGCCAATTTTTTTATAGTCAGCTTTGTTCAGTCTTACGAACGACCGGTTCACGTCAACAATCTTACAATACCCTTTGGCTCGGGCCTGTGATCCAAAGCCCTTCACTGCATTACCAATTTCAGTAAATGCCGTTGCTAGCATTTTTACTGCGTCCCATACGCCAATTTGGTCACCAGGTTCTGAATTGGGATAAGCTTTTGAGGGCAGGTTCAATCTTAGAAATTGGAGAGCACTTCTGGCTAACGGGCTTTCATTTTCAACGGGTTTTAATTTCAACCAAAATTTATTTCCCCCTGCATGTAAGCCATAATCCTCCACCTCTGCATAAACCGGTATAAACTCATTGCCTGCGCCCCATTTATCCGTCGGAACTTTTACTGACAGTTTAAAATATATATATTGGTTCCCTTCCAAAAACTTGTGAAGAATTTCCGCTTTGGTTAGTAGTGCAACCGGAGAATTTACCGAGACATAGTAATTATCGGACGATTGCGTCAGATTTTGTTGGTAAAGTTCGGTGCCATTGGCAACACTCGAACTATTTGAAATACCTGAAATAGTATAAAAATTCGTCGCCCTTTTATTTTGTACAAAGGCGTAATCATCCGACTCATAAGTAACTTTTATTTTTCCTCCGGACGGTAATTGTATTTGGTTTAATGTCCAGGCCGCAGCATATTTAGCGGCACGAGCACTATCCTGTTCAGCGTAAGGATAATCGTGATTTAATAAACCACCAGGATTAAATTGTGGATCTTTATAATTTCCCCACCTGTCATACTTTTTTGAATGATAATCTGGGTTTAGGGTCGCATCACCGTCATGGTATTTGAAAACGTAGGGGTTTTTCCTTCCCTTATAGTTACCGTTGTAAGTAAACCAAATTGAATCAAGCGTAAGCTTGCCCGAGTCGCTACTTGCATATTTCTTGCAAAGCCTGTAACTGTAAGAAAAGTTAACCGTTTTTACAGGTCTTGCATTATCTCCATTTTTTGACAGGTCTGCTTTAGTGTATAATTCAATGCGGGTGAGCTTTCTAAGGGGCTTTGACAAATTGTAGCCTCCGTTTTCATCTGCAATTGAATAAATATCTTTTCTGTCCGCCGAAGTTTTGAAGAGGGCGACCATTGTCTTCGACTCAATGGAATGTTGATACCATACTTCTTTTTTTCCATAGATAAGGCTCGCTTTGTCGTCGCGTTTATAAGTTTTCAAACCTTCGTTGTGGTTAGCCTTAGCGTAGTCGTGTGGGGTTCGCCAATCAAACGAGTTATTCTCACCACCATATACCCGTGTATAATTGAATTTTATGGCGTCCCCAATATCATCTTCTGATATCCCGTCACCACGTACATCGACATAATCCGTAGAAAGAATTCCTGACAATAAAAATGAGTGCGCATAAGCCGGCATACTGTCCTGGTTGAAGAGGCTTTCCTTGCCTTTGATGTTGCCTTTAGTATTATCCGCCCCTCCATAAGAGACCAATCCTTTATCGTGATCTAACACGTTTCCTTGCTCAGGGTTCACGGAAAAACTTACGTCCTTTTGCATAATGTTGTAGGCAGGTATGCCATAAACATACCGGCGTCCATCACCATTCAGCACATTAATTTGTGAGAGATGGTGACCTCTTCGTACCTGCCCATCTACCCTCTTAATAATTTCAATTGAATCGTTACAGCCACCAGTCGGTTTGCTATTTTCTTTGTAAGATTTGATGGTTTTTTCCAACCCAAGAATCATCGCTTCTCTCGCAGTAAAGTGGTTGATTACCTGGGATTTTTTATCGCGTTGTCTTTTTACCAAAGGAGCATTAACCACCTTTTGATTGGTCTGTTTGCCGTTTTTAAAGGTGAGGAAAGCGTTTGCGGCGGTTGCCTGATCTGAGCCATCCAGCCGTACACGCATTACTTCATCATCTCCTATAGCGTTGTAATAGTCTTTTGTATTAGAAGTCTTTTCTCCAGGGTTTCTAAAATAGACTGCCTGGTATGAGGTGTCATTTTTGCGAAAGCGCAAGTGAGGATTCATGTTGTTGCCTCCTATCCATGCACCTTGCTCAGTTGTGGAGGTGGTAAATGTAAAGTCAATGCCCCCGTGAAATAGATTTCCAAACCCTAAATCAATTGAAAATTTATCACTCTTGCTTTTAGTGCGCATGTTATAATCCCTAACATATCCAACATCGCCCCTGTAGGGCCTGAACATGCCGCCTATTCCTTCACCACTGATTGAATACACATCATAAGTGTATTGAGGAATGGCAACATGCGGTGTTGTTTTGGGATTAATGGCAATGTCTTTCTCCCGGTTAAAATCCTGAAGAACATTTGGCCTGTCGGTTGAATTGGTCATGTACAGATAGCCCACTGCAGGTACTGCCTGCCTTTTGTCTTCGTCATTAATTTTTTGCTTGTTTACATAACCTTCAATATGTAAGGATGGATGAACTATGGTAAACTCCTTTCCAAGTTTAGCGGTGAACTTATATTGCGTACTTGTGTATGGCATTGAAATTCCGGGGACATAAGTAGGCGTTGCAAAAGACATGGTCCCGGAAGGAGAAAGAAGGCCATTGATTTCATTATTAATGTATTGGTTGGAAGTCATCAGCTTTTCATGTCTAACGGAAGCATTTAATGTTAAGCTGGATAACCCAGATCGGGAATTATAGTTTGTACTCATTCCCATTGTGACGTTACCACTTTCGCCTTTTTCACCGAGGCCAAGCCTAAAACCTAGCGAAGGACTTACATTCAGTCCGGTTTGAGAGTTATTTCCAAGAGAGAGTCCTGCAGTCAGGGGGCCATAAGATTGGCTTCCAGAATTTAATGACGCATTGATTGAAGTTTCCGTTCCCCAGCCTCTGTAGGTGTTGTGAAATATACCTAAAGACCCCCCCAATTTTACAGGTACTCCTTTAAATTCAACATCTCCTCCTACGTTCACACCGATTGTTCGATCTTCTTTGATGCTCTGTGTTTTAGATATAGTATCCTGACCATTAAAATCATCTGGAAGTCCGCGCATACTTCTAGATACTGTGCCAGGATTCAGATTCCAACCAAACCCCACCCAACTTGCCTCCTGATCCATAGAAACATTGCTGCTATAGTGAATATTAATTGGGTAGCCGCCAACATCCATTAATGGAATATTATAAGAAAAGTCACCAGAAAAAAGATCTACCATGTCATTAGCATTCACACTTTTAAAAGACGACATTTCAGGTTGACCCGGCCCACCGATGTCAATTTTTTCCGGTCGGTCAAGATGCTTTTGAGAAGTGGATGGTTCCTCTGCAATGACATTAGAAACAGCGACCGGAAAAACCCGGCCCAACTGCCTGCTGGCTATCGCAGGCAAACCAACTTTTCTGGTCGTCAAATTTTGTGAAAAATACCTTTGGCTATCTGCCCGTCCTATTGCCTTTGCCAACATTGGCATTGCAAAATCAAGATAGAAAACGAAGAAGCAGAATAGCGCAATTTTTCTTTGATGTTTATCGGCAATTTTACTAAACATAGCAGTTAAATCTTTTGGTCTTAATTCGGTTGTTCTGTTTTTCTATATTCAAACCTGAGCCGCCAGGATTCATGCCTGGAATTGATTAGCTCCACTTGGTATAAGCCTTTGTGAATAAAAAAGTCATCATTCGTAGCATTATAGTTAACCAGGTTTTGACCTTTTAGCAATGGAATACTATCGAGAGAAAGAGACTGTTCTTTGCGTGGGTTGGATAGAAGGTTAATAACCCTAATGTTCCATACGGAATCTTTTGTTTCATTTAAATATTCAAACTTCAGGTTGTCAATGAAAATTCCGTAAGAACCTTCAAGTTCTTTACTGAGTTTTATAAAAGGCTGATCCGCAGATTGCATGTTCAACGTACCGAATTCCTTTATTGAAAATTGCCAGGTTTCGCTACTGCTGACTGGATTGTTACTGTTTTTGGCTAACACCCGCCAGGCATAATTTTTTCCGAGTTGTAAACCAGGGGCATTGAGGGGATACAGTACTGAAGTAGTTGTCAAATTATTCCCTTGGTACAAAGGAGGATTTTGCTGTACCGCATCTTCAGGACTTTGTGTTGAATTAATCTCGACAAGTTTCAAATCATATTTAAGATCAGTAAATAATATAAGTGGCAAAGGTGGAAGCCATGAAAGTTGCGGATTGTAGTCTGCAATTGCTGTTTCATCAAAAGGGTAAACTAATTGTGGTGGTGCAAGAGGTTCTATTGTGATATCGAGACAATGTTCAGCAAGTGGTTCAACAAGATCGCCTGTGGTTCTAAAGAAATGAAAACATGCATCATATACCCCTAGAGGAAGCAGTCCATTGGGGTCGTTACTGACTGTGCTACCCGCGATTACATTGTACTGAATTGGATTCAGTAAAGAGGCATTTAACTGTCTTGTGCCTGGGGTCAACACAAATGATTTTGTTGTACCCGTCAAAACAAGTTGAGCATTTCCCGCCTGTGTTAACGTTACTTCAATATGAGTTTGTATTGAACTATTAGTTGTATTGGTAACCATTAAGTTCCAAAGCTGTGGTTTATACAACATACCTGTTGGAGGAACTTGCATATTCATCACGATTTGCGCGTGCGCAACAAAGCAAACGGTGATCAGAACTATACTTAACAGATTTTTCTTCATAAGCCTTTATTTAAACACTCTTGTAAATCCAAGGGAATAAAAACTATTACTAACAAACTGGTTTTTTTGCCCAGCCAAATAAGATTTGTCAACGCTAAAACTTAATGCTCCTAATTGTGGAACAGTAAGCTCCTGCCGTGCATAAAAGCCCACTTTCATATCATTACCGTTTAGTTCATTTAGTTTTATGCCCATCCCTATATTTCCTTCTTTGGAAATTTTTAGAGAAATGCCTGCATCCACAACAGTGAGAACATAGTCCGGATTTTTAGTTCTTGATACATTGATTTGAGTTGAGTAATTGGTAAAGAAGAAACCCTGGGAAAAAAAGATATTGTGGGCATTAAAATAGATGAACCCACTGTCACTAGCATCATTGAAAAATCTATTGACACTTAATAACGAATTAGCTCTCGCAGCACCAATTTTATAGGTGTGGTTCAGATTAGCATTTAGGTTTTGAAAATAGTTTTCGTAAATCAATCCATCTACCATGGAAACTTGAGTTGATGGCATAAAAGACGCCGAAAACGCCGGCCACTTTTTGTTTCTAAAAGAAACCGAAATGTTTTTGAACGTGGTACTACCATTATATCGCTGCGGATAAAATGAATTTTCAAAGGCATTTTTTTCAAGCTTCGCACGAATTTGCAATCGCTTTTTCCAGAGCGGCATTTCAAATTTTACATACCATTTGTCGGTTTGAGCATTAGCGTTGTAATTATTAAAACTTTGAAACTGCAACCCCTTGTATTGGTAGTACAGTTCAAACCTGGATTTGATTATTGGATTAAATCCGTTGAGTTGGAAGGCATAAGCCTTGTTGCGTCTGTCATTTAATTTGAAGCTTGGTTTTTCATCCACGCCGGTTGTGCCAACAAAACCGGGCGATGAAGACTGCGTAATCTCACCGCGTAGAGTGTAATATTGGAAAACTGATAATTGCCCTTGCAGACTTAGTCCCAAAATGCTTTGAGAATGGGAAGCAGTTCGGCTGAGTAAAAGTTGTCTGCTTCCTTTGTAGCCAGTTAGGATCAAATGATTTAAATGCTTGCTTCCCCATCCAATTCTACCGGCATAGATATTCTGCTTTGCAGGAAAATTCCTGGCCGTTATAAAATCTTTGGCTCTAAAATCTATACTCCCCGCAAGAAATGCTAAAAACAAATTACCGTGTTGGTACTCAAAATCAATCCCGGTAACATTCATCCTTCGTAGCGTTTGATCGCTATAATTGGGAACGACCTTTCCTATCCCCAATTTCTGAATTGAACCGAACCACTTGTAAAATCTTTCAATTTTCCGCACCATTCTGGTTGTGTCCATACGAGATATTCTGGCAAGTTGAGCGTTTGCAGAGTTGTTGCTAAAATCAACAGAAGCCAACGACTTAGCCATTTTTTCAGAATCCACTAATTTTTTTTTCACAGAGTCGCGATATGTTGAGACCTGTGCATTGATCCGTTCAACGTTTTGATAAAAGACAATAAATTGCTTTGCCTGTTTCACTATTGAATCTTGATTCAGCCCAATATCTAAGGTGTCCAAACTCTGGCCGCTCAACACAAGCAGTTTCGAGCGGATGAGCTGACTAACCATGTCTTTGCTGTCTAGGAAGCGCTTTAGTTTTTCAGAATAGTTAAGGGAAACATCGAGTTTAGGCCGCAACGTCAAATCCTTTTGCTGCTCAACGACACTCTGCGCCAATTCTTTTAAGCGGCTTGCTTTGATGGCTTGGAATTTTGCAAAGTCAATTTCAATTTTTACGTCGCGATAGCTTTGAAAAAAAAGTGAGTTGGTTCTTCGTTCAAAGTATGTAAAACGCAAAGGCAGAAGCTGGGCTAAAGTAAATTCTAGATTTGCCGCAAAATGATGATGAAAAATTTGCGTCTCTGTAAAAGGTGTATCTATAGCGGCCCTGAATTGTCCATTATACATTATTTGCCCGCCCTGAAATTTTATTGGAGTTGCAGCTTTTAAGCGAAATGTTGGCAGTGGTAACTTTTTAAATGAAAGCTTTTTAAATTGCGAATCTCCCTTTTGATTCAAAAATTCGGGAATTTGATCAGATTGGGAAAAAATTCCTTCAAGTTCAATTCCAAGCAGGCTATCTGTATTATTAAACATGCTACCTTGATAAAGTTGTTTATCAAGTCCTCTGTTTTGTGCGCACATTGAAAATGGGTTAAAAATAATTAACAAGGAAAAAATTGCAGGAGCTGCAATTGTTTTACAATTCATACTACACAATTATTCTTCAGCAAAGCAAAACTAATAGGTTGATTTTTTTAAGTGTGTTTTTACACATAAGTGTGGAGGTGAATACACATTTTGCTAACACGTAGCAGTCAAAAAGGATTAATATTTAAAATGCTCTATCGCCAGTAAGTGTATTCTCTTAGAATCCAATAATGATTTTAGCTCAGTGTTCAAAAATCATGCAATTATTCATATTGCATTACATTATTCTTTAACTGAAACACTTAATTTAAACGCCGAAGTCAAATTGTTTTTGATTTGCTTTAAATTATTTTGTTTCATGTCATCACACAGAAATCCGCACGACCAAGTTTCTATTGTTATTGCAGATCCAGAACCTCTCTGTCGCCAGCGTTTTGCTTGCCTCGTTAAGGAGCATCCGAAATATTCAATTGTAGCAGAAGTACAAAATGGTATTGAGTTAATAACAGCGATAGAGAATTATAAACCCCGCTTAATTCTTACTGAACTGGATTTACCTTATATTGATGGTATTGCTATAACAAGGATTATTTTAAAGTACGACCCTTCTATAACTGTAGTTGGTTACTCTAATACACAGAATATTGAATTAATTCAGCAAATGCGTATGGCAGGTGCACGGGCATGTCTTCCAAAAAATCCACATTCCCACCAACTATTTGCAGTTTTAGATTTTCTCTTAGGAGACAATTTTTATACGAATGAAGGTGATATTGACTCTCTAAACCCTTTTAACATAACCCTGAAAATTGATCACTCATACAATCATACACGTTTAACTGAGCGTGAAGTGGAAATAATCCGCCTAACTTGCCTAGAAAAGGGTGCAAAAGAAATTGCATCCCGGTTGGAATCAACCACTAGAGCGATTGAAACAGCAAGAGAAAGGATTAGACAAAAAATAGGAGCAAAAAATGTTGTTGGAGTGGTTCTTTTTGCAGTCAGAAATGGTGTATTTAAAATGCATTAGTTCTAAAAATCGGTATATATTGTCTTTGATAAATTTTCCAAATTATACTTTCTCACAGATCCCAGGTTTTCGAATAATACATCTATATATTTTGCAAAAGCTTTATCCATATAAAATTGATTTTTCTTAATTGAAAATTGAGGATGAATAATTTAGAAGGATTACACTACCACAGTTCTTTAAATTTACAGATAGTGACAGTATAGATTCCAATGAAATGGGTGTTTATTAACAGTGGAATGAGTCTATCAATAGGTTTGCCTTCTTTTACGCCATCCATAACCAATACTTTAGCATATCTATCCTTACGCGATGAATCTCTAGTAATGAAAAACCCAAACTTAAAGGCGTTTTCCATGTACATCTGGTAAATGTTTTGTCTGTTATTCATAAAACAAAGATTAATTATCTAAAATTTCTTGACTTATCGAATAGTTTTTGGTTAGTCGTTTCTTTTGGCTGACTTCTAACATCAGAATTTGATGGCTTAGAAGTTTCATGTCGAAAATCCAACGCCAAAATACTTGGTGTTTTTTTCTTGCTCGGTGTTACCTCATTGAGCATCTTGGAAAAATCATGACTGCTTTCTGTAATTACATTTACCACATTACTTTCAATCTGCACTTTGCCTGTTATGATAAAAGGTTTTTCTTTAAAAATACCTTTCTATATTCTGAAATACATTTACAGCGACACACCACGAGATTTAAATTGTGTTATTTCCAATGGAAGTAGTGTAGTAGAAAATGAAGTACTTAAAAAATATAAGAAAAAGCACTTGCCAGTGACCTTCGCAAAATTGCAGTAATGTCGATGTACAAATAAAAAATGGAAAGCTCTGGCAAATAAGTCGAAGCCTGAAATCTAAAAGCCTTACTTCTTACCGATCAGTAAGAGCTGTTGATAGCGGAAATATAAAACTGGCGAACAATTTACAACAACCCTTAGTTGTAACGGTTGCATCCTCTGCTTCAGGTAGTGTCTCAGTTTGAAATTATTGGGCCTTTACAAGTGCATCCTGTGTCACCCTTACTTGGTGTACTTTATCGTCGTCTTGGAATTCAATAATTACATATAGCGAACCACTCTTCATTTCTTTGTATCCTACAACCTTAGCCTCTCGACCCTCTCCCAAAATTGTCACTACATCTCCCGTTTTAAATTTCTTTTCCATTTCGTTTTTATACAAAAATAAAAAAGGCTGATTATTCAGCCTTTTTCTTTTTATACGACCCTCTTTTCTTCGGTGCTTCTTCAACAACCAAGTTGGCAATATCTTCTAAGCTCATAAATCGTTTTGTTAAGCCTGCTGCCATTGCGGGTGTTACTCTTAAAGTTTTATGTTGTCTCACAAAATTGTAGTAAACAAAATGCAAAGCAATGGCATAACAATGATTTTCTATTTTCTTTGAAAAAGCATTAGTCAAACGTGTAAACCTTCTCATGCCCATGCGCATTGTAAGATTTTGTCTTTCTACGTAAGAAGTAGAAATATGTTTTTCTTCTGGCCGACCATGTACAATGTTTGTCTCAATGCCAATGCATTGTGCAAGGCTATATCTTTTTTCATTGTGTTTACCTTCGGGTTGTCCATATAATTTTTGCAGCATTGCACAATCAACTTCTCCATCAAAAGCACTTTCAACAGCTTGTAAGTATGGCCGGTGTCCGTCTGTTGTTAGCTGTACTCTGTTTGATAATCTTGAAGCAACATTTTTCATAAATTCAGTTGCAGAAACTAAATCTCTTTGGCCTACATACCATGAAACAATTAATTTACTATCCGCATCAATTGCAGTCCATGTCCACACATCGCCTGGTACATCTTCCATGCCTTCCGGTCCATTTTTTTCTTTTGAATAAACGAAAGACCAAATTTCGTCGGCCTGTATTTTTTTAGTCTTTACGTTCACAACGGTTTCATTATGGAATCTTTCACATGCTCTGCCAGTATCTACCAAAAGTTTTGCAACCGTGTTTATTGAAAGATCTGCAATCCTTGAAGTTGACCTTAAACTATTGCCCTCAACAAGTAAGTTGATTATTTGTATCTTCTTTTCTATTGGCAGCTTGTTCATACCGTAAAGGTATATAAACTTTCTTGTTCGGTCAAGCATTTTATTCAGTTTTAAATTAATGAATGAAACTTTTTTTTGGTAAAGCTACCAAAAACGGATGCATTTGTTGGATTTTACGTTTAGATCGCCTATTTTTGGTTTGGTAAAACTACCAAAGAATTACAGCAATATTATGAGTGACAACATTCTTGGGATTGACAGTATTATAAACTCGGCGCTTCGTCCAAAAGGATGGATGGACTCTTTAACTGTATTGCAAGCATTCACTGAAAAATTGAGTGAACTACGGCTCTCTAAGAACCAGGCATTAAGATTAATGGAAATTGAAACAAAAAGTTTCGATGCTTTTATGAAAGGTCAATCTACTAAGATTGACTTTCTGACTGTTTTGAAAATGTCGAAATTTTTAGACATTGCGCCGTCTGTTTTTATTGACAAATTTTTAGTCAAAATTACCGATGAAAATAAAAATGAATTAGATAAAACAAGTGTTAGGCTTTTTATAGCTAAGCATTTTGATTTGGAGGTGCTTCGTTCCGCAGGTTTGATAGAAACGGTAAATGACTTTGAACAAATTGAGCAAAGAATTTTATCGTTTTTTGGATATAACACCGTGTTTGAGTACAAGAACGACATTGAAGTTCCTGTTTATAGTAAGGGCAAGATTGTATCTAATGAGAAAACTTTAAAGTTTTGGGTGAATATGGCTTATGCGACATTCGAAAAAATGCCAAATCCGAATGAGTATGACAGGCAGGAGTTAGTAAGAATCTTTCCGGCCTTACGAGCTTATTCTTTGAATGTAGAAAGCGGTTTAAGACAAGTATTTAAACTACTTTTTAAAGTTGGTGTTACGGTTATTTTTATTCCGAAAAACTATAAGGACTTACATATTAGAGCTGCAACATTTGTAATAGATGATAAACCGTGTATAGCTATAACTAATTATAGAGATTTATATCCAACGCTTTGGTTTAGCCTGTTCCATGAGTTGTATCATGTGTTATACGATTGGGAGGAAATAGTAAATTCAGCAGGTCATGGCCATGTATCAGCAGGCATGTCTACGGGAACTATTGATGAAGATGCTGCCAATCAATTTTCTGCAAGATATTTATTTGACGACGATAAAATGAAGGAAGTTGAACCGTATATAGATAAGCCAAGTTATGTCGCAAAGTTTGCACGCAGCTATAACGTACATGAGAGTATTGTATATGCTCTGTATGCTCATAAGTATTCCAATAATGAAAACAAACTATTTGCCAAGTACAGGCATTTTATGAAAAATCCTAAGGAAGCTATTGAGGCTTTTAATCCTGAGCAATACGCAACTTTTAAACCTATTCCTGCTATTGCCAAAACAACAATGTCACTTATAAATTAAAATAAAAATGAAGGAAGAAAGAAAACACAAACAGCAACTTTTACCTGAGAGCGAAAAGCAAAAAAAGGTCAAGAAAATTGAGCCCAAGCAGGAACAGGAACAGAACCACTTGCTTTACCAAGCGGATGCGATTTCCCCCGCCAATAAGAAAATTAATAGGGTTGAATTAAGAAATGGGGATGTGATAGATATAGATGCATATATTTTAGAAAACTATGCAGAAAAATCAACACATTTTTTCCCATCATTCTACAACCTCATAGCCGATTTGTTGGGTGTAAGCCGTGATGTTATGAAGTCATTTGTAAAACCAGCTATAGTACCATTACTTAAAAGGGCTTTTATCTACGGCAGGCTTCCTTTTTTAGTGCAAAAAAGACTTTATGAAAAGAATCCTTATACAGGTTTCTGTACTCGGGAGCAATTTAATTACCAATGGTTAACTACGAGTGCAGATTTAGAAGTAAGAGATTTTATTAAAGACTTTGAAGATGAAGGAGAAAAAATTTTAGCTAATAAAGGCAATATGAAAGCATTTATTGCTCATTACTCTAAGAAATTCAATCTTTCTTTTCAGTTAGAAATGTTCGATAGATAAACCTTATTTTTTTGCCCATCTTGAAGCAGCACCTTTTTTTGCTATTTCTGTACGCTGTTTTGCTGTTAGTGCTTTTGCTCTTGCCTTGCCACCTTTAAGTCCACCTTTGCGACCTAATGCAGCCGCCGCAGCCTTAATCGGGTCTATTTGTTCTGCACTTTCTTCACCTGTAGCAATATCAACAATACTCTTTGCACGTTTATTTATATCAGCAGGTAACTTTGCTTTCTTTGCCATGTAGCAAATCTACAAAACGGCTTGCTTATTCTGTCAAGCATCAAATTTCAAACTGAGACACTACCTTTTCTTTGTTATCTTTGCCATTGTATAAAGATAAAAAAGAAGCCTGAAGGCTTCCACTCCCAACTCGTATATAGTTACCTAAATTAAATACTGAATTTTTTTTCAGCATTATTTAATTCTTTTTGTTACCGGCTTTATCTCTTTCTTCAACTTTTTGCGGCGACGCTCCGTTCCAATTCCTCTTATCTATTTGGCAAAGACCCGGCACAATATTTTCACCGCTATATAAATCGTTACTCGGAGTTCGTTCCTCACCATCGTACCGAACGGCGAAAGAATTGCGCCGGACAATGATGTTGCGGAATTGAGGTTGGCCCTGGTGAAATAATGAAAAGCTATCCGCAAACCACAATTCCAGATTGTTGAATTAAGATGTTGATAAAAAGTAATGATGCATAGTTCATTCAACTGACCCTGCCGCAAATAATTGGCAAGAGTTTCGAATTCGCGAACGCCAATAGTTGCCTTATTTAATTTTTCAAACTTCTTCTTTTTACTATCCAGTCATTATCGTAATTAAATATTCTTGAATTTGGCTTTTGTCTTTCTCCTGAGTATTCAACGACTTTTGTATCTACAAAATTTTGGAGTTCACTTAAGTTTATACTGCCATCATTATTTTCATCAGCATGCCATGTATTAAGACCTTGAAGCAAGTAATACATAAAGATGCTATTTCCCAATTCCGGAGGCTCATAACCATCCTTATTACCTGCAGTCGCTGAAAACACTGTTGAGCCGTTTCCTTTACCAAGATTTGCAAACATCTCCTGCATCAACTCAAAACTTCGAATTCCCTGCTCGGAAGAATCGGTATCTAACTCACCGCTTCTGCACGCATCCAGTATAACCAATTTATTTTGCGCAGGTATGCTATCAAGCAGCCATTGAATGTCATCGTAGGATAATCCATAGTCCGACTTTTTTTGAAAATTCATATCCCAAGTTGCGAAGTAAAATTCTTTTCCGGGAGAACTGTAGTCAATCGTTCCGTGACCACTAAGGGCAAGAATAATTATATCATTCGGCTGAACATTTTTCAAAAATCCATGTTTGACGGCGACGATGTTTTCCCTTTTGGCTTGGGAATCCAGTAAAAGTATGTGATGGGCATGCCTTCCAAGACGACGATGTGTAAAAAAACTATCTAATTGAAGTATGTTTTTACATGGAAAGTTTAGCTCATAAGCTTTGTCTTTGTAGTTAGATATGCCGATTCCTATGAACCAAGTTTTCGCTGCAACTGGCTTATCAAGTTGGCATGTGACAGAGACAGTTTGCCGGTAAGATTCTGCTGACCGGTTATTTACGCAGGATACTTTGATTGTATTATTTCCTTCCGCTAACAGAAGGGGTATTTGTAAGGTAGTATCTCTGCAATTTTTTTGCTCTATGTTTAATCCATCGTATCCGTATGCGGGATTCCCATTTACGGTTATAAAGATTCTTGTCAGGTAATTTGTTGGTTCAGGGTCGTAAGCATGAATAACTATGTTTGCCACAGTTGTTTTTAATGGCAGCTTATCTAACTGATCAGTATTAATGATTTCTAAATTCGGCGCCTTAAAATCTGACTGAAACTGTAGCGTGTCAAGCTTCATTCGCTGAATGCGTTTGTTATAAGCCAGACGATATGTGTTGATTAAAGAACTGTCGCTGCTACCAAGAGACTGTAGAACTTTATCGGGTCTGTTGTACCGCAAATCAAACTGGTCGAATTCATAGTGATTTTCACCAACGGAAAAACTTAGCAGCGTAGAAAGTTGCTTACCTATTTTATAGTAACCTTCACCTGTCACAAACATCACCTCTTTTTCTTTTTCTTTCGAAAAATACAAAGTGCCGATAAACTTTTTCGATGGCAAGTCGAAAAGAAGTACTTCTTTTTGCAAGCCTTTTACAGCGATTCTTTTATTGTCGGGTGAAATGTAAATATCAACTACTTGTACACCAGAAATGTCGAGCACCCAGATACATTTTTTTTGTTCCAGGTTCCAAACTTCCATGTTGTCATGTCCATAATAAACTATAAGTAACTCATGATTCGGTGATTCCTTGGTTAAATAGTTCCCTCGTGAGTAATTTGATTCGTCCTGAAAGCGAAAGAGCGTGTCGTAAAATTTACCCGCCCCATAACTTCCTACCCTAACGCAACGAAATGAATCAGCAAAATCAGCATAATGAGTTTTTTTCAACTCAACACTCATGCTGTGTGGAATGGGTGTTTTGGCAAACACATTAGTATTCCACGCCTGCACTTTCCCGGTTGCATCGACAACATATATATAGGCTGATTTCTCATCAATCACAGGCGGTTCTAAACCGTTGTTTTTAATTTTTCCTATTTCCCGGCCAGTTGCCAAATCAACGACGGTATAGACAGATTCTCCCTCTGCAATAAACACCTTGCCCTCCCGGTCGAAAATATACCTTGGGCTGCAATCCTGAAATGTTTTGCTCCATACCTGATTACCGGTTTCTAAATCAAAAAGATAAAATTTACACGGTAGCACGTCGTAGACGCCAAACCATTTCTTTCTAGGAAAGAAGACAATGTTGAATCCAGATATATCCAAAGAAATGTTTTTTATTTCACTTCCCCGGATGGCATCATACAGGGAGATATTGCCCATGAAGTTTGACCGGATGAAACGTGACCTGTCGGGTGAATAGTCATCGGGTGATGGAGCCCGGTCGGTACTGATTGAAAGAGAATCTATGGCGATGTTCGTTTTTATATTCTCATAAGTTTCCACGGCAATGTGCCTTGGGCCCGAAAAGCCAAGTACATCATAATCATTGCTATTACCACCATTATCCAGCGCGGCGTACAATTGCTGCGAAGCCAAGTTGAAAAGGATGACCTTGTTTTCGGTCTTCAGACCCACTTTCGTTTCATCGTTTGAGAAAAAAATTGCGTTTTTAAAGTAAGAGCTTTCTTTTGTACTAAACGTGAACAACGGATTTTTGCTTGCTATTTGCAGAACGTAAAAATTCTCATTAGTTACAACACCATAATAGTTTCCGGATGGACTTACAGCAAAATCCTGTATATACTCATCCTTAAACTTTTCCTGAATACGGAATACCAGGCGGCTGTTTTTTTTGGAAAAGCCAGAAAAGCTTGTTTTCAAGTCAGTATGGTCGTTGACAATCAAAAAATCGTCAGCCTCTTTTAAGTCCACGTAAGTGGATCCAACCGTTGAGAGCACAGACCTTACACCGCTTTTTAAATTATAGTGTATGACTTCGTGTTTGCCCTTGTTATCTTGAACAAAACAAACATCTGTGTCCTGGACTTTTGTAGAGGTTGCGATGTTGTCCAATAGTTCAAATGCTCCAGTTTCAGAATTGATGAAGCACATTTTCTTTCCGTCAATCACTTGGATGAAGCTTCCATCCCGGGACAAGCCAATCTGCAAATAAATGCTTAGTCTGTTAATGTCTTGCGGCAACTTAATCACAGCTAAAGTCTGGCCGTCGGAACACTGAATTTTTGTGAACGAACCCCGAAGGGAGTACATGTACACAAACCTTCCATCTTCTGAAAAACGTGTTTGTGATAAATCGTAAAACCCTTTCACCAAAATTCGGCGACGCGTATGCATCTCGTACAGATAGGATGTGTCGGAATGAAAAAATGGAGAATAAACAAGTAACTGGCTATTAGGCGAAAACCTTACAGCGTCCCGTAAAGGATACGCAGGATGAAAGGCCAATGTGTCGCGGACTACGTCTTTCAGAGCGTCAATAATGTAGAGTTTCTCCGAAGAAGGATTATAGGCTACCCAACGCCCATCGTATGAAAGTACTGAACTGTGATTATTGACGTTGGTTCTTTCGAAACTGTGACGGTACTTGCCATTCTTGGCATTCCAGACGCAAAATCTGGATGCCTTTCCATCTATTCCGGCCAAACCCGGGAGACCGATAATGTAGTCGTCGTTGGCAACGAAACTGTACTTATATTCTTTATTAACAGAAGGCGGAATTTTGACCGCTATTCGCTGGCAATAATTTTGGGAAGCCAGTGAGAGCATAGTCATAGTTAATGCGAACCGATAATATTGGCTTCTGTACATGCGGCTTATTTTACAGAAGTAAATTACCAAAATTGCCGTGATTCTGCTATTTTAATCAGGAAGCCGATTTGCCAAATAAGTCATCAATGATTAACCCGATATAAATTCCAAAAAAGGTTTCCAAGGCAATGATAGCGCCTATCAGGAAATCGAAACTGATGGCGTTAAAAGCGCTTAGGAGAATAAAAATGTACAAGCTGCCGATATGAACGTAAAACACCAATTTGGTCAAGGTCTTAAATAAGGGTTGAATGTTCTGGTTTATGGGCCTCAGCAATTCGGGATTTTTTTGCTGCTTAAGAATGAACTTTACCAGTGCGGTAAGGTAAAGGGCCTTGATGGGAACTAAATATTTAAATAACTCCGTCAGTTCCTCGCTGGTAAAACCTTTTACGGCGAACAATACAAGAATCAGGAGAAAAAGGGTAATGTTGGTTATTAGAACAAACTTGCCCAGATAGTTTCTATAATCGTCGAAGCCCATGTTTGTTATTTTAAGAGTTCGCCGATTTTATTACTCATCTTCAAAGAAAAACGCTGGACTGCCGCGTCATACTTGGGGATCATGTCGCGGTACCGGGAACTCTGCGGCGCCCATATCAAACCTGCACCATATTTACCTTTTATATCGTACACCAGTTTTACATTATTGTTTTCTTGTTGAAAGCTGAAGTCAAGCCGGATGTGTTCAAAATAACCTTCGTCCAGTACTGCATCCACTATATTGCTAATCTCAAGAATCAAACTGTTGTCAAGCTGGTAGATGACTTCAAAGCGAAATTTTTCGATTTTCGCCTGGTATTGTTTTAGGTACTGCTTTAGACCAGCTTGTAATCTTCTTTTGATGTCTTCTATCGAACGTTTGGTGTTTAGCGGACCTAACGCATTTAAATTTGTTATTCTCGTCAGGGATAATGCGACGCCGTCACTTATGATACCCATTTTCTTCCACACTTTAGTGACTGCCTTTCCTTTTTCCCACGAAATACCGATGCCGGCATCCACCGCATCTATGGTTATTTCACAGTTGGTTTGTTTTAAGTCCATTTGAAACGCAAAACGCTTGAGTAGAACATCCGATAAAGAATTTTGAAAAGCACTATCGGATAACCAGACAAGCCTTTGCCAATTGTAGGCATCTTTTATTCGCATTTGCAATACATACTTTTCCTTCAAAAGAATCGCGGTGTCAACAGTAAGTATAGTATTCAAATTAGTATGGGTCAACCAATTCTTATAGTCCGTCAACTGCGTCGAAATAAAGTTTGTGCTGGCTTTATTTAGTTGTGCGGAGGTATCATGAATGATAACAAGGCAGAAAATGAAAACAATAAATAGGCGGCGGTTGGAGGATTGCATCATTTTTAGTTGATGTTACAAAATTAAGAATCATTGTCGCAGTTTTGAGTGAACCCCCTACATTCGATTTTATAGCTTGGCTCAGGTTACCTTCGAGAATGCAATCTTCCCGTTAGGTCAAACTAAGTGTATAAAACCCAAAATCTACCTGTGTCGCAAGTTTTGCCAGTACTTAATCAACTTGGTGACCGAACCATTGTGCTAGATAAAGTTATTGCGCAATTGAAATTTATTTTGATGAGGTGATTAATACTGCCTGCCAAACAAAATTTCCAAAAACAGCAACTAAAATACTGCAAAAAAGATGTTGCAAGAAAGACCCGGCGCAATCCTTCCACCGTTTTTTTAATCGTTACTCCTTCTTCGTAACGAAACGGCGAAACCATTGCGCCGGACAATCATATGGCGGAATTGAGATTGGCTCTTTTGAAAGCTGCAAAAAAACTCTCCCGCCAACCACAATTCCAGATACTATAAAAAGATGTTCTAAGGAAGATGTTCCTAAGAAAAACTAACAACGATGTATTGATGCATAGTTCATTCAACTGACCCTGTCGCAAAATTATTGGCCTGCTCTGTGCGAAACAAGGTCTTCGTCCCACATTGTAAAGAGCCGTCAATCGCCTCCGGTTTTCAAAAAAATCTCCACCTGATTCCGTAACGCTCTCCTACATGGGGTAGTATTTTATTTGAAAAACCTTGTTTCTCCGCCGCAGTCCTAATGGCTGGTCGCTAAGGGTAAATGAATGAAGCGAAGCTGACTTCATTTAAGAAACATTTTTTTAAACATTCAAAACTTCATGTTATGGAAATCATCGGCAGAATAACCGCAGATGCAACCGTTAGCGAAACAAAAGCAGGGAAAAAAGTAGTGAACTTTTCTATTGCTATTAACGACACTTACAAAGCAAAAGGCAGTACGGAGGTGCAGAAATTTACGACCTACATTAATTGTTCGTATTGGATTAATCCCGGAGTGGCAACTTATTTGACCAAGGGCACTTTGGTGGAATGTTTTGGCCGCATTGGTGTAAATGCTTACACCGGTAAAGACGGTGAAGCAAAAGCAAGTTTGAATTTTCATGTGAATGTGTTGAAGCTGCACGGACGTTCTAACAACACCAGCGGAGGCGATACCAATATACTTGCACTCGCTGTACCAATGGCAAGAGAAAACAATTTAGTAGCAGAAGAAGACTTACCATTTTAAATCTCAAAGCATCCCGCCAAAGCGGGATGCCTTCCATTTTTTAATCAACAAAAAAAATAGTATGGCACACAACATAAATTTTAATGAAAGCACAGGCAAACACAGTTTTTTTAGCGTAAAAGAAAAAGCATGGCAGGGCTTGGGATAGATAGTTTCGGATTATTCTAACAGCCGTGAAGCTTTGCAGTTTGCAGGATTAGATTACACCGTAGAAAAACGAAAACTTTATACACACCGCAATACGTATGAGAACCCACAGATTAGTGTTGATGATTATTATGCTACGGTTCGCAGCGATAACCATATAGTTTTAGGAGTGGTGGGTAAGAATTATGAAGTAGTGTAAAACATAGATGCCTTTTCTTTTTTTGATGCTATTGTTGATGGCGATGGCATACAATACGAAACAGCAGGGGCATTAGGCAAAGGAGAAAAGATTTTCATTACTGCAAAGTGCCTGATTATATTAAAGTGAGTAACGAGGATATGATTGAGAAGTATTTATTTCTTACCACTTCACACGATGGTTATGGGAGCATAATGGCAGCCTTTACACCGATAAGAATTGTTTGCAACAATACGCTGAATGCGGCTTTAAAAAACTGTAGTAATTCAATTAAAATCCGCCACACCTCCAGCGCAAAAGACAGGTTGGAAGAAGCGCATAAAGTAATGGGCATATCTAACAAACTATCAGTACAACTAGAAGGCATTTTTAACGAATGGTCGCAGGTTCGTATTACCGATAAGGAAGTATTGAAACTGATACAGCTTGCAATGGTTCCAAATAAAGAAGTGCTGGAGAATATCCGCAACGGCGAGTTGGATGAACTAAGCACCTCTTTCAAAAATATCTGCGATGATGTTTATGAATACAATATGAGCAGCCCTTCACAGCAACTAGAAACAACAAAAGGAACGCTGTTTGGTACGTACAATGCTATTATAGGGTATTTTCAAAACATCCGCAATTACAAGAACGATGAAGCGAAAATGAAATCGCTTTTATACGGCGGCACAGCGCAGTTAAGAACACAAAAAGCCTTTCAGCTTTGCGAGAGTTTTGTAAAGACTGAAATGATAGGAATTTATAACTGATGGATAGCTGTCCGGGGGCATTGCGAAATGTCCTTTTTGTTTATAAAAAGCTGCCCCGCAACAGGGCAAATGATTCTGGAAAATGGCGAGGCAGCTTGAGGGTTCTGAGCAAATAATTAGGTTGAGATATTATTCAAATCGAATGAAAAACACAACCGCCATTAGATTTCACGTTTTATGTCAGCTTTCCATAAAGCAAAGTTGAGATGATACATAATCTTAAATGTCTCGCATAATTTTACAATTAATTCTTTAAACGGCGTCTCACTATTCCAGGTAACAGTTATATATCCCAGTGATCTGATTTGACAATACTCCATCTCGTACAGAAAATAATTTCTCAGCAGCTTAAAATAATTGCCTTGCTTATTAAAAAGTTGAGGTACTTTTTCTCTCATGCCTTTCGTTGGCTTCTCGATCTCTCTAAAGCCGAACTTTCCAAAAGCGGCCAATTGAAAAAGCATCTGCCAAAAATCATCTTTCATAAGCTTGATATTCTGTGGGTATTTCAGCTCCGTAATGATATAAAACTCCCTAAACAAACCAATAGTAAAATCACAATCAATTGCATGGATTGAAACGCCTACACATGGTATAACTTTCTTTTGAGAGCCATAGATGATTTCATAACCACTTTTTACTTCAGCTTCTTGAACGCTCACTTCCAGAATTTTTGCAAATGCGTTGCATAGCGATTGGTAAGCTTCTCTCGACTTCTCAACATTGAAATCTGCGTTATACAGCGAATTACAATAAGCATAATAATTCTTCTTTGCTTGCTCAAAACTGTTTACATCCAGTGAATACTTTTCTATAAGATGCTTAATGGATACCAAGCTATATAATTTAAATGGAGCGGAAACTACTATAAAATCAACTTTCAAGAAAATGATTATCATAGATTTAGATACATAGTTTCAAAAACCCTTTCAAAATTCTATATTGTGTTTATGACTTTTGAAGCCCTGTCCCTCCAGTTTAAAACTGCCCGGCCTTTGATTCTCCTAAGAGCCAAGAATGCCCCTTTCATGTTGTCATTTTTTTATAAAATCTTTCAGGAAGGGCATATCACTACGATAACCAATACGGAACTGAAAAACAAACTGGAAGGATACCTTGAAGATCTGGAGTATGAGGAGAATGACGAAGAACTTACAGGTACAAGTTTGTTTGATGATTATTCACTGAAAGCCACACAATACATCGAGAAATGGAGTAATGCTGGGTTTTTGAGCAAATACCCTGATGACACTGGCGAGGATTTGCATGAACTCACTTTTGATACGAAAAAAGTATTCAACTGGATCGCTGACCTGGATAAGCGGGATTTTGTAGGAACGAACAGCCGATTTAGGGATATTTTTTTCAAGCTAAAACAAATGATCGAACAAACAACGGAAAATGTTGAACTGCGGATTCAGGAATTAGAGAAGAAAAAATTTGAAATTGAAAATGAAATCAACCTGCTAAAACAGGGAAAGAAGCCGTCTTTGTTCGACGATACCGAAATCAAGGAGCAGTTTTACGACCTCAATAAGATGGCCAGAGAACTATTAAGCGATTTTACAGAAGTGGAGCAAAATTTTGAACAAATTCGAAAGGAGATTCAGAGAAAGTACACGGAAAAAGATGTGGTCAAGGGTTCACTTCTGGTTTATGCGCTAAATGCATTAGACGAGATTGAAGGTAAAGATCAGGGAAAAAGTTTTAAAGCTTTTTGGGAGTTTCTCATGGATGAAAAGAAACAGGAACAATTCTCGGAACTAACAGAACTATTATACAAACTATTAAAAGATCGAGGCATTGATTACAATAACGACCGGTTTTTAAAGAACCTTAAAAGATATTTACATGCCTCCGGAAAAAAGGTAATTGATTCGAACCGGAAACTTAGTGAGAAAATTAGCCGGGTGCTATCAGAGAAAAACTTACTGGAAAGGCGTAGGGCTATGGAATTGATTGGTGAGATCAGACAATTGGCCTACAGCCTGGTGGATCAACGGCTGAAAAATGATGAATTTATTACCGTTGAAGATGAACCTCTCATTAACCTGGTGGATCGGTGGGAATTGGGCAGTGAGAAAGACGACCTTTTGGCTGTTCAATTTCCCGATGGATTAGGCGGTCAAATTTCTTCAGAAGTTGACTTAAAGTTTCTTTTTGAGCAGACGGCAACAGACAAAAAGAAACTCTTGCAAAGAATAAATAGTATGTTGGAAGGCAAAACCCAGGTTTCACTGAAAGAGATTGTAGATTATTATGGATTGGAGAATGGACTCAGCGAATTGGTAGGTTATTTTTCTATTGCAAGTAGTTCATATCATCATATTATTCTGGAAACAACAATAGAATCTATTTGGGTTGACGGTAGGAAAATAAACGTCCCTATGATTTTATATACACCTGCAACTAACTAAACACTAATGGAGCAATCAACTACTTCAAGAACACTATACGCACATGTAATCATCAAGTTGCTGCAAGGCCCCGTATATGTCGATGAAAAAAATGCCTGGAGAGACCTGTTAGCATGGCAATCAGCTATTCAGGATTATTTCGCCAAAATTGGAATTGGGCTTCTTATTAATGAAATGGATGGTTTTGCAAGAATTGTACAACCTGAAGCCGATGAACATGACGAGAACCCTCTGCCCAGATTAATGAGAAAGCAAACATTGAACTATGAGACTTCGCTGCTTTGTGTTATACTTCGGGAAATGCTCGAAGAATTTGACACTACCAGTGAAGGATCAAAACTGCATCGTACTCAAAAAGAAATAAAGGAGCGGATTGAATTGTTTTATAAAGACCAAACGAATAAAAGCAAATTGTGGAAGGATCTAAGCAGGCCGATTAATTCTTTACTGAATATAGGTGTTCTAAAACTGACCAGAGAAGATTCGGCCAACAAGGATAATAACCAGTACGAAATCAAAAGAATTATAAAAGCACTTGTCAACAACGACAAACTTGAAGAAATCAAATGCAAGCTGGAAAACTATGTCAACACTGTTAAACAATAACCCCTCTGAAAACGGGTATAGATTACGGTCTTTGGAAGTATTCAATTGGGGTACTTTCCATGGGAAAGTTTATAAACTGGAAACCACCGGCAGAACCTCTTTGTTAACCGGCGCCAATGGTAGTGGAAAGACTACCTTAATCGATGCTTTATTAACTCTACTTGTTCCCAGTCACAAGAGATTCTATAATCAATCTTCAGGTGCCGAAACAAAAAAAGAAAGGGATGAAAACTCTTATTTCTGGGGATATCATGGCAAAATTTTTTCGGAACTCGATGAGAAGTCAAAGACCGAACAGCTAAGGAATAAATCCGATAACCCTTATTCGGTGCTCTTGGCTTGTTTTCTAAACTCGGGAACCCTTCATACTATTACGCTGGTTCAGGTTAGATGGTTTAACAATGGCGTACTGAAGAAAGTTTTTATTGTATCGCCTTACCAGTTAAACATCAATGAACATTTTGGCAAAGATCATTTTGATATGAAGGGTGAATGGAAAAGAAAGCTTCAGCGTCAGTATCCAAAAACCGATATATATGATACCTTCAAGGAATATGCAGCCAGGTTCAGCGATCTATTTGGGTTACGGGAAAAGGCCCTGTCGCTTTTTAATCAAACTGTAGGGATCAAGGTTTTGGGCGACCTCACGCAGTTTATCAGACAACAAATGTTGGAGGAACCTGATGCAGAAGAGCAGTTTGCAGCTTTATACGAGCATTATACTGACCTCTTGTTAAGTCACAAAGCAATCCAAAAAGATAAAAAACAATTAGAGTTATTGGAACCGGTTGTTAGTAACAAAGAAAAACTGGCCGAAGTTGAGCAAAACTTATCAATGCTGAATTTTGTGCATGCACAACTACCTTTCTTTCTTGATAAGCTGGAATATGGTCTATTGGAAGTCTATATCACTGGAATAGAGAAGGAAGTGGAAGACCTTGAAAGAGAACAAAGCATCATCGAATCAGAAATAAAACAGATTGAAGGAGAACAAAAAGGGTTAATTGCGCAGAAAGCAGCGCTCAATATAGATGCCCGCATTCAGTTACTGAATAAAGATATCACTTCAGAATCTGAAAAGAGAGACACGAAAAAAAATTATCACAGCCAATATGTAACCCTTGCTGCAAAATTGGAATTGCAAACAGAGCTTAATGAAATATCATTCAAAGAGAATTATGGTAAAATTGAAATCCTTGACAGTTCTCTACATAAACAATATGAGGATCTGACCGATAAACGGTTTCAGATTAGGAGCGAAAAGGAAAAGGTTACCCAGGAGATTACGCAGATACAAAATGAAATCACCTCGCTACTAAGCCGTAAAAACCGAATTCCGCAGGACCTGATACATGTCAGACAGAGGTTGCTGGAGTTACTTGATACCGGAGAGGAGGAACTGCCATTTGTAGGTGAGCTTATAAAAGTAAAAGCGGATTCTATTCACTGGGAGGATGCAATCGAAAGAGTGCTGCATGGTTTTTCATTACGACTATTAGTTCCGGAGAAATACAATAAGCAGGTAAACCATTTTGTTCATACAAATAATCTGCAAACCAAAATCGTGTATGAGCGCATAGACAGAAGGGCGAGTGAATCAATTGTACGATGGCCCAACGATGACGATTCGATGCTAAACAAGACAGACATTAAGGAATCAGGGATTTATGGCAAGTGGCTGGAACATCAGTTAGCAGAGCGATTTGACTATTATTGTACGGATGATCTCGAAGTGTTTTATGGTAGCAGAAAAGCGATTACCTCCAATGGCTTAATAAGGAATGTAAACAGGCATGAGAAAGATGACCGCCCTAATAAATGGGGCAAGTTGAAATATACGCTTGGATGGGACAACAAAGCGACTGTACAACTTCTTCAACAGGATAAGCATAAACTGGAAAAGGGACAAGAGCAGCTTTTTACAAAGCTTCAGGAAATTGCTCCGAAGATTAAAGCAATAGATGATAAGAAACCCTTGGTTACATTAATAGGAGATATAAAAACGTTCAACGAAATTCACTGGCATTTACACGCTGAAAAAATTGAATCCATCAATAGGCAAATACAGGAATTGAAGAATTCCTCAGATGTATATAAAACAATCTCCAGCCATCTTGAAAAAGTTGAGACCTTGCTCACAGAAAAAAGAAAAGGCAAAGAAAACCTCATTAGAACAGTCACAGGTTTAGATAAAGACTACAATCAAAAAAATTTAAGACGGCTTGAGATTAACTTCGAGCAATTAACTGATGAAGGCATATCAGCTATTGCAGGCTTTTGTATTGCCGAAAAGATTTTTCAGCTAAGTCCAGAGAATCTGGAACATCAAATTGCGCTAAGAAAAAAAGCCGGTGAAATTGTTAACCAACGGGTTAATTATGCAAGAACTTCTTTCCAACAGCTTCAACTGGAAACGAATAGTTTTATCAATTCGTTTGTCAACCCAACCGAAAAAATATTGAGAGAATTTCCAGACTGGAGCGGTGATGTAATGAACATTAATGCCAGCCTGGAAAGCCTTGTCGAACTTGATGAGTTATACAAAAATATAAAAAACCAAAGGCTGGTTGAACATGAAAGGCGATTCAAAGACTATATGGACAAAAGCATGTTGGATGCTTTGACCAATTTTAGAACCTGGCTTACGAATGAAGAAGATAAAATAAAAGAGGTAATTGAGGAATTGAATGTGCCTTTAAAGCGAATTACATTTAATAAAGACCCCGACACCTATTTGCAACTTGAATGTCGTAATAGCAGAGATCAGGAAATTAAATTATTTAAAGAACAACTCAGCGGCTCTATCCCCAATACTCTCCAATTTGCTGCTCAAAAAGACGACGCCTACCGGGAAGAAGTTTTCAGGAAAATAAAAGATTTGATTACCGAATTACAAAACGAAGAAGCATGGCGAAAAAAGGTCACTGATATTCGCAATTGGCTCCTCTTTTCAGCAAGGGAATACTCAACGATAGAAAACAAGGCTGGCCAGTACCACGATAACACGGCAAGTTATTCCGGTGGCCAAAAAGCGCAGTTTACCTATGCAATATTAGGAGCTGCTATAGCACATCAATTTGGAATTTACCAGGCTGGCAAACAACATAAAAGCCTTCGCTTTATCACCGTAGATGAAGCATTCAGTAAACTGGACCCCGAAAAAAGTCAGTTCCTGATGGAATTTTGCGCTCAGCTAAACCTGCAAATTCTCGTGGTTACACCGCTTGACAAAATCAATATTGCAGAACCCTATATTCATGCAGTGCATTTTGTTGAAATCAAAAACAAAAAGCACTCAATGGTATATAATCTTACTATGGAAGATTATTTTGAACGAAAAGAAGAATTTAAACAATTAGTTAGTGTAGCTGAATGATAACACCAAAAGAACTTATTGATAAAACTGAAAAGTCCTTCTTCAAAGTCGTCTCTTCACAACTAAGAGGTGAGACAATTTTTCCATGGATTATACCAAGTAATAAACTATTAAGTGGTACGAATTTTAGCGATTGGAAAAACGATCTGATGCCGCTATATAAACATTCAAAATCCGTTAGAGGAAAAGGATATACTGTTGATTGGAAGGAAAAGAAAATTAATGGCTCCAGGCAAAGCGTACCTGAAAGGATTTATTTTGAAAGCTTTGATGACTTTTTATTTTTTATCGGCAGAAAAAAAGACTATGAAAAAATAACTACTGCAAAACATGAAATTTTGGATAAATTCCCAGTGCTTGAAGGCTGGGCGAACGAAAACCCAAATGTTTTACTGAACTATTACGTCTTATGGAGCGGCTTGATCAAAGTATGCCAGTATTTTTCTGTTAACCCCCCACCTCATCATGATTATTATATCAGGGAGCTTCCAATTGAAGTACATTCTAAATTCATCGAACAAAACGTTCAGGTGCTTAAGAAACTGCTGGACTTGATTCTGCCAGATGATTGGGTTAACAAAGAGGAATTAGATTTCTCTTCCAGATATATGCTGAAGAAGGTCAATATTCAAACCCAGATACGCATACTGGATGATGCATTAAAACCGTATTTAGGATATGATGAATGTGCTTTAAGACTTGATGATGCAGCCTGGCTTCAATGGCTTCCAGAAAAAGTCTTCATAATTGAAAACAAAGCATGTTACCTCAGCTTTCCTAAGAGTAAAAACTCGGTGGCTCTTTTTGGAGAAGGTTTCAAAAGCAGAATTACAAAACATATTCCCTGGCTGGAAAAAACACAGCTTTTCTGCTGGTTTGATCTGGATGCTGCGGGTTTTGAAATGCTGGACAGTATTCGGCAATATTATCCGAAAGCTAAAATCTTTCTGATGGACGAAGCGACATACCTCGAATTTGAAAAATTTGCTGTAGAAAACAGTTACAAAAAAAAGGAATTGCTAAATCTTTCCCCCGAAGAAAAGAAGCTGTATGATTTTATCGTTAGCAATTGTAAAAGATTGGAACAGGAAAGAATCTCTCAGCAATATGTGAAATTAGGCTTAGCAAAGATTGGAGAACTTTATCCGAACATTCTGAATGATAAAGAGAATTTCATTTAGCAATTATATTTTGTACAATAAGTCTTCGCCTAAATCCCTTTGAGTAATATGCGAATGAAGTTGCGGATAGTTGATGATATACCCATCAAATCCTATTCTTTTCAGCACCAGTATGTATATTAAGCGGTGCATAATCAGGCAGATGTAATATACTTTCCGAAATATTGCATCATCAGTAATTTCATCAACAGGCAGCTCACCATGCTGAAACTTATCACGGGCCTTTAATGCTGATAATTCGTAAGGCTTTAGGTTATATCCCAACACTTCGAATGATTTTTGGAGTTTACTGGCATTAGTTGGTTTGTTTATATTGTTAATGCGTTCCTTTAATATTTTTCTTGCAGTCTCATTGGTAGGAATGTCAGGTAAAGTTTCATTAAGTGCATCAAAAAGCTTGGTACGAAAAGCATTGAAAATAGGTTTGCTGTCAATCGGTTTGGGATATTTTTCTTTATTTTCTTTAAGAATAACTGAAGTTATTGCTTCCAGTGCCGCACTATAAGCAGACCCTTTCATTTCAAGCGCAAAAATATTGCCTTGCAAGGCGATGATAGCTGCTCGTGAAATGGGTTCATTATTATGAAATAGTTCGGATAGATTACTGAACCAATCGGAATCAATTTCATGGATTTTCTCATACCATTTTTTTATTTCCGCAATTTGTTGGTCAATTTCCTCTCTTGTTTTTCCACTTACGTTGTAAATGGAATAAGGATTAGTTGTGTAGATTGACAAACCCGTTAATAATGATTCACGGTACGAAGAATAGAACACATTCTGTATGTCTTTAAAGTCGGCATAGACAGAAGAAAAGAGAAATCCTTCATCTAAAAACAAGTCTCCAAAAAGAAAGCCAAAGGCATTAAGAATGTTGTGACTTACTTTTTGAAATTCCTTTAATGAAAAAGCAGCAGTAGTGTCAACACATACATACCTTGTATTGTCAATCATTATCTGGAAAAAGTGGTATTCAGAATTATTGACCTGAACTTTAATTAAATGCCGCTCTTTTGTCTCAACATCCGTGTCAAATGTATAACCTTGAATATCTCTTAATCTCGGTTTACACTCCTTTACCGGAATTATTAGCCGTAAGAATTTTCCGTCAAAATTTTCGTCATCTTCTGAAGTGGAAATCTGGGTTACAGTGCCATTGATATTTATGATTAGTTCTTCGTTAGTAAAATCAGGCGAATATTGGCTGAACAGCAAGGAATTTTCAGGCAAAAAATATTGAAAGATATCATTTGTCAGACGCATAGGTACTGGCAGCTTAATGGAGTTTAAATGAGTTGAACTAAAACCTTTGTATGGCTTGAAATTAAGGCCAACGGTAAAGCCCTTATCTGTTTTATGCAAATCCACCTCATAACCATTCAGTAGCTCATTTTCTAAGTCTAAAGTAAATCTGCCGCCAGCATTGACTTTATTTAATACATCAAGGGATGTCTTTAGTAGTTTTTTTGGTTTCATTAAGAATGGTTTAATCTTTAAAAGTTTCTTCATTAATTCCCCCACAAAATTCGCCTTTTGGCTGCTGAAGCGGCCATGAAATTCCGGCATAAAGAAAGCTGCTCCGATATTATTTGAGATACCACTTATTCCGTTGCTTCATGGCCTGTATTGCCAAAAGGCAGGGCATGTTCTGTAATTAATTTTTAAACAAGTAAAAAATGATGTATGGAACAGATGACAGCAAACATGGAATGGACAAGAGTAGCAGAAGTAGAATTGGTGTACAAAACAAGGGTGAAAGCTTCTGAAAGACCTAAGGTTTCAACTTCAAAAGAAATCTATGAGATTCTTCTAAAACTATGGGATGAAAACAAAATTGAAATGCAGGAAGAATTTAAAGTGCTTTTTGTAAACAGGGCTTTTAAAATAATTGGAGTGTATGATGTTGCATCAGGTGGTATTACGGGAACGGTTGCAGATTCAAGATTGATTTTAGCTGCTGCGTTAAAGTCGTTGGCAGTGTGCATTGTTTTAGCACATAATCATCCTTCGGGTAATTTAAAACCAAGTCGTGCAGATGAAGAACTTACGCAGAAAATAAAGCTGGCGGCAAGGCTTCTTGATATCGATGTGCTTGACCATATAATTCTAACTAATGAAGGGTATTTTTCTTTTGCAGATGAGGGGCTATTATAGTCCCTTTTTTTATTCAGAAACTCCCATCATTAATGATGGGATTTAATCCATTTTTTAACGACATCAAGACGAATTTATTTTTTCCTTTGTTTTCCTCTGGCATATAATAAAAATTGCCTTCTTTAGTGCGGTATAATTTGTACGAATTACCTGCTGAATCGCTAATTGAATATTCATCTAAAACTGCCACCGCAGCGCCTAAGAAATTGGTTATTTCTATTGGCTGAATAGTGTAATAAAAACGCTGTCCTTTTTGTAATCCCAAAAGCTTGTTTTCCGCAGCTATTTCTTTCACCATTTTACAAGTATAAGCTATCGCAATTTATCAAGTTGATACAGTTTTTGCACATGACCATAATATAGCCAGGCAAAAAGGTGAAATGGTATAAAATTTCGCTTAATTGTTATAAGAATTTTGAGTGAAAAGAATATGTGATGGTTGAGAGAGATTGCTGCCAAGTGCTTGTTGCTGATTCTGCAACTTTCTCTAATCTTTCATAAGGCATAATGCGCCAAATCTTGCACATGGCAAGATGTACAAACGTGCCACGTTTGGGGCATCTTGCCCTTCACTCCGAAGTCGTTTCGGGATCGTTAAAGAAGAAACCAAGTAAAGCAGTCAAGAAAATTAAAAATGTCATGAAGAAAGAGGCAAAGGAAGTGCGCAAGCATTTTGTAAAAACCCGGATGAACGACGATGAACTAAATACAGTCGTCAAGTTTCAGCAACAAACCACCGAAAAAGACGTAAGCAGCTATCTGCGAAAAGTTGCGCTTCAACAACCGGTTGTTGTCGCATACCGGAATAAATCGGCTGATGACTTTCTAAAAGAGATGTTGGGATTAAAAAAAGAATTGAATGGCATTGGCAACAATTTTAATCAGGCTGTACACAAGTTGCATCTTCTTGACAAGATACCTGAATTCAGAAGTTGGCTGACGCAATATGGTGGCTTGCAAAAATCGCTTGTTGGCAAAGTGGAAGAAATCAGGTTACGAATGAATCAAGTTTACGAACAATGGTTGCAAAAATAACCTTCCCGAAAATGATAGAAGCAGCTTTGAATTACAACGAGTCCAAAGTACAACAGGGCAAAGCGGTTTGCCTGCAGGCAAACAATTATCTACGAGAAGCATACGAAATGAATTTCTACCAAAAGCTGGATGGCTTCAGACGGCTGAATGAGTTGAACGAAAGAGCCACCACAAAGACCATTCATATCTCCCTCAACTTTGACCCTTCAGAAAAACTTGCGGATAGCAAATTAACAGAGTTGGCAAATGCCTACATGCAAAAGATAGGTTTTGGCGAACAGCCTTACTTGGTGTACAAACACGAGGATGCCGGTCATCCGCACATTCATATCGTTAGCAATACCATCCGCCATGATGGGAGCCGGATAAATACCCACAACATTGGCCGCAATCAATCGGAAAAAGCGAGGAAAGAATTAGAGCAGGTTTTTGGGTTGGTAAAAGCACAGAGGCAAAAGCAAAACATCAACCCGGTAAGTTCTGTGAAAATTGAAAAAGCTTTGTACGGAAAACACGAAACGAAACGTGCTATCACAAACGTTGTTACAGCCGTCTTCAACCAATACCGGTTTACTTCACTGCCAGAATACAATGCGGCACTTCGCCAGTTTAATGTCGTTGCCGACCGTGGTAAAGAAGACGGCAGGGTTTACAAAAATGGTGGCCTCCTTTACAGAATTTTGGATGCAAAGGGCAGCAAGATTGGTGTACCCATTAAAGCAAGCACTATACATTGTCAACCAACGCTAAAAAATCTGGAAACCAAATTTTTATTTAACCAATCAGCAAGAGAACCCTTTAAGCAACGTTTAAAGCAGGCTATAGAAATCGGGCTTAAGAATGCGCCAACCATGAAGGCGTTTGTGTCCAATCTTGAGGGCCAAAATATTTATGCTGTCTTGCGACAGAATTCAGGCGGACTGTTGTACGGCATGACCTACGTTGATAACGATAGCAAGTGTGTGTTTAATGGCAGCGATTTGGGCAAGGCATACAGTGCGGCAGCCATCCAATCTCGTTTGATGGCGCAAGCAGGAGAAAGTAAAGTTGATAAGGTTGATGAAAAGCGGGGTAGTTCAGCCGGTGCTTATAAAGAGCTTAAGAAGTTGCAGGAACATCAAGCACAGAAGGGTCATGCCCAAACCCAAACCAATCCTTTATTGGATGCGCTACTTTCTACAAAAGAACAATACGACAACGTGCCGGCTAACCTGCTTAACAAAAAGCGAAAAAAGAAAAGGCGAAAGGATAACAATTTATAATTAAAAAGCAATGCTATGTCTGTTACAGGAGAAAACGAACAGGGGCTACGAAAGATAATAGATCTCACAAGATTTGCCAGCATTTTTGTGCTGTTGCTGCATTTTTACTATTTCTGTTATGTAGCATTTGAACATTGGAAAATCCGCTTTGAGATTACCGATAGACTTTTGAAAAACGTTTCACAAACAGGATTGTTTCAGTCTATTGAAACATCTAAGTTGATTGCATTTGGTTTGTTAGTAGTTTCTCTGCTGGGAGCACAGGGGAAGAAAGACGAAAGAATAAATGTAAAAAGTATTGCCGTGTATTTGCTCATAGGTATAGGCTTGTATTTCGGAAGCCAGGCAACGTTACAATTATCCTACTCCGGACAAACCGTTGCTTTGCTTTATATGGCAATGACGGGAGCAGGTTTTCTTTTACTCTTAGCAGGGGGAAATTTATTAAGCCGTCTTGTTCGTTACAATTTAGGCAATGATGTGTTCAATTCACTCAACGAAACCTTTCCACAGGAAGAGCGACTAATTGCCAATGAATTTTCCATTAATCTTCCCGCCCGGTACAATTTAAAGGGCCGGACAAAGAATAGCTGGATTAACGTGATTAATCCGTTTCGTGGTCTGCTAGTAATTGGCAGTCCCGGCGCCGGTAAAACTTGGTTTGTTATCCAACACGTCATTAAGCAGCACATTGAAAAAGGTTTTGCCATGTTCGTGTACGATTTTAAGTACGATGACCTTTCCAAAATTGTGTACAATTGGTTGCAGCAAAATAAGCACCATTATGCAGAGAAACCATCTTTCTATGTAATCAATTTTGACAAGCTTACTGTATCACACCGCTGTAATCCTCTTAATCCGTCCAGCATGAACGACATCACTGATGCAACGGAAAGTGCAAGAACCATTTTGCTTGGATTGAACCGTGAATGGATAAATAAGCAGGGTGATTTTTTTGTGGAGTCGCCTATCAATTTTGTCACCGCCGTTATTTGGTTTTTGCGCAAGTACGAAGATGGGAAATACTGCACATTACCGCACGTCATTGAACTCATGCAAGCTGAGTACGATGAATTGTTTCCGGTGCTGAATACGCAACCGGAAATAGAAGTCTTGGTGAACCCATTTATAACGGCCTATCAGAACGATGCAATGGAGCAGTTGGAAGGACAAGTAGCATCAGCGAAGATCGGGATGGCACGACTGGCTTCGCCGCAGCTTTATTGGGTGCTTTCCGGCAATGATTTTACGTTGGACATAAACAATCCAAAAGAGCCAAAAATTGTGTGCATGGGAAACAACCCGGAGAAGCAACAAATTTACGGTGCTGTGTTGTCGCTCTATGTGTCCCGGTTGGTACGCCAGGTAAACAAGAAAGGGATGCAGAAATGCAGCCTTATTTTCGATGAATTTCCGACCATTTATTTCAACAATATGGACAGCCTGATTGCCACTGCCCGAAGCAACAAAGTAGCAACTACATTGGCAATGCAGGACTTTAGTCAGTTGAAGAAGGATTATGGCCGTGAACAGGCAGACGTAATTGTAAACATTACCGGCAACATAATTAGCGGCCAGGTGATGGGCGAAACGTCAAAACTGCTTTCGGAACGATTTGGAAAAATTATGCAGGACCGGCAGAGTGTTTCCATAAATCGAACAGATACTTCTATCAGCCATTCAAAGCAGTTGGACAGTGCCATACCAGCTTCCAAAATTGCCGCACTTTCGTCCGGTGAATTTGTTGGATTAGTGGCCGACAACCCGGACGAGAAAATCAAGCTTAAAATGTTTCATTCTGAGATAGTAAACGACCATGAAAAACTAAATGAGGAAGTGAGCAAGTATAGCGAAATACCTACTGTTTCTGATGTTACAAAACAGCAAGTACAAGATAATTTTTACCAGATAAAAATGGAGATACGAAAACTTATTGAGACGCAAGTAGAAGAACTCAAAAATCTCAAACTAAACGAATGAAAAATTCCTTGTAAATACACCTTTTCATAAACAAGCTTAACATGGGTTTATAAAATAGCATTACAGAATCATTCTGCTATTGTGACAATTACAACTTTGGGATTTGTATTTGCTGATGGCAACCGAGATGATAGATTTGTAGCATTGACCCTGCAAAGTAAAATCATTACAAAGCATTGGCTGAGTCAAGAAGGTCATATAACAAGTCCAACGGATACTCTTCTTTTGGGAAATAACTGTTCCAATTTTGTTGCCAAGCCGTTAAGTGTTTTACGCTCAAATTCGTTAGACCTGAAAGTGAGATATATTCAATTTCCAAGGCTTCATTAAGCTTGCGACCTTTTGAAAATGTTTTCGTTAGGGCTTCACGATGTGATCCCTTCGACGTCTGCCGTGTGAGTTGTGCCATTACTATCTCGGCGTATATCCATGCGGATGTAGTTTTCGCTTTTATCGCATCAGAAGACGAAATAGCCTCCGGCGTATTCATGAAAATGAGGCATTCAGTCTTGTCAATCATCATTTGAAGAGCGGTGGAGAGCATCATGTGTACATGGGCGGTGGAAAGGTTGCGCGATTCATAATTGTAGGTATGACCACCCTCATTTAGGCAATACTCATTATCAATCCGTTTTAGCAAGTGATCCGCATAGCCCCAAATACATGAGTCAATAAAGGCTTTGACTTCGAAAGTTTCCCATAGCCATCCGGCTAAGCGAATGGCATTCCTCGCGTCTTTATGTGCATGAGAAATAAACACGTCTGTCTTCACTTGCGGAAACCAGTGTTCCCTCAATTTTGCACCGTCAATGACGCCATTTTCTGAAATGAAATTTTTTAATGCATCCTGAACCGGAGTTTTGTATTCTTCATGCAGACGCAGGCCAGGTTCATAAAATTCATTCTTCAGCTCTCCAATTTTCAGATTAAATCCTCTATACATTTTAAATTATTCCCTCCAGTAAACTTTTAAACAAGGCCATATACGCATATTCCGTTTGCAGCCGTTCATCAGGCCGCGGTTGCAAATCGTTGTAGATTAACCGGGCAGCGGCGCCAGTGCTTGCCACAGGCAGTATTCGGGCCTTAGGGTACCATTCCCGGAACAACTGGAACTCATCTTCGACACCTTCCATGCCACCAATAAAAATCGCTGCTTCAAATTTATTCTCGGCCATCATACGATGACGCATATTGGCGAGACTACTATCCCGGTCGCCTAAATTTTCCGTGAGTATGCGCCGCTCAATATATTGATTGTCTTCTGGAAAAACGTGTTTGAAAAATAGCGATTGGTAAAGCGTAACTTGTTCCTGCACATTAGCCCTCATAGTTTGCATCACGTAGCGAATGAGTGGTGTGATAGCGGGATGTCCACCCCAAACCAATTGCGTACTTGGCAAAACCACCGTTGCCAGAGCCCGAACAGCATCTCGTATAGCTATTATGTCTGCTGTTCGGTAATAATCCGCTTTGCGTTTGGGGTCGGGTACACTGGCTGATAAAAAAATCATAACATCGTATTTTGATTCAACCAATTTTCCACTTCTGTTATTTTCACCGCTTTGATAGGTAGGTATAAATCTAACCAAACCAAATGGTTTAACCATTTTTCACGGATGTTTCGGTGGTCGTAAAGCAAGAATGTTTCCATTGTCTCGTCTTGATGAATGCGTTTTATCAATTCTTCGGTTTGATTGTAAGTCAAGGCTTGGGGCACGCCCACGGTTGGGATGATGGCTACGTTGGCGCCGCTTTTGTTTTTTAGCGTTATAATCTTTTCAGGCTGCAAGTGAGCATCTACGGATAGCTTGGTGGCGGCAGCCGTAAATTCCTGAATAATTCCATCCTGACGTGCGGCCAAGCTACGGGCCCTAACAGCTTCCACCTGGCCAGCAATCAGCTTTAAAGCATCTTGGGTAAAAAGGGCGTTTGGATTTTTATAATCATGACTTACAAAATGGCTTTGCTCCAAGTAAATGGGAAAACAGAGTGAGGCATAATCATCAGGCGTATGTCCGGGATAAATTAGTTGCACTACACCGATACTCATAGCCGACGCCTTTGCTAGTTCCTCGCTCGTCCACCGGCTTTCAAAAAAGCCGGGAGTATTCAGCAGCACCACGACATCTGTATCTACCAAACGGTGCCATAATTCATCTTGCACGGGTTCGCCGGGCTTTATTGAATGTGTATCAAGAAACACATCAAACCCGGAAGCATCGAATTGCTCATATAACTGAATAGCGGCTGTTCTTGATTCAACTCTTCGGTAGCTGATAAAAAGGCGTCGCGATTGGCGCAGCAACGACAGGCCTTCCAAAATTCGATTCACCAGTGCATCAACTTCAGTATGTGATGTTAAGGCAAAACCATTGATACCGCGTAATTCTGCCGGCGTAGAGGAAGAGAAGTTTTTGAGGTTGACCACTACCGGAACTATAAAAACGGCATCTCGCTGCAACTTTTTCAAAAGATGAATGTCAGAAAAATTGGTAGCTCCATTTTCTCCAAAATAGAGGGCAACTGATGGTGCGTTCGGTTTATAGTCTATATCAAAATTGAGGGCATCAATAATAGACAGCGCATCTTTTGATAAACCCAATTCTTCAACCCGCATCACAAATGTTTGGACAATCTCGGTTTTGAGCGGTTGCTGTGCTCCGATAGTGATTAACTGATATTTTGTATCCATAAACGAATTACTTTATTGTTATTAACCTACCGGCGATTTTAAAAGGCTTAAGACACAGAATATATCTCACGCCGTCAACTTTTTCAAAAGTCCATATCGAAGCAGAAAGACTATATTATGTTCGTCCAGCTTGTCTTGCTGCGGTGTCCACCCAAGAGGCCAGATTGCTATAACCCGTGTCCATGTCCCAACATTGCGTCACAAATTTGTCGGAAAATCGATAGAACTTTCCATACTCATTTCCGTTCCAAAAGCTGTCTTCAAAATAAAGCGTATTAGACTGCTTGTTGTTGATGGTGGGTAAGTCATCATAAACCTGCCATTGCCTTGATACCAATTCATAAAAATGAATTTTTCTGCCGCCTGCCGCCACTTCAAAACCCAAGCGATTTAACGGGTTGTCGCCACTTGCAGTTCGCCCGGTTCTGCCGGCAATTCGGTTAATGTGGATGCCCAGCAAACCATTTCCACGTTCAAAGCTCCGTACAATTTCGTAATTCACCCAGCGGCGATTTGCTGTGTCTTCACCTATCAAGACCACTGTAACGGATGTATTTTTCATGCCGTCATCGATCATGTTTTTCAAGTAGGTCACACTGTTGGCTTTTGCTGTCTCCCAAATAGAGCCATCAACAAATGCTCCTTCTCCGTTCTGGGTAACCCAGCTTTGTCGCACCACGTTAGACTTAAAATTTTTTACATCTTCGTAGCTAAAACTAAAAAGGACCTTTCTCGCCATAACTTATTTTTTCAACCATTCATGTAACCATGCCTCACGGCCATCGGGATATTTAATTCTAAAAATTGTATCGTAAAATGTATTGCCTTGCGTAACGCTTTCAATCCGCGGATAAACTTGCAAATATTCATTGCCGGTCCAATGGCCGCTGTTTTCTGCAAGCGGAAGCAGACAAATTTTATCATGCAGGGCTTTAAAGGCATCGCCGATACCTACTTCCCAATTACACCATTTTGAGCGGACCGCAGCGTCCGTAGCCAGCAGGATAAATTTGTCGTTTTGTACAATTTTTATTTTAATATTGGAAGCGGTGACACCACTCGGTTTTTCGGGCATCGTATCGTCCATCCAATCTACGTAGATCGCAATATTCATCGTTCGGAAAAACGCGACAGCTTGTTCAATTAAAGCTTTATCTGCATGAGCGTGGGAAAGAAAAATGCTGGTGGCTTGGGCGCTTCGGTTTAACAGCTTGGTCTCATTTAGGATGGTGCGGGTGGATTTATTTCCCGCCTTGTTCTGCACCAAACCGGAAAATTGAGCTTTTGTAAATATGGGCATGTTTGTAAAAGATTAATTTTTACGTGCCTCAATTGCACTTTCAATCCAATTTTCAATACTGCCTTTGATGGCGTTGTAAGCATCCGAAGACGTAGGGTTGTATACCTTCACTAAGGAAGACAAGGTTGTGCCAAATTTGGTTTTCACATAGTCAAATGGATTTGCTCCTTTGCTGCAGGTACCACTGTTCATGCATTTGATGTTATGAATGTAAATGCCTACTAAACCTTTGCCCTCGTCCCAAGCTTTTTTAATCTCGTAGCGCACCCATTTGCGGTCGGCCGTATCTTCTCCTATCAACACAACTACGCAACTTTTGCCACTCATATTGTTGTCAATCCACTGTTGTATCCGAGCTTCCCCTCCTTGCTTTATTTGTTCCCACTGATTTGGGGTAGCCGGTTCATTGCCATCTAAGGCACCCATGTTGCGAATCATTTGGACCCGGTTTACATCATTGTCGTAATGAAAGCTGTAAAAGACATTTCGTTTTGCCATTTTTTATTTGATTGTGCTCAAATTTAGTTAGTAAACTACAATTTTTAGCAATTTGTACTGTCATAACCAAACAAAAAAAGTTTGCAATACTTCAATTGGCTATGACTTCATTAATAGTTTTGGTAAATGGCTATCTCACTATTTCACTAAGCAGTCAAATTCCTACTACCCGCCGAAAAAATTGAGTTGGGAAATCAATGGCTTATTAGCTCCAAACCAAAATCACTCATTGTGTTTGCGGAAGCGGGCTTTTGCTCCTGCATGGGACAACACTTCTTTTGCAAGCAGGTAATGATGTCTGCTTTTGTGGCATATGTGACCTTTATAGATAAGCTAAGCAAGACTATTAATTTCTTTGGCAGGATGCTAAACACGCAAAATTTGTCCTTATCAGCAATAATCTATAGTTTGTCAAGATCACTTTGCAAAACTTGTTTTAGCTCGCTTTCCGTCGGTAAGTTGACCATGTGTTTGGAGACGAAAACTTTTTGCGGCGCTCCCATGGTAGTGTATTTCAACAGGGCTTAGTTTTTGCCGGAGCATAGTATAATTCCAACGGGGTCGTTGTCAATAGCAGGTCTTTCGATCTCTTTAAAATAATTCAGGTACATGTTCATTTGTCCGGTATCGGCATGGTCAAACTCACCGATTTTCAAATCCAGCAATACGTGGATATTATTTTGCGATGGTAAAAACTAAGGTCAATGTGGTAACGGGTATTGATTAACATTATCAGGTTTTGCCAAAACAGAAGCTCTGGCCAAGTTCGAGGAGGAAATTTTGAAGCGGCGTGATATCCGCTGTTCCAAGTCAGACTCAGTGTACACATCTTTTCTTTCCAAACCCAAAAAATCTAGCAGGTAAGTTCAAACTGTGTATTTTTCAATGGTTAGCTAATAAATTCTTCTGTGGCCGCAGTTGTATGTTTGAATGAAAGAAGCTTACTGGCAAATTCCTTCTTGACTTCTTTTTCAAAGCTGTCAAGATAGTTTTCCGTTGTTTTTTTGTTGGTGTGTCCAAGCGCTTCTTGAATGTATTCGGTACTGACTCCGGCTCTCTTTAGCTGAGTAGAGAAGCTATGCCGGGTTACGATAGTGGTTACTCTTTTTTCCATTCCCAACTCTTTTGCGATTGCCGCCATTGCTTCGTTTATAAGACGTCTGGCATAGTTGAGCAGATCAAACTGCTCTAATGCATTTAAACCGGATTGCATTGTTGGAAACAAATAATCATTTGCTGACCGGCTTTTGTTACCATGAGCATTTATAACGTCCCATATTTCCTCTGTGAGATAAATCGTGATTGGCTTTTGGTCAACCCTTGTCGTTTTCTCTGTTTTTGCCCGCTCAAAAACCAGGTACTCCCCATGAATGTTTTTCCATTTCAAGTAAATCATGTCTTTTACATTCATTCCGTTTGCCAGGTAGCAAAACAGCCAATAAGCTTTTCCAATTATTAGTTTTTCACACTCCGACTTAAAATAATAAATCTGTTTTAACTCGTCTTGAGTAAGAGCCTTTTTCAAATTCCGGGAAGCAGGTATTTGGTACTTCCGACGACCAAAGGGATAACAATCATCTTTCTTAATGATTTTGTCTTCAATAGCCTCATTAAAAATGGAACGTAGCGGCCTAAGTACTATTCCTACAGTTGTCTTGGAAGCTCCCCGGTTGAGCATCCAAGTCTCGTATTGATACAAGAATCCAACGGTTATTCCTGAGAACAAAACATTGCCCTTAAAAGCTTTTATTGAACGATAAGTGCGTTGGTAATTAATGGCACTTCCTATCCGTCCTTCTTGCAAGAGTTTCTTGATGTAGGACAGAAATGTAATGGAAATGCTTTTTGGCCTTGAATGATCTTCCTGAAAAATGGTAAAACGTTTTAGAAAGGGTGTGTAGTTAAAATCATCTTGCTCCGAAACAGGTTGCTGTGTCAGCTCTTTCGATTTTTTTGGTTTGAATAATTTCGGGTGTTTGTTAATGTACTCCGCTTCAAATGCGGAAAAGAAAAAAGTTTCAAGTTGCCGAATCATGGTGTCGGCTCCAGTAGTGATTTCTTGAAATTTTTTTCTAACTTCTTGAAGTTCCTCGTTGATTCTCGGTGCGGAAAGTTTTTTGTAATCTGTTTCCGTGAGCTCGAATACGGTTGGATAATCTTTTGGCACACGGCCACTAATCACCCTAAGTTTTACCGGAAACTTGCTGTTTTTCTTGACCCTTCTTGTGTCAAGAACAATTGCTATTGATACTGACATGACGATTGATTTTCATTTTCACAAGTTCACTCACTCAAAATTTGCAAACATATTTGCAAACAAATCGCTGTTAAACGCCGCGCTAAACAGGTAAGGCCGAATAAACAACAACTATGCAAACAAATGAAAATCAACGCTTACAGATAAAATTGGTTAAAGCGAGATAAAGCGAGTTAAGTATTTAAACACACTCAAAATCTGCCGTTCGCAAGGATGTGCTGGTTCGATTCCAGTCCCGGGCACCAGAGTAAAAAGCTCCGAATATTTGGAGCTTTTTTTATTTTGCAGTTCTTCAGTGTGGACCATCCCGTGTTGCAGCAAATTGCAAAAAAGCACCAATGAAGTAATTGCTGCCGGAAAATAATTTGAACCATTGAACAATGCGTTAAATATTTAAACAAAATTGGCGGAGGCAACCTATTTAAAACTCTATAACCGACAATCCTGTACTTTATGGTGACGCAACTTTGTGCAGCCTTTCATTTTAGCATACCCCGAAATTCTTCACCCGAAATTTTAAAAGCGCTTCCATGCCGCACTCCTTTTGGAAAACTTAATTTTTCCGAAACATCCGTCCATTTCACCAAATTTTCAGAGATGACAGCTCCATATTTATGGTCGCGGTATTTGTCAAAATAAACAATCCACTGTCCATTTATTTTTAGTGCTGTGGGGCCTTCAGCCCAGTAGTTGCCTGTGATTGGTGGGCCAGCCTGTGTGTATGGCCCGGTAATTTTTTTTGCGTACGCAACCCGCAGGTTTTTTTCTTCTGGTGCTCTTGTTTCGTTTTTTAAAAACATTACATACCGATCTTTATCAGAAACTATTGTTGCATCAATTACACTAAACCCAGGCTGGTACAAGAGCTTTGTTTTGCTCCATTTTTTAAAGTTTCTGGTGGTTGCGTAGTACATGCGATGATTATTTTGTTTGCCTTCGGCCGATGTATCGGGTTGTGCAAAGCGGCCTTTGATTGTAGTAGCCCAATAAACGATGTACGTTTTTGTTTTGGGATCGTAATTTATTTCCGGCGCCCAGGTATTTGTTGCAGAATCTTCGTGCTGCATAACCGGTATAAATTGTTGCTCGCTCCAATGCAACAAGTCGGGAGACGAAGCATAACCAATGCCTTTATCGGCCCAGCTCACCGTCCACACCATGTGAAATTTTCCATCGGCCCCTTTGATAACACACGGGTCTCTAAAAAGTTTATCCTTGCTGACAGTTGGTTTTAAAACAATGCTGTCGTTAAACATTGGCGTCCATTTATAACCATCGTTGCTATAGGCATAATGTAGTCCATCACCACCCCCTTTGAAGTAGCAAAACACATAAACACTGTCGCTTTGTGCTGAGAGTGTAAGTGAAAAAAGGAGAGAAAATAAAAAGCTTGTTTGTAGTTTCATAATTAAGGCGTTGGCTTTTTTGCCACCCGTTTTATTTGAGAACTGAACGCACTGTGAGGTGATCCACATTTTGCCATGCCTTTACATTTTGTTTTGAAGTACCCAAACCTTCAATACCTAATTCAACCACATCGCCTTCTTTCAGGTACCGTGGTGGATTCATTCCCAAACCTACACCGGCTGGTGTGCCGGTTGAAATTATATCTCCAGGCAAAAGCGTCATAAACATGCTTAGGTACGAAACAAGAGATGGTATCTTAAAAATTAAATGAGCTGTGTTGCTTTTTTGCATTTGCACTCCGTTCACCCGAAGCCATATAGAAAGATTATCGACATCGGCCACTTCATCGGTAGTAGCCAGAAAGGGCCCGAGCGGGGCAAACGTGTCGCAACTTTTCCCTTTAACCCATTGACCGTTTCGTTCCAGTTGAAAGGCCCGCTCGCTAACATCGTTATGCAAACAATAACCGGCTACGTGGGTCATTGCATCGGCTTCCTCTACATAGCTCGCCTTCTTATTTATTACTACGGCCAGTTCTACTTCCCAATCGGTTTTAAAAGAATTTTTTGGTATCACAATGTCATCGTACGGACCGCAAAGCGCTGTGGTGGATTTGAGGAAAATGATTGGCTCCGCAGGAAGTCCGGCACCCGTTTCTTTTGCATGATCGGCATAATTTAAACCAATGCAAATAATTTTTGAAGGACGTGCAACGGGGCTACCTAAACGAACTCCTTCGGGTAGTTTTAGAAGTTGGTGACCTTCTTCATCAATAAATTTTTGAAGGCGGCGCAATCCGTTGTTTTCAAAAAAATGTTCATTATAATCCTCACCAAAAACTGAAGCATCATAATATTCACCGCCAATAATAACGCCGGGTTTTTCTTTATTCGCCTCGCCAAATCGTATCAGTTTCATTTCGTTTAATTTCTAATTTATTTCCATTTTTGCGCTGCAATAGAATTAACAACATAGTATTGTCCCATTGTTTTTATCGCTTAAGTTCATCCAATCGCACTTAGAAAAGTTGTGTTCAAATTTCTTTTAAAAAAGATCATTCACCAGGGGCATGGTAAATTGTTTTTTATCGGTGCCGGGTTTGGGCAAACCAAAATAAAAATACAATGTCCGCTTAGTGGTTCCGTTAATCATATTCGGTTCGCTTTGCGGGCCCAACTGCCTGGTGTTGCCACTAATGTTCAATGCCAGTTTCGATCCTATTGGCGGAATGGCATCAAGAAAAGAAAGATTCCCTATTGGTAACTCGGGGTGCGGACGAACACCCGACAAAGCATAAAAATCAAAAAGCCGAATGTATAAACCGGTATCGGGCGTAGCCACCATAAACTTACCTTCCACAGTATTCAACTCCATCCAGGTGATGTTAGAAAAATATCCCTTGAACTCCGGAAATATCCACGGCGCGGCACCTGCCTGAGTGTTGTTGTAGGCATTTTGCCAAACGTTTTTTGTTACACCCTGCAACCGATTTTTCCATACCCGGTAGGGACCGTCACCTAACCATTTTGCACCCAGCACAAAATTTTCGGGATAGGTAAATGAGATGCCTGCAAACGGAAAAGCTCCATTCAATTCATACTCGTATTCCAGCGATAGCCACCCACTGCTGTACATTTTCCATTTGGTGTATTTCATGTTGCCGCTATAGTTTATTTCAACCTCCGGTGCCGGCAAATTTTTTAAAATTTTTATTGATGAAATTTTTGCGCTGCCGCTTACAAGTACGGGCCCCCTACCAAATGAGAGCGGATCGCTTTGCCTATTGCGAACGGATTTTAACTGACCATCGGTTTTACCGAGTGTTACAGAAACATCGCCCCCGGTTAGTGTAATAGTAGAATCGGTTTCGATAACTGCAGTCGTTGCCGTATCGGTTGTTGAAAAAATTCCTGTCAATTGCTGTGTATTTGTTTTCGCATTCCACACCCAGCGATACAATAAATTTTTTCCCGGGTCGAAAGCGGAGAGTACAAGCGCATCATAATTTTTCCAGTTTTCCGGCAAGGTTAATTGCAGGTTTCCCGTGTTCCCGTTTGGTTCAACATTGGGGCTTGTTGCCTTTTGGTTCATCATAACATCATACCCTGCAAACTGGTCGTTGGGCTTGCGATAGTTTACCAGGGCCCAATGGAAACTGCAGTTTTTTAAGTTGGTGAAATGGAAACGATTTTCCAACGGAATGTTGCCATCAAAATTTTCAGGAAGGGTTTTCATTGTGATGCGTACCGGCGAGTAAATTTCTTTTATGGCATTGAAGCTTCCTTCTTTTTCGCGATGCGGGCCTACAATGCCGTCGGGAGCGTTCACACCATTTACATCAATGATGTTATTCAGGTCGGTTCGCACAATGCCTTCATCGGCCAGGTCCCAAATAAATCCGCCGGCACCTTTTTTTGCATTCCAATGCAGCTCCCAAAAATCAGCCAAAGCCCCCGCCGCTCCACCGTCGTCCTGCGCATGCAAAAAATCGGTTACCATATAAATATTTGTATCAGCCAAAATTTTCTGTGTGCTGTAATAATCTTCGTAGTGGTTGCAATCAATTCCATTAAATGCATTGCCGGGCCGGTGGTGACCGTGAATGACCGTGCGGTTGCTTAAATCGTACAACCCGTAATCGTCATCAAGTTGTTTGTTGTGGCCACCTTCGTTGCCGTTGCTCCAAAAAATAATTGATGGATGATTGGCATCTCTTATCACCATTTCTTTTACCAACGGCGCACCGGCTTTTGTGCTGTAGGCTTTTTGCCAGCCGGCCAATTCATCAAGCACATACAGGCCCAGCGAATCGCAGTAATCGAGAAAAGTTTTATCGGGTGGGTAATGCGAACAACGCACGGCGTTCATGTTCATTTCCTTTATGAGCTTTACATCAGCTAAATCAATTTCGGGGCTAACGCATCTCCCGGTTTCGGGCCACCACACATGGCGGTTAACGCCTTTCATTTTAAGCTTTACACCGTTGAGGTAAATACCATCTTGCCTGCGTACTTCAATGGTGCGAAAACCAAACTTCTCCATCATCTGATAAAGTGTTTTCGCACCGTTCTTTAAAAGAATCTTTACGGTGTACAGGTTGGGTGTTTCGGCGTTCCACAACAATGGATTTTTTACACTTCCGGAAATTTTTACGAGTGAATCGTGTGCATTAACAACCGCCTTAAAAACGGCAACTTCTTTTCCTTTTGAATCTAATATTTGTGCCACGGCGTTTTTAGCTGCTGAAGTATTTTTTATAAAAACGTTCATGTCGAAAGTGCCATTCGCTTTTGCATCAATGGAAACATGCTCTATGTGTTCTTTAGGTACAACCTCCAGGTACACCGGGCGGAAGATGCCTCCAAAAACCCAGTAGTCGGCCAACCGTTCTGCGTTGTTGACCGATTCATCGGCCGACATTTTGCTCACCGTTGCCTCGAGCAAATTAGCTCCACCAAATTTTAGTTTATTGGTGATGTTGTATTTGAATTTATAAAAGGCTCCCTGGTGTTTCACTCCTGCGGGTTGACCATTTATTTTCACTTCGGTATCCGTCATGGCACCTTCAAATACAATGAACACTTCCTTTCCTTTCCATGAAGCAGGCACATTAAAATTGTATTTGTACAAGCCCTGCTCATCCGCAAAACGAAAATTTTTTCCGTAGGTCTTGTAATCACGTCCATAATTATAGGCACCAAAACCTTGCTGCTCCCAGTGAGACGGCACTTGAATTTTTGTCCACTTGCCACTGTTTCGGCCACCGGTACAATAAAAATCCCACGCAACAGTGTTTTTATTGTCGGTGCCGGAGAGGTACTTGATTTCTTTTTGCTGCGCAAGCAATAAAAGAGAAAGGAAAAAGGAGGCAGTTACGAAAATTAATTTCATCTTATGATTTTGAAAACGAACACCAGTTGACTACGCAGCAAGCTACCTGGTAATGTAATTATTTATTGTACACAAAGGCAGCTTTAGGCTGATAGCCCAAAGTAGCATTTGACAGAGGGCAGCTATCCTGAAGCATCCTGCGATTTTTAAGGATTTACGAAGCAGCCAAAGGTGAATGATCAATCACTAGAAGAATAGCTCTATGCAACGATGGTGTTTAAGAATGTACAAACAAAAGTATAAAACCCGGAGTCGTCAACTGGGAATAGCTGCCGGTTGCACCTGCTGGTAATGATTGATCAGAAACGTATGCGACCCCGGAGGGGTCAATTATGAATAGCCACCGGTTGCAACCGGTGGTATTGAACAATAAGCCGGGAGTGCGACCCCGGAGGGGTCAATTATGTGGCTCTACAGACTCTCATTATGTATCAAGACAATGTGCGAACAAAATAAATTCAGAACATCACAACAAATATTTTTCATCAAAGGGAATTCCATTTTCAATCAATAGCCTTTTGAATTCATCAGGAAAACTTTCGTCCTTATGGTGTTCTTTCTGATTCTTTACATACTCAATGATTGTATTCTTTTCTCTCACAGAATAGGTAAATGCACCGTAGCCACTTTGCCAAGCACTGAATAAGGGAAATTTATCACTTTCTTTCATCCACGCATGACTTGCCAACTTGATATCTTTTATATAATCTGCTAAGGAAACGGAAGGATGGAGGTCGGAGAAGATGTGCAAATGGTCTTCGGTGCCATTGATGCGATACAGTTTAGCATTGTGGTTTTTGACAACGCTCCAAATGTACTTGTACAGTTCTTCGCAGTGTTGTTCCACAATTGTGGGTTCACGATTTTTTGTGGAGAAAACAATTTGGTAAAAAATTTGTTTGTATGCGCTCTTAACGAAGGTTATGTTGGTGTGTTAGGAAAAATTACCAGCGGTTGCTACACGTGGCTATCTAAATCTGACAGCTTTAAGGTAAGGTTTTGCTTCAAGGTTTTACTACCCAATACGCCGGAGGTTTTCACAATTGACCTCTTCGAGGTCGGGTTTCGGTTTGCTATTATTTTCCACCGGTTGCACCGGCGGCTACTGAAAGTTGACCTCTTCGAGGTCAGGGGTTTGGTCTGTTGTTATTTTCTGACAGTTGCACCGGGGTAATTCAAAGTTACCTTCCTCGAGGTCGGATTTTGGGTTTCTGTTTTTTCCACTGGTCGCCACCCATGGCTCTTCACAGTTGACCTCTTCGAGGTCGGGTTTCGGTTTGCTATTGTTTTCCACCGGTTGCACCGGTGGCTATTTACAGTTGACCTCTTCGAGGTCGGGTTTAATCTGGTGTTACTTTCCGACAGTTGCACCGGGGAACTTCAAAGTTGACTTCCTCGAGATGGGGTTTTGGGTTCCTACTTTTCCAACGGTTGCCACCGGTGGCTGTTGAAAGTGAACCTTTTCGAGGCAAATCGTAAAGGTAATTGTCGGCGGGCCATATCTAAATTGGCTTACTGCTTATCTAAACTCCTTGTACCTCTTCAACGCTTCAATAAAATAATAATCAGCATAAGTAAGTGATACATCCACCTCCGTACCGGCAGGAAGGTGACCCACACAATGCTGAATAATAAATCCACCATTGGCACCAGTTGCGGAATGGTACTGAAATGACGATAAGGATCTCAACATTGTCTCCGCTTCTTTAAAATAAAATTTTCCTTCCGGTACACCAACGTACCTGCACAATTCAAATAATGCAGAACTGGCAATAGCTGCGGCGGAAGCATCACGCAACGCAGATGGAATATTGGTGGCATCAAAATCCCAGTAAGGAATTTTATCAGCGGGCATATTCGGATGCTTCAAAATAAAATCGGCAATCTTAACTGCCTGGTCTAAATATTTTTTGTTTTTCGTTTCTCTATACATTGTAGTAAAGCCATACAAACCCCAGGCTTGCCCTCTTGCCCATGCCGACGCATCACTAAATCCCTGGTGCGTTCTTTTTTGTTGTACAACACCGGTTAAAGAATCGTAGTTGAGCACATGATACGAACTGTTATCTGCACGAAAATGATTTTTGATTGTGTTGTCGGCATGGGTAACCGCGATTTTATAAAAAGATGAGTCGCCGCTGATGCGTGTGGCCCAGAATAACAGTTCAAGGTTCATCATGTTATCAATGATTACGAGGAACTCATCACCTTTCGAATTCCATGACCGGATTGAACCAACGGTGGAATTAAAACGTGTGCTCAACGATTTTGCACTTTGCAATAAAATTTCCCTGTACCCAGGTTTCGATGCAATACGTTCCGCGTTACCAAAACTGCAGAACATCATAAAGCCTAAGTCGTGCGTGCCTGTATTATGTTTTTCTTTTTCCAGAACCTTCAGTATGCGTATGGCCTCAGTATACAGTTGCTCATCGTTCGTTTGTTCGTACAAATACAATAAACTGCCCGGATAAAAACCACTGCACCACCACGATGAGTTGCTCCATTCATATGTCGCTTTCTTGGGGTCGTAGTTCTTTGGAAATTTTTCGGATGGCACTGCTTTCATCAACAGTTTGTATTGTACCGATGCTGATTCAAATTGCCTGTCAATTGATTGGTGGAGCGATGTATCATTTACCCGTAAGGCCTTACTTCCACTACAGGCGTTCAAAATCAAAACCAGAGCTGATAAAGCAATCATCGTTACAGGTTTCGTGTTCATGGTATTTATTTAGGTGTGTATTGTAAAACATAAATCATTTGCGGCGGAAAATTATTCAGCCCTTCGCCATCGGTTTGTTCTGTGTGCTGTACAAATAAGTGCAGCTTTTTTTTCTTTTTCCAAAGTGAATGATCAAAGGTTGGTTCCCACGAACCAATATTATCGTTGTTCAAATCAATAGTCTTCCAGTTGTCGTTTACCAGACCAATGTTGGTGGCGATGGATGCCCGGTTTTGTCGTTCAGCATCACGAAATAAAATGGCGACAACGCTGTTGTTCTTTTCTCGCCACAGCAAAATTTGTGGCCGCGAAATTGGAATGCGTTTGCTGCCCTGCCCACTTAAACTAAATGGTGTTGTACGAAAATTTGTACTCAACCGCTGCCAACCGGTTTTGTTTTTATAAACCACACGATATTGCGGAACCGAATCGCTACTGTCGCGCCAATACGTAGCAATGAAGGGATTTCCATCAGCATCCGCAGCCATAGCAGTCTGGTTTATTAACTCACTGCCTTGCGGAATTTTCCAGGCATATTCGGTTGTTGCAGCGGTTACAGGTAACCGGTAAATTTCACCGGATGATTTCTCCCAGGTTATTCCACCATCATTGGACCGGGCATAACACAAGTCGTGGTTGCTGGCAACATCAGCACTCTCCCGCCAAACCCATGAAAGATGAATAGTTCCTTTGGCATCAATAGTAGCCTGCCAGTAAGCATTACGTTGTTGCTCGCCGTCGAGTAAATTATTATGAAGCTGTATCCAGCCTTTTGTTTTGGTGCTGTATAAGTTCATAACAAGATTGCCGGAACCTGAACTTCCATCGCGATAGAGAAACAAAAGATTGCCGTTGGACAAATTATAAAACTCAGGATAAGTAACCTTATTTTCAAAACTGCCGGTCATCAGCAATTCTTTTGTAAGCTCCAACGACAACGGCGCTACACTTTTGCAATACCGCAATTTATTTCCGTGATGGTCCCAGGCTACGTGTAGAAAACCCTCGCCATCTACGGATATACTGATACTATTATGCGCATCTGCCACATTTCCTTTGTAGGGTGTTTTCTTCAACTGCCATGTTTTGCTTTTGATACTTCTCTTGCCAAGAACAACTACCCCGTCGGCGTTATAAAATGCAATGAACTGCGTGTTGCCAAAACTTGTGATAGAATTTTTTCGAAACACAGCTGTGTTGATGCTGTTGCGAGACCAGCCGTAATCAACCGGAACGATTTGCTGCGCACCTGATGATAAACCGTAAAAGATGAAGCATAAAACCCAACAATTTTTATAGGCGTTCATAAAAAGTTACTTGGGAGATTTTAGTTTGATAATTGTTGGCTTGTTTCGATCACAAACAATTTCTCCGTCTTTAAGCCTCAACTCCGCCAACTGAATAACGCTGCGTTTTGCCTCGAACGAATTGGGAGGGGCAGGATTATTTTTTGTTCGGCCCGGATGGGTGAAATAAAAAACATAGGCCTTGTTATTATTTAGCAATACATCGGAATGGCCGCCAATTGCGCCATCATCTTTGCCGTTGCCACCCTGTTCTAAAATTCTTGTGGCTTGTTTTTTCCAATTTACTAAATCGGCCGACTGATAAATTTCCAGTCCTTTCCACACATCAACAATCATCCAATATTTATTTTGCCACTGAAACACTTTTGGCCCCTCGCCTCTTGCGGCAATGGCTTTTCCTTTATCTGTCCAATTGTACAAATCTTTGCTATCTGCGTACCAAATGGATTTTCCATCCAATTCATTGTTATACCACATACGCCAGGTACCATCGGGCAGTTGAAAAACACAAGCATCAATTACTTTGTTATTTACCAGTTGCAGTTGCGATTCATATCTCCAGTTCAACAAATCTTTACTGGTAAGATGCACAATATTCCTCGGATGGTTCCAATTGCCAAATATGCCGGGTACGTAAGTAAGGTACATGTGGTAAATGCCATTTTGTTCAATGACATCGGGCGCCCAAAAGGTCCTCACCCCCGGCCCCTCTCCAGCAGACTTGTCGAGGGGAGAATGGTTTGCAGCATTAAAATTGTTATCATATAGATGTTCGGGAAAGTATTGAATGTTCGCGGTGTCTTTGTACTTCCAAGCTTTTCCATCTTTTGATTCTGCTATGCCAATTCTTGTACCATGCACCCACTTCACCCCGGTAGTGTCTTCAATATTTGCACGGCGATTGGTATAAAACATCCACCAGCGTTTTTCTTTTTTATTCCAAATGATTACCGGGTCGGCGGCACCATCATAAATTGGGTCGGCATACAAAGGTTTAGGTGCTTGACTATGCTTCTGCGCATTTGCGGTGCAGCAAACAAAAATTATTAAAAGGGAAACAATGTTTTTAGTCATAAACAATTCCTGTTAATGTTACCGGGCCAAGCAATCCCGATGGCAACGGCTCCCAACCAGCCGCGGTAAAAATTCCCTTCTTTGAATTCTCTGGCTTTCGTGCCGGCATGTTGGTGTTGTAAAATATTTTCCAGGGCAGGTTGTTTTTATCCATGTAAATGATGCGGTTGGCCATAAGATTGGCCACAATAATTTCCAACTTGTTGGTTGGCTTTAACAAAGCTTGCGGAATGATTGTGTGAAACGTTGGGCCGATGAGTGTTGCTAATTTTTTGCCGTTTAAAAACACTTCGGCGGTTTCGTGTACCTCCCCAAGATTTAATCGCCATGCGGCGGCGGTGCCTGTTGGTTTTGTAAATGTTGTTGTGTATTTGGCTGTACCTGAAAAACTTTTTGCTGCATCGTTCACCTCCGTCCACGACTGGAGCTTGGATAGGCTAAACTTTTCGGGCAACACAGGCCCGCCCGAAACAAATTCGACCTCCCACGGTTGTTCCAATTTTTGTACGGGTCCGCCAGGTTTCGGAAATAAAAATTTTAGCACCGGTTTATTTACCGGGTAGGTTTGCAGAAGTAAAGATTCGAAAGGCTGTAGTTGCACATACACTTCAATTCCTCTTTCCACATTTCTCAGTTGTGCCATTCCTGTTTTACCAAACATTGGTTCATAGATGGCAACTGATTTTGGTTTTGCATTAATTAAAACCCACTCACTTACTGGCTGGTCGCTGCGATTATTTATAAAATACAAATGGCCGTCTTTGTTCTTACGCCGAGTAAACGACAACCCATTAGCATTCATGTTTTCCTTCTGCAGGTCTGCAGCGGCTAATAATGCAACCAGGTCATCACCGACAATAAAAGCCCCTTTACCTACAACAGCTTTTTTTAACCCACTTTCATTATTGAAAAAAAGCTGTGACAACATTTTTTGAAAAACATCAGTTCTTTTATTCAACTCCCTCCAACCCGGAACACCGGAGGGCATTGCCTTGTACGCTAAAATTGTAGCACCTGCTTTTGCAAGGCTCAATAACTTTTGAAAACTTTCTTCGGTAATCAATTTGTTGGCGGGCAACAAAATTGTTTTGTAGGAATTGCCACCGGTTTGAACAGCACTTCCTTTCAAACTAAATTTCTGCAATTGCCGGTCGCTGAAAAAATCAAAGCCATACCCTTTCTCCAACATCCATTTAGATACGTGTTCAAAATCGGAGTTTACAAAGTTTCTTTCCATGCCATCAAAATGTTGTAACAATGGCCCACCAGTTTCCGAATATTTATCTACAATGGGATAGTACACCAACACTTCATTATCGGGCTTGCCCTGTTGTAAAAAACTTTGCACTCTTGTTATGTAATCGTTCAATGTTCTAAAATCTTTCCATTGCGGATTGGTGGGTTGAAAATGTACAGCGGCGTAAAATAACCAACCCGGCCACGACGCATCTTTTGGCGAATACTCAGTACCGTGATATACAATATGATTAACGCCGCCGAGAAAATATAAATCAATGGCTTTCTTCACATCGCCCCATGATGAAAGAAAGTGCTCGTTCAGCCAGGTACACGATTCCGCAGCCGCCAACTGTTTGCCACTAACATTAGCAGCCGATGAAGCAAACTTAAAACGCAAAATATCTGTTCCCTCCGTTTCGGGGATATCAACTGCGTCGTATAAGTCTAATGTATTGGCAGGTGAACCATGCGATTGATTACGCACCATTGCACCCTTTGACGCACCCCAACGTTGCCATACTTCAGTGAAGTTGTGCAGTATCAATTCATCAATCGTTGCCCGATAATCGTAGAGCACACGACTATTTTTTTCTTGATCATCCTTGCCGAACAAAGCGGGTAAATGTTCCCGCAAATCATAACCTCTTCGTTTTTTAAATTCATTGAACAGCGATGGCGTCCAATTGCTTTGTCCCCTTGCGTCATCCACTTCATACGAATCGTTAAAGAAAGCACGCAGGTACGAGAGGTCAACTGCTTTAAAAGCCTCATCAAATTTTTTGAAATAATTGGTGGCTGCCTGCAGCGAAAAATGGTCAATAGCATAACCTTCGCCGCCGGGTGCAGCCCGCTCAACCATCTTGCCATGCAAACCGCTAAACACTCCATACAAAGTCCACTTGCCGCCAGTAGGCGGAGCACTCCAATTCAGTATTCCATTCTTATCAACATACTTAGTAAGGTCCAGCGATGTTGTGCTATTGTATGCCATGAGCGTTTGCACAGGCAAATCTTCGGCGTACACAACCTGGTCAAGCGCTAAGGCCTGCAAATTTTTATTGTCCCATACAGGTCTTTCTACCGCATCAAAACCAGCCGGCTTATTATTGGCTGTTCTCACAAACGCCTCACGCTTGTACAACACTGCTTCTTTCAAACTTTCACCGCCGCTCAATTCATAGGTTTTATGATAAACAGTTTTGCTTGCGTCGTTTTCCTTTACCCACGGGCCACCGAAAGGCCATCCCGTTGCATTGGCTAAGTCCACACCTAACCCTAATCGTTTCGACTCATTCAATGTATGTTTCAAAACACTTAACCACTTTGGCGAAAGAAAATCAATGAACTCTTTTTCATAACCTTCTACACCATAAATCGGCGTAATCTCCACACCGCCCAAACCGGCTGCTTTGTACTGCTCCAAATTCCAGGTAAGGTCTTTTGCATTTACGGCACTGCCTTCCCACCACCAACGTGTCCACGGTTTAGTTGCTGCTGTAACAGCCGGCCATTTTAATTGCGCAGATGATTGAAGAAAACAAAGTGATAAACCAATAACAAAAATTTGTTTGAGCATGGAATGTTTTTTACGAACCAGAAGCCTGGATATCTATTAAGTATCTGTCCCCGCAATTGGCGGGGCTTTTGTACGCATTGTGATTCTATTGACCAGAGCGTCGCGGCAATAACCCACCCCGCGTCTTGCGGCAGAATCATTTCCTGGATTTTACCCCTCCGGCGAAGCGAAGTTCTCTAAAGCACATCGCTTTATAACTCTCCGGATGAATAAGCTGAACTACTTTGTGTTTCGTGTCTTTATCAATGCGTTCATTGGGCATTTTTTGTCCACCCGTTTCTCAAATTTCCCGACCAATTGACGAGCAAGAAACTTATAGAAAAACAGACGTAAAATCGTTTTTTTCATAAGCTGCAAAAAGAAAAGGAAAGTAAAAGATTTTTTACGTTAGCCATCCTGAAGCATCATGATCAGACTTTAGATAATCAGCAACCAATAGAGCAGTAGGAACCCGATTGGCGATACAATTTTTCCGCAAGAAAATTAAATAGCATGCACATGGGAGCATTCATATTTGACCTGGGCTCATAATACTTACAACAGGAAAGTGCCTGGCAGACTGCCGAATAATGAACAAAGCGTACAAGTGTGCGACGCAACTATGCTTAATAGTGGCAATGCAGCTAAGTACATCATGCTATTTATATTTTCTTTTTAGCCATTCTTCGGGCACGGGCACAATACAAATGTTCATGGAGCGGCCATCTGCAGATAGCATAGCCGATTGAATTTGTATCTTCTTTCCGTCGGCACTAAAGGTGGGATGCGGATGATCGGCAGCGGTTTCTTTATGGCCGGTGGTGAGCAACATCATTTCACTGGTGTGGCGGTCTATTAAATAAAGATTGCGTTTGAAATCGTCGCCTACCGCCCAACGGCCATCGGGTGAACCATGCACATGCCAAAGGCCGCTGCCACTTGCGGTTTGCCCGGCAATATGCATTTGCCGTGTGCGTAAATTAACGACGGCGAGGCCAGTTGGTTTTTCTCTTGTACCCGATGGACCCCAGGCAGCGTCCTGCCCCGGATTGGCGCCACCAACATTGGTTCCGGTTGTATCAACCCCGCCAATTTTACGATGGCCCATGATGGCGATGGCCACTTCGTCTTTGGTAATAACGGCTTCGTGTGTTACCCATTCGTAATCGGCTTCGGGATACAATGGGCGAAGGCCGGTGCCGTTTGCATTTACCGTCCATGTACGCTGCGGCGATTTACCGCCGGTTTCCCAGCAAAAAATAATTTCGCCGGGCATCCAGGGATTGGTTTGAATATGGCCAACCTGGAAGGGTACGGAGATGACATGTTTTGTTTCACCGGTTTTAATATTCATTGCCGCAATGCCCGATGGCCCTTGCCCCATATTACGTGGGCCAAAGTTTTTTTCAAGTTTGGTTCCCGGTGATAAATGTTTTGCTGCTTCCTGCACACTTATGCGGAAGTAAACCCATTCTTCATCGCCATCCAAAGCCATATCGCCACCGGCACCAAGCTCTTTTGGTGTGGTGCCGCAAATACGCTGGTAGGCAGCAGCTTTTTTTAATGTGCCCCCTTTGCTGTCGGCCAAAAGTTTTTCAAGATCTACTTCAATGATTTGTACGGGCCTCTGTACCCGGCGGCGTGCCGTATCGCCGGGAGTGGAACGAACCGTATCCGTTTGTTCGTTGCGCATGAAATACAACTTCATTGATTTGCGGGCAATGTTCAACATGCCTGTATAACCACCTTCGGATACTTGTACGATGTCGCCGGTTTTTTCATTGACGGCGAGTGCTTCGTTTCGTACACGGTTGCTCCGAAAAATGAGCCACTCGCCATCGGCCGTCCATTGCGTATGTGTTTGATATATTTTAGAATCCCCTGCCGGTGTGCTGGTTAAAAACGTAAGCATGGTTCCCGTAACAGGATCTTTTATTTCTTTTCGTTCAGATGGAAACCGTTTGCCTATTTGTGCGGTAGAGGTTTGGTAGCAAAAAAAAGTTATGGAGAGAACCAGGAAAAGATGGTGGCGCATAATGTTGGGTTATAGAGAAGCATTGTGGTTTCTCAAAGTACCACCATCATTGCTAAGCATCTCTCCTGTACTGTCCTTATGATTTAGTTGGGGATAGGTATTGAAAAAAAACAGGCAATTGGAACTTCTGAGTGTGAGAGGGGAATTTGCGAACTTCGTTAACACACTGTAATTGCATTTGGAACCTTCTTAAAGTACAATGAAACCACTTGTGGTTTCCGTGCAATTTTTTTTTGAAAGGAAGCGACACCGACCCTGCCGAATTGCTTTTTTAAATGTCAAACATAATTGCAAGGTTGGTTTTAATAGTTTCGATATACTCCTGTTGCAGTTCGCCAATTTTTTTTGTTAGTCGCTTATTGTCAATAGCACGGATCTGATCAATCATAACGTCGCAGTCTTCTTTCAATTTTGCCTAACCTCTGCCGGCGGAAAAAACACATCATTCTTTAGTACGTTATGCCGATGCGTATCAGCATCCTTTTCTCATTAATGGTTGTAACAACTCTACCGCAGCGGTGTGTCGTTGATAACCCACCGCAGTACTCCCCCTTCTATCTTCTATTATCATTCATTGAAAAACAAAAAAGTGTTCAATGGAAATACAAATTCGGGACAAAGCAGACTTAGTTTTTAGGTATTAAGAAGTTGCGACGTTTTCGAGTAAAGAAATAGGCTGGTATAAGCACCAACAAAGCAAGAGCTAATACATATACCCACTTCTGTTTTGGTGTTGTCTCAATCTCAATTTCGGCTGTGTCTCCTACTAATACAAGGCCGGCCCAATATTGTGGAGCCATGGATCTGCCGCGGGAGTTGGCGAGGTAAGTTAATTTTGCTTGCTGTAGTGCTTCATCTTTTGGCATGCCATCCAAAAGATTTTTGTAAAAATTATCCATTATTAAAGCGCTTGATTCTTCATCAATTTTCCACAAGGCAGTAATAATACTTTCACTTCCGGCATAGTTAAATGCATGAGCAAGAGAGATCATTCCTTCGCCATCCTGATACCCCGGTCTGCCAGATTCACAAGCGGTAAGAATGGTAAGGCTGGAGGTGAGGTCATACTGGTAAATGTCAAAAAGGTACAAAGAGTTCTTCTCCTCCTTTTGCGTTGCGTCTTTAGCGAATATGAGCCGAGAAAACTCAGGATTAAGATTGTTTGCTTCTGCATGCGTACCAATATGAATTATTTTGTGATGACCCGCATTTGCTTTAAAAGAACTTTCTGTTGATTCATCGTTTAAAAAAGCACTGCCGCTAAATAAATCTTTCATTTTACCAGCTAGGGAAAGTGTAAAAGGCTGCGGCAGCAGCGATAGATAACTGTTATCCAAGTCGCCTGAATCTTTGACACTGTGCTTATAACTTTCTTTTATTTTATCTGAAAAGCCCGGTGCAAAGGCAACAAAGTTTTTATCGCTACTGCGGATGTTGCTTTCTTTATCCAATAAGAACAGGCTGTATTGATACGAGATAATATGCTTAGTCAGCAGGCTTTTTGTTGCAATGTCTTTGTAAGAAATAATTTTTTCGCTTGTTAGAATTTCAAAATTCAGATTGTATAAAATACCGTCGGGAATAATGATTACTTTTTTATTGTGAATGTTGCCGGTTAGGGGTAGCCATAACTTTTCATACAAAGAATGCAAATTGGCCAGCGATTTTTGTTCGCCCAACTCAAATGATGATAGGTTAGTTATCTGTGCTTCTAAATCAACAGCACCAAGCGTTACTACTTGTTTCCCTTTGCTGTCGGCCACCAGAGCAAACAAATCTTTCCCAATAAAAAAATAACGTATGAGGGTGGAGCCCTGGGGTATCAGCCTTTGTATTTCTCCCACCGATTTAAAAAAAGAAGCATAGCGCATTTTGTAATACCGCGGATACGATGATTTCAATTGCTGCAGGTACGCGTCGCGATTTTCAATTGCCTTGAAATATCGCTGCATTTTATCGGAGGAGGTTCCATCCTCCTGCAGCGAGGTGGTAATGGCAGCCTTCAATTGTCGTTCTTTAAGTTGCACTGCGGCAGGCACATTTGAAAAATTCAGCGAATCGTTTTTATCGAGCCGCGAGCGAATGCGGTGATAAATACCAGACTCGTGCAGGCTAAGCATCTTATCCATATACCGTGGATCGTTGGTAAGTTGATAAAGCTCCGAGGTGATTTTTTTTATGAAGTTGAGTAGTTCGCTTTGTTCCGCTATCAATAAATTAATGTTTTCCGCGTCGCTGTATAAGGTTTTTCTTCGCTCCAGTATAGCTAAAGCTTCTTCTAATTCGTGTATCAAGGCGGTGAGAGCGGGAGCAGTTTTTTTGGTAAGCAACTGATATTCAGCTTTCGTCTTTAATAAAATCGCTTTTGGTTTTTGCAATTCCATTTTTATGGAATCGAGCAGGGTGGAACTGGAACGAATATTATTATTTACAACGTGCAATGCCATTTTGCTGTAAGAAAGCGCCGCAACAAACCTGCCTGATAAAAAATTAACTTCGGAGATATTCAGCAACTGATAAAAAGCGAGTAATGTTTTTGCTCCTTTTGTTTTTACTACATAGTTGTATCCTTTATTGGCCTTTGCCAAAGCTATTTTTGTTTGCCCCTCACCCGCATAAAATAAAGCAGCGTTAGAAAGAAAGTCCAGGTACACATTATCGTATTCACCCTGCAGCCATTCCTCGTACAGGCTATCTGCTTTTTCATAATAAAAAGCAGCCTGCGGCTTATTATCTTTTTCATTGTACAACATGGCCAAAGTACTTGCGGCATCGGCCTGCCAAAAAAGATAATCCCCATCGGCTTTGCTTATCATAGCAAGCCCGGAGTTTAGTAATTCAAGCGACTGCTTAAAGTCTTTCGTGGAAAAAAAGAGTTGTCCAAGTAATATCTGCGAAATAAAAATTGCCGGATTATTTGGGTCTCCTTGTTTTTGTTTTTCCCTGTAGGAATATTCCAGCAGTTCCCGGGCTTGCTGAAAGTCGCCCAGTTCTTTATAAATACCGGCAAGATTATCTATCGCTTCTAACTGAAATCTTACAGCTGTGGCTTTTTTGGGATGAGGCTCTTTGGAAGATAGAAATTTTTTATAATCGCTGATACCTGATTTTAACGCCCTGATGGCTTCAGTTGTTTTACCCTGCACCCCGTATAGCCCCGATAAGTTATTCTGCAGCAGTGCGGGCCTTAGGTACTGGTTTACAAGTGTTGGTGGTGCTTTTTTGAGCGCAGCATAGGCTTTGGCGTAATAATAAATACCGCTGTCAATTTTCGACACATACCACATTGCACTGCCCATTCCGTTGTAGGCAATATATAAACCTTCATAATCGGGGTGCGAATCGGCCTCAAAATTTTGTACGGCTCTTATTGCATGCCATTGTGCCAAATCTAGTTTGCCAACACGTTGTGCATAAGTGCTTAAATTATTTTCCACTTGCCCTAACTGTGTTTTTGTTTTAGCGGGTATTACTAAAGTATATTGCATTGCCTGCACGTTTGCTGCATAGGCATGACTGTTCCTCCCGGCAAACCCATAATATTCTCCCGCATTGATATAAGTTTTGCGCAAGGCAGCAGGCGAAGGAGAAAGTGTCTTTATTTTATTAATAAATTGCTGCAGCTTTTTAACTGCCTGCTCCACATCCGTTTTCCCCTGGGCTATTTTGCCAACATATATAACGTAGTTAGCCAGCGAATCTGGTTTTCGCTCTGCGAAATAAACGGTGAGGAGTGGTTGCAAAACTGCATCTGCGCCGTTGTAATTTTTTTCACTTATGGCTTTTTCTAGTGCTGGTACTCCGGCACTTTGACCCCGTGCAGAAAAGGTATAGAAACTAAAAAAAAATGTGACTGTAAATTTTACTATTGGAAGATCCATCAGTTCCATACGGTGAGTGTAATTATTTTATTTCAATTTTGCCAGAAGACTAGCTTTGTCTTCGTGGGCAGATCGTTCGATATAGATTATGGCTTCTCTTCTTTTTCCTTTTTTTAAATAAGCCAACCCTAAGTACCAGGTTGCGTCTTCTACAAAAATCCCCCCACGTGTAGCAGAAACTTTCTGTAAATAGTTGATGGCGTTATCTGGCTCCCGGTTTGCTAACGATGCTACGCCTAAAAAATAATTGAGTGTGTCGTTCCGGGGTTTAATGCGCTGGAGGCTATCCCATGTTTTTATTGCAACATCAAAATTACCCGTCTTGTAATCTACCATGGCCCGGTCAAATGAATAATTTGCCGAAGTGCTCATGGCACTTATCAGGCCGGGATCGGAATGGAAATATTCTGCGAATAATCGTTCATTTTTATCAGGCCTGACGAAAATCAACCATGCAGTAATACTGATAATTAGCAGAGCAGATGCTGCTGCCAACCAGCTTTGCGTTGTTAAAGGTTTCACTGCACCTTGCTTGAACGATTTTAATTTTCGGGCGGAGTTGTTATGAAACGTAACTAGCTTTTCTTTCATTGAGGCTTCTTCAATACCCAAAAAAATAAGCCGCATTTCATGCACATTCTTTTTAAGAAGTGCATCGGAAGAAATAAGCGCAACAAAGGCTTCCCTTTCCTGCGGCTCCATTTTATTGTGAAGAAAGCGTTCAATTGCTTCTAATTGCTCCGGTGATATGGCTTCCTGGTTATTCACCTGGGGTATTTAATTTTAATAATTCCCTGAGACTTTGCAGGCAACGGTATTTATTATTTTTAGCGGTTGCATTTGTCCAATTCATGGCTTTGGAAATTTTGTCTATAGATTGCTTTTGGTAGTAAAAACGATTGAGGATTTCCCTGCAGTTTTTACCGAGCAGTTTTAAATTTGTTTGTATGCTGTTTAACTGTTGTTGTTCCCTTTCAGATAACGACAAGGTTTCCTCTATTTGGTTTGGCGCCTCGGTTATTTGCAGGGGCGCAAGCAGCTTATTTCTTTTTGTAGTGCGCAGATGATCAAGCCATTTATTTTTAGCTACCTGGTAAAGGTAACCTTCCAATGAAGTGCTGTTCTGTGCCGAAAATCTGTCGAGTTTAATATTCCGCCACACAGCTATAAAAGCTTCCTGGTAAATATCCCTGGCTTCATCCGTTGTTCCACTGTTATTCAACACATACGTTTCAACTTTCGGATAGTTATCCTGGTAAAATAGTTTCAGCACTCCTTCATCATTTTCCTTTATAGCTTTTACCTTGTCGCCTGGGTCCGTATAATTTTTAAAACTATCTGAAAGCATTGTGCTTCAAGATACTTTAAAATCAAAAGCAACACGGCACATCATTCGAAATAATTACAGCCATTGCTACACCAACATCATAGTAACTACGCTCTTTGTTCTATACGCAAATGCCTGTAAGAAAACTACTTTAAAAATATAGTTACCTGCGCCTTACCCGATGCAGGAGCACCATTGGCATGCGCGGGCGACCAACCGCCAGCAGTGTTAAGAGTACCTATCCAGGTTATTGTAAAAATGCCACCCTGATACCCTTTACTACGTGACCAACCTACAGGCGGAGCCGGCGTAGGAGCTCCTGGTAACCAGCTATAAATTTGATTGCCAATGTTTTTACCCGCATAAAACATAATGGTATATGATTGAGCATCCTTATCCTCCGCAAATGATGCTGCCCATACTTTAGCACAGTTATATCCTTGTTGATTACCAACGAAAGATGTTGTGTCATCATGCAGCTCTACTACAGGAAGGTGAAGAATTCTTTTTTTAGGGTCATTATCAATTTTTACTGTTCCCTTTACCTCATCAAAAAGTTTATACTCACTTTCAGGAGCCGATTTTGCCTTACTATAAATTCTGGCGGTAATAGTTTCGGTGCCTGTTTTTGTATCCTTATCTAAACACTCGTAATAAGCCGAATTATCGTCGTACAGCGTTAAGGTTTTTACGCCGGTTATATCCTTGGCATTTAGTTTACCAAAAGCTCCCGCTGTTGTCCATATAACTTTATAGCTTACATCGTTATTGGGTTTGATATTATTGCTGCCATCCGGTTTCTCCAGGTACATCCTCACCTCGTGCTGCGACCCGGCCTTACCAGACACTGTAATACCATCGGGTTTCATTGCGTATCTGTCTTTCTTTACATTAATAACGGCAGTATCGGTACCTACTTTCACGCCTCCGGCAAAGGCCGTTACATAGATATATTCAAAGTTATCGCCAGCACTTAAACTGGCTGCGCTTGCCCTGCTTACATAAAATACATCTTTATCTGATGAAGTAAACGACGCCAGATCCGTATGCCCTTTTGTGTCTGTTAGTTTTCCATATTTACCTGAGGTGCTCCATTCGTATGATGCCGTTTGAGTAAGATTTTTAATTGCAGCTGTAATTTTTTGCTGTTGAAAAGGAACAACTACTAAGCGATCGGGGGTTAATGTAACTAATCCTGCGTTGGCTTTTATATCCCATTCCTCTAACCAATATGACGATTTAAGATGGGTAGCAATTCGCACTAAATCGCTTGCACCCAGGGCAAAATCTGTCACCTGAAGAACAGCCAACAGTTGTTTGAAATTATTTGTGAAAAAAGTTTTTACGTTCCCATTGAGTCTTTCTCCTAATGCTATTCCATACAGCTCATTTAAGAGGGAGCCGCCTACATCTTTCAAAACGTTCTCCATTAGTTTTATCAATGCGGTTTGATAGTTGCCCTGTTTTATTTCGTCGTAAACATCAGGCATCGCTTTTACAAAAGTCAACATAGCATCTGCGTTGGCATATGCATCTGTACTTACACTAATCCCGCCAAAAGCGTCTTTTTTGGGTCTAGATGTTGCTAAACCAATTATGGGAATTACCAGGTCGGCCAAAAAGGTTTCCATTTCTAATAAGGCTTCTTTTTTAACTTCATCCGCGGTGAGCTGCAGCCTACTTGGTCCTCCCGGGCCAACAACCCGTACTTTGTATAACGCTTCAGATTCATTATCCCGCAGTTCAAGCGCAAAGGGCCCCGACGTGACACTAAAGGACTCTAAACCTTTACCTTCAATATTTTTTCCTATTTCAGAAAGAAAACCAGAAACAGCCGAAACAGGACTTACAGCCATATCCATATCTGCTTTGGTGCCGGCATCTATAGTAAGCTTAACATTAGTAGAGGCGCCATTCATGTCCTTAAATGACATTTTATATAAAAAGGCATGAGTACGCCTCCTGTAATTGTTTATGATTTTAAATTTACTTAGTCCATCATCAGAAACCTGAATGCCGCTTCGTACATCATTGGCATCCACATGTATATCTGCAGCTTTGGCTCTTATATCCACAGGAGGAGTTTGGTCAATCATTTTAGCCATTCTTGCTTTTAAAGGAGCCACAAAACCTTTATTAGACAAGGTTAAAGGATCGGAAAGGAAGAGTGTTTCAAAATCTTTTTGCCAATCTTTTGCCCCCTGCAGTTTATCGATATTATTTAAAAAATAAGCTGACAGCGTATCCGGTTGTAACGGTATGTTGTAGCCCAGGTATAGCAATACTTTTGCTGTAGTGGCGGGTGAAATTACGTTTGTACTATCGGTAATAAAACCTGCCAGGATAAGCTTTTGATTGGTATCAAAAACATATGCAAGGGTTGAGCTACCGTTTTCAAAAGTTACTTTTGCTTTGCCGGAAGCATCCGCTGTTTGCTCTGTTCCAAACGAAAAAACTTTACTTCCGGCGGGCTTAAAGGAAGACCCGGACGGAACGATAATTTCAATTTCTTTCGTACCAAAGATTGAGGGAGTTCCCGGAGTTGGCGGATTACCCGGATTATTACCGGGACTCGTTTCTTTTTTACAGGAGAGGTAACTTCCACAGATTATAAGCAATAAGAAAAAATAATAGACTCTTTTCATGACGGTTGATTTTTTGATTTCAACGATACATCGTTCAATTGCAAAAAGGTCATCACGCCGAAATCGCAAGTGCTGAATTGGCTGGAGAACACTTTATTCAGAGACGCTTACTCTTCCGAGTGCGTAAGAAACCCTACTCACACTTCGGAGACCGCTGGTTATGGCGTTCGTCTTGTGCTTTGATTGCTAACGGCATTTGCGGGACGACATTTTATTTTTCACAACCCGCAATCATATAAATGCGTAAGAAACCTCCACTCATCTTTTTCGTACAAATACTGGTACGGACGCCGTTGGTATGAGGTACTGCGGTAGTGCATGGCACACCAACGGCAGTTTACAGCGGGTATCAAAGACATACCACACTAGGCATAATTTTTTTATCACCATTATATCCCTTCTACCTTTGACTATACACTCGACTACAAAATCTGGATGTACACAAACCTCCAGAGTTATACGGTACCGGCAAAGGAGAAGAGGGAGAGCTCTATAATACAGAGATATTACCGCAGTGGAAATTTAAATGACCTGATATCGCGAGGAAATCGGCGAAGAAAATTTATTACTTGTTTCTGCTCTAGCCAGCACACGGAGCCACTGCCTCATACCAACTGGCCGCGGGCTGCTTAAGGGTTGCCGACAGGGGTAAAAATATTGACCGTGTTGATGGTGCCTAATAAAATTTCTGCGTCTAATTATGTCTATTCAAACACTACTCCACCCAAATCACTTCCTCCCCCCACTCCCGCTAAAAACATAAGCTACACTCAACCTAAAATTCCTGGTTTGCGTTTGATTAAAATTTTCCTGCACAAAGTTTACACCGTAAGTAAGGGTTCGGTTTTGTTGTTGCAGAAACGGATCAATGAGGTTGAGGGTGGCAATAATTTTTTTCTTCATCATCCGCGCCTGCAAAGCAATATTCATACTGAGTGAGCTGCGTACGGTACCCTGCGGATTGGCAAAACGGTTGAAAGTAAATGAACCCGTAGCGTTGTATAAATCTTTAATTGAGTAGTTCAGGTTGAGGTTGGACGTGAGTGTTCCGCCATCACGAAATTTGCGTACAACTTTTTCAAACTCGCCATACACGTTGTGTGTGTAGCTGGCACTAAGGCTTAGTTTAAACTGCCTGCTAAATGTGTAGCCATTCCAGGTGCTCACTTCGCATTCTTTACGGCCACTAATGTTTTGCCAGGTTATTTCGGTTTTACCACCGGGTACTAATGTGCGCACCTGATTAAAAATATCTTCCACTATATTATATCCAAAACCAAGATTGAAATAAGCAGCTTTTTTTGTTTTGCCCAGTACCAAATCAAGGTTGTGCGCCAGCGATGGTTTTAGGCCAGGATTACCAAAGCGATTGGTGTACCGGTCGCTGAAATCAACGGTTGGATTCAACTCACCAATCCCCGGCCGCCGTATGGTGCGGCGGTACGAAAAGGTAAGATTCAATTTATCCTTCCAGTTACGGTTAACGTTTGCAAAAGGCAAAAAACGCCAATAGCTATTTGTAGTGTCGGGCTGATTTTGAAATAAGTCAAATGCAATGTTTGTGGCTTCGGCCGCTGCACCGCCGGTAAAGGAAAAACCTTCACTCAATATTTGTTTTACCGATGCCCGCATGTTGGCAATTTGCTGCCGAAAGATAAAATGATTGGTGAGTGCATCCAGCGGCACCCACACCTTATCGGCCCTCCGAACATAGGAAGCAGCAGCGTCAATCTCCGACCGCGACAAATTGTAAAACCCACCGGCGGATAAAAAAGTTTTTTTGTTGGCCAGCGGCACATCATAACTCATCCGGAAATTATACCCCTCATTTTTAGTTTTTGTTAGTTGTTGTTGCGTGGTATCTTCCCCGGTAGGCTTACGCTCATCATCAAAATACAGTTCGTAAAAATTACGCTGGTTGCTGTTTGATGAGTTGTTTGCATTGGCAATCAATCGAAAAACTTCGCCTGCTTTTTTAGTACGTAGCGTGTAAGTAACTGTTGCATTTGGGTTATAGCCTGAGCCCGTGCTTTTTATACTGCGTTCGCTATAGTATGTAATGGAATCAAGTTTGTTTCGGTTCTGGTATTCAGTGATGGAATGGTTTTCAAAATTGTTACTGTTGTATTGCAAAAGCAAATTGAGTGCATGGTGTTTATTAATATCGTAGTTAATGTCGGTTCTAAAATTTGGCCGCAGGTTTTCATTTTGATAGCGATTGTTATTGTTGTAACGCATGGAGTCGGCATTGGTTCTTTTTGAGTATCCCGCCCCATCAAAATTGTTGTAGCCTAATCCGGCATTGGCACTAATGGTTAATCCCTGCCTGCGGTAATTAAAACTTCCATTCGCACTCAGTTCGCCCCGGGTTCCACCGCTAATGGTAAGCCTGCCGGTTTTACCCACGGTTCCTTTTTTGGTTACAATATTTATTACACCACCCTGCTCACCCGCATATTGCGCAGGCGGGTTGGTCATTACTTCAATTTTTTCAATGGTGCTGCCACTCATACTTTCCAGCAAGTCCTGCAGCTGCTGCTGGTTTAACTCTACGGGCTTGTCGTCAATTAAAATTTTTGGTTCTTTACCACGCACCAAAATCTTACCGGTGGGGTCTTTTGTAATCAGTGGAACATTGTTTAATAAATCGCCGGCATTGCTGCCCGCACTCAGCGCCGATTCGCCAGCATTAAAAGTGATATTGCCATCCTTGCTCTGTATAAGCGGCTTCTCCAAATAAATAATTACTTCATCCATGGCGTTCCCCGCGGCGGGTTTCAACACAATGTCATTCAAATTAAAATCAGATCGTTCTGTCCTTAAATGAATACTGTCTATACTAACGGTTGTAAATCCCACAAAGGAAATGCGGAGCTTATAAAAGCCAAAGGCCAGGTTGGAAAACGAAAAGGCGCCATTGTTGTCTGTTACATCAAAAATGGTTTGGCTAGTGTCGCTCATTAAAACGAACTGCGCCGTGGCACCTGCTAATGCCTTACTTTTTTCATCAAGCAAGTTACCGGTAACTGATCCATTTGTCTTGGTTTGGGAAAAAGCCATTGTGGCTAGAAGCAACATCACCATCAGTAAAAACATCCTCATTGCAACAAAGATAATTTGAAATCCTTCTTAAAATATGACAGCCTGTCACCGCCGGTAATTTTAATAGTTATCTTAGCGCCTCAATTTTAAGTATGATTGATGTTGCTTCAAATAAGGTACACGATGAAGCCCGGCAGGGAGAGGCTTTTGCTCCTTTTGCCATTGACGAAAACAAATACAGTCGCCGGTTTTATATAGAAAGCTATGGGTGCGCAATGAACTTTGCCGATAGTGAAATAGTGGCCTCCATTTTACAGGATGATGGTTTTGGCGCCACCCGAATGGTAGAAGAAGCCGATCTTATTCTTTTAAACACCTGCTCCATTCGGGAGAAGGCAGAGCAAGCAGTGCGTAAGCGGTTAACTGAATTTCGCAAATTAAAAAAAGCAAAACCCGCCATGCTGGTGGGTGTGCTGGGCTGTATGGCGGAGCGGTTGAAATCGAAATTTATAGAAGAAGAAAAATTGGTTGATCTGGTTGTAGGCCCTGATGCCTACCGCACCCTGCCCCAATTAATTACCGAAGCCGATGGTGGGCAAAAAGCCGTGAATGTTTTATTAAGCCGCGAAGAAACCTACGCCGATATTTCGCCGGTTCGCTTAAACAGCAATGGCATAACGGCCTTCGTTAGTATAATGCGTGGGTGCAACAATATGTGCTCGTTTTGCGTAGTGCCATTTACCCGTGGCAGAGAAAGAAGCAGGGATGCCGTGAGTATAGTGGAGGAATGCTGGGATTTATATACCCGGGGTTATAAAGAAGTAACGCTGCTGGGACAGAATGTTGATAGTTATTACTACAGCCGGCCCCCTAAATCCCCCGGTGGGGGACTTTTCAACACACATCCCGAAGTTTCGGGACTGCCTGTCGAAAATTCTGTTTCGATTTTAAATAGTGTGGAAGTTGATGGTGTAGATGGCATTAATGTGTTGAAGAACATTGAAAATCTAACTGACAATAAAAATAAAGACTCATCGAAAAGCGAGGGCTCTGCGTGGGTCGCTCCCCCACCGGGAGAGCCGGAGGGGGCCGTAACCTTCGCTCTTCTCCTCGAAATGGTTGCGCAAATTTCACCGTCGTTGCGCATTCGCTTTTCCACTTCGCATCCCAAGGATATTACCGACGATGTGCTGTACGCTATGGCAAAGTATAACAACATCTGTAAACACATTCATCTACCGGTGCAGAGTGGCTCTACGCGTATGTTGCAGATAATGAACCGTAATTATTCACGTGAGTGGTACATCGGCAAACTCAACCGCATCAGAGAAATTATTCCGGACTGTGGCATCACCAGCGATTTGATTGCAGGCTTTTGTACCGAAACCGAAGAAGACCATGAGCAAACTATTAGCTTAATGCAGTATGCCGGATACGACATGAGCTACATGTATTTTTATAGCGAACGGCCGGGCACATTAGCACACCGGCGGTATGAGGATGATATACCCCTGGACGTAAAAAAAAGAAGGCTGGCGGAAATTGTAGCCACGCAAAATTTGTTGTCGCAGCAGAGTAATAAAAAAGATGTAGGCAAAACATTTACGGTGCTGATTGAAGGCGATTCGAAAAAAAGTACGGCACAGTGGATGGGCCGCAACAGCCAGAGTAAAGTAATTGTGTTTGATAAAATTGAGGGCCTGCACCAACCGGGCGACTTTGTTGCGGTGCGGGTGAACGCAAGTACTCAGGCAACTTTGATTGGTGAAATAATTGAACAATGATTGTATGCACCCTTTAATTGAAAATAATAAACAAAGGCTTTTTGAAATTTGCAAAAAACATTTTGTGAAAAGCCTTTATGCCTTTGGCAGTATTACCAGGGACGCTTTTAAGGAAGAGAGTGATATTGATTTGTTGTATGAAATAGACATAGACAACTTTAAAGACTGGGCGACAGGTAGCTTCGATTATACGGATAACATCATGAGTCTTGAAAAAGAATTACAATCACTTTTTAAAAGAGAGATTGATTTAATACCCAACATTCCTTTCCAAAATCGTTTTTTAAAAAAAACTATTGAGCAATCTAAAGTAAAGCTTTATGCTGCCTGACGAAACCACCCGCCTTCTCAAGTATTTAAATGATGCCTTAGCGGCAGCGCAAGAGGTTCACATAAATACCGTGGGCTTGAGCGAAGGCAGCTACTTTTTCAACAACATTAAATGGATTGTTGAAAGAGGAATTGAAATTATTAGCGAAGCACTAAAACGAGCTAACACAATTAATGAAAATCTGGATCAGGAAATAACCGGACTGGCAAAAATTTATGCGGCAAGGAATAAAATTGCACATTAATACGATGTTGTTGATCCACTACAACTGTACACGATAGTTGTAAAAAACATTCCGCTACTAATAGAGGAATTAAAGTTGGTTATTGATAAAATAGAAAAACAAAATGGCTGACATACAAAGTATAAAAAATCGTTTCGGCATCATAGGCTCCTCCCCGGCTTTGAACTATGCGTTGCAGGTAGCAACGCAGGTTTCCAACACCGATCTTACCGTGCTCATATCCGGCGAAAGCGGTGTGGGTAAAGAAGCATTTTCGCAGATTATTCATTCGCTCTCGGCACGCAAACACAACCCGTTTATTGCCGTTAACTGCGGGGCTATTCCCGAAGGAACGATCGACTCGGAATTGTTCGGTCATGAAAAAGGTTCGTTCACCGGGGCAGCAGACAGTAGGAAAGGATATTTTGAAACTGTAAACAGCGGCACCATTTTCTTAGATGAAATTGGCGAGATGCCATTGGGTACGCAAGCCCGTTTGTTGCGGGTGCTTGAAAGTGGTGAGTTCATTCGCGTAGGCTCCTCAAAAACACAAAAAACCGATGTGCGTGTGATTGCTGCCACCAATAAAGATTTGTTGCAGTTGGTACAACAGGGTCGCTTTCGCGAAGATTTATACTACCGGCTCAATACCGTTCCCATTCGTGTACCATCGTTGCGCGACAGGAAAGAAGACATACCGTTGCTCTTTAGAAAATTTGCTGTTGATTTTGCGGAGCGTTATAAAACCGGCCCTGTTCAATTAGATGATGATGCCCGGCAGCGGTTAATGAACTATCCATTTCCCGGCAACATCCGTGAGCTAAAAAATATTGCCGAACAGATTTCGGTTTTATCAACCGATAAACAAATTGCAGGTGCAACCATTGAACGGTTTTTACCACAGCACAACAACGCAAACCGGCTGCCGGTGCATGTACCCACCAATGGACAGGAGAGCCACGAATTCAATAATGAAAGAGAAATTTTGTACAAGCTTTTTTTTGATATGAAAAGGGATGTAACAGAATTAAAAAAACTTTTTTTAGAAGTGATGCAAAATCCTTCGGCGGCGCATCAAAATCCTAATTTTTTAAACGAGGTTAAAGATTTGCAAACACCTGATGGCGGCCAGCCTGTTTTGGTAACTTCAAACCTTCCGGTGGTACAGCCCGGCATACTTAGCAACAACAACAGCATTCATGAGCACATTGAGGTTGAAGAAAGTTTGAACATCATGGATAAAGAAAGAGAACTAATTGTAAAAGCATTAAAGCGGCACCGTGGTAAAAGAAAAGACGCCGCAATGAACCTGGGCATCAGCGAAAGAACTTTGTACAGAAAGTTGAAGGAGTATGATATTGATCAGTGAGTGCAAGAAGTCAGAGGGCAGAAGGCAGAAGGCAGATGTCAGAAGTAAGTGAGTAATTCTTCATTAGTATTTAGTAAAATGAGAGAGCATAATTTAAGCGGTCATAAATTAAAACCATTCAGTGGTGCAGGAATTTTTATTGCCATAAGCATTGCTTTACTCGTCATCAATCTTTCTTTCTCCTCGTGTGGTGTGTATAGTTTTAATGATGTTGGAACGATACCCGACAGTATTAAAACCGTAAAAATAAATTTTATCGAAAACAGGGCTCCCTATATAAACCCGCAATTAAGCCCTGCCCTCACCGAAAAGTTAAAACAAAAAATTTCCAGTCAAACCCGGCTTACCAGTACCACAAGCGACAATGCGCATTGGGACATCAGCGGTCAAATTCGCGACTACTCCGTAACCACTACCGGCGTTACAAATACAAACGGCAGGCAGCAATCTTCCATCAACCGTTTAAATGTTTCGGTGCATATTGTATTGGTTGACCAACTCACCAATAAACCAACTCAGGAGTTTGATGTAAGCCGCAGTTTCGACTTTGACGCTGCTCTTTCCATACAGCAGGCCGAAAGAACTTTGCTTGATGAAATGATCCGCAATCTTACTGATGAAATTTTCAACCGTATATTTTCTAATTGGTAGTAAATTGCCGGCATGGGGCAAAGGATACATGCACTGGCACAGCACTTATTCGGAAAAACAACGGTTGAAGAATGCGATTTGAAAGAAGTTCAGATGCTCGCAAATAAATTCCCCTACTTCGCACCTGCACAAATACTCCTGCTGCAAAAATTAAAAAGCGAAAACGAAGAAGCTTACCATAGTCAATTGCAAAAAGCAATTTTGTATTACCCCAACCCACTCGAGTTTCAATTACTGGTTGATGAAGAAAGATTTGTAGTAGAAGAAAGCTTTGAGCTGCAAACTGCAAGCTTCAGGAAAACCGAGAGCAAGGAAGAGGTTGAGGAATACAATGTTGTTGAGCAAAGCACCGAATGGCAAAACGAGAAGTTAGAAATCGCAACTAGAGGGAATATTGATGTTTACAATGCTCCTGAACAAAACCACGAGCAGCAACCTGCAAACTTCGAAAAAGAAAACAAGGATGATGTTGACGATTCTAATGTTGTTGAGCAAAGCACCGAATGGCAGAATGAAAAATTAGAGACAGCAGAGGATGAAGAAGTGGGTGGGTACAGTGAACCTGGGCAAAATCACGAGCAGCAAACAGCAAACCCCGAAACAGAAAACAATGATGATGTTGAAGATTCTAATGTTGCTGAGCAAGCCACCGAATTACAAAATGAAAAGTTAGAAACCGGTAGTGAAGAACACAACTATCAAAGCCAGTTTGACATCAGAACAAACACAGATTTTTCAAACAGCGAATCAACTTCAGTTAATTCCCAAACCACAAACGCTCAACAGCTATCCCAAAACTTAGAACTTAAAACTTCAAACACAGCAGACGAAACTCCAAACCCCAAACTCCAAACTCCAAACACTACCGAACCCCTTGCCTTTGAACCCTACCACACAGTAGATTATTTTGCCTCGCAGGGCATAAAAATTCCGGCTAATGAAATGCCGAAAGACAAATTTGGCAAGCAACTAAAAAGTTTTACCGAGTGGTTAAAAACAATGAAGCGCTTACCAGCAACCCAGGCCACTGCCACAATTGATGCCGCATCGGAAAATAAAGTTGAACGCCTGGCCGCGCATTCCGTTGATGAAGCAAACGTAGTTACAGAGGCAATGGCGGAGGTATGGCTCAAGCAGGGAAACCCGCAAAAAGCTATCGAAGTCTATCATAAATTAAGTTTGCTTTATCCTGCTAAAAGGGCTTTCTTTGCTGCCAAAATTGAAAACTTAAAGCATTTGTAATATGGCGTTGTTATTTATTATACTGGTGATTTTGGCCTCTGTGATATTGAGTTTGGTGGTGTTGGTACAAAACCCAAAAGGTGGCGGCCTGGCTGGTACACTCGGCGGTTTTAGCAACCAGTTTATGGGCGTAAAACAAACAACCGATGTGCTTGAAAAAGGCACATGGATCTTCGCTGGCATCATTGCCATACTCTGCATTGTTTCAACATTTTTTATCTCCGGCGGCGAGGCCGTGCGCAACCGCATTGAGAACGTAGGCAACACACCTGCGCCCAATTTAACGAAGCCTGTTGTGCCTGCACCTGCACCCAACCAGGGCACTTTCCCCGGCACAAAACCCGATAGCGTTAAATAAACGCACTCTATAAATTTCTTACCCTGTCCAATGCGGCAGGGTTTTTTTATTTGCTTGAGAAAGTAAAATCGCAAGGCCTTTTTATGAACCCGGCTGCGGTGATACTATTTAGCGACAATTGCGTCGCACTCTTGTGCGTTCTGTATTTCTAATCAGCATTGTGGAAGAAACCTTCTTTTTATTTTCACAAATAAAATGAAGCGTCAATAAGACTTGTGATAATAACTATCAATTGCAGTTGGCTTCAGCCAACTGAAAAAGGAAATATTTAATTGAGTGGCTTTAGCCACATTCATTTTAAGGTGGCTAAAGCCACTTAACATAGATTCAATCATTCCGTTGGCTGAAGCCAACCGCAAGTGCTTGCGACCGTACAACCATCCTTATTAATGGAGAAGCATTTATTTACACCAACCGTTCATTGTTGTAGAAGAACAGGGCTTCTTACTCTATGCTTTCAAAAAAATCTTCGGCATAAAACTTTCTAACGTACTATGGCCGTAGTTTTGAAATCATTGATTATGAAAAAATTCTTCATCGTTTTATTTGCACTGGTACTAATAGCCGCGGCGGCCGGCGCATGGATATTTTTAGCCTCAGGCACCGGCTTTGCAACAAAAAAAGAAACGTTGTACATAGGCACCAACGCTGCAAACAAGAACGCCGTACTTGATTCTTTAGTTGTAAACAAAATCATCACTAATAAAACCGCCTTTAGTTTTTTAGCCGACAGAATGAGCTACTGGCAAAACATAAAACCCGGCAAATACGAAATTGAAAAGGGCACCAGTATCTTATCGCTCCTGCGCCTGTTGCGCAACGGCAAGCAAACACCTGTTAACCTGGTAATAACAAAGCTGCGCACCAAGGAAGATTTTGCCCGGGTGACCGGCTCTAAATTCGAATTTGATTCAACAGCCATGATTTCGTTTTTGGCCAATGCCGATTCGTTAAACAGGTATGGTGTAGATACCACCAATGTTATGAGCATAGTACTGCCCGACACCTACACTTATTTCTGGAACACCACACCGCAACGTATCGTGGAAAAGCTTTTCGACGCCTCAAAAAAATTCTGGACAGACGAAAGAAAACAAAAGGCAGCAGCACTAAACCTGTCACCAACTCAGGCTTATACACTCGCGTCGATTATTGAAGAAGAAACTACCAATCATGCAGAGAAGGATACTATCGCAAGCGTATATCTCAACCGGCTAAAAATAGGTATGCCGTTACAGGCCGATCCCACATTAAAATTTGCCGTGCGCAACTTTGCGTTGAAAAGAATTGCGGGTGACATACTTAATGTACAATCGCCGTACAATACTTACAGGGTGAAAGGTTTGCCACCGGGGCCCATCTCCACCCCCTCAAAAATTACCATCGACAAAGTGCTTAACCCTGCCACCACCAACTTCCTTTATTTTGTGGCAAAGCCCCGCCTTGGCGGACATTTGTTTAGTGCCACCTACGAGGAGCACCTGGGCAAAAGAGATGATTACCTTGCAGCCGACAAAAAACGCAGAGATTCTGCTCAATAACACCTATTCTGTTTTAATGCCCCTTCGCCAGCAAATAACAAAACGAATACTCGACAGCACCCCTGGCAAAACAGTGGTGAGCAGCAGTAAAAAAGTTTACCTGCCGGGGTTTGATGGCATGTCTGTCTTCCAGGTATGGAGCCCTTTTATGCGGCAGCTGCGTAAAACAAATATGGTGGAAAGGGCAAGTGGCATCTCGTTCAACGTGGTAATGGCCATACCACCCACGCTCCTATTTATTTTTACGCTTGTTCCCTTCCTGCCCATTTCCACACAACTCATCAATGAACTTCTTGCCTTAATCCGCGACATAGTTCCCGGGCAAAAAAACAATTCGGTAATAATTGATTTTCTCAACGATTTTATAAACAATCCACGCAACGGTTTGCTATCATTTGGTTTACTGCTGTCCATTTATTTTTCCAGTAATGCTATGATGGGCATACTCCGGGCGTTTGATAAAAACTATCCGGGGTTTGCTAAACGAAAATTTTGGGAAAAACGTTTGGTAGCCCTGCAATTAACCTTAACAAGTTTTGTACTCATTGCATTTTGTCTCACACTCATTATAGCACAGGGAGCCGTGTTAAATTGGGCCGGGCTTGGAGACAGTGTGTGGGTTACATTCATTCATTATTTCAGATGGGTGCTTGTGTTGTTGTTATCATTTTACATTGTTGCGTTCATTTATCGCCATGGCCCAGCTGTTGCTAAAAAATGGCCAATGCTCACTCCCGGCTCAGTGCTTGCCACTGGTATGATGGTGATGGCAACTGCCCTTGTATCGTGGTGGGTAAATAACTTTAGTAACTACAACAAATTGTATGGCTCCATCTCGGCCATTTTAATTTTAATGTCGCTCATTTACGTAAACGCCCTGGCCGTGTTGGTAGGGTTCGAACTGAATGTTACACTCTCTAACCTGCGGCAGGAAAAACACCAGGTGCCTATCGCTACGTGAAATGAGTAATGAATAATGAGTGATGAGTGAGCGTTTCTTGTACAAATGTGTTCCCAAAAAATTCGGGCAGCATACTACTTCATCCTGAACTAAGAAAAGGTACTCATTACTGGTTACTCTTTATTCATTACAAAACCACAAGCGGCGTTAATCTATGCCCCGCGGTGTTGTGGTTTAAAATATTTACGTGAAATTTGAAGTTCAAAAACCTCAACATGAAAAAGATATTGTTTGCAGCCGTAGCCGTTACCACACTTGTATCATTTGCAATGATAGAACCACTCGCTATTGGCGCCGATATGCCGAAGGCCGATGTAAAAATGCGGGACATCAGCGGCAGGGATATTAGTTTGAAAGAAGCAGTAAAGAAAAACGGACTGCTTGTAATGTTTACCTGCAACACTTGCCCTTACGTAATTAAAAACCAGGCACGCACGAAACAGATTTGTGCCTACGCCAAACAAAATAATATTGGCGTTGTATTGCTCAATTCAAATGAGGGTGCAAGATCGGGAGGTGATAGTTTTGAAGCCATGAAGGAATATGCAAGAGCACAGGAGTACGGCTTTCACTACGTGGTTGACAAAAACCATGAATTGGCCGATGCTTTTGGCGCCAACCGCACCCCCGAAACTTTTTTGTTTGATAAGGCTGGCAAATTGGTTTACCACGGCGCTATTGACGATAACCCCAACGACGCCGGCTCTGTAAGCCGCCAGCATTTAAAAGAAGCCATTACCGAATTAGTTGGCAGCAAGGAAGTAAGTGTAAAAACCTCACGCAGCGTTGGCTGTGGTATTAAGCGGATATAAAATTTTGATTAAAATATTTTGAGAAACCCCTGCAGATATTGTGGGGGTTTTTTTATGTAAATGCAACTGACCTGCAGGCCGTCGTCCTGATGAGTTTTTAGCGGCAACAGCTGCATCGCATATTGCGCTGGAAAAACTAAGTACGCAAAAAGGCGAATGGGTAGCCTACCACAGCGCTGGAAAGTAAATAATTTTTTTTCAAAAAAAGAAAAACACCTACTTTACATGCTTCTCAAAAAAAGAACAGGCGGTAAAAACCGCCCGTTGAACTACTTAATAATTTTTAACTAATTTGAAGAGTTGAGACCAACTCCTCGCACATGAGAAATAATGAGTGCAATATAATACTGCACTCATTTTTTTTGTGTGAACATTGTGTGAAACGGCAGAATAGATATTTAAAGCGTTAATCCTGCCTATTTATTTCTTTTTCATCGGTAATTGTATAAAAAAAGAAGAGTGGAGTACTCTTCTTTTTTTGTTCGGGCAAGCCATACAAACTTACTTACGCAAAGTAGTGTAGTAGGTACCAAAGCTTCCGGCGCTTACGTACACTTCGTACCTAATAAGCAGTGTATTATCACAACTTGAAAAAGTACCGGTGCCTGCTGCTTTTATTTTTGCCTGGCCATAAGTAGGATGTATAAACCAGTTTTGATCGGCAATTGAGGCTGTGAAATTGGCTGCATTATTCCAGTTGAACGCTACGGTAAATGGATTAGGCACACCCCACAAACCCGATACGGAAACGTTACCGGTATTACCCGTAGCCGTGCCAGGTGTAATAGATAAAGTGTAGGCACTTCCATCTGGTAAGTTGGTTGTGGCGTCGTAGTCCTGCGCAATGTAAGTCCCTGTAAAAACTGGTAGGCTTACAGGACAAAATTTTTGCAGAACAAGATTGAACGTATTGCTCCATGACGCGGGCTGACCATCCCCTCCGGTTATTTTAAATATCAATGTATCTCTTCTACCCGTAGGGTAACCCGCAAATAAACCTTTCACTGAAATTGAGTCAACCGTTTTGCCCGCTGGTATGGTAACTGACCCTGATGAAACAATTGTGTATTGGCTACCTGCGGCGGCACCCGTAGGTGACGTAACAGTATAAGTCACTGTTCGGGCATTTGCCGAAGCTGTTGTAAAACCAACGGGAATTTTATAAGTGGAATTAGGATCGTTGGGAATAAAATAGCTCGCGGTGTTTGTAGAGGTTGTAAACTCCGCCAGAGATGGTGGAATGGTGGTTTCTTGTTTTTTACAACCCACCGTTACCAGCACAAAGGCGAATATTATAGCTGAGATGCTTCTTGTCATGGTTATTTTTTTTAAAATTTTAAATTACAGATATCCCGGGTTTTGAACGATGTTGGGATTTGCCTGAATTTCGGGGTTTGGAATAGGGAAATAATACTGCTTGTCGGTAGGGTTCAGCGTTACTGCCCCGAATGCATTAATTGCATCTGCAGCTATCCTGGTCACTGGCAACAGTTTTCTTCTGAGATCGGCCATGCGTTGACCTTCGAAAGCCAGTTCTTTAAACCTTTCTTCGATGATGGCGGTAATAGCTTCGGCTTTTGTTGAAAAACTAGTAGCTGTATACCCTGTAATTCGTGCTGCACGCAAGGTGTTGATGTCAGCAGCGGCCGCGGCAAGATTATTTTTTTCGGCATGTGCCTCGGCCCGTATTAAATAAATTTCGGCTGTACGAAAAATTTTTACGTCGGCTAACCCGGGTTCACCGGTAGTCCCGCCAAAATATTTATTTAACCTAAACCTGGCTCCTACCAGCGTAGCATACCTGATGTCGTTTGCCTGATCAAATAAGTCGCGTAATTCTTTTGATGGCCCATAAATAATTTTATCCTGCGTGTCATCGTAAAAAACACGGCCCAGTCTTGCACCACCTGTTTCTCTTCTGTGTTTCCAGATAATACCAGCAGTGGTTTGATCAGTCCAGATTTGAGGATACTGAGCTATTGACGCCAATGGTACGGTTGCAATAGCAGCTGTGGTTGCAGTAATAGCGTCATCCCAATTTTTTGCATACAAAGCCGTGCGTGCCTGTATAGCATAAACAGCAGGTAATGTAATACGGGTGCGAGTAGTAAAACTTACAGGAATTAAACTTTGTGCCTGGGCCAAATCGGCTTTTATTTTTGCCACAACCTCACTCAAAGGCAGGCGGGCCGGTTGCTGTACACCAGATTTTTCAATGTATGGCACCGAAAGAGCCGTTGGTTCAAAACCGTTTGAAAAATTGATTAATAATTGCAAATGTCCAAAAGCTCGCAACGCAAAAGCTTCGCCTCTTATGCGATTCTTTGTTACTTCCTCGGTGGCATTTGCCGCAGTTACAGTTTCAGATGCGGCAAGTATGCGGTTGGCACGATCAATACCAAAATAATAGGCAGCCCAGGCGCCAGTAATTTCGCCGGTGTTTGCATCGCCCTGCCATCTATAGGCAATTACCCCCCTGCCAGTATTATTTTCGGTGGGTAGTGTTGCTTCATCCGAATAAAGTGCACTTGCGTAAATATCATTATCGTAACTGCCGTTGAACGTTGCGTAGGTCCCTATGATTCCGCTCTCAAGGTTAGCCACTGTTTTGAATGCGTTTTCATCATTGATAATATCCCTGGGTGTTACGTCAAGCGATTTGGTACAGGATGCAAGCAAAACCAGGCCTAACAATCCCTTGATAAAATGATTTGTATTCTTAGTCATAATTATTAGTTTGAAAATTAAAATCCAAGGTTTAAGCCGAACGTTATTACCCTGTTACCCGGGTATTCAAATGTTGAAATATTGTTGTTGTCTTCCGGATCAAATCCTCTCCATTTCGTCCAGGTATATAAATTCTGCCCTTGTACAAAAAAGGTAAGTGATGAAATTTTGTCGGTGATGCGCTGAAGGGTTTTAGCAGGCACCATGTATCCCACATTTACGTTTCTCATCCTGATGTAAGAAGCATCCTGAATATCTTTTGACGAGAACTGTCGTGCTGAACCAAAACGCTGTATGTTGGTTACATCACCAGGTTTTCTCCAGCGCTGCAAAAAAAGTGTGGATTGATTGCTGGTTGCGAAGGTTGTATTTTCATTAAAGAAGTCTTCGTTGTTGAAGCGCTTATTGCCGCCTGCAAACGTGAAGAAAGTTTCCACATAAAAGCCCCGGTAATTTATCGAACTACCAAAGCCTCCTTGGATGGTTGGCAACCAACTTCCAAATTCGGCTATACTCTGTTCGGCCCTGTTGTAAGTAGTGGTAACACTACCATCGCGGTTATAATAAAGCGGGTTACCCGTTGCTGCGTCAACTCCCGCCCATTTGGGAAGGTAGTGGCTACCAAATGGTAAACCCTTACGGATGATTGATGTGCCAAGAATAAATTCGTTCACCTGACCCAGATCGGTGATTTCGTTTTTATTGTACGAACCATTACCGGAAACGGATACACGCAAATTGGTATTGCTGATGATGTCGGCACTCAAGTCTATTTCAATACCTCTATTGCGCATTGCACCCGCATTAATATTAAGTGCCGCTACGCCTGAGGTGCGTGAAATTTGTTGGTTGATAAAAAGATTTTCCGTCTTCTTATTGTATAGGTCAACAGAGGCTCGCAATTTTCTTTTGAAGAGGACAAAGTCAACACCAATGTTGGTTTGTTTATTATACTCCCAATCGTAAAATTCATTACCCACAGTTGCAGGCGCTATTCCCTGAATGCCATCATACCGTGCATTGGCATAAGTAGATAAAAATCCAAACGGCGCATTAAACGGACTTGCAGTTTCTCCATAGCTGGCTCTAAGTTTTAGGTCCGAAACAAAATTCACTCCCTCCATAAAGGTTTCTTTGGAAACATTCCACGATGCTCCTGCGGAGTAAAACGATCGCCACCTGTTGGCTACCGGCACTGTTGATGAACCATCTCTGCGGAAACTTCCGTTTAACGAATACTTGTCCTTGAAGGTATATCGGCCAATGGCTATCAAAGACTGAAGGTTGTTATTAAATGGTGCTCCTGCCCCAGGGTCTAAATCACGGCTACCGCCCACTACCGGAATTAAGCCATTACCCGCTGTGCCAGCGGTAATGCCGGCGGGAGTGTTTGGTAGTGCCGCACTAATTCCAAACCCGGCGTAATTAAAAAGTCTGACCCTTGTGGCTATACCTTCGTACAATGCGGTAACATCAACATCATGATTGGTCCCAAATCTTTTTGCGAAGTTGATGCCACCATTACCAAACAAACGGTATGAGCGATTAAAGCCTTCTCCAAACGAACCTCTGGCACCGGTGACCAACGTTCCGGTTTGTGTGTTTGGATCTATAAACCGTTCAGTTACCTGATCCCTGTAATCGAGGCCCAAGGTGGAGATCAACGAGAATTCGTTGGTTACTTTAAATCTTAAGTTGGCACCTAACACTGCCTTTACTTCGTCCCGCTTTTGTGTAGTTGCCAACAAACGTTCCAATGCCGATGTTCCTTCTCTTTGATCGAGCACATAGTATGTTTTACCTGCCGACGGCGTAAAATCAAAAATACCGTTGAATGCAGTTGTGTTTCCTCTAACAGCCCCGGGGAAGGCAAACACACCATTGATGTATGGCTGTTCGTAAGGCAGGGCGTAATAAACCGAAGCAAATGGATTGGTTACCGCCGTAGTATTTTCACTCTCTATAAAATTGCTCTGCCCAAAGTTGAGCGTAGTGCTAACAGAAGCGGTGAACTTGCTTGACCTGAAATCAACGTTGTTTCTTAAAGAAAATCTTCTTAGGTCGGAGCGCAACGCTATGCCTCTTTGCTGAAAATAATTGAAGGCACTGTAAAAAGACAGTTTTTCAGAACCGCCGGAGGCATTTACCTCATACTCCTGCAGCAGCCCTCTACGAAAAATAATATCTCTCCAGTTTATGTCCAGACCTCTCAAGCTGTCCAAAATTTGGTTGCCTCGTGTAATATCTGCCGGTGTTTTTGCAACAGTAGTGCCATTGGCAAGAACTTTATTTGGATTTCGGCTAGAGTATGTCCATCCCGGTCCAATGGTGGTATTGTTTTCAATACCCACTTCCTCTTCAAACTGCAGGCGTTGCGTAGCATTCATCATTTCAAACTTTTCGCGGGTGCGGTCGGCAAAACCGTATTGCGATTTAAAACCAAACACTACCTTGTTATTGTTTTTGCCTCGTTTTGTGGTTATCACAATTACCCCATTTGAGCCTCTTGAGCCGTAGAGCGAAGTAGCGGATGCATCCTTTAGCACGTCCACCGTTTCAATATCGGCAGGAGAAATAGAAGAGAAAGCGTTTGAACTTACTGGAATTCCGTCTATTACATACAAAGGGGCGGATGATCCATTGATGGAACCTATGCCGCGTATAATTGCAGTTGTGTTGTTGGCACCGGGCTGTCCCGAGCCGGCGGTAATGTATAATCCAGGTGTTCTGCCCTGGAGTATCTGATCAATGTTGGCCATGGGAATCTGATTTACTTCCCTTGCCTCCACCTTTGAAACCGCCCCTGAGAAAGTGCTTCTTCGTTCGCGGGTGTAGCCTGTAACCACCACCTCATCCAAATTAGCACCTGCGGAAGAAAATAACGACACCGATAAATTTCCTTGTACGGGTATCTGTGCAGTTTTTGTTGTGAAACCGACATAAGAAAACTGAAGCGTTCGTGCACTCTCAGGAACCTGCAAAGAAAATTCACCTTGTACATCTGTTAATGTACCGAGGCGTGTACCCGGTACAGTAACCGACACTTGCGGGATACCTCTGCCAATACTATCGGTAACCCTACCGGTGACGTTGCGGTTCTGTGCAAAAGAACACACTGAAAAGAACAGTAGTCCGATGCAGCATAAAATTGATCTTCTCATCAGCATAAATTTTTGTTTTCAAAGACCACAATTTGCGCTGCTATGCTTCACCCCGCAATGGAATAAAATGTAAAGCATGAAAAAGAATATTCGAAAGCATCATTTCTCGATGTGAAAAAAAATGGAATGGGCTAAGAACACCAAATGAGGCGTGAATTTTATGAAATGAGTATCATTTTTTTGGTAGTCAAAAACCAGGCGGCGTATATTTTGATCGTGGTTGTGGCTAATTAAAATGATCAAAGAATTTTTGAGAAATAGCGGGTTGGTAAGGCCGACTGTGTACACGCCGAGGCGGTTTACGGTCGTAGCATTGGGCAATCAGCAGGATTAGTTGTGCTGCAGCAACGGGTGCCCTCGGATTAAGATACGGGTAAGCCGATGCAAGAGATTTTAGAAAAAGCTATGATAGCCGAGCCGTACTGAAACAGCGGTTGTTATATATGAGCTATCAGCGGCACTCACATTATGACTTCACTGCCCTGGTTTTAAAATCGAGGAAACCTAAAATGAGGAATGCAACAGTGTACAGACCGGAAGCCCATTCAACTGTATTCAGTTTCGGTTTAAACTGCGGAAACGAGACATAAATATGTGCGCTGTAGGGAAAATATGCGGCAATTTTAGAGTCGAATTGGATTACAAGAATTGAACCCATAATCCACAGCGAAATACCAATAGCTAAAGGGGCAATGAAGTTTTTAAACCTTAAGCCCATCCAAAATTGAGCTGTAGTAATTGCAAGCAGGGCAACGTAGGTGTTTAGGATATTGACGAAAATGCTATCGATATCAACCGATTGATTTAACAGATTTAGCGATGGATGTACAAAATGCAGGACAACACCGGCACCCAACATCATCAGGTGGTTTGCCACAATAAAAAGCAGAAAAAGAAGATGCAGGTTGATATACTTTGCTATAAAGATGTTGGCCTTAGTTTGAGGTGATGCAAGTACCTGTTTCCATGCATTATTCTTGTACTCGATTTGAGGCAATAGTGTTGATATCAATATTATAAACATGGGGATGATTATAAAGCTTGATATTTTAAAACCCTCACTGAAAATTTTATTGAAGATGGTTGGCCCGTTCTCAGGCGAAATGCCATCTACCGTGGCATCCAAAATAAAAATGATGGGAACAACTGCCGCAGCTATTAGGGTTAAATAAATGGAAGCTCTTCTTTTAGACTTTAATAATTCAGAGCGGAGTGATGTTGATATGCTCATGGTGATTTGATTAAGGTATTTAGGAGTTAGTACTGAGTACTAAGGAAATATTTTATGAAGAATTGTTTTAGTTGCCGCTATTATACATTGATGACTAGTTTGCTTGCTGCACATTACATACGCCTAATAGAAAATACTCAATGCTGAATACTCTTCACGCCTTGCTTCCTCTCGTTTTAAAATCTACAAATGCCAGAGCCATAACCACCATCGCATATGCTGCTGAGGTGTAAAGAATGGTGTTAAGCAGTGGCTTATATTTTGGAAAAACGCTGTACGCAGAAAAGCTGTATGGAAAATATTGGCCGATGCCAGAGTGAAATTCTAATACCAGCATACTACCAATTATCCAGCAGGAAATACCGATAGCCAGGGCTGTAATAAAATTCTTAAATCGTAACCCTAACCAAAACTGCAAAGCAATCATACCAAGCAAGGCACAGTAGGTATTTAGTCTTGTGCCAATAATTTCGGAAGCATTTATTGGCTGACTCAACACTTGTAAGGAGGGGTGTTGGAAATGCAAAACCACTACGGTTAAAAACATCGCCAGGATGTTAATGATCAGGAAGGTGAGCAAAAGCAAATGCGTGTTTATAAATTTTGCCAGGAATATATTACTCTTTTTTTGAGGGGACGAAAGAACTTGTTTCCATGTATTGTTCCGGTATTCTACCTGTGCCAACAATGTACAGATTAGTATGATGAACAATGGGAACATTACAAGGCTGGTAGCCTGGAATTTATCCGTCATCATTTTATTGAAGATGGCGGGCCCATCCCCGGCTGATACACCTTCGCCAAAGACTGCATCTAACATAGACATGAAGGGACCAAAAAGTGCAGCGATGATTGTGAAGTACAACGAGGCAGTACGTTTTGTTTTTAATATTTCTGAACGTAGCGATACTATTAAGCTCATTATTGTGCGGATGTAAGATCAATGAATAGTTGTTCGAGGTCATTCTCCTTTGGCTGAAGAAGATAGACATCAAGGTTATTCTGACTTAACGTTTTGTTGACTAGTGCTACCTGCTGCGGATCTTTGAAAGCAACAGAAAGTATACTCCCCAACCTTTCCGGGTTGTGCTCCTGCAACAGTTTCATAGCAACTTCGTTATCCGAAGTGTTGACTAATAATTTCGAACCCTTTTGCTGGAACAAATGAAGATCGGGCAAGGTACCCTGGAACAACATTTTTCCCTTGTAGATAATGCCAACATGACTTACCATTTTTTCTACTTCCCCAAGCAAATGGCTCGATATAAGTATTGTCATTCCATACGCCTTGTTCAGTGTTTTTATCAACTGGCGCAGTTCAATTATTCCGCCTGGATCCAACCCGTTTGATGGCTCATCAAGTATGAGCAACTCAGGATTTGGTAATAAGGCAAGTGCAATTGCTAACCGTTGTTTCATACCGAGCGAAAATTTTTTTGCGGTCTTCCTGCCTGTGTCATCAAGGCCAACAACTTTTAAAACCTCTGTTATTCGTGCCTTTGAGGCGTCATAAACTTCGCGATACACTTCAAGGTTTTCTTTTGCGGTAAGATGACCATACAAGGAAGGTGTTTCAATCAATGAACCGGTCTTTTTTAGTATAGCAACCCTGTTGGAATGCAGATGTTGACCAAAGATTTCGATGTCGCCTTGCTGGTTATTTAATAGTCCAAGTAACAAGCTCAGTGTAGTTGTTTTACCTGAACCGTTGGGGCCGAGAAATCCATAGATGCTTCCCCTTTCTACATTCAGGTTAATGTCGAAAAGTGTTTGCACATCTTTGGAATAGTTATAAGAAAGCCCGGTAGTTTTGATTATTGATGCGTTATCCATTTATGTTTTTTTATGCGGAAGTATTTTTGTACAGGTATGCTGACGAAGTGCTTGCTCCGCAACTATGTTTGTATAGCAAACCCCGGCAGGTAGGTAAGTTTTAAAAAATTATTGACCGATACGATTCTGCTCTTCATTTGCACTACCCTGCGTTCTTTTTACAGGCGCAATTTTCTTTCCCTTGCTGAAGCTGTAAGTAAAGCCAATGGTTACCACTTGTGTTTCACTTACCTGGCGCATTTCAACGTCTACATTACCATAGCGGGTTGTGCCTCTTAACCTTTGTGTCCAGAAAATATCCCTTGCAGCTAATCGAAGTGTTCCCTTGTTTTTTAAAATCTGCTGACTAATACCCACACCCATAAAAGCTATAGGTTTTGTAACTATTACACCTTCAAGACCTCCATATCTAACCCTTCCATTGATTTCGGCAGTCATTGTCTTGGTTACTTTAAACTGCTGTGTTCCACTCAGAAGAAATGTTGTTCCGTTAAGGTCTACATCCGCACCCTTTATCACTCCTTTATAGTGGTCGTTATACACGTTGAGGTTCATATTGCTTGTCCACCATTTATTAATTGGCGTGTTTGCATTTATTGCAATTCCAAATTGGTTGAGTGATGAAACGTTTGAAGGCATATTGTATGCTTCCTCTCCTTTTTGTTGAATTATTCCCTGGATGATGTCTTTTATATAGGTATAATTTACAGTTGTAGTGATTTGGTTTTTCCACGTATGAACTAACTCAATGTTGTTGCTCACAGAAGGTTTTAGGTTGGGATTGCCCTGGCTGAAAGTGTACCTGTCAATAAACCTAATAAAAGGGTTGAGGCTTTGATAACTCGGGCGACTAACTCTCCTTCCGAAGTTTGCACCAAAGTTGTTTTTATCATTGGCTTTGTACTGAAAATATGCAGTGGGGAATAATTGTGTGTAGTGCCTGCTGAAGTTTTCACCAGTTGTTATTTGTTTGCCTTTCGCATTGGTATTTTCTAAACGTAATCCAAACTGTGCAGTTATTTTTTTAGATAAAGGCTGACTTAGGTTAGCATAAACGGCGTTGATGTTTTCTTCATAGATAAAATGATTGCTGCGGTTGATATCATGCACTATTCTTCCAAACTGAATGCTGTCGTAGTTGGCATCATTATCCGTTTTTACAATACTGCTTTTTAATCCTGCTTCAAATCTTGAATTATTCTTTAGCGGATGTAGATAGTCAATTCTTGCGCTGTAAACATTTATTTCCTGGGGCAATAGTCCTGTTAGCGTATCTGCTTTTCTAAAAGGATTTCCATCTGCGTCAGTGTAAGAGTTTACCATGAAGACATTGTTCTTCATTGTATGCTTTGCATAGTCAACGTCTGAAGTAATTTCTTTTCCCTTCTGATCGAGTAAGTGGCGGAAGTTTAAATTAGTACTCAAGCTGTTCCAATCAGTTTCATTGTCAACAGCGGCTTTTGTTACACTTTGGAGCGCCTTAGAAGCGTTTGAGATATTGGTGATGTTTTGATTGGGTGATGACATCTGTCTTGCGTTGAGATTTACAACAGCACCAAATGTTGTTTTCTTTGTCGCAAAGAAATCTGCTCCAATTTTTGCGCTGTATGAATTTCCTTCTGAAACTGTGTTATTTACCTGGTTGAAAATTCTTTCTATTGAATTTGTATTGCTGTTGTAAATATTCCTGTCAAGATTCATTGTTCCAAACCTTTTGAGGTAGTTGTGACTTAAGTTGGTGAACAGGTTTACTTTATCCTTTCTGTAGTTGAAGTTGAATCCTTCGTTGGTTTTAGGATAGCGTCCCTGGGAATAAGCTACACTTGCTGAACCATTAAAACCTGCTGTAATGGTTTTCTTCGTCTTTATATTGATGACACCTGAAGTGCCTGCCGCATCATACCGTGCAGGTGGGTTTGTCATGATTTCTATTTGATCGAGTTGATTAGAGCTCATACTACGTAACATGTTTGCAAGGTCGGCGCCTCCCAGTTGTGTTGGTCGACCATCAACCATAATTACAACACCTTCCTTTCCTTTGAGGCTGATATTTCCATCTCTATCTACGGACACACCGGGAGACTTTTCCAAGACTTCCAATGCAGATGTTCCAATGTTTGTTATGGATGCATCAACATTTACAATTGTCCTGTCGATACGCTGCTCAATTAATGGCCGTTTTGCTGTAATGGTAACGTCGTTTAACGATTTGCTTACCGCAATTAAATTGATAGCTGGCAACTGTACCATTTGTTGTTCGGCGCCGATTTCGATTGGCTGTGAATAGGTTTTTTTATGCCCGATGGCCGTTATTACAACCAGGTATTTTCCGTTTGCCATGTTTTCAAAAACATAAACACCTTCTTTATTGGCAACGGAAAGTTTTACGGTGCCAGAGTCCCTTGCACGTAACAAACTGACAGATGCACCTTCAGCAACTTTTGAATTACTGCTGATGATGGTTCCCGAAATTTTGTTTTGGCTTTGTGCGTACGCCAGGGAAACCGTTAGAAGAAAAGAGGCTAGTATGATTGAAATTTTCATAAAAAATATTTTTGTTTTAAATGATTAAGAAAATTTGGGCAATAGAATAGCAGGCTTACCTTGGGTAAAGCGTTTTTGGCATGGGAAAAAACTATTGAGTAGCTAAATAACTTATTGAGAGGGGATGATTTTAAAGTTGGCTTTTAATAAATGTTTTGATTGAAGGGAAATGCGGGATACGGAATCGGCTGTGATGGATAACTGGCCCACATCTCCTTCGGCATATTCGAAAGTTGATTTGTTAAGTTGCAGCTCAAGGGTTTTTGTTCTGGTATTGCCCTTAAAGAGTACGGCTGAACTATCGGAGGCAGTTATTCGAACCTGGCCAAAAAGAAACGAACTGCCGCCACCCGAAAAAACCACGTCCGATCTGCTGAGGTATATGTTTGAATTAATATCGCCCACTTTTCGGCCGGGCTTGAAAGCAATAGAAGAATTTGTGAGTGATATGGTGGCATTATTCGGCAGATTGAATTCCAGATCATAATCATTTAAAGCGCCGTTAGCATTTGGCTTACCGGTAATAAGCAGCGTATCTCCCCTTTGAACGACTTCCAGTTTATCATCCGCGCCTTTTTCAACCTGTGCCACATCGCCAAATTTTACCGATGCATACGGTACGTTACGCACCAGCAAAAACAAAACATTTGGAAAGGTTTGCAGTGAACCGGGCGTTACGTCCTCTTCTGCATTATAAATTGTAAAATTGCCCGCCTTGTATTTTGCATAAAGCGTAAAGTGAATAGAGGTTATCAGCAAAAGGCCAAAGAAAAAACCGCCCAATAATAATTTGTTGCTTCTTTTCATAATAAAGAGGTTGTAGGTTAACTGAAGTTTTGTTTTTTAAATTTTTCGTAACGGGGTTTTAATTCATCTACATCCATACCTAACAAATAAATATTTCGAAAAATATTGGGTAGCTCCTTTTCAATAAATTCTGATTTGCGGTATTGCGTTGCATTCTTTATCGCATCGGGTCCAACGAAATAGCCTATGCCTCTTTGGTTGTAGATAATGTTTTGTGCCTGTAAAAATTCAACGGTGCGCATAATGGTGTTTGGGTTAACCTCGAGTTGTACGGCCAACTCCCGTACAGCCGGTATGCGTTCGCCGGCTTTCCACTGCTTGAGTAAAATTCTTTCGCAGATGTAATCGGCTATCTGCAGGTATATGGCTGTTGAGTCTCTGAATTGCATGATGATGTTTTTTTAAGGCCTATACTTGTTTTTCTTTCAATCGGTAATAAGTTACTACCCATAAAAAGGGTGCAACGGCATACATAACCAGGAAACGAAATACCTCTCCAATCCAGCGGGGCACCTGAATTAAATGGTCGTTAACACCATCAATATGCACACGGTAGGTGGTAAAAAAGCCACTTGGATAATCGCCGTTTGGCAACAGCAGCTCGTTAAAAAAATACATTAAACAGAATAAAATAAAGCCCGCAACAAAACCGATGATGATGGTTTTTATAAAGCTGTATTTTTCAAAATAAATTGATCCGAGCAGGAAGGCCGATTGTACGGAAAAAAAGAAAAGTAAAAAATTGATTGTTGAATCGGTGTTGAACTTGACAATGATAATTTTAAAAACATTTACCACAGTCGGTTTTGCAGCCCACGCCGATGATGCGGGAAACGTGTTTGCAATAGCAACCATAAGGACATCTACCAAATAAAAAGAAGTGGTAAATACAACAAAGAATAACAGCACCGTGTAAAGCAGGCTACACAACAGTTTTTCGAAGGCTGAGGCTGGGACTAAAAGAAATTTTATTCCCTTTGCCCTTGAACCCAAATCAGCAAAATACTGGCTGGCGTAAAAAGTGCCCACCGCAAAAAGTGAAAAGAAAAAAGTTATTTGTTGCACGGCCTTGCCCATTGGTATGTTATCAAAACCGGTAAGCCCTGTAAACACAAACCAGGTAATTAACAAACCTATGAACGCTAATACCGACAAACCATAGCGTTTTTTATTATCGGCCCAGTGTTTTACTACCAATAAACTAAAACGTGTGAAACTGAAAAATTGATTCATAAAAGAAGTTTACGGTTAAAACAGTTTGGTGATTTTATCGGGGTTTGTAACAATGGCTTTGTACAATAATTCCAGGTCGAGCTTTCCTTCCTCACCATCAAGGTTAGGGGCTACAATTACATTACCTGTAAATGATGATTCGGTGTATAAAGCCGTAGCCACATCGGCATCATTATGCGCAAATCGAAAGGATAACTTTTTTGTAATATCTTCCACATTCTCATCAAACAAAATTTTTCCCTCGTCAATAATGGTAATGCGGTCAATTAAATTTTCAAGGTCTTTTACCTGGTGCGTACTAATAATAATGCAGCGTTCTTCATCCAACGCTTCCGCCAGTATTTTTCTGAACTGGCTTTTGCTCATTATGTCCAATCCATTTGTTGGTTCATCCATCAGCAAAACTTTTGCATTGGTTGCCAGCGCAAACGAAATCAGTAATTTCTTTTTCTGACCATAGCTCATGTTTTGTAAGGTGCTGTCTTCGGGAATTTTAAACACAGCTATATAGTTTCGGAACTTGTTTGCATTAAAGGGGGGATAAAAAGGAGCATAGTGTTTTATAAAAGCAGCTACCGGAATATCGGGGAGATAGAACTCTTCAGGCACCAAAAAAACATCTTCCAAAAAAACCGGCAACCGCTCAAAAGGTGTAAACCCGTTTACAGTAACTTGGCCCTGTTGCGGATTAAGCAGTCCCGCAATATTGCGCAAGAGACTAGATTTGCCTGTGCCATTTTTGCCGAGAAGCCCGTAGACATGGCCTGCTTCAAACTTCAAGTTCAATCCGTTGAAAACAGGCTTTTTTTTGTAGGCGAAAGATAAGTTTTGAATATCAATCATGGTGAGTGCTTTAGTGTACTACTTCAATAGTACACTACGAAGATAGGGCTGATTTTATTTCCTCCAAATTTATTTTAAAGAAAAAGGGTGTTCCGTAAAAATGGATTTGCTATAAGCCTGGTATTTGCAAACGAAAAGCATCAGTGGCTTACAAAAAGGGCAAGTTTGCAGGGCAATGGATTTTGAGCCAGGTTGAGGATGGAGTGTAAACAACTAAAAACAACAAGCTGTAAATGTTGTTGATGCAAAAACTTTTTCAGAAAACATTGCAGGAATAAATGACTTTGTAAATGGCCTTCGTTTTTTGTAACACACCCACAAAAAACTTTTGATCATGAGCCACCATCTTTGGCAATACACTTACGCTAATCCCCAACCACGAAACGCTTACCAGTTAGCAGAATTTATTAAACAAAAAAGGCCGCCTCACGATTGTGAAACAGCCTCATTCTTTTTCAAATCAGTTAGTAACCAGGATTCTGTATTAAACTGGGGTTTACATCAATTTCCTGTTGTGGTATGGGATACAATAAATCCTGAGGCCTTCTGGTTTTGGCCTCTACAAATACAAGCGCCATTGACTTTGATGGATTGGTTTGATCAGGCGTACGTTTCATATCAGTCCATCTTAAATTTTCAAAGGCCAGTTCAATTCTTCGCTCCTTTATAATGTCGTATAAATTAGCAGTCGTGAGTGCAGTAAGGCCTCTTTTTGTTCGTACTTCATTTAATCGCTGAAGCATTACCGCATCGGTGTTGTTTTGATTAGAAATAAAATATTGGGCCTCTGCAGCAATCAGGTATATTTCCGCTGTTCGCAAAACAAACATTGGGTGTGCTGCCGCCCCGGCCGGGTCGCGGTATTTTTTTACATACCAGCCCGCATTAGCAACTGGTGCCACTATTTCCTGAACAATTGAAGCTTTGCGAATATCATTTGCTTCAAAAGCTGCGATTAACGAATTATCAACAGGCAACTCCGAGCGGCCCCCGCCAGGCATTGTAGGATGTTGTAAGAAAAAAGCAAGGGAATTTTCAGCTTCGGTTGGCGTGTATTGTAAAGCAAAAATAACTTCGCCGCTTCCCACCGGATTATTAAGCCATGTTTCGTAATTGGTTGTTACAGAAAATTTGCCGCTTGCAATTACCTCGTCAGCAAATTTTTTCGCATTAGCGTAATCTTTTCTCAACAGGTAAACCCGCGCAAGTAAACCCTTTGCTGCTTCTAAAGAAACGTATGCATTGCTGGATATGGTGGATGCATTACTAATAGCTAATTGCAGGTCGGCAACAATTTTATCAAACACCTCCGCTTCCGTATTTCTTGAAACAAAATCGATTGTTCTTGTATTGACAATAGGTACTCCACCAAAGAGTGTGACCAGTTTATAGTAGGCATAGGCCCTGGAAAAATAAGCGGTGCCCAATGCTGTTTTGCGTGTGGCTTCAGGAATAGTTGGATTTTGTGCTAACTCTATTACGTCGTTGCATCTTTGTATGATATTATACGGCCCAATAAAATAGCGTTGCGTAAGTACGTTGTTCGATAAAATTGCATTGTTATCAACTTCGCCGTGCTGGAAAAAAGTGGCCCGGTATCTTAAATTATCCGACGACAAATCTTCGGTAACTGCCGATAAGTAATAGAAGCTCACGTTTCCATTTTGCAGGGCATCATAAATTCCGGTTACCAGCTTATTTATATCAGCCGGCCCCACCGTTTCGGGTGATAAGGACGCGGTTGGATTTAAATCAAGCTGCTTTTTGCAGGCGGTAAAACAGCCAAGCACCATTGCAATGGCAAATATTTTTTTGATCATGTCCATTAATTTTTTTTTAGAAATTTACATTTAGGCCAACAGTAATTGTTTTCATTTGCGGAATGGCACCCTGATCCACTCCCGCATTATTCACCGTAAAATCGGTTGATACTTCAGGGTCAAATCCACTGTATTTTGTCCAGGTAAAAAGGTTTTGCCCCGAAACATAAAACCGGGCGGAACTCATGCCTAATCTTTTACTTAATGATGGAGAAAATGTGTACCCAAGCGTTAGATTTTTTAACCGGCCATAACTACCATCCTCCAAAAAGCGGGAAGACCGTTGTGTATTGAAAGCACCCCGGGCTCCGCCCACGGGCCGCGGGTATTTAGCATTTTCCTTGTTGGCAGTAGTCCATCGTCCTTCAAACACTTCCCTAAAAACATTTGCCGCCGGAGCACTTGCGGATACATTACCGCCAAGGCTTGCATAACCACCGGTTCCTTCCGCAGCATTATTATAGATTTTGTTGCCAACAGAAAATTGAAAAAATCCGGAGAGGTCAAATCCTTTATAGGAAAGTGTATTAGTAAAACCGCCATACCAATTGGGCAGTGGACTACCGAGGTATTGCCTGTCGAGCCCGCCAATTATATTGTCGCCATTAACATCTTTATACAGCATGTCGCCTGTGGCCGGGTCTACACCTGAAGCTTCTATTAAAAAGAAAGCACCCAATGGCTGACCTACACCAATTTGCGTGGCAAAAGTGCCGGCGATGGGCTGGCCATTATAAAGTTTTGTAACCTTGTTGTTGTATGTGTTTAAATTGAGTGAAGTGGTCCACTGTAAATCTTTGTTCAGGACATCGGCTGATAAAAGAAAGTCCCATCCATTTGCTTCAAGCGATCCTATGTTTTGGGTTATGGTAAGGAAGCCAGAGGTAGCAGGCACCGATCTGTTAATCAATAAATCCCTCGTATCCTTTCTGTAATAATCGGCAGATATGCGGAGCCTGTCTTTAAAAAATCCCAGGTCTACCCCAATGTCATATTGGTTTGTCGTTTCCCATTTAAGATCTGGATTGCCCGGCGCACTTAGTGCAAAACCAGGTTGGTCAAAATAGTTAAACCCGGTTCCAAACAAACGCCTTGATGCAAAGTTTGCTATGCCTTCCTGGTTACCTGTTTGGCCATAGCTTGCTCTTAATTTTATTTGTGAAACGGCACGTGTGTTCTCAAAAAATTTCTCTCTATGAATGTTCCAGCCTATTGAAACGGCCGGAAAAATTCCATAGCGTCCTTCCTCAGGAAATTTCGATGAACCGTCTCTTCTTATTGACGCACCTAATAAATATTTGTTTTGCCAGGCAAGATTAACCCGACCAAGGAGGGAGCTAATTGAAAAATCGGTAAGTGTTGAAGAACCGGTTGCTATTTTGGCGGCGGATACTATGAATGGTGTTCCGTCGGAAGCAAAACTATTTGCATCAACCCGCATATCCTCCCGCCTGTTTTTTTGAAACTCGTAAACGGCAGTTGCATCAACTGATAAATTATTGTTGAAGAGCATTTTTGAATAGCCCAGGTTCTGGGTCAGTATATAATTCTGCGTAGTTACTGAACCCGCGGTTCCGCTACCGTTGGAGCCCTGCCCTGCAAGTGATGTTATTGGATTGTAGATTCTTTGATCAAGTACAGTGTAATCAATACCCAGCGACGACCGGAATTTTAGACCTGGTAAAATACTTGCCTCGCCATAAAACAGGTTTGCAAGATTTAAAAGGTTAATGAAGTTGTCGGTTTGAAACATGTGTAAAGGGTTATTAAAATCATTCACTGCAAATGTTCCATCGGCTTTATAAATTGGTTGGTCGGGGCGGGCAATTAAGCCTCGTGGGAAAGGAGACCAAATACTGTTATCGGCAGGTGTTTCATTTCGCTCCGTGCGCGACAAACCACTGCTATTTCCAACCCGGAACCAATCGTTGACAGAGTGGTCGAGATTAAATCTTCCCGAATATCTTTTAAAGCCTCCCTTAATCAGTGCGCCGTCCTGACTTAAATATCCCAGCGATGCATAGATCTGTGTTCTCCTATCGCCACCAGAAGTAATTGATACCTGTGTGTTGTGAATATCAGAGTTGTCGCTGATAATTTCATTGAGCCAATTAACATCAGCTGTTGGCTGATTAACTTCGGCTTGTGTAAAAATTGGTGTTAGGCCGGTGTTCACACGAGCTTCATTATACAATTGCCTGTACTCAGTTGCATTTAACACATCTCTCCTTGTTGTTAATGATTGTTTACCATAGTAGCTGTTGACACTAATTTGAGATTTGTTGGAGCGGCTTCCCCTTTTAGTTGTAATCATCACCACTCCATTTGAGCCGCGTGAACCATAAATTGCTGCAGCGGCTGCGTCCTTTAAAACTTCAATGGATTCAATATCATCGGGGTTGATGTTCGCAAGTGGCGACACGCCGGCACCAGCCGCGGCCTGCGACGCTATTGTACCTAAAGAGGGCCGAAAGTCATTGTTGCTCGCAAGAATTAGTCCGTCAATTACGTATAAGGGATTGTTACCAGCCTGAATTGAAGACCTGCCTCTTACATTAACTGCAATAGGAGCACCGGGCCTGCCCGAGCCTGCACTGATTTGAACACCTGCAACCCTACCTTGAATGGCCTGCGCCAGGTTTGCAACCGGCTGGTTCCTTATCTCATCGCCACTAATCTTTGCAATAGATGTTGTTACTCTCCGGGCAGATTGTAAGCCATATCCAACAACAACAACCTCCTCAAGATTGGTATTGGCCTGTACAAGCGAAACCGAAAAAATGGTATTGCCTTGCAGCGCAATTTCCTTTGGTTCCAAACCCACATAACTTACAATGATTGCATTGGCATTGGCAGGAACGTTAAGAGAAAATTGTCCCTCTGTATTTGTAGTGGTGCCTACGTCGGCTCCTTTAACGATTACCGATGCGTTAATAACAGGAGTACCTTTTGCATCAGTTACTTTCCCGGTAATCAGCTTCGATTGAGCGTTCGAATGAATGATAGAAAGCAAGCAAAGGCAAAGCATAAATAATCTTCTCATTTTACTTATTTTGTTTTCAAAGACCACAATTTGCATTGCAATGCTTCACCACTATGAGCAATAAACCACGAAGCATGAAAGAGGGAACATGAAACCCTCATATAATAATTTGAAAGAAAATTAAACGGCTTGCAAAAATTACACGAACCATGAATTTTAGAACAGCAATGGGCTTAGTTAAAGGAAATAATGCGTACACCGAGATGCTGCTAATATTAGTTGTGATTGATGCCGCCAGAAAAACAATGAGCTTCTACGTTAATGAGTAAAGAAGAAGGAGCGCTGCCAAATTGATTACAATATCCAATTGAATAGCAAAAATGTGACAATTATTTCACGTTCAACTTCTAAATCGTCCGTTCATCAAGTTAGCAGTTGGTGACAAAGACTTTAGGATGGCAAGTTCTAATTTACGAATTCAATCGTGGACTATGGAAGTAATTACAACTATGAAAAAAAAGAAAACAAGGCTCATTGTTCGCAAGGGTGCGGAGAACATTGCATTAAAAGTTGAGGACATTGCCTTCATCTATCGCGACAACACTATTATTATAGCTGTTGACAAAGAAGAGAAAAAATATTTGTGCGACCGAAACCTAACCTTGCTTGAAGAAGAACTGGACGAAGCCCAGTTTTTTAGAGCCAACAGAAAGTACCTGGTGAACATTGACTACATAAAATGTTTTAAAAGTTTTGAAAAGGTAAAACTTGAAGTTTATTTAAATCTTCCCTCCAACGGGCACCATATTATTGTAAGCCAGGAAACGGCACCACATTTTAAAAAATGGATTCATGAGGAGTGATATGACGGCTGTGATGCGATGGTGCCACTGATTGCAAAGAGTTATTAAGTGCCTCCTCACAGGGTTATTTCTATTTGTATCAGCTTTCTCTGTTGTGTGCTATGACACAAATTCATTGGAGATCTGTAGCCGCTGATTAACTATATGGTGGTAGTTGAGGTCAGTGAATTGTGCGTTACCATTGCGGGTTTGCCAGCATATTCGTGCAAAAAACTCAAAACAGATTTTACCTGCTCTTCACCGTAACACGGTTACTAAAATGCATTCAGCTTTTATAACTGGCACCACTCCGCCGAAAAAAAATTAGAAGTATTTCTTGAAGAACGAAGGAAAAAAGCCAGGTTGGCAAAAAATATGATAATGTGGTAGAAAACAGTTGGTAAAAATCGCTACGATACATTACTGACAAGATTTTAAGCGGAAAGCATTGAAAGCGGTTTCAATGCTTTTTCTTTAGGGATGAAAAAAAGACAATAAAAAGTGCGCTGTTTGCAGCA
>JANPKD010000022.1:0-23426 GCA_031425835.1 Chitinophagales bacterium
CTGCTTATAGAAAAGGGATCAGTATGCATTAATGGTGTAAGCTTGACGGTTTTTGATTTGGATAACAACAGCTTTAAAGTTGGAATTATTCCGTACACCTTTAACAACACCAATTTTCATTTGTTAGCCGAAGGCAATGAGGTGAACATTGAATTTGACATGATTGGCAAGTATATCCAGCGAAAATTATTTTTAGATAAATAGTCAATACTTGAATACTAATTTAATAGAACCTCCGATTGCTTCGAACCCCCAATTATCAACAAAGCCTTATTATCCCTCATTGGATGGCTTGAGAGGTTTAGCCATTTTGATGGTCATTTTTTTGCACAATTTCAATTTCGTAAAATACTTTCTTTTTGGATGGTTAGGTGTTGATTTGTTTTTTGTGTTATCGGGTTTTCTCATAACAGATATATTACTACGGTCGGTAGATAGACCTAATTTTCTTAAAAACTTTTACATACGCCGGGTTCTTAGAATTTTTCCGATTTACTACTTTACCGTTTTTATCTGCCTGTACATTTTACCGCTGTTATTCAACTTTGAATTAGGCTTACTTTATTACAAAAACAATGTTCTGTGGCTTGTAATTTTTTTGCAGAACTGGTTGTTTATTTTTAAACCCCCAGAAGGCCATCTCCTCCTGCATTTGTGGTCGCTAGCTGTAGAGGAGCAGTTTTACATTCTGTGGCCCATAGTCATCCTGTTTGTAAAAGATTTAAGAAAGCTGCTGTGGATTTTGATTACTGTTTTAATCTCATTAACAGGTATACGTTATTTTCTGTGGAGTTCCCAAACCCAGCAAGTGTTGCACGACTCACTATTTTCGTTAACCCGTATTGATGGAATTTGTGTGGGTTCATTGCTGGCAATAATTATGCGGTTAAAGCCAACCTTTCTTAAAACGTACAAGTCGATTATTGTGCTTACTCTGGCAGGCTTAAACATTCTCATGTACCTTTTAAATAACAACCCATCACAAAGACTACCCTACTTTGCGTTTATTGGCTACACCACTTTTGCCATTATGTTTGGGTTTCTGGTTTATGAAGCCATTATTGATCAATCAAAAATCATCCGGGTATTTTTTTGCAATCCCATTTTACAATTTTTAGGTAAGATATCTTATGGATTGTACGTTTTTCATTGGCCAATTTATCTTCTACTGCTTCCTGTGGTACAAAGTTTTTTAATTACATCAGTAAATTTATCAGTGAATGTTGCAGTAGTATCAGCGTCAATCTTTGTTACAGCTCTATCAATAATGATAAGCTTCGTGAGTTATCACTATTTTGAAATGAAATTCTTAAACCTGAAAAAATATTTTACATAGAGTAATCGAATTAAAAAATATGTTGCCGATGTGGCAATACTTTTCCAAAAGCAAAAAAAGAAAATCATTACTGCGGCCCTTTAAAGTACTGTGCACGCACACAAACACTTCACTCATAATTTTATTACAGCATGTTGCAAACAAAAAGAGATTCGGTAAAAAAAAGGTTGCTGCAGATGTATTGGCAAGCAAATGCAGGACATGTTGGGTGCTCCTTATCCTGCCTGGAAATGTTGGTATTTATCAAATTTGAATTGATGAAAACCGGGGATGAAATTATTTTATCAAAAGGGCATGCAGCAGCATTATTATACAGTGTTTTAGCCGAAGAAGGTTTACTCTCAGAACTTGAAATTGAAAGTTTTTACAAGGAGGGCACTTTCTTACCTGCTCATCCACCACCAAATAAGATAAAAGGAATTTCATTTGCCACCGGTAGCCTTGGTCATGGGTTATCACTTGCCGCAGGTTTTGCATTGGCCAGCAAAGTGAAACAAACTGATAAAAAAGTATTCTGTATTACATCAGACGGTGAATTAAATACCGGCAGTACCTGGGAAGCCGCATTGTTTATCGCTCATCATAATTTAAAAAACGTTGTCTTGTTTATTGATAGAAATAATATCCAGGGGTTTGGAAGAACTGAAGATGTTTTGAAGTTAGAACCGTTGGATAAAAAGTTAGAAAGCTTCGGATTTCAGGTAGTTATCGCAGAGGGCCATGACTTTAATTCACTAAGCACCAATGTTGCAAAATTTAAAAACGAAAAACCATTAGCTGTAATTTGCAATACAATTAAGGGTAAAACTTTACAGGCAGAGGATACAGTTGCGTGTCATTACCTCCCACTAGCTGAAGCAGAATTTATCAACCTAACTAATTCATAATGCGAAAGGAATTTGCAGAAACAGTTATCAGTTTAGCAAAAGAAGATGATAGAATTTTTTTTTTAACTGGTGACCTGGGATTTCAGTCTTTGGAATTAGTAAAAGAATGTTTGGGTGATAGATTCATCAACGCAGGGGTGGCAGAACAGAATATGGCGACAATGGCTGCCGCCCTGGCGTACGAAGGATTCATCCCTTTTATCTACAGCATCTCTCCTTTCATCACATTAAAGCCATACGAACAAATACGAAACGACATCTGTTTGCATAATTTGCCCGTGAAAATAATTGCAAATGGCGGTGGTTATGGTTACGGAATAATGGGCAGCACCCATCATAACATTGAAGACATAGGGTGCATGCGCATTTTACCCAACATGAAGATTTTTGTGCCATTCACAAAAAATGATGTTCATGGAGCATTACACCAAATGTTGAATGATCCATCTCCTAACTATTTAAGATTAAACCTTGCGGCAGTTAATAAAAACATTACTGAATTTGAGCAATGGAGAAAAATTAAAAACGCCCTTGACTCACCCAAAGCTATTGTCATTGGCACGGGACCTGTAGTTGATAACTTGTTTGAACTACAAACATCTCTTTTAAATGCGCTGGAAATTTGGCTGGTAAGTACATTTCCAATTTATGAATTGCCCCTTGATTTATTAACGGCCGTTCATTCAACCAAAAATGTAATTATAATTGAAGAACACCAGGGACAATGTGGCATGCACGAAACAATTGCCAGTATTTTATTGAAAAAGCTGAAAACGCCAATAGAATATCATAACCTTTTTGCCGCTGGTTACCCAAGCGGAAAATATGGATCACAAAGATGGCATCAGGAAGAAAACAACCTTGCGGGAAAAAATTTAGAAAAGAAAATAAGCGAATTTATAAGCGTTGCAAATGATAGCTGAAAAGATAAAAAACGAAATAAAAAAATTAAAAGGACCGATCGTAATATTTGGTGCCGGAGGATTTATTGGTGCAAACCTCTTCAGGCAAATTTTACAATACAGGGATGATGTGTATGCTGTAACGCTGAAAGAACCACTCACATCATGGAGAATAGATGACTTGCGGCAAGACAGGATCGTGCAGGCTAACATCATTGAAGAAAAGGAAATTGAAAAATTATTTACTCAATATTCGTTCAAAACAATTTTCAACTTGGCCGCATATGGCGCTTATTCTAAACAAAACAACGTTCACCTAATTTATCAAACTAACATCACTGGGTTGCTCAACCTGTTGCAGTCAGGTTTGAAATATAATATTCAGGCATTTGTACATGCAGGCAGCTCTTCTGAATATGGGCTAAATTCAAAAGCCCCCGCGGAAAATGCTGAAATGCACCCAAACAGTCATTACGCAGTAACCAAAGTTTCTGCCTCACACATGCTTAAATATTATGGCACTATTTTAAAGTTGCCCGTGTTAAGCTTGCGATTTTATTCGATTTACGGCCCATACGAAGAACCCGACAGGTTAATTCCACAGCTCATTGAACAGGGAATTAAAAAAGAATTTCCACCATTAGTTCACCCAGAGGTATCAAGAGATTTTGTTTACATTGATGATGCAGTATGTGCGTTGCTTCTTGCAGCTAATACGGACATTGCTTCCATTGCCGGACAATCAATCAATATTGCTACAGGCATAAAAACAACTATCCAAGATCTGGCACTCGTTTCAAAAGAACTTTTTCAAATACCAACCCAACCTTCATTCGGCAATTTTACCAATAGAGAATGGGATGTAAAGGACTGGGTTGGCAATGCAGATTTAGCCAGGCAAACATTAAGCTGGGAAGCAACTGTTTCTTTGAAAGAAGGTTTGCTTAAAACCTATCAGTGGCAAAAAGAAAATGCAACATCACTGTATGCAAAGAGGAATTTTGAGGAGCAGGTAAAATACAAAATCAGTGCGGTTATCGCCTGCTATAAAGATGCCGAAGCAATACCCATCATGTATGAACGGCTGGTAAATACCTTTGCAAAAATAAAAGTGAGTTACGAAATTATTTTTGTTAACGATGGAAGCCCCGATAATACTTCGGAAGTTTTAGAGATGCTGGTTCTTCGTGATAAAAATATAATTGGCATTGAGCATTCAAGAAATTTTGGTTCGCAGAGTGCCTTCATGAGTGGCATGGAAATTACTACTGGTGATGCGGTGGTATTATTGGATGGAGATTTACAAGACCCCCCCGAACTCATTGAAGCATTGTTCATTAAATGGAGAGAGGGCAGTGAGGTGGTGTATGGACAACGTATGAAAAGAGAAGGCAACCAATTTTTGTCAGGGTTATACAAAGTGTTTTACCGGCTGTTTAGAAACCTGTCGTATGTGCCAATGCCATTGGATGCAGGCGATTTTTCACTAATTGACCGTAAGGTTGTTGATGAGCTAATAAAGCTGCAGGAAACCGATCAATTTTTGAGGGGATTAAGAGCCTGGGTTGGCTTTAAACAAATTGGTGTGCCATATACCAGGCCGCAAAGAAAGTTTGGCAAGAGTACTAACAGCTGGAGAAAAAATGTGAGCTGGGCCCGCAAAGCAATTTTTTCATTTAGTTATGTACCGCTCGAACTAATGACCTATTTAGGTTGGACGCTGACCATCGTATCATTGTTGGCAGCGTTACTACAGATTATTCTATACTTTGTTGGTTCGCCAATTCCTCACGGGATTACCACAATAATTGTTCTCATTCTGTTTTTTGGTGGCATGAATATGTTGGCCATTTCTATACTGGGAGAGTACCAGGCAAAAATATTAGAAGAGGTAAAAAAACGACCTAAGTTTATCCGGCGAAAAATATTTCAATCCGGGAAAAATGCTTAAGAACAACACCTCAGTAACCGATGATGCAGGCTACAATCAGGGTTTTAGAGAAACGCCTTCTCAAAAAAAAAGAATAGAAAGAAGAGCTGGGTGGATGTTGCAGGAGATGGATGCTCCTGTTGGCAAAACCGTATTGGAAATTGGTTGTGGAACTGGCTATCTGGCCTATTGCATGGCACAAAAAACTACAATGCAAATTGTTAGTACAGATGTAAATCCTACGTTCATTGCAGAGGCAGAGAAAAAGTATAAATGTTCAAACCTTTCCTATCAAACGCTTGATTTTAAAACGGCGAAAGAAAAGATTGACGTAAGATTTGATTACATAATTGGCAATGGCATTTTACACCATCTGTACTATGATATGGATGAGGTTTTACTAACCCTAAAGAAAATGCTACACCCCTCAGGAAAAATGCTGTTTATGGAGCCAAACATTTACAACCCATACATTGCTGCCATCTTTAAACACAAAAAATTCCGTTCCTGGGCAAGGCTTGAACCCGGTGAAATGGCCTTTTCAAAAAAAATCATCGAGGAAAAACTAAAGAAGGCAGGTTTTGAAAATGTAAACATCACTTATAAGGATTTTTTGTTGCCGGGCATACCTAATATTTTTATCACTCCTTCAATAGTTATTGGCAACCTGCTTGAAAAAACTCCTTTAAAAGTTATAAGCCAGTCGTTGTTTATTAGCGCCGTTACAAATCAGAAAGGTTAGTTTTCCAGACAGTAATTGTATAATCTTATTTGGATAGTACTTTAGCTACTCATAAACCGACAGATGCTGCAAACAATAATTTTATGTCCATTATACCAAGATGAAGCATCCTTCAACATATTTGCCGCAGAAGTAGAAAAGGAAGTAGCGAAAATTCCCAGGAATCATTTTTCTTTTTTGGTAATAAATGATGGAACAGACAACCTGCGACTATCAACCATGCTTCCACTAACCTTGATGCATCTACATAGAAATGGAGGCCATCAAAAGGCAATTGCCATTGGCCTCGCCTACGCACATCAGCACCTTAACTTCGATCATATCATTATAATGGATTGTGATGGGGAAGATAAACCGGAAGATATTTCACAATTGCTATCTGCAGCAAAAGCAGCCGATACTATTGTAGTTGCACAAAGGGCGGGCCGGGACAAAGGCAAGAGTTTTAAAATGTTTTACTATCTGTACAAGCAAATATTTTTTTTGCTCACCGGCAAACGTATTGCATTTGGCAACTTCCTGCTTCTATCAAAAAAACAAACGGAGAAAATTGTGCATTACAGCGAAATGTGGAATCACCTGGCAGGGGCAATTATAAAATCTAAATTGCCTTATTCATCCGTTAATTTGAGCCGGGGAAAACGATACGCTGATTATTCGAAAATGAATTTCACAACGTTATTGCTGCATGCACTTGGTGCCATTGGAGTATTTATTGAAGTTGTTGCAAGCAGGCTACTCATTTTTTCGTTCTTTATGGTGTTCATCTCAGTGGTAGCAATTTTAATCATTCTGTTTATTAAATTATTTACAACGCTTGGCATCCCAGGGTGGGCAACTACTGCCCTTTCGTCAATGATTATTGTTTTATTGCAAAGTTTCCTGCTTTCATTGTTCACCCTTTTTTTATACCTATCGTTCCAGGGACAAAGAAAGTTTATACCTGCGCTGCATTACGAAGATTATGTTCGCACCATTGAAACATTTAATCATGGTTGAGACCTACAAGTATGCCGGGAATGAATTAGAACTTTTTAAAGATGCTACGAACTGGAAGCAATATGTATCCTCCAAAATCAAACATTTTATTGGTAACAAAGTTTTAGAAGTAGGCGCCGGCATAGGCAGTACTACAAAAATTTTAAATGATGGTTTGGCAGAAAACTGGACAATGCTGGAGCCTGATGAAAACATGCACCGTCATCTATGTAACAAGCACTCTTCTTTCCCTGGCAATACAACCATTGTATTAGGCAAACTGGATATGATTACGGAACTCTTTGACACAATACTTTACATTGATGTGCTGGAGCATATTGAAAATGACCAGGAGGAACTAGAAAATGCTTCAAGACTTTTAGTAAGCGGCGGAAAAATAATTGTACTATCTCCTGCCTTTAATTTCTTATTCAGTCAATTTGATAAATCGGTTGACCATTGCAGGAGATATGTAAGAAACGATCTAAGAAGAAGAAAGCCGGAGGGAATGACGATTGTCTTCATGGAATATTTAGATACCCTTGGTTTTTTTGCATCGGCCATGAACAAAATATTTTTACGTCAATCTTATCCCACCAAAAAACAAATTCATTTGTGGGATAAAAAGTTAATTCCTCTTTCCAGAATATTTGACAAACTTTTTTTTCACTCATTTGGGAAAACTATTTTGGTGGTTTTTGAAAAGAAATAAAATAAATGAGGCACTTAAAAATTCCAAACTACAAATATTACCTGCTGCTCATTCTATTTACACTAGTAGTTTATTGGCCTTTATCTTTGACAATCTATACTTTAAAGAATGATGCCTTAACTTATTTTCTACCCTTTCGTTACCATGTAAGCGAGGCCGTGCAACATGGCAACTTTCCCTTTTGGTCGCCTTACCTATACACAGGGTTGCCATTGCATGCCGATATACAGAGTGGTGCATGGAACCCCGTTGTTTTATTTCTTTCTTTGTTTACTAGGTATAACATGAGTGTATTGCAGTGGGAAACGCTTTTATACATCATCATTGGAGGCGTTGGATTTTTCAAACTATCCCGTTTTTTTAACTTTGAAAAAACTGCCTGTTTCATTTTAGCTACTTCCTATACCTGTTCGGGCTTTATCATTGATAGCGCCTCCTTTATCCCATGGATTACTTCTGCAGCATGGCTGCCTTTTACCATCTTGTATTTTCTTAAAATCCTTTACAATCCAACTACAGAAAACTCAATTAAACTCTCTTTTAGTTACTCACTCCTCTTCTTAGCAGGCTATCCCAGCTTTTTTATTTTCATAAGTTATATCCTGCTGTTTATTTCCTTCTTCCGCCTGGTCCTATTTTTTAGAAATAAGCAAAAACAAAGAAGCCTTCTCCTCTTGAAACATCTTTCACTAACGGGTGCCATCACCATGGCTATTTGTGCGCCGGCCTTAATCTCCTACGTAGATTTTTTCTCTTACTACGCTCGTGGCAGTGGTATCAAACTGGCCGCAGCACAAATGAATTCTTTTACCTGGCAAAACACGATGTCGTATTTGTTTCCGCCAGCATCATACAGACTTGAATCAGAAAATGACATCAGTTCAAGAAACGCATTTGTTGGTCTGGTTCCTCTTCTTTTTCTGATTTATTCATTTAGAACCAAATTCAATCTCTACCAAAAAACAATTGCCCTGCTCACAACAATATCGCTCGCATTCAGCCTGGGCGATGCCACACCAATCCGGGCAATTTTCTTTCATACCCTTCCGCTCATGGATTCATTCAGGCATCCTGGAACTATCCGCCTTTTTACAAGTATAGGCCTGCTTCTGCTTGCCGGTTTTGGCATAAATAAATATTTGATTCAACCCCATGAAAAGTTTATAAAAAAAATCATTCTTGTATTTTGCATTTTAATTTTTAGCAGTATTGTTTATAGTCTCTTATTTACCGACAGTGCAAAACACCTAATAGCGTTATTTCAAAGTTTTGAATTCGATAGCCAAAGTGTAAAAAGTTATCTTGACAATTTTCCGCTTTCTACGTGGCTGGTTTTATCAGCGCTAATTCAGTTAAGCTTTTTAATACCGTTTTATTTTTCAATAAAAAGAAAGGCCACAGTCGCTGCAATTGCATCAGTCAATCTGTTTATAATAACACTTGTTTGCATGCCATTTACAATGGTTTCGCAGCACAAAACAAGTGAAGTGAACAGCTATATCAATTCATTCCCCAAAGGATTTCCAAACGCCATTGCAATGAACAAAGTGGAGAACAAATTTGAGGACAAAACTTTACTATCCGTTTATGGTTACGAGAACTTTTACACAAAAAATATTTCCATACAGGATCACATTATTTCACCAACGGTAAATAGGGATTACCTCGGAATACTGCCGGATTCGGTTTTAAGAGAAACACGGAGCAGGCATCCCTTTTTCTATACATCAACAAATGATAGCATTGAATTGATTGAATTCAGCGGTAACCATTTTTCTTTTGCAACAACAACAAACCATGCTTCTGAATTTCATCTTACCCAACAATACAATCACAACTGGCAAGCTGTCGTAAACAAAAATAAAGTAGCTATAGAAAAAGACGATAAAGCCTTTATGAAGATTATATTGCCCGTCGGAAAAAATAGCGTTGAACTTATCTATCGTCCTAAATGGATAATTTATTCGGCAATTCTTTCTTTAATGGTGTTGATAACATGTACAGGATTGATGACTTATCTTAGGTTCCGACAGCAGTATAACTCAAAATATTATCTTTAGCTCCCTCACAAGAACTGCGAACCAAATGCAAAACAACGTTATTGCCAATGGATGGAAAGCCCGGATAACCGATCACAATTTATTCTACCTCGTCCTATTATTGCTCTGTTGCCTGGCTGCATACTGGCCACTCAGCTTACACTTGTTTAGCTTGAAAAACGATGCGCTAAATTATTCTCTACCCATACGTTATCAGATAAGTGAGGCGTTGTACAATAACCAATCGCCTTTTTGGTCGCCTTATTTTAACCTGGGCTATCCGTTGCACGCCGATATGTTATCGGGAGTATGGAATCCATTTGTGCGTTTTTTTTCATTGTTTGGCACCTACAGTTTGAAAACGTTGCAAATTGAAATGTTACTCTATATCTACCTGAGTGGTGTGGGCATGTATTTTTTAATTAAGCATGTCATAGCTAACAAAAGAATTGCTCTTTGGGCTGCAGTGGGTTACATGTTATGCGGATTTATCAGCGAGTCAGCACAATCAATTAACTGGATTTGTGCAGCCAGTTTTTTGCCATTCGTTTTTTTGTTTTATCATAGAACTATCAAGGAGGCTTCATGGAAACAAGCGGTATTGTTTGGATTTTTTTTGTACATTTTTTTTGTTACTGCCTACCCGGCCGATTTTATTATTGTTTGCTATGTTCTGCTATTTTACTTACTAACCCATTTTTTCCAGGAAAAGGTTTTTTACAAAAAAAATGCAACTACCAGCATCATTAAAACACACAGCATCATCGCAATAGTTTTTATTCTTCTCAGTTTACCAGCAATCATTTCCTTTTATGAATTTCTTCCTCTATCGGACAGGGGAAGCGGCACCACTTATGAGGAAGCGATGTCTAACCCTTTTCATCCTTTTTTTCTTTTTTCGTACGTCACACCATTGGTAGGCTGGCAGTCAAGCATCGGAACTATTACAGATCCTTTATCACGAAATTCTTACTTCGGCCTGATACATTTTATACTTTTCATCGCGGCATTTTTATCACCTGTAAATAACAGGCTTGTGGTTTTTTGCAAGTGGCTTTTTTTTGTTTCGTTGATTTTTAGCTTTGGAGAAATTGGCGGATTAAGACCACTTACCTATTATGCTTTACCGCTGATGGATACCTTCAGGCATCCGGCAAATGCCAAGATTTTTTCCATTTTTGCCGCCTGTATTATTGCTGCATTTTTTTTGAAGCACTTATTTTCCGGAAGCAAAGTCGTCCTTTTAAAAAAAACACCTTTCTATATTGCAGCATCTATGATGGCGGCCATTGCTTTAATAACAATTTTCTCAAGCTCATCATCAGTAAATCTCAGCTTGCTCGTTAACGCTCCTTCAATTCAAACGCTTAAAAGTTCTTTACAACAACTTTCCTTTTTTGATCTTGTTGTGTTGAATGTTTTGATACAGATACCCTTCCTGGCCACTGCTTATTTACTTTTTTTTAAAACAAATAAATTGGCATGGGTTATTGGGGCAAGTATGGCAAACTGCATTTTGATGACGGTACTTTCTCTTCCATTCACGGTTGTGAAAAAAGATTCAGCAACCTACATTCAAAATGTGTTGAACAGCACCCAAAAAAAAGGATATCCATTACCAGATCTTTCAAAATCGCTGGCAGAAAATAGCAACGGCGGTGAAAAACTTTTTAATGAAATTGGTTCAGCCAATATGTATAATAAAAAAATTGGCCGAATTGATTATCGCATTACACCAAGTAACCTCCGCGCACAAAATCAATTTTGGCATCATCGGGTGCTGAGAGATAAATTGCTGCAATACCCACTAATTTATCGGGCAGATACAGCACTTTTTACCACCACAAGTAAAGTTTTTGATTCCTCATTAAATCAATCAATTGTGTTTATCAACGATACATCTGCGGTCAAAGCTGTTAATCAACATGTAAAAGGTGAGAGGGGCTTTATTGAGGTAATCAATTTTTCACCAACCAGGTTCGATTTTCTTATTACTGCATCGCAACCGGGCTTTTATTGTCTTTTTCAGAACTACTATCCCCGCTGGCAATTGATTATTGATGGAAAAAAAACAGAGGTGAAAAAAACCAACATTGCTTTTATGGGATTTCAATTAGAAACAGGAGTGCACAAAGTTTCATTTCAATATAAAATGCAAGAGCTTATAGTCACCTATTATATCAGTATGCTTTTATTTTTTGGAATTGTTGTTTTTGGATTGGCAGAACTATTCAAATTTTCTTTCCTTTCATTGCCACGCCTATGGCAACGTCCATAACTCTTTCCGCATACGGCCTCGAATAATTGTTAAGGGTTTCAATCGCATTTTGTATTTCATCTTTTGAACCCCCCTCAATTAAAGATTGCAATTGCATGATCAGTTTCTTTGTTTCTTCGACTTCCATTTCCGATAAATGGCTGCTATTCTTCGTCAAAAAATTAGTTGTGGTATCAATCAAAATTCTTCCCTCGGTTTGTGCTTCTACCAATGCTCTTTGCTGCATGTCGTCTTTTGCATGTTGTAGAGAGTCCAGCAGCATTTTTTCCACCTCCGCATCGGTTAAGCCATACTGAGGAATTACTTCGATTGATTGCTGTACACCGCTTCTGAGTTCCTTTGCCGTAACCACTAAAATTCCATCAGCATCAATTAAAAAAGAAACCTCAACCTTGGGTATACCCGCCGGCATACCCGGAATGTTTGAAAGATTGAATTCCGCAAGTTTTCTATTGTCGCTGACCAAATCCCTCTCACCCTGGTAAACCGAAATACGCATTCCGCTTTGTCCATCTTTTTGTGTGGTGTATTGCCTTGCTGCCTTTGATGGAATTTTTGAATTGCGTGGTATAAGTACATCCATTAACCCGCCCATTGTTTCGATGCCCAGTGACAAAGGGGTAATGTCTAACAGCAAAACATTCTTGTTATTACCTGCCAGCACATCGGCCTGCACCGCGGCACCTAGTGCCACCACTTCATCTGGGTTTACTTTATCGTGCACATCTTTTTTAAAAAAGGAGGCAACGGATGTTTTTACCAAGGGCACCCTGGTTGACCCACCTACCATTATCACTTCGTCAATGTTTTCAATTTGCACATCGGCGTCTTTCAGCGCAGCCCGGCACAATGCAATTGTTCGTTCGACAAAAGGTTTTATCAACTCTTCGAACTCATTGCGATTAAGTAAGAGTGGTTTGTCGGCAACGAGTGTTGTAAAATTGTTTTCGACACTTAAGCTCTTCTTTGCTTCTTCCGCCGATAGTCTTAATTGCTGCGCCAACGATTTATTCTTCTGTACATCTTCATCCGAAATAGCAGCTTGTTGTATCCAATATTGTACGATAGCATTGTCAAAATCATCACCACCGAGGTAGGTATCTCCATTTGTTGACAGTACTTCAAAAATGCCATTGCTAATCGCCAGTATTGATATGTCGAAAGTGCCTCCACCCAAATCGTACACGGCAACGGTCTTACTTTCATTTGTTTTTAAACCAATGCCATAAGCAAGGCTTGCCGCAGTTGGCTCGTTTACTATGCGCAACACATCCAGGCCTGCTAATTTCCCCGCATCTCTTGTAGCCTGTCGTTGAGCATCGTTGAAGTAAGCAGGAACTGTTATCACTGCTTTGTTCACAGGAGTTTTTACGATATGTTCGGCCCTTTGTTTTAAGGATTTTAAAATAAACGACGACAATTCAATTGGCGAGTAAAATCTGCCACCCACTTCAATTTTTACCAGGTTATCGCTGCCATCATTAAATACCTTGTAAGTAAAAAAACCGGCTCTGGCGGCAACATCGTTGTACGATTTTCCCATTAACCGTTTTACAGAAAAAATAGTGTTCTGCGGCTCGCTAACCAAGTATTGTTTTGCGTCGTTTCCAACGGTGACGTTTCCATTTGCACCAAAGTGCACTATGGAGGGAACCAACGACGTGCTATCAAATTCTCTTAATACAGTCGGTTGCTTTGTATCGGGGTGAATGATGGCAACTAGTGAATTAGTAGTGCCCAGGTCAATGCCCACTATTATTTCTTCTTTTTGCAAACTGCCCGTTGAAAGATTGATGCTAATTTTAGCCATAGCCTATTTAGTAAATTGATTTAATTGAAAAAATTGTTCGCCGTAAAAACTGTTCGCCGTTTCGGGATGTCGCAACAAATCGGCTGTTTGAGCCGCCACAAATGGTGGCATTAATTTTTGTGTTTGAATAAAAAACAAATTGTAACCCTGCACATTGGCGCCAATTAATGTATATCCCTTTTGCAAACCTAATTTGCGTAATGCCTCAACCGAAGCGCCGTTGTACATGGCATCAAAACTATGATGATTCTTTTTGGTGTACGGTACAACAATGTCCCGATCTCCAAATTCGACTTTTGATTCAATCACAACAACTGCAGGCTGCACCACATCTACAGCCTTCCAAATCCAGTAATCATTACCATCAATGTCAATGGAAAGCAAATCAATTGCACCATTTACTCCGGCGCCGGCGATAATTTTGTTTATGTTTTCTGCAGTAACAAAACCATTGATGAACTGAAGTTTACCACGGCCGAGCTTTTGGTAAAATCGGCGTCCTATGTTGAGCATAGAATCATCAGCGTCAATAAAAACACCGGTCCATTTTCTGTGGAGGGCAAGTACCGCGCAATTGCTTTTAATGCAATCGCCTGCGCCAATGTCTATAAAAATCTTTTGTCTTTCCGGCAGATGCTGAAAAATAAATTCAATGATTCCATCTTCGCCATGATAGGTAAAAATATTTGCCGAGGCATTGCTTAATGGTTTACCATTTGCGGCCTGCACTTTCTGTTTGAGATGTAAGTAAGCCAACGGGGCTATTTGCCGCTTGTAAATAAACAGTGAGCAATATTTTTTTACCAGCTTTTTCAATGCGTGCATGGTTGCAAAAATCGGTAACCGATGGGTATAAAAAAAGCCTCAGCAGCTTTGCCGAGGCTTTAAATATTCTGAAATGGAGTTATCGCATTAAATACATTTTGCCATAACCTTTATTAAAGTATTGATCTGTTTTTTCTTCGCGGGCGGCGTCAGTAAATTTTTCAAGCGACTTGCCATTGAGATTTGTAATTACACGGTACAGGTAAACGCCATTGGCCAAACTTTGGCCATACTGGTCGGTACCATTCCATTTAAACTCGGTGATGTTGCGGCCAATATGCAGTGGCCCTAATTCATCTTTTGTTATTTCCCGCACTACTTTACCAGTAACCGTCAATATCTGTATCCTTATATTTTGCGGCACTTCGCTACCCGTAATGGTAAATACAAATGCGGTTGAAGTGGTAAATGGATTGGGGTAATTGAGCATGTTGGATATCATAGGTTTCTTGAAAACATTGAATGAAACCCTGTACTGCATGGCCCCTGACCTGTTCTGACTCATATCTTTTGCCGAAATGAGCATAGTGTATTTTCCATCCTGGTTAAAATCGGGCTTTAAATTTACAGTTGCCGTGTTGTTATTGCTTGGTGCAGCTTGTGCCGGAATGAACTGCATAGTGGCCCCGTCAAAATGATAATCTCTCAACGAAGAATCGGGAAACTGTATCTGCACTTTTACTGTCCCTGTATCTGTCATCATAAACCATTTGGCTTCATCTTTCAACTTGATTAAAATGTTTGGCCTGGCCGAAACAATGTCTTCATTCAAAATACGCACATTGTCAAAAGTTACATCCAACAAAGGATTGAGTGTATCGCCCCGCACATAAAACTCTTTGTAAAAAAAGTTGTTGAAGTGATATTGCTCCGGCTGATCAAAGTCGGGGTTCACTTCTACATACATGTTGTTATTGCCCACCAACTGGCGGGTGTCAACCGGGAAGCGAATGTTGATCGTATCATTTATTGGGAGAGATCTTTGTTTGAACGTAGGCAAAGTGCGTGTAACATTATTGCGATCCGTTACAATTATTTTCACTTTTAAACTATCGGGGAATGGTGCATCGCTGATGTTTTTAAATGCCATTTTAAATTCTAATGGCTCAGCTACATCTACAGTGTCTTTCATACTGAAGAAAATATTTGGCGCAACTGCACCTTCGGGTGCGGGTACATAAGTAAACCGCCAATAGCGGAGCTGATACGGAGTGTACGTTACCGAATCAACATTACGCATGTGAACCTGTAAAAATGGATACTGCGCAGCGTTAACCGATGATATGTCGAAGGTTTGCTGCGACAAATTAAGGTTACGGAAAAGTGTATCGTGCGTGCCGTTATTGCGAAAGCCAATGATGGATAGTGTTGGGTTATCGCCTGGTGTTGCTTCCATTGCCGTTCCTCGCCACTTTAATTCTTTCCAGGCTTTTGCCGGCCCAAATTTTGGTGAGGAGATATAGCCAATGGTATCTGTAGTAGGACAGTCAACAGAAAGCGTCTGGTTGTCGTAAACACCTTCGCCCATCACCCATCGCGGTTGAAAAGTAGGATCGCCTTTTTTATAAACAAACGAAAAAGGCCTTGCGCGGTATAAAGAATCTATTGACGAAAGACCTGCATTTTTTAAATAATGATAGAGTGATTTCCCCGAACCATGAATGGCTGTATCCGCTGCCCAATCCGCAGCATAAGCCACTGGAAAGGAAGGGAAGCTGGCAGGGTCGAGTGTAAAACTGCGTACAACAACATACGAACCATCTGGTATGCCGGTTGACATAAAGTCCATGATTTTTCTACGGCTTGAAGTGTCAGTGTACCGGTATTCAAAATTCCATTTTTTTATTGCCTGTCCTAAGCACGATGGGGTTGCGCTGTTGAAAAGACCAAGCCCTGTTGGGTAGGTTGCGTTAGCAGCGGAAAGATGCTCGTTAAATAAAGGCTTTAGTGTTCCTCCATCAAATACATTAAATACCAGAGATTGAAACCAGCAGGTTAATCGAATTACCGGATCGGCATTAATGGCAACTGAAAATGCCCCTTCTTGTGTGCCACTGGTAACCCAGGTGCCATTTCTAATGAATAAGTTTTGGTCAATTTTTCCATACTTCCACAATTTAGATGCCGAGTCTAAGGCAATACGTTGACCACTGGATTTAAAATGCTGGTGCAGGTGCGACTGGTTGAAACCCGGATCCGTATTGGGCAAATAAATAAATGATGCAGTGTTCCAGGCGAAAGGCCCCGATGCCGGCACCGGAGCAACCCTCCAGAAATAAACCGTACTGTCGGTGAAATTGATTGCCGGAGCAAATTCCATTAACCCACCCTTTGAGCTGATGGTGAGACTTTGTTTGAATGAAGAATTGAACAACTCAGTGGTGTCAATTTCCATCTGGTACTGCTTACTTGGGCTGAAAGGATTGGCAGTTGATGCGGTAAATTTTGTGGTTACCTTATTGATGATGGCAAAGTTGTATGGATAAATCGGCCGGGCTTCGTCTTCAAATATCATCACGTCTTTGCTCACGCTGTTATTGGTTTCAAACAATTCATTAACCGCATTATCCGGATCAACAGTAACGGTAATTTTATTCAGGCCTTTGTGCAGGGAGGGGTTTATGGGAACGGTAACCGACAATGAATCCATATACTTTACACCCGCAATTGTATCTCTTTTTACTATAAAAGTGTTTCCATTAGGCAGTTGTTGTTTTACCTCAACTACAATAAAATTTTTTGGCGCTTTGCCAATGTTCATCACTTTCACATCAACCTTAAAATTTGCATCGGCAACCGAAATAAAGGCTGGCGATGTTTTGACCATTTGTGGCTCAATAACATAGTCTGGTTTTGGATGAGGGTTCAGGGTTACTGCCGGGTCGCCATGCAAAGCCGTTTCCTCAGCATTGGCCCGGGCGTAAAAATCTTCCTGCGTGGTTACGTTAAACACGTCTTCAATAGCATCGAGCATTATCTGCCCGATTGACTTGCCGTAGCTGGTATGAGCAATTCGTTTATAGGCCCGGGCATTCCAGGTATCGAGATAGTGTACTATGCCAAAGTGGGTGCTGGCAATAAAACCAATTGTACCCCTGTTTGGTGCAAGTACATATTTTTCAGAAATGGTTTCTTTGGTAATAAACCTGTTAGGACTATAGTTAAAAAAGTTACCGGCATTACAACCTAAGCCTATAAACATGGGGTACTTACCCTGGTTGTTGTAATTCTCTGGATTATCCAGGTTAAACTCAAGAGTAGTGGCTGATGAGTGGCCGAAATAGGTAATTACGCTAATGCCATCGTTAAAAAGTTTTGACAGATCGCCGCTGGTTAATTGTTCAACTGCGTTGCTCGAGGTTTTTGAAAAAGTGCTAACGTTGGCACCATATAATGTATCCTCAATTGTTTGCTCGTAATTCCGCATTAAGCCGGTTAGGAGGTTACCCAAATCGTTATCACCCGCACCAACAATGTGCACAAAGTTTTTCTGCCAGGCCTTGTCGGCTATTGCCGGTGACACTGTTTTTTGCGCCTGTTCAAATTCAATTACTTTATTAAGATAAGTGGTTACTTCCTGCGGGGTTACAACCGACAATCTTCCAATTGGTGTTTTGGGTTGAGAACTTCCTGGATCCGCTGCGAGTAAAGCATCAGAAGCAGGCCAGCCAAAAGGTGGCACCATATCCAAACGTTCAAGATTTTGCTGATCCACCGCCGATGCACTTTCAATTGCGCGGTGGTCTCTATAGTTTACACCGTGCCCAATGATAAAAATATTTTTTGGCGCTACAGGATAAGTGTTCCTTGCAAAACGTATGAAGTTTCGGATGCCCGCCGGATTTTTTTTGATGCCGAATCCAAACTGGTCAATTAATTCATCGGCTAAATAAATTTTGGCATTAAAGCCCCCACCAACTGCCGATGAACGGTAGGCCCTGTAATCTTCCACCGGATTGTTTGCGCCACCGGTCATTAATAAAGGATGAGAAATGATGAGGTAATCACCAACGTTTGCCGGGTTACTGTAGTTGATAAAGTTTCGGGCTTGCAATACTGCAACAGTATTTGTATGGGCCGCATCCACACTTGCCAATACAAGATTTCTTTCGCTGGGCGAAGGTGGCAAAGCAAATTTTAATAATGGCGCGGCGGTCATGTCCGCATTGTATCTTTTACCGTTAGTAATATCATACAATACCGGCGTCGCCGCCCCATAGCCAAAATTGCTGATCTGCAAAAAATTACCAGTAGCCGAAGCCGGCAAGCTGAATTCAAAACTATTTGCACCATCAAAATTAAATTGACGCGGGTAGTTGATTTCAAACCGGTGTACCACCATTCTGTCGGATGGAGGGCAGATACCAGTAGCGCCGCAATTGGTGATATTCTCAAGTGTTATAGCCGCCGTGTTGGTAGCAATTGTGGCCAAATTAAAAGAGAATGTATCTGAACTATGTGAAAAGAAATCAAGCGTTTTACCAGCCACCGAATCGGCATTGATGGTAACCCTATACCGTCGCGGATTAATGGCATTGCCCGAGGCACCCACAATTAATTTTGCCGCCGGTCCGCCCGAAAAAACATTTAGGTTGTTAAGTGTTGTGGTGATGTTTCCGTTTTTACCAATGTCGGCCGACGACCAGCCTTCACCCCTATCGTAGCTGGATGAGTACATGTTCTCTCCCACGTTCACCGCATACCCCGAGTTAATTTTTGCACGGTAATAGGTTCCGGCAGTGTACATAAAATATGGCTCCGCGGTCAACACGTTTCCGGCAACATTATTTACAGAAGGAGCCAGTCTTAAATTGGCGGCGGCGTTTGTATTTATGGTAAGAAAATAAGCCGCGGTATCGGTTTCCAAACTCCATTTATCATTTAGCTGGTAGGTAGGCTGGCGATAAAGTTCCTTGTCGGCTTTACCGTCATTCATCTGCCCCCAAAATTCAATAAAACCATTAGCAGGCAAGACGCCCGACGGTGCAGAAGTATACAAAGGAACCTGCTTTCCATTTCGCCAAAGCTGAAACTGTTCGGCACCAGCCGCACCTAAACCGGCAGCGGACAGTACGGCCTGCGTAATACGATACAAACCTGTTTTACCAACTTTGAATTTATAATAGGTTTTGGAATAATCCTGTATCCATTCGTTATTGTAAACCTGTGCCTTCGAGGCAATACCGCAGGTTACAAATAGTACGAGTAGAAGTTTTTTCATTTGAAGTGGAGTTTTGGGGTACGTACGATTATTTTTTCTTTTTGTTCTTGTCGTTAACAAGATTAAGTGCCAGGGAGAATACGTGGGTAAACAAAGGGCTGGATTGGTTGGCTAAGTTTGTAAACGCATAATCAATCCGAACATTCTGTATTTTAAAACCGGCACCGGCAGAGGGTTGATAAATCCAAACTTTTTTCTGATTCAGTGTATCGCCGTCGGCTAAGGCTTTTTGAAAATTATTGATGCCTGCTCTTAAAAAAAACACTTCGTTGAAGTTGGCTTCCAACCCAATTTTTGGATCTACACTCACCGGGTCGGAACTAACTACCGTGTTGCGTTTTCCATCGAAAGTAAAATCGAAGTTGGCTTCGGCCAGCAGTGTCGTTTTTTTGCTTATTCTAAAATCGCGGGCAATACCAGCCACCAATCGTGGGGCTGTCATCTCAGATGACTTAACGGGTATTTCGTTCCTGGTGAGATAGAGGGCTTCTTTTTCTTTTTCGGTAAAGCTGAACGACCAGGTGTTGAAGGTGGTGGTTATATCTCGTGCAGCAAAACCAAACCTCCATTTGTTGGTATGAATTTGCAAACCCGCATCTAACCCAAAACCCCAGGCTTTTGCAAAGCTGCCTACACTGCGGTGAATAACTTTTGCGTTAACCCCGAAGTTTATTTTTTTTGATTCGGTTTCTTTTAGTTTCTGCGCCAGCGAAAAAATAAAAGCATAGTCGGAGGAAGAAAAGGATTTAATGTTATTGTAGTTAATGGAGCCATCGGGTTCTACTAAAAAAAGTGTGTTCATAATGTCGTCAACAGCAAAGCGCAATGCCGAAATGGCAAAGGTTCTTTTGTTGTTTGACATTGGCAGGGCAATGCTGGCGTAATCGTATTTACCAATTCCGGCAAAATATTCGGCGTGCATCACGTTTACATTGGGATGATCCTTTACGCCAGTTAACCCGGCGGGGTTCCAGTAACCGGCAGTACCATCGGCCACAGTTGCCACCTGCGAGCTGCCCATTGCAAGGCCACGGGCACCAGCCCCTATATTTAAAAATTCGTTTGAATACTTTCGGAATTGTGCTGAGGCGCTTAAAGAGAAGCAGGAAAACAATACAAGCGCCGGAAGGTAGATTTTCATTTCTTCAATTTTCGGATAAGCAATGGATTAAAACAGGCGTTTTATCAAGGATTTTGGTTGCACGTCAAATGTAATTCTTTCCTCCCCAAATTCATAACCAACAGCATTTGCGGTAAGGTGTAACGGCATTCTTCCAAAAAAATTGCCCACACCTGCCGTACTTTTGGCGCCTAATATTTAGTAAAACCCATGAGCTTGATAGCAGAATTACGCAACCGAGGACTTGTTCAGGATATCATGCCCGGAACCGAAGAGCAGTTGGCAAAGGAAATGACTGCCGGGTATATTGGCTTTGACCCCACGGCCGACTCGCTGCATATTGGCAGCCTGGTACCCATTATTTTGTTGGTGCATTTGCAAAAAGCCGGGCACAAACCAGTGGCACTTGTGGGTGGAGCTACGGGTATGGTTGGTGACCCCAGTGGCAAAGCGGCTGAAAGAAATTTATTATCTGAGGAAGAGCTACAAAAGAATGTGGCCGGTGTAAAGGCACAGTTAATGAGGTTTCTAAATTTTGACACTTCTACTTCAAATGCCGCCGAAATAGTAAACAATTACGACTGGTTCAGGGAAATGAACTTACTGACTTTTATACGTGATGTTGGTAAGCACATTACCGTAAACTACATGATGGCCAAGGAAAGTGTTAGAAAAAGACTTGAAGGTGATGCCGGTATGTCTTTTACAGAGTTTACCTACCAGCTTATACAGGGTTATGATTTTTACTGGCTGCACCAAAATAAAAATTGCAAACTGCAAATGGGTGGCAGCGACCAATGGGGGAATATCACTACAGGCACCGAAATCATCCGGCGCAAAACGGGTGGAGAGGCTTTTGCTTTTACCTGCCCGTTGCTCACTAAATCTGACGGTAGCAAATTCGGCAAATCGGAAGGAGGCAATATTTGGCTGGATGCGGAGAAAACAACACCCTACCAGTTTTACCAGTTCTGGTTAAATGCGGCCGATGCTGATGCAGAAAAATGGATGGGCATTTTTACTTTTTTGTCAATGAAGGAAATTGAGAACCTCGTCAGTGAACACCAGGCGGACGCATCAAAACGTGTTTTACAGAAAAGACTGGCAGAGGAGCTAACCATCTTTGTGCATGGCAAAGAGGAATTGGAGAAGGCCATTGCTACCACGCAAAAATTATTCGGACAACAAAATGCTGCAGCCGATACTTTAAGTGTGGAAGACCTTGAAGGAATGGAAGGGATTTTACATGTTCATTACTCAAAACAAAAAATAGATGCCGGGATAGATGTAGTAACACTGCTTGCCGAAACCAATATTTTTACCAGCAAGGGAGAGGCAAAAAAGATGGTGCAAAACGGAGGTGTGAGCATCAACCGACACAAGATAGAAACTCTTCAACATGCTATTGATGCCTCACAACTGTTGCATGGTAAATACCTGCTTATTCAAAAAGGAAGGAGACATTATTATTTGTTGAAAGCGGAGTAGCGTAACCGGGATATCCGGCTACCAAATAACTGAGAAATATTTTTATCAGCCAATTGCTTTTTTTGCAGTGGGTAGGTCAATTTCATTTTCCCATTTTGCAACAACAATGGTGGCAACTGTGTTGCCGATAATATTGGTGAGTGCCCTGCCTTCGCTCATAAAACGATCAATACCAAAAATAAGGGCAATTGCCGCTACCGGTATATGACCAACAGTTGGTAAGGTTGCAGCTAACACAATAAAACCGCTGCCGGTTACACCTGCCGCCCCTTTTGAGGTTAGTAACAAAACGAGCAATAAAGTTATTTGCTGGCCAATATCAAGAGGAGTATTTGTTGCCTGCGCCAAAAACACCGCAGCCATAGTTAAATAAATAGAAGTACCATCGAGGTTAAATGAATAACCTGTTGGCACAACAAGTCCAACTACCGGTTCGGAACAACCAACTTTTTCCAGTTTGTTGATAAGGCTTGGCAGGGCTGCTTCGGAAGAGGAAGTACCTAAAACAATCAACAGTTCTTCTTTGATGTAAGTAAGTAAACGGAAAATATTAAACCCCGTGTATTTTAAAATGCCACCCAATATCACCACAATAAATAAAATGCAGGTAATGTAAAACGATATCATTAACTGACCGAGTTGTGCAAGAGAACCAACACCATATTTGCCAATGGTAAATGCCATGGCGCCTAAAGCACCTAATGGCGCCACCTTCATAATTATTTTAATGATGGCAAATAATCCATGTTCAAGCGATTGAATTCCTTTCAGTAACGGTGCGGCTTTCTCACCAATTTTTGATAACGCAAATCCAAGCAGTACAGAAAAAAACAACACCTGCAGGATGTTGCTTGTTGATAATGCATTCACAATGTTTTCAGGAATGATGTGCAATAAAAAATCTCCCACGGTCTGGCTCTTGCTTTCGGTAATAAAATTTTCAACTGACTTTGTATCTAAAGCAGTAGCGTCAACATTCATACCCACGCCGGGCTTGAGTATATTAATGACAATGAGCCCGATTATTAATGCCAGCGTTGTTACCACTTCAAAATAAAGTATGGCCTTTAGCCCAACACGCCCAACTTTTTTTGTGTTTTGCATACCGGCAATACCGGTAACAATGGTACAAAAGATGATAGGGGCAATCATCATTTT
>JANPKD010000023.1:0-36433 GCA_031425835.1 Chitinophagales bacterium
AGAAAGATGCTGAAACTATCCCGAGCTACCTCGGGACAGAATGACAGCACGGCCGCAGAGAGATGCTTAAACTATCCCGAACCATATCGGGACAGCATGACAGCAGTGATGCCACCATGTACCAAACCCGTTTGAAAAACAAAAACGACCGCCGCGTCATGCCGATGCATATCGGCATCTTTCTCTAAAAGCGAATTTCGTTTTCATAAAAACATCCGTTTGAGAAAGATGCTGAAACTATCCCGAGCTACCTCGGAACAGCATGACAGCACGGCCGCAGAGAGATGCTGAAACTATCCCGAACCATATCGGGACAGCATGACAGCAGTGATGCCACCATGTACCAAACCAGTTTGAAAAACAAAAACGACCATCGTGTCATGCCGATGGATATCGGCAACTTTTGCTAAAAAGAAATTTCCCATGCTGCCGACAAATCATTCAAGTCAGGATTGGATTGCCTGATAAGATTGATTTTCCATTCTCGATGCCAGTTCTTTAAATTTTTCTCTCTTGCAATAGCTTCCGTTACATCGCCGTATTCCTCATAAAACATTAAGTAATGGCATTTATACTTTTCGGTAAATTTTCCGCCTTGCCCGTTTTTATGTTGCCCTGCACGTGCTTGAATGTTGTTTGTTACACCAATATAAAAAACGGTTCTGGCAAAGTTGCTCATGATGTAAACGTAAAATGTACGCATGCATAAAAGGTACAAATAAGTACGTTTTAATAGAAAATATTTTTTGCGTTTGTAGTTGAACAGATTCATAACGCCCCCCTGCGTAAAAGAAAAACGACCACAGCGTCATGCCGATGCATATCGGCATCTTTCTCTAGAAGCGAATTTTGTTTTCATAAGCATTTCCGTTTGAGAAAGATGCTGAAACTAGTTCAGCATGACAGCACGGTCTGAAAAAAGATGCTGAAACTCACGAGCTACCTCGGGACAGCATAACCTGCAGTGATGTCAACAGATATCGGAGAGTCAGACAAACAAAAACGACCGCCGCGTCATGCCGATGCATATCGGCATCTTTCTCTAAAAGCGAATTTCGTTTTCATAAAAACATCCGTTTGAGAAAGATGCTGAAACTAGTTCAGCATGACAGCACGGTCAGAAAAAAGATGCTGAAGCCATCCCAACCTTACGTCGGGACATCATGACGTGCAGTGATGCCTCTTCTTCAGTCAACCGTATCATTGCACCGTTCGTACCGGCTTCACCGTTTGCAAATAATTAAAGATCGCTTTTAGTTCATCATCGGTCATGCGCTTGTACGACTCCCATGGCATAGGGCTGTTTTTAATAACCCTGCCCATTTTGAAACGGCCTTTAAATATTTGGTAGCCCCAGCCAAAAATGCGGCTACTGCTGTCCGTTGTAAGGTTGGGCGAAATAAATTTACCCCTGGCACCTTCATCAAATTCATTGCCGCCCGCTAGTGGCGCACCAATAAAAGCACCCGTCATCATATCTCTTTTTGTGTGACAGCCCGAACAGTTGGCAACTGAATTTACAAGGTAACCACCATAGGCAGCAGATGTATCGGGTGTAATGGTTTTTAGTATTTCGCCGCTGGGGCCTGTTGGTTTTAGCATATACGCCTTTACCACACTACCCATTGTATTAAACTGGTGATCGGGTACTTTGTTGTGTACGGGCTTTTGTGTTCTGATGTAAGAAATGATGGCCTGCATATCGGTTTCGCTTACGTTGTGAAAAGGCATAAAATCGAACATGGCCCTTCCATCGGCACCAACACCATAATACAATGCCCGTGCAATTTGTGCATCGGTTAAATTACCAATGCCCGTTTCTTTATCGGGTGTAATATTTTTTGCATAAATGCTGCCAATGGGTAATTTAAATTCGAACCCACCGCTTAAAGAAGGTTCAATACCAAGCTGCAATAAAGAGTCGGCATTTTGACTGCTGTGGCAACTGGCGCAATGCGCACTGCTGAACACCAAATGTTTTCCGCGTGCAATAATTACCGTATCGGTTGATGCTTTAATGTTTGGAAGCGGCGCCTCGTAAGTTAAGTTTTGACGGCTTGCTGTTACAGCAGTTACAGAAACAATAATAAACAGGACAATGATACCCGTCCATTTCAGAATTTTTTTAAGTCGTTTCACGGTTGATAAGGTTTGTACGCCAAAGCTGTACCAACCTGTTTTCATTTCATATGCACAGGTGTACCAACTGCTGATGCCTGGTGATGAATTGTTGAATGCCTTGAAATATAAACGGCTGGAGTTGACGCAATGCTTTCTTCAATTTGCACTGCTTTACGTTTTTTATGGTTAACGAATGTTGGGGGGTGCAGGTGTTTATTTACAAGCCGCATCATTTACTAACCACAAACAAGCACTCCCACCTGGTGCAGGTTTCCTCACCTGTGCCCTGAACACCGTGATGATGGGCAGTTAAAGTTTAGTGACTGATAAATTAGTTTTTTTAGCTGTAAAGGGTGAGTTGGGGGGCAAAAGGCCGTGTAACATCGGTGAGTGAAACCATCCATGTTCACTACGGGAACGATTGCGTAGATTATAGCAATTTTCAGGATAGTGCAGGATGAATCGCTTTGGCGCCTAATCTAAATTGATGTTTCTTTTTAAAATAAATTACTGCTGTATGATTAAAGAAGCTGCAAATGGCAAACGTGTAATCCTCTTTACAATGCTGCTACTCGTTTCCGCATTTTCCTTTTCGCAAAACACATTTAAAGTAACCGGCAAAGTAACCGATGATACCGGCAAGCCCGTACAGGGAGCGACGGTACTGGTAAAAGGTACTACCATTGCTACATCAACCGCTATCGACGGTGCTTATTCACTCATGGCTCCATCGGGTAGTTCAACCGTTGTTATTACATCGGTGGGCTTTCAGGAAGTGGAAGTACCCATCAACAACAAAGCGGAGTTAAACATCTCCATCATCAATAACTCTTCTTCTTTAGAAGATGTGGTGGTGATTGGATATGCCACTGTTAGAAAGAAGGATGTAACGGGTTCTATTGCAGGTATCAATCAGAAGGACATCAGGTCTCGCCCGGTTGACAATGCATTACAAGCCATGCAGGGTAAGGTGGCTGGTGTTGATATCACCTCCAGCGAACGGCCAGGCAACATTGGTACCATCCGTATTCGTGGCGAACGCTCCGTCAATGCAACCAACGATCCATTGTTTGTTGTTGATAATATTCCAATTATCACCGGGGGTATTGAGTACCTCAATCCAAATGACATTGAGTCGATTGACATTTTAAAAGATGCGTCGGCAACGGCAATATATGGTTCACGTGGTGCGAACGGGGTAGTAATTGTTACCACCAAGCAGGGTAAGGCAGGTAAGGTGCAGGTGAATTTTTATAATTCTGCAACGTTTGAAAAGATTAGAGACTGGGCACCCATTATGTCTGCTTCGGAGTATATAGATTTTCGCAGGTGGGCGGTTTATTACAGTAACCCAACCGGCCGGCCACGGGGTGATGCACCAACCATTGCCAACGACAGGGATATTTTTCTTGCCACATCGGATCCCGACTCATGGAAAAACATCGCCAAGGGATGGACCTCTGGCAGATGGGATGGCTCGCAGGTGGGCAATACGGATTGGACAGGTTTGGTATCGCAAACCGGTTTAACAACAGATAATACAATAAGCGTTAGTGGTGGCACAAAAAATATTAAAGCATATGCATCATTTGGCTACCTAAATAACAAGGGTACATCTATCGGCCAAAAGTTCAACAGGTATTCGGGTAAGGCAAGCGTGGATATCCAGGCCACCGACTGGTTTAACATGGGTCTGAACGCAAACGTTACGCAGGGCTCACAGGAGTTTGGGCAATCAAACCTGGTGATTGGGTCGTTTGTTGGCTCACCACAAACCAGCATATATGGGTCGGGCAGGGCAATGTTCAGATGGGCCGTTCCTTACGATTCTGTTGGAAACAGAATTCTCAACCCGGGTGGTGATATAGCTTTTAAAACACCGCTGGATGAACAAAAATTCACACAGGATTATCGGTCTACTCTTCGTGCATTTGGAAGCCTGTATGCCCAGGTAGATTTTGGCAAAATTAGCCCGGTACTAAAAGGATTAAGGTACCGTGTAAATTTCGGACCTGACTTTTCGAGTTATACCAACGGCATTTATATTGATGGTTTGTCGGCCGCAAGCAGTGGCATAAATGGTGCATCGCTGCAGGAGGCCAAAACCTACTCGTGGACGATAGATAATTTGATTTACTACGATAAACAAATTAAAAGACACAGCTTCGGCCTTACGTTATTACAAAGTGCTACCAAGTATGTAGCTAATCCTGTAAACAGATTGGTGGGCACGGCCATACCATTCGCCAGCCAAAAATGGTACGAATTAAATAACTCCGTACTGCCGGCAACTAATCTCACCATAACCCGTGTTTCTCCATTAACCGAAAGCCAGCTATCAAGTTATATGGCCAGGGTTAACTATGGGCTGGATGATAAGTACTTACTAACGGCATCCATCAGGCGGGATGCTGCTTCGCAGTTGGGCGAAGGTTACAAGGGTGATATATTTCCAAGTGCTGCCATTGCATGGCGTATAGACCGTGAAGCGTTTATGAACAGTATTTCAATTGTAGACGACTTGAAATTACGTGTTGGTGTAGGCGTTACAGGTAATTCATCTATTGGGCCGTATCAAACCTTAACTTTTGGCAACCCTTTGTTTTACCCGAACGGTGGTAGCGTTAATGCAGCTTCTCTGCCAACAACTCAATTGGGTAACCCAAATTTAAAATGGGAAAAAACCACCCAATATAATCTAGGTGTTGACTTCAGTATTTTAAAGCGGCGAATTTCCGGTGCAATCGATGTGTACACTTCCAAAACAAGCGACCTACTGTTTCTGCAACTACTGCCATCTGTTACAGGGTCGCTAAGAACATTAACCAATATTGGTCAAACATCTAACAAGGGCATTGATATAAGTATCAATACCACTAACGTTACTACCAAAAATTTTCAATGGACAACAAACACTAATGTAAGCTGGCAAAAAGACCTGCTCATCTCAGGTGCATTTGGAAAACAGGTTGACGTTTTGAATAACCTTTTCCCCGGTCATCCTATTCGGGTTATTTATGGTTTTGCCTCAAATGGCATGTGGCAGTATGCCGATACGGGTTTGATGCGCAAGTTTTCGTTGAATGGCAACACCTTTACCCCTGGGCAGGTACGACCAATAGACCAAAATGGTGACAATAAAATTGACGCTAACAACGACCGGGTAATTATTGGTAACACAAGGCCAACCTGGGTTGTGGGTATGACCAATGGTTTTACTTACAAAGGCGTTGAGTTGTCGGTTTTTATTTACGGCCGACTAAACTACTGGTTTAACACCGGTGGCGAAGCACAAACAGCCCGTGGCAACCAGCGGCAGATTAATTACTGGACGGAGAATAACCAGAACAGTGAATACCAAAAACCATTTTACTCAGTGGGTTCGGGTGATAATTATTCAGCAGCGTTAGGATATAAAAAAGCATCGTTCCTCAAAATCAGGAACATCTCCGCTTCGTATAATGTTCCGGCGAAAATAACATCCAAACTGCGCATGTCAACTCTTCGGGTTTATGTGCAGGCAGCCAATCCAGGTATGCTTTTCTCTCAAATTAAATTCATGGACATGGATACTGAAGCCCTATTTTCTAACCGTGGATTAACCTTTGGTATCAACGCAGGTTTTTAACCGATTAAATTATTCAACATGAAACAAAAAATTATAAATATTGGTTTGCTTTCCGTTCTATCCTTATCACTTTTAACGTCGTGTAAAAAGTCGTTCCTGGATGAGCAATTAAAAACCTCGAGAGATTTTGAATTTTATAAAACCGATGGCGGTATTCAACAATTGGTTCAAGGCGCCTATCACCAGGTTTTTGCTACACAATTCAATGGCGAAATGGCCTTTGCAAATATGAGCTATGGCGTAGATGAATTTCGTGTAGGTGGCGATCCATCAAACGGCATGTACAATTCTTATGGCAATACGTTTGGCTCTTTTGTTACACCCAACAATGGCAACACGGTTCCTGCAGAGGCACAATGGGATAATCTATACATTGGTATTGGTCATGCTAATTTAATTATTCAAAATGCAACAGCCAGTGCTACTACAACAGATGCCATTAAAAAAACCGCGTTAGGCGAAGGACATTTTTTCAGAGCCTATAACTATTTAAGATTGGTAAGCCAGTTTGGTGCAGTGCCTCTAAAAACCTCACCCAGTGTTGGCGTGGAATTAGAATTTACACGGCAGGCACCAAAAGATGTTTATGACGTAATAATTGCTGATTTTACCAAGGCCTATGCTCTTTTAGGCAATGTTGGTGGCCCCGCAAAAGTTACAAAAGATGCAGCGGGGCACTTTCTTGCAAAAGCCTACCTCAGCCGTGCAAGCGAAATTAATGATAGCTGGAACTCCGCTACCAAAGCAGCCGACTTAGCTGCCATTGGTCCGTTGTGCGATGCGGTAATTGCCAATCATGCCCTGGCACCTAACTATGGCGATTTGTGGAGATATACATCGCCGAATGGTGCAAATGAAAATCTGCGTGAGGTAATTCTTTCGGCACAGTTTACGTCCGATCTATCGGCAACGGGTCAAAATACGCAGCACCTATATTATGTTTCCCGCTACGAGGATATAGCGCAGATGCAAAGAGATTTGAGTGGCGATCGTCCATTCAGCCGGTTGTCGCCAACATTTTTTATGTACCGCGTTTACGACATGCAAAACGACTCAAGATTTTGGAAAACTTTTAGAACCAAACATAAGGTGAATGGCAACGTACCAACATCGGGCTACGTGCAGGGCGATTTGGGATTGATGTACGTTATTAATCAGCCGGGCGATACCCGTTTCTCCGGGAATGTTTTAAACAATTCGGTAGTGTACAGTGGTACCGGCAAAACTATCCCACATGTGTATGTGGCATATAGAAATGGCGTTACTGCAGATGGTGGCTGGAATGATACCCGCCGTTTTCCCTCGCTGAGTAAATTTATGGATGGCTCCCGCACCGCCGGCTTTAATGATGTAAGAGGTCTTAGAGATATTACACTGGCCCGGTCGGCCGAAACTTATTTAATTGCGGCGGAAGCAAAAGTACGTTTGGCAAAATTGGGTACCGGTGGTTACACCGATGCACTTCCTTATATCAATCCACTTAGGGCAAGAGCAGAATACAAAGGTGGAGAGAGCCGTTCAGTTTATTACGATGGTGGAGGTGCGCCAAGCAGTGCACCGCAAACTGTTCCCCCTTCATTTTTTCCTGAAAATTCGTACTACGAGTCCAACAACATTCCTGTTACAACGGCTGCATCAAACAGCTTAGCCATTACCAGCATTGCAGCTTTGCCTGCGGGTGATGAGTTCATCATAAGCACCCTTGGTTTATCAGCAACATACGACAGGATGCTGGCACTTGTGTTAAACGAAAGGTCGAGAGAATTGGCGGGAGAGTATTTGCGCTGGCAGGATTTGTCGCGTACCAAAACATTGGTTGCCCGTGCAAAAGCATTTAATCCCGATGCAGCACCAAATATCCAGGATCGTCATTTATTACGGCCAATACCACAAACATTTCTTGATGGAATAAAAACAGGAGGCATGGCCCTCACCGGGGCGCAAAAACAAGCCATGCAAAATCCCGGGTACTAGGTTTTCTCGTATAGCAGTTATATAAGCAGTAAAGTGGCGTGTCTTTAATTAGACCGCCATTTTTTTTATTGAAGCACCTCGTCAAAAATTCATTTTTATTACAGGTTTTTTTTCTCTTTTAAGGCCTACGGTGAGAAGGCATTCTGAGTGGCGTTGCCACGGCTCAATTTTGTAACCGGGGTTTTCAAACCCCGGAGAAAATACTACGATGACAACGGAGTGGCGCAGCTACGATACATATAAATTTATAAAAACGAGACCCGAACACGGCCCGTGGCTACGCCACTCGATCATTCCATATCATTTGTAGCCACAGGTTGAAACCTGTTGCTACAAAACTAAATGGTGGCTACGCCACTTCAAGAGCAGCAACATGTGTAATAAAGATTTTAGGGTAACTACTTTTATCCACACAGCAGTTCAAAACATACGGGCAATTAACAGATTCACTAAAGGACATTGCCCTTGTGAAGTGGAGATGATTTTTATTGGTAAAAAAGCAAATAAAAAAATGTGGTTAAGATAATGGAGAATAAAATGTTGAGCATGAGGCCGGCCTTTATCATATCACGTTGCGGTATAAAGCCCGTAGAAAATACCATTGCATTGGGTGGCGTACCCACAGGCATCATAAAACCGTACGATGCTGCAATGGTGGCGGGCAGCACCAATATTACAGGATTAATATTTAGTTGAGTGGCCAATGTAAAAAGCAGCGGCAACATCATTGCAGCACTTGCGGTGTTACTCATAAACTCGGTAAGCACAATACTGAAAATAACCACCACCCATAAAAAAACAATCATGGGAACAACCGTTACCAGGCCAGCCACATTGCCTATCAGTAATACACCCAACCCGCTTTCGTCAATCAGCATTCCAAGGGTAAGCCCACCACCAAAAAGGAGGAGTATATTCCATTGAATGCTTTTCATAATTTCCTCCCAGGTTAACACCCTTGTTACAAACAGCAGAAGAATAGCGAGAACGGCTACCAGGGAATTAAAGCCATCAGCAATACCCAGCAACGGAGAGAGTACACCATCGAGTATCCACAATAAAATTGTAAATAAAAATATACCGGCAAGGGTTTTTGTGGGAGCGTCTATATTCTTCTCAATAATCATTACGCCAATGCTCATTTTTTTATCGGGTTTAAAATACAATGTGAGCACAGTTATCATTACAGGAAATGTGATGAGAAAAATAGGAAGACTAAACTTCAGCCACTCCGAAAATGAGATATCCAAAAGCGCTGCACCAATAGCGTTAGGTGGTGTTGATACCATGGTTATTATTCCACCAATGTTTGCAGCATACGCAACACCCAGCAGTAAAAATTTAGACTCTGCAGAAACCGTATTCTTTTTTATGAGCACCAGCATACCTAATGCCAATGGAAGCATCATAGCTGTGGAAGAAGTATTGCTTACCCAACAGGCCATTAACGAAGTAGCGAGCATCAGCAGGATGGCAGAACGATAAAAATTTCCGCGGGCAAGCCCGATTAATTTTTGCGCAAGCATCTTATCAACAGCATGCCGCGACAGTGCCCCCGCCAATACAAACCCGCCCATGAATAAAAAAATAATGGGATGTGCAAATTGTTTGAATGCCTCACCTGAAGAAGCCAGTTGCATAAACGTGGCAATCACCGGAATCATTAAACTTGTAAGGGGTAGCGGAATAGCCTCTGTTATCCATAATATGGCTACCATTATCAGCAATGCAAAAGCCTGCTGTGCTTTATAATTATCAAAAATGGGGAGATATAATAACACGCAAAAAACTACGATCGCAATAAATAAAACGGGCAGGTTTACGCTCTTTTTCAAATGGGTTGCTTTAATGCAAAATCAAAAAATTATTGCGGGGCAGTGTTTACACATCCATTGAATCGTACACCACTACCCTGCTCCATAAGTGCGAGCAATCGGCAATAAACTTTTGATGAATGGGGTCATCCTGGTAAATTTTTTGCGCAGCCGTGTTTTCAAAAAAAAGAATTTCCGATGCCTGGTAACTTGAATCAACAACCGACCGCTCCTCCGTTGCTGCAGGCACACCGATGTGCATTTGTTTTACTGCTTTTATTTTTTTTAATGTGCGCAGGCCGGTAAGCAGTTTGTTGAGGTCTTCTTTCGACGAAGGATTTTTCAGCCAGAAAAAAACATGATGCACTAACATTTTTTTGGTTCCTCCTGTTGATGATGATGTGGTTAATAATCCAGCCCCTGCCATTACCGTAGTGCTGATAAATTGTTTGCGATTTTGTTTGCTCATAAATAAAAGAATGGGTTTGAAGGTAGGAAGAATTACAGGGGGCAAGGTTTCTTCAGGGAAGATCATTTCGTGTGTTCTCACTGAATAGTTGCGGTAAACAGCACACATTTTACAACCCCCCTTTTTATTTGGTCTGGCGTTTGATTGATTATTCACATGAATAAAATGAAAACAGTTAAACAATTCGCTCTGATAATCGCTTTATTTTCTTTATTAGCCACTGGCTGTAAAACAATGAGCAAATCTCAGAAGGGAGCAGTTATTGGCGCTGCAGGTGGCGGCGTTGTTGGAGGCGTTATTGGAAAGGCCGCAGGCAATACAGCCCTGGGAGCCATTATTGGCGCAGCAGTAGGTGGAGCAACGGGTGCAATTATTGGCCGTAAGATGGACAAGCAGGCCGAAGAAATGAAAGAGGTTTTGGGCGATGCGGAAGTAATAAGAGAGGGTGAGGGCATTATTATTCTTTTTAAAGAAAAAGTTTTGTTTGCCTATGATAAGGCCGACCTCAATACAAATGCCGAAACCAATTTGGTAAAACTCACCAATGTGTTGCAGAAATACCCCGATACCAATATTGAGATCATTGGTCACACCGACGCCAATGGCAGCGATGTGTACAACCAGTCGCTTTCAGAACGCAGAGCAGTTTCGGTTTCGGCTTTTTTAAAAAGCCGCGGCATACCCGCTACCCGCATTACAACAAAAGGGCTTGGCGAAACTGATGCTGTTGCAACAAACGATACCGACGAAGGACGTGCAATGAACCGCCGGGTAGAATTTGTAATAACCGCTAATGAAAAGATGAAGGCGGATGCCCAGAAAGAGTCGGGGAACTAATTATGTATGGCTCTAGTGGAATTATGGAATTCTCTATCAATTGCAGTTGGCTTCAGCCAACTGCAAAAGAAATCCATCATAATAAGTGGCTTTAGCCACATTTGATTTAACGTGGCTGAAGCCACTTGACATATTTGATGCAATCATTCAGTCAGCTAAAGCTGACTGCAATTAACTGCGGAAGCCATGATTAGCTGTTTATTTTATTGAGATGCAAAATCCAACTGCTGCTTTTAGCTTTTAATTGAGAAAGATGAAAAATTAAATCTTCCGCAATTATTGATCACTGAATTTGGTTGACCTGGTGAGAAAGACAAGAGAACAAGAATTGCGGAAGAAAAGTTACCACGTTATCAATCAAACAAACTTATCCCACAAAGCACTAAGCACCTTAGCTGTGTTTTCTCTGTACACGTAAAAAAAGAACGCCAGCATGGTTATAAAAATCCAGGTAACGAAGGTGAGTACGATCACGGGCCAAATTTTTAGAAAGCCCGTGATTGACTCATACTTAAAAAAAGTTTTAAACCCCCAGGTATAAAACAAAGACTGGAGTAATATAGTGAGCAGGAAAATAGAAAGAAACGTAGGCGTGCCTTTGTAATATGCCAGCAGCGGATGAAATAGAATTGTGCTGGCAAGGCTTGAAAATGCAGTAAAAAAAATCATTGCTATTGCTATCTCCGCAAAATTGCGTCCGCGCCTCCGAAAGAACAACCATACAATGAACGTGTATAGTGGCATGGCTATTACCGTGATGAGATTTGAATTTTTACTCAATGCAGTTGAGGCCTTACCCGTTCTATCAATCAACATCAAATAATTTTGCCTTTGCTCTGCGGTAGGTATTATTTTAAGAATGGCGGGGTCGGCCTTTGGTGCATCGGGGTAAGTTTTTAAAGTGTTATTCACCAAAACAAAAAAACCAACACACAGCAAAAGAAAAGTAAAGGGGCTGAAATATTTTTTAATTTTTCCATTTACATATTCATCGGCTACACGGCCGGGATTTTTAGCCAGTTCTTTTACCAAGACAAAAAACCCTGCATCGGCGTGTGTTACTGTATGAAAAACTTCGTGCAAAACATGGCCAATAGTAAACCGGTGAAAATTACTTTTTTGGGAACAGGCACCACAAAATTTTTGACCGGGAGTTAGATGATTAGCGCAATTAAGACAGATTGAAGTTTGCATGCAGTACAAATTGAAATGGTAATGATAAAGAAAACAAAGGCGGGATAAACACAGAAAAGATTTCGGTGTAATGGAGATTTTTGCTGGTGTTGTAAATGAACGTGCTTTTCTTATGGTGCCACCGTTGGTATGAGGCGAGGGTTTTGTGCACCGGCTACCAACGCTGATCGGGTGATGTACAGATTCATTCACGCCGCCGCTACACCGCTGCAGGAAAACCCTCCCTCAACAACATAGATACTTTCATCTCTTCATTCTATTTCCATCCATAGCTGAAATGTGTATTGCTGCTATAACAATCGTATAAGACTGAGTGCTTGGACTACGATCGGAACTTTCTGGTAGCGTTTGTGTGTTATAATATAAATTAGCGTGTTAGGTAGCAATGAAATGTAAACGCCGACTATTCTGGAATTGGATGAGCAGTCATTGTTAGAACAAGTAGAAATTAAATGAAGTTTCTCAAGAGATTATTTAGCATGTTATTTAGTTCACCTGACAAACCATTAGACATGGTCATTGAGGAACACCGAACTTACCAAATCGACAAAGTTGCCAATTTCAATCAGGTAGCACCTCAGTTGTTTGGACCAAGACTAAAAATATTTGGCTATGAATTAGATAAAATTGAAGATTCGGAGTACAATGGCTTTCTTTGGTCAACGCATCATGTTTATGTGAACAGTAAACTAAACCTTACGGTTGATATTCAACAAGCACCTTACTACACTGACTACGGTTTCTCAGTATTCCTTTTCGATCCCAAACGACAAGACAGCAAGCTACTTTGTAATGTACCACACGAGGTACAAGACAGGGAAGACAATTTTTTAATCAGCATAAGTGACAAATTCTTTTCTCAACCCGACGTAATATGCTTACTTAAAGGCGAAACTTGGAAAGCAATCAATCATATTCGCAATGACTGAGGACACACCGCTGTCAACAGTGCATTTGCAATCGGATGGCTGGACATTGGAGCAATCCGTGGAAAGCCATTTTCAGCTTGAGCTTTGCCACCGTTGGTATGAGGCGATGGTTTTGTGTCTGGGCAACCAACGGCAGGATGTTAACTTGCGGATTTATTTTTCAATGCTGGCTTTCGGCAGACACTGACACAAACAAATTGCGAATGTCTGGTAAAAAATTAATCGCCTTCTCTAAAAACTAATCTTAAACGCTCCTTCTGTTACATTCATGATGCCAGGGCCTACGCCATTATTTTCGTGAATGGTGCCTTGGAAAGTGCCTTCGGCACCCGAGGTGCTCACACTTGTAAGATTTATCGTCATGGTATTGGCGGTTAATGCAGATGAACCCCAAAAAAGGTTAGGGAAACCGCTGGGATATAAAGCAACACGTGCCTGGCGGGAAGTGGCTGGTATTCCCAAAGTTCCGTTGCTGTACGCACCGGTTGTTGGTGGAGTGGGGTTCGACGCCGTTACCCAAAGTTCTTCAACCGAGTTGGCCACATCCGAATTTTTACCCTGCAGATGTATAGAATACGGAATACCTGCATTGGGCGGGGTAACATAATAGCCGTGAAGACCGGCATTAAAGTTTCTCATCACCCCATTGATTTTACACCTTAAAAAATTACCCGACCCAGTGCCGCCACCACCACCCGGGTTGCCACCGGCAACTACCGATACGGTAAAACTGCAGGCATTGGCAGCAGGCTTGAATGTAAAATTTCCGGCTGCCGTTGGCGTGCCCGATGCGGTGAGTGTAATTGTTTGCACGCCGGTTGCTGTAAAAGTGCCCGTGGCGGAAAATTTAAATCCACCCGCTGTATTGGTGCTGATGTTATAGGTACCCACCTGGTCAACTTTTATATTCAGATCAACCTGCTCCGCAAAAGTTGTTGGCGTGCCTGCAGCATATGTCCCAAAAATAGTTGCACCAGTACATGCAGCGGTGCCGCCCGTAAAACTATAGATGGCAGTTTCAGTTGGGCCACCATTTGCACCAACAACGGTTACGGAAAATGCACAACTTGTAGCCGTTGGTTTAAAATCGAATGCGCCTGCAGCCGTTGGCGTGCCACTGGCTGTGAGGGTTATTGTTTGCGGGCCTTTGGCAGTGAATACACCCGAGCCTTTAAAAGAAATTCCGTTTACTGTATTAGTAGAAATGGTGTACGTACCAATGGAGTCGACGTTTACATTGATGGTTGCCGTGTTGGAGGTGGTGAGTAGTGTACCCACCTGGTAACTACCGGAAACAATTGCACCGGTACAGACACCTGTACCACCATCAAACGAATAGATGGATGTGCCAGCGGTGTTTAAAGCTTTTTCAAAGCTCGTTTCTTTGTTGCACGATACAAAAAAAGTAAGGAGTATTAATGCAAAGGATGCGGATAACAACAGGGTATTTTTCAAAATCAAAAGTTTTGTATGGGTTTCGATGCCAGCGGGTGAAGATATATTACCAATGTTTGTTTTACGCCGGATAGAAGAATTTTTTTTTCGAACTTTTTGCGAAAATTATCGTGCAGGCCGACGCAGATTTTTTGTTGCATGTTTTATGCACCTCGCCCAATAAAAAAGTTACGGTACCGGTTGCCGAAAAATGATAAGAACGTACAAGAGTGCGACGCAACAAAAGCTTCATAGTAGTATCAAAGCCCGGCCAAAAAAAAACCCTCCCGAGTAACCAGGAGGGATATAAAAATTTCAAGTCACCCACTCACCATTCACAACTCACCACTCCCGCCGTCGTTAAAACTATGGCGGGCAAGCACCAAATCAATCCGGCTTTTTACCATCTAAAAAAGTATTGATGGTGCTGATGTTGGCGCCGCCGTTGCCATCGTCTTTCACTGTATAGTTGCTGTAAAAATTTTCGACCGTTGATGGAGAATTGTATAATTCCATATTGCGGCGGATGTAGGCCGGTACTGCTTCAAACTCGTTGTTCGGATCCGCGGCATTAATGTTGAACGACAGGTTGCGCAACTTTTGCAATCGTTCGGCCGCTCGTCTTTTTTGATCATCCGCCGTGTCCTGCAAAGCAGGGTCTTCGGCTGGCGTCACTGGTTGAACAAGAGGTTGATGGCTTGTGGGCACATCCGCCGCTGTCGGAATGTCGTTGCGTGTTACCAGTTGCATGTCTACGATCTGCTGATCATCAACTTTTGCTACAGGTGCCGCAACCGGTTCTTCGGCAGGTTTTGAAGACGATACTTCATTGTTGTTTGCTGCATAAATATTGGACGGTCTGGCCAGATAACCCCCCGAAGCTGCAGGCAACGGGGATATGTTTTGCTCCGGCTGTGTGCCCGGTGCATCGGTGGATAAAATGGATTGGCGCAATTTTTCAAAACGATCATCAAGCCATTGCTTTTTGCGTTCGAGTTCTTTCTTTTCCTCGTCGGCATCGGGGGCTTCTTCCTTGATCTTTAATTGCAGGTGTACCGGCTGTTCTTCTTTGTCTTCCTTTTTCTCTTCCTCTTTGTCATTTACAAATTGTAGCTGCAACGAATGTAATTCAAAATTGCTCTGCTTTGTTTGCGGCGCGGCAATTTCTTCTGCACTATTTTCCACCACTAATTTTGGTGCAAGCAAATCTTCTTTGGTGATGGTGATGGTGGCCTCAGGCTTTGGGCGGCTTTCCTCCCCTAGGGTCATCATTATCCTTTCTGTTTTTTGCGCTTCCTTCTTTGGTTGTTCTCTTTTATGAAAAGGATCTTTGTGTTCGAAACCGGTTGCAATAAGTGTAATTCCTATTTGTGCACCAAGGGTATTATCGTAGCCCAGGCCGAGTATCACATCGGTATCTTCCCCAGCCTGGCTTAGTAAATGGTTTTGAATGATCTCTACTTCATCCATAGTAAACTCGTTCTCGCCTTCGGCGGAATTAATGTTTATGAGTATCCACTTGGCGCCACGTATTTCACTGTCGTTGAGCAATGGTGAGTTAAGTGCATCTTCAATGGCACGTTGTGCACGGTTTTCACCCTCACAAGCCGAGTTACCTAAAATGGCGACACCACCATTTTTCATTACAGTACATACATCGGCAAAGTCAACGTTCATTTGGCCGGTGCTGTTGATTACATCGGTAATACATTTTGCGGCAGTGGCCAATACATTATCGGCCCGTGAAAAAGCCTCACGCATTTTTAAATTACCAAACTGGTGGCGCAGTTTATCATTGCTGATCACAAGCAGTGTGTCAACATACTGCTTTAAATTTTTGATGCCTTCTTCGGCCTGTTGCTGGCGTTTTTTTCCTTCGTAAGAAAATGGTGTGGTTACAATACCAACGGTAAGAATACCGAGGTCCTTACAAATTTGCGAAATGATTGGTGCGCCACCTGTGCCAGTGCCACCACCCATGCCGGCGGTTACAAAAGCCATCTTGGTGTTTACTTCCAAAATGCGTTTTATTTCTTCCAGGCTTTCCTGTGTGGCCTGCCTGCCAATTTCGGGATTGGCACCGGCACCAAGGCCCTGCGTTAAATGCGGACCCAACTGAATTTTATTGGGTACCGAACTTAATGCCATTGCCTGCGCATCGGTATTACAAATAATGAAGTTTACGCCTTCAATATTTTGCGAGTACATGTGGTTAACTGCATTGCTGCCGCCACCGCCAATGCCAATAACTTTTATTATTGACGATTTTTCTTTGGGGAGATCGAAATGGATCATAAGAATGAATTGATGAGTAATGAATAATTAGTAATGAGTAATGAATTATGAGTGATGAGTAATGGCGTACTGATTACTCATTACTCATTACTCATAATTTCTGGTCTTCTTCTTCTTTAAAAATTTCAATAAGGCTGTGTTTAAACTTGCCCCAGAAATTGCTCATGGTTCTTTTTCTTTCGGCACCGATTGTTGTTTGGGTTTCTACCACAATTATCTCCGATTCGGTTTCCATTTTTAAACCATCGGGCACCGATACCTGTTTATGCGTTTGCTCAAAACGTTTGCGATTGTGTTCGTAATCGTCGTAGCCTTTTAATATCAAACCCAAACAAGTGGCATAAGTTGGTTTTGCCAGTTCATCTATATGGCCAGGTGCAAGGTGTTCGTTTGGTAAACCAATACGTGCATTGAGGCCCGTAACGTACTCGGTTAGCTGTATTAAATGTTTTAACTGCGATCCACCACCGGTTAAAATAATTCCGCCATTCAACATGCGGTTATCTAACCCAACTTGTTTTAAGTGGTAGGTTACAAAATCAAGTATTTCGCTTGTGCGTGCATGTATAATCTGCGACAGGTTTTTTACACTTATTTCTTTTGCAGGCATACCACGCATACCCGGAATGTTGATGTACATGTTGGCCTTCGCTTCATCGGGTAATGCGCTGCCAAATTGCACCTTCATTTGTTCGGCCTGCGTTTTTAAAACTCCCAACCCGCTTTTAATATCATTGGTAATGTTTTCGCCAGCAAACGGAATAACAGCAGTGTGTTTTAAAATGCCTTCATAAAAAACAGCCAGGTCGGTAGTGCCACCGCCAATGTCCACAATGGCAACACCCGCTTCCATATCTTCCTGCGCCATTACCGCAGCCGATGAAGCCAGTGGTTGCAACACCAAATCTTTGGTGATCAATCCTGCTTTTTCAACCGAACGATTGATGTTTCTGATTGCATTTTTATCGCCGGTGATGATGTGAAAATTAGCACCAACTTTTACCCCTCCCCAACCAATGGGGTCGGCAATGTTTTGCAAATTATCTACTGTGTATTCCTGCGGAATTACATCGATGATTTGATCGCCCGCGGGTATGTATGTTTTGTACTGGTCGGCAATGAGCTGGTCAATTTCCTTGCGGGAAATTTCGTTGTCGGTGTCGTGCCGCACAATGTCGCCGCGGGTTTGCAAACTTTTTATATGATGGCCGGCAATGCCTACATACACTTCGTTAATCTCCAGGTTAGGATTAGAAGCGTAGCATGCATCAAGCGCTTGTTTAATTGCCTTGATTGTTTCGTCAATGTTGAGCACCTGCCCGTGCTTTACACCGTTTGAATTTGATTTGCCGAAACCTAAAATTTCAAGCTTGCCAAACTCATTTTTTCGCCCGGCAATTACTGCAATTTTGGTGGTTCCAATGTCGAGGCCTACAATAATTGGTTGCTCGTTGTTCATGATTTATTTTGTTTTATGATCACTGATTGCGCTGATTTATTTAATTAACACTGATTGGTTCACTGGTTTCAGTTCACTGATTTTTTACCCGGTATTTGTACTACTATTTTTCTTCCGTTGCTCCCGAAGCTTCGGGAGCACTCTTGTACGTTCTGTAATTCTATTCGGCATAGTTCGGTGCCTGTTGCAAATGCCAACGGTTGTTCACCCAGCAAATGCAGTACTACTTCCACTACTCCTTCATCGTACCTCATAATTCTTACCTCGTTGTCTTACTTCTTACCTCATACGTCTTACATCTGTTCATCTACACCCTCTTCTGCATTACTGCTTTGGGTTTTTGTTTGTCGCTGGTTGGTTTTGGTTGATTTTTCATTGGAGGGTTGGATGCAACAACGGCTTTCTTTGCCGTTGGTGTTTTTGTAGCAGCAGGGATTGGATTAGTTTTCACAGGAACAGTATTTACTGTATCTGACATGTTGGTAGCAGCCTGTATAGAATCTTTTGCATTGTGGGTTGGCAACATTTCTTCCGAAATATTTTCAATGGAACTATTCAGCATCAGTTCCTCGATATTTTTTTGCAGCTGAATAGAATCCACGGCCGACACCGGGCCTTTGTGCACACCAACTATTTGCCGCGCAAACTGTGCATCTATCACGGCGTATTTATTAAAGCCGGTTTTGCTTAACACCTTTTGGTAAAAGAGGAAAAGATTTTTAAACTTTTCGTTCAGGTTATTGCCATCGCCAATGCGTATCACGTTGTCGCCAATTACTGGTATAATCTCAAATTTTCGGTTTGCCGTAATATCAATTTGCCCCACCTGCGCTGTCCAAAACGGATGGCTGTACACATACCAGGCAATGCTTTTTATTTCATTAATGAAAGCACTGTCTTTTGCATTTCTGCGGCTGCTGATATAACCTGTTATCACTGGTAAGCGTGCGGTAAGTTTAGGCAACAAGGGCATTTGATGACCCGAACTATCTATGTAAAAAGAAGCGCCGCCAGTTGTAAACACACGGGCAATTGGTTCCCGCTCTTCTACAAAAACATGCAACTCGTTTTCGCTGTCGAAATACAGTTCGGCATCACGTATCCACTGTCCGGCCTCCAATCTTTTTTCAAGTAAGGCGAGATTGATAGCCGCAATACGTTTGCCCGCAATTTTTCCCTGCACGGCTTCCAGTTGTTTTTTAATACCCGCCTCCTCTATGTAAAAAGTTTTGCCGGTACCCTTTATAGTAATGGACAGGCCTTTGCAGAGCTGCACCTTATTTTTTTTGTTGGCGGCAACCAACAAAGTAGTCATGCCGGCAAGTACTAAGGTCCATGCCAGCAACACCAAGATTTTTTTTATGATTACTTGCCTGTTCAGGTTAAAATGTTTTACACTTTTTCGATAAATTATTACCTCTGCTCAATTATTGTTTTTATGGGTTGTACCAGCGTATCAATATCACCGGCACCGGCTATTACAATTACCTCACCAAATTCTTTATTCAGTTGTTGCACATGCTCGTTCATCCATGCAAGTATTTCATCCCGGTTGAATAATTTTTTCGTCGCTGAATGAACATCGTTCAAAATCAAATGGCTTGTTACGCCATCAATGGGCAGCTCTCTTGCAGGATAAATTGGCAGCAGCAATACTGCATCAGCAATGGATAATGCGGTGGCAAATTCTTTTGCAAAATCCCTGGTACGGGTAAACAAATGCGGTTGAAAAACTACTGTAACCAACCGCTGCGGAAACAAACTGCGTACACTTTTCAGCAATGCAGTTAGCTCCTCGGGATGGTGTGCATAATCATCAATGAGCACAGGTTGTGTGTAAGCACCTGCTTCTTTCTTTTGTGGTGCTATTATATATTCAAACCGCCGCTTTACACCAGCAAATGCGGCCACCGCAGCTCGTATTTTTTCTTCCTCAATCTTTAATTCATTAGCAACTGCTATTGCGGCAACAACATTTTCTACATTGTGCATTCCTCCAACTTTCAATTCAATATTTGTAATAACGGATTTGGGCAATTGCACATCAAAACGATAACCGCCTTCTACAATTTCGATGTTCAGTGCAAAAACACTTGCAGCATTGTTCTGCAGGGAGTAGCTAAGTTTTCTCTCCACCTTTATTTCTTTTACTCTTTTTAACCCAAACTTGCTCAATAACACACCACCTGTTTTTATTTTGTTGCCAAAATCAACAAACGCATCCTGCATGGTTTTTTCATCGCCATAAATATCTAAATGGTCGGCATCCATTGCCGAAATAATAGCGATGTCGGGGTTGAGTTTTAAAAAACTACGGTCGTATTCATCGGCTTCCACAACACATACTTCGTTTTTATTGTTTGCTTCGGTGCTTTCACCCTGCAACCAAAAATTAGTGTTGTAGTTGGCGACAATGCCACCCAAAAATGCTGTGCAGCCGTAACCACTGTGGCGCAGTATATGCGCAATCATTGCCGAAATGGTTGTTTTACCATGCGTGCCACCCACACAAATGTTGAACGTGCTGTCGGTGATCATGCCCAATACCTCGCTGCGTTTTACCAATTGGTAATTGTTGGTTTTATAATACTGCAACCCGGCATGATTAGCGGGTATAGCAGGTGTGTAAACAATGAGTGCAGCATCTTTTGGCACAAGTTCAGCGTCGTCGGTGTAATGCACATCAATGCCTTCGTCAACCAGCTTTTTTGTGAGTGCGGTTTCGGTTTTATCATAGCCGCTAACCTTTGCTCCCTTTGCATTAAAGTACCGGGCAAGGGCACTCATGCCAATGCCGCCGATGCCGATGAAATACACGGCCCCCTGTCCCCCGCCAGCCGGCGGGGAACTTAGGTCACTGATACTTTCTCTTTTCGTGTGTGTACTCAATTCAATGTTTGTTTTGTCAATTGTGTTTTATCGTCTTCAGATGATGGTCCGCAATATTTCTTCTGCTATTTTTTCATCGGCATTCACAATTGCGTATTTGCCGATGTTTTGTTTTAATTCTTTTTGCTGTTCCTTATTTTGCGCCAACGCAATAATTGTTGCGATTAATTTGTCCGCTGCTTCGTTATCCTTCACCATCATGGCTGCGTTTTTTTGTACCAGGTTTTTTGCATTTTCAGTTTGATGGTCCTCGGCTGCGAATGGAAAGGGTACAAACACTACCGGCTTTTTTACCACACAGAGTTCGGCTATTGCCATTGCGCCGGCCCGTGAAATAACTATGTCAGCAGCGGCATAACCATTTTGCATTTCGGTAATAAAATCATCCACCCAAACATTGGTTTTTCCTTCAGCAGCGGCTTTCCATTTAGCTGCATCTGTTTTTCCTGTTTGCCAAATTATTTGCAGACCTGCAGCCGTCATTTCGGTTAAACCATTTGCCACTGCCTCATTAATTGATCTGGCACCAAGGCTGCCACCCACCACCAACAAAGTTTTTACGCCGGGGTTCAAATGAAAAAACTGCCGCGCCACTGTTTGTTCAATTTTATCTGCTGCAACAATTGCGGGCCGCACCGGGTTGCCACTGATGATAATTTTTTCGGCAGGAAAAAATTTCTCCATTCCATCGGTTGCCACAAAAACCTTTGTTGCTTTTTTTCCCAACAAAATATTCGACTTGCCGGCAAATGAATTTGACTCGTGAATAAATGTTGGTATTCCTTTAAACTGCGCAAACCGCAGCACTGGAAATGAAGAATAACCACCTACACCAATTACCGCATCGGGCTTATGTTGTTTAATGATTCTCTTCACCTGCAAAAAACTGTTTACCAGTTTAAATGGCAGTGCTATATTTTTTATCAAAGAACTCCTGTTGAAACCGGCTATGTCTAATCCTTCTATTTTGTAGCCGGCCTGCGGCACTTTTTCCATTTCCATCTTCCCTTTTGCACCAACAAATAAAATATTGGCCGAAGGATCCATTTTTTTTATTGCATTGGCAATAGCTATGGCCGGAAAAATATGCCCGCCTGTACCACCGCCTGCGATGAGAAACCCCCTCCGCCCCCGCCGGCTGGCGGGGGAACCTGAACGTTCACTCATTGTTTCGGTCGTTTTCTCATTCATTTTTTTAATTCTTCTTCTTCTAATCCTTCTACCTCATTTTCTTCTTCATCCGTTTCCCCCTCTTCCCGCTCTTCTGCCTCCTGCTTTTTCTTTCCTTCCAACTGCTCCACGTTTCTTGCTACGCTAAGTATAATACCAATGGATAAACAGGTGAATAAAAAACTACTACCACCCATGCTCACCAGCGGCAGTGTAACGCCGGTTACGGGAAACAAATTAACGTTCACGGCCATGTTGGCCATAGCCTGCAGCACCAATGTAAAACTTAAGCCCAGCGCTAAAAATGCACCAAACGCATAGGGACATTTTTTGAACAACCGTATGCTTCGGTATAAAAAAACCAGGTAAACAAAAATGATCAACGCACCCCCAAGCAACCCGTACTCTTCAATTATGATTGCATAAATAAAATCGTTGTAAGCCTGCGGTAGAAAATTTCGTTGCTCACTATTACCTGGGCCTACGCCCATAAAACCACCCTTCGCAATGGCAATTTTTGCCTGGTTACTCTGGTAAGAATTGTCGCTGTTGACCTCTTTGCCACCGTACATAAATGTTTCCACCCTGCTGATCCACGTGTCTACGCGGGAAAAAACTTTCGATGATTTTTCTTTTACCGGAGCGGTAGTCGTTACCATTTCGTCGCCCGATGATTTGTGTTTGATGACCGCCGCCATAATTAAAAACACAACAGGTATTAATGCACAACTAATGGTGAGCATTAAATGTTTTGCACTAACGCGGCCGATAAACAGTAGCAACATACAACTGGCACCAAGTAATAATGCGGTTGATAAATTGGCCGGGGCAATAAGCATAACGGTGACAGCCACCGGGATAATGACAGGTAAAAAACCTTTCTTAAAATCCTTTATGTTGTTTTGTTTTCGGCTGAGCAAGCGAGCCAAAAACATAAAGAGTGCAAGCTTTGCCAGGTCAGAAGTTTGCATGGTCATGTTAATGATGGGCAGCTTAATCCAGCGACTTCCTTCGTTAAGTGTAACACCAAAAAATAAAGTATAAAGCAACAGTGGTATGGAAAGCAGAAAGCCAATCTTTGCCACACGGGAATAAATGGTGTAGTTAACCATGTGGGCAAAATAAATAACACAAAAACCGAGAACGATGAATGCGATTTGTTTGAACAAATAAATTTCGGTGTTGCCTTTGTACATTTTGTACGCCAGTGAACCTGTGGCACTGTACACAACCAGCAATGAAATCAAAACCAATAAAAACACGAGGGCCCAAATGACCTTATCGCCTTTTGTACGGGTAAGCAATGCAGCGGGCCGCATATTGCTGAGTTCAGAAAATTTTATGTCGGTGGTGGCGTTCATTATTTACCCTAAATCCCTAAAGGGACTTTGAAATTTTTAATTCTTAAATCTTACTTCTTACCTCTTATCTCTTCATCACAAATCCATCACAGCTTCTTTAAACTGGCGGCCCCTGTCTTCGTAATTTTTGAATAAATCGAAGGAGGCACATGCGGGACTAAGCAACACAACATCGCCGGGTATTGAAAGCGCATAGGCAGCCTGCACTGCATCGGTGGCCGAAGCAGTGTCAACTAATTTTACCATGCCTGCAAATGATTCATGGATTTTTTTATTGTCGGTACCGAGGCAGATAATAGCTTTTACTTTTTCCTGAACCAGGTCTTTCAACAAAGCATAATCATTACCCTTATCAACACCACCCAATATCAGTACGGTGGGCTTCGAAACACTTTCCAATGCAAACCAGGCCGAGTTAACGTTGGTGGCTTTGCTGTCGTTTATGTATTCCACTCCCCTTACCGTTGCCACCACCTCCATGCGGTGTTCAAGGTTTTCAAAAGTTTGCACTGCCTCTCTTATGCGCTCCTTGCGTATATCCATTGTTGCACCCGTAACACATGCCGCCATAGTATTCGATTGATTGTGTTTTCCCTTCAAGGCAAAATCGTAAATGCTCATTTGCTGGTGCTCGTTTTTTACCGCCACATGCATTTCGTTATTGCTTATATACCCTCCGTTTTCTACTTTCTGCTTCATGCTAACTGCTAATTGTTGTGAATTAATCTGGTTGCCTTTTAAATATTTTCTGATGACCTCATCATCCAAATTGTAAATGAAATAATCGTCTTTAGTTTGGTTCATTGCAATACGAAACTTGCTGGCGATGTAGTTTTCGAACCTGTACTCATACCTGTCTAAATGATCTTCGGTAATGTTGAGTAACAGTGCTACATCGGGTCTAAAACTTACTATGTCATCTAACTGAAAAGAACTTATTTCTGCTACGTACAATTCCTTCGGGTCCTCGGCAATTTGTTTGGCGAACGAATAACCAATATTGCCAACCAATGCGCAATTCAAACCCGCGTGCTTGCATATATGGTAGATCAACGCCGTGGTGGTTGATTTTCCATTGCTGCCGGTTACCGCAATAATTTTACTTTTTCCTTTATAGCGGTAAGCCAGTTCTATTTCGCCGATCACAGGAATGTTTTTTTCGCGTAACTTTTTTACCCATTCATTTTTTTCGGGGATGCCCGGACTCTTAACTACCTCACCTGCCTGCATCAATACTTTTTCGTCAATGCCATTTTCAAAAAATGAAATGGCTGCTGCCTTCAATTCATTACGATAAACATCCTTCAAAGAACCTTCGTCCATCAGCACTACGTGGTAGCCATTTTGTTTTGCTAACAAGGCTGCGCCAATGCCGCTTTCGCCTCCACCTAATATGACTAACTTCTTGTTCATCACCTCACCCCCAACCCCTCTCCAACAAGTTGTAGAGGGGAGCAAGAGCCAACATCGTTTACGGTTTTTAGTTCATTGTTTCAAAAGCGTACGGAATTTGGTTCTTCATCTGTATAACATTACCCCTGCAAAATCTTAAGCACTGGTTTTTCCTTACTCCATCTTACATCCTCTGTCGGTGGTTTTTCAATCGGGTTTATCTGAGTTTGAGTGTTACTATTGATAACACAAAACATAATATGGTTACGATCCAAAACCGTGTAACAATTTTCGATTCGTGATAACCTAACTTTTGATAATGATGATGCAGCGGGCTCATTAAAAAAATGCGACGGCCCTCACCGTACTTTCTTTTGGTGTACTTGAAATAAGTAACCTGCGCCATCACACTAATATTCTCTACCAGAAACACACCGCAAATAATCGGGATCAGCAATTCCTTATGCACGATGATTGCCAATGCGGCTATCAGTCCACCAAGTGTAAGACTACCTGTATCGCCCATAAACACCTGTGCTGGAAAAGCGTTGTACCAAAGAAAGCCAACGCAGGAACCTATCATGGCACCAATGAAAATCGACAGTTCTGCCAGGTTGGGTATGTACATGATGTTGAGGTAATCGGCAAAAAGTAAACTGCCACTGGCATAGGCAAAAATGCCGAGGCAGGCCGATATGATTGCAGACGTACCCGAAGCCAAACCGTCTAATCCATCGGTGATGTTGGCACCATTTGAAACCGCTGTGACAATAAAAATTACAATAAGAATGTAGAGTATCCAGGTGTAATCTCTCCACGATGCAGGCAATAATCTTGAGTAATTAAATTCGTGGCCTTTTACAAATGGGATGGTGGTGACAAACGATTTTGCTTCCACAAAATATTTTGTTTCACCGTTAAAAGTTTTTGCAAACACGGTTGTGTCATTTGCGGCGGGGATGCCCTGGTACTCACGCCAAACTTTTACGTTCTGGTTAAAATAAAGTGTTGCACCTACAACAATGCCCAACATTACCTGTCCAAAAATTTTAAACCTTCCCGCAAGTCCGTCGCTATCAGATTTTTTATAACCTACACCTTTTTCAAGCGCTTGTTTTTTTGCGCGGAGTTTTAAATAATCATCAATAAAACCAATGGCACCTAACCACAGCGTACAAAAAATCATGAGGCGGATATACACCTTTGTCAGATCGGCCAGCAAGAGGGTTGGAATTAAAATGCCGAGTATGATAATAATCCCGCCCATGGTTGGCGTACCCTTTTTTTGCTTTTCGCCAACGAGGCCCAGGTCTCTAACGGATTCGCCAATTTGTTTGTGGCGTAAATAGTTGATGAGTTTTTTTCCGAAGACGGTTGTGATAAAGAGAGAAAGAATTACCGCCAGCAGTATTCTAAACGTTATGAAACTAAACAGCCCAGCACCCGGAAGGTTGAGGTTTTCAGATTCAAGCCATTTAAAAAGATGATAGAGCATTCGTTGTTTTTTTATCAGCAGTGAGCCGTCAGCTTTCAGCTTTCAGCAGATGCTGATGATTATTTTGTTTACTATTTTAATTCGTTTTTTCTTTTTCTGTTATTTCATTGACCGCCGACTTGTTAGTCATTCACACTAAGCACAGATGGCTCAAGGCTGATTGCTGAAAGCTGACGGCTGACGGCTTTCTCATTTCTCCAACTCCGCAAACATTTCCAACAACACTTCCTTGTCATCAAAATGGTATTTGACGCCATTGATCTCCTGGTATTTTTCATGGCCCTTGCCTGCTATCAAAACAATGTCGTCGGGCCTGGCCATTGTTACCGCGGTTTTTATAGCCTGTCTTCTGTCGGCTATGGAAACAAATTTTCTTTTTGCGGCACTGCCCAATTTTGCTTCCATCTCAGTCAATATCTGTTGCGGATCCTCGCTTCGCGGATTATCGCTGGTAAAAATTACTTTGTCGCTGTTTGCACAGGCCACTTCGCCCATAATCGGACGTTTGGTTTTATCCCTGTCGCCACCGCAACCAACAACAGTAATCACCTGTTCGTATCCCTTCTTCAATTTTTTTATGGTTGCAAGTACATTAAGCAAGGCATCGGGTGTATGCGCATAGTCAACTATGCCAATTACTTTTTCTTTTGTTGATATGGTATAATCAAACCTTCCCTCGGCACCTGTAATATTGCTCAGCTGTTGCAACACCTCACCCTTCTCTTCGCCCAAACAAACCGCCGCACCATAAACGGCCAACAGATTGTAGGCGTTGAATTCGCCAATCAACCTGAAATGGACCTCCTGTTCATTCACCAGCATCACCAAGCCGGTGAGCATGTTTCCCAAAATTTTTCCTTTGAAATCGGACATGGTTTTTAAACCATAACTGTATTGGCTGGCTACCGTGTTTTGCAACATCACAAGGCCACGCTTGTCATCAACATTTGTAATGGCAAATGCTGAGGCTGGAAGGCCATCAAAAAACATCTTTTTTGCTTTTATGTATTCATCAAATGTTTTGTGATAGTCGAGATGATCGTGCGAGATATTGCTGAATAGTGCGCCGCCGAATTGCAGGCCTGCAATTCGGTTTTGGTGTACGGCATGAGAGCTAACTTCCATAAACACATGCGTGCAACCTGCATTGGCCATCTGGTGTAATAAATTATTTAAGCTAACAGCGTCCGGCGTTGTATGCGTTGCCGGAACAATGACACCAGCAATGATATTTTCCACGGTACTCACCAGCCCGCAGTTGTAGCCCAACGCAGTAAATAATTTGTACAGCAGGGTAGCGATTGTTGTTTTTCCATTGGTGCCGGTAACACCTACAAGCGAAAATTTTTGAGAAGGCTGGTTGTAAAAGTTGTGTGCTATTACACCCGCAGCAACCGCACTGTTGGCTACCTGCACGTAGGTGATTGCAGCCACCGGGTTTCCAGGTATTTCTTCGCACACAATTGCAATTGCTCCCTTGTTAATTGCGGCCGAAATAAATTTATGTCCATCAACCGCAACACCACGCACTGCGATAAACAAAGAACCCGGTGCTACATTGCGAGAATCAATTTGCACTGCGGTAATGTCAATATCTGTATTGCCTGCAAGCGCCGTGTTACGCACCGTGTATAGTATGTCGCTTAGTTTTTTCAATTAGTTTAACAACAGCGTTACCTGCGTTTTTTTAGTGATTACCGATCCTGGTTCTATATCCTGCGCCACCACTTTACCGCGGCCAAGCACTACTACTTTAATATTTTTGTTTTCCATTTCGTACAGTGCATCCTTCAACGTCATCTTTTTTAGATTGGGCATTGTGTACTGCAAAGCCGGTAAGCCCTTCATTACGGCCTTGTAGTTGTTGGCATACATAGCACTCCACTCGGCTTTTTGCGTGGAGTCGAGCGTTTTTACATTTAGTGTTTGCAGCACATCCTGTACATCTTCAGTATTGCCGGCATACCGAAATGAGCTACTGTCGGTGACCACGGGCATTGCACCATTCTTCTTTCCTTTTACAAACATTGCATATAGCTTGGTGGCCACTTCTTTAAATACCGGAGCAGCTAACTGACCGCCATAATGTATAGCCGCGTGTGGTTTTGTTTTGATGATGACTACGCAGGTGTAGGCAGGATTGTTTGCAGGGAAATACCCGGCGAACGATGCCTGGTACACGCCATCATAATATTTTACCTTACCTCCTGCAACATGCGCCGTACCTGTTTTTCCGGCCACGGAAAAAGGCGAATCCTTGAATACATCTTTCGCGGTGCCTTCTGTTGCCACAGCTTCCATGCATTGCTGCGCGGCTTTTACAACTGATGCCTTTACCAAATTTTCTTCCAGCACTGTTGGCTCAAATTGTTTTACTGTAATGCCATTGCTTTTTATAGTATTTACCAAATAAGGTTTCATCATTCTGCCGTTGTTGGCAATGGCGTTGTACAGCATTAATGTATGCAGCGGGCTTACTTCAATTGCATAACCAAAGCTTGCGGTGATCATGGCGTGCAGACCTTCTTTGTTGCGTTTGAGTTTTGGCAACACGGGTACTTCTTCGCCCAACAAATCAATACCCGTTCTTTTATGCAGGTGAAATTTTTCGAGGTAGGTTTTATACAAATCTGGTTGGTCGGCAAATGCCTTGTACGCAATCCGGCTCATGCCAACGTTGGAGCTGTGTGCAAAACATTCCTTCACCGACATCACCGGCTTTGGTGCCCGTTCAGCATCGTTTACATTGCGAACGCCGACGTAGGCATTGCCCGCCGTTCCTATTTCAACCATATCATTTACACCAGATGTTCCGTGGTCTAATACCGCCAATAGAGTAGCCAGTTTAATTGTCGATCCCGGCTCATTTGTTTGCAAAGCGTAGTTGAGGTTTTCGGTGTAGTTGCCATCTTTGTCGCCCCCTAAATTTGCTATGGCTTTTATTTTACCGGTGGCGGTTTCCATTACAATGGCGGTACCGTATTGCGAATTGCTCTGCACCATCATTTTCATGAGCGCCGATTGAACGATGTCCTGTATCTGCACATCAATTGTTGTATGAATGTCGTGGCCGTTTTCAGGATCAATTTCATACCCTTCCACCGGCACAGGTGCGCCACCGGCAATGAACCGAACAAGCCTTTTCCCGGTAGTGCCTTTCAATAGTGTGTCGAAGGTTCTTTCCAACCCAACGTTTTGTGCATTGTTTCTTGAAAGGCCGATGGTTCGCTTTGCCAGCATACCAAACGGGTTGAGGCGACGGCTCTTTACTTCGGCTATCACCCCACTTTTATTACGCCCCAATTTTACCAATGGAAATGTTCTGAACAGTTTGTATTGTTCGAACGATAAACCTTTGCCCAACAAAAAGTACCGGTCTTTTTTTCGGTAAGCCGTTTGCAAACTTTTTCTATAACCTGCCTTTGTTTTGTCCTTGAAAAAAAGTGATAATGATAATGCGAACGAATCGAGATTTTCTTTGAAACGTTTACCATCTTTCTCAATAAGCCCATCGGCGCCAAAGTCCATATACAGATCGAAATACGGCACCGATGTGCTGAGCATTTGTCCATCTTCACTGTAAATGGTCCCTCTTTCGGCATCAAGCTCTACAAAACGCTGGTGCATGCTATCACTCATGCTGCGCCAATAATTGCCCTGCACGCCTTGTATGTAAAATGCACGGCCCAACACAATGATGCTAAGCAACACAACACCCAAAAAGCTCAGGTACACTCTCCACAATATGTCGCGTTTTATTTCCACTACTTTTTCGTTGCTTTATTTTTTATAGCCCACTGCTGTCAATTAATACTATTGGTTCGGCAATTAATTCCTTCAGCCCAAGCGGCTGCACCGCCTCGATTAATTCACTCTGTTTACTGCGGAACAATACATCGCCTTTTACAGACTTGTATTCGTATTGCAGTTCCTTCAGTTCGCGACTGGTTTTATTGATGTCGCGAATTGTTTTGTCTGCCTGGTGTCCATTGTAGATGTACACCACGGCCAGTGCCGCCAGGAAAACAAAAAATGGAATCTGTTTTACGATGGAGCTGTAATTCAACCATCTCTTCCAGCGGTACTTGACTTCTTTTTCTTTTGTGTTCATTTATTTTTCCTCACCCCCAACCCCTCTCCTTTTAAGAGAGGCCAGAGTACTAAAGATGTGTGTACGTTATTATTTCGAACAATTTGGACTTCACCACCTCCCGAACCTTATCGGGACCTTCTCCAAAGGAGCGGGGCAAGAGCCCTAACGAACAATGTGTTTATCGCTTCATATCTTTTCAGCCACACGCAACTTTGCGCTACGTGAACGGCTGTTTATTTTTATTTCTTCACTCGTTGCTACAATTGGTTTTTTATTCACTGCCTTCAAAACCATTTTTCTTTCTGTTGTTGAAAAAGGATTTTCTTCCTCTAACTGAAAACTGTTATCGCGAAAAAAAGTTTTCACTAACCTGTCTTCAATTGAATGAAAGGTGATGATGGCTATTCGTCCACCTTCATTTAATAGTGCCGGCGTTTGTTCAAGCAGTTCTTTCAACGCACCCATTTCATCATTTACTTCGATACGCAGGGCCTGGAAAACCTGCGCAAAATATTTTGCAGGGTTGCCTTTTACAACCGATGCAAGCGCTGCTTTAAATGCGGCAATGGTTTGCAACGATGTTGTTTTTCTAACCGCAACAATTGTTCGGGCGAGGGTTTTTGAATTGGTTACTTCGCCGTACTGTTCAAAGAGCTTGTGCAACTGCGCTTCGGAATAATCAGTTATAATGTGAGAGGCAGTTTTTGTTTGGCGTTGATCCATTCGCATGTCCATTGGTGCATCAAAGCGTGTCGAAAATCCGCGTGACGCCTCATCAAACTGATGTGAGCTTACACCCAGATCGGCGAGTATTCCATCCACTTTTTGAATACCGTTTAATTTCAAAAAGCGGGACAAATGCCGGAAGTTGTGCGGAACAAAAACAATTCGTTTATCATCCGGTAAATTTTGTTTTGCATCCGTATCCTGGTCAAATGCAACCAGTTTTCCGTTGCCATCCAACAAAGTCAATATTGCTTTTGCATGACCGCCACCACCAAACGTGCAATCAACATAAATACCCAATGGATTTATCTGCAAGCCTTCAACAACTTCATTCAGCAATACAGGTATGTGGTATTTTTTTTCAGGCAACACGGGAATTGATTCAGTTAGGTTTGATTCTTTTCCATTTTATTTTTCGCCTTCATTTGAAATACCTGCAACCATCACCTGTTGCGCCAGACTACTGAAATCGGCAGGCGAGTAGGTTTCAAAGAACTTCTTGTAATTTTCTTCCGACCATATTTCAATTTTATCAACCGCCGAAGCCAGCACAATGTCCTTCTCAAGACCGGCGTATTCTTTCAAGCCCGGTGGCAGCAAAAGCCTGCCGGCCGAGTCGAGTTCCACCTCGGTAGCGCCATTCAAAAAGTACCTTCTGAACTCCCTCACCCGGGGGTCGAAATCATTTAAAGTGCTGATTTTTGTGAAGAGGGGATCCCAGCTTTGTTTTGGATAAAGGCTCAGGCATTTTTCGAAACCCCTGTTGATAACAAAACGAGTATTTTCGCCTTCAGGCAGTTGCTTTTTTAAGCCAGCCGGAAGTAGAAAGCGACCTTTTGTGTCAAGAGTAGATTCGAATTCGCCAAGGAAACCTGTCATTTTCAATGCTTTGGAAAGATGGTGGTTGGTTTTAACACAAAATAACACTTTTTCCCACTTCACATGATCATTTTTCGTTTGTTTAATTTTTCCACATGGTTTGCTCTGGTAAAACCCTTACCCATCAAGGCTTTCAGACCGGGGGACAAAAATTCATGAAATTGATTGTGAATGAGGTGTGGATAACCAGTAAACGGCTGTGCATAAACCCAGTTCTCCTTCAAAAACTATAAAAACTTAGACGGAATTGAGACCCCAAAATTTGCTGATTCAAGACTTCACCTACGACCTGCCGCCGGAGAAAATTGCGTTGTTTCCAAAGGAAGAACGAGATGCTTCGAAGTTGCTGGTTTATAGAGAGGGGAAAATTTTCGATGAACAGTTTTATAACCTCCCTCAATATTTGTCCGGCCAAGCAACACTTGTTTTTAATGATACCCGCGTGATTGAGGCGAGGCTGCTATTTCAAAAACAGAGCGGTGGCGTGATCGAAATTTTTTGTTTGGAACCGTGGATGAGGGAGATACAACAAGCCATGCAGGAAACCGAAAAAATCATTTGGAAATGTTTGATCGGTGGCGCATCAAAATGGAAGCGGGGACAGGTTTTGACTATTGAAAGGGAAGGAGTTTGTTTGGCGGCGCATTACCATTCGAAAATTGATGACGGCTTTTTAGTTGAATTTACATGGACGCCGGCGCAAAAAAGTTTTGCAGAAATATTGCATGCAACAGGCGCAGTTCCATTACCTCCCTACATAAAAAGAAAAACCACCGCCGATGATAGCCACAGGTATCAAACCATTTTTAATTTGCACGAAGGATCGGTGGCTGCGCCAACCGCTGCGCTGCACTTTACTGAGAAAGTAGTACAGCATATAAAGGAGAAAAATATTGAAACTGTACACGTTACGCTTCATGTTGGTGCCGGCACTTTTAAGCCGGTGCAAACGCAGGATGTATTAGCGCATCAAATGCACAACGAACCTTTTGTTGTGACACGGGAAGCTGTACAAAAACTTATTGCAGGTAAAAACGTGATAGCTGTTGGCACCACATCATTACGTACAATTGAATCGTTGCACTGGATTGGAATCAAACTGCATGAAGATGCTGAGGCTGTGCCGCAGCTGGCACAGTGGGAAGCCTATGAATTAGACAATACTTTTGGCAAAATCAACTATAGGCAGAGCCTACAATATTTACTTGAGTGGATGGCTGCAAAAAAGCTGGATGAAATTAACTGCAGAACCAGTATACTGATAATGCCTGGCTATACATTCAAAATTGTGCAAGGATTGATTACCAATTTTCATCAGCCACAGTCAACATTGCTGTTATTGGTAGCTGCCTTTATTGGCAATGACTGGAAAAAAATTTACCAGCATGCTCTGAAGAATAACTATCGATTTTTGAGTTATGGTGATAGTAGCTACCTCACCCCGGCCCGGCCCCTTAAATCCCCCGGTGGGGGAATTTCCATCGCACGGCAAAGGCTTATACCACCCCTCTAATTTTCTCTGAAATCTTTATTACTTTTTTGGGTGAAATTTAGACCTCCGGGATATCTTTTATCGTTCAGCACAGTGGCACATTTGAGTGACCATGCTATACTGCCCCCCTCTCCTCCCGAAGTTTCGGGATCGTTGGAGAGGGGTTGGGGGTGAGGTTTTTTAGTTCTATTGTAAAACAACTTCCCTTGCCCAATGTACTGTCGGCTTTTATGTGTCCATCGTGTGCATCAACAACGGTTTTTACATAGCTCAGTCCAAGGCCAAACCCTTTCACGTTGTGAATATTACCGGTATGGGCTCGATAAAATTTTTCAAAAATTCTCTTCACTGTTTCTTTTGTCATGCCTATGCCGTTGTCTTCAATTTTCATAAAGAAACCTTTGGCATTTGACGACGTGGTTAACAATATTTTTGGCGGCACACCCTCCTTTGAATATTTAACCGCATTGTCCATCAAATTATTTACAAGGTTTGAAATGTGTACTTCATCACCGCTAATCAAATCGTTTTGCGCATCAAGCTTCATTGTCAACGAGCCCTGCTTTTCCTGCAGACGCAAAATAAAATTATCGGCCACATCTTTTATAATGGTGTGTACGTGCAAGGGCTTTTGGTTTAATTGAACTTCCTGCCTGTCCATCAGGGCCGATTTTAAAATGGTTTCAACCTGCCTGTTCATGCGCTGATTTTCTTCTTTGATAATATCGCTGAAGTATAAAAGTTTTTCAACGTCACGCTGCACCTTTTCATTCCTTATGGCATCAACCGCGAGCGAAATGGTTGAGATGGGAGTTTTAAATTCATGCGTCATGTTATTGATAAAATCGTTTTTTATTTCACTGATTTTTTTCTGGCGTAGCATAGTATGCAGTGTTAAATAAAAAGCAGTGCAAATAACAAGTGTAAATAAAATGGCAATAAAAATAGGCAGGCGCAAGCTTTTGTAAACAATGTCAGTTACATTGGGCACTACTATCACAATCCATTCTTCAGCCGCCAGGTTTTCGGCTGGCGAACCACTTGGCGGGATAATTGGTGCCAACTTGGGATAATAGTTCAACGTATCCTCGTACCAGGCCTGGAAGTTCGCCGACTGTCTTTCGAACTGTCCGATGATTCCCTCGTTACGAAAGCTGGCCAAAGCAAATTCAAAGGGAATGTTTTCAATTTTGTTTACTGCAAAAGCCGAGTAGATTTTATCGTACAATTCTCTTGTGGTAAACCTTTGGCTAATACTGAAACCACTACGCTTGTCAAAAAAAAATTCCTCATTGTCCGGAAAAGAATTTCGCAGCCCGGTGGTAGATGACAATCCCTTGTACTGCGCCAACTCTTCGGCTACGTGCGATGTTATAGTAAGTACTTTTTCTTCCACCTGATCTTTACGCAACGCCACCATATTGTTGAGCCAGGATAGCTGGATAAAAATTATTCCAAGTAATGAAAAAGTAACAAGAACGAGTATAATGGGAAAAATTCGTTTCACTAAAGCAAGATGACGATTTAATTGGGATTACAAAAATATGCCTGCAGGGTTAACGTGTGCTGGCATAAAATTGTTATGCCTTATATTTAACAAGATAACCGCGACGTATGCAGCACCCCGCCCCCGGCATTTTATTAATAGCCGATCCTTTTTTGAAGGACCCCAATTTTATGCGAACAGTGGTTTTGCTCACCGAACACCGCGAGGATGGCACCATCGGTTTTGTACTGAACCGCCAATACGAAAACACTTTAGATGAACTGCTGCCCGAAGTAGAAGGGCATCAATTGCCGGTATATTATGGTGGGCCGGTGCAAATGAATACCATTCATTTTTTGCACCGATACCCAGCCGAAATTTCCGGTGGTATTGAGGTTATGAAAGGTGTGTACTGGGGTGGCGATTTTGATGCAGTTGTTAACCTCATCAACAGTGGAGCCGCCGACCCCGAAAAAATCAGGTTTTATATAGGTTACTCCGGTTGGAGTGCGGGCCAGCTTAACACTGAAATGGAAGAGAAAACCTGGCTTACGGTTACCGCGGCCAAGCCACTCATATTTCATGCCAACGCCGAAGAAATTTGGAAAGACTCACTGAAGCACATGGGTGGAGACTATGAGATGATGATTAACTTTCCAATTGACCCCCAGCTGAATTAATGCTGCTCCCTAATGCTCCCTCCTTTTTTTGTACCTGATTCTGATGTGTTGGACCCACTCCCTGGTTCCATTTATTGCCTACAAATACTTTTAAAAAACGGGGCCTATCAAAATATTCATCGCTTGAATAAAGAGGCCGGGGCAGACACCGACGAAGTATGCATGCTCATATTAGCATAATGCCCATTTATATCCTACCACCTGAAGCATTCGTGAGCCTAACAATCGGCATTCAAAAAACAATTTTTAATGACCGAAGCACACCTAACTTCGGCACTCCGGTTTCTACCACCACTTCGTTGACAGTACCTGCCGGTGAATAAACTTTAGAATTTAAGACACAAGACTTGAAGACATGAAGACATGAGACCTGAGACCTGAGACTTTAGAAATGTCCTTGCCTGAAATACGTTGACCGTTTTTGAGTTTACAAAACTTCAAAAACCGTTGATTATGGCAACAAGAGCAAATTTATTAGGTAAACCTTTACTACGGACGACGAGGTATTTCAGTGAAGATTTCAAGCGCAAAAAAGTGGGAGAGATTGAAAGGCGTATAACATCTGTATCAGAGATTTGTAAAACCTACGAGGTTAGCTACACGTCTGTTTACAGAT
>JANPKD010000024.1:0-190078 GCA_031425835.1 Chitinophagales bacterium
CTCCTTTATCGTTTATCCGTCAACCCTATTGCTGGCAGGTTGCTCTCCAGCATTGCCTGCTTCCTCTTCAGATTGACAGCGGAATATTAATCATTAATAACAGAAAAAATACCAACTGCTTTTAACCACATTGCCATAAAATAAATATTTTACTAAAGAATAGTGCTGGGCCGAATAAGCCTTTGCTGTGCGTTGGCAACTGCTCCCTCTCCATCTCCGATGGAGAGGGCCGGGGTGAGGTCACATCCGTTCCGGCACCTTAATTCCCAACAACGCCATTCCTTCTTTTATAGTGGTGGCGGTAAGTTTGCAAAGCTGTAGCCGCAGTTGTTTTTTCTCTTCGGTTTCGGCAGTTAATACTTTGTGCTCGGTATAAAAGGAGTTGCATGTTTTGGCAACCGCGTACACGTAATTACCAATGGTTGATGGATTAAAACCTTTCGCCGCTTCATGTACTACAGTATTAAATTGCTCTAATAATCGCAACAACTCCTTTTCAAGTGGTAACAACTTTAAACCTTCTCCCGAAGGTTCAAGATGCGAATTTGAACTTTGAACTAACGACTTTGAACTTTCTTCCACCGCTTTTCTTAAAATTGATTTTAGTCGTGCATGGGTGTATTGAATAAACGGCCCGGTAAATCCATGAAAATCTATCGACTCCTCGGGGTTGAACACCATCTTTTTTTTAGGGTCAACCTTTAATAAAAAAAACTTGAGAGCACCTAAGGCAATTGTTTCGTAGAGCTGCGTTAACTCATCGCCCGTAAAGTCATCCACCTTACTTTTTTCAATGGTCTTTTCTTTGGCCTGCTGCACCATTTCTTCAACCAGGTCGTCGGCATCAACTACTGTTCCTTCACGACTTTTCATTCTGCCCGTAGGCAATTCAACCATGCCATAACTCAAATGATGAATGCCGTTGGCATAAGGCATGCCTAATTTTTTCAAAATCAATTGCAGCACTTTCATGTGGTAGTTCTGCTCATCGCCAACTACATAGATACTGTCGTCGTAAGCGAATTCCTCGTGTTTTTGATTGGCTAAACCGAGGTCCTGCGTAATGTAAACCGATGTGCCATCGCGGCGCATCACTAACTTTTCATCAAGGCCTTCGTCGGTTAAATTAATCCAAACACTACCATCATCTTTTTTGTAAAAAACATTTTTGCTTAGTCCGATGTCCACAATCTTTTTTCCCAACAAATAAGTCTGGCTTTCATAATAACTTTTGTCAAAGTCCGATCCAATGCGTTTGTATGTTGTATCAAAACCTGCATAAACCCAACTGTTCATGGTGCGCCAAAGTTCCAATACTTCGGGCTTGCCGGCTTCCCAGTCAACCAGCATCTGCTGGGTTTCTTTCATAATGGGGGCGTGGCGTTCGGCATCTTCTTTTGTTTGGCCTGCTGCAAGCAATTCGCTGGTTTGTTTTTTATACTCGTCGTTAAACCGCACATAGTAGTCACCAACAAAATGATCGCCTTTTTTACCTGTGCTTTCAGGTGTATCGCCATTGGCAAATTTCTGCCAGGCAATCATGCTTTTGCAAATGTGAATGCCACGGTCATTAACAATAGCAGTCTTTCTCACTTCGTTACCCGTTGCTTTTAATATCTGCGCAACACTCCATCCCAAAAAATTATTTCTCAGGTGTCCTAAATGCAATGGTTTGTTTGTATTGGGCGATGAATATTCCACCATTACTTTTTTCCCCTTTTCAAACTGCAAAAGGTTTTGAGATGAAGAAGCAGCAGTCAAATAATTGAGATAATATTCATCAGCTATCGTGAGATTTAAAAACCCTTTAATCACATTGTACGAAGTGAATAAATCGGAATTGTCCACTAATAATTTTTCACCCAATTCCTTTCCAATCTCTTCGGGCCCTTTTTTAAACTGTTTGCTTAAGCCGAATAATACCACGGTATAGTCGCCATCAAACTCCGATTTAGTTTCATTTACCGCAACCAATGATTCATCAATCGTTATTCCGTAAGTTTTGGTAATTGCGTTTGCCGCCGCCGATTTAATTTTTGTTGTTACACTCATGCCGTTGCTATCTTAATTTGGGCCGCAATTTACTACATCGCCAGCACAGGCGGCCGCACCGGTTTGTGGCCACACAAACCGCCTGCATTTTAAAATGTCCTGCATTCAACTTCGCTTTGTCAATGCTTAACGGAATTGCAACAGTATCTCAGGTATTTGATTTTATTTTCGCGGTCTTCATGCAACAGGTGCACAATAAAATACGGAGTTCCATTTTTACAGTGCTGGATTTTTTCTACCCGCTGTTTCGCAATTTTTTGCCGTTGCAAACCTATCATTATGCTGCCTGCGGTGGAGTAAATACATTGATTTCACTTTTTCTTTATTCCTTTTCGTACAATTTTATTTTTAATAAACAACTGGTACATGTCGGGCCTTTTGTTTTTGAACCCTACATAGCGGCGCTTTTTGTTTCCTTCATCATCACCCTGCCAATTGGGTTTTACCTGAGTATGTTTGTTACGTTCCAGGGTTCGTTGCTGCGGCGCAGGGTACAGTTTTTCCGCTACTTTATTGTCATCGTTGGTTGCATGCTTATCAATTACGTGTGCCTCAAATTATTTGTAGGTGTGTGGCATTGGTTTCCCACGCCATCGCAAATACTTACTACGGCTGTGGTTATACTTTTCAACTATTTTTCGCAACGACACTTTTCTTTTAAAACGGTTGGGCAACAGGCGGGCAAGTAGTTACAAAGCCATGTCGATTTCGGAAACCTGTACCGTTAATTTACCACCGCAGTTAGTACGAATGAGTAAGTGCTGCGGCAGGGCGTTAAGAGAGGTTAGTTCAAGTTTAGTTACCGAACCCACCCCTTTAATTCCTTTCGTCCATTTTTTATTCAGCCAGGTATTTAGGGTGGTAGAAGCGGTGTTGTAATAGTTAGTCAGGTCGAACGACGTGTATTTCTTTAGTTCGGAAATAATGCGATTATTAAACAACCATTTGGCGGTTTTCAGCAGCAGATTTTTTGTTTGCAGGTCGTATTCCAGGTGCTCCACTTCAATCCTTTTTGTAGCCGCATTGTAAACCGGTTTGCCGGTAAAATAAACAGTGCCGTTAAACGAGCCGCCAAAGTCGAGCGTAATTAATAATTCACCTTTATCATTTCCTTTTACTGCGGTACCTCTTATGAGTATGTGTTTTTTAAACAGGCCGTCAACCACATCAAATCTTTTATTGAAAAGAGATGCATCAAGCACCTTGCTCAGCGAATCGTATTGCAGGGCCGCTTCGAGATAAATATTAAAACCGCCCGGTGTGGCTGCTGCCGACAGATCTGGGATGGGTGATGCAGTGGCCGCGGGTTTAATTAAACTAATGATTGGTGTTGCCGAAATGCCAATATTCAAATTCAGCAAATCGCCTTTTCCTGAAATATTTTCCATGCGCAATTTTTTTGGATGAAGGGCAAAGTAGCCAATGCCAGGGATATTAAACACTTCGTTCATCATATTCCATGCCCGCTGCAAGTGGGGTTTTAAGTTGGTGCGACCAAACGAATCAGCCATTGCCTTGCGGGAAAGATCGAGGTCGGCTTTTATACCATCCATTACACTCGTTGTAACATCCTGCCCCCAAAAACAAACAGTGCATTTGTTTAAAGCTACGGGTTCGTTTCTTTTAATTTCTGTAAGCAATACGTGGTTGGGCAACAATTTGAACCCGGCCTTAAATGCAATAGAAACCTTGCGTTCGGGTTCATCAAAACCACAACGACAGGCGGGCGTCCATGGCGATAACACCGTACCATTTACGCAGGCCCTTGTTGACCCAATGATCTGGTAAAACCCGGTAAAACCAAGCGTAAGCACATTGCCATTCATACGCATAGTAAATGGGGAGCGGCGAAAATGATATTTGTAACGGGTGCCGCAGTCGGCCTGCACCCAGTCGGTGGGGTAGTTGGGTGAAGTAAAAACAGTATCCACATTTTTACCCGCCATTTGTGCAATGGGCCGCAGGTTTATTTGTATGGGAATGTTGATGTGCGAGAGCGGGAGCGAATCAATAAGTTTGGCATTAACCTGTGCATTCAAACCCGTAAAAGAAATCAGCAACACAAACAGAAAGACAAATTGCATAGCGTAAAAAAATTAATGACTTAAATGTAGAACGGAAAAATGGGGAATTGATTTTGTGTAATCAGGCCTTTTTGCCTCAATAGTATAATGAAGGGCAAACCAACTGTAGTTGAGGGTTGATTACAATATTGAATTACTTAATAGTGGTTAGAGCCGGGTTGCGAAATGGGTATTAATAAAACCGGTAACTGCCAGGCATGGCCACACCTGTATATTACAAAATGCATGTAGCTTTAAAGAACCTTTTTACAAGCATTTCAAACAACCTGCCATGGAATCCATTAAAACCAAAACCGAAACAAAACCAACATCCAAGCTGCGCATGCTTTCTATTGACGGCGGTGGCATTCGCGGCATTATTCCCGCCCGCATATTGGTACACATTGAGCAGGAAATTCAAAGCATCACAAAAAACAAGGAGGCCAAAATAGGCGAGTACTTCGATATGATCTCTGGTACAAGCACCGGGGGCATACTGGCCTGCCTATACCTTACACCGGCTGAAGCTGGTACAACCAAAGCGAAGTATTCGGCACAGCAGGCCCTTGATCTTTACGTAAAAAACGGGTCAAAAATTTTTGCCCGCAATTTTTGGAACCGTGTAAAAAATTATAAAATATGGAACGAACAATACCCGGCTGATAACCTTCAAAAATTATTGGATCAATATTTTGGCGATACTTTACTTAGCCAACTTATAAGACCCTGTCTTATTACTTCGTATGATTTGCATAATCGCCGCGCCGCGTTTTTTAACAGCACCGATGCCCGCACCCGCTACGGCGATGTAAAGGATTTTAAAGTAAGCAGTATTACACGGGCCACCAGTGCGGCACCAACCTACTTCGAGCCCGCCCAAATAAAAAGTCTTGGAGGCAGCAGGTTTAATTTAATTGACGGTGGTGTTTTTGTAAACAATCCTGCGTTGTGTGCATACAGCGAAGCCAGGTCGACCGAGTTTAGCAAAGACAGATTTATGCGCAACCAATTCAAATTGGAGAAACCGGATAACCCTACTGCAAAAGATATGTATCATGTGTCAATTGGCACGGGCAGCGAGTCGAGAAAGATTGAGTTTGATGAAGTAGAGAATGCCGGGTTGATTGGTTGGTTGCCGAAGCTTATCGATATCATGATGAGTGGTAACAGCGAGACAGTTGACTATCACCTGCAAAAAATTTACGACACCCTTGATGGTCCGGATAAAAACGACTATGTACGATTAGAACCGAGCCGCGGTGATGCTGAGCCAGGGATGGATTGTGCATACCCTGAAAACATTACAGCATTGGAGGAAGCAGGCAGCAATTATATCTTCGACAATGTGAAGAAACTAAATGAAATAGCCCGGCATTTGGTTGAGCACTCGTAGAGACCGGCCAAATGTTGAGGCAGTAAAACTGTAAGGTGTAACAAACGATTGTCGATTACGGCTACTTGAGCTGGGCAAGAGCCTATCCATTTCACCATCAAATAGGAATACAAAAGCCCCGCAATTGCGAGGCTTTTTATCACGTGCCCGGGACTGGATTCGAACCAGCACATCCTTTCGAACGCTGCCACCTGAAGGCAGTGCGTCTACCAATTTCGCCACCCGGGCGGAGAAAAGTCGAACCGATGAACAAGGAATGCTGAATGTTCAAGTGAAATAGTCATTTCCTAAATCGTTATTCCTTGTACTCCCGAAGCTTCGGGATGTTCGATATTCTTACGAGGCAGCAAATGTAAAAGAAAATTAAGAGCGGCGAGGCAAGTATTCATTTACACTGCCACATTAAAATCTCTTAGCGCATCATTCAAGCTCGTTTTTAGGTTGGTACTTTCTTTTCGTTTGCCAATAATTAATGCACAACTGACATTATAATCGCCGGCCGGAAATTTTTTAACATAGCTGCCCGGTATCACCACACTTCTTGCAGGTACAAAGCCTTTCATCTCCAAAGGCTCGTTGCCGCTTACGTCAATTATTTTGGTTGACTGTGTAAGCACCACATTCGCCCCCAACACGGCTTCTTTTTCCACTTTTACTCCTTCTACAACAATACATCTCGATCCAATAAAACAACCATCTTCAATTATCACCGGCGATGCCTGCAGCGGTTCAAGCACACCACCAATACCCACGCCACCACTCAGGTGCACACCCTTTCCAATTTGTGCGCAACTACCTACCGTGGCCCAGGTATCAACCATAGTGCCCTCATCAACATATGCCCCAATATTTACGTACGATGGCATAAGCACCACGTTCCTGGCAATGTAAGCGCCATACCGTGCAATAGCATGGGGCACTGCCCGAACACCCAGTTCCTTGTAATTTTTTTTCAGCAACATTTTATCGTAAAACTCAAATGGTTCTACATTCCAGGTTTGCATGGGCTGAATAGAAAAGTAAAGCAGTATCGCCTGCTTCACCCATTCATTTACCTTCCACTCACCCGTGGTATTTTCGCCGGTGGCCGGCGGATCGGCAACCCGCAGCCTGCCTTTGTCAACTTCATCAATTACCTTTTTCACATCATCCTGAAACGCCTGGAACGACAGCATGTCGCGGTTGGCCCAGGCCTGCGCTATTGATTCCTGTATATTCATTTCAATTTCATTTTACAACCGCAACAACTCTATTTTTGTTTTGATTTTAATACAATTGCCCGACGGTCTTAATTTTATTTTTGCAAACTTAATTCAACCACCTAAATAGCAAAGCACAACTTTATCTACCTAATAAGATGCACATAGGATTTGATGCCAAACGTTTTTTTCACAACCCCACTGGTCTCGGTAATTACAGCCGCACCTTGGTTCATTCGCTGGCGCAATACTTTCCAATGCACCAATATTTTTTGTTTAATACTTCGCCATCAAAACAATTTATTTTACCCGAAAACAGTACGCTGCACCAGGTATTACCCCAATCTGGGTTATCAAAAAATCTACCTTTTTTATGGCGAAGCCACTGGATTACAAAAGATTTGCTGCGACACAAAATTGACCTGTACCATGGCCTTAGTCACGAGCTGCCATTTCGCATCGCTCAAAAAGGCATTCGGTCTGTTGTTACGGTGCACGATCTTATTTTCGAACGCTACCCCCACCAATATGGGAGGTACGAGGTGCAGATGCACCGGCGTAAAATTCAGTATGCATGTAAGGAAGCCAATGCGGTAATTGCTGCAAGCAATCAAACAAAAAAAGATCTGGTAGAACGCTATAACATTCAACCCGCTAAAATTGCGGTGTGTTATCAAAGTTGTCATGCTACATTTAACCAGCCGGCAGCGGAAAATATAAAGGATCATTTGCGTACCATTTATCAACTGCCACCAGCCTTCTTTTTATTTGTAGGTTCTATTATTGAACGCAAAAATTTAATGGGCGTTAGTAGGGCAATGCTGCAAATAAAAAATCAATTACAACTACCATTGGTTGTGGTAGGCATGGGCCATTTGCAAAAAGAAAAAATATTGCAGTTTTTAAAAGGCAATAGCCTGGAAAGTTCAACCCTTTTTATTTCTGAAATTGAAGATGTTCCTGAGTTGTTTCATTTGCAGAAGCCTGCGAACCTTGCTGCCCTTTACCAAATGGCAACCGCTCTGGTTTATCCTTCTTTTTTCGAAGGTTTTGGTATTCCGGTGCTCGAGGCAATGTGCAGCGGCCTGCCTGTAATTACATCCAACATCTCATCAATGCCCGAAATTGGTGGCGATGCGGTGTTGTATGTTAATCCGTTTAATGAAACGGAAATTGCTACAGCAATGCTTCGTATGCAAAATGAAGCAAACCTGCGAAGCGATTGTAGCGAAAAAGGATTGCAACAGGCTCTAAATTTTACGCCGCAAATTTGTGCTGCGGCGGTAATGAACGTTTATCAAAAAATCATGGATAGTGGAAATTTATGAAGAGGACTTAATTCAATCGCTCCGTGTGTTAAACAACGGCGGTGTGTTGTTGTATCCAACCGATACCATCTGGGGGTTGGGCTGCGATGCCACTAATGAAAAGGCAGTGCAGAAAATTTACGACATAAAAAAACGTATGCTTTTTAAAAGCCTCGTTGTTTTGTTGCCCGATGAAAAATCGGTTTTATCGTACGTGGCGGCCCCCGACTTTTCTGTGTTTGATTTTTTGGAACGACAAAAAAAACCCACCACGGTAATCTTCAATAATGCCATTGGTTTGGCTAATAGTGTTACAGGAGGCGATGGCTCTGTAGCCATACGAATTGTACAGGACAAGTTCTGCCGCCATCTTTTAAAACGATTTAAGAAACCAATTGTATCCACGTCGGCTAACGTAAGCGGCGAGGTTTCCCCGCAAAGCTTTTCGCAGGTTTCCGAAACAATAAAAAACGCTGCAGATTACATTGTGCACTGGCGTCAGAATGAAACCACACCGGCGCAGCCCTCGCAAATCATTAAATGGAAAAATGGAGTGGTGGAGTATGTGAGAAAGTGAAGTTCAAAGTCTAATATTCAAAGTCGAAAGTTCACAAGTTCAAAAGTTCAAAATCTTCGATCCGGACGGTTGTATGGATGTTGCGTGGTTCAGGAGAAACCAAAACTGACTTTTAAGTTGATTGGTGGAGAAAACTTCGTAAAGTTTATGCCCGTATTTTGTTATTGAAGCAAACTGCTTTTATAGTAAGCGAACCCGATAGCTATCGGGTTTGAACTTTGAACTTTCAACTTCAAATTTTCCCCTTCAGCTATCTTTGCCGCAATGGATATTGATTGCAGCGAAAAGGAACTAGATATTTTACAAAAAGTAGGCAGTGCCGCACAGGGGCTCGACATGCCCTGTTATTTGGTGGGTGGTTTTGTGCGGGATAAATTGTTGGGCCGCCGTACAAAGGATGCTGATTTTGTTTGTGTGGGTGATGGAATGCTTTTGGCGAATAAAGCATCGGCGCTTTTCAGGCCAAACCCTACGGTAAACTATTTTAAAAACTTTGGTACCGCCCAATTTAAACTGCACGATGGTTTCGACCTGGAATTTGTAGGTGCACGCAAGGAAAGTTATCTCAACACGTCGCGGAAGCCTGAAGTGGCTGCGGGTAGTTTAAGCGATGATCAAAACCGCCGCGATTTTACCATGAATGCGTTGGCAATTAGTTTGAATAAAAAAGATTTCGGAAAATTAATTGACCCGTTCAATGGCATTGACGACCTAAGGCAGCAGCTCATTCGCACACCACTTGAACCCTCACAAACATTTAGTGATGATCCTCTGCGCATGATGCGTGCAATTCGCTTTGCGGCCCAACTGCATTTTCATATTCATCCACAAACATTTGCAGCCATTGCGGATAATGCCCATCGTATAAAAATTGTTTCGCAGGAAAGAATAACTGATGAACTCAATAAAATCATTCTAGCAGCAAAACCCTCCATTGGTTTTAAATTATTGATGGATAGCAAACTGCTGCACCAGATTTTTCCGCAAATGGTTGATTTGGCCGGGGCTGAATTTATAGATGGCAAGGGTCACAAGGATAATTTTTACCACACGCTCCAGGTGCTGGATAATGTAGCTGATCGTTCACCCGATTTATGGTTGCGCTGGGCTGCAATTTTACATGATATTGCAAAACCTGCTACGAAACGCTTTGAAGAGGGTCATGGCTGGACATTTCATGGGCATGAAGTAGTGGGTGGCCGCATGGTTCCAAAAATATTCAACACACTAAAGCTGCCATTGGGCGAGCCAATGAAATATGTAAAGAAACTTGTTGAACTACATCTCCGCCCCATTTCACTTACAAAAGAAAGCATTACCGATTCGGCCATAAGGAGATTGCTCTTTGACGCAGGCGAACAAATTGAAGACCTGATGATGCTTTGCGAAAGCGACATCACTTCCAAAAACAACATCAAAGTAAAACGTTACCTGCAAAATTTTAATTGGGTACGGCAGCGTTGTAAAGATGTGGAAGAGAAGGATCATTTGCGCAACTGGCAGCCGCCAATAACCGGCGAAACGATAATGAAGACTTTTGGCATCGGCCCCTCCAAACCCGTTGGCGTTATTAAGGATGCCATTAAAGATGCCATACTCGATGGGGTAATTGAGAATAACTACGACGCTGCTTTTGCGTACATGCTGCAGCAGGGAAAAGATTGCGGACTGCACCCTGTAACTTAGCCGTTTTAATTATATTTGGAGCTTATTGAAATTTGAAATCCAAACATGGCAATACTAAAATTCAGGGTTTATTTAGAAGAAGATGATAGTGTTTACCGGGATGTTGTCATCCGTCACAAACAAAGCTTTTATCATTTGCACGAAGTAATTTTGAAGGCCTATGAATTTGACAGCAAGCACGATGCTACATTTTACCGCAGCAACGACAACTGGCTAAGAGGCAGAGAAATTACTTTGGAGCAATACGACAAACAATACAAAGTGGCTCCGCTGATGATGAAAGACACGACAATAGGTTCTGAAATTAGAGACACCAACCAGCGGTTTATTTACGTGTACGACTTTCAAAAAAACTGGAGCTTTTTATTAGAACTAATAAACATTTCGAAGGAAGAAAATCCAAAAATTACTTACCCTGCCATGGTGCGTAAAGAGGGCATTGCCCCAACCCAATATGGTACTAAAAGTTTATTGGGCGAAAGGTTTGCCGATATAGAAGAGAAGTACGATTTATCGAAAGGCGCTGAGGGTTTTGGTGTAGAAGGAGAGGAGGGCAGCCATGATGCTGACGCCGATGCAGGTGACAGTGTAACGGAAGACGATAAAAATGAGGAGTTTTAGAACAGAACAAAAAAAGTTTGAAGCCCTGCCATCTGTTGTGCAGGGTTTTTATTTTTATGCCAGTGAATAAAAAAACAGCCATAATCATTGCCGGACCAACTGCAGTTGGCAAAACCAATGTAGCCATTGAGGTGGCCCGCCATTTTAATACCGAAATTATTTCTGCTGATAGCCGGCAGTGTTTTACAGAGTTATCAATTGGTGTTGCCCGCCCATCGGTTGAGGAACTTGCCACGGTGCCGCATCATTTTATTGCAACACATTCTATTCATGAAACCATTAACGCCGCCGATTTTGAAAAATATGCCTTAGAAAAAACAGCGGAAATTTTTGTAAAAAATAAGGTGGTGGTGATTACCGGCGGCACTGGTTTATACCTCAACGCATTTACCAACGGCCTGGATGAAATACCGGCAGTGCCAAAAGAAATGCGAACCAATATTGTGCTGCATTATAAACAGTATGGCATTGATTGGTTGCAACAGCAGGTACAGGAAAAAGACCCGCGTTTTTTTATTGAAGGAGAAATAAAAAATCCACACCGGTTAATGCGGGCGTTGGAGGTAATAGAGGCGACCGGCAGATCAATCCTGGATTTTAGAACAAACAACAATACCGAACGCCCCTTCAACATCATTAAAGTTGCTTTGAATCTGCCGCGTGAGGAATTATACACCCGCATAAATAACCGTGTGGATAAAATGATGAATGATGGTTTATTTGATGAGGTAAAAAAGGTTGCGCCATTTCAGCATTTAAATGCGTTGCAAACAGTTGGCTATAAAGAGTTGTTTAGTTATTTGAAAGGCGAAACAAATATTGAGCAGGCAGTTGCTTTAATAAAACAGAATACAAGACGCTATGCCAAACGGCAACTAACATGGTTTAAAAAGGATGAAGAGTATAAATGGTTTCATCCAACCGAAGCGTTTGGGTATTTGACCGCAAATGTATCATCCTGAGATGGGATACCTACGTGAGTATGATAGGTGTTAATGCTTGATTAGTAGATGGGTGTTGCATTTGTAAAAACCCAACTATACATTTGCCTCTTAAAATAATACTCTATGAAAAAAATGATTTATGGCTTCTTTGCCATCGCTCTTCTCGCTACTTCGTGTAAAAAAGATGATGTTGCTGCAGTTGCGGTAACCAAAGAAAATGTTTCCGGCAATTACGCATTTACTTCTGCTGTCATTAAAATCAGCGGCATGCCCGATCAGGATGCATCCAGTAATTTTGAAGATTGTGAACGCGACAACATCACCAATTTGAAATTAGACAACACGTACATTGTTAATGACGCCGGCGTTTCCTGCAACCCAGCCACAGCCGAAGAAGGCACCTGGAATGTGGTTAACCCAACTACATTTGAGATGGATGCGGAGACTTTTACCATTTCAAAATTTGATGGCAAGATTTTGCAAATTACACAAACAGAAACTGCAGGTGGTATAACTGGGACTTATGTTCTTACAATGACCAAGCAATAAATAACTCAATTACATGTCAAACAAAAAAAGAAGCTTCCGGGCTTCTTTTTTTTGATGGTAACTCTCTTTTTAAAATTTAAATCCCACGGTTGCCAGCACATTACCAGCTCGGTTTTTAATATCAGCGCCGGAGTAAGCGCCGTTCTCCAACCGGTAGGCAAAATGTGTATCCCTGTTGCGGGCATGCACGTAGGTAAGGTCAACAAAAAATCCTTTGTTGCGATAGCCTAAGCCGCCACTTAAATTAAGGCGATCTCCGTTTTCCTCGCCATTAATTACGCGGTATGGGTTGCCATAGTAAGCAGCACCTAAACGCACCATTATGGTTGTAAATTTCAACTCTCCCCCAACTCTAAAATTAAAAGCGCTTTTGTATGCTTTATCAATGGCGCCGTTTAGTGCATCCAGATAAGCTTCATCCTCGGCGCTGTTGTTTACTTCGTCATGTGTGGTATACGATGTTGCTGCATGGTTTACATATTCCACATCAGCTGTTATAAAACCTCGCTGCCTGGTTACATCCTGTATTTCGCGAAGCACATAAGAAATGCTGGCCATCATTCTATAGGGCGTTATCAACCAGTATTTGTATTGTGCAATGTCGGTACCGGTAATATCGGCCGTGCTTTGTGTTTGTGTGCCCTCATAACTCTCGGTGTTGGTGGTAACTGAATAATCGTAGGTATCAGTCAATGAAAAAATGGTGGGAGAATGCACAGCAAAACCTATCCGCCAGTATTCCTGCGGTTTGTAAATAAGTCCGGCCTTCAAATTAAAGCCTGCACCACGCATTTTAAAATCCTCGGTGTAATTAGCAAAGTCAAATTTATTATTCGCGTTTTCGGTTGCGTCCGCCTCCGTAAACGCCGAGTGCCTGTGGTAGTCCATGTACGGAACGCCAACCGTTCCTCCAATCATCAATTTTTCATTTAACTGAAAACCCATGCCCAATGCAAATTCATGAAGACCACCCCAGGTTGCAACACTATCCTGTTGTATTAATCCTGTTGAAAGCAGTGCCGCTGCACGACTTTTAAATTGAAAATTTCCATTTGTACTTCCGCCAACGGTGTCAATCCAAAATGTATTAAATGCCAAACTTGTTCCGTTGGGAAAATTGCTTGCCACAACATTTGCATCTCTGGTGTTGCCTATCTCTTCTAAAAATCTTTGCGAGTAAGAACTTTTATTATTTAGTCCGCGATATACAAAACGGCTATTGTAGTCAGCGGCCCGATTATAGGCTAAACTAATTGCGGCGCCTTTTTTCTCTTTCTTATTTGTTTCACCACCCCAAACAAACCCGGTGGTACCAAAATTAAAACGACTATTTTTTTGGTTTTCCTCGCGGCCTAAGTAAGTAGCCGCAGTTTTTCCAAAACCAAATTGCGGCGTAAAAACAAAATCGCCCGTGCGGTAAAATGCCAGGCCGGCTGGGTTTACAAACGTGGCCGTTACATCTCCACCCAACGACCCCATTGCACCACCAATTGCCTTTATTCTGGCTGTGGCACCGGGAACATACCATGAAGTGCGTAATGCATCGGCTGGTTCCTGTGCATTACCAGATAATATAGCCAGGACAAGCGAGGCAAGGAGTATATTTTTCTTCATAAAAAACAATTTTGTTTGCGACAATAAAGTACCGTCAGGTGTTTGCCGGCACCTTTAATATCATTAACAATAAGAATCAGCTTTAAAATTTTCTTACAGGTGCACTGCCGCCCGAACTTGACTTGCCGGATGATGATGAACCGGAGGAGGATGAACCGGAAGAGCCGGATGAAGAAGACTTACCTGAGTACTCGGTACCGCTTCCACTGTTTGAACCAGAGCTACTGTTGCCCGAATTAAAAATGTTTCGCAATACAGTGCCTGCTCCTGAGCTCCGGGTACTATTACTATTACTATTGCTGGTTCTTGTACCGTAATTATTGCTGCCCTTGTTATATCCCGTGCTTCCTTTAGTATTGGTTGGGGTATTGCCGTTGTAGGCATTCAAATTAAAACTGCGTGGTTTTGAGTAGGCCGTTGCCCTGGGCGAAACTGCAATGGGCTGGCAACAGCAGTATGGATTGTATAAAACATTCCAGGAATTATATGCATTCCATGGATTGTTGTAGTTACTGTACGAATTGTAATATGGTTGGTAACTGTAACGGTAATCAACATCATCCAACGTTGACCAACGACGGTTGCGTACCCTCATCCTGGTATAGCGGTCCTCGCGGTCAGCCCGTTCCTGGCGATAGGCACGATCTTCTTCATCCTCGTCATCCACTCTTACATACTCAGCCTGTGGTCGTGCCGGAGAAAAATAAACATCGTCGGGTGTTTGTCCGCTTTTGTAAGAAGTAGTACAACTTGCAAAAACAACTGCTAAAGAAAAGAGGGGTAGATATGATTTCATGACAAATGATTTAGAGGTTAATATTACTTTTGCCAGCGTGATATAAAATTGGTGCTTTTGCTGTTAACTAAAAGATAATTCACTTTGGCCATTTTATTCATTTTTCGGGTTGCATTTTTCCTGAAACGATCGCCTCGAAAAAATGTTACAACCAAAGTTATAAATCATAAACCACATAATGAGCAAAGAGATTACATCGAGAGAAGAAGACTATTCTGGCTGGTATAACGACTTAGTAATAAAAGGAAGCCTGGCTGATTATTCGGCTGTACGTGGCTGTATGGTTATTAAGCCGTACGGCTTTGCGCTTTGGGAAAACATGCGGGATGCATTGGACAAAATGTTTAAAGACACCGGTCATGTAAACGCATACTTTCCTTTGTTCATTCCAAAAAGTTTTTTAAGTAAAGAAGCGGCGCATGTGGAAGGCTTTGCAAAAGAATGTGCCGTGGTTACGCACTACCGGTTAAAGAACGATCCAAATGGTGGCGGTTTAATAGTTGATCCGGAAGCCAAGCTTGAGGAAGAATTAATTGTTCGACCTACAAGTGAAACTATTATTTGGAATACGTACAAAGACTGGATTAAATCGTACCGAGATTTACCATTGCTTATTAATCAATGGGCCAACGTAGTGCGGTGGGAAATGCGTACCCGTTTGTTTTTACGCACAGCCGAATTTTTATGGCAGGAAGGACATACTGCGCATGCCACCTCGGAGGAAGCTGTGGCGGAGGCAGAACAAATGCTTGAAGTGTATGCAACATTTGCCGAAGAATTTATGGCACTGCCAGTGATACGCGGTGTAAAAACAGAAAGCGAAAGATTTGCAGGCGCCGAAAACACTTATTGTATTGAAGCGCTGATGCAGGACGGCAAGGCGTTGCAGGCAGGTACTTCGCATTTTTTGGGACAAAATTTTGCCAAGGCATTTGATGTAAAATTTTTGAGTAAAGAAAATAAACTCGAGCATGTTTGGGCCACAAGCTGGGGCGTAAGTACGCGGTTAATTGGTGCTTTGGTAATGGCGCACAGCGATGATGACGGATTGGTGTTACCGCCAAGAATTGCTCCATTGCAGGTTGTTATTGTACCCATTTATAAAGGTGATGAACAAAAGGCGCAGATTGGTGCAAAGGCCGCGGAACTGATTGCGCAATTAAAAGGTGCGGGCATTAGAGTAAAATACGACGACAATGAAAACACCAGGCCCGGTTGGAAATTTGCTGAGTATGAATTAAAAGGTGTGCCGGTACGCATTGCATTGGGGGCAAGAGATCTGCAAAATAACGTTGTGGAAATTGCCCGGCGTGATACTAAAGAAAAACAGACCATTTCTTTTGACGGATTAACCGAGCATGTACAACAATTGCTTACCGATATACAGGAAAATCTTTTTAAAAAAGCAATGCATTACAGAGATGCACACATTACTATCGTAGACAGTTGGGACGAATTTGAAAAAATGCTTGACGAGAAAGGCGGATTTATTTCTGCGCACTGGGATGGCACTGCAGCAACGGAAGAAGCCATTAAGGAAAAAACCAAAGCAACCATCCGCTGCATTCCATTGAACAATAAAATGGAAGATGGCAAATGTGTATTGACCGGACAGCCTTCAACACAAAGGGTTTTGTTTGCTAGAGCTTATTAGCGATAATTTTTTTGTTCATTTCCCTTCATTGCCTTCACGCCTTTTTTAAACTGGGGAAAGTTTTTTGTTTGACAGAAAGTATACCTCTGTTCTTTGGCGGTTGTAATGGACAAAACCCTACTTTCGGCAATAACTAAAACTAACAATCATGGAACAAGAAAGCACTGCTGAATTTTTTTCTCTCGAAATTGATAACCTCATTAAATCTCACTTGTACGAAGCCGCCAAGTGGGGCAAGTTTCTAGCGATTATGGGCTTTATTATTTGCGGCCTCATTATTCTTATCGGTATTTTTTTCGGAAGCATTATGGGAAAATTCGCAGGTGCTGATGAAGCTTTGGGTGGTGGAATGATGGCGGGGATGGGTGCGATGATGGCAGTAGTTTATGTGGTGATTGCCGTAGTTTATTTTTTTCCCTGCCTTTATCTGTTTCGATTTGCCACAAAAATGAAGACCGCGTTGAATGGCAACGATCAGGCCCAACTTAATGCGTCGTTTGAAAATCTGAAATCAATGTTCAAATTTGTGGGCATACTCACTGTTATCATTCTTGTGCTTTACGCTGTTCTTTTTCTTTTTGCCATAGTGGCTGGTGTGGCAAGCACTTCATTTAATTAGCCGACAAATAGTTGTAGTCTTTCAGCAACACTTCTAAAAAATCGAAAGGGGATAAAGGCGTATCTATCTGCAGATGCGCTTTTATTTTATTGCTTGCCATTTCGGCCATGTGATAATCATGTCTTTTACGTGACGTATCTAAAATGCCTTTCAGCGCATTGATGTCCCTGTCGCTCAACCGCATTACCTGTGGAAAAGAAGGCACGTACGTTTTTTCAACTTCCAAAAAAACTGTATCGTTGATGTCTTCTTTTTGTTTTGTATTGATTAGAAAGGTATGAGCAAGTATATCGCCAAGGCGTTGCCCTTTTTTCGAATTTACCAGTACAACATCCGTTAACAGTAATAACATTGATCCGCCGAAGGCAACATAAATCTGGCTGCCAAACTGTTCGGCTATTGGTATCATTAATGCCATCAGCAGCAGCGCATAATCCGAGGTGCGTATCAGCCACCTGATAACAAACTGGCTTATGGATGGCCTGCCGCCATTTTCTGCTATCACCCGAATGCCCAAAATTTTTTTGCCAATACTTTGTCCGTTCATCAACAACTCGCAAATTAAATGGTAAGTAAAAAGCGGGAGGATAAACAGCAGGCCTATTGCCCATTCCTTCATCCCATCGTTCTGCGAACCGCCGCTCCTGAAAAAAAGCGAAATCATTTTTCCTGCAACAAAAATGTATAACAACAACACGATAATATCCAACAGCCAGGCAAAAAGCCGCCGGTGAAAAGGAGGGGCTTCAAAGTCAATTTCAATATTGAAGTTTGTAGCAATTTTTATAGCACTCATACCGCAACAATTTAGCACACGGCATCAACGTAACAAAATGCACCGGAGAGATAGCCGGTTAGCATTCGCCAAAAGAAAATTTTTCCAACATACTTACAGTCTAACAACTACCTCCCTCTCCAGGTCCCTTCGAGAGAGCCTGTCGCGTTTTTACGGGAGGTTGGGGGTGAGGTTTTTAATCCCTATTTTACAGCTCTAAATAATCACCCGCTGAGAGAAGGCTTATTCATAAAAAAAAACAAAGACCGCTGGGAAAACATCAGGCAGGGCGGTGCCGCGGATGCAGATGAAATGGCTACTGATTTTATTCAGCTGGTAGACGACCTGGCGTATGCAAAAACATTTTATCCAACCGGCCGCGTAACGCAGTACATCAATTCTATTGCCTCCCGCATTTACCTGCGCATTTATCAAAACCGGAAAGAAGAAAGCAACCGTTTGCTGGAATTTTGGAAATACGATGTGCCTGGCACCATTGCAAAACATTACCGGATACTCCTCTTTTCTCTTTTTCTTTTTTTGCTTTTTTACTGTGTGGGCTATTATTCGGCAAAACATGATCCTGCACTTATCAGGGCGGTGATGGGCGACAATAATGTAAACACCACGGAGCAAAATATTGAAAACAATAATCCCTTTGGCATTTACGCGGGTGGCAACGAATTTTTTATGTGGGTTGGCATAATGATCAACAATATTATCTTCTCGCTCATTTCATTTGTGAAGGGAATTTTTTTTGGCATTCTTTCCATCAATGCACTTATAACAACTGCAATTGATGTGGGTGTGTTTCATTACATGTTTGCAGCTAAGGGGCATGGCGGTAATTTTTTCCTGGCGGTAATGCTGCATGGATTGCTTGAGCTGACTGCTATAGTAATAACCTGCGGTGCCGGTGTAATTATGGGCACCTCCTATTTATTTCCGGGTACCATTAGCAGGTTGGCCGCTTTTAGAAATGGTGTGAAGGATGGTGTGAAAATAGTGATAGGCCTTGTGCCGGTTTTTATTGTTGCCGCTTTTTTTGAAGGTTTTGTTACCCGCCATTATAAAATGCCACTGGCACTAAATCTTTTGCTGTTGCTGCCCTCCGCTGTTTTTGTTATTTGGTATTTTATTTTGTACCCGGTTAAATTGCGCAGGCAAATGAGAGAGGAGGCGAACACAAACAATGCGTAGATGCATACAAAATATTTTCACCGTGCTCCTGTGTTTTATTTCTTTGGCTGCAATGGCGCAGGACACCACGGATATTGACGTACCAGTGGCTGACACGGTATTTGAAACAACGGTGGTTACTGAAACTAACCCCGATGATGAGATAACAGTTGAAGAAGTCACCGTTAGAAACTCTTTCGATTCGCTTATTGAAAATAATGCAGTAGTAGGGGTAAGAAGCCTGCCTGATAGTTTAGTAAAACAATTTCTTGCCGATGAAGATTACTGGTATGCTTCGGCAGCCCCACCCAAAAAAAAAGTAAAAACATCTTCTACCACAGGAAAGAGTTTTCTCAACACAACATGGTTCAATAATTTATTTTGGATAATCGTCATCTCCACTTTTATTGGGTTGCTTGTTTGGTACATAGCAACAGGAAACGCTGGTATCTGGCAAAAAAAAGCGGCCACCATTGTCAAGCAAGAGGAAGAGGAGGAGGAAGATATTTTTGCGCTCGATTTCGCCCATAGAATCAGGCAGGAAACCGACAAGGGTAATTATCGAATGGCTACAAGGCTCTGGTACCTGCAAACGCTGAAAAATTTGTCCGACCAGAATATTATCAATTACACCACGGGCAGTACCAACAGCGAGTACCTTGCGCAAATGCGCCAGTCAGGGTTTTATAAAACTTTCTTTCAACTTACCCGCGGCTTTGAATATACCTGGTACGGCAATTTTCAATTAACGCCACCAACTTACCAGCAGATAGAAAAAGAATTTGCAGACCTAAACCGGCAATTGCTTCCATGAAAAAATGGCTTCCATATATAGCAGGCGCCTGTTTGTTATTGCTCCTGGTTGTAGCAATGAACAAAAAACCGGCACGGCAAAAATTTGATGAACGCATTACGCTGCGGCAGGCCGATAAAATTCCCTATGGTACCCAGGTAGCGAAAAAAATGTTGCCGGCTTTATTTCAAAACGCATCTGTTTACGCCGACAAAAAAGCACCGGGTTACTGGGATTCGATATATACAGATGGAAGTGACCAGGCGGTTGTACTGGTGGCTCAAAATTTTAATGCTGACGAATTTGAACTGGCGCAACTCCTTCAATTTGCCAGGCGTGGCAATTACGTTTTTATTATCGCAAAATCTTTTTCGGCCAATGCAATTGATTTTTTTGGATTTGGTTACAACCAGTTTTCAGCCAACGATTTTATGAATGTTGCGGATGATAGCATCAGCAATAAATTAGAGCCACCTGTTTTTGCCAACAATGTTGTGTACGAGTATCCCGGTAAAAAGTGGGAAAGTTATTTCTATCAGCTTGACACCGTACGCACACAAGTACTTGGTCGTACAAAGGCCGGGTATCCAAATTTTATACAACTGAATGCCGGCACAGGCCGTGTGTTTGTTCATGTATCGCCGTTAAGTTTTAGTAATTACTTTCTGCTGCATAAGTATAATGCTGCGTACTTCAGTTCTGTTTTTTCAGTCATTCCCGCTTCGGTAACTGCCGTGTTATGGAACGAATATTTTTTAATAAAACCCAATTCATCAGGTAAGGACAAACCAAATCTTGTTTGGGCGTTGATGAAATATCCGCCGTTCAGGTGGGCCTTACTTACAGGTATGGCGGCTTTGCTTTTATACCTGCTGCTCGGTTTGCGCCGCCGGCAAAATATTATCCCGCCTTATAAACCACCAACTAACGAATCGCTCGATTTTATTAAAACACTTGGCCGTCTTTATTACGACCGCCGCGATCATGTAAACCTTGCCCGCAAAATGGGAGCACATTTTTTTGATCATGTTCGCACAAGGTATAAACTGAGTAGTGATATAGGCGATGAATTATTTGTGCAAAGGCTGCATTTCAAATCAACGCATAGTGAAGAAGAAATAAAAAATATCCTTTCTTTTATTCGTTTTGCCGATACCGAACCGGCAATAACCGACAGGCAGTTAGCCGATTTTTATCATCGTTTAGAATTATTTTATCAAACCACATAAAATGGAAGAAAGCGTTTTTGAAGCAAGAACAGATTTAACGGCGTTGAGCAATGCAGTGGCCGATATTAAGGAGCAGATTAAAAAAGTAATTGTCGGGCAGGACGAAATGATACGCCTCATTATTGCAGCTCTTCTCGCTGATGGTCATGTGCTGATTGAAGGTGTGCCCGGCGTTGCCAAAACACTTACGGCAAAGCTGGTGGCAAAATCGCTTTCGGTGCAATTTTCCCGCATACAATTTACACCGGATTTAATGCCCTCCGATGTTATTGGCACACCGGTATTCAACCCAAGCGAAGGAGTATTTGATTTTAAAAAAGGCCCTCTGTTCGGCAGCGTTGTTTTGATCGATGAAATAAACAGGGCGCCTGCAAAAACACAATCGGCCTTGTTTGAAGCAATGGAGGAAAAGCAAATAACTGTTGATGGAAAAACCTACGCCATGCAATCGCCGTTTATGGTGCTGGCCACACAAAATCCTATTGAGCAGGAAGGCACGTACCGGTTGCCCGAAGCGCAGTTGGATCGTTTTCTTTTTAAAATTGTCGTGCCTTATCCCAACGAAGCGGAGGAGTACGAAATATTGCAGCAGTTTAATAACATGGGCAACACAAATGTGATGGAGCAAGTACGACCCGTGTTGCAGGCCCAGCAAATTTCCTTTGTACGCCAGCAGGTAAAAACATTACTGATAGAAGAAAAGTTGTTGCAGTTTATTGCAAAGCTCATGCACAACACACGTAATCATAAATCCATTTATCTCGGTGCCTCCCCACGGGCTTCGCTGGCGGTAATGAATGCATCCAAAGCAATTGCCGCAATCAACGGAAGGGACTTTGTAACCCCAGATGACATTCTGGAAGTAGTACCGTCGGTGTTGCGCCATCGTATTATTTTATCGCCCGATAAAGAAATGGAAGGTGTTACCGAGGATGCCGTTATCAAACAAATTATTCAAACAATGGATGTACCACGCTGATGCCTAAGAACATTTTTCATTGGTGGAATGATACAAGCTTCTCGGTTTCGGGGCGGGTGTATTTTATTATGCTTACCGCCGCGGCCTTGTTTGCTGTGGGTTATTTTTTCCCGATTTTAATAGATGTGGCAGCGCTGTTGCTTTTATGTTTAGCTATAGCAGTACTCACCGATGCTTTTTTTTTATACCGAAATAAATATCCCATTTCCATCCACAGAATTTTACCCGACCGTTTTAGTAACGGGGATGAAAATAAAGTGATGCTCAACATTACCAACCGCTATTCTTTTAAAATTTTTTGTAGCGTGGTGGAAGATCTGCCGTTCCAATTCCAGGAAAGAAAATGGAGAAGAAATTTAATTATTGAAAAAGAAACCGAGGTAACACTAAGTTACTATCTACAGCCAAAACTGCGCGGAAAATACACATTTGGCTCAACATTTTTTTACGTGCAAGGGGTTTTAAAATTAGTGAGCAGGCGTTTTGTGCTCTCGCAAACACAAACGGTAAAAGTGTATCCATCGTACCTGCAAATGCGGCGCTTTGCATTAATGGCCGTTACCAATACCGTACAACAGAGTGGTGTAAAACGTTTGCGCAAACTGGGCCATAGTCTGGAGTTTGAACAAATAAAAGAATACGTACGGGGCGATGATTACCGAACCGTAAATTGGAAGGCTACTGCCCGCCATGGCCATGTGATGGTGAACAATTTTACAGATGAGCGCAGCCAACAAATTTATTGCATCATTAACAAGGGGCGTGTAATGAAAATGCCTTTTGATGGGATGATGCTTTTAGATTACGCTATCAATGCCGCACTGGTTATCTCCAATTTGGCCTTGCAAAAAAATGATAAAGCCGGCCTGATAACCTTCAGCAAAAACCTTGATACTTTTTTACCCGCCGATAAAAAACATGCGCAACTCAATGGCATAATTGAAGCGCTGTACAAACAACAAACCGAGTTTGGCGAACCCGATTTTGAAAAACTATTTTCAGTGGTGCGCAACCGCATCACGCACCGCAGCCTGCTGGTATTGTTCACCAACTTCGAATCAAATGAAAGCCTGCAAAGGGAGATGCCGGCACTAAAACGACTGGCGCATTACCACCTGTTGCTTGTTGTGTTTTTTGAGAACACCGAAATAAAAAACCTCACTGCAAAAAATGTAAACACCACCGAAGACATTTACATCAACACCATTGCCGAAAAGTACCGCAACGAAAAAAAGCTGATGGTGAAAGAATTAAGAGCACAGGGAATACTGGCCTTGCTTACAACGCCAAAAGACCTTTCGATAAACGCGGTAAATAAATATTTGGAACTGAAGAACGGTGGGAGGATTTAGGGGAGTGCAGAAATGTTCAATAATCAATGTTCAATTTTCAATTATCATTTTGAAAACCTTATGCCCGGATTCTTCAGCAGATCAAGTATTGACCATTACCTATTGCTCATGATCTATAGCGCAGCCTACAGTTTCTATTATTGAATATTGATTGTTGATCATTGAATATTGAGCATTTACTTTCGTTGAAACAAACTTTAAATTTTAAAACTAAAATTTTGCAGCACTCCTTCTCCGATGGCCGCCTTCTCCTAATTGACAAACCGTTTCGCTGGACTTCTTTCGATGCGGTACGAAAAATTCGCAACCTCGTTAAAACAAAAAAGGTTGGCCATGCCGGTACACTTGATCCGTTGGCTACGGGCTTGCTTATTGTTTGCACGGGCAAGTTCACCAAAAAAATAAACGAGTACATGGCGCAGGAAAAGGAATACACCGGCACCATAACATTGGGTGCTGTTACACCAACGTACGATTTGGAAAGCGAACCGCAAGACTTTAAATCATACGATGACCTTACCTCACAACAATTAATTGAAGCTGCCGAAAAACTTACCGGCGCTATAATGCAAACACCGCCCATTCATTCGGCAATAAAAAAAGATGGGAAACGGGTTTACGAATTGGCAAGAATGGGAGTGGAGGTAAAGCTGGATGCTCGTCCCGTTACCGTCCATGCATTTGAAATAATTAAAGTTGAATTACCCGTTGTGCATTTTAAAATTGTTTGCTCAACTGGTACCTACATTAGAAGTATGGCCAACGACTTTGGTGCAAGCCTTGGTTGTGGCGGCTACTTAAGTGCGTTACGCCGCACCCGCATTGGGTCTTTTTTAGTTGATGATGCTTTTACAATGGAAGCATTTGAAAAAAGTTTGGAAGACAATGTTTAGAAAATCGGGGTTGAAAAATTGAACAGTTTTTGGTCTTGTGCAGGGGACATGAAATCATCGTGCAGGGAGCCTTCGTAGATGCTAAATAATTCTTCTGCCGAACCTAATTTTTTCACTCAGGTATTGCCAGGTCAATAAGGTAATAAGGTTGGAGGTTGTAGGTGATTTCTTTTCTACTAAGGTTGAAAACAATTTGTTGCTTTCTCTATTTTCATTTATTTATTGCACCGCAGCACCAGATTCGTACTGCGGCCTATGTCGTGAATGGCAATTCTCCGGGCAAGTAAGCACTGAAAAAAAGTTAGTAGCAAAACACCTATTAAAAAGCGGGTCTTAAAAAACTAAGGATTTTTATAAAAGCATTTGTTGTGCATAGCAATTCTCCGCCAGCTGGCGGAGGATTTAGGGGGCCGCTAAAACGGATAATCAATACCAAATTGCAACTGTCCGCCGAGCAGTTGCCAATTATAAAACCATCTATTTTGTTCGCCGGGGTTACTGATATCGGGTGTTGGATTTTTTACCTTAAATGCATAGTCAAAACGCAATTTTAAAAAGCTGCTGAAATCAATACGCAAACCAAGGCCGGTACCAATAGCAATGTCTTTCAACAAACGGTTAAATTGAAATTCGCCATTGTCAAAACCTTCGTTCTTTCTCAAAAACCAAACATTGCCTATATCAGTAAAAAGAGCACCGTCTAAAATCACACCGCTGAATGTGGTCATGTAGAAACGATATTCGCCATTCAATTCTAGACGCATATCACCAAACCTGTCGGGAGCAATCTTCTGATCAAACGATTTGATTGCCGAACCAGGCCCCAATCGCCTTATACCCCACGCCCGCATACTGTTTGGACCACCTACAACATATTGCCGGTAAAAAGGCAAATAAAAATTTGTGCGGTCATTACTGTTTTGCGGCAGTCCAAGTCCTACACCTAAAAAACCTCGAAGAGCAAAACCCGAACGCCTAAAACGCATATTGCGGGTGAACTCAGCATCCACTTTTATAAAACGTTTTAAGTTGCTGTCAATAAACGGGGTATTAATAGCACTGGCAACCAAACCTGAAAGTTCCAATGAGCTATTAAAAAGATTGGTGACATTTTTATTTCCGCCCGCCACTCTATAATTGCCGATACTCGAAAGGATAAGGCCCGTATTAAAAATGTAATTGAAAGATGAATTGCCCGCAATTAAATCTTGCAGTCCCTGACCCTGCGAAAGGGAGTTGTATTCAATGTTCGGAAACCGGACACTCCACACGTGTTTCCGTACTGGTTTTTCGTAACCCCATGAAGTGTTGAATGTGCGTACTGTAAAAAAATTCACCCTGTTTGTATAAGCAAGGTTCACACCGAGTATGGTTCTTACATTTTCTTTTGAACCAAACGCCGGCGGCAGGCGTCCCGGCACCCTTCTCGGAAACTGAACGGTTCCACTGTACGAAAGTTGTTGGGTTTGAATAATGCTTTGATTGGAAACCGCATTTAACTCTACGCCATACCTAACGTTATTGGTAAACAAATTGGCCGCTCTTAAAAAGTTTCGGTTCTGCACACTAATTACCGCACCCACACCGAGTAAACTGCCGGTAGGTACAAGTGCAGTATAGTTACGACTGCCCTCTAAATTGGCGTTGAAAAAATATTTGTTTGCCGGTGTCAGTTTTATTTCAAAATCTACTGTATCAGTTCCTCGCCTGGTGAATGGAGTAATATTTACCAAACGCCAGGAGGGTAGTGCACTAAACTTGTTTTGAGTTTTCAACAAATTGCTTTGTCTGTACAAACTGTCCCGCTCCAAATAAATAAAATCAACCAGTTTGCGTGGCTTAAATAAATTTCGATAACCCACAAATTGGTATCCCCGCACCGTATCAATTGTTGGATAAAATGCGCTTGTATCAGAGGTGAGGTCGGGATACACTTTTACGTTGCCAATATGGTATTGTATCAAATGACCGGTATCGTTGGTAGTGCGTAACCGAAATTCAACATCGGCAACCGGATTAACCTGGCGCCTGCGCAGTTCTTCAATTTGTTGTGCTTGTTCTATCGGGTCAAGTGTCGGTCTAATCAGTAAGCGGCCAACCGTATCCCAAAGCACTAAAAACTCCTCGCTCGAAAAACGCAAAAAACCATTATTGCGATACTCGTCGGACAGGCGGTTTATTTCAAAGGCCAATGCCGATTTAGAAAACGGTTCTCCTTTTTTAATAACTGTTCGGCTGATTGTACTATTGGTAATGTCCTGTAACTTTTGCCGGGAAGCCGCGTTACGTGCAGGTCCTTCCGATGTATCCTGCAGCAAATTGTACCCAATGGAATCGAGCCGGAATAACTGCGCATTTACCACGTTAAAATTTACGGTAATGCGCTGCTGGTTATCTGTAGTTTTCAGGGTGGTGTCGTAGTTAACCGAATCGCGGTAGTAGCCTAATGAATTAAGCAGGGCTTTTATCGAAATCACCGACTTGTCGGCATTCAAACTATCATACACAGGGGGATTGACAATTTCGGTATAAAAAAATCTTGGTCCTTTTTTCCAGCCAATCAATTTACTAACCGAACGAACGGTAATGCTGTCGTGCAACTGTTGTAACAACTGAAGATTCAGATTCTTTTTTTCGGCAGTGGTGAAATTATCGGGCAGGGCAATGTTGGTTTCAAAAACAAACGGTTTATTTGCCGGTGGGTTTTTAATAGTTAAACACGATGAAAAAATAAAAGGAACAAATGCAGCCAGCAGCAATAAGCATCGTATGGTGGTAGGCGCTGCGGAAAAAAACATATTGAATTTGACGGTGTATGCTTAGTAAAAAAGAAATCAAAGATATTCAAAGTTTGTCCCTAAAAAAACAGAGGGATGAAACGGGTTTGTTTATTGCCGAAGGGCCAAAGATAGTGGGAGAGATGGTGCAGCATTTCCCGGAACAAATTGAAAGAATTTATGGATTGGCCAGTTGGGCTGCTGCTGTATTGCTTACACAAAAACTAAAAACAACCATTGTAACGGAGGCCGAGTTGCAGCGCATATCACAATTACAATCGCCGAACATGGTTGTTGCTGTTCTTAAACAATTCGAAAGAAAAGAACCGAACGCCTTTAGCTGGGCCATTTATCTGGATGCCATTCAGGATCCCGGTAACCTTGGTACGATCATACGTATTGCCGATTGGTTTGGCGTGCAGGCTATAGTGTGCGGCCCGGGTTGTGCTGATGTGTACAATCCCAAAGTGGTGCAGTCCACCATGGCAAGCATTGGCCGGGTAAATTTTTTTTATGATGATAATGGGGGCTGGCTGCTCAAACAAACCCTCCCAATTATTGCCGCTACTTTGGGTGGAAGACTACTTTCCAAATACAACAAAATGGAAAAAGGTATTTTGCTCATTGGCAATGAATCGAAAGGATTAAGCAAAGAGTTGATTGCGATGGCCAGCCATCAAATAACAATTGATAAAAGAGGGCAGGCCGAATCGTTAAATGCTGCTGTAGCCACAGGCATTATTCTTTCGCACCTGGTGCCTTAATTTTTTACCAGGTTTATTGACAGCAATTGTACGAGCCACGAATGGATACAAAAAGAAGTTGCCAAAAGGCATTCGTGCATATTTATGTCATTTGGGGCAGCAACCCCTTACCTAAAATGAATTGCCTTGATTGGTTGTACTCTTTTTACAATGATAGAAGGAATTAATAGCACCAGCATGGAAACCAAAAGCGTACCCACACCCACCGCTACAACCTGCCACCAAATAATTTTTACTGCGGCCCTATCCATAAAATAAGCATCCTCGGGCAGGCGTACAAAACCAGTTGCCTGCTGTAACCATAATAAACCCAAAGCAAGCAAAGTGCCTGCGCCAATGCCGGCAAGTGTAATAATCATTGACTGATGAAGAAATATTTTTTGCACCGTCCAGTTGGTTGCGCCCAGGGCTTTTAAAATTCCAATCATGCGCAATCTTTCCAGCACAAGAATAATGAGGCAGGTAATTAGATTGATGATGGCAATTACAATCATTATAAAAATGAGAACGGTACTGTTTGTTGAAATAACTTCAAGCCAGTCGAAAATGTGCGGATAAATTTCTTTTACCGTTTGTGTCTCCCATTCCTGTGGAAAGAATGGCAATTCGAAAATCTTATCACTAACCGCGTTCATCGCCTGGTAGTCATGTAAAAAAATTTCGTAGCCACCAATTTCGTCATCTGCCCAGCCATTTAATCTTCTAATTAATTTAATGTCGCAGATGGCAAAGATTTTGTCGTATTCTTCAATGCCGGTTTTATAAATACCAGCAATCGTCAACCGGTCGGGGCGCAGTGTGCCATCGGGGCGAACAAAATAAATAAATACACGATCGTTTAATTTTAATTTCAACCTGTCGGCTGTGTAGGTGCTAACAACAATTTCCCTGGTATAGGTGCTGTCGGTAAAATTCAGCCATGTTCCTTCCTTCAAAAAAGAATCAATATTGTTGAAGTCGTACTCGGGATTAATGCCCTTTAGCAAAACGCCTTCCATCTCATCCCTGGTTTTAAGAATGGCGTTCTTTGTTGCAAACGGATGGATGGATTTTACTTCCCCAATTTTTTTTACGGCAGTTATTAGCGAATCGTTTTTTTTGATCGGCGCTTCTTCTGCAATGTTTGCCTTCATTGGTTGGCGGTAACCAACGCGTACATGCCCCCAAAAGCTAAAAACTTTTTGGCTAACAGTTTCCTGGAAGCCATTGACAAATGAAAGGGTAACAATCATAACCGCTACACTGATAATAGTGGCCGCAATTGAAAGTCGGATAATAAACCGGGAAAAAGATTTTTGCGGGTTAAAGGCTATGCGTTTTGCAATAAAGGATGATAGGTTCACAATAAAAAGTTATACCGCCGGGTTCTTCAACAAACCAAGTCTAATTGTTTTGCGTCTGTTGTGTAGTGTTTCAAATAAAACAAAATAGTGGAACACCCGCTTATTTAATTTCAATTTTCAAAAATACTTACCACAACTTAAAATCCTTATTTTTAAAAATGATGAAAACAGTTTCCGTCTTTTTGTGTTTTTTTATGTGCGTTGGTTGCAAAACTTCGGGCTATGCACAAAATCCCATGAACAGCGCAAGCAATATCGGTTCGGCGAAACTGTATAAGTACGGCGATCAAACATCGTTCGCGGCGCTAAACCTAAATAGCACAGATGCATTACAACTGGACTTTGATGATTTTGATAACCGGGTAAAAAATTACTACTACACTTTCCAATTGTGCAATGCCGATTGGACGCCAAGCCTTTTACATTCCTTCGAGTACATTAAAGGTTTTCAAAACGTACGCATCACCACTTACCGCAATTCTTCAATAGCTACTACAAGGTATATTCATTACACCGCATCGGTACCCGACCCCAACTGTCAGCCCTCCCGTTCGGGTAACTATTTGCTGAAAGTGTTTTTGGATAACGACACATCAAAGCTGGCGTTTACCAAACGTTTTGTTGTAATAAACAACCAGGCCGAAGTGGCCGCCCAAATTCAACAACCGTACAATGCGCAGTTTTTCAGAAGTTTTCAAAAGCTGATGATCAATGTAAAAACAGATAGCCGGATAAACCTGCTGAGTCCGAGCGATTTAAAAGTGGTGGTTTTGCAAAACAACAACTGGCAAACAGCCCTGTACATTGACCGGCCAACTATTAACCGGGGTAACTATTTTGAGTACAGCGATGAAGCCATTACGGCCATGCCTGCAGGTAAAGAGTTTAGGTGGGTTGACCTCCGCAGTTTACGCCTGCTCAGCGACAGGGTGCAGAAGATGCAGGTGGTTAATGATACGCAACATGTTTATGTGAAACCTGACCCCTCCCGAAGTTCCCATTCGTACATTTATTACCGCGACATAAATGGTGCATACACCGTTGAAACAATGGAAAGTATTAATCCATTTTGGCAGGGCGATTATGCGTATGTACATTTTAGTTATGTGCCACTGGGCGAAAGAGAAATTAGGGGAAGTGATGTTTACATTTTTGGTGAGCTAACGAATTATGGGAACGATGACTCGGCAAAAATGGTTTACAATTCCGAAACCGGAGCTTATGAAAAAACGTTGTTCCTCAAGCAGGGATTTTATAATTATATGTACGTTACGAAACCGGCAGGTGGAAAAGGCACTCCGGAGTTTAGCCAAACCGAAGGTGATCACTGGACTACCGAAAATGCATACACCGTTTTGGTTTACTATCGGCCCTTTGGCGCCCGGGCCGATGAACTAATTGGGGGAGCATCACTTAATTCTGCGTTTCAACGAAGTGGGTTTTAAAGAAGGATCAGCAAACAAGCTCTTTAAAATAACTTACCTGCTCTCTTAAGCTTTCATGGGTCGCCGCTTTTTTCAGGCATACAAGCGCCCCTTCTTTTTTTAACTGACTTTCAGATTCTGCCGAGATTGAGGTTGAGAAAATAAGCACTGGAATATTGCTGGTGAAAGGATTTTGTTTAATTTTTTTTAGTGTATCCAAACCATTTTCGCCGGGCATATTGTAGTCAAGAACAATGAGGGAAGGAAACTCAAAGGCCAGCAGCTCGTCCAACGTATCCAAAATTTCAGCCGACGAGCTCTTAAAGGCTACCTTCTCAGAATAGCCAATCGATTGAAAGAGTTCTTTCAAAACCAGGCAGTCCTCTTCATCGTCATCAACAACAATTATGGGGCAAAACTGATTCATATTTTATTTGAATGACAGCCACATTTTCCGCATGTGCCAAAGGAAACATACGAAAGGCAGCTTTCTATTAATGAAACAAAAATAAATACAATTGACGAAATACCGGGCCCGTCGGTAAAATGTGAACCAAAATACTTGTGTTATTCGTTGCTTCGCTAAAAGTTACTGCCTCTCGTAAGCAACATGTTCTCTCAAGGCTGTAGAACAGCTTGCCGTATTCAACTAATTTGATCAGCAGGGCTAAGGAGAGCACTTCATGCGGTCATTTGCAGGTCCGATAAAAACCAATCACAGCCATCTGCATTGCCTGCTGGGGTGCAAAAAACCAATTGCCGTAAAAGCCAATCTGCTTATATTTACAGCCTGCAAAGGAGCCGGATTTTTTTTTGGTTTTAACCGTCTCCCGTCCTTTTCAGTTCATGCTAAAATTTATTTTTAAACGTGTTAATCATTCTTTTATTCTTTGTGGCTCATTGGTATTTGTCACTCTTTGCTCAATCCTTTTTTCATCATCGTTACTCCGCTCATGGTGCGTTCTCAATGAGCAAAGGCTGGGAAAAATTCTTTTTCATCTTCTCTTATATCACACAAGGGTCGTCTTACATGAGCCCCCGGGTGTATGGCATTCTTCATCGTATTCATCATGCCTACACCGATACAGAGCTTGATCCACATTCCCCGTCGTACGATAAAAATTTACTGGCAATGATGTGGCGCACAAGCGTTACTTACGTAGGCATTCTGCGCAACAAAACTGAGGTGGAACCGCGGTTTACCAAAAACGTTCCCGAATGGAGGAGATTTGATTTTTGGGGAAATACCTGGTGGTCGAGGGTTTTATGGAGTGCTGTTTATGTTTGGTTCTACATTGTTTTTGCACCATCCGCCTGGTGGTACCTGCTCATTCCCGTGCATATTGCAATGGGGCCCATTCACGGAATGGTTATTAACTGGTTTGCCCATAAATACGGCACGGTAAATTTTGAAACAGATAACACCTCACGCAATTTATTTAAGATAGATTTGCTGATGTTGGGCGAAGGGTATCATAACAACCATCACAAATTTCCCTCACGCAGCAATTTTGCAATGAAGAAAGGAGAGTTTGATCCAGTATATCCTGCAGTCCGCCTTTTCAATAAGATGGGCATTATTAAAATGAATGTGCAACAACCCGTGTCCGCCGAGCGGGCAGCAATATAAATTTTTCATCCAATCATCATTCCGTTGTCATACGGTTTGTGAACCAAGCATTGTGTTAGTATGAGTACCTATTTTTCAAAAGTAATTAAGGCCGGTGAGCGGCAACGTGAATTTAATTTCCGACAGTTACCGTTATCAGGCGAAGAAATGCGTTATCACGTTGATGTGCCCGACGACAAGGGCAATAGAATTATCTTTCAAATGTCGCAAAACGCCGAAGGCAGATGGAAAACACCAGATGAGGTTTTGCCCTTGTGGATTCAAAATGCCGAAACCATTTTGAGCGATGTAATAGCAGAACAAATACTTACGCAACAACCCGTGCGCAAACGTTGATACAAACAAAAAGCATAAAAAAAAGGTAGCTCGTGGCTACCTTTTTTTTATGCTTTGTTTAAATGATTCCTGGGGGGTGAAGAAAATTTTCTCGCCTGGTTAAAATTTCTGTTCGGCCTTCTCTGCTGCATGGGTGATGAAGCCGAATAGGTTTTTACATTGTGACTGAAAGGATGTTGCTCAACCACCCCAATCTGCTGCCCAATCAATTTTTGTATGTCTTTCAAAAATGGACGCTCCTCTGCATCACAAAAAGAAAAGGCGATACCATTGGCACCTGCACGACCGGTACGACCAATACGATGCACATACGATTCGGGTACGTTGGGTAAATCAAAGTTAATTACGTGGGTAAGATTGTCAATGTCAATACCGCGTGCTGCAATATCCGTTGCTACCAACGCTTTTGTTTTGCCTGCTTTAAAATTGTATAAAGCCGATTGCCTTGCACTCTGTGTTTTATTTCCATGAATGGCATCGGAGCGGAAGTTCATCTTTTTCAACTCCCTCGAAATTTTGTCGGCGCCATGTTTGGTGCGGGCAAATACCAATGCACGTTCAATACCCCCGTTCTGGAGCAAATGAATAAGTAATTCAAGTTTATCGTTTTTATTTACGAAGAAAATAGACTGGTCAATTTTTTCGGCCGTGGATGCTACCGGAGTAACCTCCACTTTTACAGGATTATTCAAAAGCACTTTTGCCAGTTGTGCAATTTCGGGTGGCATTGTAGCGGAGAAAAAAAGTGTTTGCCTTTCGCGTGGCAGCTCCTTAATTACTTTACGTACATCGTTTACAAAACCCATGTCAAGCATGCGGTCGGCTTCATCTAAAACAAAAACCTCCAGGTGATCGAGATGAATATAACCCTGGTTCATTAAATCTAACAAACGGCCGGGCGTTGCAATCAATACATCGGTACCGTTTCTCAACGCAATAGTTTGACTGTGCTGTGGCACACCTCCAAAAATCACTTCCTGCTTAATGCCTGTATATCTGCCATAAGTGGCAAAGCTTTCATGAATTTGTGTGGCCAATTCACGTGTTGGCGTAAGTATCAATGTGTGTAGATGACGGTAACCCTTGTTAGCTGAAACTTTTTTGTAAAGCGCCTCGATAATAGGCAGGGCGAATGCAGCTGTTTTGCCAGTGCCGGTTTGTGCGCAGCCTAAAAGATCTCTTCCTTCTAAAATTATAGGAATGGCCTCGGCCTGGATGGGCGTAGGGATGGTGTAGCCTTCTTTTTGAAGGGCTTTTAAAATGGGTTCAGAAAAACCCAATTGTTGAAATAACATGTTCAATAATTATCGGTAAAAAAAATAACGGGCAATGCCGTTTTTGCAGCAGTGCTTTATAAACTCATCGTCAGTGTGACAGGGTGCGGTGGAGAAGAAGTTGCATCAGGTCTGCTAAGTGAGCGTATAGTATCGGGGTAAAGATAACCGAAGGATTTGAAAGATTATCACAACATTAAAACTAAAACTTCCAAACACATTAAAAAAACAGCGTCTGATGATAATATATCCTGCCCATGTTACTTTTACGGCCATGGAGTTATTATTTGAAAAAGAACAGGATGCAGCCGCGGCAATTTTATTCTCCTGCGTGATGCAAAACGGAACAATCATTAGCGAACAGCAGGTGGAACAACTTTCACGATCAATTGTTCTGTGCAGCAGGTGGCGCGGAAGTGAGTTAAAGGAATTGACAAAAAAGGCAATGCTGTTACAGGCAGGTTATGATACCAAAGAAGTAATTGAAACCGCATCGAAGTTTATTGAAGAAGAGTTTAAAGAAACGCTTTTTACCATGGTGTGCGAGGTAATGCTCCTCGATGGCCGTATTAACGATGAAAGAACCGCGACAGTGGCGATGCTGGCTTTGCACCTGGGTATTTCGATGGAGCGAATGAAAATGATTCTTGCCACCTATTTAATACGCAACAAATGGAATGTGCAGGTGATTGAGGAGTGATGTGCCGGGACACGACCATTTCTATTATTGATTTTCTACCGTTTTTATTAACCATGTATTTATGAAAAGTGAAAATGCTACATACACGGGCTTTGAGTTTGACGTAGATGGGTTTAGGGCAAACGCAATCATTAATGCCGATTTAAAAAATCTTCCCAATAAATCAGACTTTGCTCATTCCATATTTATTGAGATAGAACCCGATGGCGTGGATGAAAATGGTGTGCCCAATGAGCCGGAATACGACTACCTGATTGAGGTAGAAAAAAAAATGATTGAATACTTAGAAGATCAGACACAAACAGTGCATGTGGGCCATACAACGCTTTACCGCAAAAGAGAAATTATCTTTTACACCCACGAACCAGAAAAGGCTGAAGGTTTTCTTAATTACTTTTTATCAACCATTGAACGGCAGAATAGTTTTGAAGTGGAGGAAGATCCCGAATGGGAAAGCGTGGCCGCCTTTTACGAATTGTTATAGAATGAACAACACCATTAAAATAGTTGCCCTGCAGCCCGGCATGGAGGTCGACTTTAAAGCCCTTAATATAGCGTGGCTACAAAAATATTTTTATGTAGAACCGGTTGATGAGGAAATGCTTTCGCACCCGGTAGAAAATATTATTGATAAAGGAGGAAAGATCTTTTTTGCACTGCACAACGGCGAAGTTGCCGGCACTTTTGCATTGATGAAACAAGGTGATGGAAACTACGAGTTGGGCAAAATGGCCGTGGATGAAAAATTTCAGGGAAAAAATATTGGCAACCTTTTATTGGAATATGCAATAGACGAATCCAAGAAACTGGGTGCTCAAAAAATTATTTTGTACAGCAATACAATTTTGAAACCCGCTATTCATTTGTATCAAAAATTTGGCTTCGTAGAGGTACCCATCGAACAATCAGCATATAAACGTTCCAACATCAAAATGGAAAAACAGTTAGGGGAGAAGGGTGAAGGAAGAGTAGACCCCAGGCTTAAAACCCTGTTCTCCGGAAAGCAAAAAAATGTTTTGAATGTTTACTGCACCGCAGGTTTCCCAGAACTTGAGAGCACTTTGCCTGTTATGCGTGCCCTTCAAAATGCCGGTGCCCATATCATTGAATTGGGCATGCCTTACAGCGACCCACTGGCGGATGGCCCCGTGATACAGGCCAGCAGTGCACGTGCATTGCAAAATGGAATGTCTATTGCCGTACTCTTTGAACAGTTAAAAAATTTTCGCTCTACCATTCATTTGCCTGTTGTACTCATGGGCTATCTCAACCCGCTATTGCAATATGGTTTTGAAAAATTTTGCCAAATGGCTGCCGAAACAGGAGTAGATGCCCTCATCATTCCTGACATGCCTATGCATGCTTTTGAAGTGGAGTATGGCAAGGTGATTAAAAGACATGGCCTTGATTTTATTTTTCTTGTTACCCCCGAAACGTCTGAAGAGCGCATAAGAAAACTTGATGAGTTGAGCAGTGGCTTTTTGTATGCGGTATCATCCTCTTCATTAACGGGCTCCGACAAAGATTTTTCGGCGGTGGAAGATTATCTCGAACGTTTAATGGGTACGAAACTAAGAAACCCCGTGTTAGTTGGCTTTGGTATAAAAGACAAAAAAACATTTGATACCGCTTGCCGGTTTGCAAATGGAGCCATTATTGGCAGCGCTTACATTCAGGCGTTGCAAGCAAATGAAAATGTTGAAGAAGCCACAAGGAACTTTATAGAAGGAGTGAAACAAGATTGAGGTAAAAAGTCTTGGATACAGCCGATGTGGTGGAATGATCCGGGTGATAGTTAGTTTACAGAGATGGCCATTTTCGGAACCGTTGATAAGTGAACCAGTTCAATAAAACTTAAAACAAGCACTTGAATCTCGCAATCATAAAATACAACGCGGGCAACATTCAGTCGGTACTTTTTGCCCTGGAACGATTGGGTGTACAAGCCGAAGTAACCGACGATGCCGCAAAATTATTAGCCGCCGATAAAGTAATTTTTCCCGGGGTGGGGGAGGCCAGCAGCGCTATGAAAAGTTTGCAACAAAACAATCTGGATGTGGTGATTAAGAATTTGCAACAACCGGTGCTTGGTATTTGTGTGGGCATGCAACTGCTTTGCACGCATTCCGAGGAAAACGATGTGAGTTGTTTAGACATTGTACCCGTGCGGGTTAAAAAATTTGTTACGAAAAGTTTGAAGGTGCCGCAGGTAGGATGGAATAATATTTACGATTTACAAACTCCGCTTTTTAAAAAAGTAGAGAATAACAGCTTTATCTATAACGTACACAGTTATTACATAGAGGACAGCAGCTACACCATTGCCCGGTGCAATTATGGGATTGAATATGCCGCGGCCATACAAAAAAATAATTTTTACGGCGTGCAGTTTCACACGGAAAAAAGTGCGGAAACCGGCGACAGAATTCTTCAAAATTTTTTAGAACTATAATGCAAATCATTCCTGCTATTGATATTATTGACGGAAAGTGTGTGCGGCTGACGCACGGCGATTATTCGCAAAAAAAAATTTACAACGAACGGCCGCTTGAGGTGGCAAAGGCATTTGCCAACGCCGGAATAACCCGTTTGCACCTGGTTGATTTAGATGGGGCAAAAGCAGGCGCCGTAAAAAACTGGAAGGTGCTTGAAGCCATTTCGGGCAAAACGAATTTGACAATTGATTTTGGCGGCGGTATAAAAACGGAGGCTGACCTCCGTGTTGTGTTTAACTCTGGGGCCGCACTGGCTACAATCGGCAGCATGGCTGTAAAGGAAGAAGAAGTTTTCAGCAACTGGCTGAATGTTTTTGGCGTCGAGAATTTTTTGCTGGGTGCAGATGTTAAGAATGAAAAAATTACAGTGAGTGGATGGTTGGAACAAACTGAAATTTGGATTTACGATTTTATTGAAAAATATTCTGGAAAGGGAATCAAGCAAATGTTTTGCACCGATGTTGCCAAAGATGGTGCATTGCAAGGGCCATCGACAGACTTGTACAAAAGCATCATTGAAAAATTTCCGGCACTGCATTTTATTGCCAGTGGTGGTGTAAGCAGTGTAAAAGATGTAGAAGAGTTAGCGGCCATTGGTTGCAGTGGAGTAATCATTGGCAAGGCCATTTATGAAGGAAGAATTAAAATAAGTGATCTGCAAAAATTGAATCAGTAACATGCTGGCAAAAAGAATTATTCCCTGCCTTGATATTAAAGATGGCCGCACCGTAAAAGGCACCAACTTTATTGACCTGCGTGATGCCGGCGACCCGGTGGAGCTGGCAGCCGAATATGCAAAACAAGGTGCCGATGAATTGGTGTTTTTAGACATTACGGCCACTATAGAAAAAAGAAAAACTTTAGCCGAGTTGGTAAAGCGCATTGCGCATACAATCAACATCCCTTTCACTGTTGGCGGTGGTATAAAATCGGTTGATGATGTTTCGGTGCTGCTGCAAAATGGTGCCGACAAAATTTCAATCAACACTGCTGCATTTCACAATCCGCAATTGATTCATGATATTGCCCGCGCCGCCGGCAGCCAATGCGTGGTGCTGGCCATTGACACAAAAAAGGAAGACGACGATGAATGGTATGTGTATCTAAATGGAGGCCGTACAAAAACAGAAACCAAATGTTTTGACTGGGCCCGTAAAGCTGTTGATCTTGGTGCTGGCGAAATTTTGCTCACCTCAATGAACCACGATGGTACTAAGGCGGGTTTTGCCCTGGATATTACAAAAGAACTTTCCCAAAATTTATCTGTGCCAATTATTGCTTCGGGCGGTGGTGGCAGCATGTTGCATTTTGCCGAAGTTTTTGAACAGGCTCATGCCGATGCGGCTTTGGCAGCCTCGGTTTTTCATTTTAAAGAAATAGAAATACCTGGGCTGAAAAAATATTTGAGGGGAAGGGATATTGAAGTGCGGTTGTGAGTTGTTTGTTGCTGAATTTTTCAAACTTTCAATGATAGCGCTGGCAAACCTTATTACCTTGATAGAAAAGAAAGTGGTTGTGGTTAAAAACCTTATTACCTTATTTTCAGAGCGACATTGATTTGGATACAGGAGGTAGAAATTTTTGGGGCCTCATTGCCCAATGCCCAATATTGCTATGCCGTACAAGAGTGCTCCCGAAACTTGGGGAGCCACTATAGCCGACAAAAGATTTGCTGTTGGGTCCATAATCTTCATTCCCTCTTAACAGATCCCGCTGAATTCTACGGCCGCAAGTTTCAATTGTTTCCCTACATTTGCGGCCCCGTTCTACAGAATGGGTTTTGCCTGAAGAGGCTCCCTAAGTTTCCTCCTGTGAGGAACGCCTCAAGGGTTTCAGTAAATTGCATTCATCAAATGCCTAAGGTTAAAACAAACTCCAGTGCTAAAAAGCGCTTTAAAGTAACGGGTACTGGAAAAATCACTCATCAGAAATCTTTTAAGCGCCACATTCTCACTAAGAAATCAAAAAAACGCAAACGTGCATTGTCAAAAGATGGCGTGGTTGCAAAATCGCATGTTGATTTTGTAAAACGACTGTTAAGGCTGAAGTAAGAAAGACTCAAGGCGCAAGTCACACTTGTTGCTTTACTCCTTTCTCTTGCTTGCATTGTAATCTTAAACTTTTAAATCTTAAACACATGCCTCGTTCCGTAAATTCCGTTGCCTCCAAAGCACGTAGAAAAAGAATTCTTAAACAAGCCAAAGGCTTTTATGGCAAACGTAAAAACGTTTACACCGTTGCCAAAAACGTAGTTGAAAAAGGTATGACCTATGCGTATGTAGGTCGTAAATTGAAAAAGAGAGAATACCGCCGTTTGTGGATTGCCCGTATCAACGCGGCTGTTCGTGAAGAAGGTCTTACCTACTCTCAATTCATAAACCTGCTGGGTAAAAAAGAAATTACACTCGACAGGAAGGTACTTGCCGACCTGGCAATGAACAACCCCGAAAGTTTTAAAGCCCTGGTAGCCTCGGTTAAGTAATGAAGAAGTGATACACTATTTAATAGCCGGATGCAAGTTTTGTGTCCGGCTTTCTTTTTGTATAATTCTAACCAATACTTTTGCTAACAACTTTTAAATAGGGTTAAAGCCAACAATCACTTAATGAACAACAACTCTTCTTACCACGATCTTGTAAAGCAAACTTTCGACTTCCCTCAACCGGGCCTGGAAGTAAAGGATAATTATCTCCAGTTTAATGGTCTCGATTTAAAAGCGTTGATTGATAAGTATGGTACACCATTAAAACTTACTTATTTGCCGAAAATTGGCATGCAGATTAACAAGGCTAAGGACATGTTTGCCAAGGCCATGAAAAAACACAAGTATGAAGGCAAATATTTCTACTGCTACTGCACCAAAAGTTCGCACTTTAGTTTTATTGTAGAAGAAGCACTGGAGCATGGCATTCATTTAGAAACCTCGTATGCCTACGACCTGGAGATTGTTAAAAAGCTCTATGAAAAAAAGAAAATCAACAAAGACATTTTTATAATCTGCAATGGTTTTAAACAAAAAGGATACACCCGCCGCATTGCACAATTGATGAACTCGGGTTTTAAAAATGTTATTCCCATATTGGACAATAAGGAAGAACTGAATGCTTACAAACGTTCGGTAAAGGCGCCTTTTAAATTAGGCATACGGGTGGCAGCGGAGGAAGAGCCAACGTTCCCATTCTACACCTCACGCTTAGGCATACGTGCAAAAGATATTCTGGAATTTTATGTTGACCATATTGAGGGGTACGAGCACAAGTTCCAGTTAAAGATGCTGCACATTTTCCTGAACAAGGGTATAAAGGATGACATCTATTACTGGTCGGAACTCAATAAAATAATCAACCTCTACTGCCAGCTAAAAAAGATTTGTCCTGAGTTGGATTCATTAAACATTGGTGGTGGTTTTCCAATAAAACATTCCCTGGGTTTCGAGTACGATTACCAGTTTATGATCACTGAAATCGTGGGCAACATAAAAGCCGCCTGCAAAAGAAATAAGGTTCCAATGCCCGATATCTATACGGAATTTGGAAGTTATACGGTTGGCGAAAGCATGGCGCATATTTATTCGGTCATTGGTCAAAAAGCGCAGAACGATAGGGAAACCTGGTACATGATTGATTCATCTTTTATTACCACACTGCCCGATACCTGGGGTATTGGTGAAAAGTTTTTGATGCTGCCGATTAATAAATGGGACCAGGATTATCAGCGGGTTGTGTTAGGTGGCATTACTTGCGATAGTCATGACTACTACGATTCGGAAGAACATATCAACGAGGTTTTTTTACCCAAGCCAAATGGCGAGGAGCCATTGTATGTAGGCTTCTTTCATACCGGTGCTTACCAGGATCAGATTAGCGGTTATGGTGGAATTAAACACTGCCTCATTCCATCGCCCAAGCACATTATTGTGGAGCATGATAAAAACGGAAAACTCATTGATTGGGTGTACGCCCGTGAGCAAACCGCTGCAAGTATGCTGAAGATTTTGGGTTACATAAAATAAAAAATCCCCTTCTCAACCGGGGTGGAGAAAGGGATTTATTTTAATTGAATTTAATTGCCTCCCAGTATTTTTCTCCGGGCTTCTTCTCTTTGTTTTTCATTGGCTCTTTTCTGATCTTCCGAAGGCTGCGGTTGTGGATTTGTTACACGAGGCCTGTTGTAATTACCATTGTTGTTGCGGTAACGCGGGGTATTGTAAATGCCTCCGCCGCGGTTGTAACCTCCATTACGGTAAACATTGTTTCCATAATAGCCCGAGTTGCGGGCGGGGTTAACCTGGTAATATCTGCCACTGTATGGGTCACGTTCCAAAACAATTGTTCCCTGGTATGGATCGTCAACATAAATTCTATTGGGCGAGGTGCGGGGGGCATCGGTATAATATTCATCATCACCACCGGCATACTGCAAAGGCGTACAGCTAACCGCGGTAACCAATAGTACCACCGCAGTTGCCATTGATAAAAAATTGAAGTTTTTCATTTGTGCTTTTTAATACCTTACACAACAAATAAAAATCCAGAAATCAATAATGAAATCTTATAAACACTGCTCCATAACAGTATTAACAATGTTCATATCTGCATTGGCATTTGCCCAGAGCGACGAAGAAGGCATAAAGCAAACCATTAACAGCCTATTTAACGGCATGCGCCAGGCCGATACGGCAATGATAAGGGCCAGCTTTGCACCCGGCGGAATTTTGCAATCAATAGGAAATAGCAAAGAAGGAAAAGTGGTTGTTCGTTCCGAACCCCTCGACTCGTTCATTCGTTTTGTGGGCTTGCCACATGCGGAAAGTTATGACGAGCAGATAGTTTTTGAAACCATTAAGATTGATGGGGCACTTGCCTCTGTTTGGACGCCGTATAAATTTTTCGTCGGGAAAAAATTCAGCCATTGCGGTGTAGATGCTTACCACATGGTAAAGTTGAATGGTGTCTGGAAAATTCAATACCTGATTGACACAAGAAGAAAACAGGGTTGCGATACATTACCTGGTTTTTAACCTGTATTTTTTATTCACTTTCGGGCTATTGAAATAACCGTTAAGTTCTTCTTCCGAAAATTCGCTGGTTAGTTCAATCGGCACATCAATTAATTGTACCTGCACCTGCCTTAATTCCTCTTTCAGCTTATTTATTTTCTGCTGTATCTCCGGGTCTTTATCACCCAAAATATTGTTCTCCTGCCGCATGTACTCTAATCGTTTTATCGAGGTGCGGATAACAGAGGCCTGGTTCTGGTCGATAGACTTGTTAGGAACCGATGCCTCTTTTATTGGTACCATGGCCAGGCCAATGCTTGGTAAAATTTTCCCGGTTTTTTGTGCATCTGCATTGCTCGAAACTGAAAGTATTGTACCGGTTAATGATGTGGTAGCAGCTGTGAGATCAAAAGTCGTCCTGAAATTTTTTGTCTTCTTTAGTTTTTTGTCCAGTTGCAGAAAAGTGTATTTGAGTTGCAGAACATAGCGATCAATGGTTTTAGCGGCGTAATTAAATTCTTCCAGTGCAACGGGGTAGTTTAGTGCATCCCTGATAATGAGTCGTACCACTGCTGTATCCTTTACCTGGAATTTGTTAGCGCCGATAAAATACAGCTGGACGGATTTTGATTTCTCAGGGTCAGTTGATTTCACAACGTCGTATGCTGGTGTCCATCTAAACTCGTCACCGCATTTTTGTACAAGCGCAAAATTCCTGATTGGAATGCTTGCCTGGGTTATAATGGTTTCTATCGGAAAGCTGCCTGTTTCACACATAACTTTAAAACTTACCGTTTCGCCTTCCTCAATCCAAACGTTTCCGCTTACAGTTGGCTTTAATTTGGATTGAAAAATTTCGGTGTTATAAAATACCATGGTAAACACTGTGTCAACTTTCTCAGCAGGATTATGGAGGTTTTGTACGCCAACTAAAACTTTATACGGCTGATCATATTTTAATTTGCCCGAAAGAAAATAAGACTTATCTGCTTTAAAGCTTATCAACCCATTATCTTTTTTGATGCGCATTCCAATGGGTGCGTTTTTTAAATACCAGAAGTACTCCAATGGATTTTTATTTACCTGTAATTGGTATTCAAAACTTGAATCGACATGAATGGTAAAATAAGGTGCCACGTCAATGATACGCAGGGCCGAATCGGGATGAAAAATATTAGCAGAATCCTGTGCGGAGGAACCAAAAGTGAGAAGGGAAAATAACGAAGCCACCAACAATTTTATCATGTGCTGAAAACCATTTTTTTTAGTTGCCAAAGCTAAAGAAAAAAGAAACCCTCCGTGGAAACGGAAGGTTGTAAACCAAAACCAACTGCTTATGAGAAAATTGTAGCCATAGGAATTATGCGATCGTAATTTTTTTTGCTGGTGCCTCAACATTCACCTTCTTTGGAAGGGTAAGGATCAGTACACCGTTTATGTACTTTGCGGAAATATTTTCAACATCAATATTTTCATCAATAGTAAAAGAGCGTTTAAATCCACTGGCTTTAAATTCTGTTCTCAGCTTTTGGTCATTGCTAGTTTCAGTTTTTGTTTTAGCAGAAAGCGTTAACAAATTTTTGTCCAGGTCAATCGAAAAACTATCCTTCTCAAAACCAGGCGCTATTAAACTCAATACATAACTTCCATCGTTTTCAGTAATATTCACCGGCGGAAAATGATTTGAGCCCTGCACATATGAACTACTTAATAAAGACGTACTGTCGTTAAAAAGGTCAACCATTAAATTGTTAAAAGATTTTGAAGGCAAACCGTGTCTTAAAAGTGTCATGGGTATTTAAATTTTTTGGTTAAGTAATTTTCGAACGAAATACTTTTTTCAATTTTCATTCCATTTCAAATTAACAGCACGATACCTGCCAGTACTGCATTTGAGGCTGTTTACAAATGACATTTTGTGTTTTTAACATGCACCTTCGTCACCTTCACTTCCTTACCTTTGCCGAAAATTTATTACAACATGTATCCAGCAGAAATAGTGCAACCCATGAAAGAAGAATTAACCGACAATGGGTTTAAAGAGTTACTTACCGGTGAAGATGTAGAAAAGCAATTAAAAGAGAGTGGAACTACACTTGTAATGATCAACTCCGTATGTGGTTGCTCAGCAGGTACTGCCCGCCCCGGCGTTTTGATGGCTGTTGCCAATGCAACTACCCCTCCCGATTTTTTAGCAACAAGTTTTGCCGGGTTCGATGGTGAAGCGGTGCAAACCATTCGTCGTCACTTAATGCCTTACCCTCCATCATCACCCGCCATTGCCTTATTTAAAAACGGAACATTAGTTCATTTTATCGAACGGCACCAGATTGAGGGCCGCTCTGCACAGATGATTGCTCAAAACCTCATTAGTGCTTTTGATCAGCATTGCAACTAAGACAAGCGATGTTTAAAGTTTGAGGTTCGGAGATAGTGTTTTACAACTTTCGTCCGAAGCTTCGGACTTTGAACTTTAAACTTTAAACTGCAGTTTTTCTATGTATCCAAACCTTTACTACGTTTTTAAAGATTTATTTGGTGTTGAGATTGGAGCTCTTCGTTTTATTAACTCGTTTGGTTTTTTTGTCGCCCTCGCTTTCCTTGCAGCCGCTTCGTTACTGGCGTTTGAATTAAAAAGGAAAAGTAAACTTGGATTTTTTCAACCAACGGAAAATAAAATAACAGTTGGCAAACCATCAAGCACTACCGACATTTTACTCAACGCATTACTTGGTTTTATTCTTGGCTACAAAATCTTGGCTCTGTTTTTTTTGGGTCAGGAAGCCACACAGGATCCCCAGGCGTATATTTTTTCAACAAAGGGCAGTTTTCCTGCGGGTCTTGTGCTTGCCGCGGTTTTTGCGTGGATGAAATGGCGTGATGGCAAAAAACACCAACTCTCAAAACCCGAGGAAAGAACAGTGCGTATTTGGCCACACGACAGAGTGGGAGAAATAACCATTATAGCGTTAATTGTCGGGCTGATCGGTGCAAAACTTTTCGACATTTTCGAAAATTGGTCATCATTTTTACAAGATCCGGCGGCTCATATTTTTTCGGGTGGCGGACTAACATTTTATGGAGGACTGATCTGTGCCGCTCTTGCAATTGTTTGGTATGCCCGTAAAAATAAATTTTCGGTAAGGCATCTTGCCGATGCAGTAGCCCCGGCGTTAATGATAGCGTATGCTATTGGCCGCATTGGGTGCCAGGTTTCGGGCGATGGAGATTGGGGCATTATGAACAGTGCCTACAAGATTGATTCTGCCAATCAAATAGTATTGGCATCTCCCAACGATTACCCCGATTCTGCAGCCGCACATGCCGGCTATTTTGCAAGAGCTTACGGCGATCTTACAGGTGTACACAACAGCAACTTTCCAAAACCAAAGGCACTCGGTTTTTTGCCAAATTGGTTCTTTGCTTACAATTATCCTAACAACGTAAATGAAGCAGGAATACCAATTGCCGGTTGTACCGACAGGTATTGTAACCAACTGCCCGTGCCGGTTTTTCCAACACCATTGTATGAGATAATTGCCTGTAGTTTGCTATTTGCAGTACTGTGGGCAGTACGAAAAAGAATAAAATTAGCAGGTGCATTATTTTGCCTCTACCTCATCTTCAATGGGCTCGAACGTTTCTTTATCGAAAAAATCAGAGTAAACAACCAGTTGGATTTATTCGGTTTTCATCCCACGCAGGCAGAGGTTATAGCGGTTGGGCTAATACTTACCGGCATTAGCATTTGGATTTTTCTTGAGTATAAATACCGGGCCACCCCAAAAAAACTGTGAATAACCAACATTTGACCTTTTGTAAAATCTTTTGAAAAGCTTAACCCTACAGCGTTTTGTGAAAAGCAACGGTAGTATGGTTTTTGTAGATAATTATTTTGTCTTCGTTCACTATGAGGTTTGAAGATTGCAGTTTACATTTGCCGATAGGTTTACAAGAATTCATTATCTATCTGCAACTTTCTGCGAAAAATCACTGTCAAGTTATTTATTCATCTTAATAAGAAAGGACTCAACTATGAGGCAGCTTAAAATTGCTACCCAGATTACCAACAGGGATTCCCAGGCGGTAGAAAAGTATTTGCAAGAGATCTCTAAAATTCCAATGATCACCCCCGAGGTTGAAACGCAATTAGCACAAAGAATTAAAATGTTCCATGCTAATGCTTACGACTCTCAACGGGCTTTAGACCATTTGGTACAAGCCAACCTCCGTTTTGTTGTGTCTGTTGCAAAACAATACCAGCACCAGGGTTTGTCGCTCTCCGATTTGATTAATGAAGGAAATCTAGGTTTGATTAAAGCCGCTCAGCGTTTTGATGAAACAAAAGGATTTAAATTCATTTCCTATGCCGTATGGTGGATTCGCCAGTCCATTTTACAAGCTTTAGCCGAGCAGGGTCGTTTGGTTCGTTTGCCGCAAAATAAAATAGGCACCTATAACAAAGCCAACAAGGCGTACATGGCTTTCGAACAGGAGCATGAAAGAGAGCCATCAACAGAAGAGTTGGCCGACATACTGGAGATGAGCGAAACAGAAATCAACAATATTTTTCAAAGCAACACCCGCCATACTTCGCTGGATGCACCCGTGCACGAAGCTGAAGATGTAGCCATGGGCGATTTGCTTGAAGGTAGTGATGATACGGATGAAGATGTGATGAAGGATTCGTTACGCAACGAAATTCGCCGCGTATTAAAATCACTTTCACCACGTGAGGCCGAAATTGTAAATGCATATTTTGGTTTAGATGGTGAAAACGGAACCACTATCGAACAAATCGGTCAGAAGTACGATTTGACGAAAGAAAGAATCCGCCAGATAAAAGAAAGAGCTATTAAGCGTTTACAAAAAGCACGGTACAGCAATGCGCTGAAGGCTTACCTCGGTTAAAAAATATTCTGCCGTTCCAATTGGTTGGTAGATAAACACGCAAATAGATGGGTTAATAACAGCCTTGGTCTGCCTCAGTGGCGGATCAGGGCTGTTCTCTTTAATTTTGATTAATGAAGCAATATTTGTTCTTCTCTGTTTTTGTTATTTTCAGTTTGTCATGCAAAAAGGATATTGATTTTAAACTGCAGGAAACAGAACCAAAACTTGTGGTTGAAGCCACCATAGAAAATGGAGAATACCCATTCGTGCTACTTACCCGCTCAATTGGTTATTTTTCAACCATTGGGCCCGAAGCGCTTGCTAAAAGTTTTGAAAGAAATGCTGAGGTAACAGTGTCCACCGCTACCGCAACCATGCAGTTAAAAGAATACGCAGTACGCATTACTCCCGCTATTTCATTTTATTATTACTCAGTCGACTCCACTAATATTCCGGCTGCATTCAAAGGGCAATTTAATACTCCCTACCAACTGAAAATAAAAACAGGGGGCAAAGAATATACTGCCACAACTACAATTCCTAGAATTACAAAAAGGGTTGACTCACTCTGGTGGAAACCGGCAGTTGCCCTTGCAGATTCAGCAAAAGCTGCGGTTATTGTAAGAGTGACCGATCCCCCGGGTTTTGGGGACTACATTCGTTATCTAACGAAAACTGGTTCGCAGCCTTTTTTACCCCCATATAATTCAGCGTACGATGATTTGTTCATTGATGGCACAACCTATGAGTTGCAACTGGCGCCGGGTATTGATCGCAACGTCGGTGACCGGGAAAGTTTTTTATTCAACCGCGGTGATACTATCACTTTCAAGTTGAGCAACATTGACAAAACTACCTACGAATTTTGGCGGACTCTGGAATTTTCATACGGCTCTATCGGCAATCCTTTTTCAACGCCAACAAAAGTTTTAAGTAATATCAGCAATGGCGCATTGGGCTATTTTGGTGGATATGCCACACAATACCGCACAATCATCATCCCTAAATAAATTGTGTATTTGTAAAAACGTCTTTAATTCAAATCCCTCTATTTTCGTGCAATAAGAAGATTATTAAGAATGAACAATAAAGAAACGGAACGTGTTAGCCTGCTCATTATAGGATCGGGGCCGGCAGGATATACAGCAGCTATTTATGCCTCAAGAGCAAATCTTAAACCTCTATTATACCAGGGCATTCAGCCCGGCGGTCAGTTAACAATTACAACTGATGTCGAAAATTATCCCGGCTTTCCAGATGGTATTCAAGGCCCGGAACTGATGATACATTTTGAAAAACAGGCCCAACGAATGGGAACCGATTTGCGCTACGGCGAGGCCACCAGAGCCGACCTTTCCAGCCAGCCCTTCAAAGTTTGGATTGACGAAGAAAAATTAATAGAAGCCGACTCAATTATCATTTGCACCGGCGCATCGGCCAAATGGTTAGGCATTGAAAGTGAACAACGTTTGAATGGTTATGGGGTAAGTGCCTGTGCTGTTTGCGATGGATTTTTCTTTCGTGGAAAGGAAGTGGCAATTGTAGGTGCCGGCGATACCGCAGCCGAAGAAGCACTTTATCTTTCAAAGCTTTGTACCACGGTGCACATGATCATTCGCAAAAATGAAATGCGTGCCAGCAAAGTAATGCAGGAAAGAGTGAAAGCTACCCCGAACATAAAAATTTACTGGAACTCGGAAACAGATGAAATTTTAGGTGAAAAATCGGTAGAAGCTGTGCGCATAAAAAATAATGAAACAGGTGAAAAAACAGAGATCTCTATCAAAGGATTTTTTGTTGCCATTGGCCACACCCCCAACTCATCAATTTTTAAAGAGTGGTTAACGATGGATGATGCAGGTTACATTCTCACAACTCCAGGCACAGCAAAAACAAATGTTGAAGGTGTGTTTGCCGGTGGGGATGTACAGGATAAAATTTACCGGCAGGCCGTAACCGCCGCAGGCAGTGGTTGCATGGCAGCCTTGGATGCGGAGCGGTATTTGTCGGAGAAAGGCATTCACTAAGTTGCAGATGCGTATGTTATAAAGTTGCTTGAAAGGTTTCTGTGCGTTAGCCCATACAAGGTTGTTTAATGAGTTGCCGGTTTTGATCTATGCTTCCTCGTTCGTCGAACCTTTTACATCTTACATGCTATCTAATTTGAACTTTCGACTTTGAACTATTCCCCCTCAACCCCATGCTAAAAATAATCATCATTGGTGCCGGCTTTGCAGGCTTGCGCTTGGCCCGCAAACTTAATAACAAACCCGGCTTCGACGTGTTGCTTATTGACAAATTCAACTACCACCAATTCCAACCCCTTTTTTACCAGGTAGCCACCGCCGGTCTCGATCCGAGCAATATTTCTTTTCCGTTGCGCAAGGCATTTCACGGCAGTAAAAATGTACGCATCAGGTTGGAAACACTCAAAAACGTATTGCCCGAAAAAAAAACCATCGTCACTGACATTGATGAACATCAGTACGATATACTGGTGCTTGCGCTTGGCGCTGATACCAATTTTTTTGGAAACCAAAATATGATTGAGCATGCGTTTCCAATGAAGTCAACGGTAGAGGCATTGCAATTACGACACCGCCTCATACAAAATTTTGAGGATGCACTCTCTGCATCAACACCCGAAGAAGTGCAAAAACTGTTAGACATTGTTATTGTTGGCGGAGGACCCACAGGAGTGGAACTGGCAGGTGCTTTATCGGAAATGAAAAACCATGTGTTGCCAAAGGATTACCCCGAACTGGACTTTGGCAAAATGAATATTTTTCTGCTGGAAGGCGGCGAAAAAACGCTGGCTTCCATGAGCACTAAATCATCAGCGGATTCGCAAAGGTATCTACAGAAGTTAGGCGTGTATTTAAAAACCAATACCGTAGTAAAAGATTATGATGGAGATGTTGTGCAATTGTCCGATGGCAGTACTATTGCATCTCGTACCGTAATATGGACGGCAGGTATAAAAGGCAATGTGCCCGAGGGTATTGATGCAAGCTTAGTGGTAAAAGGCAACAGAATAAAAGTGGACAGGTACAATAAAATCCAGGGCTTGCAAAGTATTTACGTGTTGGGCGATCTCGCTTACATGGAAACTCCGCTATGGCCCAAGGGTCATCCTCAGGTGGCGTCGGTTGCCATCTCTCAAGCCGATTTACTCGGCGAAAATTTAAAACGCATTGAGCGAAAATCAACCAGCTTTTGCGAATACGAGTACCACGATAAAGGTTCGATGGCAACGGTAGGAAAAAACCTCGCAGTTGTTGATATCCCAAAACCCAAACTTCATTTCAATGGACTGTTTGCCTGGTTAATATGGATGGGGCTTCATTTATTTTTAATTCTGGGCGTAAAAAACAGGCTGCTGGTATTCATAAACTGGATGGTAAACTATTTTACTTACGACCCAAATCTGCGGTTGATTTTTAAAGAATTTTATCGTGCAAAAAGAGCTCCGAAAACAATTACCTGAAAACATTTTAGTAAGCACTCTAAGCCCCTCTCCCTTGGAGAGGTGGGGGTGAAGTACGCATTTAGTTGATGTACGCCAGCATCTTCCTGGCTAAGCTGGTTAGTTCAGTAATGTTGTTTGGTTTTATCAGGTAGTCATGGGCACCAAACTGTAAGCATTGTTTTTTAAAAAGTGGTGAATTGGAGGTGCTCCAAACAATTTTAATCACCTCACTGTATTGTTCTTTTTGCAACAACACCTCCAACAGTTCTACACCATTCATCTCGGGCATGTTGTAATCCAGAATAATCAGGTTGGGAGGTGTGGGAAGAGTATCCAACTGAAGCAAAAAATTTTTTCCCGAGCTGGCGCATAACAAACGAATGTTAGGATCAATTTCTTTGAACGCTTCCTGTAGTAATTCCTGGTCATCAATGTCGTCTTCGGCTAACGCAATAGTAAGGGGCATACAATTTGTGGATTAATGTTTTTGTTGTCCGTAATATCAGTCAAAAATAGTTTTGTTTTTTTTGAAAAAGGCATCTACGGGTATCTCCGTAGCATCCCAAAAAAACAAATAGCGGGGCGTTAAATACTTTTTTTATTTCCATTATTTCAATCCTTTTTTTCATAGGTTTGATTTTCATACTTATACCATGAATTCCAAGAAAAAAACCAATGGTGCTACCCAGGCGCCGCAAACTTCATTGCAAGATAACGTGGTGAAGGCTTACTCTCCAGCAGCTCCTGCCAACGGCAAATCTCCAAAACCAAAATCACTCAGTTTTTCAGCCGATGCAGACGGCAGCATAGAACCGCGGCAACTTCTTGCAGTATTGGCCGAGGTACGCAGTGGAAACTTCGCCGTTCGTGTACCGAACGATCAGGTAGGCGTTACCGGAAAAATTTACGATACCCTTAATGATATTATCTCCCTTAATGAAATTCTTGTTCAGGAATTAGACAAGGCAAGAAAAATTATTGGCAAACAGGGAAAACTAAATCATCGGGTAGAGCTGCCACACCTTTCACGAGGATCATGGAGCAACGCTGCCGAATCGATTAACAGCCTCATATCCGACTTGGTTCATCCTACAATTGAAATCGCCCACGTAATTTCTTCGGTGGCCAAAGGCAACCTGTCGCAGGAAATGCCATTGAAAATTGGTGACCACCTTTTGCAGGGCGAGTTTGCACGTATCGCCAACGAGGTGAACGATATGGTGAAGCAGCTAAACCTCTTTTCAATGGAGGTGACACGTGTGGCAAGAGAGGTGGGTAGCGAAGGAAAACTGGGGGGCCAGGCCAAGGTAAAAGGTGTGGCCGGGGTATGGAAAGATTTGACCGACTCAGTAAACCAGATGGCGGGTAATCTTACGGCCCAGGTGCGCAACATTGCCGAAGTAACAACGGCCGTTGCCAAAGGCGATCTTTCTAAAAAAATTACGGTGGATGTGCAGGGCGAAATATTGGAGTTGAAAAACACCATCAATACAATGGTGGATCAGCTCAACTCATTTTCTTCGGAGGTAACCCGTGTGGCAAGAGAGGTGGGTACCGAAGGGAAACTCGGTGGCCAGGCCGAGGTGTCGGATGTGGCCGGAACCTGGAAAGATTTAACTGACTCAGTGAATAACATGGCCTCGAACCTTACAGGCCAGGTACGAAATATTGCCGAGGTGACAACCGCCGTGGCAAAAGGTGATTTGTCGAGGAAAATTACCGTGGATGTAAAGGGCGAAATATTGGAGTTAAAAAATACCATCAACACGATGGTGGATCAGCTTAACTCATTTTCGGCCGAGGTAACCCGTGTGGCACGTGAAGTAGGTAGCGAAGGAAAATTAGGAGGCCAGGCAACAGTAAAGGGAGTAGGAGGTGTGTGGAAGGACTTGACCGAATCGGTTAATGAAATGGCGAGTAACCTAACCGGCCAGGTAAGAAATATTGCCGAAGTAACAACCGCCGTGGCAAAAGGCGATTTATCCCGCAAAATTACAGTGGACGTACGCGGGGAAATCCTGGAGCTAAAGAACACCATTAATACTATGGTGGATCAGCTCAACTCAATTGCATCGGAGGTAACACGTGTGGCGCTTGAAGTAGGTACTGAAGGAAAACTTGGTGGCCAAGCAAAAGTGCAGGGCATTGGCGGTACATGGAAAGATTTAACCGACTCGGTAAATAACATGGCCAGTAACCTTACTGCCCAGGTACGAAATATTGCCGAGGTAACAACAGCCGTGGCCTCGGGCGACCTTTCGAAAAAAATTACCGTAAACGTACAAGGCGAAATATTGGAGTTAAAGAATACCATCAATACAATGGTGGATCAGCTCAACTCATTTGCATCGGAGGTAACCCGTGTGGCACTCGAGGTGGGTACTGAAGGAAAATTGGGTGGGCAGGCAAGGGTACAGGGTGTTGGTGGTACCTGGAAAGATTTAACCGACTCCGTAAACAACATGGCCTCCAACTTAACAGGCCAGGTACGAAATATCGCGGAAGTAACTACAGCCGTGGCCAAAGGCGATTTATCGCGGAAGATTACAGTGGACGTAAGGGGTGAAATATTAGAGTTGAAAAACACCATCAATACAATGGTGGATCAGTTAAACGCATTTGGTTCCGAGGTAACCCGTGTGGCCCGTGAAGTGGGTTCGGAAGGTAAGCTGGGCGGTCAGGCTGATGTACCCGGCGTGGAAGGACAGTGGAAAGATTTGACCGACTCCGTTAATAAAATGGCATCGAACCTAACCTCGCAGGTAAGGAACATTGCCGAGGTAACAACTGCGGTTGCCAACGGCGACTTATCACGCAAAATTGAGGTGGATGTAAAGGGAGAGATTCTTGAGTTAAAAAATACAATTAACACCATGGTGGAACAGCTCCGGGCATTTGCATCGGAGGTAACACGTGTGGCAAGGGAGGTGGGTACCGAAGGAAAATTGGGCGGCCAGGCAAACGTGCCGGGTGTTGGTGGAACCTGGAAAGATTTGACCGACTCGGTAAACCAAATGGCAGGTAACCTTACCGCCCAGGTACGAAACATTGCCGATGTGGCCATTGCGGTTGCTAATGGCGACATGAGTAAAAAAATTACCGTTGACGTTCGCGGTGAAATCCTTCAATTGAAAGAAACGCTGAACACGATGGTGGATCAGCTTAGGGCATTTGCATCGGAGGTTACCCGTGTGGCCCGGGAAGTTGGTAGTGAAGGTAAATTAGGTGGCCAGGCTTTTGTGCCCGGAGTAGCTGGTACATGGAAGGACTTAACCGACTCGGTAAACCAGATGACTGGTAACCTTACTGCCCAGGTGCGTAACATCGCCGAGGTAACAAAAGCGGTGGCATCGGGCGACCTTTCAAAAAAAGTAACCATTGACGTAAAGGGCGAGATATTGGATTTGAAAAATACCATCAACACAATGGTGGATCAGCTGAACTCCTTTGCATTTGAGGTTACCCGTGTGGCCAGGGAGGTAGGTACCGAAGGCATATTGGGCGGACAGGCAGCAGTGCAGGGGGTGGGAGGTACCTGGAAAGATTTAACCGACTCGGTAAACATGATGGCATCGAACCTTACCAACCAGGTGCGTGGTATTGCAAAGGTTGTAACCGCCGTGGCTACCGGCAACCTGAAACAAAAACTCTCTATCGTTTCACGCGGCGAGGTGTCGCAGCTTACCGAAACAATTAACGAAATGATTGATACCCTCGCGGTGTTTGCCGACCAGGTAACCACCGTTGCAAGAGAGGTGGGAGTGGAAGGTAGGCTGGGTGGACAGGCATCTGTACCCGGAGCGTCGGGCATCTGGAAAAACCTTACGGAGAATGTGAATCAGTTGGCCGAAAACCTTACTACTCAGGTGCGTGCAATCTCGGAGGTAGCATCCGCCGTAACCAAAGGTGACCTTACGCGAATGATCAGGGTTGAGGCAAAAGGGGAGGTGGAAGAGTTGAAAGATACCATCAACCAAATGATTGCGAACCTGAAAGCAACAACATTATTAAACCGCGAGCAGGACTGGTTAAAGTCAAATCTGGCCAAGTTTACACAAATGTTGCAGGGGCAAAAAGATTTGAAAACAGTAACCCGTCAAATTCTTTCTGAGCTGGCCCAGGTGGTAAATGCGCAGCAGGGCATGTTCTATATTTTTGAGCAGGATGAAAATGAAGAAAACAAAAAACTGAAATTGTTTTCGGCTTATGCTTTCAGCGAGGATTTAAATTTTAACCAGGAAATTCCACTAGGACAGGGCTTGGTAGGCCAGGTAGCCCTGCAAAAGGAACGTATCCTACTCAATAAAATTCCAAAAGGCTATTTAAAAATTGGGTCTGGTTTGGGCAAGGCAGCACCAGTAAGCGTTATCGTATTGCCCGTATTGTTCGAAACCCAGATCAAGGCGGTTATTGAACTGGCTTCCTTCGAAGAATTTAGCGAAACCCATATTGACTTCCTGGGCCAGTTGACCGAATCAATTGGTATTGTATTAAACACCATTGAAGCCAATTCCAGAACCGAGGAACTGCTGCAACAATCCCAATCGCTAACCGATGAATTAAGACGAACAAACGAAGAACTACAGGACAAGGCCCACCTTCTTGCAAAACAAAAAGAAGAAGTGGAAACCAAGAACAACGAGGTGGAGGATGCAAGAAAATCGCTGGAAGAAAAAGCGGCGCAGTTACAGTTAACCTCCAAGTACAAATCAGAGTTTTTGGCAAACATGTCGCATGAGTTGCGTACGCCATTGAACTCCTTATTAATTCTTGCCCAGCAATTGTTTGAAAACAGGGAAGGAAACCTGAGCGAAAAGCAGGTGCGTTATGCAAAGACCATTCACAGTTGTGGTGATGATTTGATTCAATTGATCAACGACATTCTTGACTTGTCAAAAATTGAGTCGGGTTATATTTCAACCGACTTTATGAACATCCGGTTCACCGAAGTGGCCTCATTTGTGGAGTCAACATTCAAGCACGTTTCTGATAGCAAGAATCTGAAGTTTGGAATTGAAATTGACGAACATTTGCCGGAAATGATTGAAACCGATGTGCAGCGGTTGAACCAGATTTTAAAAAATCTTCTTTCCAACTCATTTAAGTTCACTGAAAAAGGCTCGGTGCAACTGCACATTTTTGAAGCAAAGAAAAAGGTTTGGAGATCGGGGAACAACAACCTTGACAACGCCAAAAGAGTGGTGGCCTTCCAAATCAAGGATACGGGCATTGGCATTTCAAAAGACAAACAGAGCATTATTTTCGAAGCCTTTCAACAAGCTGAAGGATCAACCAGTCGCAAGTACGGCGGTACGGGTTTGGGTCTATCCATCAGCCGCGGACTGGCCGATTTATTGGGTGGAACAATTGAACTGGAAAGTGAAGTGGAGCAGGGCAGCACGTTCACACTTTTTCTGCCCATAAACTACAATCCTTCCTTGCTCAAAAAAGAAAAGCAGTCATCACTTACCGTTAGTGAATATAACTTGGGCGAAACTTCTGACGACATAGCCATACAGTCGGTACCCACAATCAAAGTAGAGTCAAAAGATTTGGAAGGGCTGAATGAAATTATCAACGAAACCGGCGATGACCGCACCCATATTTTGAGCCACGATAAAGTAGTGCTGGTGGTGGAAGATGATTTGCGGTTTGCAAAAATTATGGTGGAGAAGGCACATGAAGCCGACTTAAAAATAGTGGTGGCCACCAGTTTTGGGCAGGTGTTTGAACTGACTAATAAATTCAACCCAATAGCCGTAACGCTCGATGTAAAATTGCCCGATGCCAGCGGCTGGCGTGTGCTCGATTTATTTAAGAACGACATCAATCTAAGGCATATACCCGTGCACCTGATATCGGGCGAAGAAAACAGGATAATGGCGATGCAACGTGGCGCACGGAGCTTCCATTTAAAGCCATTAAAAAATGAAGAGTTAGGCATTTTGTTTAATGATGTAATAGAATACAATAACCGAAAACCAAAGCGGTTGCTCATTGTGGAAGACAATGAAATTGAGTCGTCGCAAATTGTGCGCATCATGGAAAATAATGACCTGGTGCAAATAGATATTGCCGCAAGCGGTAAGGATGCAACTAAGTTAATTTCCGAAAATGTTTACGACTGCATAGTAGTTGACTACATGTTGCCCGATGTGGCCGGCCTCGATTTAATCATGCAAATACACACGCATAAAAAACTACAGCTAACGCCTGTAATTATCTATTCGGCAAAAGATTTTTCATCAAAAGAAAGAACGCAGCTGAAGCAATACACCAACCGCATATTGTTGAAGGATGTAAACTCGCTCGATCTTTTGCTTGAAGAAGCAGTATTGCACATGCATATTGACCACAAGGAACTATTGCCCGCGCAGCAAAAGGTGATAGAAAACCTGCGCTCGAAAGAAGATGTACTTATAGGTAAAACCATTTTGGTGGTGGATGATGATGTACGTAATCTTTTTGCACTGACTACCGCATTTGAACGCTACGATACGATAACCATAACCGCCGAGAGCGGCCAGGAAGCCATAAATATTTTGGCTGAAAATAAGAATATTGATATGGTACTGATGGATATAATGATGCCCGAAATGGATGGTTACGAAACCACTCAAAAAATAAGGAGGGAGCATAAAAATCATAACCTGCCCATAATTGCAGTTACGGCAAAAGCCATGAAGGGCGATAGGGAAAAATGTATTGAAGCTGGCGCATCGGATTATATTACCAAGCCGGTTAAAATAGATCAGTTGGTTTCTTTAATGCGCGTATGGCTTTATAAATAGAAATGAAGATGGAAACAACTACATCCTATGATTTAGCACTTAAACCACGGGTAAAAATATTAGCGGTGGATGACAGGGAGGACAACCTGCTGTCAATTGAGAGTATTTTGGAAGGTGGTGAATATGAAATTGTAAAAGCGTTATCCGGCAGAGCGGCGCTGAAAATTTTGCTGCACCAGCAAGATTTTACCTTGATTTTAATGGACGTGCAGATGCCTGTAATGAACGGATTTGAAACAGCCTCACTCATCTACCAAAGTGAAAAGCTGAAGCACATACCTATTATTTTTATCACCGCCCACAACCAGGGTGAAGAAAGAATGTTCGAAGGTTACAAAATGGGTGCTGTCGATTTTATTTATAAGCCCGTAAACCCCGAGTTGCTTAAGTACAAAGTGAGTGTTTTTTCGGAGCTCTTTCATAAAACGCACCACCTCATTAGCCAGGAAAAAGTACTGCGCACCGCTAATCAAAAACTCGAATCGGAAATTATTGAAAGAAGAATATCGGAGGACAAAGTAAAACTGCTGAACCAACAGTTAACCCAAAACAACGAACAATTAAAAAGCACGATAGAGGAACTCGATCGTTTTGCCTACGTGGCCTCGCACGATTTGCAGGAACCACTCCGAAAAATCCAGGTATTTAGCGACAGGCTGCGCATCAGGCATAAAGATGCGATCAACGAGGAAATGGAAAACAATCTCGATCGCATAACCAATGCGTCGCAGCGAATGCAGGAGTTAGTAAACGATCTGCTGAACTTTTCACGCCATTCATCAAGTGAAGATGATTTTGCCATTGTCGACTTGAATATTGTTGTAAGCGACGTATTAACCGACCTGGGAGTGTCGGAGGAAAATGGTGACCTGGTGGTTGAATATGATCAACTGCCTCTGGTTTTTGGCATTGCCAGCCAAATGCGGCAGTTGTTTCAAAACCTGATTTGTAACGCGTTGAAATTTCGAAAAAAAGAGGAGTCGCCCGCCATCAGGATATTTGTGTCAGGAGAAAGCAATAATGGCGACGGTGGCTCGGGCACAGCGCATTATCAAATTGTGGTTGAAGACAACGGCATTGGATTCGATCCAAAGTTTGCCAATGAAATTTTTGTTGTGTTTAAACGCCTGCACAGTTACCATGAGTTTAGCGGCAGCGGCGTTGGGCTTTCAATCTGCAAAAAAATTGTAGAACGCCATAAGGGCAGCATTCGTGCCGAGAGCGAAATCGGTGTTGGCTCTAAATTTATAATAGAACTACCGGTGTTGCAACCTCAAACACCTGAGTTGAATTTTGAAACGAACTCAATTTTCAAGAGTTAAAATAAATTAGATTGTTGCTTATAATTTATATTATGTTAAGCAGGCACACAGGGCGTGTTTGCATTTTTTTGCCATCCCACCCTTGCCCTTGTAGTGTAGATTTTAGAAGTTATGTAGAGGCGTGATGTGAGTAGATAGTTTCACTATATTGAAGAATAATTAAAACCAAAACTTTTTACTCATGGCAATGACATTACATGAAGCACTTAATACAATTACCAATGTTCAATTTGATGCCCCACGTCAGGGAAAGAGTGAACCACCGACATTGATTTTTGCCTTTGCTGATAAAGCTGTTGGGCATTTGGCTTATGAACAGATGATTAAAACTTTTAAAAACGATGAGTTAAGACTACAACTGTATCAAGACTATGACGAACTAATGGTTTCATTCCATCACCTGCCATCAAATGAATATTTCGGGCATTTTACAGTAAAATACAATAAAAAGGAAATTGAAGAATTTACAACAAACGTAAAACCAAATGACAAATTTGTATTAGCGTTTGGGTTTGTAGATCAGAGTTCAAGAATGGTAATTACACCAGCAGATGAAAAGTTTACGATATTGTTGCTTAACGGCTATGATATGAAAAATCTATCGCCTGCTTGAACAACAACATTGCCATTGTCGTTGAAAACAATGTCAATAGAAACACCGAATACCCTCTTTAAATCCTCAAAGATGGTGTGATTAAGTGCCGTATTTAATATTATAGCATCGAACATTTTCGCCCGTCCTTCGCTTTGCGATTGGGAGGCAAAGCGGCCAGACCTCTTTCAATGCGCTGCATTGATTATTCGCCTTTGGCGATGCTCCGCTGTTGAAAAAAATACAAACAGCCGCTCTCACACAACCGCAAGGCTTTTTTCCTTCGCACAAAAGCTATGAAAAAAGCCTTCGCACCGCAAACCTTGCTTAGACATAATAGTTCTTATAGTCTGCGCTTACGGTCGCTTAAAGTACAATGGCGTGATGGCCTGCTTTGATTATTGCGATTTTTTATACCCCATAGGAACAAGATGTAACGTGGTATAAAAAATCGCAATAATCAAAGCAGGCTCGCTACGCCTATAAGAACCTTTTATGTTAATCAGGCCCTTCAGGCTATTTGCATTTTTTTGCTTGGCTTCCCTGAGTCGTGCTACGATGAGTAAAGGCGTTACTGATTTGTAAAACCTGGATGCCGTGTTTAGGTTACACTATATATCCAACATCGTATGATAATTCGCTCTAAACATATCCACTATGGCCTTTTCCTTCTTTTCTACATCACCACTGTTCTTATTTAATAGCAAGTACGAGCTTATTGCAGGATAGTCAAAGTGGGCAAATGTTTGTGTCCCAAATTTTTTACAGGCCAAATAGCTATAGGCTTGGAAGCGTTGATTATTTGGCAATCCCTCTACCTTATTTGCACGGTCATCAAGCGAACGAGATGCGGCGAACCCAAAAGATGCTGTGGGAAATTCTGCCATTAAAATTGGTACAACCTTAGCGCAGGTAATTAAGATGTTAGGTAAGTCTTTTTTGTTGGTAATCTTTGAATATTTATAATCGCTTTTACTATGCTGTTTGACATAGAATTTAATAGCAAAAACATCCTCAGCGTGATAATCTGCATTGAGGATGTAAATGTATTTTGTGAGCGGCGAATAAAACTTATATACTAAGGTGAATTTGTGGGATGTTATGTCCTTGCATGGAATCTTTATAACAAATTTCAGATCATAACCAGGATGATTAAACACGACTAAGGCACAAGAAAATTCGCCGGGTGGCTATTATTGCTTATAACATTATCTAACCTACGGCCTTTGGTAAGTTCCTTATTCAAAACCACAGGTTTTACATCTCTCAGAGGAGTCCAGTTTAATCTATCTCCCTTTGATGGAGCTTTTTGGGTGAAGTTTTTTTGCGGTTTCATCTTTCTTTACAGTTTTGCTTTACAACTGATATTCTTTTGTATAGCAAATATGCTACACTAAATGCTAACCAAATCTATATCAAAAATGATAACAATTATGAAAAAACAATAAAAATTATCTCAAGGTTAGCATTGCGCAACCTGCCCAAAATCAATGCTTTATTGCCATATAACCATTGATAAATCAATGAGTTAGCTACGCTAACAGAGACCCCAAATATGACGAAAAATATGACGAAATTTCAGTAAAGAAAATTTAAAAATTAGGCCAACTTTTATTCTCATCGTGTAAAAAATGGCTTAAACTATCGTTTAAATGGTTAGGCGAGATAACCCGTAAATAAAAAAGCCCCACCGAGGTGAGGTCAATTCGTGACTATAATCATTCAGTCCACGCTTCGCCTTGCAAATGGGAAGCAAGGCAGCCCGACCTCCTTCAATGCGCTGCATTGATTATTCGCCTTTGGCGATGCTCCGCTGTTGAAAAAAATACAAACAGCCGCTTTCACACAACCGTAAGGCTTTTTTTGAAACAACAGAAAATACAAAAAAAGACCTTCGCACCGCCAACCTGAGTAACATAATATAGAGTTATCGTTTCCGCTTACGTTTACTAAAATTTGATTGCGTGATGGCCTGCTTTGATTCACAGGATTTTTCAAACGCTAAGGAACAGGAATAGTAGCGTGTTTGAAAAATCCTGTGAATCAAAGCAGGCACGCTACACCGATAACTTAATTTTATGTTAAGTAGGCTCACAGGGCTTTTCCACCCCGCGCAGGTTTTCTTTCTTGCTGTTACATTGAAACTCCACAGGCAAATCCTGTATCCCACATAAAAAAACCTCCCAATAGGGAGGCTCTAAAATTCTTTTTACGAATAAACTTTTACATCTTCAAATTCTTCAGCTTATCCTGGTAAAAGGTTACTTTATCCATCTGTTTTTTGCGGGTGTGGTAATCAATTAACTGGTTAATTACTTTACGCAGGTTGGCTTTGTCAACGGCCTTGTCGCTGGCATCCTGTGTGTATAAATCATAGGCCTTTTGGGAGTATGTATAAAGCTCGTCATACTTTTCGTTGATCTTTAAGTTGATCTCTTTTCTTTTTGCTGCATCAGCGGCCGTGGCACCTTTTACTGCTCTTAGTTTGTCGTCCATGTCAAAAACCTGGTTGTACAAATGTTGCGACATCACATAATTACCAATGGCGGTTGACTTCAAGGCCAGCGCCTGCGCCAAAAGTTTGCCAGTTTTTTCCTGGCGCACAGCATAGTCGGCAGGTTTGGTTTCGTTGGAATAAGTTGCATTGAACTGCTCAATGGCATAATCCATCATTAATGGATAATTGTCGGGGTACTTCTGTGCCATCTGTTCGTACCGCGCAAGACGTTTATCCTTATCGGTAATGTTTCCAAATTCAAGGCTCGTCCAATAATCATTGTCCGGATGCAGTTCTCTGCCCATTTTAATATACTCGTTTGCTTTTGCCTCGTTGTTCTTCTTCATGTAGTACTCGGCAAGCAAGCCATAAATTTCTCTATACTCTTTGTCTTTTAGGCGGGCATTGGCAAGCGTTTCAAAGTAAGGAATTGATTCATCCTCTTTTTTCGCCAACCAGGCCGATGATGCGGTTAGGTTGGTCAACTGCGTATCCATGGCAGGGAAAGAAAACCCGTTGTAAGAGTATCCTTTTTTGTTGATGTAGGATTCCAGTTCCAGCGCCACCTTCATTTTGTTGTATGCCTTTTCGTAGTCTTTATTATTGTAAGCTTTTACACCCTGGTTGTAATACAAATCGTACAACTGAAAAAGGCCAACGTTCTGATCAAGAATCATCAACGTGTTTTTCGAATCCATCTCCTGGTATTTTTTAAAAGCATCGAATGCCTCCCGCTGTGCATCGTAGGTAAGTACACCGGCACTGTCCTGCTGCGCAAGGGCGGCATAAATTTTTCCTTTGTAATACCAACCAGTCGGGTTGGTTGCATTTTTGGGATCGGCAAAAAACTTGTCTAATTTTTCTTTCGCCTCATCGTATTTTCCTTTGCTGATTTTTTCCTGAACCTCTTCCAGCTTCTGAGCAAACACGCCAGACAGCGTTGCGGTTAACAGAGCCGATAAAAACAGTTTACGCATTGTTTTTTGTTTTTGATTTTTATAATTGATCAGTGTTGTCCTCTTCAGATGAATTTTCCGGCGGATTGGTTGGTTCCACATCTTCACCACTATTTTCATTGGCAATTACCACACCCTCTTCTGAAACGGGGGCTACTTCATCCGGAACATCTAAGCTACTCACTGCCGCAATCTCATCACCGTCGTCAATACGAATGAGCTTTACACCTTGAGTGGCCCTGCCCTGCGCACTTATTTGTGCCACCTTCATTCGAATGGTAACTCCACTTTTGCAGGTGATCATCAGGTCTTCCTTCTCCGATACATCAAGCATGCCGACAAGCCTTCCTGTTTTTTCGGTTACGTTAATTGTTTTTACACCTTTGCCACCGCGGTTCGTAATTCGGTACTCATCTACCACGGTGCGTTTGCCATAACCTTTTTCGCTCACCACCATCACTGTTCTGTCGGGCGTTGTGGGATTTACACAAATCATACCAACAACTTCGTCTTTTGCATCATCTACTTCAATGCCATAAACACCAATGGCGCCACGGCCGGTAGGCCGCACTTTCGATTCGGGAAAGCGGATAGCCCTACCCGATGCGATGGCCAGCATAATCTCGCAACTGCCATCGGTTAGTCTTGCTTCCAGTAACTGATCGCCTTCTACAATAGTAATAGCATTTACACCCGTTTGCCGTGGGCGGCTAAAATCGGCCAGGGCGGTTTTTTTAATAACACCCTGCTTGGTACATAAAATAATGTAGTGGCTGTTTACAAATTCGGCATCCTGCAGATCAGCTATGTCAATAATTGTTCGCACTTTATCGCCGGGGGCCAGTTGCAACATGTTTTGAATGGCGCGGCCTTTTCCACTTTTTTCACCTTCGGGAATTTGATAAACATTTAACCAGTAAACCCTGCCCTTTTCAGTAAAAAATAACATGGTGTGGTGCGTAGAGGCAACAAACAATTGTTCGATGTAATCTTCATCGCGGGTTTTGCCGCCAACTGCTCCCCTGCCGCCGCGTTTTTGTGCACGAAATTCGGTTGCCGATGTACGTTTGATGTAACCCAAATGCGAAATGGTGATGACAACATCCTCCTCCTTTATCAGGTCTTTAATGTTTACTTCATCATCCAGGTAAGTAATTTCTGTTTTACGTTCATCGCCAAATTTTTCTTTTACCTCCAGCAATTCCGTTTTTATGATTTCGTAACGTAATCCTTCGTTTGCAAGTATTTCCCGGAGGTATGCAATCGTCTTCATTAACTCGTCGTACTCGTGCTTAATCTTGTCGCGTTCCATGCCTGTAAGGCGCTGCAAACGCAATTCAAGTATTGCCTTGGCCTGAATTTCATCTAACCCCCAACCTGCATTTATTAAATTTTCTTTTGCCTGATCCGGAGTGGCTGAAGCACGAATCATGCGAATGACCTCATCCAAATGATCGAGTGCAATTAAATAACCCTGTAAAATGTGTGCTTTCTTTTCCGCCTCTTTTAACTCAAACTTTGTACGGCGCACTACAACCTCATGCCGGAATTCAATGAACTCGGCAATCATCACTTTTAAATTCAAGATACGCGGACGACCCTTTACCAACGCCACGTTGTTGATACCATAGCTTGTTTGCAGCTCGGTAAATTTGTACAGCTGGTTTACAATAACATTGGCCACACCGTCTCTTTTCAAATCAACCACAATGCGGGTACCTTCTTTATTGTTCGATTCATTGTTTACGTGTGCAACGCCTTCAATGATTTTGCCAATTACCAACTGGCCAATTCTATCAGTAAGTGCATCCCTGTTTACCTGGTATGGCACTGCGGTTATTATAATCTGCTCACGGCCACTTGGCTTTGTATCAATCTGCACTTTGCCGCGCAGCACTACCCTGCCCCTGCCAAAATGAAATCCTGCTTTAATACCCTCCATTCCGTAGATGGTACCGCCGGTTGGGAAATCGGGCGCCTTTACAAACTGCATTAATTCATCAATCGTTATTTCGCGGTTGTCAATGTAGGCCATGCAACCATCAATCACTTCGGAGAGGTTATGAGGCATCATGTTCGTAGCCATACCAACGGCAATACCGCTCGAACCATTCAATAGTAATTGGGGAATGCGTGAAGGTAAAACCGTAGGCTCCTCAAGCGAATCATCAAAGTTCAGTTGAAAGTCAACAGTATCTTTTTCTATGTCCTGCAACATGGCCTCGGCCATTTTTTTCATTCTCGCTTCAGTGTATCGCATTGCTGCCGGGCCGTCGCCATCCTGGCTGCCGTAGTTGCCCTGGCCGTCAATTAACGTATAGCGCATGCTCCATTCCTGGGCCATCCTTACCATGGCATCGTACACCGAACTATCGCCATGCGGGTGATACTTACCCAAAACCTCACCAACAATACGGGCCGATTTTTTAAAAGGTTTACCGCTACCCATGCCCAGGTCGTTCATGGCAAAAAGTATACGGCGGTGTACGGGCTTCAATCCATCACGCACATCAGGTAGGGCACGACCAACAATAACCGACATGGAATAATCAATGTAGGCGGTCTTCATTTGTTCTTCTATGTTAACGGGAATAATGCGATTAAAATCCGAAGTTTCCTGCGGTTGAATATTGTCTTCCATTCTGCTGCTTGATGAGGTTATTTTTAAGTGAGCAAATGTACCCTTTTTAAGGCTTGTAAAGTCAGCAGAAAAACCTTTTTAGCCACATATTTCCATTGACAAAATCCGCAGCACGACCGATAAAAAATAGCTACTGGTTTTCCTCGTTTAGTCAGGCACAGTATTTTCTTATTTTGCTGAAAGCGCCGGGTATGTTGTCTGGAAAAATTTTGGTTGTGGTTTGGGGTTTAACAGTAGCTATCGTGAGTGTATGCATTGCTGGGTTGATTATTTCAAAAAATGAGGTTGGCAGGCTGAGACTGAATGATGTATTCCCGCGGGAAAACAGGAACAAAACAGCAGTAAAAAAATCTCCTTACCAACGTGCCCTGATTATTGAGTTTGGCCCGGCCGAAGAAAGACAGCCAATAGCGATAGATGAACCTCCCACCTCAAAAGAGGTTCTTGAACAAATTTCAATTGCACGAGTGAATGGTAAAGGGGGTTTGCCAGGCCAAAACAGAACCCTTCAATTCGTAGTTTCAAACAAAAGCAACCACCCAGTTAAGCAGGTACAAATTGATATTGAGTACCTCCGGAGCAATGGCAAAGTGTTTTTTTCAAAAACAATTTTGATTGATGATTTGATGCCTGCAACAGAATTTAAATTAGCCACCCCAAATTGTAAACCCGGACACCGAATCAAATACAGGGTCGGCAACATTTACATGCCAGTGCAAAGCAGTGCCCACAAAATTGTGTAACGCGGGGGGTCTTTGATACAATGCTGCTTACATTTGTTTTACTGTTATGAAAAATATTTTATTGTTTGGTGCAGGTAAATCGGCCACAGTTTTAATTAACTATTTTCTACAACACGCCGAAGCCGAGAGCTGGCATTTAATTGTTGTTGACGACAATGCCGCATTGGCAAAAGAAAAAGTTGGTTCATCAACCGCAGGCACAGTTTATTCATTTGACATTAACGACGCAAGCGAAAGAGGCAGGATGATTCCGCAGGCCGATATTGTGATTTCACTAATGCCCCCTACCCTGCACTTACTGATTGCAAAAGATTGTTTGAAGCATAAAAAAAATTTACTCACCGCATCCTACATCGATGCAGCACTTAGCGATTTAAAAAATGAGATAGAAGAGAGCGGCCTGTTGTTTTTATGCGAAACCGGTTTAGATCCGGGCATTGACCACATGAGTGCAAAAAAACTGATTGATGAAATTGAAGCTGACGGAGGTAATATCGATTCATTCCATTCGCATTGCGGGGGCCTTGTTGCCCCTGAGAGTGATAACAATCCATGGCATTATAAAATTAGCTGGAACCCCCGCAACGTAGTGATGGCAGGAAAAGCCGGTGCCATTTATAAAATGGATGGAAATATTGTTGAGCAGCAGTACGAAGAATTGTTTGCCGAAAAAAAATTTGTGAACATACCCGGAACAGAGCAGCTCTGCTGGTACCCCAACCGCGACTCGCTTAGCTACATAAATGTGTATGGACTGCACGGGGCGCACACGTTTATTCGTACAACATTGCGCCACCCCGATTTTATGTATGGCTGGAAAAATATTGTTGACCTACAGTTGACCAATGAAAAAACCACGGTTCAAACGGATGGATTATCCTTAGCCCAATTTTTTAAAAGACATTTTGATGAACATGGGTTCAGCGGTTGGTTGGAGCAAAAGCTGATGGCACATTTCGACATTACAAAAAACTTATTGAAGGAATTAGTAAACCTGGTGGATCTGGAACAGAAGGCAGCCGAAAAAGGCGTTGGCCCGGTTGAAGAATTTATGCTTGTTAATGATAAAGGTGATTTGCAGGAGGTGGATATTGATGACTTGAAAATTAATGCTGCTACTACCCTTGCCGAAAAAATGCACGACGCCAACCTTACAATGAAACAACTGTTTTACCTGGGTATGGACGACCAGGAGACTTTAATTAACAAAGGAGCTTGTAGCACCGCCGGTGTGCTACAATTGGTTCTTGAAAAAAAACTAACACTGCAACCCGCCGACAAAGACATGGTGGTGATGCACCACGAAATTGAGTTCAGCAGAGAAGAAAAAAATTACCGGGCTACCAGCACTATGATCTTGAATGGAGAAAACGAAACGCAAACAGCAATGGCAAAAACGGTTGGTCTTCCACTTGCACTGGCGGCCAAATTAATTTTAAATAATACCATTGCCTTAAAGGGTTTGCACATTCCGGTTGTAAAAGAAATTTACAAGCCACTTTTGCACGAGCTGGCATTGGAGGGAATAGTATTTACCGAAGAGATAATTGAAGTGGAATGAAAAATCATTTCAGTGTTGAAGAAGCAAGGAAACAATTGGAAAAACAATCGTTAAAGCCTTACACCACATTGCTGCGGCATGGCACAATGTCGGTTGAATATTTTGCGCCAAAAGATGTTGATACCCAAACACCACATGCCCAGGACGAGTTGTACATCATTGCATCGGGCCACTCACAATTTTATCGCGACGGTGAATTAGTGGAATGCAAAACCGGTGATGTATTATTTGTGCCGGCGGGAATGGAACATAGTTTCCGGAATTTTTCAAATGACTTTGCAACCTGGGTTATTTTTTACGGCGCTACGGGTGGGGAAACCGCATTGTAAGCTTGGTTTCGCTGTCCCACTACTGAAATAAAAAAAGGAGAAAAAGCGAAGTTTTTACACAACTCTTTTTCTCCATTATATTTTATCAACTTCTCTCAGGAAGAATCTCCTGGCAAAAAACTATTGTGGCCGTAATACCTGGTCAATTACATGAACAACACCATTTAGGAACGACCTATCACGAGTGGTAACATTTGAAGCTGTTGCATTAGCCAAACCTTTAACCGTAAAAGTTGCGCCGCCATAAGTAACAACAACCGGTACAACAGTGTTAGTTGGTGGTATAGCTAAAAGCGTATTAACCGGTGCGGGTCCCGCAGCAAAATTTACACTGAACGCGGCGGCCCCCAAAAGGTGGTACGCAATTATTCCGCGAACGGTTTGGGCCGGAAAAAAAGCATAAGTGTTTAATGCGCCGATGATATTTGCATCGGGTGTACCGGGAGGAAACAAAGCCCGGAAGGCATCATTGGTTGGAGCAAAAACGGTAAAGCCCGGAACAACAAAATTCAATAATGAATCAAACCTGTTTAAATTAACCTGGCCCGAGTCGGCACGGATAATTGCAGCAGAAAGAATTGAAAAGTTTGTTGGGTCGGAGGCAAGAAAACCTTTGATTGTTGTTGCTGTTGGCGGAGTTAATAGCGCCGCAACTTTATGAATAACACCATTGGCAACAATGATATTATTTTCTGTACCAGGAATATTATTCACAAATAATTGCGTGCCCCTGCGTGAAGGATAAATTGGAAAACGCAGACCCGGAGGCAGGCTGGCCGATGGCGCCGCCGCTACCAAACCACTTGGCAACTTAATGTTTGGAAAAGTTGTAGGAATGGCATCTGACAAAATTTTTTGTCCGGGTACAATGTGATAACTTAAAATTGAGGCCAGGGTACCCGAACTAAACGCTGCTAACGACGCCACACTAGCAATACCCGATGCCTGGAAAGCCGCATCAGTCGGTGCAAAAAATGTAAACACACCTGTTTTATCAGAGAGTGTTGCAATGGTTGATGCTCCTGCTTTTTTAATGGCCGAATCAAGAATGGTGTAAGTGCCAGGCGCTGCTGCCCGTAACGTTTCTAAAATTGTTAATCCTGTGGGTGCAGGTGTTACTATGGCTGTAGCCTCTGGCAATGGTTTATTGCACGAGGCAAATAAACCACCGGCTATAATTATTGCGAAAGCTGACTTTAAGAATTGGTACATGGGTAATTTCATTTTATTTCAATTAAGCATTACAGTTTTTATAAAACGTTGAAGGCGAAACTCACATAATACAAACCACCAACACTTGGGTTGCCTATCGCACTTTGGTAGTATTGGTTCAGCAAATTATTTGCACCCAATTTAAACATTGATTTAATTTTTGGAATTCTTACGTTAAATGCTGCGTCAACGGTATGATAGGCGGGAACGTTGCCCTCAATAAACTCGCTCTCATATAAAAAACCCGTTTGGTAGCGATAGGCAATATTAAAGCCAAGCACCTTGTTTTTGCCAAAGCCTGTATTGGATAGTGATAATACTGTTCGAAAATCAGGGGCATTAAAGAACGACCGGAAACCGGCAGGTACATTTTTTATTTTATCGCTGGAGAAGTTTGCACCAACAACAAAGTTGGCTGGCAGTAAATATTCAATGCTTGCACCACCACCGTAGGTTTTTACTTCCTCGGGAACATTGGTTACAATGGAAAATCCTTTTTGTGTACTCACCTGCAATACATCTCTCCGCGAAATAAAGTTGCTGTACGTACCATAGTATCCGTACGCATCAATCAGTAACCTTTTGTTCACCAAAGTTTTGTAGCCCAGCTCGTAAGAAACCACCGACTCGGGTTTCAATTCGCTATAAGGAATTTTTTCTCCAATCACTCCATTGTTATAGGCATTACCCTGGTTGTTGATCAAATCGTATTTCTGGTATAATTCAATGTCGCCACCAATAAGTGTTCCTGTACCAACATTCAGGTCAATAAACTGCTGCTGCGTACTGGGAAAGCGGTAAGCCGTTTGGTACGATACACGAATGTTATGGTCTTTTGCCGGTTTAATGACAGCCGTTATTCTTGGAGTAAAACGACCCTCAAAATTTTCATTTTTATCGTAGCGGATTGAGCCAGTTAATTTCAACAAATCCTTCACCACTTCTTTTCCCAGTTGCAGATAACCACCGTACTCGTTGATGTTGATCGGTTCTTTCTCTTTATAGAAAAGTGTGCCCTGGCTATTAAGTACATACTTCTTCCAGTTGCCGCCTACCAATACTTCGGCAAACTGAATACCGGTGACATTGTACTGTCCTTCTACCATGTACAAATCGGTACGATCAAGAAATAAACCTCCCTGTGGAATCGGTATTTTCCTCACCTGGTCGTACAAGGTTTTAAATTGGGTAGAGCCCGCGGCCGGGCGGCCTACGTCAGCGGCAGCTCTTGCAATACCATGTGCTTCCGCGTCCAGCCGGCCCGATTGTTTCGCATTTAAAAAAGCAAATGCATACTGCTGGTACCAGGCCGAACTTGGCTTCCACGCTTCGTTAAACAATTGTGTGGCTACAGTAAGGTTGTGGCTTTCACCTGAATTTTCCTGCGTTGTATAACCGCGCAAATTCCAGTTGGTGCCTTTCAGCTCCAACTTGTATTGACCAACTTTTAAATTTTTTAATGAGTACCGCTGGCTGCCAGAGTAAACGGTATTGCCCGTACCCCAGTAGCCTGCTGCAATAGCTTCAATTTTCGAACTGATTTTATAATGGATGGCGCCGGATAACTTGTAATTGAGTGTGTTGGGGTCGGCCACCTCGTTTTCGGTGTACCCTGTTCTTGAAATTCTTTGATCGGCAGGAATGCCAGGAAGCAGCGTATTGATATAACTGGTTAGTGGCGGAAATCCTGCACCCACACTGCCGAGAATCTGTCGGAAAGTGGGTACCCGTGGGTCAGCCGTTTCATCCCCGTAAACGCTAACGCCATCATAACCCGGATCAGTTTCCCTGTTGCCGTCTGTTACAAATCCGCCTGTGCCAAATCTTTTATAGTTGCGGTAATCGCTGGGCACCCAATCTTTTGCCTGCACCAACTCCGACCCAATTTTAAAAGCTAATTTCTCCGATATTTTTTTCGCCCACCTTAGTGACCAGTTGTGGTATGGAGAGACGGATCTTTCTTTATCGCCAATGTGCATGATACCGGTTTTTACCTGGTAACTCAAACCCTGGTAACGAAACGGATCTTTACTTGTAATAATGAGCGTCCCATTCATCCCACCGGGACCATATAATGCAGAAGAAGCACCGGGCAACAACTCCATATTGTCTACATCTAATTCAGTTAGTCCAATTACACTGCCCACAGAGAAGTTAAGGCCTGGTGCCTGGTTATCCATACCATCAACAATTTGGTTGAACCTTAAATTACCACTACCCGAAAAACCACGGGTGGTTGGTGTTTTAAATGTCATAGATGAAGTAACAACATCAACACCTTTTAAATTGGTAACGATGTCATAGTAGTTAGCAGCAGGCGCATTGCGAATGGCCACTGCGCTTACTCTTTCAATAGATACAGGCGACTCTAGAATGCGCTGGCTGGTACGGCTTGCCGACACCACAACTTCCTGGCCTAACGAAGACGTAGGAACGAAACTCACCTGCACCGGTGTTGCCGCATCATTCACAGTAACCTCGGCCGACTCGAAACCAACCGATGAAACAACTAACACAACCGGAAGCGCCGGTACCGATAACCGAAAGTTGCCTTGCGGATCGGTGAATGTTCCAACAGTGCCGCCTTTTACAGTAACCGAAACAGCCTGCACACCTTCTTGTGTTCCGGCATTTTTTACTGATCCGGTGATGATAGAAGATTGTGCAAAAACGGAAGAACTTAAAAATAAAAACGCTGTGAATAAAGCAGTGAAAAAGCAGTAGCATTTTCTCATAGATAGAAATTTAGTTTGGATAAATAAGCAATCAACGTATTTCAGATCGAAATTGAAGTTTTGAATTCTTTGAATTAAGCGGAAAAGTAAGCAATACACTGTTTATGAGAAAATTAATTTAAACCTGTAGGAATAAGTTGTTGAAATTTTTCAGATGGCATCCGCCGTGTTGCACATGTAATGAATATAGTTTCGCACCATGCAGCCATTTCAGTTTCCTCAGCAGACATTTTTTTACAAAGGAAAAGTTAGAGATGTTTATACCATTGATGATAAGCTGTTGGTGATGATTGCATCTGATCGCATCTCGGCTTTTGATGTAATTCTCCCTCGCCCTATCCCATACAAGGGACAGGTGCTCAACCAGGTGGCTGCATACATGCTCAACGCCACAAAAGATATTTGCAGCAACTGGCTGATTGAAACGCCTGCGCCAAATGTTTCGGTTGGGCACAGGTGCCAGCCATTTAAAATTGAAGTGGTAGTGCGTGGTAATTTATGTGGTCATGCCTGGCGTACGTACAGCAGCGGACAAAGAATTTTATGCGGTGCGTTGATGCCCGATGGAATGAAAGAAAATGATTTTTTTCCCGAACCTATTATTACCCCGTCAACAAAAGCAAGCGAAGGACATGATGAAGATATAAGCGAAGAGGAATTGTTGAGAGAAGGTTTAGCCACAAAAGATGAATGGACAATTTTAAAAAAATACGCCCTGGCCATTTTCGAAAGAGGGAAAGAATTAGCGCTTGCACAAGGACTAATTTTAGCCGACACCAAATACGAATTTGGAAAGCGCAACAATGAAATTGTATTGATGGATGAAATTCATACGCCCGACTCATCCAGATATTTTTACGCTGATGGATTCGCGGAACGGCAAGCCGCCGGTGAAAAACAGAAACAGTTGAGTAAGGAATTCGTACGGGAGTGGCTCATTGCAAATGAATTTATGGGTAAGGAAGGGCAAACAGTACCCGGGATGAGCGATGAATGGGTGCAAATTATTTCGGAGCGATATATTGAGTTGTATGAACGGGTTACCGGTTTGACGTTTGTGAAAGAGAAATTAGCGGATGAAGAAATTTTTTATCGGGTAAGCAAGGCGGTAAAAAAATTTTTGTGATGCAGAACCTCTGGTGCACATCTCCAACCAGCACCAAATGAAAGAATAGGTATTACACAATGTTTAAAACAAAGTGCAATGGGCAGTAAAAATAGCATCTCGAGTATTGTATTCTCTGTTTATATTCTGTTGGCGTTTTATGTGCTTGGTGGAGGCATTGTTAATTCCTTAGTGGCATACCGCACATGGCGGTGGGTAGGTGCCAATGAGTTTCCTAAATTTCACCAGGTTGATAGTTCGCTGATTATTCCTCTGTTTGTGGTTTTTGTATTCCTGTCTTTTATCCTACTGATTTTATTATTTTGGTTTCGGCCAGTGGTTATACCCAGGCTGTTGGTTTGGCTGGCATTAATTTTAAACCTGACAGCGATTATTTCAACAGTAGCAATCCAGATTCCTATTCAAATTGAACTCGACAAAAGATTTTCGCTGGAATTAATTGAGCGACTCATTTCAACAGATATGATTTACAGAAAGATTCCGATGCTATTAGTGGCTGTAGTGAATTTTATTATGCTCTATAAAGTGGTGAGGCAGTCAGGCAATAACACAAACGTTTTGGTATAAGAAAGCTAATTAGGTTGACTGTTAGCAATTATAAAAACAATGGGATACATAAAAGAACCTGCAGGCATTGATTTGGTAGTTGACCCAACTCCGTTAACTTCTGTAGAGAGAAAAAGAATTAGTGAGATGATTGCTCATTACAAGGCAACAGGGAAAAAAATGCTACCTCCAAAATCAAAGATAAAAAGCCGTTCGACCAACACGCAAAGAAAAAACATTAGTGTGATAGAAGAAGCAGGGGCTGTGAGGGCATACAAAATATCATTAAAAAATACTGCTAGGATGCGTGCGTGTAATTAGACCAAAGTTTTCCTGGCTCCCTCGTTGGTTAAACTACTTTCTCTGCTTACCGTTTCTAAACCGGCCTTCCCTTTTTTTATTTTATTTGATTGAATACGCCAGGCAGCGCTTACAAAAAACCCGAGTACCATCAATACTGTTCCCAACCAAAGAACATTGATGTACGGAAATTTATACGCCTTCAAGGTTACATACTGCATCACTGAATCGGATTCTTTTATTTCGAAAAACGCTTTCTTGCCTTCTACCTTTTGCAATTGAACAACTAAGCTTTCCTGCACCACGGTATCGGGTTTCGACATTGCTTCGTTCCTAATATTAATTACAGTGGGCCGGATGGTATAGATGGAAGACGTTTTTGAAAATATTTTGAGTGTAGCAACCGAGGCACTGTCGTTGGGGCCAAACACAACCTGCGGTACCTGCTTTACCGAATTTACATCCTGCAAAACGGCAAATCCTTTCGAATAAAAAACCGTGTCGCCAACAGAAACTTCATGTGTTTTAAATGTGGCGGTGTCTTTCATTTTCGAAGGATCGGGGAGCGATGTGATGTAGGTAAAAATATCGTAGGTGAGATATTGCTTTGCATCGGGGTTGGCCATTAAACCCGTATTGCCTTTATAGTTTACAAAAGCGTTGGGCGTAAGTGTAAAACTTTCCTTGCCGCTGCTGTCTTCAAATTTTAAAAGGTAATACCACAATTCTTTTTTGGGATGAGCCGAGTCTTTTACATAGGTAACCCACCGGTCGCCCATTTGCGTGCGAACTCCTTTTACCAGCGTCAAATTCTCACCCGGATTTTCTTTGCTTTCTTTTCCAAAGTCTAAAAAAATGCCTGAGGTGTTCAACGAAATGGTTTCTTTTTTTGACGAAGAAATTAAAATGCCCAACAGCATCAATGCAAAACCAGTATGGGCAATAGCGCCACCGGCCCGCCGCATGTTTGCTTTTAAGCCGGTTACAATGTAACTGGCATTGGCAATTACCGAATAAACTGATGCAACAATGGCCAGCCATATAGCACCTAAATAACCAATGCCGTATTTGCGGTAATCAATATCGCCAAAAAACAAAATAGCGGCACCGGCTACAACGCCAATGGTGAGTGGTGCAATAATTTTTTTAAGAAAAGCTTTGCCCGTGTTTTTGTATTTAAGATACATGCCAAGGCCAGTAAGCGAAGCCAGTATCACCGCAACGATCACCTGTATCCGGTTGTACGAGTACTCCGCGTCTTCGCCCATGGCAATCTTCTTAATCACCTCGTCATTGTCAACAAACAGCCCGGCAACTTTATTAAATACGGGTATAGAGGTCATGCAAATAATTAAGATGCCGGATAAAAACAAAACCAGCGAACCAATGAACATCCAAAATTCTCGTGAAGAAGTTTGTTCTTCTTTGGCAATGAAAGGAATGTGTTTGTAGCGGTTGACAAAAAGGAAAATGGCTGGCAGAAAAAACGTGAGTAATAAAATTCTTAAATGCCAGCGTGTAATGCCTTCGCCAGTAAATGCATGTACCGATGTATCCTGCAAATCGCCGCTGCGGGTTAGGTAAGTTGAGTACAGTACAAAACAAAACGACAGGATAAAAAACAAATAAGTGGTACGCAACGCATTGCCCGTGTGCCGGTAAATTAATAAAGTATGAATGCCGGCCACCAACACCAGCCAGGGAACAAGCGATGCATTTTCCACGGGATCCCAGGCCCAGTAGCCACCAAAGTTTAAACTCTCATAAGCCCACTTGGCGCCCATCATTATACCCAGCGAAAAAATACCTCCTGAAAATAATGCCCAGGGCAGGGCGGCCTTCGTCCATTCGCTATATCGTTTCGTCCACAAGCCACCCACTGCAAATGCAAACGGAATAAGTGTAGAAGCAAAACCCAAAAACAAAACCGGCGGGTGTATCACCATCCAGTAATTCTGCAGCAGCGGATTTAAATCGTTACCATCTTTTATCAGCGATAAATAATCCTGCCGCATCAAACCATCGGCGCCAAAAAATACCGGGGCGTTATCAAGCACACCCGAGTTACGCAACAGTACAAAAGGATTCGAACCAACACTCACCCCAAAAATTGTTGGGCCCAACAGCATTGTGGCCAGCAATACCTGCACAAAAGAAACCACCGTCATTACCGGGCCTTCCCATTGTTTTTCCTTCCAAATAAATATTAATCCCAACACACAATGCCACACACTCCATAATAAAAAACTTCCCTCCTGCCCTTCCCAAAAACAACTCAATAAATATTTTGGTTCCAAGGAAAGAGAGCTATGTTGCCAGGCGTATTTGTATTCGAAATAGTGGTTGGAAATAATGAAGAATAAAATGGCAAACACCGCAAAAACAGACACAACTTCGGTAATAAAAAATATACGTGCCAGCTTCCGCCATTGTTGGTGAACATTAGCAACGCCAACGCCAGTTAATGCAACGCCACGGTTGTAAAAATTCCCTTTTTGTACACTTAAAAAATAAGCAATTGTTGCACCCAAAGAAGCAATAAGAGAAAGAAGTAAAAAGAAGTGACCGAGTTTGCCCGGCAATAAATGCTCACCAATAAAGTTCATCCGGCTTTAGTATTTTTTTGTTGAGGCGCTGTCGGTGTACGAAATATTTTTTTGCGCTGCGCTCATGTTGTCCTTGTATTTACTCGGGCATTTCATTTGCAGTTTTGTGCACTCAAAAAAGCCATTGCGCATATAACCATTCAGATCCAGCCCCTCGCTGCGTTCTATATCCTGTGGTTTTGCGTTGAGGTATAAAACTTTTGAGCGAACCCCATTTTTGTCAACAGCATAAAAAACAGTTTTGTTGGCATCCTTCATCCCATCGTATTCAATGGGTGTGGCCTTGTCGAGTTTTACTTTTACCACTACAAACTCGCCGCTTTTTTCGGCCGCGGATGCAAAACTTTCCTGCGTGGTTAGGTCTTTTATAAAAAACGACATCCCAACTATACCACCAACAACTAAAAGTAAAAGTGCAATGTGAATCTTTTTCATAAACAACGATTGGCCGCTGCGAAGGTAGCCTAAGAAAGTAAAATTTGGGCGGGAGAAAATTAAGTTGTTCCCGGCCCCGGAATTTTTAACTTTTTACCAGCCGGGATAAAAATAAAACCGGCACCCCAGCTAGGGTTTTAGGTTATGCGTTAATCGCCGCCGAATTGGTAGCGGCATTTGTCCAAAACTCGTGGCGAGCACTTTTTATGCATCTGCAGCCTGTAACTCGATTGTAAAAACACTTCCTTTACCTACAGTGCTGGTTACATTGATAGTACCATTGTGTAGTTCAACAATTCGTTTGCAAATGGACAAACCAATGCCTGTGCCTTCAAATTTTGTTTTGGAGTTTAGCCGGTGAAAGGCATCAAAAATTTTATTGAGGTCCTGCTCTTTCATGCCTATCCCATTGTCGGACACGTGTAAAAATGCCCTTCCTTCTTTTACCTCACCACTAATATCTACAACCGGCGGGCCTTCCGAAAATTTAAGTGCATTGCCTATCAAATTAAAAAACAGCTGCGAGAGATAAGCTTCGTTGCCAAAGACCCGGGGTAGCTTTCCACATCTTACCACAGCATTTTTTTCCTTTATTGGTAATTCAAGATTTTCTATGGCGGTTTGTACAGCCTTCTCTGTGTCAACCTTGGAGAGGTCGCCGGTTTCTACAATTGATGAAAGAGTAAGCACATCCTGAATCAAATTGCGCATCCGCTCTGAGGAATCAAGCACCTTATTGGCGAGTTCCTTGCCTTCGTCATCCAGATTGTTTTTATTGGTTTGGAGCAGTTTGCTGGTAAAAATGGTAATCTTTCTGAGTGGTTCCTGTAAATCGTGCGATGCTACATAAGCAAAAGCCGCTAATCCTTTATTAGCCTCCTCCAGTTGGTGTTCAATCTGTTTTCTTTTGAAAATCTCATTTTCGAGTTCCACATTTGTTTTTTGCTTAAAAGCCTCCGGGAGAATTTTTATGAGATGGTAAACAGTTGCCAGGCTTACCACAGCGGTAGCCAGGCGTAGCAGGGCGTTTAATCTATACATGGGCACCCAAAACATTAGGGCATCTAAAAAATGGGTGGAGCCGCATAACAAAATGAAAGCCGCAAAATACAGGTAGGCTTTATTGAATTTAAGTGCTGTCTTTTTTCTGGAAAGATAGTTGAGAATGATCAGGGGGATGAGAAAGTAAGCAGCCCATATCAGCAGTTCGCTTACAATATACACCCAGCCATGAAAATCGGACCAATAACCACAGTTCCAGCGGGCAGGCCATTCGGTTGTGCTGAACAAGCCTTTAAAAAACTCTTCCAATTCTCTCATTGCAAAACTGTTTTTGTAAGTGAATAGTAAATAGCTCCATGGAGCTTTTTTTCGCTAATGTAACAGCTAAAACGGTTGCCCTGCTTCATCGGTACCCGATGCGTATAAATAGGCTGCAATTTGATGTACTGGTTATTAGCATATACAGGATTTTGCCTGCCCGGGTAGTTAGAAGCTTACCACAGGGCGTTTTTAATTTTACCAGCAGTAACGCACAACATAATTCCCATTTACCAAGCGATTTTCGTTCTCTTCCGAAGGGGAACGACGGGGGTGTTATTACTCGTTGTCTAGAACCGGACAGTCTCCAACTGCATTGCCGATCTCTTTTGGCTCCCTCCTCCAACCGTTTTAACTTGCAGCCCTTTTAAAAAATAGCACATGACAGATCTATCGGCCTTCGACCCGGACAGTGCCGGCAATCCCAACAACAATATCTTCGGGCTTCCTTTTACCGAAGATGAGGCCCGGCTTGTGATTCTGCCAGTACCCTGGGAGGTTACAGTAAGCTTTGGTTCGGGTACGGCCCGGGCGCCGGAGCAAATAATGAAAGCCAGCCTGCAGGTTGACCTCTTCGACGCCGAAGCACCTGATGCCTGGAAAGAAGGTTTTTTTATGCGGGAAACCGACCGTAAAGTTTTGATGAAAAGCGATTACCTGCGTAAGGAAGCCGAACTGTATATCGACTACATTTCCCAGGGCGAAGATGTGGAGAAGAACAATTTTATGTGCAAGGCCCAGAGGGAGGTAAACGAGGGTTCGCATTTTTTAAACAACTGGGTTTATTATCAAACCCGCGACCTGCTGAACCAGGGAAAATTAGTTGGCCTGCTGGGTGGCGACCATAGCACACCGCTCGGATTTATAAAAGCCATTGCGGAAAAACACGGTGAGTTTGGCATTCTGCAAATTGATGCGCACTGCGATTTGCGCAAGGGCTACGAAGGTTTTGAATACTCTCACGCCAGCATCATGTACAACGTGCTGAAAGAGGTGCCGCAGATGACAAAATTGTTACAGGTTGGCATCCGCGATTTTTCGGACGGCGAGTTTGCTATAACCAAAGAAAACCCCGAGCGCATCAGTATTTATTTTCACAAAGACATTCGGGCAAGGCAATACGAAGGCGAAACGTTCAAACAGATTGTAGAAGAGATGATCAGCCACCTGCCGCAAAAAGTTTATATCAGCTTTGACATTGACGGGCTGGATCCTAAACTTTGTCCCAACACCGGTACACCCGTACAAGGCGGCTTTGAAACAGAAGAAGTGTTTTACCTTTTTAGAAAAATAAAAGAAAGCGGCAAACAAATCATTGCTTTCGACCTGAATGAAGTGAGCACCAGTGAAAACTATTGGGATGCAAACGTTGGTGCCCGCGTTTTATTTAAACTGTGTAACCTGCTTGTAGCAAGCAACCCGGTTTGATATGTATTTTCTGGCTATAAAGATAGAAGGCATTGAAAAGCGGCGGCGCAGTGTAGGTCTGCTCCACATTGTGCTTGGATTTTATTTGCTGGCTAAAGGGGCTGACTATTATCGCCTGCTCGACTTTGCAAACTTTTTACCCGCAGCCCCCATTTTTCTTGTTGCTCTTATTTCCCTGGCGTATGGTTTTTTTCGCCGGCAGTTTGACCTAACCGCAAAATACAATTACTGGCTGCGGTTGTTGCAGGTGTTAACCTTTACGGTATTGGGCGTGGCGTTTTTAAAAGTTGGCAGGCAAATAGATTACATAGGTGTATTTGTTTTTGCCGTCATTTCCATCGTGCTGATGTTTTCCGAAAAAAGAATTTTTGCCGAAACCAATATCAGTTTTACCAACGAAGGCATTTTTATTCCAGGCTATTACCGCCCACATTTTGTACCCTGGCAACATTTGACGGATGTAGTGGTGCGTGAAGATTTTTTGACCATCTTCCACGCCAAAAAAAAGTATTTGCAATACAGGGTTGCGCAGGATTTGTCGATACTTGAAGGAACCAAGCTAAATGCTTTTTGCAAAGAACAGCTTGAACGGATTGGTGGCAAGGTGAACGAAGAAGTTAACGAAAAGCAATAGGCAATAAACACAAATTTGCCGACCGCCATAGGAGGTAGAAAACTTTTTTGTAAGCATAATGATCAATCGTTGCACCATAACATGTGCACTTGTGAACGGAGCTCCAAAAACTTAAAATTAAAACTTCGAATGTCCCCTTACATTTTATACTCTGACGGCAAAGGAAATATTTTCGAAGACACTTCGCTATTTGCCGTTGGCCGCACCGGATGGGACGCTATGCCCGTACCCGAAGATGATTGGATAGAACTACCCAGCGGCGGTCAACTGTACGAACTGCCGGGCCGCAAAGGAATTGGTATTGATACAACCACTGGCGACATGCGTCTTTGCCAAAAAGGTTGGGCTGTTGCAGCATTTATTCCACCGGCATACACAGGCCTTTTTTTGGCGGCTTACGAAACCGAAGCCAACGCACCTACGCTCCCACTTTTTTGTTACACCGCCGCAAGCTGGCACAATCAAAAATTTTATGTGCCCGCAACAAGAATTGAACAGGACATACGCCAGGAAAGTGCCGGCTTCGACGTAGAAAAAATTGAAACCGGTGTTGCACATTTATTGCAGGCCTATCCGCACAACCGGCTGGTAAATCATTTAGCCAACAACTGCGCACTTACTTACCACTGCCCTGCCGCCCGTAATTTTTTTATTGGAAGATGGGAATGCCCTGTGCCCACGTCTCCAGCCTGCAATGCTAATTGTGTTGGTTGCATTTCGTTTCAGCCGGTAGAAGAAACAATTTTCTCTACGCAGGACAGGCTGACTTTTAAACCAACCGCTGCGGAAATTATTGAGTTCACCGTGCCGCATCTACAAACGGCTCCCTACCCCATTGTAAGTTTTGGGCAGGGTTGCGAAGGCGAGCCATTGCTGATGTGGGAAACCATTAGAGAGGCCATCATTGAAATACGAAAACACACACCCAATGGCAGCATCAATATCAACACAAACGGATCGAAACCGAATGCAGTAAGAGCTTTGTGCGAAGCAGGGTTGAACAGCATACGGGTTAGCACCAATTCGGCCCGCCCCGAAATTTACACACCGTACTACCGCCCCAATAATTATGTGTTCCAGGATATTGTTGAAAGCCTGAAAGTAATGCGGGATTTTGGCGGCTGGACTTCAATAAACTATTTTGTTTTTCCAGGCATGACGGATTCGGTTGCGGAGTACGAAGCGCTGCGGCAACTGATTATTGATACGGATTTGCGTATGATTCAGTGGCGCAATTTTAATATTGACCCCGACTGGTACCTCGGTAAAATTAATGTTGCAGAGTCAGGAGAAATTTTGGGTGTAAAACAATTGATGCAATTATTGAGGGATGAATTTCCGGATTTGAAATACGGATATTTTAATCCGCCAATGGAAAGAATCAAAGGCAAGTTTGATGCTGATTTTGCGCATTGAGAATAGAGTGGATTTATACAAAAGACCCTTGGGTGTAATTAGTGAAGACGAAAAGACAAATAGCAACTGTTCTAAACCTTAGTAGAAACCTGAACACACACACTCTAAATAAGACCTTATTACTTTATTAGCCAACGGTGAAGAAATGAATAAGGTAATAAGGTTTATCGCAAAGGGGATTTGATTCTCTACTAAGGTTTGCAACCAGGACAATGTCGCTAATACATCGAAGAACTAATTACAAAATATGCAGAAAATAAAATCAATCATCGAGTCATCAATAAACGTAAAGCAGCAGGTACTTACTGATGAAGTTTTGTTGCACACAATTGAAAATGTGGTACAGGCCATAACAACATCTTTACAAAATAATGGCCGCATTTATTTTTGTGGCAACGGTGGCAGTGCTGCCGATGCGCAACATTTAGCCGCTGAGTTTTCGGGAAGATTTTACAAAGACAGAAAGGCTTTGCCCGCCGAGGCACTGCATTGCAACACATCGTACCTCACCGCGGTTGCCAATGATTATGGGTACAATTTTGTTTATGCCCGTTTAATTGATGGCATTGGAATGAAAGGCGATGTGTTGGTGGGATTATCAACCTCTGGTAATTCGGTAAACATTATAAAAGCATTTGCGGTTGCAAAAGAAAAAGAAATGATCACAGTAGCTTTCACTGGCAATGATGGTGGCGCAATGAAAAACATGGTTGATTATTTATTGAACATGCCAAGCAACAATACCCCACGCATACAGGAAAGCCACATAATGGTGGGGCATATAATTTGTGAGTTGGTGGAGGAGACCATGTTTTCCACGCGGGACATTTCGACATCGTGAACCAAAATTGTTTTAGTTAAGATGCTGCCCATGAGTTGCCCGGCGCTTTAGAGCTGTGATTATTACAAAGTTAGTTTCCGGCTTTAGCCAAAATGTGGTTTGGGCTAAAGCCCGCGAGTGTAGTTAGTTTTTTCATCCCCACCATAAATGGCGGGGCAATTAATTTATGCAAACAATAGCCATCATTTTAGCGGGAGGTTTAGGAACAAGATTGCGGGAGGCAGTACCCGATTTGCCAAAGTGTATGGCACCTGTTGCAGGCCGGCCATTTTTATCCTACGTTATTGATTATTTGCAGGTGCAGGGAATAGAAAAATTTATTTTTTCGTTGGGGCACATGCACCAGTTGATTGAAAATTATTTGAGTGAATATTATCCCGCACTTAATTACACAAATGTTATTGAAGACGAGCCCTTGGGTACAGGGGGCGCCATTCAGTTAGCTATGCGGGTAGCAAATGCGGAAAATGTTTTTGTAACCAATGGCGATACTCTGTTTAAAATTCAAATGGAGGCCATCATGAGTGTCCACCAGGCATCAAATGCCGACTGCACTCTTGCGTTAAAACCAATGAAAAATTTTGATCGCTATGGATGTGTAACGATCAATGAACAAAATCAAATTATCTCTTTTAAAGAAAAACAGTTTTATGCCGATGGCTTGATCAACGGCGGTAGTTACATCCTCAACAGAGAAAAATTTCTGCAACGTTCATTGCCACATCAATTTTCTTTTGAGAAAGACTACCTCGAAAAATTTACGACTGACGGTCATTTTTATGCTTCGGTTCAGGAGGGTTATTTTATCGACATTGGCATACCAACCGATTTTGAACAAGCGCAAAAAGATCTACTTCATCAGCCTGCTGATCTCAAAAAAATTGACAAAAGCTGGACACTTTTTTTAGACCGCGATGGGGTATTGAACATTGAACGAAAAGGTAAGTATGTGCGCAACTGGAAAGAATTTGTTTTTAGTGAAGGTGTGTTGGAAGTGTTTAAAAATCTGGCCGATGTTTTTGGCCGCATCATCCTGATCACCAACCAGCGGGGTGTAACCAAAGACTTAATGACGGAAGATGATCTACAATCCATTCATAATGAAATGCTGCGTGAAGTAGAAAACGCCGGTGGACGGATTGATGCCATTTATTACTGCACCGATATGGATGATAAATATTTTCTGCGCAAACCAAATCCCGGTATGGCATTGTTGGCCGCAAAAGATTTTCCGGAAATAGATTTTAGCAAATCGGTTATGGTAGGCAACAAACCATCTGATGCCCGCTTTGGCCGTGCTGCCGGCATGCAAACGGTTTTTGTAACCACCACAAATCCCAACCAGGCATTCCCCCACCCCGATATTGATTTTATGTTTTCGTCGTTACAGGCATTTGCCCAAGCCTTGTAACCTTAAGATAATTTTTGGCTTTTATTGTCGTTCTTTAGAAACAATAAAACGTCTATCCGTTGTGAAAAAACCTTTGCTCCTATTTTTGTTTCTCTCATTTGCAGTTGCAGGCTTTGCGCAAAGCCAGGCCATTGCTGCTGCTGATATAAAAATTCTTCGTAAAAAAGAAGACTCGCTGAAAGGACTATTGAAAAATCTTTTTTTAGATTCTCTCACTGCCGGTCGTATGCGCAGCGATAGTATGTTCATTAAAACATTTGTTCGCAGCCTGCAGGTTAAAAACTCTTTTTATTATCCTTTCGATTCTGTGCAGGGTATGTCGAAACTTTTTGCCCCTGACAGCAGTTTTAAATTATTTACCTGGCAGCTTGATTTTGATGGACAGTATGTGCGTCAGCGAGGTGCCATTCAGTTTAAAACAAAAGATGGGTCATTAAAATTGGTGCCGCTCCGGGATTACTCGGAGTTTGCCGACAACGCCATGGATTCGGTAAGAACAAAAGATACCTGGATTGGTGCCGTTTATTACAACATTATCCAAACCCAGCACCTCGGTAAAAATTATTACACCCTTTTTGGCTTTGATGAACACGGCATACGCAGCAACAAAAAATGGATTGAAGTGTTGACTTTCGATAGCCGCAATCAACCACAATTCGGCGGTGCCTTTTTTTCTTTTGAAAAAGACTCAATAAAAAAACCTACCCGCTACCGTCATGCGCTTGAATACAAAAAAGACGCATCAACAACCGTCAACTACGATGCCGACATGCAACTGATTCTTTTTGATCATTTGATTTCAGAATCGGACGAACCTGATAACCCCTGGACGTTAATACCCGACGGCGACTATGAAGGTTTTAAATGGGTGGCCGGCAAATGGCAGCACGTAGATAAAGTGTTTACCGAAACTGTTGATATGCGTGATGCCGATCCTTACTTAGGCAAACCACCAATGGGCGATCCGCTGATTGACAAGGATGGCAACCGCGATGAAAAAAAGTTGCAGGAAAAATCGGATGCCAATAAAGGGAAAGTAAAAAAAGGAAAAGGATCATCTAATTAATCATCCAATTTCAGCACCGCTAAAAATGCTTCCTGCGGCACCTCCACATTTCCAATCTGTCTCATCCGTTTCTTTCCTTCCTTTTGTTTTTCGAGTAGCTTTCTTTTACGACTAATATCACCGCCATAACATTTTGCTGTAACATCTTTGCGCATGGCCGATATGGTTTCTCTGGCTAAAATTTTAGCACCAATGGCTGCCTGTATGGCTATTTGAAATTGCTGGCGTGGTACCAGTTCTTTTAATTTTTCGCAAAGTTTTCGGCCAAACTCCTGGCCTTTTCCCCGGTGAATTAATGCGCTCAGTGCATCTACTTTATCGTTGTTCAGCAGAATGTCCATTTTTACGATATCGGCCTCGCGGTAACCAATGGGATGGTAATCAAAGGAAGCGTATCCTCTCGTCTGGCTTTTCAATTTATCGTAAAAATCAAAAACTATTTCGGTGAGCGGCATTTCAAAACCCAACTCCACACGGGTCGGCGTTAAATAACTCTGGCTGATTAAAATACCCCGCTTGCCCAGGCAAAGCGTCATAATGTTTCCAATGTATTCCGGCTTCGAAATTATTTGTGCTTTGATGAATGGTTCTTCTATACGATCAACCTTTACCGGGTCGGGCATTTGTGTTGGGTTGTTTACAATAATTTTTTCGCCCTTGGTGGTGTAGGCAACAAAACTTACGTTGGGTACAGTAGTGATTACGGTTTGGTTGAACTCCCGCTCCAAACGTTCCTGGATAATTTCCATGTGCAGCAATCCCAAAAATCCGCACCTGAAACCAAAGCCAAGTGCCTGCGACGTTTCCAATTCAAATGAAAGAGATGCATCGTTCAACTGTAATTTATCCATGCAGTCACGCAGCTCTTCAAACTGGTCCGTATCCACCGGAAAAATACCGGCAAACACCATTGGCTTCACTTCCTGAAAACCTTTTATTATTTCCTGTGTTGGATTAACGGCATTGGTAATTGTATCGCCCACTTTTACTTCCTTGGCGTTTTTTATCCCGGTAATGATGTAACCAACATCACCCGTTTTTACTTCAGCTTTGGGTGTAAGTGCTAATTTTAAAATGCCTACTTCATCGGCAAAATATTCCTGGTTGGTAGAAACAAATTTTACTTTATCGCCTTTTTTTATGGTTCCGTTTACTATTCGGTAATAAACAATAATCCCTCTAAAGCTATTGAATACCGAATCGAAAATGAGTGCCTGCAATGGTGCATCTTCTTTTCCTTTGGGCGCGGGAATACGATCTATGATGGCTTCTAATACTCCATCAACACCAATACCCGTGCGGCCGCTTGCCAATAAAATATCTTCGGGTTTGCAGCCAATAAGTTCTATAATCTGATCTTTTACTTCCTCAATCATTGCCCCGTCCATATCAATTTTGTTGATAACGGGAATGATCTCGAGGTCGTTTTCTATAGCTAAGTAAAGGTTTGAAATAGTTTGCGCCTGTATGCCTTGCGTAGCATCTACCAGTAACAGTGCGCCTTCGCAGGCTGCCAGTGCACGACTTACTTCATAACTAAAATCCACGTGGCCGGGTGTGTCAATTAAATTCAACACATATTCCTGCCCTTTGTGCTGGTGGTTAATTTGTATAGCGTGACTTTTAATAGTGATTCCTTTTTCTCTTTCCAGGTCCATGTCATCCAACACCTGGTCCATCATTTGGCGTTCGGAGATGGTATTTGTAACCTGTAAAAGGCGGTCGGCTAAGGTGCTTTTCCCGTGATCTATATGGGCGATGATGCAGAAGTTGCGGATGTTCTTCATGTTATTTTGCTCCGTGGGGTTGGAGTAATTAGTTATATTTTTTCGAGCGGCGAAGGTAGCTAAAAGCAACGTAGCATTTGGTTAAGTTTCAAGCATTGGTAATACACCAAATCAACCAAAAAAAAAGGCCACATGTGTGGAGGCATTTCACTTCAAAAGTTTTGATGCTGCGCAAGAACCCGCATTTTCACCTATAATAACACCACCCATGCCGAAACGATTACGATTCCCTAAACGTATACACTTACATTTGTTGGCGTTCTGTAACTTGTTTAGTTTAAAATCCGGTGTCATTCATCTCACCTATTTGGCAGAGACATTTTATTCTACAAGTTTTTTTTAATCAAAACTTACACAATGCCTATCTACAAAAAACTCTCCATGCTGTTGCTAACAGCACTTTTACCGGCTATAATTTTTGCTCAGAATACAGTAAGCGGTAAAGTAACCAATGCTTCGGGCAGCCCTGTAAACAGCGCTTCAATAACAGTGGCAGGTTCGGGCAAAGGCGCTACCACAAATAATGATGGTAGCTACAGTTTTGATATTGCCAACGGCACCTACACTATTCAGGTGTCATCCGTTGGGTTTATCACTCAATCAAAAGCAGTTACGGTTTCCGGCGACGCAAGTGTTGATTTTGTATTGGCAGAATCGTTTGGCGATTTAGGCGAGGTAACTATTTCGGTTGGTTCACGCAATCAGCAAAGAACAAGAACAACAACTCCTTTACCAGTTGATGTTTTTACGGCAGCCGATTTAAAAACCACTGGTCAGGCAACTTTTGATAAAGCCTTGCAATACCGGGTTCCCTCCTTCAACAGTGTAAACACCCCGGTGAATGATGCCACTTCATTATTAGATCCCTATGAAATTAGAAACATGGGGCCAAGCAGAACACTGATATTGGTCAATGGAAAACGCAAAAACGCCAGTTCACTCATTTACATACAAACATCGCCCGGCAGGGGCGAAGGTGGTGCCGATATTTCGGCCATACCAAACGAAGCAATTAAGCGGGTTGAAATTTTAAGAGACGGCGCATCGGCCCAATATGGTTCGGATGCCATTGCCGGTGTTATGAATATTGTTTTAAAAGACCGTGGCGATCAGGGAGTTTTATCCCTTAACTCAAGCGTTACGCACAAAGGCGATGGTGCAATGTTTGGACTTACACTAAACAATGTTGCTAACATTGGGAGTAAGGGATTTCTGAATTACACGATCGCACTTTCAAATCAGTCGCTGGCTAACCGCCCAGGTAAAGTAGATGCCGCAGGTGAAGCAGCCGATTTTGGTGCCAGCTTAAGTTCTGTTCAATCTTTTTTAAGTGCTCACCCCGATGCGGGAAATATAAATGGACAACCTGCAACTGCCGCAGCTAAATTTTTAATAAACGGTGGCCTGCCACTGAACGACAATTCAGAAGTTTATTTTAATGCGGCTTACATTTTTAAAAAAGTAAACAGCTTTGCTAATTATAGAACGCCATATTGGAGACCAACCGATTTTGGATTGCTTACTCCTGCCGGTCAAACTTACCAGGGTTATGTACCTACGTTTGAAGGCGATTTGAATGACTACCATGCAACACTTGGTTTGCGCTCAAATAAAAACAACTGGATGACAGATATGAGTTTTACAGTTGGGGGCAACAAACAACTGTACACCGTAGCCAATTCTGTAAATCGTGGTTTGGGTGCCTCAAGCCCAATTTTATTTAAACCGGGTGGTTACGATTTTGCTCATATTGTTGGCAACATAGACGCAACGAAAAGAATTACCGATAAATTAAGTTTGGGATTAGGTGGAGAATTTAGAGCGGAAAATTTTGGAATAACAGCCGGCGATACAGCCTCGTCGAAAACAGCTCCAGGCGCCGATTCTTTCCCTGGTATTCCAGAAAGCAGCGAAAGCACTAACACCCGTTTTAATTTTGGTGGCTATGTTGATTTAGGTTGGGATGTAACCGACAAATTTCTATTGAACGGTACCATCCGTTTGGAAAAATTCAGCGATGTAGGTACAGGCAGATCTAATTACGGCAACCAAAGTTCTTTTGGTAATAACAATACCGATGACCAAACATCATTTGTATGGAAGTTGAGCAGCCGCTATAAAGCATCTGATAAGGTAATTATCAGGGGGTCGGCTTCAACTGGTTTTCGTGCACCATCATTACACCAAATTAACCTGCAACTTGCACAGGCAAGTTTTGTGCCCGGACAAGGAATTCAAATAAAAGGAATTGTAAACAACCGCAGTGCGCAGGCAAAATTATTAGGCGTACCAACGTTGAAACCCGAAAGATCAACCAACCTTACTTTTGGCCTGGGTTTAAATCCCTCTAAAAACCTCAGCATTACATTTGACTACTACAGAATAAAACTAAAAGACCGCATCATTTTAAGTTCCGAAATTTCGGCAGGTGGTACACCACAATCTGCACAGTTGGATGCCGTTTTAAATTCAAATGGTATTGTGGCCGTGAGTTTTTTTACTAACGGTATTAATACTATAACTTCCGGTTTGGATTTTGTTGCCGGTTACAGAAACTTAGGTTTAGGCAATGGCAAATTAAATTTAAACCTTGCCGGAAACTATCAGATTCAAAATGAACTTGACGGTGGTTTGAGCAATGTTATTAATCCAACATTGATCAAGAACGCAAATAAAAGTGTTTTTGATTTTACACAAGAGGCCTTGTTACTTTCATCACGACCTGAATACAAAATTATTTTTGGCGGCGACTATGCTGTGAAGAAAGTTTCGTTGAATTTAAACAACACTGTTTTTGGGCCTACAACATTTAGGCAAAGCGGCTTGGATGCAAACTTAAAAACCGTATTTAAAACCAAAATCGTAACTGATCTTGGTGCATCGTACAGCTTCTCAAAAAATGTTGACTTTGGCGTAACACTGCAAAATCTTTTGAACGTTTTACCAGAGTGGGAATTCAAAGCATTGAATGCCGCTGGTGAAACTGTTTTGAGAGACCCTGCACAAGTAAAAAATAATTCAAACCTCATCACATTCAACCAACGGTACAATATTGTTACCTACGATGGTTCGCATTTTAGCCAGTTGGGGTTAACCTTCGCTGCAAATCTTTCCATTAAATTTTAAACTTTTTGTCAAACCAATTGAAACCGGGATCTGCAGTCCCGGTTTTTTTATGTCCCGAAAACTATAAATTTCAAAAGCGTCATTGTTGAAGCCGCCGCTTGTTAACTCTGGGTGAAGAAAGAATGAGGGATAGATTATTTTCGTTTGCAAGTGTAGCCGGCAAAAACATCACAACTAATAATCAGCAATGCATCAACTTTACGAGAACCTTTCGGATGTGTATGAAATGATGTACCAATCTTTTATTGATTATGATGATGAGTACCTGTTCTACAGTAAAAAATTGCTTGCAAACAACTGTAGTACTATTGCAGAAATTGGTTGTGGCACCGGCAACCTGGCAGAAAAGTTTTTAGCGAACAGTTGGCACTATTGCGGTTTGGATTTAAGCGATGCCATGCTGAAAAAAGCAATGAAAAGAAACCCCGATGGTGCATTTATGTTGGGTGACATGCGCAATTTTTCTTTGCCTGAAAAAGTTGACGCCTGTATTATCACCGGAAGAACAATCAGCTATATGATAACCAATGAAGACGTTGTACGGTTGTTCCATTCTATCAACAAAAACCTTGAGCATACCGGTTTAATTTGTTTCGATTTTATTGACGCGAATAAATTTATTCCGGCAATAGTAAAAGAGCCGAATGTGGTGCATACCGCGGAGTATAAAGAAAGAACATTTAAAAGAGAAAGTTTTTGGGAAAATAACAATGACGGCTGCTGGATGTTGAACTGGCAATCGGTTTATTATGAAAAAGGGCAACAAAACGATTTTATTGAAATTGGAAAAGATGAATCGTTGGTTAGGGCATTTACCGTTAATGACATGATGTTGTTTTTACAACTTGCCGGGTTTGAGATAATTGAAATGGTTGACCGCCCTTCTTATTTTTTTGAAACCGTGTTTTGTACGGCGCAAAAAATAAAAACGGCAATAACATAACCTTTATAAATTACTGCCATGGCCATGTATGATAATGAAAATACCGTAAGTGCTTCATTTGATTTAAACTACATCAGCGAGTATTTAATACAGGCGCAATGGGCCGAGTTTATTGAATTAAAAAAACTGATCACTGAAATATCAAACAAAAAAAATGCACCGGTTACCATTTTGGATATCGGCGTTGGGAATGCCCGTGTGCCAAAACATCTCTCCGGCATTCCGGAAATGTGGGAGCGAATAAAATTTTACGATGGCACTGATAATGCACAGGCTTGCGTGGATATTTCAACAAGTGAAATTGTACGGTTATCAATAGCCGATAAAGTGGCCGCACACTTTTTTGATGCCGCCAATCTTGCACAATGGAAAAAAAAGCACGACCTGGTAATCTGCACCTGGTTTACGCCGGGGAACTTTTATCCCGATGATTTTTCGTTTGAGGATTATCAATCTTCAGGTATTGGATTAAGCCTTTCGGCCAACCCAAAATTTACCAGCATTTTTAAAAACGCTTACAATCTTTTAAATGATGCTGGCGCATTGGTATTGGGTGCCTCCTATCTTGATAATGATGCTACAAGATTAAAGCAGGAAGCCTCATACAAAAAAATGGGGATGACAGTGATTACGGATGAAAAAGATTCGTTTACTGCCACAAGGGAAGGGTTCTGGTCGCAACGCTTTACAAAAGAAAAACTCCTTGATTACCTTCCGTTCGTAGCACCCGAAAAATTTACCTTTCTACCGCTTGATACTTATGACTATGCCATGCAGGTGCAAATTAAAAAATGAGCAATGTTGCTGGCGAAAAAACTGCCAGCCGTACTTCCGTTATTGTCATTTACTACCTTGCGCCTGTAACCTGCTTTACACATCAGTAGTCTTATACCTAACATGCACGCCACGCTAACCGATTTGGAGATAATAAACCAGGTATTGGCGGGACAAACCAATGCGTTTGCCGGCCTGGTGGCGCAATACCAGAATTTTGTTTTTACTATTGTGCTGCGCTATGTAAAAAGCCGCGAAGATGCGGAGGAAGTAGCGCAGGATGTTTTTGTAAAAGCCTTTCGTTCGCTTGCCCAATTTAAGGGGCAATCGAAATTTAGCACCTGGCTTTATACCATAACCACAACTTCGTGTATTACATTTTTACGAAAGAAAAAACTGGAAATACATTCGCTGGATAATGAAAAAGTTTTTGAAAGAGCGGAAAATATTGAAGGTGGAATGAGTGCTAATTTGATTGAGCAAAAGAGCAAAGTAAACATGGTGAACGAAGCCATAAAAATGCTAAGCCCTGATGATGCGCAGGTGCTTACACTTTTTTATAAAGGCGAACAAACGCTGGAAGAAATTGCGGTGATCATGGGTAAAGAACCCAATGCGGTAAAAGTTCAACTACACAGGGCCCGAAGCAGGTTAAAAGATAAGATGGAAAAACATTTTAGGGCAGAGGTCAACGATTTGAACTAAACACCATTTTTAAAAGCAACAATAAACACCGGTTATGCAAACCAACAACTTTGATAAAAACATGCCCGAAGAGGAAATGGAAATACAGTTGTGGGCATATATTGATGAACAACAAACGGGACCACAGCGTTCGGCCACCGAACTACTGATTGCTGAAAACAATTTGTGGAAAGAAAAATACAGCCAGTTGCTACAGGTGCATCAGTCGCTTAACCTGGTAGAGATGGAGGAACCTTCGCTACGATTTACACGTAATGTAATGGAAGAAATTGCAAGGCTGCAAATAACACCTGCGACTAAGCAGTATATAAATTCGAAGGTAATTTGGGGCATTGCCGCGTTTTTTATTACGGTGATAACAGGCTTTTTAATTTATGCCATTGCACAAATAGATTGGTCGGCGCCGGGGCAAGTAAACAGTGGGGTGCTGGATAAGATCAGCACTGCCGACTATTCAAAAATCTTCAGCAATACTTTTGTAAATGCGTTTATGGTGGTGAATGTGTTGCTTGGTCTTACGCTTTTTGACCGTTACCTAAACAATAAAAAAAAGGCGTTTATGGAGTAACGCCAGTGGGTTGACTGTTGACATTGTCTGCTGCCCCATTAAGTTTTGCCAGGTTATTTTATCGCATCCAAAATTTCTTTTACCGATACCCGCCTTCTGTAATCCTCATTAAAATAGCGGAAGGTAACCGCACCATCTTTATTTACGATGTAGACTGCGGGCACGGGCAGGGCGGCCTCTTTCTGGTTGTTTAATTTGAGCAAATCAATACCTGCATTTTTATACCGGCCCACGGTGCGGTCGTCAACCTTAAACTGCACGCCGTACTTTTTTGAGATGATCATTCCTTCGTCCGAGATTATGGAAAACACGGCGCCGGTTTTCGCAAGAGTTGAATCAACACCGTTTTTGCCTTCAGGTGTAATAGCCACAAGCGTTGCGCCTTTGGCTGTAATTAAATCCAATGAATCCTGGAAACGTTTCAATTCCCTGTTGCAGTACGGGCACCAGTTGCCGCGGTAAAACAACACAACTACGTTGCCTTTTTTGCGGAGATCTTTCAAACTTATTTCAATACCGCTTTGGTCTTTTGCTTTAAAATCAAAAGCCTTTGAATTGAGAAAAAGCCCCTCGGGTTTTTCCTGGGCCAGTGTTGATTGCGAAAGCACGAAAGAAAAAATAAACAGCAATACAATTTTCATGATCGGTGCAATTGAAATTCAAATTTAGTTGGGCTAAGGGATATAGTTTGTTAGACGGGGATGATTAACAGAAAGTTGGGTGGTGAGGGTGAAGCATTACCTCACGCGAGGAAACGTAGAAGAGATTTGCAGGTCTGAGTCTCATTTAAAACCTCTTTGGCCAGCTCAGAGGCGGCTGCGGCCTTGAAGTGTTTCGGGATGACTTTGCGCCTGTACAGGTAAAACAATCATTGTTTTATTCAGCTTTGTTCGTTCGCATCCTGCATTTGTCACTACAATATTTTACTTCCACCCAAACCTTTTCCAATTTTTTTCTCCATGTAAATGGCCGTTGGCAAACTATGCAAAGTTTAAAAGGCAGGTTTTGTTTCTTTACATTTTTCATAGAACAAATAGCTTCTCAAAAAAAGCAACTGCAAGTAGCTGTTATGGCTCCCGCAAATCAATTGATGCGAAGGCTTTCTTTACCGTTTGCTGATTTTATTGAGTGTAATAGTCTTTTGTAGCGAGGATTTAAACCGGGTTATTTCAGGGTTTCTCTTTTTTGCATGTTTTTGACTGATGCCACTATTTACTCTCCGTCTCCACAAATTAAAACTGCTGCGTTTTAACGTCTGTCGCATGAGTGCTACAACATCCGACTCAGAAAAGCCGAACTGAATTTTAATAGCCTCAAATGGCGTTTTATCTTCCCAGGCCATTTCAATTATTCTGTCAACATCAGTTTGCACCATTATAAAACTTTAAAATGAAGTTCGTTTCCACTTTACGGTAACGGGCGAACCCACAGCCATAATTACCGAATCGGGTTGTTTAGAACTTAGGTAGTCAAAATCGTTGCCATACATGGATTTGAAGTTGCACCGAACGGAATAATCAAGCACTTTATTAACCAGCCACCGTGGGTGCCTTACTTCGTACTCCTGCGACAACCGGTCGTTTATCCGCGTATATCCATAGTAGTGTTCAAAAATAAATTCTTCAATGCTGGCCGCTGCTATCAGCTCATTTTGGTTTTCGGCAAGTACAGATAAGTGATTCCACTCCTCCTTTATTTTCCACTGATATCGTACGCTTTTGGAAACGGTGGTAGTTATTATTTCGTTCCTTGTTGGAATGGCGATGTAGTGTTCTTTATACAATTTATTGGCCAGCCATGCTACTAATTGATACGGCACTGTTTCATTTATAAAAACCACGCCTCTTTTTACTGTGTCTCCGTCCACTCTTTTTACATAAAACCTGAGATTGATTTCTTCGAACGTTCCAAAAAACGGAACCGGTATATTAAACAGACTGGTTTTTTTAAACATAAAACCAACAAGACTCACATAAGTTTTACCATTATAAAAATCCAGTTCAACCCCATTTGGCAGGTACGGCTTCAACACATCCGGCTCCACCACATAATTTGCCATAATTAAGTTTTGCCAACTGGCTGATAAAAAGGTGTCTGTCATTTCTAATTTTAAAAGTCATTCGGCACAAAGTATTTTCAATGTAACACCTGTCACCTGAAATGGTTAAGAACGTTAAAAGAAACCATCCAAAGAAACAGGAAATGGTGAACGAAATCAGTCAGTTGAGATTAGCTCCCGGTAGAAATAAACATGGCGCTCAAAACTTCTGTTTTTTCATTTCTTTTAATGCCAATAAAAAACCCACCGCGAATAATATTGTGATAAGCCCTGCAAAGTATGGTATTAGCTCAGTCATTTTTTTTATTGTTAATGAGTTTTAAATAGATTCCAAAGGCGAGTATTGACGGCACCCAGATGCCGATGAATATAGCATCGTTCACCTCTCCCTTAAAGTACAAAATCTCAGAAAAAATTAGTGAAAGAAATGCCGCGATAAATAATAATTTATCGGTTGTTGTAAACTTGTTAAGCATAATTCTATTGTTTTAAAGTTTTGATGTTTTTAATTACGAAACTGAGCAGGGCACATTTGAAAGTTAGACAAACTTATGATTCCATCTCATCAGCGGTTTGTCTGAGAGTAGCAGCCGGCGAAGAGTGCTGACAGAATTACTAAGTACGCCAAAATCTAAATACCTGGGCTTGAACAAAAAACGTTTATGCAGTACAGTTGTTACGTACCTGAAGCACTTTTGTATTTGACCTGTGCTTCTCCTTCTGCATTTTTATTTGTTCAGGGCTAGTTAAATCTAAGGTGCAATATTAATCACCATTTCAGTATGCCGGTTTAAGTTTGATTTCAGCACTATAAGGCTTACCAATAGAAAATGCACATAGCTCCCTAATAATTCTACCTACTGCAGCCACTCACCGGCTCTCAATTCAAACTTCTAAAATCAACGGGCACCAATTTACTTACGCCTGGCTCCTGCATGGTTACGCCGTAAATAACATCAACTGCGCTCATGGTGGTTTTGTTATGGGTAACAATTATAAACTGCGAATTGTTGCTAAACTCACGTATCATGTTTGTGAACTTGCCAACGTTGGCATCATCAAGCGGTGCATCCACTTCATCTAAAATACAGAACGGCGCAGGCTTGATTAAATAAATCGCAAAGAGTAAGGCAGTGGCGGTAAGTGTACGTTCGCCCCCACTCAACTGCGCAATGCTGCTTGGTCGTTTGCCTTTGGGTTTGGCAATAATATCAATGCCGGTTTCGGCAAGGTTATCGGGGTTTTCTAAAATTAAATCGCACTGATCGTCTTCGGTAAACAGGGTTTTAAAAACATGCCTGAAGTTTTCACGCACCTGGTTGAAGGTTTCTAAAAATTTTTGATTGGCGGTTGTTTCCACTTCGGCAATTGTTTGCAGCAAACTTTGTTTGGCATTTACTAAATCATCTTTTTGCTCCACAATAAATTCGTAGCGCTTTTTCATTTCATCGTAAGCCTCAATTGCGGTGGGATTTACCTCACCCAAATTCTCCAGCCGCTTTTTCATGCGGTCGCTTTTCTCCTGCAATTCTTCAACGGCCGTTTCCGTTGTGCGGGCCTCATCTAAAATATCTTCGAGCACAATTCTAAATTCAACACGCAGTCTTTCCTTCATTCCTGCCAACTGCAACTTTACATCGTTAAGCCTGTCTTTTATTTCGCTGAGTAAATGCTCCACCCCTTCTTTTTCTTTTACCCGATGCCGCAGTTCACTTTCTTTTGCAGCCAATTGGTTGCGTAAATTATAATACGCCTGGTCGGCTTCATTGAGTGTTTGTTCCTCAGTTTCCTTGCGCCGCAACAGCTCATACATTCCTTCCTCCAGGTCGTGCAAGGCATTGGCCGATGTGGTAATATTTTCGGTGGTCTCTTTTAATTGAATGGTGTTGGTTTCCACCTGTGTTTGCAGGTCGGCCAACTGGTTATTTTTAAAATGATGCTCTTGTTTTAAAGCGGCAATTTTGCTTTGCTCGCGGGTAACCTGCAGGTTTAAATTATTGTACTGCGTATTTATTTCGTTGTATTCCAGTTCAATATTTCTGTAGGTTGATTCGGCTTCGGTTAACTGCTTTGTGTAATCAGCAAGTGTTTCATTTAATTCGCCCAACTGTTGCCGAACGCTTTCAACCGAGAGGTGTGTTTGATCTAATTGTTCCTGCATTTCTTCAATGCGATTTTGGGCAGTGCCCTGGGAGTGCAACAAGTTCTCCACCTTATTTTGCAAACTAAAAGTTTGGTTGGTTAGCTGCTGCATTTCCTGTTCGGTTTGCCTTATGACAGCTTCTTTTAAGTTAGCATTGAAAGAAAGTACTTCGTTGCTGCGTAGCTGAATTTGTTTTGTTAGTTCATCAACAATAGCCTGCTGCGTTGTAATTTCTTCACGCAATTTTTCCAGGTTTTTTGCCCGGCCAATTTTTTTGCCTTCAAAAAGACCAACACTACCACCGGTTAAAGTGTAGGTTCCTTTTACGTACTTACCGTGTTTCTCAAGAATGATCCCGCCGTTGGTGTTGCTATCCTCAAGCGCCGTTTCATCCTCAGCAATAAATACTTCGCCCAATAATTGTTGAGCGAGTTTTCGGTAGGTTTCATCCACTTCAATTACATCCATCGCCGCAATGGTTCCGCCAGCTGGCGAATGGTGTGCCGCGTCCGTAGAAACATCTTTAACCTTATCTAACAGAAAAAAATTGGCCTTGCCTTTTTTATGATCATCTAATAAATGCACGGCCTGCAAACCCTCGGCAAGGTTGTTTACAACATAATAATTGAGGTAGGGTTCCAAAACGTTTTCAACCGCGGCACGGTACTCCTCCTGCACATAAATAATGTCCGAAAGCAGTGGCGCTTTGTAGTTCCATCCTGTGTTGTTGTGTAAAAACTTTACACTTTCGGGATAGCCTTCCATTGACTCCACTAAACTTTTCAGCAGGTCGTGTTCGTTTTTCCTGGCATCAAGTTTCCGGTTTTCACCGGCAAGGCTGGTACGCAACACTTCAAGAGCCTCCTGCGTTTGCAGTATTTGTTCTTTGGTTTTATTCTGGTGTTGCTGCAGTTGTTCCAGGTCGGTTTTTTTTGCCGACAGCAATTTTTGTTTTGCTTCTTTTTCTTCCTCTATTTGCGCAATGGTTTCCTGCCTGGTTTGTTTTTCCTCTTCCAATTGAAAAACGGTGCGTTGTAAATTTTGAATGGAAGTATCGGCAACAGCCACTTTCTTTTCCGCATCAAACTGGCTGCGTTGCACCTGCTGATAAGAAGTGCGCAGGTTATTTACCGTGGTGCGGTTTTCATCTACAATTTTTCTTTTCAAATCAACCTGCGTCCGCAGCTGCTCCAACTGGGCCGTAAGATTTTTTAAGGTGCTTTCCTCCTCTTCTATTTGCAAATGTGTGAAGGCAATACTTTCTGCTATGCCGGCAATTTGCCCTTCGGCTTTTCCTAAAAACTGGGAGAGGTTGGTTTCTCTTTCCCTCAGGTATTCTAATTTTTGGGCAGCCAGATTTTTTTCGTTTTCTCTCGTGCGCACCTGCTGCACCAGTTCATTAAAACCCTGCTGCAAATCGTGCAACTCTTTTTCTCTTTCAATAAAACCAACCCGCTCCTGCTCCGTTGTTGCCTCCTCGGTAGCAATGGCAGCTTCAAGCGAAATACGTTTATCGGTTTCGGTTTCGTGCTGCTCGTTTAGTTGTTTAAAAGTGATGTTGAATCCTTCCAACGCGGCCTTTGCCAACTCAATGGTAACTTCTTTGTATTCCTTTTTTATTTCGAAATACTTCTGTGCTTTTTTGGCCTGGTTCTCCAGGCTTTTTAGTTGGTTATTTATTTCAAAAAGCAAATCTTCAATGCGGGCCAAATCCTGCTCGGTGGCATCTAACTTTTGTTTTGCTTCTTTTTTTCTGGTTTTATAAATTGATATACCGGCTGCCTGCTCCAGCATGCGGCGGCGGCTGTTTTCCTTGTCTTTTATCAGGTCGTCAACCATGCCCAATTCAATAATTGCATAGCTGTCGGTTGATATACCCGTATCCATAAACAGGTTCTGAATATCCTTGAGGCGGCACTGCACATCGTTCAACCGGTACTCGCTTTCGCCGCTCTTGTAGTATTTGCGGGTAACAGTAACAGTAGTAAATTCTGTAGGTAAAAGATTGCGGGTATTTTCAAACGTAAGACTTACCTCGGCCAGGCCGCTGGCACTGCGGGTTTTAGAACCATTAAACACGAGGCTCTCCAAATTTTCGGAGCGGAGGTGCGATATTTTTTGCTCGCCAACTACCCAGCGTATGGAGTCGACGATATTACTTTTGCCACAACCGTTAGGGCCAACAATTCCGGTGATGTTTTCATCAAAACTTACAAGGGTTTTATCGGCAAAGCTTTTAAAACCTTTTATTTCAAGGGATTTTAGTCGCACTCTTCAGCAATTTTATTACCCGTCCCGAAGCTTCGGGATTTAGGGTGGGCAAATATAGCGGATTGAATATAGAAAGCCGTTTGCGGCCGGGTGTGCCGGAAGCTCTTTATGCCCAATTTTCTAACAAACCAAGTGAGGCTTTAGCGGCTAAGGGTTAACTAAGCTGCAACGGCAATGTGTAAGTCCGAAAATTTTGAGCATTTTTGCATCAAATCAAAAAAACAAGGTTTATGAATATTTTAGTGCCAACCGACTTTTCGGCCATTTCTTTAAATGCCGCTCAATTTGCCAGCCGTATGCTGACCGGACAGTATGACGCAAAAATTATTTTATACCATGTATACGCTAAAGCAAGTGATAGCGAAGCAGCTTCGGAGAAATTAGAAGCACTGAAAGAACAGCTTGCGCAAGGTGGTGTGGTGAAGGTTGAATGTGCCGCGGAAGAGAGTTCGGATTTTATTGATAGCCTTGAAAGAAAAATAAAACATTATGGTGTTGGGCTTGTGGTGATGGCCATAAATGATAAGTCGAAATTAGAACAGGTTATATCCGCCAGCAACTCGTTGCGGCTGATTGAAAAAAATGTTTGCCCGGTACTGGTTATACCACACGATGCAAAATTTAGTAGTGTAAAAAATGTTGTGCTTGCCTGCGATTTCGTTGATGTACAAAATTCTATACCAATTGTTCCCGTAAAAAATGTGCTGGCCTTGTTTAATCCTGCTGTGCACATTGTTAATATCAACAGTGAAATTTACGTTTCACTCACCGAAGAATATTTGGAGCAGAGAAGCAGGATGATAGAGATGTTTGCAGAATTTAAACCGGAGTTTTATTTTATTACTACTTACGATTTTCATGAAACGCTACGCCAGTTTATTGATGACAAAAACATTGACCTGGTAATAACGTTCCCTCGCAAACACGGTTACATAAACAACCTGATAAAAGGAAACAACACAAAAAAACTGGTGCTTGAAAGTGCTATACCAGTGTTGGCGGCGCATGGGTAAGTTCAGCCCGGGGCTTTCAGCCGTCAGCCGTCAGCCAGTGGCCGACAATTACACTGCTTTGTTTGTTTAGCATGAGCCAGATACCAAGTTTACCGGTTGATTACCTACATTTAAAAAAGTAGTCCGTTGTTAAAAACGGATAAAGCTGACGGCTCACGGCTGAAAGCTGACAGCTTGCTTTCGTATGAAGAATATCAAAATTATAGAAGTACCATCTGAAATTGGCGCGGGCACCCGCGGTGCATCGTTGGGTGTGGAAGCAATAAAGATTGCCGCGTTGGATTTTATGAGCAACTTTTTTATTCACTTTCCATCTGAACGTATTCCCGTTGAAAATAAATTGTTGTACGAACCAATTGAATCGCCGTATGCCAAACGCATAAAAGGCATTGTGAGCATGTACGATAAAGTGAGTAAGGCAGTGGCGGATACGATGAAGAATAATTTTTTCCCCGTCATCATCAGCGGCGATCATTCTATCGCCGGTGCAACCATTGCTGGTATAAAAATGTCAAGGCCAAAAAGTAAACTCGGTGTAATATGGATTGATGCTCATGCCGATTTACATACACCGTACACCACACCATCGGGCAACATGCACGGTATGCCGTTATCAATTTCCATTAACGAAGACAATGCCGAAAGTGCTGTGCATGAATTGGATGCCGAAACAACAAAGCAGTGGAATTACTTAAAGAACCTTGGCAAAATTGCACCAAAGGTTTTGCCCGAAGACATCGTGTACATATCGCTGCGTGACTATGAAAAGGAAGAAAGGTTTTTGATTGAGAAGTACGGCATGAAGGTGATTACTACTAAAGAAGTGCGCAACAAAGGCGCCGAAAATATTGTACGTGCCGTTACCCGCTACTTCAGCGACTGCTCCGATATATACATCTCGCTTGATGTGGACTCACTCGATTCTTCCATAAGCAAGGGCACGGGCACACCAGTAAATAATGGCTTACGCGAAAGAGAAGCCGAAGACCTGATTTCAAAATTTATGCAGATACGCAAAGTGTGTTGTTTTGAAATTGCCGAAGTAAACCCCACGCTTGACAAGGAAAACCTGATGGCGGAAATTGCGTTTAATATTTTGCAGCGGAGTGTGAATGTGTTGATGATGAGTTGAGGTGGAAATTAAGTAAGAGAGATATTATCCCGCTTATCAAGAATAATTGTTGGTGAGATATACACAATGAAAAGAAAAAGTAGCCCCACCGACGGCCTAAGAGGTGCGCTAATTTTAAACATTGTTGGCAAATTCCCTTTCTCCCTCCATGCCATAGGTGATTACGTGTTCACCGTTAGCATTATAGATTGAGCATTCAAATTCAGGTTTACTATCTACAAAATTTAGAGCAAACTCTTTTGCATTAGAGAAGTTGTCAAATCGTTGAAAAACCTCAACTTCATCGTCACCGTTTAGAAATAATGTCAAATCCTTTTTAAAAACGTGTCCTGTTGTACCTTCAGCGATAAGGACTGAACATTTATTTTCTTCTAGTTTAGGTGCGGTCATTTGTTTAAAAGTCTTATGAGGTGTCGATATGGATGGTGCTGCTAATAGATTTATTCCGGTTAAGATACACCACTGATTCCCGGCCCGATTATTTTACGTCACCGTCCATCTCCCTCCTTAAAAAATACGCTAAGTTTTGCCTTGCGAAAATATATCTCTCCACCACTCATCCTCCCCTCCCCTCACCAATCAAAAAATCTTCCTCACTCCCAAAACTCTCAGTAGATTTAATTTCAAACCAGTTTATGAGAAATATATTCCTGCCGCTTTGCAGCATTATCATCTGCGCCGCAACTAATGCACAACTCACCACTTTACCCGACGGCGGAAATAAAAAAGCCTGGGTGGGCGAGCGTATTGGCCTAACTGATGTTACCATTGAATACAGTCGGCCCGCAGTGAAGGGAAGAGAAGGAAAAATTTGGGGTCAGTTAGTGCAGGCTGGTTACAACGACCTTGGTTTTGGTACCAGCAAAGCCGCACCCTGGCGGGCCGGTGCAAATGAAAATACTACCATCAGTTTTTCAACCGATGTAAAAATTGAAGGCCAACAATTAAAGGCCGGCAAGTACGGATTTTTTATAGCATGGGATGCTGCCGAACCCACACTGATTTTTTCAAGCAACAACACATCCTGGGGTAGCTTTTTTTATAATGACAAAGAGGATGTGCTGCGGGTAAAAACAAAAACTGCGGCATTGGATAAAAACGTTGAGTGGTTGCGCTACTCCTTTTTAAATCAAACAGAAAACACAGCAACCATTGCTGTGGAATGGGAGAAGATGATGATTCCATTTAAAGTGGAAGTTGATTATGTAAATACGCAGCTGGCAACTTTTAGAAATGAACTGCGCAGCGAAAAAAGTTTCAATCCCGGCTGGCAATCGTACCAGCAGGCTGCCCAGTTTACCATTGACAGAAATACAAATTTGGAGGAGGGTTTGCAATGGGCCGACTTAGCCATTGCCGCTCCCTTTGTAGGCCAGGCAAATTTTGTAACCTTGTCAACCAAGGCTGGTGTGTTGCATAAAATGGGCAGGGTAAATGATGCCGATAGTTTAATGAAAAAAGCTTTGCCAATGGGCAACATGCAGGAGGTTCATAATTACGGCAGGCGACTATTGCAACAGAAAAAAGCTAAAGCAGCCCTGGAGGTTTTTTTGTTCAACCACAAAAAAAACCCAAACCAGTTTACAACACTGATGGGGCTAACCAGGGGCTACTCGGCCAATGCCGATTTTAAAAATTCATTAAAACATGCATACATGGCGTTGGCACTTGCTCCCAATGAAGCCAATAAAAAATTTGTTGCCGATGCTATTGAAAAATTGAAGAAAGGCGAGGATATAAATAAATGACGACATCGAAAACTACCACCGCGGATTTTTCATTCCCAACGTAATAAGTAAAACATCAGCTATGAATTGTAAAAACTTTTTGAAATTAAAAAGCATTGTAACGCCGATATTGTTTGCCTGCTGCCTACCCGCTACCGCACAAACTACCAATGCCAAATACGATAAGGCCCTGGCCGATTCGTTAGGCGCCGATGATTATGGAATGAAAATGTATGTACTTGTGATTTTAAAAACCGGGAGCAACACTACTGCAAGTAAAACAACATCAGATAGTCTTTTTGGTGGGCACATGCAAAATATTAAAAGCATGGTTACGGCAGGTAAGCTATCGGTTGCCGGTCCCATGCAGAAGAATGAAAAAAACTACCGCGGCATTTTTATACTCAATGTAAAAACTGTTGAAGAAGCCAAAGTTTTATTAGCCAACGACCCGGCCATAAATGCCAAACTTTTAGATGCTGAAATTTATGGCTGGTATGGTTCGGCTGCATTACCTATGTATTTGCCGGCATCGGAAAAGGTTGGGAAGAAGAGTTTTTAAAAATGAAAAAAGCCAGCAACAGCTTTCACATTTTCAAAAAAATTTTTTTGAATTTCGTTATAACGGGCTTGATCTGATGTTTGTTTTAGTTCCTCCGGCATGAAATTGGAACAAAAAGTAAGACAGTAATGGTGGTGAAATTTATCAATTGCAGTTGGCTTCAGCCAACTGAAAAAAAAAGTATTTTATTAAGTGGCTTTAGCCACATTTGTTTTAATGTGGCTAAAGCCACTTAACATCAATTTAATCATACAGTCGGCTAAAGCCGACTGCAAGCGATTGCAGATGACACAATCATCTTTTTTCAAAAGCGGCAAAATATTTCTGCTTCTAATAGCTTTTCATTGATAAAGAGGCACAATGAAATTTTCAGCAACTTATTTGACCTTTAAATTCGGGTTACCAATGAGGAGCACGGGCAGAATTTTTAAATAAAAAAAGCCGACAACCGTTTTTACTGTTGCCGGCTTTCAAAAAAATTATAGTCCTACTCCCCTAACGTCTTAATCATTGTTCCGGCAGGCACATTATCCGCAAGCCGCATTCCGTTTAATACCGCCAACTCTTCGAGCCTGTTTGATGGTGTTCCAAAATTGTTTAAAGCATTTTGCAAAGTAGTTGCATTGTTTACCGTGCGCACCCTTATGCGTGTAGCTTTTTTATTGATTTTAGCCGCATCGGTCAGCTGCCTGAAATTTTGCATGCTCTGCGTAAATGTTTGTTGAAAATTTTGAAAATCCGCAACCGCGGAAACACCCAGCATGTGATAGATATTTCCACCGTACTGAATAAAATAATTTTGTGTGCGCACACCCGGTGCCTGCTGCCCTTGTTGCGCTTGTTGATCGGCTATTACCACCAATGCCGGAAAGCCGTTCACAGTTGCTTGCCTAGAGTCTAATGGTTGCAAGCCATACCGCTGCAAACTGGCATTTGCTGCCTCATGCAAATTGGTTCCTTGGGCCAATGTAAATATCATTAATGCTCTACCTTCCGGTGCAGCCATTTGCACCTGCTGTGGCGAGTTCTGGTAACTCCATCCCTGCGGCACCGGAAACTGAAATTTTAACTCGGGATGATAGAAAACCGAATTCTCTAAAAAACCACCTTTGGGATCTTCGCCATAAACCAAACCCTCAATTCTTTTTAAATAGCTATTGCGATTTACCTGCGGGCTGGTCAAATTCAATTGTTGTTTCCATTCTGTTGCCAATTTTGCAACGGTTACATTTCGTTCTCCTGGGTCGGGGTGCGTAGAAAGGAACGAAGGGATTTCGGTACTCGTTTCGGGGCGCAAACGTTGTAGCGTAGTAAAAAAATCGGCCATCTCCTGTGCATCGTAATTTATTTTAGAAGAATATTCAACACCCAACCTGTCAGATTCTCTTTCCGCATCGCGGCCATTTTTCAAAAGTAAAAGTCCAAGCCCCTGCGACAAACTTTCTCCAAACTGTGCAAGTCGCGGACTTAAGATAACCCCGGCTATTAAACCAACCTGACTTAACATTTGGTTGCGTTGTTGCTCCACCGAATGGCGGGCGGTAATGTGTCCAATTTCGTGACCCAGCACACCGGCAAATTCGGCTTCGTTGTTAAAGTGGGCCATAATGCCGCGGGTAAAATATACGTAACCACCTGGCACGGCAAAGGCGTTTACCACTTCGCTTTCCAAAACCTTGAACTCGTAATTAATATTGGGCCGGTGCGAAATGGCAGCCATTGCCTTTCCTTTTTCGCTGATAAATCTTTGCAGCTCGGCATCGGGATAAAGGCCAAACTGCGCCACAATTTGCGGGTCGGCTTCTTTGCCCATTGCCAGCTCTTGCTCTTCCGACATTAGCACTAATTGCTTTTTACCTGTTACCGGGTTGGTAGCGCAGGCATTCATTAAAAATAAACCCGCAACAAGGGGTATTAAAAAATTATTTTTCATACTCGTGAGTTGTTTAAAGTGTAGTGTAATGCAATGGTAATGCCAGCTTAGCAGTTACCCATTTTCAACGGTGATTCCTTTTTGGTAAAGTTTTCTGAATTGGGTTGCCGGCCAGATTGCTGCTATCAGCACCGTTGCAAGTTTAAAGTGAACCTGTTTCAGTGCTCCTTTCACGGTTCTGCCCATCTATCGTACCGTGGACGCGACCTAAAATAATTCTAAGATTGCTGCACTTCACTGACTTCACCAGCCCGCTGTTTGTATAATTGCTCAATCAACTTTCAAATTGTATGTTCACAGCAGCAAGAACATCTCTTACCAACAAACGATGAGGCCTATCAAATAGCATCCACCACCTACAAAAAAAGAATGGAAATCAGTTACATCATTCTCGCCCATAAAAACCCGGGGCAATTAACCCGGCTCGTAAATAAACTGGCTACAGAGGAAAGCTTTTTTTACATACACGTTGATAAAAATGTACCCGCAGATCAATTTCTTTCAGCGGTAGGCGGTAAAAGCAATGTTTGTTTTATAATGAAAAGAGAAGCTGGCACTTGGGGTGATGTGGGCATTGTAAAAGCAACTATTCATGCACTAACAAAAATTGTTGAAGACAAGCGCCGGGGCTATTGTGTTTTGATGAGTGGGCAGGATTATCCCATAAAATCCAACGACACAATACAGTCCTTTTTCAAAAAGAATGATGGACTAAACTTTATTGAATCGTTTGCATTGCCGGATAACAAATGGGATAATGGCGGCAGGGAGCGAATGGAATTTTATAAATACAACCTCACGCAAAACCGGTCGAACTATATTTTGATTCCTTCCTTTTTGTCAGGAGAATTTTGCAAGGAAATAAAAGGCAACTGCACTAATATTTTGCGGTTGATAAAAAGAGGCATCTGGCCAACGGCCATTGTGCGGCGGAGAAAATTTCCAGATTATTTACAACCCCATGGCGGTGCGCAGTGGTGGGCAATTACCACAGATGTGGCAGTTGGAGTGGTACAATTTGTAAACCAACATCCCGATTATTTAGTGTACCACAAATACAGTTTGTTACCCGATGAATTTTTTTTTCAAAGCATACTGCAGCACCTTGCGCTGTCGGCCAATTTCAAAATAAAACCCACTATCACGTATACTAATTGGGATAAACCAAACGTGCCGCACCCGGTTACTTTTACTGCCGCGGATTTTGATGAGTTGAAGAATCAACCTCTTGAAATGTTATTTGCCCGGAAGTTCGATACTGTAGTGGATGAAATCATACTTGACTTTATAGATAGCATTACTTAGCCATTCTTCTTTCACTAAACACAGGTCTGTATGTGGTTGCGGGAAGGATCGAAAGACGATCATTCTATAAGGCAATTGGTATTGAAAGCTATATTTTGAGGGAAACAATTAAAGGGTTATGATCACTGTATCTGGCCCAGTCTTCATGTGTTCCGATTTGTACATTTTCTAATTTGTTGATAAGGTCACGTGAAGCAAAACAGTAGTCAATATGGTATGGCTTATTTTGATGTCGATACATAAAATACGTGGCGTGTTCCTCCACCCCTTGCGCTAAATTTGAATGACTATGATACGAGCTGAAAATGTTTAAATTTTTCAACTTTTCTACCACCATTGAGTGGCTGATTTTACGGTTTAATTTATCCCAAAAAACATTGCTATTAAAATCCCCGGCGAGAATAATATCCTGGGTCTTTAAAATGCTTTCATATTGCAGAATTGCTTTCCATACCTGGCCGATATAATTATAGGTAGGGTCTTGAGAATTATACGCCCAAATTGCAAATAACGTAAAGTCAATTGGCCCGCCAGAAACAGTTATTGGCAAAATTATTTTTATGCTGGCATCATGACTGTCCAGTAGTCGGAGTTTATAACTGCCATAAGAAAAGACACCAAGACCCTTATTTTGATTTGATCCGTACCAAATGACATCTGTCGGCGGAAGAGTATCCGGGTCAAATTTCAATTTGTCTGGGTGTTCACATTCTGGAATAATCAGGATATCCGGCTTCTGTCTTAAAATAGCGCCAGCCTTTTTTCTAAAAGCCATGTTGCAGTTCCAGGTGATGATCTTCAATTCATGAAAATTATAGAGTTGCAGTCAACGCCAACCTTCTACCTACTGTCCCATAGCCTTTTCAGCTTTTGTTTTTTTATTTGTTCGTGGAGTAAAAATGGCAAGCATTCTTTTGCCTTCTAATTTGGGCATGCTTTCGAGTTGCCCAACTTCTTTCAGCCGGTCGGCAAATTTAAGTAACAGTAATTCGCCCCTGTCTTTAAACATAATGGCGCGGCCTTTAAACTGTACATAAGCTTTTACCTTATTGCCTTCTTTTAAAAAGCCTTCGGCATGTTTCGATTTAAAATCAAAGTCATGATCATCGGTATTGGGCGTAAACCGAATTTCTTTCATCTCGGTGGTTTTCGCCTTGGCTTTCATTTCCTTTTCCTTCTTCTTCTTGTCGTAAAGGAATTTGTTGTAGTCAATTATTTTGCAAACCGGCGGATCGGCCTGCGGAGAAATTTCAACCAGGTCGAGTTCCTGCGCCTGGGCCATTTTCATTGCTTCCTGTGTGGGATAAACGCCAATGGTAACATTGTCGCCAACAAGCCGCACCTGTGGTACACGAATGTGGTGGTTGATGCGGTGTTCTGCTTCTTTGCGCGGGGCAAACCGGCCACGGTTAAAACCGCCTCCGGGTCTAAATCCTCCTCTGTTTGGTAATGCCATAATTATGTGTCCACAGTTTGCTTTCCGACAGGCAGCAACATTGTGGCGCTGTTATTTTTCTTTGATTAAATGTTTATGTCGGAAATATTTTGCTAAGAGTTTAAAAGAGTAAATGAGAAAAAGAGTTATGCGATGATTGCCTGAACCTTATTCTCCTTTAATGTGCTACGATTGAAGTTTCGTCCTTTTTCACCCGCTTAAATTCTTTACCTTTTTAGTTCTGTTGGTGTGCTTTGCCTTGTCTCCTTTACTCTTTTTCTCCTATGCGTCTCTCTTAGCTTTGCATTTCACCTCTCCGCTCCTTCACTTCATCAACAATCTCCTGCAAAAATTCGTCCATTAATTTAGCACCCGCATCGCCCTTGCCTTGCCGCCGCACCGATACTTTGCCTTCATTCATTTCTTTTTCACCAACCACAAGCATGTACGGCACTTTCATTAATTCGGTATCTCTAATCTTTCTTCCAATTTTTTCGCTGCGGTCGTCAATGTCGGCACGAATATCCCGATTTTTTAATTGTTGCAACAGAGATTTTGCGTAGTCCATAAACTTATCGCTGATGGGTAAAATTTTTACCTGCACCGGTGCCAGCCAGGTGGGTAGTTTACCGGCATAATGCTCCAGCAAAAAACCAATGAAACGTTCATGCGTACCCAACGGTGCACGGTGGATGATGAGTGGTGTTTCGGCTTCGTTGTTTTGATTGGTATAGGTTAGTTTAAAACGCCGGCCCTGTGCAAAATCAACCTGGTTGGTGGCCAATGTAAATTCGCGGCCAATGGTACTCCAAATTTGCACATCAATCTTTGGCCCGTAGAAAGCACCTTCGTCCTGAACCTCTACAAATGGTATGCCTGCTTCGGTCATTACCTGCCGCACCATGGCTTCTGTTTCTATCCATAACTGCGGTTCGTCTATGTATTTCTGTCCTAATTTTTTGGGGTCGTGCAGCGACAGGCGCATCACGTATTTTTCAATTCCAAAAATCTTAAAGTACTTCAGGTACATATCATTCACCGCTCTAAACTCCTGCGCAAACTGTTCATAAGTGCAATAAATATGTGCATCGTTCATATGCAGACACCGAACCCGCATCAGTCCAAATAGTTCCCCGCTTTGCTCGTAGCGGTAGCAGGTACCGTATTCGGCTAAGCGCAATGGCAAATCTTTGTAGCTGTGTTGTTCGGCACCAAATATTTTATGGTGGTGCGGGCAGTTCATTGCCTTGAGGTAGTACTTCACTCCGTCCAATTCCATTGGCGGATACATGCTGTCCTGGTAGTAAGGTAAATGGCCGCTGGTGATGTATAAATTTTCTTTGGCAATGTGCGGTGTCACTACACGTTTATAACCGGCTTCGTGTTCTGTTTCTTTTGCCAGCTTTTCTAATTCTTCAATTATAACCGTTCCATTTGGCAGCCATAATACAAGGCCCGGCCCTACATCATCATCCATTGTGTAGATGCCTAATTCTTTTCCTAGTTTCCTATGGTCTCTTTTCTTCGCTTCTTCCAGCAGCAACAGGTATTCATCTAATTGTTTTTGCGCAGGGAAGGTTACCCCATAAATACGGGTAAGCTGTTTGTTTTTTTCGTCGCCCTTCCAATACGCACCGGCAATGTTTGTAAGTTTTATTGCTTTAATAATTCCGGTTGCAGGTATGTGGGGCCCGCGACAGAGATCGGTAAAATTGCCCTGTGTGTAAAAAGTAATATTGCCGTCTTCTAAATTTTGTAAAAGATCAAGCTTGTACTCGTCGTTTTTTTCATTGAAATATTGAACGGCATCAGGCTTTGAAATTTCCTGCCGAACGTAGCTGTTATTTTGTTTGGCCAGTTCAACCATTTTCTGTTCCAGCTTACGCAAATCTTCTTCCGTAATGGTGTGGCCGCCCATGTCAACATCGTAATAAAAACCATTTTCAACCGGCGGGCCTACCCAAAATTTTACACCATCGTACATACTTTCAATTGCCTCGGCCATGAGGTGTGCCGATGAGTGCCAGAAAGTATTCTTCCCGCCAACATCATCCCAGGTGAGCAATTTTACTGTAGCATTGTTGTTGATAGGCCGGGTAGCATCCCACACTTCGCCATTAATTTCCGCGGCTAAAACTTTTCTTGCCAATCCTTCAGAAATTGATTTGGCAACGTCGAGGGCCGACGTTCCTTTTTGATATGGACGAACGGCGCCGTCGGGTAGTGTAACTTCAATAACTTCATTCATAAAGAGCGCCAAAATTAACAAACAATTGCTACAGTATTGTAATTGAAAAAGCTTTACAATTTAATTTCACGGCTGAATGATGATGGTTACCCGCAAATATTTTGTTGCTGTTTGCACCCTTTTATTTTTATGTGGCATTGCCCATCCACAAAACCTTACCGGTATTTGGCGTGGGTATTTTATTACAGAAACCGGCGATCAGTATAAATTGGAGTTCCAGGTTAAGCAGGTAAAAACAAATTCGGTGAGTGGCGTGTCGTACTCCTACCTCGATACCAGGTTTTATGGTAAAGCTACCATGGCCGGCAACTTTGCCATTAAGAACAAATCGTTTACCATTCAGGAATTAAGAACAGTTGAAGTACGCAACATGGGCGGCGGTGGTACCTGCTTAATGAACTATAAATTTACCTACGCAAAATCGGGGCGGGAAGAATTTTTGGAAGGAAGTTACGTGGGCAAATCAGAAGACAGGATGAACCCGGAGAACAATGGAAAATGGGGCGATTGCGGCGGTGGCACCGTTACGTTAAGGAGAGTAGTTGAATCGGATTTTTATAAAGAGCCCTTTTTACAAACACAACCTAAAGTGGTACGTAGTGCACCACCGGCAAACAAGGACTTAACCACATCGGCGAAAAAAAATCCTGCAAAACCACTTGTGAAAACCCCTGTGAAACAACCGTCAAAAGAAACCGTAAAAGCCCCGGTGAAAAAGCCTTTGGTTGTGCAAACCACTAAAGACACCACCGTGCGCCGCAGCAATAACACAGTGAGTATAACGCCACAAGTTGAAAGACCAAAGTTTAATCCGCCGGTGGTTACCAGGGAACGACGAAATGAACTCACCCAAACAGTCACAGTTCGGAGTAACGAAGTGCTGCTCCGGTTATACGACAACGGCGAAATTGATAATGATACCATCAGTCTTTATTTAGATGGCGAACTAATTCTTTCGAACAAAAGATTATCGGCTGCTCCGCTATCGTACACCTTGCAACTAAGCGAAGAAAATCCGGAACATACATTGGTGATGGTGGCTGAAAATTTGGGTCGCATTCCACCCAACACATCCCTGATGATTGTGCAGGACGGTGACCGGCGTTACCAGGTAAGCATCACATCAACTGAGCAGAAAAACGCAATGGTGCGGTTTCGATATGTAAAAGACAAAAACTGACCACTTATCAAATTTTTAAGTACACCGCAGTTAAAAAACCTATTTTCCCTCTGTGAAGTTTCGACTGATAACAATTTTTCCCCTGCTCATATTTTGTTCCTTTCTTTATGCTCAACAGCTCAACGGAATTTGGAAAGGAACATTAACGCAGCAGCCTGGCGGTTGTTTTCCTGTGTATCATGTAGAGTTGCAATTAAATTTGAGCACCAACACTGCTTCCGGTTTTTGTTATCATTATTCCGACGTTACCAACTACGTGAAAAAAAATTACACAGGTGTATACAACCCGGCAACAAAAACGGTCAACATTCAGGAACATAAAGTAACCACTTTTCACATCCCATCCGACTGCACACCCTGCATCAGGTATTTTACACTTACGTATGCAAAATTTGCTAACGAAGAAACACTGAGTGGTAATTGGGGCGGTACAGTAATGAATGGCACTGCCGCCTGCACACCCGGCAATATTGTGTTGCGCAGGGTTACACAATCGGAATTCGGGCATATACAAGAGATAAGAGTGGACACCGGAATGGTGCGTTTGGATTTTTATGACAATGCTGAAATTGATGGGGATAGTGTTACGGTTACCTTAGACAAACAGGTGCTGGTTTCAAATCAAAAATTGGGATTAAAACCAATTACCCTTGAAGTAAAAGTTGACCTGCAACACCAGGAGCAGGAAGTAACGATGCGGGCAGATAATTTAGGGCGCATACCACCTAATACAGCAATGCTGATAGTTACCGCTGCGAATAAAAAATACCGTTTGTTTTTAACCTCCGATAAACAAAAAAGTGCTCAGGTGAGAATCATTTATGAGGATCCTAAAATTCCGGCACCGGCCCCCTAAATCTCCGCCCGCTGGCGGAGGACTTTCCACTACACAGCCCTCGTCTGTCAAACACTCTATTTTTTGTACGTTCAGTTTTTAAGTCAAAGAATGGGAAACGTATTGATGAACTCCATGACAAAGCGTTCATAAAGTAAAAATGCGCAAACATTTTTACAATGTTGCGCACCAGTGTAGCTTTCAAATTTTTTGTCGCTTTACCAAGATCATTTTATGTTCACATGAATGGGCTAATTTCAAATAAGCCTTTGCTGTGCGGTGGGCTACCCCCCCCTCTCCAACTTTGTTGGAGAGGGGGGGGTGAGGTTTAAAATCCACTACCCGGCATCTTCATTTCTTTCTTCAAACCCTGCAGGCTTGGGTCCATTTCAATGGCCTTATCGCAAATGGCCATCCCTTTTTCTTTTTCTCCTTTCTTTTGAAAACTAAGGCCAATCATGTATAAAGCTTCGGCGTCTTTTTTATCGTTTTGCAAAACCACATCCCAACTTGCAATGGCATCGTCGTACATTTTTGCATTGTAGTAAGCTTCGGCAATGCTGTTGAGTAATGCCTTGTCGTTTGGCCGACGTGACAATAATTCTTTCAGCATGGCAATACCCTCGTTGGGCTGTCCGGCATTGAGGTAAGCGGTTGCTAAATTCTGCATGTACTCATTGTCTTTTTTGTATCCCTTCTCAGCGGCAAGCAACATGTATTTTAAAGAATTTTTGTCGTCGTTCATTCCGTAATAAATAAGCGACATTTCATAAATCCAACGATTTTGCGTGGGGTTTAGTTCCACTGCTTTTTGAAAATATGGAATTGCCTTTGTAAAGTTTTGCATGTCGGAGTACGACCGTGCAACGGTATAAGGAACGTCGGCATTCTCCGGGTTTTCTTTCGCCGCTATGTCTAAATATTTAATGGCATTACCCAGGTCTTCTTTTTCATAAAACGATTTACCCAAATAGTAAGCAGTCTTTTCGGCCGGGTAAGCCCTTTTTAATGCACTTGCGTATTTAATGGCATCATCAAACTGGCGCATGTTGAACGATAGCAACATAAGTTGCCGGTAGGTTGAATCTGTCTTCTCTCCCATCGTTTCCAACTGTAAAAATTTTTCCTTCGCTAATCCATACCGCCGCAGGTCGAGATAGGCAGCCGCCAACTCGGCGATGATTGCTTTACTGTTTTTATCGTACTGGTATGCCTTTTCAAAATGTTTTAATGATTCGGCCCGGCGGCCGCGGTCTTTTTCATCAAGACCTTTATTCAAAAAGAAAGCGGAACTATCAGACTGAGAAAAAGCGGAAGACGCAAATGCAATGCAGATACCAAGCAGGAGGGATTTAAACATAGGATGAATTTTAGCTTTACCGGTACAAGATAAAAATTTATGTCACTGAACGAAAGTTAAATTCGACAAATTTTTTTTGCCATTCGGTAAGGGTTTTTATTTTAAAACAATCGCTGCAAGTGCGGGCAATTGCACCTTCAATAAAAATTTGGTTTCTGTTTTGTCGGTAAACTCGGTGATGATATCGGGGTTATAAACGTGGCCACTACCACCATATTTTACGGCGTCTGAATTAAATATTTCCTTGGTGTACATTTTACCTTCCAGTTCAATAACCCAATTATGTCGCACCACCGGCGTCATGTTAATCACAATTAAAAGGTCGTCGGATTTTTTCTTTCCCTTGCGCCGGTACACAATTATACTTTCCTGCCGGTGATTTAAATGAACCCAGTCAAATCCGTCGGTGTGAAACTGGTGGCTGTATAAAGCATGTTCCGAGGTGAGTAAATGATTCAAATCTTTTACGCAGGTTTGTAAATTTTTGTGCAGTTCAAATTGGAGCAAGTGCCAGTCTAATTCTCCTTCGTAGTTCCATTCAGTGGTTTGTCCAAATTCGTTCCCCATAAATAAAAGCCTTGCGCCGGGGTGCGTCCACATATAGGTGTACATAATGCGCAGGTTGGCAAACTTCTGCCACTCATCGCCCGGCATTTTGTATAACATTGGGCTTTTGCCATGTACCACCTCATCATGGCTCAGCGGCAGCATAAAGTTTTCATCGAAAAAATACATCATGCTGAATGTAAACTTGTCCTGGTGATCTTTTCGAAACAGTGGGTCAATTTTGAAATAATTCAGTGTGTCGTGCATCCAGCCCATCATCCATTTCATTCCAAACCCCAGGCCGCCCCCAAATGTTGGTTTCGAAACACCGGGCCAGTCGGTTGCTTCCTCGGCAATGGTTTGCACATCTGGAAAATCGCGGTAGATGGTTTCGTTTAAATCTTTGATAAAAGCAATAGCTTCTAAATTTCCGTTGCCACCAAATTCATTGGGTTCCCACTCACCTTCGTTGCGGCTGTAATTTAATTTCAGCATGGATGAAACAGCGTCAACCCTGATACCATCAATATGAAAGACATCAAACCAAAATCGTGCACTGCTGATTAAAAAAGATTTTACTTCGCCGCGTTTGTAATTAAAAATGTACGAGTTCCAGTCGGGGTGAAAACCTTTGCGCATGTCGGCATACTCGTAAGTATGTGTACCGTCGAACATAAAGAGGCCGTGTGCGTCGTATGGAAAATGCGAGGGCACCCAATCTAAAATAACACCAATGCCTGCTTCATGAAATGTATCAACCAAAAACATAAAATCTTCAGGGGTACCAAACCTTGATGTTGGCGCAAAAAAACCAGTGCATTGGTATCCCCAGCTTCCATCAAAAGGATGTTCCGAAACCGGCATTAACTCCACGTGTGTAAAACCCATTTCTTTTACGTAGGGTACTAACAGCGTGGCCATTTGTCTGTAGCTGTTGTAACTTTCTTCATTGGTTGGGTCGGGTCGCATCCAACTGGCAAGGTGCACTTCGTAAACACTCCAAGGCGCATCAAGCGCATTGTGTTTTGCACGGCCTTTCATCCATTTGGCATCTTTCCATTGGTAATTTAAATGCCAGGTTATGGATGATGTTGCGGGTTTTAATTCAGCATGGTTGGCAAATGGATCGGCCTTTTCCGTTACTATACCATTAAAACCGTTGATGTGGTATTTGTACATTTCGCCCTGCTGCAGCCCGGGAATAAATCCTTCCCAAATGCCACTTTTATCCCATCGCGGTTGCAGGGGGTGATTCTCTTTTTTCCACTTATTAAAATTGCCAATTACAGAAACGTAAGTGGCGTTAGGCGCCCACACACAAAAATGAAAACCCTCGCGGCCAAGCACGGTAATTTTTTTTGAGCCGAATTTTTTATAGAGGCTGTAGTGCGAGCCGGCACCGAAGTAAGCAACGTCATCATCAAATAAAATGGAATAGTTCCATACACTCTGCGAGGTGTCAATAAAATTTGCGTCCTCATAACGCTCTGAAGGTGCCGGCAGTTCATTCGCCTTATCGGATGAAGATTGCTTTTTATGTTGTGATGATGAAGATTCTTGTTCGTGCATTTTCTGCAATTAATGCTTTATGGTAAAGTTAACATCTGCTAATTAATTTACTATTTTAATATTGTGAGTGCTTAACTAACCCAACCAACAAACCAACGATGAGAAAACTCTTTGCCTGCCTTATGATCATGTGCTTTGCGCAATTCGTTTCGGCGCAAAGTATCCTTCGTGGTACAGTGCGAGATACATCGGGCAAGAAAAACGTCGCACTCGCCGTTATTTCCCTGCTACAAAAAAATGATTCAACACTCTATCGTTTTACCCGCTCCAACAACCTTGGGGCTTTTGTATTTAACAGCATTAATCCCGGTAAATACACGATGCTGGTAACTTATCCAAATTTTGCCGACCTCTCAGATGAAATTGAAGTAAAAGAAAATGATAATGACATGGGCATAGTTGCACTGACCGAAAAAGCAAAGTTGCTTGACGCAGTGGTTATCAAGAGTGCTGGCGCCGTTCGCATTAAGGGAGACACGACAGAGTTTGTGGCTGATAGTTTTAAAGTTCGGGATGGTGCAACAGTAGAGGAACTATTAAAAAAATTGCCGGGCTTCCAGGTAAATAGTAAAGGACAAATTACCGCCCAGGGACAAAGGGTACAAAAAGTTTTGGTTGATGGTGAAGAATTTTTTGGTGATGATCCAACCATGGCTACCAAAAATTTGGGCGCAAAGGCGGTTGATAAAGTACAGGTGTTTGACAACAAGACGGAACAGCAAGATTTGACCGGCATCAGCACGGGTAGTGAAGGCAAAACAGTGAACATAAAACTTAAGGAGGAAAGTAAAAAAGGTTCGTTTGGCAAGGCCGAAGCAGGAAGCGACTTTGATAAACTTGTCGACGCAAGACTTTTATACAACAACTTCAAGGGCAAAAAAAAGTTTTCGGTGTATGGTACCAAAAGCAATACAAGCACCGGTAGTTTAAACTGGGAGGATAGAAGAAAATTAGGAATGGAAAATGATTTTGAGTACGATGAGCTGAGTGGTTACTATTTTAGTTTTGGCAGCTCCGATGAATTTGATGACTGGAGTTTGCGTGGCCTGCCAAATGCTTACACGGCCGGAATGTTGTACATAAACAAATGGAATGAAGACAAACAAAACGTGAGCGGCTCGTATCGTTTTAACCGCTTGCTTACAAATAATATTACCAACAGGCTTACGCAGAGTATTATCCCCAACAACTTTTTTTCCACTACAAGCCGCAGCGTGTCGTATGGCCTCAACCAGCAACACGCAGGTAATGGAAAATATGAATGGAAGCTCGACTCACTTACATCGTTCAAGTTAATATCCGCGTTAACGTATAAAACAACTGAATCGCTAAACAACAGTTTTGAAGAAATAAGTAATCCGCAAAACGACAGAAGAACGGTAAGTGAAAGAAACAACAGCAACAGCGCAACCAACTTGCAGGCCAACAACCAGCTTCAGTACAAACAACTTTTTAGCAAGAAGAACCGCATGCTGTTAACCACTTTGCGCTATGGTTACATCGAGGACAAACAGGATGGCCTGTTGTATTCCGATATTGATTTTTACAAAGGTGGTATAATTGATTCCTCGGCCTTGTTAGATCAGCAAAAACTTTTTGATGGCTCATCCACTACCATTGGTGGTAAAATTACTTTTAGTGAGCCGCTCGGAACAAAATGGCGGATGATAGCTGAGTACAGTTACAACCAGAACAATTCAATTTCAAAAAAGAACACCTTTGAAAAATCGTCGACGGGCAAATACGAAATTTTCAACCCTGTGTTTTCCAATAATTTTGATCTGGGTGCTACCTCTCATGGGGCTACCATTTTTAGCCGGTACGATTATAAAAAAATAAGAGCTGCATTTGGTTCGGGCTTCTCTTCAATAAAACTGAATTTGCAAAATCTTGACTTGAACACAACATCCGTGTACAGGTTCAGAAATATTATTCCGCAGGCCTCATTTAATTATGCCCTTAAACCACAAACCGGTATCGGCCTCAACTACCGTGGTAATACACGACAACCAACTATCAACCAACTACAACCGTTAAGAGATAACAACGACCCGTTGAATATTTACATTGGCAATCCCGATTTGAAAGTTGGTTTTACACACAACATTTCATTGCGCTACAACAGTTACAAAGTTTTAAAAGCAAGAGGTATTTGGGCACAGGCAGGTATTGACATTACCGAAAATGCCATCTCTCAAAAAAGCACATTTGATGCTAATACGGGCCGAAGAACCTATACACCTGTAAATGTTGACGGCAACTACCGTTGGTTTTTTTACGGCGATTGGAATAAAGGGCAGGGTGAAAAAAAGATAAACAATTATGTTAGGCTGCAGGCGAACGGGGGCCGCAACGCGGCGTTTGTAAATGGACTGCTGAATGAAAACAACTACTACGACCTTGAACTCAGTTACGGCATGCGGTACGACGTGGCGGAAAAATTTAGATTTAACCTGGCACCAATGGGCGGATATAATTTTTCAAAATCATCATTGAATGAAGCACTGAATAATAACTACTTCAGTTATGGAGGCGAGGCGGAACTATTCCTGGTATTGCCTGGAAAAATTGAGCTAAATACAACGGCGGAATTTAATCTGCGCCAACGTATAGATATTTTCGACACCAACCCAAATATCATTTTCTGGCGTGCCGATATTTCGAAAAAAGTTTTTAAAAATAAATCGGGCAAGTTCGTCTTGTTCGCCAATGATATTTTAGACCGCAACAAGGGCTTCCAACGCAATATCAGCAGCGAAAGAGTAACAGAGGAAACCTATCAACGCCTGAGCAGGTATGTGATGTTGAAGTTTGAATGGAGTTTTAATAAAATGCCGGGTGGAGTTAAGTAGGAGATTGAAGACACAAGACTGAAGACATAAGACAAAAGGCGGGAGGCAAGAAAAACATCATCACACAAACGAAGATGACCAACGACAAAAACAGCAACTTTATGAACAGATCTTTTTTTCTCGCAGTCTTATTTTGCGTTGCGTCACTTTGCAATGCGCAAACATTTCACAGCAGTGTAAAAATTGAATTTGAAAGAACAGTATATCAACGCCAGTTGTTTAAGGATACTGACCCTGAGTGGTACGAAAGATTTAAGGATCGTATGCCCGTGAGTACGGTTTTGTATTTCGATTTTATTGGCGATACCACCCGCTCAATTTACAAACCAGGTAGGGAAACACCGGTTGACCCCCAGGCATGGAGCAGAAACATTGCTGATAAAAACGTAGTGTACAACGACTATCGAAACAATAGTTCAACAATACAAAAACCAATTTTTGAAGAAACTTTCCTGGTGCAGGACAGCATGCTGAAGATTAAATGGAAACTCACATCCGATACCAGGACGATTGCGGGCTATGATTGCCGTAAGGCCATAGGATTGATTGATGATTCCATTACCGTGTTTGCTTTTTACACAGATGAAATTTTGATTAGCGGTGGCCCCGAAACTGCCAACGGTTTACCCGGAATGATTCTAGGTTTGGGCATGCCCCGTATACACACCACATGGTTTGCCACGAAAGTAGAAGTGAATGGGTTTGATTTAAGCAAAGTAAAACCGGAAACAAAGGGCAAAAAAGTAAACCGGGCTTTAATGCTGAAAGAATTAATTGGCGTGTTGAAAAACTGGGGCAATTACGGCAAAAACTTCATTTGGAATTTTGTGATTTAAGAACTTTCCGGCATTTGCACTACGATCTGACTTAGCGGCAAACTGGTTGTGGAATTGAAAAGAGTTTTGCTTCGCGACAAAAGAAAAAGACAGGTACTTAATTCCCTGCCTTTTCTCTAACGATTGCTTACATGAGAAACTTTATCATTGAACCGGCAGCGCCGGGATGAAATAGTTCTTGACCTGAAATTTTTTCTGAGATTGAATTTTGAGCTTCCATTCCAGTGCCTGATTTTGTGCAGCCTGTTGAAAGATTGAATAATCAACCATCGCAAGCATTTACTTCTCTAAAATATTTTTATTGCATTCCGCAATCGTCCTGCTCTATCCTGTCAAAGATGGTGGTCGAAGGATATGACTTTCTGTTGCTTACTGCTTTGCATGGCCGCTTCAATCACACGTATAACATTCCGCGCATCGGCAGCCGCAACAGGTGGTGGCTGGTTGTTTCGAATGGCCTGGTAGAGCCCTTCATAATAATTCATGTAATTGCCGGGTAGCGATTCAACCTGTTGCTTAATTATTTCGCCGTTTCTTTTTGTGTGTAACAAGCCTTTTTCCGTGGGTGGCTCAACACCCCAATTTTCGGTATTGGGTAGCTGACCATTTAACAGGCATTGCTCCTGCACATCGGTTTTTGCTTTTATAAAACTGCCTTTTGTACCGTGAAGTATATAAGCCGGCAAGTGTTCACGCACCAGGTAACTGCTGCGGAGGCGCACACGTTTGTCAGGATAATACAAAAGCACTTCGTAGTAATCATCAATCATCGAGAGTTTGCGGGCAATTCTTACATCGCCAAAAACGCTTTGAGGCAAACCAAATAATTGCAATGCCTGGTCAATTATGTGCGAGCCTAAATCATACAATACACCCGCGGCCGCATTTGCCTGCTCTTTTAATGGCAGTGGGGTAATTACTTCTTTAAATCTGTCGTAGTGAAATTCGGCTTCAACAATATCGCCTAACCAATCTTCATTAATTATTTTTTTTACGGTAAGGTAATCACTGTCGTAGCGGCGGTTTTGATAAACCGATAACATCAGCTTTTTTTCTGCCGCCAGTTCAATCAACTCCTTTGCTTCTGCAGCAGTTGCAGTAAAGGGTTTTTCAACTACCACGTTTTTGCCTGCGAGCAACGCTGGTTTCGCATATTGAAAATGGGTGAAGCTCGGCGTGTTTACAATTACCAGTTCAATGGCTTCATCGGCAAGCAATTCTTCAATGCTGCGGTAAATTTTTACCGAGGGGTATTTTTCATGAACATCATTTTTTGATCGTTGCCAGCAGGCATAAAACTCGAAGCCTTTGTGTACTTGTAAAAACGGCCCGTGAAATAATTTACCCGACATGCCATAAGAAAGCAATGCTGTGTTTATTGGCTGCATGTTTTAATTTGTTAGTGATGAAAATGTTTTTGTTTCTGTACGCACTCATTCAACCGCCTCCACTCTAAACCAATCTACGTCGGCGTATCCCGCATCATTTGTGGGCACCTGCCTGGTGCAAAATAAACCAAGCTTCGCTCCTTTCCACCTGCCTGTTTCGGAAGTAAACTCTTCGCCAACTGGTATAAAGGTTTGATTTGTTTTCGTTCCTGCGGTGAATGAATTCACTTCACTATAACTAAAATTACATTTGCCACCTTTTGTAATTTTTACCCGAAGAAAAATGGAGTTGCCCGAAATTTTTTGTACCACTGTTTCAACTTCGGTGTTTTTATTTTCCGCGTTTTTACAAACAGTGTACACCAAATAAATTCCATCGGCTTTGCTTTTTAAGGCTACACTTGCATAGCTGTAACCCATCACCACTAATCCTGTTTTTTCGTCGGTGAGTTTTGTATTTGGTTTGAAAGTTATTTTGGTAGTAGCCATAAACTCTTCGGCCGGAAATTTTTGCAGCAAAACATTTGGCGCATTCCATAAATTTTGTGTGCTGTCGGTTACTTTTTCGGAGAACAAACGCAGCACTCCATTCGATGGAAAGTTGAAAGCCCATGTTGATTTTGGATTGGCCATCCACTGCCATTGCAAACCTAAATTGCTGCCATTAAATTCATCTGTTTCTGGAGGGGTTTGTATTGGATGGATTTTGCCAACGTTTGGTTTTTTGTATTTCGACACCGGTTCGCCTTTGCCATCTTTATTTTCATCAACACCAATCACAGGCCAGTCATTCACCCATTTCATTGGTTGCAAATGCACTACCCTGCCATATGCTTTTTTATCCTGAAAGTGCAGAAACCAGTCTTCACCTGTTTGTGTAGTTACCCAGGCACCCTGGTGCGGTCCATTTATTTTTGAGGCGCCTTCATCCATAACTACTTTTCTTTCATAGGGACCATAAACATTTTTTGATCGCAACACGGTTTGCCAACCGGTAGCTACACCACCGGCCGGTGCAAAGATGTAGTAGTAACCGTTGCGTTTATAAAACTTCGGGCCTTCAATTGTTGGGTCAATATCATGACCGTCATAAACCAACACCCCATCGTCATTAACTTTTGTGCCATCGGCATTTAATTTTTTTACTACAATAACGCTTTTAATTCCGGCGCGGCTGCCGGCGTAGGCATGCACCAAATAAATTTTTCCGTTATCATCCCACAACGGGCAGGGATCAATCAATCCTTTGCCACCTTCTACCAATACAGGTTGGCTCCAGGGCCCTGCTGCATTTTTTGCTTTTGTAAGATAAATTCCAAAATCAGGATCGGGATAATAGATGTAAAATTCACCTTTGTAAAAACGGATGGCTGGTGCCCAAACACCTTCGCCATGCCGGGGAATAGAGAAATGCTCTTTTGGTATTTGTTGTTTTAACGCATGGCCGATTAGTTTCCAGTTCACCAAATCTTTTGAATGTAAAATGGGCAGGCCGGGTATGTCTTCGAACGACGATGACGTCATGTAATAATCATTGCCAACACGTATGACATCAGGATCGCTGTAGTCGGCATGAAGAATAGGATTTTTGTATGTTCCATCGCCATTATCAGCTACCCACACTTTTGAAACATAATTTGTTTGTTGAGCAGGTACGGTTGCCGGTACCAGCAAATAAAATGCGAGAAGCAATTTTGTCATTCCATTTTATTTTGTGGGTTCCAATTACCAAAAACTTCTTTGATGGTGTATTGCGCAGCTGCATCATCACTGAGTTGAGTAGCCCATTTCACTCTTGTGCTTATGTTTGACGAAGGCCCGAAATTTTTATACTCGCTATACCTTGTAGTTAAATAATTATCGGTGTTGTTCCAGTTGCTCCAGCCTTCGGCTTTTATATGTTCACCAATATAACAATACAGGTAAGCCACATGGGCAAATGGCCGCCACGGCCTGCCCAAAGAGACGTTGTGCAAACTGCTATCGCCGGTGAGCACGGAGTTATAAAAAATGTAACCGTATTTTTTTTCTTTGGGTGTAGATGCCGCCGTGATGTGCGAATTTTTTTTGCTGTGGATATGGCATTGCTGAAACCAAACCGTTGCCGACCCAAAAATAAAATCGGTGGTGCCTTCAATGTAACAGTTTTCAAAATACTGCCGACTGTTATCGCTATTCGTAAACAACACATCCTGGTCGCCCATGAAGCGGCAGTTTTTAAAACTGGCTCTGTCACCATCTGATTCCACAGCTACGGCCTGCCCCGCAGTAAAACCAGCATCGTTTTGGAATGTGATATTCTCTGCTTTAAAATCATCTGCCAGTATTTTAAAACTCCACGATGTTCTTGTGTTGATGGTATCGCCTTTCGGCGATAGTTTTCCTGTATGATCGTTGTAGGTTAAAATGGTATTGAAAACATTTTCGCCAATGATGCTAACAAAGTTTTTAGTGGAATCAAGAAAAAGTTTTTCGGTGTACATCCCGTTTTTAATAAAGATGGTTACGGGGTTTTTATTGTTATAAGGCACGGCGTTTAATGCTTGCTGAACAGTTTTATAATCCCCGCTTCCATCAGAAGCAACTACTATTTTTTTATTTTGGACTTGTTTCGCTTTACGCTCTTTTGAAAACACTTTTTTCAAAAATTCGTCCATGTATTTTATCGTTGGCTCAAACCATGGATGAAATAATGGAAAAGAATGAGGGGCATCGTCAAATGTTTGTATCTGGGAAAAAATGCCATGGCTGTCCAACACTTTTATAAAATCGGTGCGACCCGCGTGCATACGTGCTACACTGCTATTGATGAATAAAGTTGGAGGTGTGTTTGCATCAACGTATGTTAACGCCGACGCTGCATTCCATAACTGAACGCTGTCTTTTTTTGAATAACCAAACCAGTGGGTTGCTGCCGAAGTTCGTTTGCTGTCATCGCCTTCGCCCGACTCGGGGTGAACAAATGCAAGTATGCCATCCATATCAATAACTGCATTTACTGTTCCCGAATATTTATTGTTGCAATCGTTGCCTTCTAATGCTGCCACTCCCATTGATGCGCCAATGAGTGCCGCTAATTGTCCACCGGCCGAAAAACCCGCAACGGCAATTTTTGTTGTATCAATGTTGTATTGTTTGGCATTTGCATGCACCCATCTTATCACCGATTTAATATCATAAACGGCAGCAGGAAATAACGCCTCGGTTGACAAACGATATTCCGGTGTAAAACATACATAACCCAATGCAGCCAAGCTTTGTGCCATTGCATGATGTTGGGTTTTATTACCGGTGCGCCAGCCACCACCGTGAATGATAATAATGGCGGCACTTTTTTGTTTTGATTTTTTTGAAGGAGAAAAAACATCAAGCAAAAGTTTGCGCTGGCCTATTGAACAGTAGGTAATGTTTTTGGTTTCTGTTACAGCAGATGAATGAACTTCCTCCACCATTTTTATTTGTGGATGCGTTTTTTTGGTGCTGATGTAGGCGTTGTAGTTGGAGTAAGAGGAATCGGGAACGCCGGTGATGCCTTTAGTTGTTTGCGCCGATGTTGTAATTGAAAAAAGAAAAGAAATGAGCAAGATGATTTTTGCAAAAAAAAATTCTTTTTTCATGGTTCATTTTTTATCTGAGGGCTGCATTTGTTTCCACACAATCTCAATGCTTCGCAACCCGTTGTACAGTTTTTTCTGCCAGTTGGGGCAGTTGTTCTTTTACAGATGCCAATACCAACTGCGCAATTCTTCTTGCGCCGTATTCATTAAAATGGGTGTTGTCTTTTTGTCCTTCAGGATAAGCGGGATGTTCACCCGGTTCTAACTGCATGAACAATAGTTTGGCGGCATCGGGACCTAATTGCTGATACAACTCGCGGCTTTTTGTATCCAGGTCAATTAATACTACCGCGTTGCTTTGCGCCACTTCGAACATTGCTTTGGTGTAACCGGTATGCGTTTCCTGTGCAACACCATCTTTAAATCGCAGGCGGCTCACGGGTGTAATTAATACCGGTACAGCTTTTTTTTCTCTTGCCTCTGTAATAAACCTCAGTAAATTTTTTTTGTAATCGGGTACAGGGGTGTATCGGTCTTTGTATTTTTCTTCCCTGGCTTCGTCGTTATGTCCAAATTGAATGAACAGGTAATCGCCTTCTTTTAAATCGATAGCAATGGGTTGCCAGCGATTTTCAGCGATAAATGTTCTTGTGCTTCTACCGCCTCTTGCTCTGTTGTCAATACTAACTGTTGAATCAAAAAAACTGGCAAACGGCATGCCCCAACCGGTGAGTGGTGCCCTGTTTGGTTCATAGTTACACATGGTAGAATCGCCAATGAGGTAAACCGTAATTTTTTCATTTGTTGGAAAAGAAAACGCTGTAATGCTGATGGCAATAAGAGCCAATAATTTTCTGTTCATGAAAAAAAATTAATTTTTTGTGGGTGGCTGATAAATTCTTTCGGCCAATTCAATTTTTGAATTCCTGATTTCCTGCAAAACCATACAAGCAATTTTCCTGGCACCTAATTCACTGAAATGCGTATCGTCATTTACACCGTTGGGATAATTGGGATGCTCGCCCACCTCTAAATGATTAAACAGAAGTTTAGAAGTTACCGGCCCAAGTTGCTGCAACATGGCGCGGCTTATTTCATCAACATCAATAAAAATCACTTCGGTTGCTTTGGCTACCGCACGGGTAAGATTTGCATATTTAAGGTGTGTGTTTTGGAGTACAGCCGAAGTGGAATCGAATTTACGCCGGGCAGCAGGCGACAATAACACCGGAATAGCATTTTTGGCTTTTACTTCCGCAATGTAGTTGGTGAGGTTAGCAGTAAACTCGGTTGGTGTAGTAGCCGATTTTTTCGTTGGCACTTCATCGTTATGACCAAACTGAATAAAAACATAATCGCCGCTTTTCATGCCAGCGGCTACCGGTTTCCACAATCCTTCCTCGCGGAATGTGCGGGTACTCCTTCCGTTTCTTGCTAAATTTTTCACTGTAACTGTCGAATCAAAAAAATTGGCGAAGGGCATGCCCCAGCCGGTTTCGGGCCAGGCGTTTTTTTCTTTTACCGACATCGTTGAATCGCCAATAAGCCACACCGTTATTGTATTTTTTGGTGCATGAAAAAATGAAAGAAATCTGAGTAGGGAAAGTTGCTTCATACATTAATGTGCTGCTGTGCTACTGAGCCACGGTGATAATTGTGTTGGCAATTGGGGTACAGTTGTGTATCCGGTAAAAAAACAACTAAGTTTAAAATGGTGCTTCGCTCCCAATAGCTGTTGTGCTCTCTAAAAGTAAATGGAAGCGGTACTAAACCTTAGTAGAAAACCCAGCACTCAAGCTTATCAAACCTTATTACCTTATTGACCAGCCGCGAAAGAAATTAATAAGGTAATAAGGTTTGGTGTAAAGGCTTTTGGTTTTCTACTAAGGTTGCAAACGACAGCACAAACCATCGCCATATACTATCCATAACCGACATTCACACTAAAATAAAATCAACATCCTAATCCATTTGAAATTTCAAATTCAATTTTGAACTCCCGTCCAAGGCCTTAGGTTTTTGAACTTTCAACTTTTGACCTTGAGCTTGCAAGCACCAGCTAATCTTCCCTACACCTTATGCCTCACTGCCAGCGGCACCAGGTCGGTTAGTTCACTAACTTTTACCGGGCGGCCCAGGGCAATACTTTTTCTTGCGGCAATGCCAATCATTATTGACATGGCACCATCTCTTGTACCAGCCAAAATGTTATAGGGGTTATCATTATTATCTCTGAAAATGCGGTGGTGCATACGGTTATCGCCACCGCCATGGCCGCCCTTGTACAATGGCACCTTGATAATTTCATGCTTCTTCGCAAAATTCTCCATCACCATTATTTCCTGAAACTCATTTGGCACCACATCTTTATTTTGCGACATTTCAACCGCGTGGCGTTGCTCCTGGTCGGTAACTTTTTGCTCGAGGTAGGGAATGTCCTGCCATGTTTCTATCCGGCCATTCATACCATTAAATGCAATCTTCCAGCCTTCGTATGGCGAGTAAGTGGTAAGAGAATAATTTACAGTAACGCCGTTAGCGTATTTTATCTGCGCCGACATCTTATCCCAAATATCAATTTCGTTTCGCCATACACAACCATCACGCAGGTAACCATCGTGGTGTTCATTTTTTACGTACAGCGCATTCATTGATTCGTCCTTTGTAATGTCAATGTGGAATTTGCATATGGACTTATGCTCGCAACCGCGACATTTCACACCACGGAAAGAATTGTTTTTACCATAGTGTTCCAAACTGCCATAAGCGCTTACTTCAACCGGCTCGGAGTTGAGCCACCAGTTAAGCAAATCGAAATGGTGCGTGGCTTTGTGTACCCATAATGAACCGCCTTTGGCAACCTGCCCATGCCATCTTCTAAAATAATCGGCACCATGATGCACATTGAGCATCCAATGAAAATCAACCGAAGTAATTTTTCCTACACGGTTAGTCGTCAACAATTCTTTCACCTTCATCATGTGCGGCCCGTGCCGGTAATTAAATGCTACGGTCACTTTTTTGCCGGTGCGTTTTTCGGCAGCGAGTATGTTTTTGCATTTTACCTCGTCGGTGGTCATTGGTTTTTCAGTAATAACATCGGCACCCAATTCCATCGCACGAATGATAAACTGATCGTGCGTTGAATCCATAGTGGTTACAATAACCACTTCGGGTTTTGTTTCCTTCATCATTTTGTCAAAATCGGTGAAGGTTGGGCAGGCCACTTTCATCCGCGTTTTTGCATATTCAACCCGGCCCGGATTTTTATCGCAGAGGCCAACAAACTCAAGAATGTCGCCAAAATTATCGTTCACATTTTTACCCCAGAAACCGGTGCCTCTTGAGCCGGTACCCACCAATGCAACACGTTTTTTGGCAGCGGGTGCGGCAAGGCTTTGCAGAGGTGTTTGCGCCATAAGAATGCCGGCGGAAGCCAACGATGTGTTTCGGATAAATGACCTGCGTTTCATTGTAAATTGTTTTAAAGGTTTAGCGGGTAATGCTGTTAAGATACACTTCTATGTTCGTGTAAAACGGGTGAAGTTTTATTTGTGCCGCATCAGCGGGATTGCTACTATTCAAGCCATTTTTAGTTTCCCATTCGTCGGGCATGCCATCTTGGTCGCCGTCTTTTGGCGCAACTTTGTTTTGTAACGCAGGCCAGGCATTTACCGTTTCGTCATAACCAGTGCCATGAGGGAAGCCACCCTGCACATCAATTATTTTTCCGGTTCTGTTTTTTACATTGGCAATTATGCGCTGATCCAAAGTGTCCCTCGAAAAGCTGGCACCGGCGTATTGTAATACTGCCTCATAAGCCTCCGTTGCTGATTGCAATTGAATGGGTACTGTGGTAAAAGAATTGGCGACAACCGTGTTCTTTTTTTCCTCATCCGATGCATTGGAAACCACGATACCCAGTGCGTTATTCTTTGTTGCTTCGGGTGAGCCATCAACATAATTACCGTTCACGAAAAATTTTCCGAAACCTACCGTTTCATTTTTTGTTGGGTTAACAATTCTTGCCAGTACATTTTTGTTTGTTGACGGGCCAGGTTTGTAATAATTGTTCACCACATTATATTTGCCACCCTCGCCGCCATAAACGGTATTGCCACCCCAGTTGTAAATAACATTGTTTGCATAATCTACAAACTCGTTATCAGCGCCAAGTCGTGTGCCATTAAACCGTGGGTTACGACTAACACAATGCGCAAACAAATTGTGATGGGCCGATAAATGGCTGCCGCCCCAAATGCCCCCGTATCCGTGATGTTCATAGTCTTTATCGCCGGTTTCAAAATGGTACGAGTAGTTGAGTGGCTCCGAAATAATATTCCACTGAAGCGTTGTGCTGTCGCCGCCATAAACACTAAAAACCTCGTCGGTACTCCAGCTCATACTGCAATGATCAATGATGATGTTATTTCGTTTGCTGGCACTAAAAGCATCATCGGCACCGTTGCCATCAACCATTCCGCCTTTTTGAAATTTGTCGCCCATGCGAAACCGCAAATAACGAACTATGATATTGTTACCGCCCAATGAAACCGGTTGATCTGCCAAACAAATTCCATCGCCCGGAGACGTTTGTCCGGCAATTGTAACATCGCCCTTTATAACGAGTTTTGTTTGCAAATGAATGGTGCCCGATACCGCAAACACAACAATCCGTTTGCCTTTTGCTTCAACTGCATTTCTAAAACTCCCCTCACCTGCATCATTTAAATTAGAAACGATAAAAATTTTTCCGCCACGGCCACCGGTTGTGTATTTACCAAAACCTTCAGCGGTGGGAAAGGCAATTGCTTCAGTTGATGGCGGCGTTGTTGTAGCAAGAGCAACAGTTTTTGTTTGAGCACAACCAAATGCGGTTGAATAAATAAAGAGAGCGAATAAAAAAATTCTTTTCATGGTTGGGGAAAACAATTAGATGCGATGTCAAAACTTTTTTTTTCAGCCATTTAATCCAAAACAAATTACAGTCGCGATAACAACCGAACAGCAATTTTTCATAGCACTGGTTCTGTGGTGCAATCAGTAAAGTTCTAAGAGCAACAAACCTTAGTAGAGATGCAGCCTCTTTTGAACCGAACCTTATTACCTTATTCATGCGGTACACGATTGACCAATAAGGTAATAAGGTCGCGAGGCTTTGTGAGGGTTACTTTTCTACTAAGGTTTAAAACAGCTTTCGTTAGTTTTTTACTGTCCCTCAATACCAGATATTGAGGAGTTGATATAGTTCTTCAATATCAGTACCCCGGGTTTTGTTTCAGCCTGCCCTGGTATGAATCAATGGTTGCCTGGTCGAACGGAAACAACTCGCTTTTGCCGGGAACAAAAAAACGTGCTATGCCCTGGTGCAGCGGCATGCCATCAATTAAATTACCTGTAAGATGTTGGGCCCAGTCGGTTCTTGTCCACCCTGTGGTTGGCGATGGAACTTGTGTAGGCCGGTTAAAAGGCTGTGCGTTTGAGGCCATATTGGTGCCGGCAAAATATTGAATTTCCTCGCCAACATTTCTCCAGTAAACATACTGCGGCACGTTGGTGTATGGCGCCACTCTATCTCTAATCTGTGTAATCTTTACTCTTGCTTCGGCCAGTTTTGCGTCCAATAAATTCCAGCGAATCAAATCAAATTTTCTGATGCCTTCATGACCAAACTCTAAGTAACGTTCGTTTACAATGGCATTAAAAAAACCTGCTTTATCGGTTGGTGTTACGCCAATGGCAGCAGCATTTCCACGGTAGCCTCTTTTTCGTACCAGCTCAAAGGCGGTAATTGCATTGCCCGACGGTGCACCATTTATTTCATTGTCGGCTTCAGCAAACATGAGCAGCACATCGGCGTACCGGATCATGATCCAATTGTACCCAACATTTAAAACAGTGCCGGGTAGCAGCGGCACCCGCCAGTCGCGCCGATATTTACCGGTATTGAGCTCGCCCAGGCGGCGTTGCGATTTAGTATTGTACAATGCAGGCGTGGAAGAACTAACGGCGTAATGGGTAATGGTAACATCACGTCGGGTATCAATCGAATCGAACGAGTAATAATAATTTGGCAGCATTACAATGCCACCGCCACCGGCACCATACCGGGAAGTGTTGGCAAGGTTGGGTCCATCGTAGTTACCCATGCGGCTATCGCTATTGCCATTACCACCACCGGCACCTACCTCAAAAATTACTTCGTTGTCATAGATAAATGAAGTGGTATTACGCCACAGGGTTTCGAAATTTGCATTAAGTGTATGTTCGGTTCCTTTAGTAATGATGTCGTTGCATTCATCACGGGCAATGGTGTAATATTTTAAATAATCGGCGCTGCGCTGCATAGTGCCTAAGCCAGGTCCTTCGCCGCGCAGCGAATACCCACCACGGAATAAGGCAATTTTTGCACGCAAAGCTTTTGCGGCCCCTTTTGTTATCCGTTCGTTTCTTGGCACCTCGCTGCGCCAGGGCAACAGGTCTTTTGCAATGGCCAAGTCGTTTAAAATTTTATCGTAAGTAGAATCGCGGTTGGTTCTGCCAACAAACAGTTCTTTTTGCTGGTAAGCCGGAATCATGGGTGCCGGCACATCGCCCCAATTGCGAATAAGTTCAAAATAGAATTGTGCTCGTAACGTTAAAGCTTCGCCATGCAAGCGGCGCAATTCTTTTTTCTCGGCATCGGTTCCGCTGTTGTATTGCGGCATGGCAGGCAGTTGTTCTATAACGAGGTTTGCTTTTTCCACTCCCCGGTACAACTGCCGAAATGGATTGCTTATCTCGGTGTTGGTCAACAACAACTGGTAACGGCCCACTCCCCTTCTGCCATTATCAATTCCGCCGCTTACAATTCCTTCATCACTATCGTAAGGATAATACATGCTGATGCGAATGCCGTAGCCATTATCTCCCTGCAACTCATCATACACTCCAATTAAAGCCGATGTTGCGTTGGATACATCGGAGAACGCCTGCGGTATAGAGTATAGCGATACGGGTTGAACATCGGTAAATTTTTTACAACCCGCGAGTGATATCAGCAACGCCATCATTGATGTTGCGGCAAAATATTTTTGAAATTTATTTTTCATACAAACAATCATTTAAAATTTAGAACGTCAGATTTACACCAAACACATAACTTCTTGAACGCGGGTATGCGGCAAAGTCAACACCCGGTGTCAGCGGATCGTTTCTCCGTGCCGTAACATCGGGATCGTAGCCCGAATAATTTGTAATGGTGCCCAAATTATTTACCGTGGCATACAAGCGCAGCGAAGCAATTTTTGCTTTTTGTGTAAGCGATGTGGGTAGCGTGTAGCCAACAGTGATGTTGTTGAAACGCAGGTACGAGCCATCTTCCACCGCCCATGAATGCAGCCACCAACGTTGCACCCGTACCGGCGACCAGATGGTTGCATTTTCATTTAATTTGGCCAGTGCCACCGGATCAGTTACCCTTTGGCCTGATGCGTTAATATTTGTCCACCGGTTCTTCATTATGTTGAGCATATTCAGATTACCAAAAGCACCATCAGTCCATTCAATTTTGTTGGCATTGTAAATATCATTGCCTACTACAAAATTTACAAACACACTAAAATCAAAACCCTTGTAGGTAAATTGGTTATTCCACCCACCAATAAAATTTGGATTGGCATTTCCAATTACCTGCCTGTCTTTGTCGGCGGTAATGGTTCCATCGCCATCAAGGTCTTTCCATTTTAACATGCCAGGCTGTGGTGTGCCGTAAACTCCGTTGAAAGGAATACCTGGTTTAATGGTATAGGCGGCAGTGGTTGGGTTGTAGGTGAAATCGTCAACCCTATAAAAACCATCGGTTACAAAACCAAACATCAAACCCAAAGGTTCCCCCACCTTTACCAGATAATCATCAACACCGTCGCTGCCCTGCCAGCCTGAGTTGCGGGTTACCTGGCTTACACCACCAAGGCTTTTTACCTCGTTGCGGTTGAATGAAATATTGAAGTTGGAGTTCCACGTGAAGTTTTTGTTTTGTACCGGTATCGCGTTTACTTGAAACTCAATTCCTTTATTTATTGTTGAACCGATGTTTTGTAACTGTGTGGTATAGCCCAAAGTTGGTGGCACTTGCACTGCCAGTAAAAGATCATTCGCTGTGTTGCGGTAAATGTCGGTGGTAAACTGAATACGATTATTAAAGAGAGCAAGGTCAACACCAAAATTAGACGTGATGTTCGTCTCCCATTTCAATGCAGGATTAGAAAGTGAATTGGGTGAAAAACCGGGAACGATGGAGTGATTGAGAGCATACTGCCCCGTGGCATTATACAATTGGCGGTAGAGCAGGTTGGAAATTTGATTGTTGCCCAAAGCACCGTAACCATACCGGATTTTTGCATCGCTGATCCAGCCAATATTTTGCATGAATTTTTCTTTTGAAATACGCCAGGCTACCGAACCCGAAGGCGATACGATTGTATTGTTTTCGGAAGCGAATTTCGAAGAACGATCGGACCGCACATTGAAGGTGGCCAAATACTTATCATTAAACGCATAAGTTACGCGGCCAAACACCGAAAAGAGCCTTGCAGGAACATCAATAAAAGAAGTAGGTAATGGCTGTGCTGCCGTTGAACCCGACGGAACTGAACCAAGACCCATGTTGCCCAACGCTTTTTCGGGAGAAATATCGGCGGGGAAATATCTGGTTTCAACAAAATTCGATTTTGAACGGTTGTCTAAAATTTCCTGTCCAACCAACACCGTTATATCGTGTGCCCCTTTGATGTTGTTCAAAGTATATTGCAATGTGTTGGAGTTATTGAAAGTGGAAGTATTTAAATCGTTGATTGATGCTACGGGCAGCGTAGCGAATTGACGTGCGGTGCCGGTGATTTTTGAATAAAATAAATCGGTGCGGGCATTGTTTACATTGTAACCAAACGTGGACCGAAGCACTAAATTTTTAAGAATGTTGAAACTTAAGTAACCCGAGAGGTAAGTACCTTTTGATTGTTGCCTTCTATATTCTGCGTTTGTAAGTAGTATCGGATTGGTGGCGCCGGAAGAAGCAAGGAAATAGGCTTCATCAAAATCATCTATCCCACCCGATGCTGTGGGTAATTCGAAGGGGCGGTAATTGATGGTGTGGCGCAGGCGATTGGTTGAGCGGGTACCGCCATTAGTTGTACCGGAACCTCTCACTACTTGATCAATGTATCGAAGAGAAATTCCAGTTTTTAAACGGTTTGAAATTTTATGATCCAGTCTGAACGCGGCAATTTTACGATCGAAGCCCGATTGCAATTGAATACCGTCTTCGTTATTTGCCGTAAGGCTTAAATTGAAACTGGTATTTTGATCGCCCCCGTTGATGCTTACGTTGTGGTTTGAATATTTTGCTTTTCGGCCAAACACTTCTTCCTGCCAATTGATAGCCGGTACGTTTTTATAGTTGCTCAAAGTATCCCAGGTGGTGCCATAGGTTCTGGCAAAATCGGTGCTGTCGGCAATAGAGCCGCGGCTTCTTTCGTACTGCCATAAAACAAAATCGTAAGGGCTCAAAACATCTTGCGTTTGTGGCAACTTCCGCCAGCCAAAACTCCCACTGTAGTTTACCTGCGTTTTACCCGAGCGTCCCGATTTTGTGGTGATGATCATTACACCGTTGGCACCGCGTACTCCATAAATGGCGGTAGTGGATGCATCTTTTAAAACATCAACGGATGCGATATCCTGTGGTGAGATCACATTGAGTGCATTTTCTACCTGCACCCCATCAACAATGTACAGGGGGCTATTGTCCTGCGTAATGGAACTTCCCCCGCGTACACGAATAACAATTTCGGCACCTGGAGCTCCCTCGGTGGCCATTACCGATACACCGGCCAGCCTGCCTTGTAAGGCTTCAGCGGCTGATGAGAGTGGAATGTCTTTTAATTGCTTTGCTCCAATTGAAGAAACAGAGCCAGTTAAATCTTTTCGGCGCACCGTCGCATATCCTACTACAACAACATCATTCAATGCAGCCGCTTCTTCGGCCATTGAAACATCAATCATTGTTTTGTTGCCAACTGCTACTTCCTGTAATTTATATCCAACCGAGGTAAAGACCAGGGTGGCACCGGCCGGCGCCGCAATGGTGAAGTTGCCGGTTTCATTTGTAGATGTTGCCGTTTTTGTTCCTTTCACCAACAGAGACACACCGGGTATTCCTTCGGTAGAGTTTTGTTTGGATACACGGCCTGTTACTGTATTGGTTTGGCCAAAAGCCAAACTGAAACTAAAAATGGCGAGTAATAAAACCGGGAGTCTCTTTTTCATATAGCAATGTTGTTTATCAAATAATTTTGTGTGGGGCCTACTTTTGTTATCGGGCCTAACTGAAACAACCACTTCACACACGCACCATCAATGCCGGGATGGAAGATGAAGGTTGTCTCTCTGTATTCAGTAAACAATTGTAACCCGTTATTTGGTGGCAGCAAGCAATAAAAAAGGATTTATTTACGCAATCGTTACCGATAACGTTTGCAATTGTTGGGAGTGGAAATTGTTTGGGAGTTGAGCGTTCGGTGTGGGTTGTTTTTGTGTCTCAGTTTGTTGGCATCTATTCCTTCGAACTGCGTGTTACAGCAGTGTGTCGTAGGGATGAGTACCACGTGAAAAGTAGTGGATATAACAATAAACTTAATTTTGTTTTAACTTTTACCAACCATGTCAGTTTCCGGAACTTCTGTCTCTGATTTAACCCCAATTGTGGTCCCTTCCACAGCCGCGGTAAAAACGATTGCTACACTCACCGATCCTATTTTACGCAACCTGCAGATTACACAATGTTATTCCGAACTCTCTCATGCTTTTGCCCGACGCACTGGTGGAATTGCCAATTGGTGTTCGTACGCTACGTGGGCATCGAAACAGGCCGGGCAAACAATACGTAACGAAGACTTGCAGCGAACACTGGAAGCGTTGATAAAAAAACAGTCGGGTGTTGAAGATGCAATGCTGCTGACTGTTTCCATTTCAAAAAATTTTGGGGCAAAACAAACAATTGATTTTTTACGCCGATGTAGTGTCGGTAGAGTAGTAAATGGGGCAGCGAAAAGGGCCGCAGATGCCGTTAGCCGCGGTAATAAAAAAGTGTTTGAAGAAATTGCTTTCGAGTTTGCCCGCTTTATTCACCACTGCTTTCAAGATGTTGAATACGCCCAGGAAAATATTGATCGTTTCTGCGAAGGCCTGCGTTCTGGCGGCCCACCCGATGGACAGGAATATTTACAGCAGGCTTTTTGCAATTACTACCGGGCGTTTTTTGAAAAAGATGCAAAAGAAAAAGCTGAGTGCTGTTTGTTGGCCAATCTGCAAATTGGGTTTCATGAACAAACCCGCCTGCAACCTGAGATTGCCGAAGCCCTGAATGCTGCAGTGGTAAACACCAGCGAGATGAAAGATCAGTTGCTAACAGACCTCTTTAGAAATTCCGGATTGCTTACTAAGCTCCGCCTATTTTTTCAGCGCTTGTTTGGTACTACTGGTTTACTGCACAGGACTGCTGAAGAGCTGATGATGCAGATACAATTGCAACTGCGCATTGCGTTAACGGCACATCTTATGACGTTGACTATGCCTCCCGACAAGCGCTTGCACCTGGGTAAAGACCTATCGATGGTTTATCATGACGATTTAAAGGAACTAAAAAATTCTGAGCTGCTTAAGTTGTTGTTACGATGACCCTACACCGGGCGACCTGCAAGCAAGTGGTGCAACAGATTGGGCCAATATCAAAGAGCGAATGCATTTTATTGCCGAATTGTTTCGATGCTTTCATCCACTTAAAGAAATTTTTTCAGAAGCATTTACAAAAGAACAAGTGCTGGCTATGCGGGGAGGAAGATTGCCTGAAGGAAGCCTGTGAAATTTAAATGCAGGAGCAAACCTGAGATTGGCAGTAAAATTTCCCCGGGGTATGGCGGGCAGTGTACTTTTCCGGAGTGGTAGAGTTCTGCACTTCCGGTTCACCGCTCACCAGTCATTCGTTCCGCACTCAACCCTTTTTATTCAATTACACAAGCAATTTAATTTTCAATATTTTTAGAAGCTGCATCAACTAACGATGCTGAAACGTGCTACATGAAATTTGATTCACCAACCATAAAAGATATTGCAAGGGCCCTCAATCTTTCTACTTCAACGGTAAGCCGTGCCTTGCGGGGCAGTTACGAAATAAGCGGCGAAACAAAAAAGCAGGTACTTGAGTTTGCCGAAAAAATAAACTACCGCCCCAATCCCATTGCTTTGAGTTTAAAGGAACGACGATCAAGATCAATTGGAATTGTAGTAAGTGAAATAGCTAACAATTTTTTTTCGCAGGCCATCAATGGCATTGAGTCAATTGCCTACAACCGGGGTTACCACGTAATCATTACACAAAGTCACGAAAGCGCAGAAAGGGAAAAAGTGAATGTGCAGCACCTTGCCTCCCGCGGAGTGGATGGTTTATTGCTTTCGCTATCGAGCGAAACAATTGATTTAACGCACATAAAAGAACTGCACGAAAAAGGGTTGCCCATTGTTTTTTTTGACAGGGTTACCAGCGAAATTGAAACGTTTAAAGTTGTGGCTAATAATTATCTCGGTGCCTTTCATGCCACGGAGCATTTGATATATCAGGGATATAAAAAAATTGCGCACATCACTTCTTCGCCGCAATTATCCATTACAAAAGAAAGATTGGAAGGTTACAGAGCCGCTTTGGAAAAACATAAAATAACCGTGAATGAGGCGCTCATAAAATTTTGTCCGCACGGCGGCATGATCGTAACCGAAATTGAAGAAGCCATAAACAGTTTGTTTAAAAGCAAAATAAAGCCCGATGCAATTTTCACCGCCGGCGACCGCATAACCACAGTTTGTTACAGCGTAATGAAAAGAAACAAACAAAAAAAGGAAGTGGGTTTTACCGGCTTTACCAATAGCCAGTTAGCCGACTTGTTCTCGCCAACCCTCACCGTTGTACGCCAGCCTGCGTTTGAAATAGGACAAACAGCCATTGAGTTTTTAATCAACATGATTGAAAGTAAACGACCGGTTACCGAATTTGAAACAAGAAAGTTAGAAACAGAGTTGATTATCAGGGAGTCGTCGTTGAAGAAATAAAAACCTCACCCCCTGCCCCCTCACCAGGAGTCCTGGAGAGGGGAGAAATTTGGGAGTGTCTTTTTGAGCAGGTGGTGGCGTTATCTTAATTCGTTTGGGTAATCCATTTCACTCGTCATCATGGCGCGGCCAATTAAGTATGGGTTGGTGCATTTGTTTGCAGCAATATTTTGCGTGGTGAAGGCTGCTTTAAAACCTGCGTCCCTCGCAAGCTTTGGAGTTTGTTCATTATAGCTGCCGTAAGGGTAGGCCAAAAAATCAATCTGTTTACCACAAGTTTTTTCAATCCATTTTTTACTTTCAATTATTTGATGTTTCTGTTCTTCTTCGGTTAAATATTGTAACGCCGGATGAGTGATGGTGTGTGCGCCGAGTGTGAATAATAAATTTTGTTGCAGGGTTTTTAATTGTGTTGGCAACATGATTGAGGAGTGGGTTTTTTTTTCGGCCACACCTGCCCAATCACTCAGCTGTCGTAAGGTTTGCTGTCTCTCTGCTTCGCTCGTGGCACGGATCTCATTCCATACGGCCAAATACATTGCCGCTCTTTTGTTTGGCGGAGCCGATGGGTAACGCCACGTGGCTAATTGTTTTTGTGTTTCCGGTAAAAGTGTTTCATTGGGGCTTGTATCAAACTCAAGCAGGCTGCCGTTAATTGTTGTGCTGAAATGCTTTGGTAAGATGGGTGTTTCTAAAATAATTGCGGCCAATTCATCCCACCAATATGTTTGTTGATGTTGCAGGTTATCGGTGCAGATGAAAAAGGTAGCGGGCAAATTATATTCTTCCAGCAGCGGTGCCGCAGTGGTAAAGTTGTCGGTATACCCATCATCGAACGTAATGGCCGTGCTCCATTTTTTTAGTTTTCCGGCGGCCCATTGCTCCATGAAAGAATTGAGTGGAAGAACGTTATGGTTTTTTGACAGCCATAAAATTTGTTCTTCAAATTTTTCGGGTGACACGGCAAGGTTCCATGCATCAGTGGCGGGAGTGGCTACGCGGTGGTACATCAGCACCCAGGAGTTACGTAATAAAAAAGAAAATTTTTTTTTCAGCCACTGGCGATTCATAACTATTTAGTGAGTTTGGCTGTTATGATAACCGGGTAATAAGGATCAGTATAATCAAGTTCTGCTTTTGAAACATCGGCTAAACCGAGGCCGTGTAAAAATGCAGTGGCCGCAAGTACATTCCCTTTTGTAACAACCTCAATTCCATTTTCCGGAAAAAATTTTTTCATCAGCCGTTTTATTGATGCTTCGGTGAACGACCAGTACCAGGTTTCTTTCCACTCGCCATGGTCAATGGGTGTAATGCCCGGCACCGTAAATAATAACACACCACCAGGTTTCAATGTACGGTAACAGGTTGCTACGGCATCTTCAAAATCGTAAATTAAGTGCAGGGTTTGTGTAAGAATAATGCAATCAAAACTATCGGCTGGTATGTGAGGAGCGTTCGACAAATCGCCAATGAAAGTAGCCTTCGGATTTCCGGGGTGTACATGCAGCACTTCACTTTTGAGGTTGGTACTTTTGCCGTAGCGAAGGGTGTATTCATTATCGCCAATTTCCAGCACCCTGCCCTTTACACATGATGCATTTTCCGCCATAAAACTTTCTATGTAATAACGATCAACCGGACCGCCTTCCCTGTCCCAGCCAAAATCGGAACTAATGGGTTGCAGGCGTTTTAAATGCCCCATTGATACTCTGCCCGATGGAATGGTAAAGTTATTTGTGCCACCTGCTTTATAGATGAGCTGAAGTAAAGAAAGAGGTAGATATTTTTTTAGGAAGCGTTTAATAGCAGCTTGATTTTGTGTAAATAAAACCGAATATACAATCTGCGTTTATATTGCCATAACGTTTGCAGTAATTTGGTTTCCAGTTTTTTGGAATGAGGTGGCAGGTTTGTTATTTGCGTATAAATGCGGTAGCAGTAAAAATCGACCCAATTACGTATGCCTTTTTGGTAGGCGCTCTTCTGTGCCCTGGTTTGTAAATTTTCTTTTTGTTTCTGCAGCACATGTAAGGCTTGCTCAAGCATCATGGTAAGGTTATCCGACATGTTGCCGCTGTGCCCCCGGTATATGGCAATAGGATGTGCGTGAGAAAATACAGGGTATTTGGCTGCTATGCGCAACATGAGGTCGTAATCTTCACAGGCATGGAGTGTGGCATCAAATTTCAGTTGTTGCAACACGGCGGCACGGTACATCACGGCAGCGTGCATACCAACATAATTTCTTACCAGTAAATTTTCATAATGCCTTTCATTGATACTTGAGGTAACAGTATGTCTGGAGTTAAGCGATTCATCGGCGGTGATATGACCACCGGTTACAAAGCCAAGAGTTTTATTCTCATCCATTATTGCTACCTGGCGCCGAATGGCATCGGGCAGCAACACGTCATCTGCATCTAAAAAAATCAGGTACTCGCCCCTTGCATGATTAATACCGGTATTTCTCGCTGCAGCCAGGCCCTGGTTAACCTGGTTTACCAGAACAACTTTTTCAAACAGGGCGGCAACTTTTGATGTGTCATCAGTTGAACCATCGTTAACCACCACGATCTCTACATTTGGATAGGTCTGCTTTTCTACACTTTGAATTGCCTGGGGGAGAAAACGGGCCTGGTTATAACATGGGATAACTACAGAAACATTTGGTGTTATAGCCTGGTGTGTTTTCATGTGCAAGGGCAGAAAAGTACTGCACATGAATGTAAACTACAAACTGTAAAAAAAATAACCGCAGTGAAACAGCCGGTGCAACTATTTCATCAGGCTTAAAAAGCGCTAAGTGGCTCTATGCATTTTGACGTTCGTAGAGGTCATTATCGCGGTAACGGTTGTTAAGCATACTGCCCTGATTGTTGTGCCTCTCGAATTCACCCGTGCTTGCATGGTTGGTATGCTCTATGGTGTTGTTCTGATCAGCAACTCGGTCAAACGAACTGGGATTTTCCTGGGCTTTGTCTTCCTCTTCCCGCCTGTTTCGATGTGCCATAACTATACAGTTTAAGAATTACTGTACGTTAAATATTATACCAAATTTTATTCGCCTTACGATTTCAGTCTTTTTTTTATCTCAATGCTATGCACAGCCAATTTTTGGCCACAGTAGTTATTGTGGTCACTGTTGAAATAAAGTGTATTTGTAACCACTTGTTTTTGCATCGTGATTTAGGATTTTTTTGTTGGCAGCAGTACTGTCCTAATCGTAGTGGATTTTTTCTTTGCCCCGAAAGAAAATGTTTACAAACAAGAAGAAAAGTAGTACAGCGCCTGGCTTAACCGCCAGATTTCGCAATTGAGTTCAACGGCAGGGGCAATATCTGGGGAATGATTTCACCTGTTATATCTGAATGAGCGAGATGATTTGGGAAAGGTATTTTTCATCGGTTTCATCAAAATGATGGAGCAGTTCGCTATCAACATCCAGAACGCCTGCAACTTCACCGTTCTTAAATAAAGGCAATACAATTTCCGACCGCGAAAGAGAGCTACATGCGATATGACCGGGAAATTTTTCGACATCCGGCACAATTAAAGTTTGAGCCTTTTGCCAACTGTTTCCGCAAACACCTCTTCCTTTTTTTATCCGGGTGCAAGCCACCGGCCCCTGGAAAGGGCCCAAAACTAATTCGTCATTCTTTACAATGTAAAAGCCCACCCATAACCAGCCGAACTGTTCTTTCAACGCGGCGGCAGTATTGCCCATGTTGGCAATCAAATCATCCTCGCCTTCAAGCAGGCCTTTTATTTGGGGGAATAGCGATAAGTACTGTTCGGTCTTCGTACCTTTTGCAATCAGCAAATCATCAGACATAAATAAAATTTTTACAACTCAGTTTAAGGAATTGCTCACCCTTTCGGTTGTGAGCGATTATGTTTAAGGGATGGCCTGGTCTGCAAAACGAAACCACCCGAAGGTGGTTGTGCTGTACACGCTCTAAACAGAAATCAGAAAACTTTAATTGCCTCCGTTCTTTCTTCTTTCGGCCTGTTGTTTTCTCATTTCTTCAAAAAATTCGTTTACACTTTTCAGTTGTGCTTCCGTAAGCGGTACAGCGGCAAAAGCCGCATTACGCTTGGCGTCTAATTCAGCAGTGCGGGATTTTTTTTGATCTTCCGTCAATGTCTCATCCATACGAACGTCGCGATTACCCCGCTGCCAGGCAAACTGCGCATCAATAACTTTATCGGCTTCGGCATCGGTGATTTTTGTCTTTTCAACCAACTGTGGTTTCACACGTTCTTTCATTCGCTGAAGCATCGTTGCAGGGTCGGCGTTGCCGCCACCACCCTGTGCAAAAACAGAAGTTGCAGTAACCGCAGATACAAGGGCGACCAGCAAAAAAATTTTTTTCATTTTTTCTTTTAGTTTTTTGATTGATGAAGTTAAATGGTACAAAGCCATATCGCCAATTTAAATTGTTATTATTTAGCTGCGGCTGACAGGAGCAAAGCTCATGGTATCGTGAAAATATTTGTCGGGGCGGTAGATGTGCATTTCTGATGCGGAGAAGGCGGCATTGGCTACATGCCTGGCGGAAGCTTTCCGTGGCAGTCAAACTTCACCTCGCTACCAATATATTTGGGCAATTTTATTGCAGCACTTAAGGCCTACATTTTAAAACCAGCTTCTGAAACAAATTTTTTTCTATTTAAAAGACTATTGGGTAGAACTAAACAAAACCCTTTTTGCGATCTGCGCTGCCTACACCGCAATGGCCATTTTTATCAACTACCAATTTGGATTAAATAAAAGGATTAATACCCTTGACGAATGGGGGCAGTATGTTTCCTGGGTAGTTGTGTTTGCTTTCTCAATGGGCTTTACATACGGCGCCTGGATGTGGCTGACGAAAAAAATGTTGTTTTCGAATAGCCGTTTTACATTTCTCTTTGCCATAGCCACTGTATTGTTTGCCTGGAAAATGTCGGGCAATTTTCAATTTGATTTTGCTGCTGATGCAGCGACAAACACCTACTTCAATGCTATAACGTACTGGCCTCTTAAGTTAATTATTGTCATGGCGGCTTTGCTTGTCACCTGGTTTTGTGTAGATCGACAGCAGCCTTTTTACGGATTTAGTACCAGGCAGTTTACACCCCTGCCCTACTTAATTTTACTTGGGTTGATGGTTCCCTTAATTGCGGCGGCAGCCACGCAACCCGATTTTTTAGCCGTGTACCCAAAAATGCAAAACGTTTTGTTTTTGCAGACTGAAAGCAGCACGGATATGCATAAATTTTTTTACGAACTTTCGTATGGCACCGACTTTTTTACTATCGAATTATTTTTTCGCGGATTTCTTGTTCTTGCCTTTGCAAAGTATGCAGGCAAAGATGCCATATTACCCATGGCTGTTTTTTATTGCACCATTCATTTTGGCAAACCATTAGGTGAGTGTATTTCATCGTTTTTCGGCGGATTGATTTTAGGTGTGATTACCTACAACACCAAAACCATTTGGGGCGGATTGCTGGTGCATCTGGGTATTGCGTGGTTAATGGAGATAGCGGGTGCGCTAAGTCGAACCCTAACTTCCTGAAGGGACTTTGAAGAGCCTTGAATTTTTTTCTAACTCCACAAGGGTAGTCCGAAACTCATACGGCTGATCATCTGAAAGATTTGAGCGAATTGATTCGTTGCCCATTTGCCGACCCGCGTCGAACTTCCCACCCCCGTGGTACGGCAGCGGTTTAAAAACTACAGGCCTGTAAGCCGGATTCTGTTTCATTCCAGTGAAGGAATATAGCTGTCATTTATCTGGGACCGTTATTGCTAACTGCCTCCATCTGCCTACCCTGAACCGCCATCGCAAGCGATGCTTGAGCGAGCAGCTCTATTCCGAATAAACCGGAACGATTCTATACATGGCATTTCAGCACGCAAGGTTTACCCGTATTTGTACTTCCATACAAAAACTGTGAGCTCTTACCTCACATTTTCAACTTTACCAGCCATAGCTTTAGCGACGGCTGGCCGTTATTTTCTGTGGCACTGTCTCGCTCTTTTTTCAAAGAAGTCCCGCCGTTAGCGGGATACGTCGCTCTATGCTGTCCGGACTTTCCTATGCTGCTTGCGCAACATTGATAGCACGGCCTGTAGTTGCAGCAAAGGTAGGCATGAGAAGCCGGGACTGAAATATTTGCCTGTAAAAAACCTTTCATTCGGCCACAGGTGCAGATGGGTTACAGTTGCAACTGACAAGCACCGTGCAACGGTGTGCCATTAGAAATGCATTTTCAAGTCAACAGTATAAAACCCTTGCATAATTCTTTTGCCTGCATGAAATATATTTGGGCATGTTCCTTATCGACGCAAATAATTTAGCAGCGCTTGCTTTGTACCTTAAAAAACAAGAATGGCTTCGGCCCAACGAGGAAATAAAATCGGCAACAAAACCTGGTGAGGGCAATATGAATTTTGTGCTGCGCATACACACCGGCCAACGAACTTTTATTCTAAAACAGAGTAAAGCCTGGGTTGAAAAATATCCCCAAATAGCAGCCCCCGCTACCCGAACCACCACGGAGGGACAGTTTTATTCCCGCACACAAACCAACCGTTTAATAAAGGATTTTTCCCCTTCATTAATTGGTGTTGACAGTGTGAGCAACATTATTGCGTTGGAAGATGTTGTGGGAGCAAACGATTTTCTGTACCTGTACCGGATGCGACAAAAAATTTCACAAGCGGAAATTATAGCACTCACAAATTACCTGAGCATTCTTCACTCCGCGTTTTACAAAGCGGTTACTGATGATGAATTGAGCAACACCGAAATGAAATTGTTACAACACCAGCATATTTTTGTTTACCCTTTTTTACAGAATAATGGTTTTGATTTGAATACGGTTCAACAAGGATTGCAGGCCATTGCCCTACCTTATCAGCTCGATAACGATTTAAAAATTAAAGCAGCCCGGTTAGGAGCATTTTATTTAGCCAATGGGCGGCATTTGTTGCATGGTGATTTTTATCCTGGCTCCTGGTTAAAAACCGGAAACCAAATAAAAATAATTGATCCTGAATTTTGTTTTTATGGCCGGCCCGAATTTGATATCGCCATACTCATTGCACACCTGACAATGACCGACCACGATGAACAAACCATTGACGAGGTGAAGCAACAATATTTACCGACAGTGGGTTTTAATTTCAGGCTTGTGCAACAATTCAGCAGCCTGGAAATTATGAGGCGTTTAATTGGTTTGGCACAGTTGCCCCTGCAGCTATCGTTAGCCAAAAAAGAAAGTTTGTTAAAGCAGGCTTACCAGGTGTTGATGGACTGAGGGAAATTTTTGACTGATTGCACCCCGGGAGTTTTTACGACCTGCCATGAGTACTTTGCTACAACACCGTTTTCAATACCCAAAAAATATCTCCGTAGCACCAAATCCAAAACTGGGATGAAACTGGTTAACGAAAGATTTTACCTCCCGCTTCAATCGTAGTGCATCATGTATTTCGTTGCGTAGGCGGCCGCTGCCAATGCCATGGATGACAATAAGCTGCGGTTGCCGGTGGGCCAATGCCAACTCGTACCATTTTTCAAATTCTTTCAGCTGCATGGTCAGCATTTCGGCGGAGCTAAGTCGCTTCCAGTCCTCCGTAAGTTTTTCAATGTGCAAATCAACAACAGTGCGGGCCGGTTGCAGGTGCTGCCTTATGTTTTGCAGGTTATAAATTTTAGCACCTTTTGTTGCGGGTGTATCCACTACATCATCAAAGGGTTTTGGCGGATAGGTTTCGAACAATTTATAGGCAAAAGTGGCTTCACCTTTTTGTTTTAGTAATTCAATACGGTCGAAGAGTTGTTTGGGTTTTAGCTTAAGAGATGTTTCGTAATAATCGGCTCTGTTTTTATCTGGCTTCAGCAACGAAAATTCAAATGCAAATGCGGGGGAGTCATTGATGTCCTCAAAAGGAATGTCGTGTAAATAAAAATCGTTGAAAGCCGATACTTCGTTGTGCAGCTCAAACTCGGGGCGGCCAAAAAATTGTAAGTAGTACCGAAAATTATAGGCCAGCGCAGTGCGGTTAATAAGGTGCACTTTTAATTCTGTTACAAAATCATCGCCAAATTCATCGGTATCGAATTTTGGCAGAAAGGAAAGCCATATACCATCTGCCACCCGTTTCTCCACCGGCTTTTCTGTTTTTTCTTTCCGGATGTTTTCGACGTAGGTTTTTTCTCTTACCGGAGGAAACAATTTTTTTTCCGTAAACATTTTGTAGTACGGAAAATCAATCTGGTCGATGTATGCCGGAAACTTTACACCCCGCACATCTATCATCACCATCTTATCATTCATTACGTCAATCACCACACCTTCTTCATTGGAATGACGAACCAAAATTTTATCACCGATTTGAAATTTCATAGTGCAAAAATAACGGTGAGCTCTGAGCTTTTGACTGCGAAACTGGGGGTGTTTAACATATCATCTGCCCGACCTAGTCTGTGGACTCACATGAAAGTTGGTAATTCGCTCTTACTGCATGGTGTTATGTGCGGCCAGCTTGCTTTTGCGGTAACCATAGGCAAAGTAAAATACAAGGCCAATTGCAAACCAAACAAAAAACCAAAACCAGTTATTACCCGACATACCTGTGAGTAAATACAAGCAGGAAAATAAACCCATCAATGGAATTAATGACAGGTTGCGGAGGTAAGACAAAAGAGACAATATAATTGCCGTAAGCCAAAAGATGATAGTGGCAATTTTTACGGCCGGGGTTTGAAAAAGAAAGAGTTCCTTATTTGCGGCATCGGAGTAGTTGGCAAAATCGCCATTCAATAATTCAGAGAAATATTTTTTGCTGTACACGGAGAGAATAATGATAGCGGCAAGAATGAGGAATGGGAAAATAAATTTCGCGTTGAAGTAAGGCAGGTGAAATTTACCCGCTACTTTTTGCCGGCGTGGAATTAACAACACACCACCGCATACCAATACAAATGCAAACAATGTTCCGATGGAAGTAAAGTCGAGGACAAATGTTTTATCCGTAAATAAAATGGGTACACCAACCAGCAACCCGGTTATTATTGTGGCAAACGAAGGCGTTTTATATTTTGGATGAATGGATTGAAATTTATTAGGCAACAGACCGTCGCGGCTCATGCTCATCCAAATGCGCGGTTGTCCCATTTGGAAAACCAGCATCACACTCGTCATGGCAATCACAGCGCAAAAAGCCACCAACAATTGCATCCACCCAATGTTCAAATTCTGCTCTTCGAAAATAAAAGCCAGCGGATCGCCGACGTTTGCAAATTTTGAATAGGCCACCGCACCTGTTAGTACCAGTGAAAGTAAAATGTAAACAACCGTGCAAATAATAAGCGACCATATCATACCCTTTGGCAGGTCGCGTTGTGGATTTTTACTTTCTTCAGCAAGCACACTCACGGCATCAAAACCAATGTAGGCAAAAAATACTCCACTCACCGCCGCCATTACACCCCCAAAACCTTCGGGCATAAACGAACGAATGCCCGTGCTGTTTTGCGGCGTCCAGTTACCGGTTAAGTCGTTGGAAAAAATTAAGGCACCGCCAACTAAAATCACCAGCACAACCACGGCTAATTTTAATACCACCATTACGTTACTAAAATTGCGACTCTCCTTTATGCCCCGGTAAACGAGGATGGTAATGAGAATATTTATCAATAGTGCAGGTAAATCGGCAATAAGGCGCAGGCCACCAACAACCGGTGCATTATTCCAGGCGTTTAACAGTTCCCGGCTGGTTGTACCATCTGCTATTGCCTTATGTGCTTCGTAGTAACTGGTAGAAAGATATTCCGGTATGTGCACATTGAGCTTACCCAGCAGGGATGTAAAATAATCGCTCCAGGAAAACGCAACGTAAATGTTGCCGATGGAATATTCCATTAACAAGGCCCAGCCAATGATCCATGCAAACAACTCACCGAAAGAAGCGTACGCATAAGTGTATGCGCTACCGGCAACGGGTATGCGGCTGGCAAATTCGGCATAACAAAAAGCGGTGAAGCCGCAGGCAATGCCGCAAATAATAAACAATACAACAACGCCTGGTCCACCCGAATAAACCGCGCCGCCGAGGCTACTAAAACTGCCGGCACCAATGATTGCCGCAATACCAAAAAAAGTAAGGTCACGCACCGTTAACACACGGCTTAACCCGTGATGGTGCGCCTCCCCTTGCTGTTTGTCAACCATGATTTCGGAAATGGGCTTGCGGCGAAACAGTTGATTTGCCATTGGTGGTGGTTTATTTTTCGGCGGTTAAAATAGAGAAAAAAAGTTTGGGTTGATTTGTGCCCGAAAAAAATTTGCTGGAATACTTAGTGTTCCCGCATCATTAAAAATGCGGCCAGCTTTTTTAGTTCTTCCTTTCTTTTGGAAAGCACTGCAATATCTTCGAGGCGCAACAAGGCTTCTTCCAAATATTTTTCTTTGAGTTGCATGGCCCAGGCATCTACCCCGCAGTCTAAAAAAATGCGGGTGACTATTTCAACTTTATCGGTGGCGTTAGTTTTTAACTGGTGCAGCAATTCCTTTTTAGCTTCGGGTGTAGCTGCTTCCAACGCATGAATGAGAAGAAAAGTTTTTTTATTGGCAATGATATCGCCGCCCACCTGCTTTCCAAATTTTTTCGGGTCAGCAAAAGCATCTAAATAATCGTCCTGCACCTGGAAGGCCAAACCCAGTTTGCGGCCAAATTCATAAATCAAATTTTGATTGCGCTCCAAAGCACCGCCAACTATTGCGCCCATTTTTAAACTTGCGGCCAGCAGCACCGATGTTTTTAAACTAATCATGTGCAGGTACTCCTCAAAAGAAATGTTCTCGGCTTTTTCAAAGTCCATATCCAACTGCTGGCCTTCGCAAACTTCACGTGCCGTCTGATTGAAGAGGTCAATGATTTTGCGGCTGTATTTGGGGGAAACTTTATTTAGATAATCATATGCCGCTACCAGCATTACATCACCCGCAAGCAAGGCGGTACTTGCACCGTATTTTTCATGTACAGTAGGCTGCCCTCTGCGGAGCGGGGCATTGTCCATTATGTCATCGTGTATTAAGGTAAAGTTGTGAAACAGCTCAATGGCGTTTGCACAATGCCAGGCATCGGGGCTCATTTCTTCAAACAAATCGTTGCCCATTAAACAAAGCACGGGCCGTATGCGTTTGCCGCCAAGGTTTAAGAAATAACGATTCGGGTCGTATAACGATTGAGGTTGTTCGGGAAAATGCGGCGTTGCAAATTTTTGCGAGAAGGTTGTTGAGAGTTCGTCGAATGATTGCATTGATGTGGGAAGATTATTTGATCACAGTTTTAAAGATTGTTTTTGATCGCACTGATATGTCAACGAGACAAATTTTCGCCGAATTGCGCCGGTTGCTGTTCATAATTGACCTCTCCGAGGTCGGGGTTTGTTCGTTATCATCCACCGCCGGTTGCACCGGTGGCTATTAATACTCGACCTCTTCGAGGTCATTGCATATTCGTTATCGGGCCTTCCCTGCTACAGCATTGCATTCGGGTTTTCCCTCGGACCTTCATCAATATATTGCCCCCCCCCATTACTTCCCCTTCTTCTTTTTATCCTTTGGATGATCAACAATTTCTGTTTCATCAACAACCGGCGTCAACACCCATTCATAATCCAAATGTCGTTTTTCTAAATTGGCAGCAGCTACCTGTATCCGCACCCGGTCGCCGATCCTGAATTTTCTTCCGCTGCGCATACCCACCAAACTGTAGTCGGTATCCACTAATCTAAATTCGTCATATTCGGCTAAAGAGGTAATGCTTACCATACCCTCACATTTATGTTCTATTGTTTCTACCCAAAAACCAAATGCGGCTACACCACTTATCACACCATCAAATTCTTCGCCTACATAATTCTGCATATACTCAACCTGCTTGTATTTATTAGCGGCACGTTCGGCATCCATGGCAGCTCTTTCCCTTTCGCTGCTGTGCCGGCATTTTTCATCCATTTTTTTATCGGGGTGTATATTCTTTGCCAGCACATCGGCCAGCACCCGGTGCACAATTACATCGGGGTAGCGCCGAATGGGCGAAGTAAAATGGCAATAATTTTCAAAACCCAAACCATAGTGGCCAATGTTTTCGGATGTATAAATGGCCTTTGCCATTGTACGTATGCCTAGTTGCTCCAGCACATGTTGCTCCGGTTTTCCTTTTACATCTTTCAACATAATATTAAAAGACTCCGCAGTTTTTTCAGGTGATGAGGTATCGAACTTATGCCCAAATTTTTTTGCAAAGGCCATGAAGGGCAACAGCTTTTCTTCCGATGGCAAATCGTGTATCCGATAGGGAAAAGGAATGGGCTTTTTGTTCACTTCAATTTTGCCAATGTGCTCGGCAACATATCTATTTGCCAGCAACATAAATTCTTCAATGAGCTGATGCGCTTCTTTGCTTTCTTTTACAACTATGCCAATGGGCTTGCCTTTTTCATCGAGTTTAAATCGTACTTCGGTACTCGAAAAATTAATGGCACCCGCATCAAACCGTTTTTTACGCAACCGCTGTGCTATGTTGTTTAACAACAACACTTCATCGCTGTACAATCCCTCTTCTTTCTCAATAATTTCCTGCACCTCCTCGTAGCTAAACCTGTGGTTTGAATGTATAACGGTGCGGCCCAGCCAACATTCTTTTACCTGCCCCTTGGGCGTCATTTGAAAAACGGCGGCGAAGGTCAATTTGTCCTCGTGCGGCCGTAAAGAACAAAGCATATTTGAAATATGCTCGGGCAACATTGGATTGACCCTATCAGGCAAATACACCGAGGTGGCCTTGGTGTACGCATCTTTATCCAACAGTGTATCGGGTAACACATAGTGACTAACATCGGCAATGTGTACACCAATTTCAAGATTGCCATTTTTTAAAACCCGAAACGAAATCGCGTCATCAAAATCCTTGGCGTCAACGGGGTCAATGGTAAAGGTGAGTACGTCGCGAAAGTCTTTTCTTTTTTTAATTTCTTCTTCGGTAATCGTATCGGGCATACGGGCAGCTTCTTCCAAAACATCGTCAGGAAACTCCAGTGGGAAACCATTTTCCAACAAAATTTCCTTCATGGCGATATCATTTTCATCTTCAGCATTCAACACCGTAATCACCTCGCCAACCGGTCGTTTTTTGTTGTCATTTTCCCATTCGGTAATACGCACCACTACCCTGTTGCCGTCAACAGCTCCATTAAAATTATTTTGCGGAATAAAAATGTCGGGGATTTTTTTATTGCCGTCGGCTACAAAAAAAGCAAAGTTTTTACTCATTTGCAGGCGGCCTGTAAACTCCATCTGTTTGCGTTCGACCACCGAGGTTACCTTTCCCTGTAAACGTTTGCCACCGCGGTATGGGTCAACCTGCACCCGCACTGTATCGCCGTGCATGGCCGTATTAAAGTCGTTTGGACGAATTAAGATATCAGTTTCCAAACCGGCAACAACAACAAAGCCCATTCCAGACCGGGTGATTTCTATCTTGCCTTTGTATTCGGTAAAATTGCCGTGTTGTTTTTTGCCCCCTGTTTTTTTTGCATCTTTCCTTGACATTGGTTACTTGGGTTTTTTAAATTGTTGAATGAAGCTAATAACTGTTTCTGTAAATGCGCCACCCTGAGAAAACAGAAACTTGTGTTCGATTGGCAATACAAAAAAAGGCAGGCTATTAATTTCATGCGCAAATTTTTGCAGTCGAACCGCGTCTTTCTCTGTGGTGATGATCATTTTATTTTCCGATTCAATACGCTTGAATCGTTTCGTGATATCCCGCCAATCGTCAATGGTAAATATATGGTGGTCGCCATAATGCAGCATGTGGTATGTGTGCATCTTCTCCTCCAGGTATGCCTTTAATGGTTTGGGGTTGGCAATGCCGGTAATGAGCAGCACCTCGGTTTCCTCGTGCAAGGGAGAAAAATGATGCTGTGTAATGTGGTAAGGTGTGCCATAAATAATAGTCGTAAAAAATAGTTTTTGATGACTGGCAGGGCCGATTTCATTTTTAATGGCCGCCGCCTCAGTTGCATCAAGTTGCGCCGGGCATTTTGTAACAATAATTATATCGGCTCTTTTGCTACTACTTTTTAAATCGCGTAGATCGCCGGTAGGCAAATAAAAATCCCTGGTAAATAAATTGCCGTAGTCGGTTAGTAAAATATTGAAGCCCGCAGCAATGGCACGGTGCTGAAAGGCATCATCCAAAATAATTACTTCCGTCTCGGGCCGGTCGTGCAAAATTTGTGGTATGGCCACAATTCTTTCTTCGCCCACGGCTACGGGCACCTGTGGAAACTTGCGGTGGAAAAGCATGGGCTCGTCGCCAATTTCCAGGGCTGTTGACTGGCTGTTTGCCAGCGCATACCCTTTTGTTTTTCTTTTGTATCCCCTACTGAGTGTGGCTACTTTAAAACTCGATTTTAAATGCATAACCAGGTATTCAACCATTGGCGATTTGCCCGTTCCACCCACCGAAAGGTTGCCGACACAAATAAGGGGCAGGCCAAAAGTTGATGACTTAAAAATGTTTTTATTGTACAACCAATTGCGCAGGCCAATTATTAACCAAAACAAAATGGAAAAAGGCAAAAGCAATATGCGAAATGATTTCAAGAGAGGGTTAGAAAACATAGATCTGCTGCGGGGTAATACAAAAGTCTAAAGGTATATCATAATCATTGGCATCATCAACAGCCGCAACCGGTTCAAAATAGGAGAAGCCAATCTTCAAACAATCGGCCCTGCACTCTTGTAAAAAACGGTCGTAATAACCTTTGCCATAGCCAACACGCAAACCTGTTTTATCAAATGCAAGCAGCGGAATCATTACAAGATCGATTGTTTCCGGATCAGCAACATCCGTATCAAGCGGTTCGGGAATATTAAATTCATTTGTTTGAAAAATGGAATCGGCATTGCAAACAATTGCCTGCATGGTATTGGTTTGCGCGTGCATTTTTGGGTAACAAATCTGCAGGTTTGGATTTTTGAAGTGCAGGTATTCCGTAAACAAAAAACTATTGATTTCGTTGTTGTCCTCTACCGGGTAGTACGTGAATACGGTTTCTAAAAATGGAAGCGGCAGGGTTTGAAATTGAATCAGCAATAAATCATCCCACTTCAACCTTTCAGTATACGAAATATCATCGCGTTTTTTACGGTACAGTTTCCTGATTTCTTTTTTCAACATGGTAATGTGGCATTGTTTTCAAAAAACGAAAAGATGGTTGAGCCATAGTTTCTTTCCTCTTTGTAGAAGGGAAAGTTTTTGTAATTGTTCCGCGGTGTGTGTTCTAAAATAAAAAGACCGCCAGGCTGCAACAAATGTTTTTGAAAAATTATTTCGGGCAATGTATCAATTGTCTGTAGTGCATACGGGGGGCCGGCAAAAATAAAATCAAATTGTTCGGTGCATTGTTCCATAAAACGAAACACATCCATTCTTACTGCTTTTACATTTTGGAGTTTCAAAGCCGCAGTTGTTTTTTTGATGAATTCAAACATTTTTTCGTCCTTTTCTACAATGGTTAAGTCGGCCACACCGCGTGAGGCCAGCTCGTAACTAATATTGCCGGTGCCGCCAAAAAGATCAAGCGATTTTACAGTTTCAAAATCAAGTGTGTTTTGCAAAATATTGAAGAGTCCTTCCTTAGCAATATCAGTTGTGGGCCGGGTGTAAGGCATTTTCGCAGGTGGATTAATTTTTCTGCCACCCATGTCGCCACTTATAATGCGCATGCCGCTAAGTTGTAGACTGATGAAAAAAAATGTTCGGGATAATCATTTTCGGGTAACGACAAAGCTGGTGGTTGTCCAAAATGAAGATTTAAAAAATAGTGGCGTAGTTCCTTATACATGGCCGAGTCTTCCTCAACCAATCCAGATAATACCACGTACAATTCCTCCTGCTGCAGGCTGAGCCCCGAACAAATTTTTAGCAGGTAATAAACCACATCGAGCGGGGTTTTGTATTGATAAGTTTGTGCCAACTGCAACAATGCTCCTTTTTTTACAATTACCATAAAGTGTTGCGGAGTGAAGTGGACGCACACCTGGTCCTCGGCGCTAAAACCATTATACATCTTTAATGCCGTTGTGTAGCTATGTACATATTTGGCCTGGGGCAGTGCGGCTTTTAAAGTACTGTGTGTGTTCGAAGGCAACGAGTACGCATTTACCAATTGCCACTCATCAATCGCGTCAGAAAAGTATGATTGGTTTACTTCATTATAAATTCCATCCAGCGATAGCCTGGCATCTGGAGCAAATTTGGAGGGAACTAGTAAGGCTGTAGGCAGGGCGGGACTTAAAACAATTTTGCTGAATTGCAGCAACTGCAATTCTTCGGCAACCTCCATGATCGCATCTTCTTCGTCGGCGATATTAAAACCGTAGTAACGCAGCAAGTGTACCTGATTGCTATTTTCAGCAATAATAGCATAACAGCAATGGTCGCTACCCCACTCCATTACCAGTCGGCTGTTTCCGGCAACGGCTTCCATTGATCCTATTTCGAAAATTTTATTCAAGTAATTTTTTTTTGCAAAGTACGGTAATTGAGGTTTTCATTTTTGATTAGCTTGCACCCCTTTTCTTATGTCCACCAAACTACAGCTTGATGTAAGCTACAGCCAGATTTTAAAAATTGCATTGCCTATTGCACTGGCTATGCTGGTGCCGCAATTTAATTTTATCATCAACAATATTTTTTTGGGCCATTTGAGTGAGGCTGCCCTGGCTACCGGCAGCATCACCGGTGTGTATTACCTCATTTTTGCGGGTATTGGTTTTGGTTTGAACAATGGTTTGCAGTCGCTCATTTCCCGCCGGGCAGGCGAAAACCGGCCCGATGAAATTGGAAAAATATTTAACCAGGGCGTTTTTATTTCACTGGCCATTGCCACCTTCGGCATTTTTTTTACCTGGTTTATTGCTCCGTTTATTTTTCGTGCTTTTATCCATTCCGAAAACATCAGCAATGATGTGATTTACTTTTTACGCATCCGCATTTTTGGTTTGCTGTTTTTGTATGTGTACCAAATGCGCAACGCCTTGCTTGTCGGCATTAATCAAAGCAAGTTGTTAGTGGTTGGTACCCTGGCCGAGGCGGTTGCCAACGTGGTGTTTGATTACGGATTAATTTTTGGCAAACTGGGTATGCCCGCAATGGGTTTTCATGGTGCAGCGGTGGCTTCGGTGGTGGCGGAATTCATCGGCATGTTTGTTATTTTTTTGGTGATAAGGGCCAGGGGCATCAGCAAACAATTCTCGCTTTTTCAAAAATTTCATCTCGATAAAAAAATTATCAGGCTTATTGTAAGTATCTCGGGCCCCCTGGCATTTCAACATGCTATCAGCATTGTAAGCTGGTTCTTTTTTTATGTATTGGTGGAACACCATGGCGCCACCAGCCTTGCGGTTTCAAACACCATGCGTAATATTTTTGGTTTTTTTGGTTCGTTTATCTGGGCCTTTTCTTCCACTACAAATACCATGGTGAGCAATATTATCGGGCAGGGAAAAAAGTCCGAGGTGGTACCACTTATTTATCGAATTATGAAGCTTTCTTTTGCAGCGGCTCTGCTGGTTTGTGTTTTTTTGAATCTGTTTCCACAGTTATTCTTGTCAGTGTACGGTCAGGGCGATGCGTTTATGCAGTTAGGCATTCCGGTAATAAGAGTGGTTGCGGTGGCTATGCTTTTTATGTCGGCCGGTACAGTTTGGCTCAATGCGGTAACCGGTACAGGCAATGGCAAAATGACTTTTTTTATTGAGGTTGCCGCCATAAGTGTGTACTGCATCTATGTGTATTTGGTTTTAGAGGTTTACCAGCTTTCTATTTTTTGGGGATGGATGAGTGAGTTGCTGTACTGGACGGTATTGTTTGCCTTATCGTTCTGGTATATCAAAACCAAAAGGTGGGAGAAAATTGTGGTTTGATCACCAGACAAAATGCTCAATATTCAATTCACAACAATCAATGCTCAACCGCAGAACCAGGAGCTTGAGTAATTTTTAAATTGAAAATTTGATAAACATTGATTGTTGAACATTTCCTACAAAAGATGAAGTGTACGGTTTCCTAAGTGTTTCTTACCTCTTACTTCTTACTTCTTTTTTTTTTACCCTCTTGTAACAAATTCCCACAGCCCCAGCAAAATTTTCGATGGGCGGATTTAATTTTCTTATGGAAATATCCATCTCTAAAAAAAGCGGAAAGGCTCCTTCCAAATCATCACAAATTTTGATGGCTAAATTTTCAAGCAAACCAGTTCGCTGGGCAAAATTATTTTTTACAATCTCGTAAGCCTTCGCATAATCAATCGTGTCGTTAAGTTCCAGCATTTTTTTTGGGGGTGATACAATTTCTATTTGCAAGTTCACTTCAAATTCACTATCCCAAACAGATTCGCCGGCGTACAAACCATGCCCCCCATACATACGGAGGTTACTTAATTCAATTAATAGTTTTGAAGGCATTTCAATTATTGTTGTAGGAAATTTCTCTTTGCTATTTGTCTCAAAGCTCGTAGCTCATGGCTCATGGCTGACCGCTGAGGGCTCACAATTCACCACTCACCATTCACCAATCAATACAACAACCTCACCTTAATACTATGCGGCACTTCTTTCAGCAACATGGTAGCACGGTTCGAAAGCTGTTTGTCAACATCGACTACTACATAGCCAATGGCTTCATTTGTTTTTAGGTATTGACCAACAATGTTGATGTTGTGTTTTGATAACTGTGTATTTATTTGCGACAGTACACCCGGTACGTTTTTGTGAATATGCAGAATGCGATGACTGCCCTCTTGCGGTGGCAGCGAAAGTGCAGGCACTGTATGCGAGCCAAGCGTAATTCCTTTTTCGAGGTAACTAAGTAATTTGCTGCTTACATCTTCTCCAATATTTTGCTGAGCCTCCTGTGTTGATCCGCCAATGTGTGGTGTGAGAATTACGTTCGGCAAATTCTGCAATGGCGAGGAAAATACATCACCGGTTTTTTGTGGCTCCTCCGGAAAAACATCAACCGCCGCACCGCTAATATGCCCCGATTCAATTGACTTGCGCAGTGCATTCAAATCAATCACCTCTCCCCTTGCATAGTTGATTAAAATGGCACCGGGTTTAAAATATTTTAGATTGTTTTTGTTAATCAGGTTTTTTGTTGCCGAGGTTTCGGGTACATGAAGGGTTACCACATCGGCCTTGTTTAAAACTTCTTTTAAAGTTTGCATATCGGTGGCATTACCGAGCGGCAGTTTAGTTTCCACATCATAAAATATCACTTTCATTCCTAAACCCTCAGCCAGCACACTCACCTGAGAACCAATATTTCCATACCCGATTATTCCAAGTGTTTTTCCGCGCAATTCGTAGCTGCCACTGGCATCTTTCAACCATTGACCGCGGTGGGCAGCAATGTTTTTGTCGGGAATCCTTCGTATCAGCATGATCGCCGCGCCAATTACCAGCTCGGCTACAGAACGGGTGTTTGAGTATGGTGCATTAAACACCGCCACTCCATTTTCGGTTGCTGCCGCAAGGTTAACCTGGTTTACGCCAATACAAAAACAACCAATGGCTTGTAATTTTTTTGCAGCGTTTAAAACATTCCGGGTAACTTCTGTTTTCGACCGGATGCCCAGTAAGTGTACATCCTTAATCGCCTCGATGAGCTCGGTTTCAGAGAGGGCTTTTGACAGTCTTTCAACCTTTGAATACTGGTTGCGGGCGAATTTTTTTACCGCTACCTCACTAACATTCTCCAATAATAAAATTTTAATCTTTTCTTTGGGGTAACTTGTTTTGATGGCATCCATCGTGCAAATATGAGCATTAAACAATTATTCGTCTGCTCTGTTCGTTAAATTGGTGCCGTTTTTGTATTCGCAACCAAGTGTGTAGAACCAATAACCATAATCGTGTAAAAACTTTACTCTTGAAAAACCTAATCATTCCCTGCCTTGCCCTGACGTTCATTTGGGGTTGCCAATCTTCTTCTCAGCCAAAATTTATCGGGCCGCATGTTGACAGCCTTGTAAAACAACCTCATTTTCCCCCATTATCAGTTACCGAAAAGCAACGCTACCACGATGAGGTGGAGAATATGCTCAACCATACTTTGTATCGGAGTTCGTTTAATGGTTCAGTACTCGTTGCAAAAAACGGTACCATCGTTTACGAAAAATATACTGGCTTCAGAGATTTGAGAGGAAAGGATTCTTTACATGCCGACGTGCCCTTTCAAATTGCATCGACAAGTAAACCCTTTACTGCAGCAGCTATTTTAAAGTTAGCGGAACAGGGAAAATTGCGGCTTGATGATTCGCTTACAAAATATTTTCCCGGCATGCCCTATGCCGTTACCATCCAGTTGTTGCTCAACCACCGCAGTGGCATTCCAAATTATTTGTATTACATGGAAAAAGGTGAATGGCCCCGCACGCAGCAGGCAAGTAACAGCGATGTAGTGAATACACTGGTTCAATGGAAACCTACACAGGCGTACAACCCCGACCGCCATTTCAATTATTGCAACACCAACTACGTGTTGCTTGCATCTATTGTTGAAAAAGTAAGTGGCAAGTCGTTTCCCGATTTTATGAAGGAAAACTTTTTTACACCACTGGGCATGACCAACAGTTTTGTAAAAAAAATGAACGATGCCCTGCCAACACAATCGTATCAGCGCAATGGCGCAATTTGGACGCTTGATTTTTCAGATGGGCCTTACGGCGATAAAAACATGTACTCAACGGTACGTGATTTATTAAAATGGGACCAGGCTTTGTACGAAGGTAAAGTGCTTACACAGCCAATGCTCGATTCGGCTTTTACACCTTACAGCAATGAAAAACCTGGGGTGAATAATTACGGCCTGGGATGGAGAATGAAAAATTATCCCAATGGTAAAAAAGTAATTTTTCATAATGGTATGTGGCATGGATTTAACACTGCATTTGCGCGGTTGACCGATGAAAATGCCACCATCATTATCCTATCCAACAAATACAACTCGAACGTTTACACCACCGCAAAAAAACTCTACAACATTTTTGGTGATTACGATGGCAAGCATGATGAGGGGGAGGAATAGTTAGCAGTTTAAAGTTCAAAGTCGGGAGTCTTACTGGATTTGCTGTCTGCCTGGTCGTCAACCCCCAATAGCCTAAGCAGTTGTTTTGCTCATTCATTTTTTGAACCAGCTAAGGTTTCTTATGGCATCGTCTGTTGTGTCACTCACTTGTACGTTCTGTTCAATGTGGCACTTTAGTCTTACCACATAACAACCATTGTCATTGAGAAAGAATCTGAGAAGCAAGCGCAATTAATTTTATTTTATTTCCATCACGGAATAAAACATACTTCTCACCACTAATTATCCCTGTACCAATCAGTAAACTTCTTACCTTAAGTTTCTAAACATCACAGGTTGCAAATACTTTCAGCTAAACAGATAAAAGAGTGGGATGCTTTTACAATTGCCAACGAACCCGTTGCGCCAATTGATTTAATGGAACGTGCGGCGCAGAAATGCGTGGAGTGGATTTTGCGAAAAAATTTCCTGCAAAAATCTTTCTCAGTCTTTTGTGGTAAAGGAAATAACGGCGGCGATGGTTTGGCTATTGCCAGGTTGTTGTTACAGCGGCAGCTAAATGTTGTCGTGTATATATTAGAAAACGGCAAACAGGGCACCAGTGATTTTCAAAATAATTTACAACGGCTGCGGGAGCTGCATGCCGACATCCATTTCATAGAAGACCTAACACACTTCCCCCTTCTTTCCGATTGTGTTGTTATTGATGCCCTTTTTGGTATTGGTCTGAATAAACCCCTTGTTGGCGATGCCGCTTTACTTGTACAGCACATAAATCAACAAGGCGCTTTTGTGGTGAGTATTGATTTGCCAAGTGGTATGTCTGCCGATGAATCGTCGGTACAAAACCCGGTAATAAAGGCCGCTGAAACAACTACTTTTCAATGCTACAAACCGGCATTGTTGATGGCGGAAAACGCGGTTTATTTTGGAAGTGTTACAGTACTGAATATTGGTTTGAATGCGGGGTTCTTAAAACAACAGCATGCTCAAATATTATTTAGCGACGCTGCACTGAACAAAGCAATTTACCAGCCCCGAAAACCTTTTGCGCACAAAGGCACTTATGGGCATGCATTAATTATTGCAGGCAGCTTTGGCAAAATGGGTGCAGCCATTTTAGCTGTGAAGGCCTGCGTTCATAGCGGTGCCGGACTAACAACTGCTTTCATCCCAGATTGTGGATACAACATAATGCAGTTGGCGGTACCCGAGGCAATGGCCCTTGTTGATGCAAATGAAAACTCCATCACTAACCTGCCTGCCGAAATGGAAAAGTATTCGGCCATTGGCATTGGGCCAGGCATTGGTACCGGTGAAGCCACGCAGAAAATGATTGCCTTTATCTGCAGGCGTTATCAAAAACCTTTTGTAATTGATGCTGATGCGCTCAATTGCTTGGCACTGAATAAGGCGTTGCTTGCTGCGCTCCCTGCCTACTCCGTTTTAACGCCACACCCAAAAGAATTTGACAGGCTTTTTGGTGAGCAGGCAAATGATTTTGAACGGATGCAGGCAGCTGTAAACTTCGCCGCACAGTACAATATCATCATTGTTTTAAAAGGGCATCGCACACTGATAACCACACCGGGTGGCGTTCGCTATTTTAATGCTTCAGGTAATGCCGGTATGGCAAAGGGAGGCAGTGGCGATGTGCTTACCGGCATCATTACTTCATTGCTGGCGCAGGGGTATTCACCTATTCATGCCGTACTTTTTGGCGTGTATTTGCATGGTGCCGCGGGTGATGTTGCGGCTGCAGCGTTATCGCAGGAGGCAATGACCCCGGGCGACATTATAAACTCTTTATCCACCGTTTTTTTGCAACAGAATTCCGCATAGTTTTTGCGATTACCTTTCCACATTCATTATTAACCTGCCACACAATTTATCTATGGGGCAATATTCAATGGCCGATGCCATAAAGCAGTTTTTAAGTCAAAGCCGGTTGAAGGGAGAAATCCAGGCTTTGCAAATTGATGCAGTTTGGGAGCAGGTTATGGGCAAAACCGTGGCCCGCTACACCGACAATTTAAAAGTAATCAACCGCACTTTATTTATTACCACGAACGTGGCGCCGCTGAAGCAGGAGCTTTCGTACCAGAAAGAAAAAATCAAACAACGCGTAAATGAAGCTTTGGGCGAAAAACTCATCAATGACATCGTGATACAGTAGCAACTAGGGGTTCCACCTTCAACTAGTCTATTCTTCCTGGTTCCAATCACTGCAGTTGCTATGGGTGGCCACCGGTTATTTGCACTTTACATTCATGGCCAGTTGTGCCATCAAATTTTGAGTGGCTTCAGAAATGGTTACCTGGCTTTTGCTGTTTGTACATGCTTCTTTCAATTTATTTTTATTGACTTCATTTGAGTAGGCCTGAAATCGTTTGCTTACATCACCCTCCCCCATTTGGTTCATGTTAAATGCAACGGGCGGGTTGGCACAGGAAAAATCAAACCGGTCCATGTCAATGATTTTTACATCCTGGTAACCAGCAGTTTTAAAATGTATTTTTCTATTGGTGATGTCGTAAACTATACTCCATTTTGTGAACCCTTGCTGTGCAACCTTTTTTAAGATGTCAAAAGAATAATCAACCAGGGGCACCTTAATGTCCGTTTGCTCAAATTGTTTTACCAATCGGCATGCTGTGCTAAACCGCTGCAAAGAATTATCAGTAAACCGGAGCGAATCTTTTCTACTTCCTGACTTGTTAATTGCTTTAAGTGATTCTTCATAAGTGCTGTTGGCAAGCACCGGGTACGGAAGAGCAGAACCTTTGTGTACAACCATTTTACCTCTTAAAAATTCTATTGTGGCGGCATGGCCGTTACCATCGGCAACAAGGTAATGCTATGGCGCATCATCGGGGTTGATGCGAATAACTTTATCTGTAGCTTCTACCTCTTCAATGTTGGTACAATTATCCAACTGGTATTGTATCCATTGCAACACATCCAGCGCCGGTCGTTCATCAGGTTTGGGAAACTGGCTTTCGCTCAGCCACATTAGTTCCACTACCAAACCTTTTTCATTCATGCCACCTGTAGGAAATTCTTTTCCGTACTGATTGAATGTAATACTGCCGTATTTAGATACCCATTGCAACTTTTTCCCCTTCTCTATTTCGAACGCGGATTTCAACACTCCACGAAGATTTGTGTTTACCATGCCTGTTTCGGTAACCCAGTCGTAGTTACGGCCAAAAACCATTTGCCCGTTTTTGTGGAGGAAAAAAGTAGTGCAGCTAAATCCATTGAAACAACTGCAGGTTGTAAAAATTAAGAACAGTAATTTTTTCATGATAGTAAAATTAAAGGGCGAGAGGCACCCTTGCCGGCACAGACACGGGGACCCGGTGAAAAAATTGATCAAACTATGGCATGTCTAACGTTAAGCCCTCTGCAAGTTTTGAAAACGGAATGGAGCATCTGCCTTTTACATTCCTATACAGGGCTTACCGTATCCGTACCCGGGGGTCAACAATTCCATAAAGCACATCGGCAACAATGTTGATGAAAATAAAAAATGCTGCGGAGATGAGTACAGAGCCCATCACCACGGGGAAGTCTAATTTCTCCAGCGCATCAACCGTTACTTTTCCAATTCCTTTCCAGCCAAAAATGTACTCAATAAAAAATGCACCGGCCAGCAACTCGGCAAACCAACCGGTGATCGCTGTAATTACAGGGTTCAATGCATTACGCAAAGCATGTTTCCAAATTATGGTTTTGCGTTTCAACCCTTTTGCATAAGCGGTGCGAATGTAGTCCTGGTCCAAAACATCGAGCATTGCACTACGGGTGAGTTGTGTAATTATCGCAAGTGGCCTTATGCCCAGCGTTATGGCTGGCAGAATGAGGTTTTGTAAAGTCAATCTTCTTTGTCCCGCTTCATCAATGGCAAACCAACTACCGGTAATGTGTAGGCCAGTATAGTCGCTCAGCACAAAACCAAAAACATAAGCAATGATAATACCCATAAAAAAAGATGGGGCCGATATACCTACTATGCTGCTAAATACCGCGGTTGTATCCATCCAGGTATTTTGTTTTACGGCTGCCAGCACGCCTAACGGTATGCCAATAAATACCGCAATAAACATGGCTGCAAACGCTAGTAGCAAAGTACCGGGCAGAGCCTCAAACAATACATCGCTGACGGGTTTTTTTGTTTGGTAAGAAGTGCGTAGGTAGGGCATTTTAATTGCCAATTTGGTTTGCCCGCCAATAAAAAGTCCGCGTAATTTTTTTTGTTCAATAGCTGCGGTTGTATGAATGGCTATTGGCGAAACATCGTTGAGGTATAACAAAAACTGTTGCCATTTTGGTTCTTCAAGATGCAGCTCTTTTCGAATGGCGGCTTGCGTAGCTGCATCTCCACTCTGTCCCATCACCAGGCGGGATGGATCGCCAAAACCCTGGAACAAAACAAACACCAGCATCACCACGCCCAACAAAACCAGCAGGCCATACATCAGTTTTTTAAAAACAAATTGCAGCACTTTTTTATTTTGATGTGGGTGATTGAATGTAATCTGCCGCTTCTTCAATATTAACAGCAGCGTATTTTTTATGAACGATGCCGTTTCTCAAAATGTACACAGTTGGGTTGGTTCGTGCCGCGGTGCGTACAATTGTAAAATCGGTGTTGAATAATTGTACGCCGACAATTTTATTTTGGTTGAGCAATTTTGCCGCTTTATCGGTTGCATAAGAGGCAACGTACAAAGACAGGTTTCTACTCGTTGTTGCTTCAGCCAATTTTTTTATTTCAACAATCTTTTTTTGTGAAAAGTCATGCACAAAAACCAACACCGCCATTGGTTGTGTCATTATTATTTGTGTTGAATCTTCACCTGTTATACCCGAAAGAGAAAATCCTTTTATGGCAGGTTCAGCATTTCCTTTTCTAATGAGTTTGTCTTTGCGGTCGATGAATTTATAGGTTGCAAAATCGGAGGGCAATTGTTCGGGTGCAAATTCAAACTGCTTTCCTCCTTTTTCATAAATAAACCTAATGGCAAAACTATCGGGCACCGAACCAGCCGGTGGTTTCATGGCTAATGGCAGGCTTGCCCCTTTTTTAAATGGCAAACAATCTACCGGCGGCAAATGCAATAAAGCAAACATTTGTAAACCGGCACTTATGAGTATTGCAGCCGTAGGCCAGATCCACTTTTTGTTGGGAGCGGCAATTGAAAAAAGATATTTTTTTCCGAGCATTAAAAAAATGATCATCAACAGCAGCGCTATGTCTTTCCCAAAAGAAGCAAGCGGGGTAATGGGCAAACAATCTCCAAAGCAACCGCAGTTGGTAAACTTACCAGAGAGGTACGCATAGCCGGTGAGGAAAGTAAAAAATAAAATGAGCAACAATAGTAAAGGCAAAATAAAATTGCGTTTCCAGGCAACAAGTAAGGCAACACCTGCAACAATTTCGAGTGCTATTATAAAAACGGAAAGAGCGAGTGAACTGGAATGAAAAAAATCAAATAGAGAGATGAATAATTTTTTTGCAAAGAAGCCGCCGGTATTTAGCTCGCCGTTCCAGAGTTCAAAAAATTCCTGCATTTTATAACTCAATCCCAGGGGATCGTTGGCTTTTACAAGCCCCGAGATGATAAATAGAACGGCAACAATTATTTGTACTGCACGTACGGCAATCTGCATATCAGGCTGGCTTTTTTTCTGTCATTAATATTAAGGCAAAAACGGCGTAGTTAATTATATCGTGGTAGTTGGCCTCCAGACCTTCGCTAATAATTGTTTGTCCTTTGTTGGCAATTATTTGCCGCATGCGTTGCAACTTCATCAAAATTAAATCGGTAAAACTTTCCTGGCTCATATTGCGCCAGGCCTCGCCGTAATCGTGGTTTTTATTTTGCATCAGCAGTTGTGCTTCAGCAAAATATCTTGAGTAATATTTTTCGACCACCTCAATCTCCAGTTCTTCTTCCTCCTCGCCTTCTTCATTTAATTGCAATTGCATTAAACCAATGATGGCGTAATTAATGATGCCGGTAAATTCAGAGGCTACATCATCACTTATCATCTGCACTTGGTTTTCCTGAATGGTGCGAATGCGGTAGGCTTTAATGTAAATCTGATCGACAATGGATATGTTACGCAACACCCGCCAGGCCGTACCGTAATCTTCTGTTTTTTTCAGAAAAAGATCTTTGCTTTTTTCTATCACCTGCTTGTATTGCTCGTTGGTATCAAACATATTTTTTCATGCTTTTAATTTCAGGGTATTGATCACTGCAGTTCTTCAAAAAATAATTACGGTATTTTGTACCCTTCAAAATTTGCCTGGCTTCAAAAATAACAAACGGCGGTTAATGTTTACACTCAATTGCAAAGGGCAACTGCTCACGATTACCAAACCCATTGTCATGGGCATCATCAATTCAACGCCTGATAGCTTTTATGCAGGTAGCCGAACGGCCGTTGATGATGTGCTGCGCAAGGCCGAACAGATGATAACCGAAGGCGTTACCATCATTGATGTAGGTGGACAAAGTACGAGACCGGGCAGCGAATTAATAAGTGCTGAAGACGAATTAAAAAGAACGCTGCCCGCAGTTGAAGCCATTGCCAAAACATTTCCGGATCAAATTATTTCGGTAGATACATTTTATGCTTCGGTAGCAAAGGCCGCTGTTGATGCAGGAGCCAGCATTGTAAATGATGTGAGTGGAGGAAGTATGAATGAAGACCTGCTAATTACCGTTGCAGAATTAAAAGTGCCGTATGTACTCATGCATACTAAGGGAAGTGCCCAAACCATGCAGCAACTGGCCGTGTATAAAAATGTAACCACCGAAGTGTTTGATGCGCTAAATAATCAATTAGTTAATCTAATTAAAATGGGCATAAATGATGTGATCATTGATCCTGGTTTTGGCTTTGCAAAAACAGGGGTGCATAATTTTGAGTTGCTACGCCAGCTTTCTTTTTTTACCCATTTGGGCAGGCCAGTGCTGGTTGGTCTCTCCCGCAAAAGCACGGTATATAAAACCTTGTCGGTTACACCTGAGGAAGCTTTAAATGGCACTACGGTTTTGCATACCATCGCCTTACTCAACGGCGCAAACATTTTGCGGGTACACGATGTAAAAGAAGCGATGCAGGCTATTAAACTTGTGGAAACTTACAAGGAAGAGAAAAGGTAAAAGAAATCACGTACAAAGAAAATAATTAGAGCATCAAACGCCGGAGATCTCACTCTCACCTGCAAAAAAAAGTCCCGCAAAAAGCGGGACAAAAGCTTATCGAACAGTAATGATATCAATGTCCGTGGCCATCATCTTTACTATGTCCTTCGGGCATAGGCATGGCTGGCTGGGATGGAGCCGTGTTGGTGATATCAAGCATTTCCAACTCAAAAACCAACACCTGGAAAGGTGCAATTTTGGGCGGGCTACCCTGCGGGCCATAAGCCAGCAACGATGGAACATAAATAATTGCCTTGCCGCCTTTGCCTAATTGTTTTGCACCTTCTTCAAATCCTTTTATTGAACCACCCATTCCAATTTGCAATGGAAAAGTGCCCGCATCAAATTCAACACCGGCAAGGTTAGTACCCTTGTATTTTAGGTTTGCATATTGCCCGGCAGCGGGTTTTGGTCCGGTGCCTGGTGTAATCATCTGCACATACACACCCCAGGGCGTTTTTGTGGTTTGAATATTTTTTGCCGCAAGGTGCTCATCAATAATTTTGTTGTCGATAGCCATGCGGTTACTGAAGCCTGTATCTTTTTTTGCCCGATCCAGATTTTGCTGGTCGGCTACCTCGGCGCCGGCAATACGGTCTTTATCCGAAGCGGTTCTTGCTTCTTCCTGCGTTTTATACACTTCAATAATCCGGGCAGTTACAATAATATCGCTACCTTTTTTGAACGGGCCGGTTTTGCCCATTTCGGGAAATTGTTTTAATACTGAATCAACCGAAACCACCATGTAAATACTATCGCCTTTATGTGCCTTTCTAAAAACCTCGCTAAGCGTAGCTCCTAAATCGGTGTAAGGAGCACTGGCATTTGCAGGTTGTATTTGCATGTATTGCGGAGTACCCGAGGTGTAGGTACTGCCCAGCACAGTGTCTTTTGTTTTTTGAATGTAGTGGAACTTTACAATTTGGTTTGTGGCAATTGAGTCGCCTTTGTTGTTACCAAAAATTTTGTACGGTACGCCGTTGGTTGTTTTTTTAAAGTCAACGTTATTACAGCCCGCAATAGCCAGCGCTATTGTTGCCGTTGCTAAGATGGTTTTTACTGCTTGCATTTTTGTTTATTGATTATTGTAATAAAGAACTGTTTTCTTTTATGGCCAGTTTAAATTTTGCAACGGTTTCCTGTAAACTGTCTTTGTCCTGCCCACCCGATGCATTGTAGTGACCGCCGCCGTTAAAGTATTTGCGTGCAAATGTATTGCAGTCGAAGTTACCCTTGCTCCGAAACGACCATTTCCGCTCCTCGTCTCTGTCGATTACACAGCCTACCAGTTTTATTCCCTGAATGGACAATGGATAATTAACAATTCCTTCCGTATCGCCGGTTTTTATTTCGTACTTAAGTAACTCTTGTTTCGAAATATAAATCAGTGCGGTATTCAGCTCGTAAAACACTTCCATCCTCTTAGTTAGTACATGGCCCAGAAAACGCAGGCGGTTCTCTAAAAAATTATCGTACAAAGCCTCATGAACTTTTATATGCTGCATGCCCTGTTCCTTTAAGGCAGCAACCATGTGATGCACGGATGCGCTGGTAGAGGAAAACCGGAAAGAACCGGTATCGGCCACCACGCCAGCGTACAGGCATTCAGCAATTACTGTGTTGATTTTATTGCGATGGCCCGATTCCGTAATGAAATCGTAAATCATTTCGCAGGTAGAACTTTTTGCCGTGTTGGAAATTCCAAAGTTAAACGAGGCTACATCTGGCTCCTGGTGATGGTCAATTAGAATCTTTGTGCATTGCATGGCCGCTAATTTTTGCGTCATGGTTCTTGTTCGGCTAAAATGATTGTGGTCGAGGCAAAAAAGCCATTGGGCCTCATCTAATATTTTGGTTGCCTCAGCTTTGTTCAACTCATAATCAATTACCTCATTTACTCCTTCCATCCAGTCGAGCCATCGTGCCCAATTGGTTGGAGAAATAACGGTTACAGAATGGCCCAATTGTTTTAAAAAATGCGCAAGGCCTAAAGCCGATCCCATGGCATCGGCATCCGGCTTTTGGTGCATAGTAATGACAACACGTTTTACTGAAAGTAGCTGGGGGTAAATTTCCTGGATTGGCTGCATAAAGAGCGCAAAAGTAATGAACCGCTGGTAGTATGGCGGTTCTTTTTGTGAGGCAGGAATTGGTGAATTGCCAGGGGCCGTTATTTCTTTACCGGGCACAAAAAAACCATCCCCTGCGGAGATGGCCATTTGCGTCCGTCCCTGAACTTATTGCTTAAAAATCTTTACTGCGCTGCGTTCGTTATTGCTAACAACCTCGAGCAGGTAAGTGCCTTGAGTTAATTTTGATTGAATGTCAAGCGATAAACTATTTTGTCCCGCTTCAACAGAAATGTTCTGCGACATTACTTTTGCACCATTCAATGAATAAATGTTTGCGGTGGCGATTGACTTGATGGCCGCAGTAAAATTAAATTGTAGCGCAGCAGCAACCGGGTTTTGTAAAACTGTAATTGCCTTGCCGGTCGTTGCTTTATCACTTCCCATTTTTAAAATGTTTGAGTAAGAGGAAGAACCATCGTTATTTACCAACTTCAACCTGAAAAAGGATGTAGCTGACATACTTTCTCTGTGAGTATAGTTTTCAATACCGGCTTGTGTGGTTGTCATTACTACGGCGGCGACTGAAAAGTTTCGGCCATCGTTGCTTTTTTGTACTTCAAACAATTTGCCGGTTTCGTTTGCATCAACAGCCCAATTCAACTCTGCCCTATTATTATTCAACAATCCACGGAACGAAAGAAGTTTAACAGGTAAGATAATTGTGGATGAAGGTGCGCAAACACCAGAGTAGGCGTAGGGAGCTGAAATCAGCATGTCGTCAAAAAACATTCCGGTATTACCATCACCGTCTCCTGTAAAATCAACTACCAATTTTTTTGCGCTACTTGCGTGAAGTGCAATTATGGGAGAAAGCTGTGTAGTAAGGGGTGTATTCTTGTCTAAAGTAATTGTAGATATTACTGCGCTGCCGTTTGCATCATTTAAACTAACGGTGATATACCGGTAGGCATTGTTTGCAAGTTTCGACGACAGGCGGTAAGTAAACTGCATTGTACTAGGTGTTGACAAATTCAAGTACGGTGTTGTTATCTGACCTACATTGGCATTCGACCCTGGATAGGAAGCAGAACTTGTTGTGGGAACCAGGTACAAATTTCCAACTCCGTTTAAAGGAGCAGCGGCGGAAAAGCCAAAGCCGTAAAAATCCCAGCAACTGGCGGCTGCAGTAGATAGTACCGTAGGGTTTTCAAAATTCTGGCTTTGGCCAAAAGATTTCACTGTAGAAAGAGCGAGAATGGTTGCAAGGGTAAAGATTTGTTTCATAAACAGGGTATTAAAGATTTAACGGACTTCAGAGTTATTGGAAATTTGATTGTCGGAGATTTGAAGCTATGCAAGTAGAAAGAGAAAATGAAGTTGGTACTTGTACGGATTCTTATCAGGGACTTTTCAAAAGTGGTTAGTAGTTTTCAGTGACTAACGAGTACAAACATAATAGTGCTTTTCGAAAATTGCAAGTACATGTACCAAATAAATTTCGACCTGTTACGTAAATATACCAAGGCAGTTTAACCCCGCAAATACCGGGGGATGAGCACAAGAAAATATAGAAACCTTTCCCACAAAGGATTTCAGGGGTTTAAGAATAATAACCAGCGTAATAGGATGATAAGTGCATCCAGGAAAGAAGTAGTAGTGGATTACGTGTATGCCAGTTTGTTAAGAGGTTTTACGACAGGAAGGCTTGTACAATTTTTTATGTAGCAGATTGGCTACCCGTATTTTTTGGCACTTTGTAAATAGACTTGCAGGTAAATAATAACATCGAAGTTTTACGCATGGTGCGCAGGGGAAATACTTAGTAAACCAGGTAAGCCCAGACGAACTTAATTTCCGGCACTAGCCGTAAGCATCTTCTTTACTTCATTTTCAAATTGTGTTTTGCTCAGCTGATCCTCATAAAAGCTTTTAAAACCGTTTTTATTATTTACAAAAAGACTTGCAGGAATGACCCCACTCCATTTTTTATCTACCGCGGGGCAAAATTTATCGGCATCATTTTCATCCAAAAAAACAATAGGTGCCGTAAACTTAAATTTCTTAGCAAAGGCTGCTATTTTCTTCGGATAGAGTTCCTTCATGTCTAAACTTACCAACACTAACTGCACGCCTGCGGTATCGTACTTTTTAGCAATCTGCTGGAAGTATGGAATTTCTTCAATACACGGTTTGCAAAAACTTGCCCAGAAGTTAAAGATTGTGGGCTTATCCGCTTTAGCCATTGCAGCCTCCAGGTCGGCTAGCTTCCACAATTTTATTTCCTGTGCATTTACGTTCGCTGCGGCCAAAATCATTACGGCAACTATCAAACCTTTACTCACTTTTTTCATTGTATAATCCCCATTGTTTTTTTAAAGAAGCATGGTCAGTTTCGGATAAACTTTGTTGCTGGTAGTGCCCCGCCATTTGTTTTTGCCTGAACGCTTCGTACAAACTAACTGCGCAGGCTACACTTATGTTTAACGACTTTATCATTCCCACCTGCGGAATAATAAAATTGCCATCGCCCATCGCTCTTACCTCCTCACTAACACCTGAGTGTTCGTTCCCAAAAATGAGCGCCGTAGTACTTGTAAGATCTGTATTGTATAAACTTACTGCATCGGACGAAAGGTGCGTTGTTAAAATAACCTCGTACCGCAAGCGCAATTCTTTAAAAAGCAAATCGGCATTTTCGTACTGATGAATGGTCAACCATTTTTCGGCGCTGCTGCTGCTGCGGGTACCCCATTTTTTATGCGCCGGGATTTTGGTATTGAGCACAAAAATTTCCTGAACCCCTATTGCATCTGCACTCCGCATGACGGCGGAGATATTGTGTGGGTCAAAAACATTTTCGAGTACTACCGTAATGCCGGGCTGGCGTTTTGAAAGTACTGCCTCAATGCGGCTGCGGCGTTCATCGGTCATAAGGATGCAAACTTAAAGGCTGTATGCCAAATTGTAATTTCATTTCAGCAGACAAAACTTCTCTGTGCTGTGTGTTTTTTGAAACCTTACCGAGCCTGCTTACCTGCTGAGCGGATACCAAAAAATCTTCCAGAACAAGGCTGTGACAGGAGGCAAAAAAAAGGCTGTTTCGTTCTTCGAAACAGCCTCACTCACCGTCGGGACGACAAGATTCGAACTTGCGACCACCAGACCCCCAGCCTGGTACGCTACCGGACTGCGCTACGTCCCGAATTTGTAACCGATACAATTAAAATTTGTAAGTATTAAAGGGGGCGACAAATGTAAAACATAATTGTACACAAACATGCTGCTTAGTTCAGGTTTGCTGCCTTACCACTCATGATTGCCTACAATAACCATTAGAGTGTATGCTCCGGGACGTTAAACACTATGGCATGCGCTACTGTGTCTTTTTGCGCGGCAAAACAAAAAGCTGAAGCCAGGTCTACGCTCGAATTTTTTCTGCTATTTGGAATATCACCTGATCTTTACCCTCATGCCCGCAAAAAATCTTAATCCCTGGTTGGGTGCATAAATGTAGGAGGGGTCGAAGCTAAGCCCGTAAGGATTTTCGGCGGTTACCAACACCTTTCCGTTACCATCCACGTCTGTTTTACCATCGCCATCATAATCAAGTTTTTTATCGAAGGGATCATTTGTTCGGGCAATGAGGAAAGGGTTGTTTTTTGCCGGCGTCCAATTCAATAAATTTTTTATTCCGCCAAAAAACTCAACACTGTTGGCTACGGATTTGGTGACCTGAATATTTTGAATACTCCAAACAGGAGAATATTTTTTCCGGGGATCCAAATCAGAAGCAAGCGGCAGGCGCATTGGCCCATAAATATTTCCGGTGTAATCGAAACTTAATCCATGCACGGGAATAGCGTAACTGATTAGCCAGGTGCCACTCCAGCCTTCGGTGAGTAAAGGCCTTTGTTTTATTTTTTTATTGTTGATGGTTTCCACTTTCGCTACCTCCTGCAACGTAATGCCAAAAAGACCTTTAAGACGCTGCATGATATTGGCCTCGAAATTTAGTGTAAGTCCTTTTGAAACGGCATACCCTTTAAGGTTATCGTAAATAATTTTGTTGGGATCAGTTTCATAATCCGCGATAATCTGGTTTTTAAAATAAGAATACCATACCGAGGCATCTAAACCAAAAGACTTTGACCTGCTACCAAACTGAAGCGAGTAATTCAAATTGAGGTTATAGCTTTTCTCCGGCTCCAACGCTTCTTTTATTTCAACGGCTCTTGCACCCGTTAGTGCAGCATGATCTTCGGTAAAAAGATTTACTACTCTAAAACCGGTGCCCGCATTTAATCTGAAAACCTGGTTTTCATTAATTTTTTTCTTGTAGGCAATTCTCGGTGTCAAAATGCTCCCATGTACTGGATGATAATCATACCTGATGCCTAGTAGAATGGTTTGAGAATTATTTAGTTTCCATTCATCCTGTAAAAAAATGCCTGGAATAAAAGTTTGGTCTGGCCGGTTTTTTTGCGAGAAAGTATCAATGGTGGCCGTGGAATTATCATCGTAATAATTATATCGGCCGGCAATTCCAATTAAAAGGTTGTGATTTTTGAGATCTGGTTTATCCCAGGTTAACTGACCGAATAAAATCTTTTGATCGGCCATGTAAGGTGTTACTCCGTAAAAAGAATTTTGCTTGTGGCCGGTTGCCGAAAACGCTAGAGACACTTTCTCTGCCAGTGGCAACTGGTAGTTACCGATGAGTTCCCATCTTTTGGTGTAAATACTTTCTCCATATATACTGTCACCGCCTCTGAAGTTTTTATTCCACCTCATATCTCCACCCCAGCGGTTTTCATAAAAATACCTGCCGGCAAGTGTTGCTGTTCTATTATGTTTTCGCTGCAAACTCCATTTATTAAAAACACTGATGCGGTGCTGCAAGGTAGCATCGGTAAAGGCATCGTTATTCTTATCAAAAGTTTTGAGCGAATTAAAATAATTGATACCTAAAAGCGATTGTAATTTTTTGATTTTGAATTTTACGCCAACATCCGCATTATGTTCCATCCAGCTTGTACTCATTATTGATGCAGAAAACAGTGGTGCCTTTTCAGGACTCTTTGTAATGATGTTTATTAAGCCACCGATCGCTTCCGAACCATACAAACCCGAGGCAGGGCCTTTTACAATTTCCACTCTTTCAATCAACTCGTTCGGAATACCAAATAGGCCGTACACCGATGAAAGGCTGCTCACTATGGGCATACCGTCAATCGTTACCATAGTATAAGGTCCTTCAAGGCCATTGATGTGTATATCGCCGGTATTGCACACGCTGCAGTTTATTTGTGGCCTGACACCATTTACATTCTGTAACGACTCAAAAATACTTGGTGCCGGATTTTTTTTAAAAAACTGCGGGCTGTAAACTTCAACGGCAATAGGGCTTTCCAATTTTCTAACCGGTTTCATTGTGCCCGTAACCACCACTGCGTCCATCGAAGAAACGGACGGCTCCAACTCAATAGCCACCTCTTTACTTTCATTTTCTTTGAGGTGGATAATAGCATTGTACGCCTCAAACCCGGACATGCTAATATTTAAATTGTATTTACCGGCTGCTAATGAAGTGTAGGCAAATGCACCCTGGTCGGTTGCAAGTTGCACCTGATTGTTTAACGAAACGGTTGCAGCGGCGGCCGGCTTTCCCTCAATGTTAATCATCCCCTTCAGCACTGCCTGCGCCTGTGTTTGCACGGTACTCAACAACACCATCATACCCAAGGTAATCTTTTTAAACAATTTCATAAGCACGAAAGTAAATAAAATTTGTGTTGCCAAAGTATTTTATTTGGTCAACCAAATTTTATTTTTTGCGCAAACCCTGTACTTTTGAACCATGCAGCATTTTTCGCACCATTCCGAGGAGAACTATTTAAAAACATTGTATAAACTGGAAGACAAGCAGACGAAGAAGGTAAATAACATTGCCCTGTCCAAATCGCTTGAGCTGAACCCGGCCACTGTATTGGAGATGGTGCGAAAGCTCAATGGCAAAAAACTGGTAGAAATCCTGGCTGATAAAACCATTCATCTTACCGAGAAAGGAAAGAAAAAAGCCTTGGCCATTATTAGAAAGCACCGGATCTGGGAAGTATTTCTTGTTGAGAAACTAAACTATAAATGGAACGAAGTACACCACCTTGCGGAGCAGCTGGAGCATATAGAATCGGATGATCTTGTAAAAAGACTGGAAGCCTTTTTGGGGTTTCCGGCCGTTGATCCGCACGGCGACCCCATACCTGATGAAAATGGAAAAATGAAAAAGATAAAAACGCAACCACTTACAGATGCGCCTTTAAAAAAGAAACTCACTATCCTGGCACTTGGTAATTCTTCCGATGAGTTTTTAAAATATCTCGACAAAATCGGGATAACAATTGGGGATAAAATTGAAGTTGCTGAGGTGGAGGATTTTGATAATTCGGTTACCGTTTTACACAAAAAAAACTCACTTACCTTAAGCAATGAAGCCGCAGGCAATTTGCTGGTAAACGCAGTTTAGCAGAGCCTGCAAAATGTTTTCGAAATTGACTGTTGGCAGTTCAGCTATCTGGTACTTGGGAAACAGACACTAAAAAAGCGGGAGGTTATTTTTCCAGCAAAATTTTTTTTACTTCTTCCATCCCCTCTCCTGCTCCTTTTTCGATAGATGTGATGTTGTACAATGAACTGGTGTAAGGGATTTTTTTATCAACGATGAATTTTGGAATCTCGTACGGGGCATAATTTACCAGGGATGCAGCAGGGTAAACAACCAGCGAAGTACCTACAATCAAAAATATTTCCGCCTCTCTAGTTATTGTGGCAGCTTTTTCCATCATCGGTACGGCTTCTTCAAACCAAACAATATGTGGTCGTAGTTGTGCGCCATCTTCAGCCTTATCTCCCATGGCAATATTGCCGGTAATTGTATAAACCAATTCCTCATTTTTTTCGCTGCGCACCTTTAAAATTTCTCCGTGCAAATGCACAATGTTGGTAGAGCCGGCCCGTTCGTGCAGGTCGTCAATATTTTGTGTGATGATGGTGATGTCAAAGTCTTTTTCTAATTCGGCCAAAATAAAATGTGCGTTGTTGGGCTGGGCGTCCTGCACATTTTGGCGGCGCATGTTGTAAAACTCCTGCACCAGCGCCGGGTTCCGTTTCCAGGCGGTGGCGGTTGCCACTTCTTCTATATCATAACCTTCCCACAGGCCATCGCTATCACGAAAAGTTTTTAAGCCACTTTCGGCACTAATGCCTGCACCAGTTAATACAACCAATTTCTTTTTTGCCATTTTCAAATGTAAAATAATTACGGAGGTTTAGTAGGCAATTAGATAGAGAAACGTACGACATCAGGAACTCAAAATGATTTGCACGCAGAGGCGCAGAGAACGCCGACTTCTTCTCATTGAAATGAGCTCCTCAAGTTTCGGGATAAGTTTGAAAAATTGTTGTTGCATTAGGTGCGGTATTAAAGAGCATACAGTTTAATCGGCCTTTGAAATTAAATGAGGACAGTTCTTTCCAAAAAAAATCCCTTCGCAAAAATGCAAAGGGATAAGATATTTTTATGCGGATTGACTAAAATGCAAGCCCGACAGATAACTGGTAACCCTGATTTTTCCATTTATTCTGGTCGTCAATATCACTCACATTATTCAGGCCCACAAAATAACGGCCCGATAAACGCAGCTTGCTGATACTAATGGTTGCGCCACCAGTCATAGAAAACTCGCCTGAACTAAAAGCTTCTTTTCCATTTTGTAAAAGATTTTTATCCTGGTTAATCAACACACCAAATTGTGGGCCGGCCTGTAACGAAATAACGTTGCCTAACTTATAACTCAATAAAATTGGAATGGTGAGATAGTTCAGCTTCACATCCTTGTAATTAGAAAAATTTACTGCATTCTCGTACACGTTTTTAAAACTGCTATCGGCTCTTGTGTTGTACTGGTTAAATAAAACTTCGGGTTGAATACTTAGTTTTCCACCCAGGCCAATGCCAACAAAAGCACCGAGGTGATAGCCATAAGTAAATTCATCTCTAAAAGCTTTGCCATCAATTTTTGTAATGTTGGCGCCACCTTTTACGCCAAAATCAAATTGTGCGTTTGCGGCTGATACAAATAAAATGGCGGTAACGAGGAACGGTAATTTAGTTTTCATAAATGAGAATTTGATGTTGATATAATTTGTCAAGATTAATGCCACGTGACAGGTGGCGCTGTTAAAGAAATTTGAAACTGCTAAAAAATAACACCCGCATTCACCATAAACACCGTGGTGAAATTGTTGTCGGTAGCAGGAAAATAGTAGTCGAATAACAGTTGTGGTTGCACGAAAAATTTGCCTATGGAATATTCGGTTTTCAAAAAAGCAGTGAGCGATACCGGTTGAAAGTATAACGCATCGTCTAAGTAAATATTTTCCGAAGCCAACAAAACATTTGTACCCGTACCCCGTACAGTGGCATAAGTGTTACTACTTTGATTAAAGCCGAATTGTTGTGTGCCGCTTACAAAACTTATTTGTGGCGTGATGCGTACAAAATCTTTCTTCGACAAAAGATTCAACCAATAAAAATCATGACGAATTGAGGTAGTGAGCCCAAAATCATTGACACTTTCTTCAGTATTGATTTTTGTGTAGCCGCGTGGTCGCAACCGTATGGCGGTAATCTTTTCTTCCCGCTCCGAAAAATCGGTGCGGCTACCCCAGCCATAGCTGAGTGCCACCGATGGTTTCAACCAAAAATTTCGATAGGTGAAATACGCATAAGCCTGGCTGTTTAGCGGTGATGTATAGAAAGACAAATCATTTTTGGTAAAAAACCGGGTAAAGGACAGGCCCGTGATAAATTTTTTACTCCCTAAATAATCATAAGACGCGGTAACACTCGACTGATATGGATTGATGCGGCCGTCCTCCCTAATAATGCTGGTAGCGGCGCTAAGCCCCAACCCCGATTTATGAAAATACGAAAACGAGGGAGCCACAATCAGTTTCCGCCGGGCATTATTAGCGGTTACATTATTCGATTCGTAATTAAAATAACTGCTGGTAATACCGGTGTTAAACATTGCAAAACTACCCGGCGCCATTATCGAGTCGAGCAAGGCATCCAGTTCGTCGAATAACAAGTCGTAATCGGTAAAACTTGTGTCAACAGCTGGTGGTGTATTTTTCTGTTGGGCATGCACATAGCCCGGGTATAAAACGGTGAGCAACAAAAAAGAAAAAAATTCTTTGGGCATCAGATTTTGATTTTGGCTTTCTGGCTTGTCATTGACAGATTGAGTTCAACGAAGTTTAACTTATGGCAAAGTTCTTTTTCAGCTTTGAAGTAAGATAGTCAGGTTAAATGAATCAAAGTAATTTCCGGCAATATGCCTACCCTACCCGGATAACCGATAAAACCATAACCACGGTTGATGTACAAATGCTGGTTGCCTTCTTTGTATAAACCCATCCATTGTTTATACACGTATTGCACGGGGCTCCAACGCAGCCACGGTATTTCAAGCCCAAACTGCATACCATGAGTGTGGCCGGAAAGTGTAAGGTCAATGTCGGGAAATTTTGGACGCACCTCGGCATCCCAATGTGTGGGGTCGTGGCTCAGTAAAATTTTAAATGGCATCGACTCCGACCCTTCGTAAGCTTTTGAGAGGTTGCCATACTTTGGAAACCGTTTCAATGCACTCCAGTTTTGAACGCCTATCAGTGCAATTTTATCATCGGCCTTTTGCAGCACCACGTTTTCATCCAGTAATAGTCGCCAGCCTAATTGTGCATGCACGGTTTTTAACTCCTCAAGGTTTTGGCGTTTTTCCGCGGCGCTGCTCCATTGAATGTAGTCCGCATAGTCATGATTGCCGAACACCGAATACACACCCATCGGCGCTCTTAACCGGCTAAAAACATCCATGTAGTTAAGCATTTCATCAGCGGTATTGTTTACGAGGTCGCCGGTAAACATAATGAGATCGGGCTTTAGTGCTAAAATTTTATCTACACCTTTTGCCACTTCGGCTTTATTGGTAAAACTGCCCGCATGGATGTCGGAGATCTGCACAATTTTTAAGCCTTTGAACGCCGGTGGCAAATTCGAAAAATTAAGTGCTATGTTTTTTACCTTGTAGTTGTACTTATTTGAAAAACCAAACAACAAAGAGGTATATAAGCCACTACCCACAGCCAGGCCAGCCCAACTTAAAAATAATGATCGGGACATGCGGTCGCCGGTTTGCACTTCTTCGCCTTCAGTATTTGAAAAAAACAATTTTGCCGACAGCCATTGAATACCTCGTCGCAAATCGTCGATTAGAAAGAAAACAGACGCAACAAGCTTGCAAAGAAAAAGCCCGATGACAATGGAGAAGGCAGTACTCCTCACTCCCTTAGGAAAATGTTCAAAAAGCGGAAGCAATAAAAACACCGCTAATGCCAAAACTGAAAGCACCCAGTAACTTAAAAAAATAATTGAGCGGGTGCGGGGCGATGCTGCGTGTGAGACGGTTTTTACAATCTGAAAAACATAAAAATCCAGCAGTACCATAAATCCGGCCAGCAGTAATAATACAGGAGTGCTTCGCATAGTTGAGTATATAAAATGCAAAGAAATAAAGTTTTGCAATGGAAGCAGATAATCTTTAGGCCCCGCCCTATTTGGCGGCTGAAACCTTACTTTTGCCCTCATCGCAAAAATTGTATTTACAAGACGATGACATTGCTGAAGCAGGATTGTTTTGCACCCCTGCCATTGGCCACAATATTGAACCACAAAAATTTATTCAGGATAAATGGCCAGAATTATTGGAGTTGCCAATCAAAAGGGCGGAGTAGGAAAGACCACGACAGCTATCAACCTGGCCGCGTCGTTAGCCGTACTTGAATTTAAAACCCTGTTGGTGGATGCCGACCCGCAGGCCAACAGCACTACCGGCGTTGGTTTTAATTTACAGAATGTAACCCAAAGTTTGTACGACTGCATGGTCAACAACGCCAAAGCAAAGGATGTGGTGTTGAAAACTGCTATTCCCTACCTCGATCTGATACCATCGCATATTGATTTGGTTGGCGCCGAAATTGAAATGATCAGTTATCCCAACCGCGAAAACGTGTTGAAGCACATGCTTGATGACATGCGACGGGATTATGATTTTATAGTTGTGGATTGCTCCCCTTCGTTAGGATTAATAACCGTGAATGCATTAACTGCTGCCGACTCGGTTATCGTACCGGTGCAGTGTGAATTTTTTGCGCTTGAAGGTTTAGGCAAATTATTAAACACCATAAAAATTGTACAAAGCCGCCTCAATACCGCACTAAAAATCGAGGGGATTTTAATGACTATGTACGATGGCCGCCTGCGCTTATGCAACCAGGTTGTGGCCGAGGTTCGCCGGCATTTTGAAGACCTTGTTTTCAACACCATCATCCACCGCAACTCACGCCTGAGCGAAGCACCCAGCGTTGGCAAGCCCGTAATTTTGTACGATGCCAACAGCAAAGGCAGCATGAACTACTTGAACCTGGCCAGGGAAATTCTGCAGAAAAATAATCTGACGAAGGTTTCGGAGGGGGAACGGACGATGGAGCATTAGAGCCAAGCTGCGAGCTTTGAGCATCGACCTACGAGACTGCCACAAACCAAAACTCAAAATATGCGCAATTTTAAACAGCTTAAAATCTGGCAGAAAGGTTTTGATATTGCTGTCAATACTTTTCATCTTGTTAAAAACTTTCCAAACGAAGAGAAATACGGTCTTTCTTCACAGGTAACAAGAGCGGCTGTTTCTATTCCATCTAATATTGCAGAGGGTAGCAGTCGAGGCAGTAACAAGGATTATAACCGGTTTCTTGAAATATCATTGGGGTCAACATTTGAATTAGAAACCCAACTGCTGATTGCCAAATCGGTGAGTTATGGCAGCCCCGAATTGACCAACAGTATTTTAAAAGACATTGACGAAGAACAAAAAATGCTAATGAGCTTCATGGGCAAATTGTAATGACAATGGCTCGTAGCTCGCAGCTAAAAACTCATAGCTCATATGACTTCTCCCAAACAAAACAAAGACGCACTCGGCAAAGGCATTCGCTCGTTGCTCCAGAACATTGACAGCGATTTAAAAAATGCCGTTGGCGAATTAAAACCACAGGCTGTTGAAAACGCAACCGGTGTACTGCGCCTGCCTTTGGAAAATATTGAAACTAACCCCAAACAACCGCGCCGCGATTTTGATGAAACGGCTTTGCAGGAACTCGCACAATCGATGAGACTCCACGATGTAATACAGCCCATCACAGTTTCTAAGTTGCATGGAAATAAATACAGGTTGATTGCCGGCGAAAGAAGATTGCGTGCTGCAAAAATTGCCGGGCTGAAAGATATTCCTGCTTATGTGCGCCAGGCAAACGACCAGGAATTACTGGAACTTGCCCTTCTCGAAAATTTGCAGAGGGAAGACCTCAACGCAATGGAGATTGCGCTTAGTTATAAACGTATGATGGAAGAACTGGAGCATACACAGGAGCAGGTGGCCGAACGTATGGGCAAAGACCGCAGCACGGTTACCAATTACATTCGGCTGCTGAAATTACCGCCCGATATACAGGTGGCAGTACGCACCGGCGAAATTAGCATGGGCCATGCAAGGGCATTGATAAATGTGGATACGATCGATAAGCAACTGTACATTTTTGATGAAATAAAGACCAATGGTTTATCGGTAAGGCAAACCGAAAATTTAGTGCGGGCTTTGTATAAAGAAAAAGAAAGAAAAAAGACCCCTGTTCCCGGTCTGCCCGCATCGTATAAAAAAGTGCAGGATAAATTGGCCTCTCATTTTAGCACGAGGGTAAAATTGAAGCACAGCAAAAACGGCAGCGGCCAAATTTCGTTTGATTATTATTCACTTGAAGAACTGAACAAATTGCTTGACCAAATGAATGTGAGCATTGACTAAATTTTTTCAAAATACTATCCGTCCTTTTTTAGTGGTGTGGGGTTTGGCAACTGCATTTTCGGTTGCAGCGCAAACCGATTCAACCGTGCGGCCCGTGTTGTTAGATTCACTGAATGTAAAGGCACCTGAGGCGCCAAAGAAAATAACGATTGATTCTTCCAGGTTCAAACACTCGCCAAAAAAAGCAGCAATACGCTCCGCCATTTTACCAGGCTGGGGACAGATTTACAACAAGCGATACTGGAAATTGCCACTGGTGTACGGTGGCCTGGGTATAAGTGGTGGTGTGTTTTTTTACAACCTCACATTTTACAAGGATATGCGAGATGCCTACCGCGTAAGAATTGCCTATCAGCAGCCAGGAGCCACACCTGCCGATACCGCTGCATTCAATGCGCTGTCCGCCCGATACCGTGTGCTTGATGTGCAGGCCATACGTACTTACCGCGATGAGTTTAGAAGAAACATTGATTACTCCTTCCTGTTTTTTCTAATCATGTGGGGATTGAATGTTGTTGATGCCACAGTGGATGCGCACCTGCGTTCTTTTGATGTGAGCCCGGATTTGAGTGTTAGATTTAAGTTTGGCCGGAGTGCTATGGCGGGAACGACGGGATTGAGCTTAGTGCTGGCGTTGAAATAGTTTGCTTGCCCTCCATAGCCTTGGCGAAGGAGGGGTTTTAAGTTTTAGGAGAGAGTCGATTTTTTTAATTGTACAGTCTGCATGTCCGTCTGTCTTTGAGCCACTGAGGAATGTTTCATTTATTTTTTGCCGAGAATGAATGATTGTGCCTCCCCTCCTCGGAGGGGCGTAAGACACTTGCAAAGAAACCTGTTGAAGGGGGTGGGTTTTTTGAAATCAAAACAACAATAAAAAACACAGATTCAATTGAAAAAATTCCAAAACAAAAAATGAAAATTGCAATTATAGGTTACGGTAAAATGGGAATGATGATAGAGGAAGTGGCGGTGAGCCGTGGCCACGAAATTGTGTTGAAAATAAACATTGACAACACGCATGATTTTACAACAGAAAATTTACAGCGGGCCGATGTTGCCATAGAGTTTACGGGCCCCGATTCTGCATTTGAAAATGTGGTAAAATGTTTTGAAGCAGGGCTGCCCGTTGTTTCTGGCTCCACGGGTTGGAACAATAAATTGGAGGAAGCAAAACGATTGTGCGAAAAAAACGGCGGTGCCTTTTTACATGCAAGTAACTTTAGTGTAGGTGTAAATATTTTCTTTGAGGTGAACAAACAATTGGCAAGATTGATGAACGCTCAAAAAGAATACGATGTGACGTTAAAAGAAGTTCACCACACCGAAAAAAAAGATGCACCGAGTGGAACGGCTGTTACATTGGCCGAACAAATACTGGCCAACTTATCCAGCAAAAAGAAATGGGTGAACAGCGCAACTGAAAATGAAAATGAACTCTCCATTCTCTCGGAAAGAGTTGACCCCGCCCCCGGCACGCACTATGTAAAATACAGTTCGTCGATTGATGACATTGAAATTATTCACACCGCGCATAACCGTAAAGGTTTTGCGATGGGGGCTGTGTTGGCTGCTGAGTTTATTGTTGGCAAGAAAGGGGTGTTTGGGATGGAGGATGTTTTGGGATTGTGAGGGTGGTTAACACGTTGCGATGCCTTTGATTCTACAGAAATTTTACACTTGACTTTTTGCTTTCGTATTCTTGCGGTGTTTGAGTAGTACTGAAAGCAACCGGAATAGAAAATTTAATTCTGTTTTGATTTTTGTTCAGATTTTCTTCTGATAGTCCGCCGCCGATACTCAACAATCCCGCAACCTTTAATTCACCTTTCCCTCCATTCCCTTGTTTTTCTTCAACACCCACAAGGATATCGAAATTCAGTTCCTGAACATATCTCCATCCGTCACTCCTTAATAATCTTTCACCGGCCTTTCCAATTTCAGTTTTTTCAGGATTTACAAGAACGCCTTTATCTCGTAGCTCCTGTTGGCTCTCAACAATAGCTTCGCTAATAGAGGAAATCGTGCTTTTAATAAATTCTTTTAGGTCCATTGAAAAATATTTACGTTTGTTGTCTTTGCGGGAGTAAGGGGTCCATATCAGATCTTGGAAATAATTTCTAAAAAAAGCTTTTCTCGTTCCAGTCTTCTTGTAGGATCAGTTGTATGGCTTCCAGCGAAATTTAAATACTTTTTCATTTTAGATGTAAATCTGACGTCGGATTTTGGATCAACCAACAAAGCTGAAAACTTATCTATTTTGTCCATTAATGCAGGCGCAGATAATGTTTTTATTAAGTCGTGCTTGTAGAGTGAAGTGAACAGAGTATAGAAATGAGTCTGATCCTTTGCAACGGGAGATTGCACCAGGCCTTTTACTGTATATAACCTCCATAAAAAATCAAACACACTTTGAACTTTTTTCAAAACGTCGGGTTGGACTGACTTGGTTAACAACTTGTCTTTCTGACTAATGAACTCCTTCAGAATATCAGCTGGCTTTGTATGTTTGAGAGTGGAGGCAAAAATCAATAACTCAATTAGTTTTTGCCAGATTCTATCTATTTTGTTTTTTGGGTCCGCCGTTTTAAGAATTAGACTCAACTGTTTTAAGACTTTAGAAATTTTTGAATCCTTAAGGCGATAAAAAATATCTTGACCTCTGCTTTCCTCAATAGCTACAAGCCCAAATGCTTTCTTCAAAAACTTCGATTCTTTATTGATTGCTTTAACGATATCAAAACGCGAGACTGGGACGCCTTGCTGGTTTATGTCAACGAACAATGAAATTATCTCGTCAATTCCAGTTTCGTCATCAAGATTTATTTCAATGGTTGGAATTGTATATTCTCTGAAATCACGGATGATATCATCTGTCAGCATTGAAAAGGAAACCATCTGCTCATCCAATTCAATTTTGAAATTTGCCTGTTTTCGGAGATGACTTCCGAAGAGGTATGATTGCCAATCTCTGATTGCCAGATCGCTTCTTGAATTCGCTATAAATAATATGATACTTTCGATTCGTTGCTTCCCATCTAAAATGTTATACAAATACTTTGAGCCATCGCTTTTCTTAAAAAGAAAAATGGCGGGTATCGGTCTCCCTAATAAAATATTTTTTAACAGCCCCTTTCTCTGCCCGACCGTCCAAACATGACCTCTTTGAAAAGCAGGTGACAGATTTATTTTATTGTCATTTAGGTAATTAACTATCTGGTCGATTTTTATTTCAGTGTTCTTAAAATTCATAACGGTTTGTCGGTTTAAGGTTTAGTTAGCTAGGAGTTGACCATTTAAGTCACGGCCATTTGCTAATTTATGTTATTCGCCATCCCTACCTAAAAAAACTTGACCCTCACTAAGTCAATTTGTGTTGAACAATACTAAAACTGTTATCGCGTCTGCCGCGAAAACTTCACTCCACCATCTCCTCCCCCTCCTCTCCAAAAACCCATTTATTAAACCATTGCCAGTTGTGCCATACGGCTGCCAGTCTTTCTTTCGGTTTGTTTATGCCGTGGCCAAACCCTTTGTACACAATTAACTTAGAAGGTACGCCTCTGTCCTGCAAACCCCTGTACAATTCATAGGCATTGGGTATGGGTACACGCCGGTCAAACTCGCCATGCTGAATTAATGTTGGTGTGGTGGCTTTATTAATCGCCGTCATCGGCGATGTTTTTAAATAGATATCCATATTGCTCCAGGGCGTTGCCTGCAGGTACTGACGAGTGAATGGAGTGATGTCGGTGTTTACATAATAGGTCACCCAATTAGAGATGCCTGCACCAACCGAAGTGGCTTTGAAAATATTTGTGTTGGTTGTAAGAAAGGCCGAAATATATCCACCCTGGCTCCAACCCATCACACCCATTCTTGCCGTGTCAATCATGCCTTTGCTGCTTAAATAATTTACGCCACTCACAACATCCCACATATCACCCACGCCAAGGTTTTTTACATTCAGCTCCCTGAATTTTTCTCCATAGCCGGCACTGCCGCGGTAATTAACCCGCAATACCAATGCACCTTTTTCCACCCACTGCATAATGGGATAAACATAAGTCGGTGTTGGTTCCGGAAAATCAATACCCGTTGGCCCGCCATGTATCACTATCAGCAACGGATACTTCTTTTTTGCATCATAGTTTTTTGGTTTCAGCAATACACCTTCAATGGTTGCACCATCATTGCTCTTCCAAGATATCATTTCATTAACAGGCGTATTCCAGCCCGCAATCTGTGCAGTGGTGTTGGTAATTTTTTTTAGCTCACCCAAAAATTTGCCGGTATAAATTTCATTGAGGCCATCGTACTTTCTTCCACCCACCGCTACCTGGTCGGTGTTGCGGCTAAAGGCAATGGTACCGGCAAGGTCCAATTCAATGGGCAGTAATTTTGTTTCATTGTTCTGCGGATTAAACTGGTAAATCAAACCCTTCATTTTGTTTAGTGCCGTAAAAAAAATGCCCTTGTTATTCCATTCAATGATTGATTTGTTTTCGTCTAACTGCTGCAATACCTCTCGGCTTTTGCCGCTGACCAAATCGTAAATAAAAATTCGCTGGTTCTTGTAAAAATTGGAAACAGAATCGGTAAGGTTGGTACTGTAGATAAACGATTTCCCATCAGGTGCCCAGGCACTTATAAAATCGGCAGTTGGATTGTCAACAAGCAACTGCGTTTTTTTTGTGGCAACATCCACCGTCATAATAGAAGCCCTGACGGATGAATTAATCAATGGATCGGGCTGGCGCACAAATCCAATGCTTTTATTGTCGGGGTTCCACAGAAAACGACCAACGGTAAAATTTCCGTCGGTAAGTTTTTTGGCTGCGGGTAATACAAAACACTCCTGTCCTTTTATTTTATTTACGGCGTTATTTTTTGACGAATCATTTTTTGCCGTATAGCAGGGCAAACTGCCTGCAAGCATAATCGAATCGTAATTAAAATTCAGCAGCCACAAATGACTTTGCCTGTACCCCTCTCCTTCCACACCGAATGCGCCAAAACGTTCCTTCGTTGTTTTTTCTTTTTTACTTTCCGGCTCAGCTTTTGCATAAGCAATCATGGTCCCCGCAAAATTCCATTCGTAAGCATTTATGCCGTCTTCATCTTTGGTAACCTGCAGCGCTTCGCCACCGTGTACCGAAATAAGATAAATCTGTGGTTTATCGCCACGGTCGGCAATAAAACTAACCCACTTGCTGTCGGGGGTAATGCGTGCCGCAGTACTATTATTTTTTGTTGTTCGGGTCAATTGCACCGGTTCGTTGTCATCCCGCTTCATCCATAATTCGGTGTCGTAACTATTATTGGCCCAGTCGGTACTTGTTACCGTGTAAACAATGGTTCTGCCATCGGCAGAAATAACCGGTGCGCCAACATTCTTTAAACTAATCCATTTTTCAAAAGAAACCGTGGCGGTTTTCTGTGCGCAAATGGTGAGTGAACAAAAAAATAAAATAAGCGAAGTCAGTTTTTTCATGCTGCAGTATTTATCATTGAATGTACAGCCATTGCTTAAATGGGCAGAAAGTTTTTGGCAATGAGCCGGAGGTTTTTTTGATGACGTTTATCATGGCATTCTTTATAACTTCAACCCATAACTTTTTCATTTGCCATCAGCCAATTCCGCACAATTAAAACAAACACTCACACCAATAATGCTTTGGGGTTTGGGTGTTGGTTATGTTATCTCGGGTATGTATTTCGGGTGGAACTTAGGTCTTGAAAAAGGTGGTACACTGGGCATGGCCATCGCCACATTTTTTATCGTCATCCTTTATGTATGTTTTACGTTTAGTTATGCCGAACTAACCTGCGCCATACCAAAAGCCGGCGGTGCTTTTGATTATGCCAAACGGGCTATGGGCAGAGATGTTGGCTTTATCACCGGCATGGCGCAAAACATCGAATTTATTTTTGCACCACCGGCCATCGCTTTTGCCATAGGCGCTTATTTCAATCTATTTTTTCCGCAAATTCCCATTCTTGCCATTGCCATTTTTGCTTATGTTGTTTTTACGGCACTCAATGTTTTTGGTGTAAAGGCCGCTGCCACATTTGAATTAGTGATTACAATTTTTGCCGTTGGCGAGTTGTTGCTTTTTGCCGGCATTACGCTACCACATTTTCAAATAAGCAACCTGGCACAAGATGCTTTTCCAAATAGTTGGAGCGGTGTAATGGCTGCAATACCATTCGCCATCTGGTTCTTTTTAGGCATCGAAGGCCTGGCAAATGTGGCGGAAGAAACAATCAACCCGCATCGAACGATCCTCAAGGGTTTTGGTTCCGCCATTCTTACACTAATCATTTTATGTGTGCTCACCTTCATTAGTTCGGTTGGCGTTGCCGGGTGGAAAACTATAGTCTATAAAACCGATGGCTCGATTTCCGATTCGCCACTACCATTAGCACTGGCGCAAATTGTTAGTACAGATAATTTGCTTTACCACCTTTTAATAACCGTTGGTTTGTTCGGATTGATTGCGTCGTTCCATGGAATTATTTTAGCTGCCGGTCGGTCGAGTTTTGAATTCGGCAGGGTAAAATTTGCACCGGCGTTTCTTGGAAAAATTCAGACAAAATTTAAAACCCCTGCCAACGCATTGGTAGCAAATATGGTGGTAGGGATCGTTGCTTTGCTCACATGCAAAACTGTTGAAATTATTACCATGGCCGTTTTTGGCGCACTAACACTTTATATTTTGTCCATGATTTCATTAATGCAATTACGAAAAAAAGAACCTGCATTGCACCGCCCTTTTAAAACGCCGTTGTATCCGTTGTTACCGGTGGTGGCTTTGGTAATTGCAATAATTTCATTTATAGCCATGACCATTTTGAATTTTACCATTGCCATTTTGTATTTGGGCATCATGGCCCTTTGTTATGTACTGTTCAAATTATTTTCGAAGGAGCATCGTTCGAATAATCCGTAATTTTTCTTTTTTAAAGTTTTGGTATGAACAAGAATGAAATGATCAGCTTTGTAAAACAACATTCATCGGGTAAAGTAAAAATTGCCTTTACTGATATGGATGGCATACTGAGGGGCAAATACATTTCAACCGAAAAGTTTTTATCCATTTATGATGCCACCTCCAGTTTTTGCGATGTTATTTTTGGATGGGATGCTGCAGATGTAGCCTACGATAATGCAAAGTTTACGGGCTGGCACACCGGCTACCCCGACTGCCCGGCGCAAATAGATATAGCAACCTTCAGAAAAATTCCATGGGAGAATGACCTGCCTTTTTTTCTTGGCGATTTTGTTGATGCCGATGGCAAGCCCTCCGCAGTTTGTCCGCGCCAATTGGTAAAAAAAGTTTTGGCCGATGCCGAAGCACTAGGCTACACACCTTCTTTTTCGCAGGAGTTTGAGTGGTACAATTTTGCCGAAACACCACAATCAATAAACGACAAACAATTTAAAAATCTAACCCCGCTTACACCCGGGATGTTTGGCTACTCTATTCTCCGCAGTTCCTTAAAAAATGCGTTTTTCACCGACCTGTTTGAACTGCTTACAAATTTCGACATACCCATTGAAGGTTTGCATACCGAAACCGGCCCGGGTACGTACGAAGCAGCTATAGTTTATAGCGACATTTTGCAGGCCGGCGACAGAGCCGTATTATTTAAAACCGCTGTAAAAGAAATTGCGTACAAACATGGCGTTATTGCAACCTTTATGGCTAAGGTGAATGAGCAGTTACCAGGTTGCGGTGGTCATATTCATCAAAGCCTGTGGCAGGGAAACGACAATATTTTTTTTGACGATACGGATCCCAACAACATGAGTGAAGCCATGAAAAATTATATTGCCGGTCAGTTGTTTTGCCTGCCATATATTTTACCTATGCTGGCACCAACAATTAATAGTTACAAACGACTGGTAGAAGGTGCCTGGGCACCAACAACATTAACCTGGGGCATTGACAATCGCACGGTTGCCTTACGGGTTTTATCGGCCGGAAAAAAATCGTGCAGGCTAGAAACAAGAGTTGTGGGTGCCGATGTAAATCCCTATTTGGCAATGGCGGCTTGTTTAGCAGCGGGTTTGTATGGAATTAAAAATAAACTGGCACTAAAACAACCCCCAACAGTTGGTAATGGCTACCGCGATTTTAGGAATGGTACGCTTCCAAAAACCTTAGACGAAGCCACGCAGATGATGAAGCAATCAGAAGTAGCAAAGGAACTATTTGGTGAAAAATTTGTTGCGCATTTTGTGCTCACACGTGAATGGGAATGGAAGCAGCATTTAAAAGCTGTAACTGATTGGGAGTACAGAAGATACTTCGAGATAATTTAGAACCACGGAGACACAATGACACGGAGTTGCACGGAGAACCTTTGTGACACTTTGTACCTCCGTGTCTCCGTGGTTCAAAAAAACACACACATGAATTTTGATACAATCTACCAATACAATTTTCCCACAACCATTCGTTTTGGCGCAGGTGCCTGTAATGAGTTCGGTGATTATTTAAAGGAGAACACGGGGTCACAAGGACACGGAGTTACACGGAGAACCTTTGCGACACTTTGTGCCTCCGTGACTCCGTGGTTCAAAAAAACACACACATGAATTTTGATACAATCTACCAATACAATTTTCATACAACCATTCGTTTTGGCGCAGGTGCCAGTAATGAGTTCGGTGATTATTTAAAGAAGAACACGGCGTTACAAGGACACGGAGTTACACGGAGAACCTTTGTGACACTTTGTGCCTCCGTG
>JANPKD010000025.1:0-150369 GCA_031425835.1 Chitinophagales bacterium
TGCACGGGTAGGACTGCACCTTGCGGTATTGTAAAAATGCGTAAAGCTCAACCCGTTTTTTGCAAGACGGTCAATATTTGGCGTTTGTATTTCGGAACCAAAACAACCAATATCGGAGTAGCCCATATCGTCGGTAAGAATAATGATAACGTTTGGCCGCTTTTGTGAACTTTTGTTTTGTGCATGAAGTAAGGAGGGCAAAAAAATAATGCAGGTTAATAGAACACATTTCCCAAAAATGTTCCTGGGAAAAAATCTTCTACCTGCTTTATTTTTTGAAAAAATCATTGACACTGTTTTATTGATGAATTATTGTTGTGTCCTTACACTAATCAAGCATTTTCTACACAACCTGGTTTGGAACACGGATGACACGGATTAAAGGATTTTCACTGATTCAATTTTTATTCAAAGCCTAAACCCTCATCAACTCGCTTAATAAACATCGCCAAGACTGGATTTTCACTGATTCATCTCGCCTTTGGCGAAAAAAAATCCGTGTCAATTCGTCCAATCCGTGTCATCAGTGTTCCAAAAACTTGTTTCCAAATGGTATCTCCCTGCGGAGAGGGGCTTATTTATCCGCCACACATCTAAATCCCAAATGCTCCATGCCGGAATCGGCGGAGCTTTTCATTCTTGCCGCCACACGATAGCCGCTGCAATACGATTCGTTGCATAAAAACGAACCGCCACGCATTGTTCTTTTTACCACCAGCGGTTCATCGGGGTCATAACTTTCCAAGGGGCCTTTTGGATTATCAGCCAGCTTTATTGTTTCAAACGAAGTGTAGTAATCGTGATGATATAAATCTGCCGTCCATTCCCAAACATTGCCTGCCATATCGTATAAACCATAGCCGTTTGGTGCAAACGATTTCACGGGGGCGGCACTATAAAAACCATCTTTGTTATCATTTTTTACCGGGAACATTCCCTGCCAGTAATTGCATTTTGCACTGCCTTCATCAACACCGGTATTGCCCCAGGGATAAATTGAATTTTTTGCGCCGCCTCTTGCCGCATATTCCCATTCGGCTTCGGTTGGCAAACGTTTACCTGCCCATTTGCAATAAGCATTGGCATCGTCCCAACTAATATGCACAACAGGTAAATTTTCTTTGCCTTCAATCGTACTGCCCGGGCCTTTTGGTTGCTTCCAGTTGGCACCATGCGTCCACTGCCACCACTGACTGTAATCCTGCAGGTTCACTGCCTGTTCGGTAGGTGTAAAAACCAGCGATGCGGCCTTCAGCATCTCATCATCGGGCTTTGGTGTGTTGGCTGGTAATTGTTTTTTCAGTTCTTCCCAATCAACATTTTTTTCAGCAGTAGTAATGTAGTTGGTTGCTTTTACAAATGCTGCAAACTGCTGATTGGTTACTTCTGTAACGTCCATATAAAAACCATTCAGCTTCACCGCATGTTTTGGGTATTCATCCCCGCGGCCCTGTTCATTATCGGCACCCATTAAAAATGTTCCGCCTTCAACCCAAACCATGCCTTCATGTTTTGCTGAAGCAGAATTGATTGACTGTTTACCTGATGTTGAATTGTTTTTTGCAGCAATGCCAAACCGGTTGGGTATAGCCGATGTGCAACATGATTTTGTTGAGCAGGTATCGGCATCAACCGCGGTTGTATTTACAGGTGGTGATTGCGCAACAACCCATTGGCTGATGCACATCATAAAAAAGAAAAAATTATTTTTCAGGTTGAACATTTTCACGGTGTTGATACAAGGTTTTTAGTTTGCTGCGATTTAAAAAACTGCAGCATTTTATTGTACATCTGTTTTGAAACCGTAGCGTATTTTTTATCGGCGGCTACATTCACTTTTTCCAGCGGGTCCGTTTTGTAGTCGTATAATTCGGTTCCAATAACCAGCTTCTTATCAAATGGTTTATTGCTTCTAAAACCATTACCCATCCAAACAGTGTAGCGGTATTGTTTGGTGCGAATGGAATAGCCCATTGCATTGGCATCGGCATAACCGAGTCTTTCATTTTCGGCGGTGGCATTGCTTCTTGGGTACTGGCTAACAGAATATTCTTTTACAATGCTGTTGGCATTTTTCATTAAAGGCACTAAACTTTTTCCGTCTAATATTTCAGGAGTATTTACCGCGGCCAATTGGCAAAGTGTTGGAAAAATATCAATATGCTCGGTTTGTGCATAGGTTTTTGAGGCAGGCATCCCGGGTGCGGCAATAATCAACGGCGCATGTGTGGCCTGTTCAAAATTGGTATGCTTGCACCATAAATTATGGTCGCCTAAATGCCAGCCATGGTCGCCCCACAAAACAATGATTGTATTTTTTGTGAGCTGTAAAGAATCCAGCGCATCTAACAGCTTACCAACGTTTGCATCGGCATAAGAAATGGCGGCATAATAACCATGAACTAATTCCTTTTGTTTATCAACCGGCAGTGTTAAGCCATAAGGTTTTTGGTCGGTAAAAGATGTAAGTGGCGGTATATCAGAATAGCCTCTCATTTCACCGGCATTGTGGTATGCAACACTCACTGCGTTTTTGCTTTGCTCCTGGAATTTTTCCAAAGGGATGTCTTCTCTTTTATACAGGTCCCAATATTTTTTTGGCGCAACGAAAGGCAGGTGAGGTTTTGCAATACCCACTGCAAAAAAGAAAGGCTGATTTTTTTTGCTCAACGCAATTAAAATATCTTTTGCCTGCAGGGTGTTGGCTCCATCGGTGTAGGCATTATCGGCTACATCAATGCTTTCGGTGGTGGGTTTTATTTTAGTGCCGGCATAATCATTTGCTTCTGCTTTTGTTTTGCCTTGCGCCAAGGCTTCTTTTATGTATTTTTCTGCCAGCGCTTTAGTTTCAGGCAACTGGTAACGACCTTCGGCAGGCTCGCCATATTCACCATAATATTTACTGTCAGTTTTATAATAGGGAACACTCCAGGAGGGTTTGTCTATGTCTTTGTCCACACAGCGAACATCGTACACTTTCCCTATTCCCTGCGTGCTGTAGCCTTGGGTTATCAGGTATTGAGGGAGGCTCAAAATATCGGGATTCACATCACGCATCCGGGTTTTTAAATCCCAAACCTTTGTATAATCGGGCCGTTTGCCGGTCATCAAACTTGCACGGGTGGGGCCGCATACAGCCTGCTGCACATAGTTGCGCATAAACACGGTTCCCATTTTTGCAAGGCGGTCAATGTTGGGTGTTTTCACTAAGGTGTTGCCATAACAACCGAGTATGGGTTTTAAATCGTCAATGGCAATGAACAAAATATTTGGTTTTGATTTTTGCTGTGCCGTCAGCGGCGAAGCGTTTATCAAAATCAGCGCAGCCAAAACAAAACTGAATTTCATTTTCTTTTTTTTCATACCCATTTTTTAAAAAGAGGTTAGCTCCATTTTATTTTAAATGACTTTCGTTTTTTCCTGTTCTTTAAAAAAGCCAATCATCTTAGCTCTTAATTCTTCTTCGGCTTTTTTATAGTCTTTATCACCGGCAACATTCACTTTTTCCAACGGGTCTTTTTCGTAATCGTATAATTCAATGGCGTAAATTTTATCTGCACTGAAAGGCTGGTCGCTTGTAAAATTGTTCATCCACATTACAAAACGGTATTTATCTGTACGCATAGAGTAGCCCCACAACTTCCGGTCTTTATATCCCAGTTTTTTTGCTTCCTCTGCTTTTAGTGTTCGGTGGTATTGGCTCATGGCAAAATCTTTTACCTCCATGCTTTTATTTTGCATGACAGGCATTAAACTTTTGCCGGCTAAATTTTTTGGAACAGGAACACCTGCCAGCTGGCAGAGCGTTGGAAAAATATCTACGTGTTCGGAAATTGATTTTGACGTACCTGCTTTTATTCCAGGCGAAGCAATAATTAACGGCGAACGGTTTGCCTGCTCAAACGTGGTGTGCTTCTCCCATAAATCATGGTCGCCGAGGTGCCAGCCATGGTCGCCCCATAGAACGATAATGGTGTTGTTTAAAATTCCCTGTTCTTCCAGTGTATTTAAAAGAATACCAACCTGCGCATCCATGTAAGAAACCGAAGCGTAGTAACCATGAATTAGTTCTTTTTGTTTTTCGGTTTTTAATCCAATGCGTAAATCTTCTCCAGGCAGTGTAGCAAATTCAGGAATGTCGGGGTAATTGCGCAGCTCACCCGATTTGTGATACGCAATTTCAACTCCGTTTTTTGCATGCTCCTGAAATTTTTCCAAAGGCATTTCTTCCCGCTTGTACAAATCCCAATATTTTTTTGGCGCAACAAAGGGCAGGTGTGGTTTATGAAAACCCACTGCCATAAAAAACGGTTTGTTTTCTTTTGATAATTTGATGATTTGCGCTTTTGCTTTTATGGCATACACTCCATCATTGTAAGCATCATCCGGCACGTCAATACATTCGGTTGACGGACCTTTGCGGCTCACCGGGTTTTCGTCATCGCCATTATCTTTTTTTGGTTTTACTTCTTTTTCAAACAAAGCTTTTGTTGCGGGGTTTTGGTATTGGTTGTTAGCAGGTTTGCCCATTCCGTTTGCATAATCTCTTGCGGTTAATTCGATGTACGGAACGTTCCAGGATGCAGGGTCGATTTTATTGATGGCACTGCTGGGGTGATAAATTTTTCCAATGCCGGCCGTGTTATATCCCTGCGAAATAAAATATTGCGGTATGGTTAAAATGTTGGGATTCATGTCACGCATCTGTGTCCTCAAATCCCAGATTTTTGTGTAGTCGGGTCGCATGCCCGTCATGAGGCTTGCACGGGTGGGACCACAAACCGATTGCTGGCAATAATTTTTGGTAAACACTGTTCCCATTTTTGCAAGGCGGTCAATGTTGGGTGTTTTCACCAGCGTGTTTCCGTAACAACCGAGTATGGGTTTTAAATCATCAACAGCAATAAAAAGGATGTTGGGTTTTGATGACTGCTGCGCAAAAATCTGCAGTCCGCAAAAAAACAAGGCTGTTACGACAAAGGAAATTTTCTTACTCATGTTCATTGAATTTTTTTGTTTCGTTATAGCTGAATCATTCCATCCATATTAATGGATTTCGTACCGGAAGGTTTCTAATCACTTCTTCTGTTGTTGGAAAATGCTCCAGCTTCTTCCAGGTATTGAACCAATTATTGTTTGCCATTTTTTTGTAACCGAAAATTAAAAACGGGTGCGCCACCGGCCAGTCATTCCAGTACATTACATCGGGTGGGTAAGTCCAGCTTTTTTTATTTTCCACGAAAGGAAACATAAAATTGATGGCGGCCTTTATTGAGCGGCCATCTGCCAATTGAAAATTCCAAAGATCATCTTCGGTAGAAGAAAGAACCTGGCAAATGGTTGCCATGGCATCAAGATTAAACAAAGAATAGCCGTAAGGTTTTGTGCGTTTCAACTCCAATGGAAAACTTCCGTTTGCGTCCATTTGGTTAGGTAATAAAATTGTTTTGAAACGGGTTTTACAGTCGTTCATTAATTGTTGATTGCCCACCAGTTTTGCAAACACCGCTACCTGCATTACCCAGCAGGTTGCATGGTTATTTTTTGTGTCTCTTTCTTCAATGCCATAGGGATGCGTGGTAACCCATGTCAAGTATTGCGAGAACCAGTGTTTAATTTTTTGCAGGTTGTCTTTACTAACCGACCGCGAATTTTCCATCACCCTGATTCCCTGCGCCACTTCTATCATCTGAATCATGTCGATAATGCCAATACTGCGGCCTGTAACTTTTCCTTTAATAGCTTGTGCATATAGCAACGATGGGTTCATAAACGTTTCATCATTCACAAACCAGGCGTTCAAATGCGTGAAGGCATGGCGTACATATTTTTCTTCTTTAGTTATGAGATATGCAGAAGCTAATGAACCAATGATTTGGCTGAAGCGAATCATTGCTTTACGATGCGCCGTAAAATTTTCGGGATTGGTCAAGCCATCTTTTTGAATGTATGGGCCATCCGGATTTTCAGGATTGGGCCACCAGTAATCCCCCTCCGAAAAAAAATCATGAACACTACCTGCAGAACGATTACTGCTTTGAGCAGTGATGGTAACCGGCAATTGTAACAATGCTTCGTTTGCATTTGCTACAATTTGTTTTTTTAAAACCGTTTCTATTTTACCGGGTAATGTCTGTTGACTGAATGCACAATGGCAACAGAAAAAAATGAAGAACGATATGGCAATAATTTTTTTGCTCATTTTTCAATTACACTGAAAATAAAATTGATGATGGCTTTATTGAGTTCACTGTTTTTTTCTTTTTCAAACTTGCCATGCAGGCCACCTTCCACTGTAATAAATTCCGTTTTTACTCCGGCCTCCAATAATTTTTTATGCAGGTCAACCGATTGCTGGTAAGGTACCGTTGGGTCGGCATTGCCATGCACAATAAAAACCGGCGGACTGTTTTTAGTTACATAACTAATTGGCGAAACAGACAGGGCAAAAGTTTTATCATTCGCCTTATCGCCCAGCCATCGTGTTGCCGATTTGCTGGTGATGTTTTTCCCATAACCCCAGTCCCACACATCGGTAATGCCGTATTTATCAACAATGGCCGCCACTTTACTATTTTCTACACCGGGGCAGTTTGCATCAAAGCGATGATCATTACCAAGCAGTCCCGCCATCAATGCCAAATGCCCACCGGCACTGCCACCCATTACTACAATTTTGTTGGCATCAATATTTAATTCTTTAGCGTTCTTAATTAAATAAATCAATGCACACCTTGCATCTTCTACTGCCGCAGGTGCGGTTGCCTGGCCTGTTAACCGGTATGCAATATTGGCAACGGCAAAATTTTGTTTGAAGAAGGTACTGAAACCGGTTTGTGATTCCTTTACACCTTTATTCCATCCGCCACCATGAATATTAATAACAACAGCAGATGGCTTTCCTGTTTTTGGCGGCAGGTACAAATCCATTTTACCTTCCCAATCTTTCACCTTTGCATACACCACATTTAATTGCGCTGAGTAACCGGCGGGATAATCAACAGGTTTATAAACCGTATCGGACTGCTGCGCAAAAACATTCATCCAAAAACAAAACAGAAGGCTACAGGTAAGAAATTTTTTCATTGATTTAGTTTTCTTTTTTTCAAATTCCTCGCTTCGGTTAAACCAACCCCTTCAAAAGGTTTCTGCGCCAGAGTTCTACGCCTCCCGACTCGTCGGGACAAGCTCTCCAGGGAGGGGAGGCACAACCACTCCTCCCGACAAGAGTTTAATGAACAATGCCTCCTCAAATTCTGTTGATTGCAAATTGATGTAAGGAAGTCATCCATTTTTCTGCTTACTCATCTTTACAAATGTGTCACAACTCACAACTCACCATTCACAATTCACCATTCACCACTCACAAATCAATACCCCGGGTTTTGCGGAATGACAATTTTTGAGTTGTTATCTATTTCCCGTTGGGGAATGGGCAGCAACAGTTTGTCGTTGGTTACGTAACCTTGTATGGTAGCCAATGTTGGTGCCGGGTTAGGATACCGTCCGTAGTGGCTTGTAAACATAAATGCAAAGTGAGCTTTCATTCTTGCCACGGCATTTTCACTAAGGCTGGGCAGCGTTGTATTAAACCTTACTAAATCAAACCAGCGAATGTTTTCGAATGCAAACTCCAGTCTTCTTTCTTTTGATAAAGAATCGGCAAATCGTTGGTCGTTTGGAACTGTTGTTACCGTTAATGGTGTAGCACCAAGTCCGGCTCTTGCTCTTGTTTGATTAATCAATCCCAAACTAGCGGCCGAATAACCTTGTGCTTCGGCCAGCATCAATAATACATCGGCATACCGAAGTACAATCCAGTCGTTCTCTGCATCATCCAAAAGTGTAACCGGTGTAATGTGTTTTTTAGCATACAATCTTCTGTTGTTTCCGGTTGACCAGATGCCCAGGTTTACATTTTTGCGGGCATCAGCAGCCGAATAAGCGGCTTCCAATTCAATGGTGCCGGTATTAAATCCATCACCATCGCCGTTTACTACAGCAGTACCACTTAACTCGGGAGCAAAGGTGTTGGGCCAGGGAGAACCTAAACCAATACCACCGGACTTATATCGCACAGCAAATAAAATTTCCCTGTTCATTTCATTGCTTACCGAAAACACATCGGCGTATGGTGTTAATCCGGTAGTAATTAATCCATATCCGCTATTGGTAATTACGTCGTTTAATAAAGTAATGGCCTCTGGTTTTCTATCTAAGGTGAGCATCACTTTAGCAAGCAAAGCTTTGGCAGTCCAGGCATTGGCTTTGCCAAGATTATTGCCGGAATTTGCAGAAGCAAAGGCGGTGTAATTTAAAGCCACCCCGTTGGCTGCAGCGTATTGTAAATCGGCAATAATGAGTTTGTAAACATCTGCAACGGATGATCGGTTTATGTTTACAGCTTCAAGTGCCTGGGCTCCAACAAAGGGCTCATGAATTAAAAACACACCGCCGTATAAACGCACCAAATTAAAATAATGATAGGCTCTTAAAAAAGTAGCCTGCGCCGAAAGCTCCTTAAATTCATTGTCTGTAATGGCAACTTTTGTAGTTCCCTTATTCAACGTACCCGCTGCGGCATCATAATTCATTTCCAAACTGTTTAGAATTAAATTGATGTTGCGAATGTTGGCATAAACATTTGACCAGTATGTGTAAACTACCGCCAGCGATGTGCCGGGAATAAATAAATCCAGGTCGCTTTTTTCACGATTGGGAACTGAGGTGCTGGCAGCGTTGCCCATTATAGAGTTGTCGCTTCTTAATTCAGTTAATTGCCATTCATCTATTATTGTAGGCCGCAAGCCTGCGTAACAACCGTTCAATGCCACCTGTACTTCGGCAGCGGTTTTATAAAAGTTTTCAAACGCCACATTATTGAGCGGATACCTGTCGATGTTTTTTTTGCAGGAGGTTAAAACCACCAGGCCTGCCAAAAATATTATTGCTACATTTTTCATTGTAAATGTTTTAATGGTTTTTCTTTTTTAAAAATTAATGTCTATGCCTGCCAAAAATGTACGGGGAATAGGGAACGAACCTCTTTGATAACCATCAATCAACACAGAACTATACGGCCCGTTTTTAAATCTTCCCTCGGGGTTCAGGCTGCGGTAATTGTCGGCCATGTGGAAGTAAATATTTTGTGCCGATAGATAAAACCTAAGGCCATTTAATTTTAGTCTTTTAACCACTCCGGCACTAAATGCATAGCTTAAATTGATTTCACGAAGCGACCAGTAGGAAGCATCTTCAATAACGTAGTCGGTCAGCATCCAGTTAAACCCGGTTCCTCTTGAAACGGGAGTTTTACCATCGCCGGGATTACCTGCACTCACCCATCTGTTGGAGTTGTATACCCGCATGTATCTACCCGACTCGTTGTAATTGGGATCACCATTAATTAATTTACCACCATGGCTTCCCTGGAAGAAAACGCTTAACTCAATTCCTTTGTAGCCAACATTGTTGGTAATGCCCCAAATGAAATCGGGATAGGGATTGCCAAGTACTACACGGTCATTATTGTTAAGAATATTGTCGCCATTAACATCCACCAGTTTTAAACCGCCGGGTGTAAACACCGCTGGTAAAGTAGAAGTTAAACCCTTTGCTCTGGCCTCATCAATTTGCGCCTGCGATAGCCATACTCCATCGGTTCTGAATCCTAAAAATTCTACCAATGGTTTTCCTACCTGGTTTCTGTACACTTCCGAACGTTCGCCCTGGTTTAATAAAAAGGCTTCGGAGCCCAGTTCAATAATTTTATTCCGGTTATGAGAAATATTACCTGAGGTTGTCCATTTGAAATTTTTTGTTTGAATATTTTTTGTACTCAAATCAATTTCAATTCCTTTGTTGTCGAGGCTTCCAAGGTTGTTCCAATATTGCTGCACACCGGTGAACGCCATTACTGCCTGTTGCAGCAGTAATTTTTCAGTTTTAGAATTATACACATCCACCGTTAATCCTATCCTGTTTTTGAAGAGAGCGATATCAACACCCAAATTTGTTTGAAATGTTCGCTCCCAGGTAATATCCGGATTTGCTATGATTGAGGGGGAACTAATTAAACCAGGGCCGCTGGTTCCGGTAGCGGTGCCAAACGGATAATTGGCTCCGTACAATAAATCAACCCAGGCATTTTCAACAATGCGGTTGTTCCCGGTGGCGCCATAGCTTCCTCTAAACTTAAGGCTGTTCAACCAGGATACATTATTGAGAAATTTTTCCTGGCTTGCAACCCATCCAACAGATATGGCGGGGAAAGTACCCCATTTGTTTCCCGGACCGAAGTAGGAACTTCCATCTCTTCTTAAACTGGTTGAAAACAAGTACTTGCTTTTGTAGGCGTAGGTTAAACGCCCCAAAAATGAATTCAAACCGATTTGCGCCCGGGTACCAAAAGTTCGGTTTTTATCAATTTGCGCTGCGCTTGCCAGAGTCCGGATTTCATCACTGGGGAAATCGAGACCAGCAGTTTGCTCCCGCACAACATTTGTTTTTTCGGTGGTAACACCGGCCAAGGCGGTGATGTCGTGGTCACCAAAAGTTCTCACATAGTTCAATGTATTTTCCGACAACAGGTATATGTTGGAATTATTGGTAAATATGCCAACGTTCAAATCGCCGTCACGGTTTGCACTTCGTGCAGCAAAATCGAGTCCCTTGCTATAATTTATATAACCACTGGCCAGGGATTTAAAATTAAGGCCCCGCGTTAAATTGATGTTGAGTTCAGCCGATGATTGAAGCCGATATTCGCTGGTGTTTACATCATTTCTGTCAACTTCCGACCTGGGGTTTTGCTGCGCCGATCCGCCGGGACTCACGTTAGTACCTGTCCACGTTGTTCCATCAGGCATAAGGCCGGTATAGGTCAATCCGGCAAAGTGTCGTTGATGGGCATAATCGCCGGCTTTAATATTTGCTTGGGCAGGATTGGTTCTGGCCAATGCTGCTGTTGCTTCGTTATGACGAACCGGAAGCCAGCCTGGCATACGCCAGAAATTAGTAAAGTTTTGCGATGGCGCCTCCCGGGTTGCATAAGAAGGGTTTAAGTTAATGGTTAGCTTTACTCTTTTGCTGAGGTCCACATCCATCTTAGCCCTTATATTGAACCGTTCGTAATCACTTTTGTACATCATTCCACCATCGCCCTGGTAACCACCTGAGAAATAATATCTAAAACCTTTTGTACCACCTGAAACGCCCAACTGTACATTTTGAAAAAGAGCGGATCGTAATGATTGAGACTGCCAATCGGTACCTGCACCCAATAATTGGTTTTCTATAATGTAGGATGCCCGGTCGCCATTTGACACAGTATTGGTTGCCTGGTTAACTGTGGGGTCCGTCTGTCTTTTTTGCATTTCATCAAACAGCATGCTTACGTATTCACTTGTTGTCATTATATCGTACCGGCTGTATGCTTCTTTCTTGCCAACGGAATATTTGAAATTGTATTTGGGTTTATCAGCCACACCTTTCTTAGTGGTTACTAATATTACTCCGCTCGAACCACGTGAACCGTAAATGGCGGCAGAAGCCGCGTCTTTTAAAACCTCAATTGACTCCACATCGGCGGGGTTAACAAATGCTAAACCATCGGGAGTAATTTGTCCGTCAACCACCACTAACGGCGATGCACCTGCGTTAATGGAACTAACGCCCCGAATGGTAATTTTCGGTTCGGCACCCGCTTCCGATGAAATGTTTTGAATGTTGACACCTGCAATTTTTCCCTGCAGTGCCTGATCCAATCTTGCAACAGGTGTTTCATCAATGCGTTCGTTTTTATATTTTGAAACGGCACCGGAAACGTTGGACCTTTTTTGGGTACCGTAACCAATTACCACTACCTCATCCATGCTGGATGTTGATGCTGCTAACGAAATATTGATGGTATTGTTTGCACCAATGCGTACTGTTTGTGGCGCAAAACCAACGGCGGAAAAAGTAAGTGAGGTGGTAGTGGCACCTACTGAAATAGAAAACCTTCCATCAGCATCAGTGGTTACACCCCCTGAACTATTGGCTGCAATAACGGATACACCACTTACGCCATCGTTGGTTGCCCCGTCGGTTACGCGGCCTGTAATAGTTTTGTTTTGTGCTGATGCGATGCCTGCCAGTAATAGTAGTGGCAGAACTAAAAGCAAACGTCTGAATCTTTTCATAATAGCAGTTTTATGTAAATGAATGTTAGTAACCTCACCCCCCAACCCCCTCTCCAAAGGAGAGGTGGCTTTGAGTCCTTCGCCATAGAGAGCTTTAGTCAATTGGTGGTTTTTTAAAAGCATAAGTTATCGTTTTAGCAATGTTGTTACTTAATAAATTCTTCCCGCATGGGGCTAAATACATCTATTAATACTCCAGCCTCTCTGCACACCGCACCATGCAATACATTGGGTGGTATATAAAAAGCATCTCCCCGGTGCAATAGTTTTTTTTCTCCATCAATTTCCACTTCAAACACACCGCTTTCCACGTGCGTTATTTGCGAGTGAAAGTGCTGGTGCAACGGACCAACGCCGCCTGGTTCAAATGCCACCCTTACTACCATCAGGCTGTCATCGTAAGCCATAATTTTACGACGTACCCCAGGCCCAACCTCTTCCCAATTAATTTCGGCATCGCTAATAAATACCTTTGTTATTTCTTTTGTGTTCATGGCCAATTATTTAGTTTGTTAGTTTTTGTAGTGGCTGGCCGCCGTATAAAACCATATACGGCCCCGTCCAATGATAGTTGCTATTTTGATTTTTAAATGTGTGTGTTTCGGTCTTGCGGAAGTTGTTATTACACTGTGCTACCACTAATTTTTTACCGGCCATCATCATCTCTGCCACGGTATAGTTGGCATCGTTAATCAGTAATTTTATTTGCGAAACCGATGGATATGCGCCAGACGAAAACTCGTTCACCGGATCGTGACTGCCGTGTATTTCAATTACATTAATAAAGGCGGCGTCGTTACCTTTTTTTCTTATGATGAATGAAGGTTCGCGGCGCAGGTTAAAATTTGGATCGTTGGCACCGGCACGGGTAAAAAATAATTGCGCAGTATTCTCTATTAATGAAGAAAGAGAGTAGTACGTGCCGCCATTTAAAAAAGTGAATTGAACAGTGGTATCTGCTACTTCCGCTTCGGCTTCTTTCCATAAAAACTGGTAGCCATTTTTTGCACCAAGGGTTCCCTGTTTTTTTGTGTCGGCCGCGTACTTAAATGAGGTGCTGATAAACTGTCCATTGTATTGAAAAGGCAAATCGTACTGATGTTGGTTGGCGGAGTTGGCGTTGAAGATATCAACAATAATTTTTTTTCCTTCGGGCAGTTGAAGCATAAACAGGCTGCGTTGTAAGTGCACATTTTTATAGGCATTGTCTTCTTTTGCAGTAACGGTTAACAGCGACGGATTGCTTACATCGGAAAATAATTTTTGTGAGTGAAATTGCTGGCCCAGGTCCGCATCGCCATTAAAATGACTTTGCTCATCGACCACCATTGTATTGTGCGCAATTGTTTGCGCCGCGTAGGTTTTGTTTTCGGGCAAATAACGGCCACCATATTTTTGTTCAATACCAATAAAACGTGCCGAACCATAATCCTGCAACACTTCATTGCCTTTGTCGAACAGGTTATAATTTAATTTATCAAAATGGCCGTGGCCCATGCCCTGCGCCGTGTATTTAAAAACCAAACTTGTAAGGTTGTCGTTTGCTCCATTTCTTAAAACACTTACGCCACCTTCATCGCCATTAACACCATCGGTGCTTTCAATTGTTTTATAGGGGTAATGCGCTGCAATATTTTTGTTTGATGCGATGGCAGCTGCAATAGCCGAACCACCTGTATTCAGCATTACCCTGTTTTGTTTTTTAGCTATGGTAAGAAAACCGTTGTCCGCCCCATACCATTTCCATGCAATGTTGATAGCCGTTAAAATTTCGTTGCTGGTGTAATCTTTATCTTTTAAGGCGTCGTTGAGCGGAAAAAACGCACCCTTTAAATCTGTTTGCTGCAAGGCGGTAAGTAATGCCTTTTGTAAAATGGATTTACGGTGCTGAAATATTTGTAAAGAAGGGTTTACATTTTGTATTGCATTGGCAAAAAGCATGTACGGCAAAATAGCATAGCGTACATAATATGGGCCTTCGGTGTAGTACCCATCGGGAGAAAACAGGTTGTCCATCTGCGCAATAAAACCACTCTTGCCATTTTTTTCCGTTCCGTACAAAGCCATGTCAACATAGTCTTTATTGTTGGTTGCCATACCCACAATGCCCACACCGGCGCAGGCCCACACAGCATGATTGTGTAAAAGATTAAACCAGTTTTTTAAATCTTTGGTGAAGTAATCAACAATGGGTTTGAAGGCACCGTCTTCAATTGTTTTTCTTTCGGCGGCGGTGAGTGAATTGTAAATAAGGTCGTAAGCCATGCCCGCATACACCAACCAATTGGCATCGTTTAAAGCCTGCCAAAAAATTCGTCCCGGCGAACTGCTTGTGGCCTGCGGATGATTTTTGAGTGTGGGATTTAGCAGTGCGTATTTCAGCAACATGTTTTTTGTAAGCGTTGCATATTTTCTTTCGCCTGTGACATTATACAAAATGCCACTGTTGAACATGAGTGTGTAATTGCTCTTGTGTTTGTCGTGTGTGTAACCCCCGGCAGGGTCTTTCGGAAAAGGAACGTCAACATCTTTACCTGTAAATTCATCTACGCTTTTTTTTATTTCGTTGTACGATTTTGTAAGCAGGGGGTATTTGGTAATGCTTTGTTTTACGGCGAATGCATCTGCCTTTGTAAAAAAAGTAACGGGATGTTGTTGTGCATACAGCAGCACAGGCAACATCATTACAAAAAGTATAGTCAGCAATCGAAGCATTCGTTTTCTTTAACCTCACCTTTAATTCCTCTCCAAAAGAGAGGATAAGTAAGATTGTTTTGTGAGCCATCAGGCAAAATAACTTCCGCCGTTTATTTCAATGCTTTCTCCATTAATAAATGATGAAGCATCGCTTGCAAGAAATAAAACCAGCTCACCCACTTCTTCGGGTTTGCCTTCGCGGCGCAACGGCGTGGCGGCGGCGACATTTGTTCTTACTTCGGGTTTGGTAAATGTGTTGTGAAAAGTGGTGTTGATCATACCCGGCGACACACAGTTGACACGAATTCCTTTGGGACCCAGTTCTTTTGCAAGACCCCGTGTTAATGTAAGTACACCTCCTTTTGATGCGGCGTAAGCAAGAGCACCAAAACCACCCCCATCACGTGCGGCCTGCGAGGAAAAGTTTACAATAGCGCCACCTTGGTTCATGTGCGGGGCCACTTCTTTGGTTACCAGAAAAACCGATTTCAGATTTACATTCATAACCGCCTCCCAAAAATCTTCTTCCATATCCGGTAAAAGCTTCCGGCCCATTAATCCACCGGCGACATTTACCAGAACATGAATGGTATTGCCATAGGCAGCCACACATGCTTCTACTAAGTTTTTTACATCGGCACTCTTCGATACATCCGCATACACCGCCATTGCCTCACCACCTGCATCTTTAATTGATTGCACCGTTGCATCCGCGGCATCTTTGTTGCCAAAATAGTTTACACAAACTTTTGCACCGGCGGCTGCCAGTTTTAGCGAAGCCGCCCTGCCAATATCTCTTGAACCACCGGTTACAATTGCTACTTTGCCTTGCATGAAAAAATGAAATTTTGATTACAGAAATAGAAAAACAAACGAAGAAAATAATAAAAGCCATGCAGGTTTTTTTAACCAGTCAATCCATTCATTCGCAAGTTTGTCTTCGTAATATTAACTGAAAAACCAGCCTTTAAAATTTTTAGAAGCGTTATACGAAGCGGAAAATAAAGAGAGATTGTTTGAATAAAGTTCAATGAAAGAGCGATTTTCTTAGCTAATTATCCAAAAGTAATTTCCGGTAACGTTACCGGAAACGCTACCGGAACTTTGTTCTAATTTATAGCCCTAATTGCTATAACATTGAATTTGCTACATGAATAAACCGGCCACCATAAAAGAAATTGCCAAACAACTGGGTACGTCAATATCTACGGTATCACGAGCGTTGCGCAACGCACCGGATGTAAACGCCGATACTAAAAAGGCCGTGCTTGCTTTGTCGGATGAATTGAGCTACCAACCCAATCGTTTGGCACAAAGCCTGCGACACAAACAAACACATACCATTGGTGTTATTGTTCCCAATCTCGATTATGTGTTATCCATGATGGTGAAGGGTATTGATGAAGTGGCGCTGGAAGCAGGTTATACGGTGATGGTTTGCCAGAGCAACGAATCGTTTGGCAGAGAAATGGTAAACACAAGAAGGTTGCTGGATAGTTTGGTGGATGGCTTTATTATTTCTGTATCAAGCGAAACAAAATCGTTCGAGCATTTTAAAAAGATACAGGAAAGAAAAATTCCGCTGGTGGTTTTTGATAGGATTACACCACACCTTGTTGCGCCAAGTGTTCGGCTTGATAATGAAGCAGGAGGTTTTATAGCAACCGAACATTTAATTGAACAAGGTTATAAACGCATTGCGATTTTAGCCGGACCAAAAAATTTAGGCATCAGCAACAGCAGGCTTGAAGGCTATTTAAATGCATTGAAGAAACATAAAATGAAGCGGGAGAATGAGTTGATTATTCATTGTGAATTTAACCAGGACTATGCCTTTTTTGCAACGAAGGAATTACTGGCAATGAAAAAACGCCCCGACGCGATTTGCACCATTAGCGACCGTATGGCCATTGGCGCCATGCTGGCCATTAAAGAAAAAGGGTTGCGTATGCCGCAGGATATTGGGTTGATTGGTTTTAACAACGAGCCTGCACTGAGTTTGGTTACACCAACCATTTCGAGTGTGGAGCAACCATCTTTTGAAATTGGGAAAGTAGCCGCGAAACTTTTTATACAAAACCTGCACAACAGTGAAGATATGAGTGGTGTAGAAGAAGTGCTGAAGCCAAAACTATTTATCAGGGAGTCGTCCAGAAAGATTTTGCAAAGAAACGGACGTTTAAAATAATTGCTTATGTCGCGAATGTTATTGGTGAATTGTTTTTTGCTTTTTGCAATTCTCTGCCAGGCAAAAACCATCGTTGTAAAAAATATTGAAGAACTTACAAAAGCAAACGCAAATGCAAAGCCGGGCGATGTAATTGTGTTACAAAATGGCGAGTGGAAAAATGTAACTGTTACACTTAATTGCAACGGTACAAAGGAAAAGCCAATTACTTTTAAAGCACAGGCGGCAGGTAAAGTCTTAATAACAGGTTTGTCGAAATTACAAATTGGTGGTGCGTACATTATAGTGGATGGATTTTATTTTGCCAATGGCTACGCCGCTGGTGATGCCGTAATAAATTTTAGGATTGATAAAAATGAGCTGGCCAATAATTGCCGGGTAACCAACACGGTGATTAATGATTTCAACAATGCAAAACGATTGGATGAAAATTATTGGATTAGTTTTTACGGTAAAAACAACCGCCTGGATCATTGCAGCTTTATCAACAAAAAAAACATGGGTGTTTTGCTGGCGGTGATTTTAGATGATGAAAGAAGCCGCGAAAATTTTCACTCCATTGACCACAATTATTTTGGCGTTCGCTTGCCGCTTGCATCAAACACCGGAGAAATAATAAGAGTGGGTGTTTCGCAACACGCAACGTTTAATTCAAACACCCAAATTACCGACAACTATTTTGAGCACTGCGATGGAGAGGCGGAAATTGTTTCCATCAAATCGGGCGGCAATGTAGTGCGCAATAATTTATTTAAGGAAAGCCAGGGCAGCGTGGTGTTAAGGCACGGAGATAACAACACAGTGGAGAACAATATTTTTTATGGCAATGGCAAGGCAGGCACGGGTGGTGTAAGAATTATAAACAAGGGCCAGTGGGTGGTAAACAATTTGTTTCATGGTTGCAGGGGCAGCGGTTTTCGATCGCCGCTGGCTGTAATGAATGGTATACCCAACTCGCCTGCGCACCGCTACGTGCAGGTAACCGATGCGGTGATAGCAGGCAACACCTTTTTTGATTGTTCGGCTATTGCATTTGGCGAGGGCAGCGATGCTGAAAGAAGTTTGCCTCCCGCTAATGTGGTGTTTGCCAATAATCTTTTTTACAACCGCCGCGACAGTATGATTTACAAACAGTTTGATGAGGTAAGCGGCATCCGTTTTTTAAATAATGATGTAAGCAAAGAAGTGGAACAAGTGGTTGCAGCCGGGTTTTTGAAAACTTCTTTCCAAGTACAGAAAAACGACAACAAACCGTTTGCGGTTTCTACTACAAAAAAGCCTGTTCCCTACTCCGATTCTTTGCAAAAAATGGCGCAGGAAAGGCTCGAACACCGGCTTACAAATGCAATTGGTTTTTCTGATTTAAGCCTGGCAAAAAAAATACAAGCCAATGCAGCACATTGCGGTGCCGGTTGGTTTAAGGCCATGGGTAACCTAACAAGAAAACGCACAGTAACTGCTAACTGTAGTTCGGCAAATGAAATAGCCGTAACCATTGCAAAAAATAAAGGTGCCAACATCATCATTAACCTAACCGGAAAAAATTACCATTTTACATCGCCCATAAATATTACCACCAATGTGGAAATAACGAGCGGGCAAAAAGGAGCAATCAATTTTTCATCGCAAGCTGCATTTATCATCCAAATAATTGCGGGCAATAAGCTGGCGCTAAACAACCTTACTATTGATTTTAGTGCAGCCAATGCAAAAACATTTATTACTACCGACACTAGTGGCAGCAGCAAGCACTCAAATTTTTCAATGAGCAACTGCAATTTTGCCAACTATACCGGAACATTTTTTACCGCCGCAAAAACAAGTGTTGCCGGTAGCATCACTATCAGCGGCTGTTCTTTTAAAAACGGGGGCGGTACAGTTTTTAATTTTAGCAACGAGGATGATAAGAAGGGATATTACAATGTTGAAAAATTAAGCATCACCAACAGCACCTTTTCTAATTACACCGGGCAAATACTAACCATGCTGCGTGGCGGCAATGATGAGAGTACTATGGGGCCGCACTTAATTTTTAGGAACAACAACATCAATAACTTTCATTCAAAAAACAAGGAGCCCTTGATCGTTTTGCACGGCACGCAAGTTTCATTTATTGAAGGCAATAGTTTTAGCAACAGCAACCCCGGTAAAACACTATTGATTTTTGAAGATGTGGTAAAGGCTGCGCATTTTTTCAGGAATAATAAGATGGATGACGCAGGAAATGTGGTGACGAATAATTTTGTCGTAACTAACGATGTAAAAGTAAAATGACCCAATACTTTATTGAGTCATTTCACTACTGGCCTATTCACTCACCACCGCCACACTTCTTTCCACAAACGCTGTTAAGTCGGCGCCTTTTAACATGCCCTGTGATAGCAATGCCAAATCGTAAGCCTGCTTGGCCAACTGCGTTTGCTGCTCACCTTCGGTTTGTAAAATGCGGCTGATTAATTTATGATTGGCGTTGATAGCTACTTTGTAGGTATCAGGCAAGGCACCATAAAAATTCATTCCGCCACCGCCGCCCATGCGTTGCATGTCTTTCATGCGGCGCATCCATTCTTCGGTGGTAATGGTTACGGGTAATTCTTCAGCAGAAAGACTTTCTACTTCAACTTTCATGTTGGTGTTGGCAATGGCCTTATCAAACACCTCTTTCAGTTTTTTTGTCTCGTCTTCGGTAAGTGAATGCTTTGCGGCATCTTCTTTTTGTATCAGTTTATCCAGTACATCTGCATCAACTCTTTTAAAAGAAATTTTTTCACCCTTCATTTCTATGTGCTGCATAAAATGATTGTCGATGGGCGAGTTCATAAGTAACACGTCGTAGCCCCTTTTATTGGCAGCCTGTATATAGCTGTGTTGCTTTTCGGCATCCGTGGTATAGAGGTAAACTTTTCCGCCGTCCTTATCAGTTTGAAAATCTTTCACCTTTGCTTCATACTCGGCAAGTGTTGCATGTTCGTTTTTAGTGTTTGTCAGCAATACAAAATCCTTCGCTTTTTCATAAAATTTTTCTTCGCTAATGGCACCGTATTTTACAAACAAACCAATGTCGTTCCATTTGTCTTCGTAAGCTTTGCGGTCTTTATTAAAAAGCTCGTTCAGTTTATCGGCTACCTTACGGGTAATGTAACTGTTTATCTTTTTTACATTGCTGTCGGCCTGCAAAAAACTGCGGCTAACGTTCAGCGGTATATCGGGCGAATCAATTACACCATGCAACAGCATTAAAAATTCAGGCACGATGTCTTTTACCTCATCGGTGATAAACACCTGGCGGCTAAACAGTTTTATTTTGTTCCGCTGTACTTCAAAATCGTTTTTGAGTTTTGGAAAATAAAGAACGCCGGTAAGGTTGAAGGGATAATCAACATTCAAGTGAATCCAGAAAAGCGGCTCATCCGACATAGGATATAACTGGTTATAAAAATCCAGGTAGTCCTCATCTTTTAAATCCACGGGCTGTTTGGTCCAAATGGGTGCAGTTGTGTTGATGATATTCGGCACCTCAACCGTCTTATACTTCGGCTCTCCTTTGTCATCCACACCATCTTCTTCGGAGGAAGACCGTGTACCAAACTGAATAGGCACTGGCAAAAATTTGGCGTACTTATCTAATATCTGCTGCAGGCGGTGCTTCTGCAAAAACTCTTCACTGTCGGCATTAATGTGCAGCACAACATCAGTTCCTCTTTCAGTTTTTGTGCCTTCGGTAATTTCGAATTCTGTGCTGCCATCGCAAATCCAGTTGGCCGGCTCGGCCCCGTCCTGGTAACTAAGCGTTTTAATTTCCACATTATCGGCCACCATAAACGCCGAATAAAAACCCAAACCAAAACGCCCAATAATTTCGTTGGCATCGTTTGCTTCTTTAAATTTTTCCATAAACTCGGTAGCTCCGGAAAAAGCAATCTGGTTGATGTATTTTTTTATTTCATCGGCCGTCATGCCTAAGCCACTATCCGAGATGGTAATTGTTTTGGCAGCTTCATCCACCAAAATTTTTATGGTAAGATCGCCCAACTCTTTATTGTACTGGCCAAGCGAAGAAAGCCTTTTAATTTTTTGCGTTGCATCCACGGCGTTGCTCACCAGCTCACGTAAAAAGATTTCATTGTCGGAGTATAGAAACTTTTTGATAATGGGAAAGATGTTCTCGGTATGAATGGAGATTTTTCCTTTTTCCTGCACCATATTTTTTAATTTGAATTTTTGAATTGATCACCCAGCTTTGCGACTGCACAATGCCTGGTTCGAACTGAGCAATGTTTTATCAATCGTTGTTCCAAAAGTAAAAAGCTTGTCACATTGACAGCTATCGCTTTCTACCACCATCTTAATCTGGGGGCCGCAATATAGCTTCAATTTTTCGGCAGCCGATGTTGCATTCACCATTAAAGCACCAACGCGTCTGAGGCTGCTTACCCCATAACTTGTCGGTAAAACCCTGCATGGAGTTTTGTTTTGTAAAAAGAGGAATTGATGACTATTTTCTTCTACAGTTTCTACGTGCAACTTCCCATAGCGTCTTCATTTGCACCCCACATAAGTTAAAAGCAATTTTGTGTTGGCTATTTTACCTGTGTTTGTTGATAATAATGTACAATCAGCTCTACTTCAATGCCAGGACATTAAAGGCATCATGTTTGGATAGAAAAGCCAAAGCATAGTGACATGGAAATGACAGCAGTAGTATTACACCGGGGTGCTTTAGCACATTATGAAGTAGCGATAGCCGATAACGGATTATGTTATGCCCATCTTCAAAAATATAGCGGTTCCACAGACGATTTACCGCCACGCCAGTTAACCTTGCATAAAGAAAGACGGAGGTGGGTGGCCGATGAAAAATACAAAGACCTTTCAGATGAACTTGGTTATGCTATTGAAATGAAGGCACGGCCGTTTTTACAAGATAGAAACAGGGGCGGCAAACATGCTGCTGGCTGAGCTTTGGTTGTGGTTTTACTTACAAGTAGCCGTATAAGAACAAATGAGCAGGATGGAAAACCAGTTCACGCAGAGTAAGCGTAGCGGACCAGTCAGCTTCATCAATCTCAGGGTCTAAAGCCGGCCTATTCCCGACAAAAGCTGAGCAAGTGCATAACGGCATTTTGCAGGCTGGCATACTGTGGTGGCTTGGTTATCATTTCCACATTCATTTTTTTACAAAACAATTTATCCAGTTCACTGTTCGAAGTAGTAAACACTACCACAGGAATATTGGTGAAATGTTTTCCGTTTTTAATAAGGGCAAGTGTTTGTTTGCCATCCATTACCGGCATATTGATGTCAAGGATTACCAGGGACGGGATATCATTGTTTTTTACAGAGGCATGCAGGTAGTCAATGGCTTCTTTTCCATTGGCTACTTCTACAATTTTGTATTCTTTACCATTTTTGAGGAGGATGTCTTTCATCAATAAAAGGTCGTCCGCATCATCATCGGCCCAAAGTAAGGTCCTCATTGTTGTGAAAATTTATAGACGGCCGGGGCAAAACATATGTTAAGGGTGCCAGCAGCATTGCGGCGAAATTAGTTTTACCAAAAAAGAATAAAGGGAGCTATAGGCAGGTTTGCGTATTTGAACGTTGAAACAGGGGCAGTAGTGGTTGAGGTATAAAGGCGTGTACGGTTGCGTGGGTGAAAACATCAACCAATTAGTTCAATGTTATTTATGGCTAACGTCTGAACCGTTTTTATAGAAGAATTTGTTGTTTTCGCTTAAATTTTCCTGAATGGTATGTTTCACTTTTCCCTTCAATTCATAAACATCCGCTCCGTCGCCGCCGTTGAATTTTATTTTTATTGATGATGAAACGTTGGCCGGCAGTACAAACCTGTCGTTACCACCAAAGCCGTTTAGTTGTAGTGCAAATGTTTCGTCGGCATCAAAAGCCCTTGCATATCTTTTTGTTTTTTTGGCGATGTCGGTTACAGTTACCACCAGTTTATCACCCTGTACACTCAGCTCAAACAGTTCTGCTGCGTTACTTCCATCTACCAGTACTTCACCGGAAAGATGCTGATAGTATTTGGGCCACTGCTGCATCAATGCGGCCCTGCGTAATTTCAACGTGGTTTCTATTTCGGCTCCACTTAAAGCATAAATGCTGGCTGGCATTTCTTTTACTGCAGAGGCAATAGCACTATCGGTGATATTTTTTTCAAATTCACTAACCGTTTCCTTCCAATCCTGTTCATCCAAAGCCGAAAGAAAAATACGATCGAAACCAAAGGACTTTTTGTTGAGCCGTTTTAGTTTTAAATTTTCGCGTTTGAACCCAACAAATTGTTTGGCTCCAAAAAGCCCCGCCATTTTTACCAGCAGCCCGTTCGAATGAAAAAAAGCCTGATCTCTGTCTCGGGGAATGGCATAGTGAAAACTCAGTTGCCCCGAGTCATTTGTGGCCCACCGCCATTGATCTTCGTATCGATCCCAATCGGCAACAAGCATATCGAGCAACCTTGCCTTCAATACTTTTTTCTGGAGAATGCGGTTTGTTTTATCCTCCACCAAATCTTCCATCATTTCCAGGGTGCTTTTTGTTTTGCTGCCATTCAACAATGGTTCCCTCAATTCTAAAAAACAAAGTGTACCTGCAAATAAAGATCGGTAGGCACCAAGCGCCTCATCGTCGGCTACATAAACCAGTGTAGGCTTTGCCGTAACAATACCGGCGGTCTTAGCCAGTTGATATACTACCGGTGCTGCGTAGGGGTGCGATGCTGAAATCATTTGTTTAACAATGGGAAGAACCAAACCACGTGGCACACCTTTTGGCAGCACCACCTTTTCAACTTCTTTATCAACCGAACGGAGAGCCCACTCCCTGCCATTGCTCTCCAATAATTTTAGTGACCTGGTTTGCTGGCCACCACCCAGTTCTTTTATGGTGAAGCCGGTTTGCGACAAAACAAAAACGGGTACAGTTACGGGAGTACTCCATTCCTCGCTATAATTTTTGCCAATAAAAATTTTTTGAAAGAAAGAGAGTTTTTGAAATTTTGTGGTGGCTGCTTTTGTATAAACATTCGATTTAGCCAAATGATCCTGCGTGCCTGTTTGTGCCCGCACATTTAAAAAAGTTAAACACATTACCAGAAACAAAAGTGTCCACCGTAAGCTTCTCCCATTTTTAATTGGTTCGACATTCATAAAATATTCTTTGAGCACCGGGTGCGTTCTTTTCTATTCACATCCTGTGCCAGCCTGTGGGGGGAGCAGGCATAAGGCTGGCGGCTGACGGCTGTAGGCTGACTGCTGAAGGTTAAGGTCATAAGGCTGAATGGCATAATTTTTCCTGATGTACAATAAACTCAGGCTTATGAAACATAACTTTTTGTTTACTTTTTTTGCCGCCATGGTGGTTTTTTCTTCCTGCGTGTCGCAAAAAAAATACCAGCAATCGTTAACCCGCGAGCAGGAGCTGCTGGCAAAGGACACCGAAAACTCGAACAACATTGTAAAACTGAAAGGACAGATTGAGGTGATGCAGGGCGAGAATGCCCGCTTAATAAAACAAATCGACGATGCCATGAGCGATGCCGCAAAGGCTACAGGCAGGGCCAACATGACGCAGCAACAGTTGGAAGGAGAACAAAAAAGATTGTGGGATTTGCGGCGGTTGTTAGATCAGCAAAGACAGAGCGTAGAAAACCTGCGCAAAAAAATGAGTGATGCCCTGGTGGGCTTCAATTCAAATGAGCTGCAGGTATTTACAAAAAATGGAAGAGTGTATGTAAGCCTGCAGGAAACCCTTTTGTTTCCATCGGGCAGCGCAGTGGTTAATGCAAAAGGCAAAGAAGCGTTAGGAACGTTGGCACAGGTACTGAATGTAAACCCCGATATAAACGTTATGGTTGAAGGCCATACCGATTCTATTCCCATCCGTGGAAAGTATGAAGACAACTGGGCTTTAAGTGTGGCAAGAGCCACATCAATAGTACGGTTGCTTACCAATACTTTCAATGTAGAACCCACGAGAGTAATTGCAAGTGGCCGCAGTTTTTATGAACCCGTTGACGCCAATAGCACGGCCGAAGGCAGGCAGCGTAACCGCCGCACAGAAATTATTTTAGCGCCAAAGCTTGATGAATTGTTGCAGTTGCTGCAGCAGGCACCGGTTGAGGATGGGAGTAATTAATTTGTACAAAAGGCCATCAGGTACACAAACAAGGTGTTTGATAAGGTAAAGAAATTGAGTTTCTTTAGCCCATGGAAGTGCCCCTTATCCTAACCCTGGCGCTGGAAGAAAAAGCCTTCCAGTTTTTTAATGCGCTCCGAAAAATTTATTATCCCACAGAAAAAAATTTTATTGACGCACATCTTACTCTTTTTCATTTTTTACCCAATGAGCCGATTGTCATAAACGCCATTGAAAATATTGGACAACAGCAAACACAATTTTTATTGGAGGTAACTGAACCAAAACTCACCGGCAATGGTGTGGCATACATAGTTAAATGCAATGAATTGGTGCAAATGCACAAAAGTCTGCAACAGCAATGGCAAACATTTTTAATTCCGCAGGATAAGCAAGTGTTATGGCCGCATGTTACCGTGCAAAACAAAGTGCCCTCGGAAGAAGCCAAACAACTGCAACAATTCTTGAAAAGTAACTTCTGCGGCTTTAAAACTACGGGAACTGCATTGCAGTTGTGGGAGTACAGGGGTGGGCCATGGAAATTGTTTGAAACGTTTCCATTAAATGCTGGCAGGTGACTTCACTGATAACTTTTTTCAAAATCTCCATCCCTCCTCATCTGCCTGTTCAGCCAAAATGTACCAAACGGAATAACCGAAGCAGCAAATGCTTTCATCAGCCAGAAAAAACTTTTCTTCATTTCAATTTTCACTAAATAAGCCATAACCAAAAACGCAACAAACAAAACACCGTGTGCCCAGCCTACCATTTTCACAGCCTGCGGCAAACCGGCAAAATATTTTAATGGCATGGCAATAAAAAGAAGAACGAGAAATGAAATGCCTTCGGCAGTTGCAATTTTTTTAAACCAGCCTACAGTTTCGTTTTTTGTATTCATTAAAAGTTTTAAGGTGTTTCTGCAGGCGATATCTCGCTACTCGTAGCCCGTAATTCACAGCTTAATTTAATAATCCACCACCTGCTCTTCAATCAGCTCCGGTATTTCCCTCCACTCGTATTGCTGGTTGCGCAGTTGTGGTTGAAAGCCTGCTTCAGTAATTGCGTCCTGGATAGATTTATACGTAAACCTATGCGGTGCACCCGCGGCACTCACTACATTTTCTTCAAGCATTATTGAACCAAAATCGTTGGCGCCGGCATGCAAGCAAAGTTGTGCGGTTTGTTTGCCAACCGTAAGCCACGATGCCTGTATGTTTTTTATGTTGGGTAACATGATGCGGCTAATGGCAATCATCCTGATGTATTCTTCCGGCGTGGTTAAATTATGTACGCCACGTATTTTGGTAAGCAGTGTGTCCACATCCTGAAACGTCCACGGAATAAATGCAAGGAAGCCTTTAGCATCGGCAGGTTTTTTTGCCTGTACCTCCCTCAGTTTTACCAAATGTTCAAATCTTTCTCTAATGGTTTCTACATGGCCAAACATCATGGTGGCCGATGTGGTGATGTTTAATTTATGTGCCTCGTGCATAATGGCTAACCATTCATCGGCACCACATTTTCCTTTTGAAATTAGACGCCTTACCCTGTCAACCAAAATTTCTGCGCCGGCACCTGGCAAGCTATCCATACCTGCTTCTTTCAATGCTCTTAATACTTCGTAGTGCGTAACGGCTTTTCCGTCGGGTAAGTTTTTTTGAAGTTTGGTAATATGCGCCACTTCGGGTGGGCCAAGTGTGTGCAGTTTAATATTTGGGTACTCGGCTTTAATTTGCCGGAAGGTGGTTGTATAAAAGTCCAATCCCAGTTGGGGATGATGGCCTCCCTGCAACAACAATTGATCGCCGCCGTATTTAATGGTTTCTTCAATTTTTTTACGGTACGTGGGCATGTCGGTTATATAGGCTTCGGCATGGCCCGGTATGCGATAGAAGTTGCAGAATTTACAATTGGCAATGCATACGTTGGTAGTATTTACATTCCTATCTATTTGCCAGGTAACTTTTTGGTGGGGCACCTGCTTTTTTCGCAGCTCATCGGCCACATGCATCAGGTTGGCAAGCGGTGCATTTTCAAACAGAAACATTCCCTCTTCAACGGAAAGAAACTCAAAGTTCGAAGCCTTATCATACAAAACGGGTAATTGCATAGCGGCGCAAATTTACAATGCAATTGTGTGTTTTATTGATGAAAGGTTTGGCCTGCACCAAAGCTTACAATATTTTTAGTACCTAACAGTTAAAGCAACTTTTGCGTTGAGCCATTTGTCTTTAACTTGTTTTAGCTACTGCCACATGAAAAAATTGCTTTGCCTGTTTTTAATTGTCTTCATTTGCAAAACATCGGTTGCCCAGGAAGAATTTATAGAACCCTCACGCCAGCTTACCAAATTCAATTTCATACAGCTCACCGGCGGTATTATTTTATTGCAGGCCTGCCTTCCGCCTTTCCCTGATTCGCTTAATTTTATTTTAGACACAGGCAGCGGCGGCATTTCGCTCGACTCAATGACGGTACTTTATTTCGGCTTAAAACCCGAACCTTCAAACCGAACCATTCGTGGCATTGCAGGTATACGAAATGTTAGTTTTTTGAACAACCGCAAGCTGGCTTTTCCAGGACTTACCATTGACAGCCTCAATTTTCATGTAAACGATTACGAAATACTGACCAGCGTTTACGGTGAAAAAATTGACGGCATCATTGGGTATTCGGTTTTCAGCCGCTACATTTTAAAAATTAATTACGATAGCTCACACATAGAATTCTGGAGTAAAGGCTCGCTCAAATATCCCAGGGGAGGCTTTTTACTTCGGCCTATTATCAATACGCTTCCGGTACAATCCGCCAGGGTAAAAGATGCGGTAACCATTAGTTCGCGATTTTTAATTGATTTGGGTGCCGGGTTAAATGTTATGCTGTCAACCGATTTTATTAAAGACAGTATGCTACTCAATAAAAAACGGAAATTTTTTGTAAAGGAAGCTGAGGGCCTGGGCGGCAAAATTGATATGAAGATGACGGTGCTGAAAGAAATAAAATTAGGGCCCTATAAATTTCGCAATGTACCCATCTATGTTTTCGACGACAGGTACAACGTTACTTCGTACCCATACTTAGGTGGTTTAATAGGCAACGATTTACTACGCCGGTTTAATGTCATCATCAATTACGAAAGAAGAGATTTTTATTTAACACCCAACACGCATTTTAACGACCAGTTTGATTACTCCTACTCGGGCATAGAATTGTATTTTGTAAATGGTGAAGTGCTGCTGGGCGATGTAGCAAAAGATTCACCGGCCGAAGTGGCTGGCCTGAAGGAAGGCGATGTGGTGGTAGCCATTAACAATAACTTTAGCCAGAACATGCAGCAATATAAGGCCGCCCTGCAAACCTCGGGCAACCGCATTAAAATCATCATTCGCCGCAACGGGGAGTTAACGCAGTTTGAGTTGAAAGTAAAGAGTATACTTTAAGGTGCTCGTTAGCCAATGAGTAAACGAAGTTGCAAAAAGATGAAAGTTGCTGCCCATTTGTTGAAGTCCCCTTTTCGAGTCAATATAGGTGCACCCCCTCCACAAATTTATCCTTCATGGTATTACGGGGGTGAACGACATACGGGAGCAACATTTGCTCATGGAGGAATTTTCACATTTTCAAATTGGCACACTGGCTAATTAGCCATTGGCTAATTAGCTACTTTTACAACCTTTTTAAAAATTATAATCAGTGGTTCAATTTGAAAAATTTGTTTTAGCAAACGGCTTAAGAGTTATTGTACACCAGGATACTTCTACACCAATGGCCGTAGTAAATGTTATGTACGATGTGGGTGCAAGAGATGAAGACCCTGGCCGCACCGGTTTTGCGCATTTGTTTGAACACCTCATGTTTGGCGGATCGGTAAACATACCGGTGTACGATGAGCCATTGCAAATGGCCGGTGGCGAAAACAATGCATACACAACAAACGATCTTACCAATTATTACATACAACTGCCGGCCGAAAATATTGAAACTGCTTTTTGGTTAGAAAGCGACAGGATGTTATCGTTGGCTTTTACCGAAAACAGTTTAGAAGTGCAACGAAAAGTTGTGTGCGAAGAATTTAAAGAACATTACCTCAACAAGCCCTACGGCGATGTATGGCTGAAGCTGCGTGAGCTGGCCTACACCTCGCATCCATACAGGTGGATGACGATTGGCAAGGAACTGTCGCATATTGAAAACGCAAGGCTCCAGGATGTAAAGGAATTTTTCTTTAAACATTACCGGCCCGCCAATGCGATATTGGTGGTAGCGGGAAACGTAACTACAGAGCAGGTGAAAACCTTATCTGAAAAATGGTTTGGCCCAATTGAGTCGGGTGAAAAATATCAACGCAACCTGCCGGTGGAAGGACCCCAATCTGCTCCAAAAAAATTAGAAGTACATGCGGCAGTACCCCTCGATGCATTGTACAAATGCTGGCACATTTATCCCCGCATGGATCACCGCTATTACGTTACCGATTTAATTACCGAGATATTAAGTGGTGGTGGTTCGTCGCGTTTATTTCAAGCTTTGGTAAAAGAAAAAAAACTGTTCAGCAATATTGAATGTTCTCATTTTGGTACAACCGATGCGGGTCTGCTGGCCATTGAAGGCAAGTTGGTAAAGGGTGTGAGAATGGCCGATGCGGAAGCCGCCATTGCTGAGGAATTAGAAAAGATGAAAACAGAAAAAGTAAGCGTTGAAGAATTACAAAAAGTAAAAAACAAAACCGAAAGCATGATTGCTTTTGAAGACATGAGTGTGATGAACCGGGCCAACAGTTTGGCGCATTACGAACTGCTGGGCGATGCCGGGCTGATGAACACCGAGTTAGACAGGTACAATAAAGTAACGGTAGAAGAAATACAAGCTTTGAGCAGGGAAATTTTTAGGGAAGAAAACAGCAGTACGCTGCATTATTTATCTAAGAATTAAAGAAAAAGTTTTTACTGAATCTTAATCGACCATGGATGATTAACGTAAAAAGAACCGATTCCACCACCCAGGATTTTATCAATCTTGTAAAAAAGCTCGATGCTGATTTAGCTGAAAGAGATGGAAGCGAACACGACTTTTACAACCAGTTCAATAAGATTGACGCCATCAAACATGTGGTGGTTGCTTATGAAAATGATGCGCCAGTTGGCTGTGGGGCTATAAAAGAATTTGATGCAAACAGAATGGAGGTAAAACGCATGTATACTTTACCAAATAGCAGAGGAAAAGGAATTGCTACTTTAGTTTTGACTGAATTAGAAAAATGGGCGGCCGAATTATTGTACACAAAATGTTTATTGGAAACTGGCAAAAAACAACCCGAAGCCATTGCACTTTATCAAAGAAACGGTTACAACCAAATTGATAACTACGGCCAGTATGCCGGCGTTGAAAACAGTTTGTGTTTTGAGAAAGAAATTAGTGGCGAAATGAAAATAAAAGGGGAAGCGGTTTGAAAGAAGCTGCCGATGTCGGTAGCATTTCTTTCGGCACCTACCAAACGGAAATAGACGTTTGGCTGAAGTTGAAGAACTGACAGGGTTATTAAGTGCAGCTCAACATCAACCCCTCTCCCGACGATAACTTTTAAATATTTTACTCTAACAAATGCTACAACGAACACACACGCCCCGCATAAAAGATGCAGTAGAATTTAATCTGCAGCTAAAGCCCTACGAAAAACATACGCTCAACAATGGAGTAGATGTATATGCCATTAACGCCGGCGCCGAAGAAGTGCTGCAGTTAGAATGGATTTTTTATGCAGGCAACTGGTTCGAAAAAAATAACCTTATTGCCGCCAGCACAAATTTTTTATTAAAGAACGGCACCAAATCAAAAACCGCTTTTCAACTCAATGAGCATTTTGAATATTACGGCAGTTATGTAAACCGCAGTTGCCATAATGAAACCGCGGTGATAACCCTCCACTGCCTGGCAAAACATTTGGAAGTGCTGTTGCCCGTAGTTAAAGAAATGATGGTAGAGGCAACCTTTCCCGACGAAGAGATTGCTACCTACAAGCAGAACATGCAGCAGCGGCTAAAGGTGAACTTAAAAAAATGCGATTTCGTTGCCGGTCGCCTGATTGACACCTATTTGTATGGCGAGGCGCACCCCTACGGTAAGTTTAGCCGATTTGAAGATTTTGATGCACTAACAAGAGAAAACCTAACCGATTTTTATAGCACTTATTATCAAAACGGCAGGTGCATTTTATTTGCCGCCGGCAAGTTGCCCGCTAACTTATTTCAGTTACTCAACCAGCATTTTGGCGACTTAAAAAACCAACCCGTATCCGTTCCTGCCATTGCATCGGTGCAGGCAGCAGAAAAAAAATACCGGGTAATTAACGACCCCGATGGTGTGCAGGGGGCTATCCGCATCGGCACAAATTTTCCTAACCGGCACCACCCGCATTTTGCAAAAGTGCAGGTGCTCAATATTTTATTTGGTGGCTTTTTTGGCTCAAGGTTAATGAGCAACATAAGGGAAGAGAAAGGTTACACCTATGGCATACACAGCTACCTCGAAAACCACATGCAGGAAAGCGCCTGGGTGATTAGCACCGAGGCGGGTAAAGATGTTTGCGAAGCCACCATTGTTGAAGTGTATAAAGAGATGGAAGAACTGCGGAACGAAACGGTTGACGAAGAAGAATTATTGCTGGTGCGTAATTACATGATGGGCTCTATACTCGGCGATTTAGACGGGCCATTTCACATCATCAACCGCTGGAAAACAATCATTTTAAACGGCCTGCCCAACGATTATTTTTACCAGCAGATAAACACCATAAAAACGGTTAGCGCCGACGAACTGCAACAACTAGCCAATCAATATTTGCAACCGGAAAATTTTTACGAGTTGGTGGTAGTGTAAATAATTTTTCAACTCATTCCACCAGGCGCAAAAAACAATAAAAATTATGAACCCGGCAACATCGCTACTATGAAGCCCGGTTGCGTCGCACACTTTTGCGCTTTGTTTGCTATGCAGCACTTTCGGGTAGTCATTCAACCTCATATCGCCTACACATAACATCAGTATCTTGCCTCTTCAAAAAAAAAGAATCGCAGCATGAAAATAATTCAACCCTCAGCGGTGGCAGTACCAAAAGGCCATTACTCACCTGCAATAGTTCATAACGGCGTTGTGTATGTAGCGGGCCAACTGCCCATTGATAAAGATGGACAACCGCAGGTTGGCAGCATTGAAGAACAAACCGCTTTGTGCATGAAAAACCTTGAGCAGATTTTAGAAACGGCATGCAGCAGCCTGCAACTAATTTTAAAAGTAAATGTGTTTATCACCGACATTGCCTTATGGCCCAGGGTAAATGCCGAATATGCCAAAATAATGGGCAATCACAAACCGGCCCGTGTGGTAATCCCCTGCAATCAATTGAACTACGGTTGTGCCATTGAAATTGATTGTATCGCCGCTGTGGAAGGATAACTGTTTGTCGTTTAAAAACTCCCTTATTTTTTTCTTCGGCAAGAAATCAATGTAGAGGTATCAAAAAAAATACAGCCCATGCAATTTCTATCACTGGAACCATTTATTCCGTCAGGTGCAAATTTTCAATTAGCCAAACAATTTTTTCTGGCGTTGGGCTTTTCAATTACCTGGGATGCAGGAGATATGGCAGGGTTTGAAAGAGATGGCTGCAAATTTATTTTGCAGAACTACAACGAAAAGTCGTTTGCCGAAAACTTAATGCTGAGTGTAAAGGTTGACAGCGCCGAAGATTTTTGGAAGTTTGTGACGGAGCAAAAGTTGTCCGAAAAATTTGATGTGAAAATTAGCAAGCCGATACGTCAACCTTACGGCATTGAAGTAAATGTTATTGACATGGCTGGCGTTTGCTGGCATTTTGTGGAGTAAATTTCACCTAAGGCAACCAAAAAGGATTGAAATACTAAACGTTTTTCTTCCAATGAATAAACGGCAATAATGCTTTAAACTCAAAAGACCCTTTAGGGGTTTGGGGTAACCCTTCTATGCAAATCAGTTTACAAAATATTGAAGAAGCACACAAACGTATTTCGCCATACATCCATCGCACACCAGTGCTTACCAGCAACAGCATTAACGAACTAGCAGGTTGCCAACTTTTTTTTAAATGCGAGAACTTTCAAAAAATAGGCGCATTTAAAATTCGCGGTGCCATGAACGCAGCCCTGTCTTTAACCGCGGAGCAGTTGCAAAATGGTTTAGCTACACATTCATCGGGTAATCATGCACAAGCCATCGCCTTTGCAGCCAGGCAGGCGGGCACTAAAGCATTTATTGTTATGCCCAATAACTCTCCCTCGGTGAAAGTAAATGCAGTAAAAGGTTACGGTGCTGAAATAACTTTTTGCGCACCCAACCAGGCAGCAAGAGAAGTTGCCCTACAAAAAATAGTTGAGGCTACCGGTGCCACCTTCATTCATGCCTACGACGACCTGCGTGTAATAACAGGGCAGGCTACCTGCGCAAAAGAGCTGATTGAAAACACCGAAAATTTATCAGCCGTGATTGCGCCTGTTGGTGGTGGCGGCTTGCTGTCGGGTACCTGTTTAAGCACTCATTATTTGTTACCTGCTGCACACATTTATGCTGCCGAACCCGAAGGTGCCGCAGATGCGGTATACAGTGTAAAGACCGGCAAAGTGGAAGCAGCGACTTACATCAATACAATTGCGGATGGTTTACTAACTACGCTGAGCAATAACACGCTGAACATAATTAAGGCACATATCAGCAACATTTTTTTGGTAACTGAAGATGAAATAAAAGCTGCTTTGAAGTTGCTGTATGAGCGAATGAAAATTGTAGTTGAGCCAAGCAGTGCGGTTGCAGTTGCTGCTGTACTTAAAAACAAAGAGTTGTTTGCCGGAAAAAACGTAGGCATTATTTTATCGGGCGGCAATGTTGATTTGGTAAAGTTTAATGAGTGGTTTGGTTGAGTTTTTCTTGTCCTGTATTATTTTCAGTTGGCTGAAGCCAACTGAAAATAAAAGGTAGTAGGTGGCTTTAGCCACATTTGTTTTACGTGGCTAAAGCCACCTACAGTTAGCACCAATTATTCAGTCGGCTAAAGCCGACTGCAAGTAATTCTTGATGACATAATCATCTTCTTTGTTTAGTTGCTGAAAATTGAATTACCAAAGCAATTAGCCAAAAAAAAAATTATTTACGCCCCGTACTCACTCTCCAAATAACATTACTCCCATCATCGCTCACCAGCATCGAGCCATCTGCAAGCCATGCCACGCAAACCGGCCGGCCATACACTTCGCTTTTTGCAGCATCGGCAATAAAGCCGGTTAAAAAATCTTGTGGTTTGCCGGTGGGTTTGCCATTGGCAAACGGTACAAAAACTACTTTGTATCCACTCAGTGCCGACCGGTTCCATGAGCCGTGTTGCGCAACAAACGCACCGCCCCGGTATTGTGCCGGAAAAGAATTGCCGGTGTAAAATGCCAGGCCCAGTGATGCCGTGTGTGATCCCAAATCCAGATCGGGCACCAGTGTTTTATTAACTAAATCAAGTCGTGGTGTGTCTTTCATGCGGGGATCAGGGTTTTTACCAAAGTAGGCATAGGGCCAGCCATAAAATGCACCCTCTTTTACACTGGTCATATAGTCCGGCACCAGGTCATCACCCAAACCGTCTCTTTCATTTACGGCCGTCCATAAAGTTTGTGTACCCGGTGCCCAATCCATACCAACCGGGTTGCGCAAACCGCTGGCATAAATGCGTTCGCCGCTGCCATCAGTATTTACTTCTAAAATCCCGGCCCTTCTTATTTCATTGGCCAACCCCCGCTCGGCCACATTACTGCCTGAGCCAACCGAGATGTAAATTTTGTTTCCTGCAGTATTTGCAATTATATTTCTTGTCCAGTGATTGTTATAACCACCCGCGGGCAGCGCCACAATTTTTTTTCCGTCGCTTGTTAGCGAGGTGTCACCAATCTTATAATCAAACTGCATCAGTCCATCGGTGTTGGCCACGTAAAAACTATTGTTGATGGTAAGCATACCAAACGGCTGGTTTAAATTTTGCGCAAACACGTGGCGACTTTCAACCACACCATCCTTATTACTATCTCTAAACAGAGTAATGCGGTTGGCACTTCGGCTTCTGGATGCGGTATTTGATTCTGCAATAAAAACATCGCCATTGGCGCCAACATAAATCCAACGCGGATGGTCTAAAGCCTCGGCAAATTTTGTAACCGTAAAACCGGCGGGAGCAACCGGCGTCTTGTTTTCGGGCCAGGCAACCATTTTACTGTTGTTACGAACAGACGGGGTGGCAAATGGTGCAGGCAATGTGTCGGTGGCAACAGCTGCTATGCCACTGTTTGAATTGAGGGCCTTGTTATTGGCGCAGGAAAGTAGAATGGCGAGCAACAAAATGCCTCCAATATTTTTACGCATAAAAAATTTCTTTTGTGGGCGAAGATAAAAGGGTTGAACAACAGAGGTCTGTATTTGGTTCAATACAAACGTAATACCACATTACCCGATCTTTCGCAAACAAAAATTATGCGTTTTGGTTGACAGTGCTTTTGCATGCGGCCCGCTTAAAATTTATGATTGAAAGTGATGTTAGCCCGTAGTATTTTTTTCGGGGTAAAACATAAGCAGCGCTTTTTCGTTTCGTAAAAAGTTTAGCTAACTGGTCATAGAGCTTCTGTACTTAAATTCGTGTAATTACAACTTGCAATGGCAGCCACCTACCGTCGTGTAACAAAAAAAATTTTTCTCGTACTGAATATACTGGCAGCGCTTTGTTTTTTAATGGCGTGCGCCGCGCCTTATGTCAACCCAAAACAATGGTGGTTTGTTTCCATCATGGGCCTGGGTTTTGCATTTATCATTATTACCCTCATCGCCTTTATTTTTTTCTGGTTGGTGCTTAAGCCAAAATTTGTTCTCATTTCGTTGATACCATTGCTCATAGGCTACAAAGCCATTTCAGTTTTTTTTGCTTTTAATAATCCCGGGAAGTTTAATTATCTAAAAGCACCCGCAAGCCTGCGTGTTGTTCATTGGAACGTGGGCCGGTTTACCGAATGGAAACGCAATAACAACAAGGGGAGTAAAACACGTTTAAAAATGCTCGACCTGATTAAAGAGCAAAACGCCGATGTACTTTGCCTGCAGGAATTTTTCCACTCCCGCGATAGCGTTTATTACAACAACCTCAATTACATGATGAAGGAGTTGGGCTATCCCAATTTTTACTATTCCTGGGATAATGACGGGCACTTGCAATGGGTAGGCCAGGTTATTTTCTCAAGGCTGCCCATTGTTGACAGTGGCCTCATTCGCTACCCGCGCCCAAGTATTCCGGAGAGTTTATTGTACGCCGATATTTTATTCAACAAAGACACCATCAGGTTTTACACCACACACCTGCAATCGGTACAGTTTAGAAAAAAAGATTTTGAAACCATTGAGCAGATAAAAAAAACCGATGACGGCATGGTGCAAAATTCAAGAACCATTTTTGGAAAATTGCGGCGGGGTATGATGTACCGGAAACTCCAGGCCGATGTGGTGAAAGATGTTATTTCAAATTCGCCGCACCCATTTATACTCACCGGCGATTTTAACGATGTGCCCAACTCCTACACCTACTTCACAATTAAGGGAAACGATTTGCAGGATGCATTTTTAAAATCAGGTTTTGGTGTGGGCCGCACCTACACCGATATTGCACCTACGCTGCGCATTGATTACATTTTGACAACAAAAAACATTTCCATCAAACAATTTAACCGCGTTGATAAAGTATACTCCGATCACCACATGCTGGTGGCGGATGTGGGGTTGTGAGTGGCCAGCTATCAGCCGTGAGCCGTCAGTTTCCAGCCGTCAGATATAAGCTGTCAGCAATGAGCGACGAGCCTCGAGCCTTAAAATGTCGGTTGCAACTTGCCAATCCAAAATCTAAACGCAAAGTTTTATGGTTAAACAATTTCGTTGTTTCTAAAAATTGATGAAGTTGCCAACGGACCTGAAGTAAAAAATAAATCTCCAAAAATCGAAGGCAGTTCTAAAGACTCTATCTCTTACTACCACCGACTACCGGCAACTCACGGCTCATAGCTGACGGCTCACGGCTGATAGCTGACGGCTTGCAACTTTCTTTTCCTTTCTTTGCAGCTATGAGCCAGTTGAAATTGTTCAATTCTTACAGTAGGGAAAAAGAAGTTTTTACACCATTAACGCCGGGCCATGTGGGCATGTATGTTTGTGGCCCTACGGTGAGTGGTGAAAGTCATTTGGGGCATGCGCGGCCATACATAACTTTCGATGTAGTGTTTCGGTACCTTTTGCACCTGGGCTACAAGGTTAGGTACGTACGCAACATTACCGATGCCGGCCATTTTGAAGAAGAGGGCCGCGAAGCGATTGATAAAATTTCTACCAAAGCGGTTATCGAAAAGTTAGAACCCATGGAGTTGGTGCAGAAGTATACCAACCTCTATCACTGGGCCATGCAAAAATTTAATACACTTCAACCAAGTATTGAACCAACAGCTACCGGCCATATTGTGGAGCAGATAAACATGATACAAACCCTTATTGCCGCAGGCTATGCCTACGAGGTAAATGGGAGCGTGTATTTTGATGTAAAAAAATATGCCGAAAGCAATGAGTACGGAAAGTTAAGCGGCCGTGTGATTGACGATTTGCTTGAAACAACCCGCGACCTTGAAGGGCAGGATGAGAAAAATAACAAAACCGATTTTGCTTTGTGGAAGTCGGCACCGCCCGAACACATTATGCGCTGGAACAGCCCGTGGGGCGAGGGTTTTCCGGGCTGGCACATTGAGTGCTCGGCCATGGCAACAAAATATTTGGGTGCCCAGTTTGATATTCATGGCGGTGGAATGGACTTATTGTTTCCGCACCACGAAAGTGAAATTGCACAAAGCACTATTTGCAATGGCGCCGCACCCGTGCGTTACTGGATGCACAACAACATGATAACATTGAATGGCCGCAAAATGGGTAAGAGCTATAACAACGTTATAAAACTTACCGAGCTATTCTCCGGCCGGCATCCGTTGTTGGAAAAAGCTTATTCGCCAATGACCATCCGGTTTTTTATTTTGCAAACACACTATCGCAGCACATTAGATTTTGGTAACGATGCACTGCTTGCTGCGGAAAAAGGTTTGAAGCGTTTGATGGAAGCGTATGGGTGGTTGAGAGACGCGGGAATGGGCAATAAGCAAGAGGCAATAACTAATAAACAATTGGCAACGGGCAATGGACAATTGGCAATGGGCAACGGGCAGCCTCACAGTTCAACCCCGGTAGCCACTGGGTTCAAAAACGGTAGCTCAATGCAGCAGGCTGAAGATTTGTCAGCGTTTAATGAAGATCAAAATAAAAAAGTCATTTCACTTTTAGAAGAACTGCCACAGTTTATGAACGACGATTTTAGCACGGCAAAAGTGCTGGCTAATTTGTTTGAAATTGTTCCGGTTATTAATGCGGTAAAAGACAAAATAAACCCGCCGTATGTTTTAAGCGACACAACCTGGCAGGTTTTGCAACAGCAAATGAAATTGTATGTAGAAGATATTTTAGGATTGCAATTTGAAACCGAAGGCGAAGCCGAAAAATTAAAAGGTGCCATGCAGGTGCTGATTGGTTTGCGCAAAGAAGCCCGTGCAAAAAAAGATTGGCTTACATCGGATAAAATCAGGAATGAGTTAGCCGCTATCGGCATTTATTTAAAAGATGAAAAAGATGGTGATATGAGCTGGGGGGTGTAGGTAAGCGTGAAAATTTTTATGGTTAGTTGATGTGTTTACAGTGTGAGAGAGAGGAAAAGAGTACAGGTACCTGTCTTCCGGGTTCGCTGCGATATCCGTATTTTCTAACTGAGTTAGCCTCTATCGCATTTAATTAAAGGTTGAGTTGGGGGGGGTAAATTTATACGGCACCTGATCTTCTTGCCTTGTACGCCGTTGTTTTTTTATACTAGTAGCTACCTGCTAAAGTATACTTCCGTTGGAGGAATATTGGCTGCAAAATTTATTTGCTGTTCACCGGCTGCTAATGCAGTTGAGCGATTTTCATTCAGCCGTTTGAATGATTTTCCAGATTTTGAAGCAACAATTCTTTCTTATGCGCAAAATTGTGTTCGCCTCCAGCCTAATGCTATTCGTTCTATTAACTGTATCAGCACAATCTTATCAATTTAGTAATGGCAATTGGTGGATTAATGGCCGGTTTGTAAAGCAAACCATGTATACCACTAACGGCGTGTTCAGTCTTCGCAAACCGGTGTCAATTGACAGTGTGGTTAATCTGCAAAATCAATATTGTATTCCTCCCTTTGGCGACGCACATACTCATAACCTTGATGGAGCCTACAACCTCCAAGAAAAAATTCACGACTATCTGCAGGAAGGTGTTTTTTATGTACAGGTGTTAGGTAACTACGGTAGTGGCGCAACGCAGGCCCGCCCAATTTTAAAAAACGAAAATAGATTGGAAGCAACTTACGCCAACGGCTTGCTTACTGCTACCTACGGTCATGGATTTTATCCTTACGAACCGCTGGCCATGGGCGTTTACACTCCTGCCGATCAAATGCGGCTTGCTGATTCTATAAAAAGGAGTCGCAAGGCAGAAAATAATGCTTACTTTTTCTTAGATAGTATAGCCGACGTTGATGCCAAATGGCCTTTGATACTGAAATATAAACCAGACCATCTTAAAATTTGTTTGCTGGATGCGGCGAATTACGCGGCTAAACGAAAGGCTGAAATACCCGGCAGTTACGGGCTTTCACCACTGGTGGCGGCATACGTTGTAAAGAAAGCGCATGCCGTGGGGCTCCGTGTTTTTGCCCATATAGAGACTGCCGATGATGCAAGGATTTGTGCAAAAATAGGTGTAGATGCCCTCGCCCATTTGCCCGGCTACGCCTGGAATGGCAGGGAAGAAACCCGCACCAAGTATTGCAGCACGCCGGGTGATGTGGCCGTTTTTAAGAAGGCTGGACTGGCCGTTATCCCAACTATCAATCTTGATTATACCAAAGAGTTTACCGGTGGTGGTGTTGTCAATCGCCCCGATGAACAAGACAAGGTGTTTGCTTACAAGCGAAGCATAGTGAACGCTTTGTTGAGGGCTAAAGTGCCCTTGGCCCTGGGTGGCGACTATTATGGGAAAACAGTAGAGCCAGAAATTGATACGTTAATAGCCCGCCGATTTTTTACACCGGCACAACTTATTGATGTGTGGTGCCGACAAACACCACAGCTTATTTTTCCCAAACGCAAATTGGGTGAAATCAAAAAGGGTTATGAAGCAAGTTTCCTGGTGTTAAAGCAAAACCCGTTGACTGATATCCAGGCTATAAAAGCGATTGAGCACCGCGTTAAGCAGGGAAAGTTTCTAAAGATGTAAACAACTGTTCTTATTTTAGTAGAGTATGATTTTCGCTCTTTTTCACCGGAAATTATTTTGGGGCATAAAGGTTTGGCAGTTACTGGCCTTTCTCTCTTTTTATTTCTTTTTTGCCTTTTTATATTGGCTTACACTTTGGTTTACTACCGGCGGGAGGCAAAATATCTGGCGGGAGGCCTTGCTCGATTATTTTGTATTGAAGGCTTTACTTACACTTCCCCTTTGGGGTCTTTATTTTATTGTATGGAAGCACAAAAGCTTACTGACGAAAATTTTCATGCACCTTGTTACGGGTCCGCTTTGGGTAAGCTGTTGGTTCTATAGTTACCGACTCATGCAAAACTGGCGTGGTGGCCGTTACCTCCAAGGAGATGGTGCATGGTGGGACGTGTACATTCCCACCCTCGTTTACTTTTTACAATTTGCCGTTTTTCATGTGTATGATTTTTACCAGCAAAATCAAAAGCAGAAGCAAAAAGAAAAAGAACTGTTACAGGTGGCGCATCAGAGTGAGGTAAACGCATTAAAGGCACAGATACAACCACATTTTTTGTTTAATACGCTAAACGCCATCAGCGCTTCCGTACCGGCCGAAATGGAACATACCCGTGAATTGATTGCAAAACTTGCCGACACCTTTCGCTATAGCTTGCATGCCAGTAATAAAGATTGGATATCGTTGCATGAGGAATTGGACTTTACCAAAATAACATTGGATCTAGAGAAGGAGCGGTTGAGGGGCCGACTAATCGTAGTGTACGATATTGATGAAAGCCTGCTACATACAAAAGTGCCTCCTATGTTGTTGCAACCACTTACAGAAAATACCATCCGGCACGGCATTGGCCCATCCCTCACAGGCGGCACCGTTACCATTAAAATAATAAGAGAAGGAGCAAGTATAAGTATTGCGGTAAGCGATACCGGGGTAGGATATAAGGGCACACTTAACGAAGAAATTTTTACAAAAGGCATCGGGTTACATAACACAAACCTGCGGCTGGAAAAACTTTACGGCCAAAAAATTAAGGTGGAACACAACAAACCACAAGGCTTAAAATTTTCGTTTATAATTCCCATTTAATTTATGGCAGCGGAATCTAAAAAAGTGATTGTGTGCGATGACGAAGAAAATGCAAGGCGACTTCTCTGCGAGTACATGACAGCATTTCCGCAACTTGAGGTTATTAAGGAATGCGGCAATGGTATAGATGCCGTACAAGCAATCAACGATTTACAACCCGGACTTGTTTTTTTAGATATTCAAATGCCAGGTCTAAGCGGCTTCCAGGTACTTGAGCAAATTGTACACACCCCACAAATCATTTTCTCTACCGCTTTTGATGCTTATGCCATTAAAGCTTTCGACAGCAATGCGGTGGACTACTTATTGAAGCCCTACACCCGGCAGCGTTTCATGCAGGCAGTTAATAAAGTTTTGGTAAGCAGTCAAAACATAAATCATCAAGTACAGTCGTTGGGCAAAACACTGCCTGAAAAAGTATTGGTGCAAAGCGGCAAGCGCATGGTTTCTCTTTTTGTGAAAGATATTTTATGGGTAGAGGCGCAGGGGGATTTTACCAAGCTTCATACTGCTCAGAAATTTTACATCAGCTGTTACGGTTTAAATGAGTTGGAACAAAAGCTTAATGGTTCGGTCTTTCTTCGCATCCATCGTTCTGCTATCATCAATGTAAAAGCCCTGAGAGAAGTTTACAGGAATGTAAATGGCTACTACGTGGTGCTGCTAAATGGGTTTCAACATAAAGTTGGGCGCAGCTATATCGATGTAATAAAAACTTTATCCTTGTAATCAGCCTAAAAATTGAAAAGGCTTTTTCATGCGTAAACAGCTTTTTCAATCAGAAAATTGCCGAAGAAGGTTGAAGAATTTGTCTAATCCTCAACATCCTGCATGCTTCTCGTTTCTTTTTCAATACTACCGCTAATCTTCAAAAAAATATCATCAACACTTCCTTCGCCGGGAATTTTTTCAAGTTTATCCAACTCGCGGTAGTGTTCAGCTACCGGTTCCGTTTCGCCTTTGTAAACGGCAAACCTTTTACGAATAACTTCTTCATTCACATCATCACTTCGCCCCGATGTGGCACCGCGGTTAATTAGTCTTTTAACCAGTTCGTCTTCCGAAACATCCAGGGCAAGCAGTTTGCGGATGGAGGCCTTTCTAAGATCAAGTAATTTATCCAAGGCCTCGGCTTGCGCCAGCGTACGTGGAAAACCATCAAACAAAAAACCTTTTGCACCGGCGTGTTTTTCAAGGCAGGTATCAATCATACCTATCACTACCTCGTCGGGTACCAGCTGGCCCTTGTCCATAAAATTTTTGGCTTCTAAACCTAGTGGGGTTTTATCTGCAATTTCCTGCCGTAGCAAATTGCCGGTTGATAGATGAATCAGCCCGAATTTTTCCACTATTTTTTCCGATTGTGTACCCTTGCCGCTACCGGGAGGGCCAAATAAAATAAGATTAAACATATTCGCTTACCAACATTAAAACCAAATATAGAGGAAAATGAGGAGCAAGGAACAGGGGAATAGTTAGGACTTCAAAGCGAATGGTTCAAAGTCATTATCCTCTGCAACAATCAGGCGTACTGATGAAAGTTCAAAGTTCAAACCCGATAGCAATCGGGTCGGGTTCGAAATGAAGACTTGTTGAATGACGATGAATTCAAAGTAATAATTCTCTGGATCAACTGGCCGGTCAGATGCCTGTAGAAATCTATTCAGAACCAAAGAGGCTTCAGGATTTTAAACTTTTGACTTTAAACTTGAAACTTTTTTGAACTTTCGACCCGATAGCTATCGGGTTTGAACTTTCCTCTAACTTTAAAAAACATTTCTTCACTCCTCCAAAACATAACATCATGAAAGCTTCAATTTTATTTTTTGCATTTGTGTTACCACTACTTGCAGTGGCGCAAACAAAAACCTATTGGTCGCCACAGCAAACAATGAAAATGAAAAATGTTACCTCGGTACAGGTGTCGCCCGATGGTAGTAAAGTGCTTTACACTGTTCGGGAAGCCATCATGACCGACGACCGCAGCGAGTATGTAAACCAGATTTTTCTTTCCGATGCCTCGGGCAACAACACTGTTCGGCTAACAAAAGGCGATAGAAACAATGCCAATCCAAAATGGAGCGATGATGGAAAGTGGATTGCCTTTACATCAAACCGCGATGGCAAAAATAATTTGTACATACTGCCTGTGGCCGGCGGCGAAAGTGAAAGACTTACGGATGTAAAAACCGGTGTGAATGATTTTGAATGGAGCCCCAATGGAAAAATGATTGCCTACACCGTAACCGATGCCCCAACCGATGTGGAAGAAAAAGCAAAGAAGGCAAAGGACGATTGGTATTTTATGGATGAAACATACAAGCAAGGCAGGTTGCATATTTTATGGCTTAACGAAAAAGATACGGTAGGCAAACAAAAAACTTTGCAGCTTACAAAAGACAACCGGCACATTGCAGGTTTCAACTGGAGCCCCAACAGCGAAACAATTGTGTTTACTCATGCCGCCTCGTCGCGGGTAAATGATGGGGCCTACAGCGATGTTTCTATGGTGAATATTTCCTCGGGCCAGGTAAAGGTGGTAGCCAATACACCCGCCGGCGAAAGCCAGGCAAGCTTTAGCCCCGATGGTAAATGGATAGCATACCACACAAGCGACGAGCCGGTGGTTTGGGCTGGCAAATCGTTCATCAATATTGTGCCTGCCAATGGTGGAAAAGCAATTACACTTAAAGGCACACCCAACGAGCCCGGAGGCATTATTGGCTGGAGTGCCGATGGAAAAAATATTTATTCGCAGGAAGCGAATGGAACTCTCACCGCCTTGTACGTGCATAGCACCGATGGTAAGGAAGTAAAAAAATGGAGTACGGGCAACGAGCATTTTGTTAGCGGCGTTTCATTAAACAACAAAGGCACGCATTTTGGTTTCACCATGCAAAACACCACTAAGCCCGCCGATGTTTATATAAGCACTGTAAACAACTTTGCACCGGTAAAAATCAGCAATGTCAATCCTGAAATAGCATCGTATCCCGTGCCAAAAACAGAAGTAATAAAATGGAAAAGTACCGATGGCAAAGAAATAGAAGGCTTACTTACCTACCCGCTCAATTACGAAAATGGTAAAAAAGCACCACTGCTTTTAAACATTCATGGCGGCCCGGCGGGTGTGTTTTCGCAAACGTTTATTGCCGGCAACGCAGGCAGTTATCCTATTGCCGCATTTGCCGAGCAGGGCATGTTTGTACTGCGGCCCAACCCCCGCGGCTCCACCGGTTATGGTGTCGATTTTAGATTAGCCAATCAACGTGACTGGGGTGGTGCCGACTACCAGGATTTAATGGCCGGCGTAGATCATGTAATTGCACTTGGCCTTGTTGATAAAGACCGCATGGGCGTAATGGGTTGGAGTTACGGCGGTTTTATGAGTAGCTGGATTGTGGGCCACACCGATCGTTTTAAAGCCGCATCAATTGGTGCACCGGTGGTTGATCTTGCATCGCAAAACATGACCGATGATATTGGCGGTTTCCTTCCATCGTACATGAAAAAACAACCCTGGGAAGACTGGACGGTTTACAACGATCACTCACCCCTGCGTTTTGTACAAAATGTAAAAACGCCGGTGTTGTTGCAGCACGGTGAGGCCGATATACGGGTGCCCTTTAGCCAGGGTGTAATGTTTTACAACGCCTTGAAACGAAGAGAAGTACCCGTGCGGTTTTTAGTGTTGCCCCGCCAGCCGCACGGCCCCACCGAACCAAAAATGAGTATGAAGGTGATGCAAACGAATTTGCAATGGATGCAGCAGTATTTGTATGGCAGCCCAAAGGCTTTTTAAAATGGCCTGGCCATAACCGTTAGTGCAATACAAGAACCTTACTCGTAAAATAAAATCCCCGGCAAAAATTGCCGGGATTTTTTTTTGGCCGGCTTTATTGCTACTATGCAGCTTCGGTTGTGTCACTCCCTTGTACGTTCGGTATTTTTATTCAGCACTTTGTAAAACATTGAAATCGCTATTCACAATAACACAACCCTCAATTAACCCGGCACAAAATTTTCATCATCATTTAAAAAAACATGAGCCAGGCATTTGTAAAAGAAAGCGATGAACAGTGGTTGCACGAAATTCAACCAACATTGAATGCACTAATTGTTTACCTACGCAGGGAAAACAACAACATACGTGTGTACGAACAAAAAACTTTTATTGATAAAGATGGCCGCGAAACCTGGATCATGAGCAATGGGCTTAGCTACGCAAAGGATAAAGAAGGGCGGTGGGAAGTGGTTTTGTAAATGATGCCGGCGTTACTACCTGTTGTGGCAATTTCTTTTTATAATTACACCCAGGCCAACCACGCAACCTTTATGAAATTTTACCTTGCCTTACTTACGATTGTTCTTTTCCTATCTCCCTCTGTTCAAGCCCAAAAAACAGAAATTTTTTACGATTATAACTGGAAGGAATGTGAGCCGCAATATGCCCGGTATTATGCACTTATCGAGAAAAAAGATTCGCTGTGGCAGCGGAATGATTATTTCATTCGTGAGTCGAAACTGCAAATGACCGGCACTTACAAAGACAAGGAGAGCAAAATTGCACACGGTTATTTTCGTTACTTCCATGCCAATGGAAATATGGAATCGGCCGGCAAATTTGAAAATGGAAAAAAAAAGGCACCTGGATTTTTTATCACGACGATGGTATGATGAAAGACTCCCTCACCTACACCACCGGTATGGTTTTTGGCACTTCTTTATCCTGGCATGCAAACGGTTATTTGTCCGATTCCACGGTAATCAATAGTGATGGCAGTGGTGTACAGGTAAGTTGTTTCGATAATGGTGTTCCATCGGCCGCGGGCAGGTATGGCCGTGGTAAAACAGCAACTGGCAAATGGCAGTTTTTTAATCAGCAGGGGAAACTTTGCGCAACTGAAATTTATAACGATGGCAAGCGAATATCAAAAGAATATTTTGATGGCGATGGGAATGTGATGGACACCACCGGCACTGATGGTGATGCAGTTTTTCCTGGTGGGCAAAAAGCCTGGCAAAATTATCTTGAAAAGCAACTTTATTTTCCCGAACAATTTAAAATTACCGGCGCTGATAAAGCAGTTGTTCATGTGGCCTGGGAAATAGATGAAGCAGGCAATGTTGTCAATGCAAGAGTTACCGGCCCGTTCGCACCACAGTTTGATAAAATTGCACTGGAAGTCATTAAAAAATCTCCAAAATGGAAACCTGCCAGTGCACACAACCGAAACATTAAAGCGTACAAATTACAGCCCGTGATTTTTGCGCAGGAGTAGGTAGGGATAGTTGCTCATGACTTCCAGGCACCCTAACATTAGCCTGCAATGCTTTGAACTCACCCGCTTATCCGTCGTTATTTACATCACCGTGTTGCTCCTCTTTCATTTGTATCTTCAAACAAACGATACAACATGGACCAGGAAATAATTAACCTCTACGATGAGTACACTCATGCACCACTCAGCCGCCACGTATTTTTAAAACGCTTAGGAATACTCGCAGGCAGCACCACTGCAGCAATGACTATTTTGCCCATGCTCGAAAGTAATTATGCCAATGCTGCCGTACCGGAAAATGATGAAGACCTTTTTATTGAAACCATTACCTACCCTGGTGTGCCCAACCCAATGAGTGCTTACGTAGCCCGCCCAAAAAAAGAGAAAAAATATCCCGCAGTTATCGTCATACACGAAAACCGCGGCCTTACACCGCATATTGAAGATGTTGCACGGCGTGCAGCTAAAGCCGGCTATTTGGCTATAGCACCTAATGCACTTTCGGCAGGTGGCAAATTGCCGGCAAATGAGGATGAAGCACGCAAACTATTTATGGAGCTGAAAGCCGAAAACAACCTGCAGAATTTCATAAATGTTTTCGCCTACCTAAATACCCGCAAAGATTTTAAAGGCAAAATAGGTTGTGTAGGTTTTTGCTGGGGTGGTGCCATGGCTAATAACCTGGCGGTGAATGTGCCTGAACTAAAAGCAGCGGTCGCTTTTTATGGTCGACAGCCTGCTGCTGAAAATGTGCCCAAAATAAAAGCTGCCGTACAATTGCATTATGCCGGGTTAGACGAAGGCGTAAACGCGGGCATGGCAAAATACGAGGAGGCGTTAAAACAAAACAAGGTTAAGTATGAGTTGTATTTGTACGAAGGTGTACAACATGCTTTTCATAATGATACTTCTGCCGCACGATACAACGAGGCCGCGGCAAAGTTAGCGTGGAGCCGCACCCTTGAATTTTTTGACAAACAGCTTGACTAGAAGTTTGGAGTTTTGCGAACATGTGCTAATAGCTGCAAAACGCGATGTTGCTTTTTATTGCATGCATTTGCTTTAGCAGTTTTCGTTTGAGGAGTAAAGTTATTGTGATGAAATTTTGCCAACCCGGTGCAATGCGAATCCGGGCATCCTCATAAAAATAAAATGGCAACCAAAAACGACATTGACTTTACCTACTCCACTATGGATAAAATCTTCCGTTTGAGCATGGGCGATATGGCAGATTTTAGCGGGGCAAGATATGACGGTGATTTTTCAATAACATTAGAAGAGGCACAGAAAAACAAACACAGGTTTATGGCTGCACAACTTGGAATTGCGGCGGGAAGCAGAGTACTGGATATGGGTTGCGGGTGGGGCCCTTTTCTAAATCACCTGCGGCAGGTAGGCGCCCATGGTACCGGACTAACCCTTTCAACCGGCCAGTGTAACGCTTGCAATAAAAACGGTTTTAGTGTTTTTATTAAAGATGTAAGAACCGTGCTCCCCACCGACTTTGGAACTTTTGATGCAGTAGTTTCGGTTGGTGCTTTTGAACACTTTTGTTCTTTCGAAGATTATAAACAAGGCCGACAGGAAATTATTTACCGCAATTTTTTTGAAACCGTTTACAACTTGTTACCCAACGGAGGAAGATTTTATTTACAAACCATGACCTGGGGCAGGAACATGATTGAAGTAGAATCGTTAGCGAAATCGGACAATAATAATTACGACATGCATTTGATTAAGTTGATGACGGATCACTTTCCCGGTTCGTGGCTTCCGTATGGGTCGGAAATGATTTTAAAAAACGCCGAACCATGGTTCAAATTGATAAACATTAGCAGTGGCCGCCTCGACTATATAGAAACAACACGGCAATGGCGAAAGAGAATACGGCGATTTAGTTTTAAAAAATATGCTTTGTATTTAAGGCTGCTGCCTCATTTTTTTAGGAACAAAGAATTCCGATACAAGTTGCAGGTGTTTCGGCAAAGAGCCAATCAAAAATGTTTTGAGCGGGAATTGATGGATCACTTTCGCATTGTGTTAGAAAAGAAATAAGAAAGAGTTGGAGTGCATCCAACCATATAATTTGAAAGCGTTAGAAATTATTTTTCAACACGCATACCCTGCTCATCAGGTTCCACATCTTCTAATATTCGCTGGTGCCTTGCGTTGCTGGCTATGTATAATGCAAAAGCAGCAAGCGCCGAATCTTTAAGCAGATTATAGAGCGACATTTGCCGGTAAGTAGGATCGGCTGTATCCATAAAATTCGGCAGATGAATACCCAGCACGAAAATGAATAACAATAAGGCCAAAAGATAAGCTGCAGTTTTTACCCAAATGTTGGTGATAAAAGAAAGTGCCGCTAAAATAAATGCCACCCCGGCAAAGTAAACCCACACAATACCGCCAGGTAAAAAGTCGGGCACTTTAACAAGGAGGTCGTATGGATGAATAAAATGCTGAATGCCGAAGATGATCATGACGAGTGCCAAAATGTAGATGGCTATCCGGGAAACAATGTGCTGGTTCATCTGGATAATTTTTGGTTGACTAAAGTTACACTCTTTTAACAAGGCCTAACCGGTGGTTATAGTGCGTAGTCGCTTGTTCGAAAGGCTCGAAAAAATTATGTTTTGGCCTGCAGCCGAAAAACACATCACTGTGATGCATAACCTTTGTAACCCGCAGGATAATGTCGATAGATTCAGGGAAGAAAACATCCCGAGGGAGCTCATCTTTTTTCCTTCTTAAGGTTCAACCGGGTACATCAGGCGTTATAACCCCGGCATATTTCCAGAACATACAAATTAGCTCAGTCCGTTAAACTTCCCCTGCACTAAGGTCTCAAGGTTCTCCCCGGCTAAACCTGATAACAATGGCCCTAGCGGTTTCAGCCCCATTTCAGGCTTTAACAAACTGCTGTAAAACTTCTCTTACAAGCCACCGTCACACCTGCGCTTCAGAAAAAAACAAGAAGCACTAAACCTTAAAACAATCAACCATGAAAAAACTTATACCCCTTTTATCGTTCGCTTTTTTCTTCGCAGCTTGTAACACCAGCGAGCAAAAGTCTGCCGAGGTGGTTCAGGCGCCAGTGGTTCTTGATACAGCCGGTCTTGCGGGCTACCAGGCGTGGAAAGCACAAAATGAATTAGTACAGGCAAAACAATTGGACGATGTACAAACGGAAGCTGTAGTTCCTGTACAAAAAGCTCCTGTATCAAAGGCCAGAACTACTGCGCCAACACGCAGGGCCACAACGCCCAAACCTACAGCGCCGGTGCAAACCAATGATGACAATACTGTTGCAGACAACGGCAGCGGAACCATTAGCAATGAAACAGAACAACCTGCCAAAGCTGAAGAAAAGAAAGGAATAAGCAAGGCGGCAAAAGGTGCCGTGATAGGTGGTGTGGCCGGGGCCGCCGGTGGTGCCGTTATTAATAAAAAGAATCGTGTGGTGGGTGCAGTGATAGGTGCGGTAATTGGTGCAGGCGGCGGTTATGTAATTGGCAAAAAGCAGGATAAAAAAGATGGCCGTATCGATTATGTCCCTGCAGTTCAGTAAAACAAATTTTATAAACGAATAATCCCTGTGAACGTGACGGGGGCTTTGCAGAAAGTCCCCGTTTTTTATTTTTCTGCTAACGGCAGCGGCAGATTGTGTTTCAAAACTCTGCGCTTGAAGAGTCTATCAATCACAACATTCATTCTTTTGGTTGATTGTGGAGACACAATCAACGGCAGACAGGCAACAGCGCAAAAAAATGCCGAAACATTTTGGTTCCGGCATTTTTTATTTCCACTGAAAAAATAATTTTTCTTAAAACGTCTTCTTCACCCCCGCATCTACATTGCTGTTTTCGGGATGTAGCACTGCCTTCACGTAATTGTTCAGACTTAAAAATTTCTGCGCAGCTTTTTGTAAATCGGTTACCGTTAATGCATCAACTCTTTTTTCAAATGCCAGTGCCAATTCAGGATCCGTTCCATCAATAAAAGCGGTTGACAAAACATCAAGCCAAAAATTATTATCCTGTAATTGCGAACGGTATTGCTTCTTCATCGTCTCTTTCACTTTGTCTAATTCTTTTTGCTCAATGCCTTTTTCCTGTGCATTTCGAATGATGGTGAGCAATGCATCCGACAGTTTTGTTACGCTCTCAGGTCCTGTTGGTATGCTGGCCGAAATGGTGTAGTGTGAGTAAGGCCTTTTAACAATCGTTCCTCTTAACCCACCACTGTACATGCCGCCTAACTCTTCACGTAGCTTTTCAATAATGGTAATGTTGAGGGCATCAATCATGGCACGCATGGCCATTCTTTCTTCGGGTTTGTATTCGGTTTCGCCCGTCCACATAAACGTGATGAAACTTTTTGCCTCTTTACCTTTCTTTATGTTGGCTTCAACCACACCTTTCACCGGCCTTATGTTGTTGTCTTTAAACTTATGCTCAACTGGTGTGCCTGGTAGGGAGCCGAGGTATTGTTCAAAAAGTGGCTTTGCTTTTTCTAAATCAACATTGCCAACAAATGTAAAACGCATACCATCGGCGTTGCCGTAAACATCTTTGTAAATGCCCATTACTTTATCAAGATTCAGTTTTGCAAACTGTTCCTCCGTTGGTATGCTTTGTAACCAGGGCGAGTTGTTGTAAACAATTTTTTGCAACGTATCCTGGTAAAATGCCTGAGGGTTTGTTTTTGCAAATTGTACCATTGCCTTGCCCTGGCTCACCATTGTTTTAAACAAAGTTTCATCACGGCGGGGTTGTGTAAAATACAGGTTCACCAACTGTAGCATGGTTTCAAAATCCTTCACACTGCTGCTGCCTTGCACACCTTCCTCGTGTTCGTTCATGTACGGCATGGCTTCAACTGTTTTGCCCGAAAGAAATTTTTGCAAATCGGTAGGGCTCATATCCTTCACACCCATCTCCATAATAATTTGCGTTGCCATTTGTGCATTTTCTTTTTGCTCCAAATTAAACCGATGCCAGCCACCATGGCGCCAGGCGTCCATTACAATTTCGTCGTTGTTGAAGGTTGTTGGTTTCACCGTAATGGTTACGCCATTGCTCAATGTAAAACTGGTAGTGCCTAATTTATCGTTGGTTGTTTGCCCCGTAATTTTTCCTGCAGTAGGGCCACCCTCCATTAAATTTTTTGCCACGGCCTTTTCTTCGTATGGTGTTACTTTTTGTTTACTGGCTGCAATCACATCGGCAAGCAACACCTGGTTCGACGGCATATCGGCTTTCTTTTTTTCGGGGGCCAGTAACAATGCAAAAGCGTTGGTGGTTGGCGGCATTTTTTTAGCCGCGTCGTTTATTTCTTTAGCAGTAATTGTTGGCAATACCTGTTTTACAAAATCAAAATGTTTTTGCGCACCGGGTGTAGCATCGCCCTGCAAAAAATGGCTAACATACTGTTGCACTATTTGCCCCGATTGCATTTTATCTTTCTCCGTTGCCGCACGTTGTGCATTGTTGAGCATAGATGATTTTACCCTTTCTATTTCGGTTGATAAAAAGCCAAACTGCCTTGCTCTTTCGGTTTCGGCCACCAGGGCATCCACCGCCTCTTTTGGTTTGTTATCGCCCAACACTGCCACCGAAACAAATGCATCGTACCCACGAATAAAACTTTGCTGGCCAGTAAAGCCATACACAAACGGTGGCTTCTCTTTTTTAGTCAGTTCGGTAAGCCGCTGGTTGATGAGCGAGTTCACTAAATCGTCAACCAGCTCCTGGCGGTACGCCGCCCAGGTTTTTATTTTTTGTGATGGACGGATGTAGTTGATTAGCTGAATAATTGTGTTGGTATTTTCTTCATCGGTAACTACCATTGCTTCAGGCTTTACCCGTGTAGCAATAGGAATAATTGATGGACGCGGCTTTGCACCCACTGGATTTTTATAACCGCCAAAATGCGCTTTTATTTTTTTCTCGGCTTCGGCCACGTCCATATCGCCCACAACAATTACCGCCATTAAATTGGGGCGGTACCATTGTTTGTAAAAACGCTGCAGGGTGGCGGGCTTAAAGTTTTTTAAAATCGAATCGGTGCCAATGGGCAAACGTTCGGCGTATTTACTTCCGTTAAATAACTGTGGAAAATACTGGCGCATCATCCGGGCCTGCGCACCCTTGCTTAAGCGACTTTCTTCCAACACCACACCTCTTTCCTTTTCAATTTCTTTTACATCCATCAGGTTGTTGAAGGCCCAGTCTTCTAAAACTGTAAATCCTTTTTCAACAGTTGCAGGGTCGTCGGTTGGTATAGGAAGAATGTAAACCGTTTCATCAAAACCAGTATATGCGTTCAGGTCGGCACCAAACTGCACACCAATTTTTTGCAGGTAACTAACCAGTTCGTTTTTCGGAAAGTTTTTTGAACCGTTGAAGTTCATGTGCTCCATAAAATGGGCGAGGCCGCGTTGGTCGGCATCTTCCAGAATAGATCCGGTGTTGATGGCAAGACGCAGCTCAACTTTTTTTTCGGGCTTTGCATTTTTACGAATGTAATAGGTGAGGCCATTGGACAGCTTACCCATTTTTACGTTCGGGTCAAGCGACACAGGCGAAGCCAAATTAATTTGCGCAATGGTTTGTGCGCAGGTAAAAAACAGGATGAGGGTTGCGGCACAGAGCCTGATCGTCAATTTCATAGCAAGGGTTTTTGTGGGGGGTAAATATAAGGGGATTGTGAAATTTGTGGGGGAGGTTTTTTGGCGTTAATTGAAAATACCAACTGAGGGAAACATGCCGATTTGGATGGGCATGACGGCAGGGGTCGTTCTGCCCCTAGAAAAAGCTTGATAACAAGAAATATGAGTTCCACGTCATGCTGACGGGGGTCAGCATCTTTCTCAAATGGCTTGTCATTACAATACTTAAAAACGAAATGATGGAAAGATGCCGATATGCATCGGCATGACAGCAGCGGTCGTTTTGCAGTTAGAATAAGCTTGATAGGAACAAAGTTATCACTCCACGTCATGCCCACGCAGGTCAGCATCCTTCTCAACTGGCATGATCGTTACAAAAAATCAAAACGCCTTCTTCGTTTCTCCTGCAACGGGGGTTTTACCATCCAAATATTTATTCAAAAATTCCAGCGTTACCCGTGCCGCCTTCATTTGGTTTTCTTTTTTTACAAAGCCGTGTCCTTCATCGGGAAAGAGTACATACTCAACCGGCGTACCATTTTTTCTTGCACCCGCAACAATTTCATCGCTCTCTACCTGCAACACCCGCGGGTCGTTTGACCCCTGCAATACAAGCAATGGTGTGGTGATTTTATGGGTATTAAACAGTGGCGAAATATTATGCAGCCGCACACTGTCGGTTGTTGGATCACCCATTTCATCGTACAGCGCTTTTCTAAAACTTTCCCAATAAGGAGGAATACTTTTTAATGTACGCAGCCAGTTGGTTACGCCAAATAAATCAATGCCTACTTTAAATTCATTGGGGTATTGTATAATGCCGGCAAGCGACATGAAGCCACCGTAGCTGCCCCCGTAAATACCAATTTTTCCGGCATCAATATAACCCTGCTGTGCCAGCCATTTTTTACCCCACACACAATCCTTTAAATCTTTATCACCATGATTTTGATTGTCCATTTTGTAAAAACTTTTTCCATAACCACTGCTGCCGCGATTGTTAACGGCAAGAATTGCATAACCGTGATTTACAAAATACTGAATGGCCTGCGAGTAGCCTGCGCGGCTTTGCCCGCCAGGGCCACCATGCACCCACACCAGCGCAGGTACTTTTTTTGTTGCCGATGCATTTTTGGGTTTGTAAAAAATGGCGGGTATTTCCAGCTCGTCGAACGATTTAAAACGAACCACTTCGGCATCCACCAAATCATCGGAATTTATTTCGGGGTTGAGTGCAGTGGTTAGTTTTTGCAATTTGCCCGATGTAAAATTGTACCACCAAAGGTTTACCGGAGAGCGGTCGCCGGCTACATACACAATCATATTTTTTTCGGAAGGAGAAATAGAAACTCCATTTACATAACCATTTTTTATTTCGGGAAAGGAAAGTGCCGCACCGCTTTTATGATCGAATAAAAAAAGTTTGTTACGGCCATCTTCATTTATTCCTATCACACGATACTTTTCATTTTCGCTGAGGTACATATAAGCAACGTCCCAGTCTTTTTTAAACACCACTTCTTTTTTACCCGAAGCAAGATGGTATTTGACGAGGTACTGAAATTCATTGTCTTCGTTGGTGGTGTAATAAAAAGCCGAGTTGTCTTTTTCAAAAGCCTGCGGATTGTAGGTGGCTACATCATCAGCCGAAATTTTTTTCAGCTCATTGCTTTTGCGGTTGAGCAAGTACAATTCATTTTTATCGGTAGTAATGTTTTTTGTGAGCAGCAGGTAATTTTCATCGGCCGAGATGGAACCCACATCATAAGCGTTTTCATTTTTGTAAAGCATTTCTGATTTACGGTCACTAAGGTTCATTTTGTACACGTCAAAAAATCGTGCGTCCCTAACATTGCTTGTATAATAAAAAGCAGTCTTTGGTTTGTTCCATGAAAAGAAATCGGCTTTCTCTTTTTCGCCTGGTGTAAGGTCTGTAACATTTCCATTTGCCGATTGCAAATAAATGTGTGCATTTTCATTACCGCCTTTGTCGGCAGTAAATAAAAAATCGTTTTTACCGGGCAGGTAGTCAATCATAAAATACGATTCTTTGGCCGACCGGGTAAGTGCCTTCTTTTTTTTAGTGGCAAGGTTCATTTCGTACACGTTAAAAATGCCACTGCTGTTATCGTGCAACAGAATTTTATTTTCGGCACTGTTAAAAGCACCGCCCCCGAAGTTGGTGGTTTTATAAAATTGTTCAATGGTGTATTGTTTTACCAGATTTTGTGCTGTGGAAATTTGTTGTAGTAAAAACAAAGCAGTCAGGGAGAGAAATATCTGTTTCATACAAATGGTTTTTTGAAACTAAAAGTTAGGTTATTGCAACATGCCGGGGAAAAAATTCTAGTCTTTGGTTTTTTGTTGGTCATTTCATTCGACTAGTTGTAGGGAGATTGAGAGAAAGATGCCGATATGCATCGGCATGACAGCAGCGTTTTATTTGCACTTAGGAAAAGCTTGATAACAATAGGACTCACTCCACGTCATGCTGACGCATGTCAGCATCTTTCTCAAACAGATGCCGGTTTCAAAAATGAATTCTGTTTTAAGGGAACGATGCCGATATGCATCGGTATGACGCTGACGGCCGTTTGTGTTGTTTTGCAAGGATGATAGCAGAGGCATCCTTGGACGTCATGCTGACGCAGGTCAGCATCTTTCGCAAATACAATGTTTGTTACTGAAAATAAAAATTCCATTTAGAGAAGGATGCCGATATGCATCGGCATGACGTACTACTGCATTATCACCTTTTCTCGAATGCGGTGTTGCAACCTGGCTTTCTGGGCCGAGATTGTGGAGCCACCCCTCAACTACTGAATCATCTTCACTTTAATAATTTCCATCAACTCGGCTTTGTAGCTATCGCCAATCATCACTTCGGAGGAAACGTTTTGCAAACGAACCACATTGCCCTCAAGGCCGGTAATTTTTTGCACGGCAATAATGAACGATTTATGTACACGCAAAAACTGTTTGTGCGGCAGGCGTTCTTCAATGTCTTTCATGCTGGTATAAACCAATGTTTTTTTGCCGCCGCAATGTATGGCCACGTAATTTTTCATGCCTTCTATGTAGTCAATATCAGCAAGATTAATTTTCAGCAGCTTACCCTTCGATTCGGTTTTTACAAAAATGTAATCGTTGTTTTCTTCTTCTTCCTTCTCGGGTTTCTCGGCAATTTCATTGGCTGCTTTTTGTACGGCGGTTAAAAAGCGGGGCAGGCGTACCGGCTTCAATAAATAATCCACCACATCCAGTTCATAACTTTCCAAAGCAAACTCGCTGTAGGCAGTGGTTAAAATAACTTTTGCTTTTCCGTGAAGGGCTTTAATAAAATCTATCCCAGAAAGCTCGGGCATTTGCACGTCTAAAAAAATAAGATCAACGGTTTGATTGTTTACCATTTGCAAGGCTTCCATTGGATTGGTGGTTGTGCCCACTAATTGCAATAACGGTGTTTGCTCCGCGTAATGTTTTAAAATGTCAATGGCATGCTGTTCGTCGTCAACAATTATGCATCGTATCATGGTTGGTTAATGGTTAGTTCAGTGGTATAAATTTCCGCTTCGTCTTTTACATTAAACAGGTAATTATTTCCGTAGGCAAGGTCGAGCCGTTTAGTAATATTATCGAGGCCAATGCCGGTTGATAATTCCTTAGGCCCGGTTTTCTTTTTATTGCGACAGTAAAAATAAATGCTGCCGGTTTTTAGTTTCAACGAAATATCTATTGGGTATTCATTGCTTTTTACATCGCCGTGTTTAAATGCATTTTCCACCAATGTAATTAACACAAAAGGAATGATGGTATGCCCGTTCACCACACCTTCCACATCAAAATTTACTTTTAAATTATTACTGAAACGAAGCTGGTTAATTTTGATAACGTTGCGTACATGCTCAATTTCATCTTTTAAGGGGGCCATACCATTTTTAGCGTTTCCCTCGCTTAATGCGTAACGCATAATATCGCTAAGGGTTAAAATACCTTCGGAAAGTTCGGCCGAATAAGGAAGTGATTTTGCGTATAAAAAATTTAGTGTGTTGTGCAAAAAATGCGGGTTGATCTGTGCTTTCAAAAAATTAAAATTGGCTTGCGACTTTTCAACCTCCAGTTGCATTTTTTGTTCTTCCAGTATTTTGCGGCTCTTTTTTTCATCCCGCAAAAAAGTAAAATACGCAACAAGCAAAGAGGTACCTATATAAAACAGTGAGGAGAAAATGTAAGAGAAAATCATGAGGCCGACGGTGAGTTTTTTTTCCATCCCTTCGCCATCCAATTCTAGATTGATTTTGCCGGTTACAAAAAGGTAATGCGAAATAGCGAAGTACCCACTTACTGCCAATACTGCCAGCACCAGCGGTTTTACAAATTCAAAACTTTTCTTCCGTTCATTTAGTAAGCGATGAAAAGTGTTAACCGCAAAAAAATAAAAGAAGGTTGAAAATGCGAGACTGATGATGGTGCTGATCAAGTTTTTCCAGGAAAATATTTTGTCCCATGTAGGTGTATCGGAGGTGGCCGGTGTTACCGAAATAACAATAGCACCAAGGACCATAAAAAAAATATTTACGGCCAGCACCACCCAAAAAACTTGTTTCAAACTATATCGTTTGCCTTGACCCATTTGCGTAAAAATAATCGACTTATAAAAAAATAGAAGAACAAAGTTGTTAGCCTTGTTCTTCTGGTAAAAGAATTTCTATTTATTGATTGATACCAATACCTCCACCGCTTTGCGCCGCTCTTTTTGTTTCTTCTTCTGAGCTATTGTTACGTTGCCTGGCTGCTTTTACCGCGTTGTTACCAAAGCGGAAGCTGAATGCCAACTTAAACTGGCGACTCTCCCAATCGGCAATGAAGGTTGATTTTTGGCCGGCAAAATCGGTGGTGCCGGTAAAACGCAATGTATTAAACACATCACTCACCGATGCTTTGATGGTGGCATTGCCTTTCATTATTTGTTTTTGTAAACCGGCATCAACACTCCATAAAGTTTTGGAACGGAAGCTACCCTGGAATAATGTTGGCGCATTGTAAAAAGCCGTTAGTTCGGCAGTAAAAGTTTTGGCAAACTTTAAACTGTTTTGCGTAAAGAAGCTAAAGCCAAATGCTTTAAGATCAACTTTTCTGTCTTCAAAATTTGCGGTGTAGTGCGACACGTTGGTGTTCATGTTGGCGAACATGCTGTACGATTTGTACTGGAAAGGATAACTGATATTAAGGCTTACAATATCCTGTGTGGCCAAATTTCTTTTTGTGATAAAGGACTTTGATCCTTCGGCCGTATCAATCCACTGCACAAACATATCTTTTACGTGGCTGTAATTAATTTTTGTGTTTAACCTGTACTTATAGGTATGCGTCAACCCAAAACTATTTGTGTACTGCGGCCTCAGGTTAATGTTTCCTTTTTGAAAAGTGTATTCATCCAATTTAAATTCAAAAGGATTAAGATCCTGGTACACCGGGCGGTCAATACGCATACTGTATGTAAAGTTCCATTGGCTCAGTGGGTTTTTGTTAAACGTAATGGCAGCGCTTGGAAAAAAATCGGTGTAGCTACGCGTAAATGTTGAATCGTAAGGCGTGTAGTTGCCATTGCTCCTTTTCAGTCCTGTTGATGTACCATCCGTGTTGGTATGTTCCATTCTTAAACCGGCCTGCAAGTTGATGCCTTTATACTGGCGATTGTAGTTTACATACAGGGCGTTGATATTTTCTTTATACAAAAACTGGTTGCTGCGGTCTTTATCCAATTCTTTTCCAGTTGTAAAAACATTGTAGCGCTGAAAATCATTATCGCTTTTGATGAACGCTGTTTTGCCACCAAACCCTAATTTGCCCTTTGCAAAATTTTGCTCCCAATCGGCCTTGCCCGAAGTAATTTTTATTTTACTTGGCGCAATAAACTGATACACCACTTTACTGGTCATGTTCTCGCCTCTTGCGTCAAAATAAGTATTTGGTTGCAGTTGGTCAGTGTAGTTATCATAGTCGCCATAGTCGGCGTTCAGCGTTAAGCTTTTACCATTGGAGTTTGTGTAACTGTAGTTGGCATTGAGGTTAACATTGTCGCGGGTAAAGCCGCTTTTATTATCGGCTATTAAAATGCGGTCAACTCTTTTTGAGGGCTGGTAAGAAATAGGAGTTCGGCTGTAATTACTTATAGTGCCATCCGACAACGACCCGTTTACCACCACACCAACAGTACTGAGTTTATTGATGAAGTAATCGGCTCCCACTTTAAAATTGTGGCTCCTGTTGGTCATAGTCATATTGCCTTTGCTTTCAAACAAACTGTCGGCTACAGTGCGAATGATGGATAGGTCGGTTATATTTTTTGCATCGTTGTAATTGTAGTTGCCAAAAATATTGGTGTTTTTATTTCGGTTGTTAAGGCTGAAGCCGCCGTTGTATTTTGGAAACGTACCAATATTGTATCCGGCATTTACCGAACCATTGGTGCCCAGCGATTTATTTTTTTTCAACCGTATGTTGATGATGCCAGCGTTACCCGCAGCCTCGTATTTTGCCGAAGGATTTGTAATAAGTTCTATAGACTCAATGTTTGCACTTTGCAACGAACGCAGGTAATTGGCCAGGTCCTGCCCGCCCAATGGCGTTGGCCTGCCATCTATATAAACCTGCACACCATTTTTACCGCTCAGGCTCAGGTTATCATCTTTATCAACCTGCACACCCGGCGACTTGCGCAATAGTTCCAACGCATCAGAACCAACCGCGTTGATGGTGCCTTCTACATTCACAATCATTTTATCGGCCTTTACTTCCACCATTGGTTTTGTGGCGGTAACAACCACGCCTTGCAAATTGCCGCCGGAGGTTTTTGATAACTGTACATCGGGGGCGGTAACATTTGTGCTGCCCACCGTAAATGCCGGAGTAATTATAGGTGCATAGCCAACGTGCGACGTGGAAATGCGGTACTCGCCGGCAGGCACTGTAGTAAAAATGTAGCTGCCATTTTCCTTTGAAACGCCAAACTTTATTACTGAAGAATCTTTTGCTTTAATAATAGAAATGGTTGCTCCAGCTAAGCCGGCACCCTCGGCATTTTTTGCGGTACCCGAAACATCCTGGGCCTTTGCTGTTATTGAACCGATGGCTAACAGTAAAAAAAATAATGTTCTCATAACCTTGATTTTATAGTTGTAATTCTGGAATGCCTGGTGGCAATTTGATAACGTTGGCAAACTTAGATGGCTGTAAATGGCAGGGAAAATTTGTTACACAAAAAACGATTTTGGAAGGACGAAGGAGGGAGTCAGTTCAAACCCGATAGCTATCGGGTCGACCGTTGAAAGTCAAAAGTAGCAGGGCAAGGTAAGGAGCTGAAAGTCAAAATCCTGAAGTTTCGGGACAAAGTCAGATCTCATCTAAGGAGCAAATTAAATCACAGGTTGATATGGTGACGTTGGCAGCATAGTGGCCACAAGCTGGTACGGGAGATTGTTGGAGGTGGTTTGCGTTTAAGATGCCTATCTTCAAAAATTACAAATGAAAACATGGGCCGACCATATTTTTTCTTTCTACAAAAACCTGCAACCCCCACAACCGCTGCCTAATCATATTGAATGGCTGCAACCTTACCAGAGTAACGTAGTGTTACAGGTGTTGAAAAATTTTTGCCTGAAATTTTATGGCGATGCAGCACCGAGAAAATTGTTGCTCGGTATCAATCCAGGCCGGTTTGGTGCAGGCATTACCGGCATTAATTTTACCGCAGCCCGGCAGTTGAGTGCTCATTGCTGTGTTAGCCATCCTTTTAAAAATACATCAGAACTATCGGCCGAGTTTATTTATGAAATGATTGAAGCGTATGGTGGTGCCACTAAATTTTACGGTCAATTCATTATCGGCGCAGTTTGTCCCCTGGGTTTTGTGCAGGGAGGCAAAAATCTAAATTATTACGATGATAGAGAGTTGCTGCACAGGGTAGAGCCATTTATAACGAAGAGCCTAAGCAACCTCATTTCATTTTCAGTAGCCCGGGAGCATTGCATCTGCATCGGCGGTGAAAAAAATTTCCGCTTCCTTAGTGCACTCAATCAGAAAAAGGAATGGTTTCAAAAAATTATTCCGCTGCCGCACCCACGCTTTATTATGCAGTATAAAAGAAAAGAAAAACAGAAATACATTGACATGTACCTGTCTGCTCTTGGTGCATCTTAATTTTCGATCTAAAATTTGTTTTGTTTTTTAAAAATAATTTTACTTTCACACCTCTAACAGTTTTTTATGATGTTCGCCTCCACACCAGTTTAATGGTTTCCAACTTTCACCAACAGTTTTTTTGGTGTTGGTTTTCTTCATTACCTCGTCATCTTTTTATTTCACATTAATATTCGCATCATGGTGCAGGCAACATCTCAACCAAATAATTTTTACAGACTTGTGTCGCTCATTAAACAATCATTGAAAGGAGCGCAGTACGATTATACACAAGGCAGCCTTAAACAGGCGATTGTTTTATTAGCCGTCCCCATGATTTTAGAACTTAGTCTCGAATCGGTGTTTGCCGTAGTTGATATGTTTTTTGTGGGCAAGCTGGGTGAACATGCCATAGCCACCGTAGGCCTTACCGAAGCAGTTGTAACCCTGGTATATTCTGTTGCCATTGGCTTAAGCACGGCTGCAACGGCAATGGTAGCCCGCCGCATCGGCGAAAAAAATGAAGACGCAGCTGCTCATGCAGGCATGCAGGCGTTAATTATCTCACTGGTGGTTACTATCGTTGTTTCCATTGCAGGCATCATCTTCGCTCCGCATATTTTACGCATTATGGGTGGCAGCCAAAAGGTGGTTTCGGAAGGGGCAACCTTCACCCGCATTATGCTTGGTGGTAGTGTGGTCATTATTTTACTTTTTCTCATCAATGGAATCTTTCGCGGTGCGGGTAATGCGGCCATTGCTATGCGTAGTTTGTGGTTAGCCAGTTTATCAAATATTATTTTGTGCCCGCTGCTTATTTATGGCCTGGGCCCATGGAATGGATTTGGCTTGATGGGTGCTGCTATTGCCACAACTATTGGCCGGGGTATTGGCGTGGCGTACCAATGCTATCATTTGTTTAAAGGCACCACCGTTATTCATATAAAAAAGAAACATTTTAGAGTTGATCTACCGGTGATAAAAGCATTAACAGCTATAGCATGGCCGGCAACTTTTCAGTTTTTAATTACCTCGGGCAGTTGGATTGTGCTTACCATGCTTGTGGCAAACATTGGCGGTACCACCGCATCCGCCGGTTACCAGATTGCCATACGCAACGTGGTGTTTTTTATTTTACCGGCCTGGGGCCTCAGTAATGCAGCCGCAACGTTGGTTGGTCAAAATTTAGGCGCGGGCCAACCGCTTCGTGCGGAGCAAAGTGTATTGCTTACCGCAAAATACAATGCAGTGTTTATGGCAATTGTTATGTTGGTATTTATCTTTTTCTCATCGCCCATTATTGGCATATTTACAAACGACGCTGCTGTACATAAAATTGGTACACTTGCACTGCAGGTGATTGGTGCCGGTTATATTTTTTACGGTATTGGCATGGTAATGATTCAGGCATTGAACGGTGCCGGCGATACCAGAACACCAACGCTCATAAACCTTGCGGGGTTTTGGCTTTTTCAAATTCCGTTTGCATTGCTCATGTCAAAGTTTTTTGATCTGGGGTTAATAGGTGTCTTCTTAGCCATACCTGTTGCCGAAACACTGATTGCAGTTTCAGCGTATTTGGCATTTAAAAAAGGGAAGTGGAAAAAGGTAGTAGTGTGAGTAAGTTGCTTATTGATCTCGTTATAGGATAGATTCTGCTGATCGCATTACCGCTTATATCACCTTTAATCATTGAGTTGCCTGGTTGGCATCACTCCTGATCCTGGATAATGCCCTCCCTGGTTATTACAAAAATGAATCACCTGGTACACAAAGATTCGGATACCCACGGTTTGGCTGCTCCGCAAACAAATGCAAGGTTATATCTCCAAAAATTCCAGCAGCAATCCTGCTATTATTATTTATTTGAACACAAAAATTTAGTTTGTAACGGTAACCCAACTCAGTAAGCCCATCAAATCCGTTTCTGCATTTCCGTAGTGTTAATGTCGTCAATTTTATCCACTGCGGAAGTGTCCAAATTTCTTGTTAAGAAGCGCATAATCAATAAGATAAATGACGATTTACGTACCATCCCTTAGTACATTCGCGTAAGTTGTTTTCGCTATTGCTCTTTTCTTAAAATAATCTTAGCGTTCGCTTGTAAGTGTAATATCGGCACGATATTTTCACACCCGCTGCGTTCCAAATAAACCCGAAAATCATTAACCGTGAGAAAAGCCTATTCACCCTTATCAATCGCCTGTTTGTGTGCAAGTTTTTTGTTGCTGCCCGGAGTTAAGGCAGGCAATATCGATGTAGCGAAAAACAAGACGGTTGTGGTAAGTGTTACGCAAAATGCCACATCCACTAACGCCGTTGAGTCGGCTGCAACTACATTGTACGACAGTTTGCACTTAAACACGCTTGGCATGAATAAGCAAGCTTTACTGCAGGCATACCGTGGTCAGCAAAAATTAGCCGAGCAAGGTTTGGTTAATAACGATAACATTTTGACGGTTTGCGATTTCAGCCAGTCTTCCGATAAAAAAAGAATGTACATTATTGACGTCGCTAATTACAAAGTGCTTGTCAATACATATGTAGCACATGGTAAAAACTCAGGTAATATCTCCGCGGAAAGATTTTCGAACCGGCACGAATCATTACAAAGCAGCCTTGGATTTTTTGTAACCAAAGGAACGTATTTCGGCAAACACGGGCTTTCTTTAAAATTAAGCGGGCAAGAAAAAGGAATCAACGACAATGCCGAATCAAGAGCCGTGGTAGTGCATGGCGCACAATACATTGGCGACAGCCGTTTGGGCTCGGCACGTATGGGCCGCAGTTTTGGTTGCCCCGCTGTACCGCAACAACTTGCACCTAAAGTAATCAACCTCATAAAAAACGGAACTACTTTGTTTATTTATCATCCTTCACAGCAGTACCTGCATGGATCTACAATATTGAATGGCTGATTTTGGACGCAAACAAGGATGGATGAACAAAGCCCACCGTACCTTATGGTTGGGCTTTTGTTTTTCCCCAATCCTCCGAAATAATATTTTATGCGAAGGCCGGGGCGACGCAAGATGAATTCTCTGCGTTCACTTCTTATTCTTAATAATGCAGTTGTTTTCGGTACTAAACACAAAGAGTTTCTTTGAGAACTGAAAACGGGAATGGATTCACCGTTAAAATCTTTTGAATGACCGGTTCGTAATGCTACATGAATAGAGCGCAGGCGCCTTGCTTACTCTGCGTATTCTGTTTGTTTTTGTCTTATAACCAATCTCATTCATACTCCGCTTCCACCATTCTATACAATCTTGCATGTGGCATTGGGCGAATGGGCGTTTTTATAAACACCGCCCACAGCTTTGTAAACGCAGCACCGTAGTATAAAATGAGCGAAGTATAAAACACGAACAGCAGTAATAACACCACTGCGGCCGACGTGCCATAAACCGTATTGATATTACTGTAGGAGAGAAGAAAATGTAAAATGATTTTACCTACCGTAAACAATAAAGCGGTGAGCAATGCACCACTGAATGCAACTTTCCAGGTAGGCTTACCATCGGGTAAATATCGAAACAACATAGCAAACCACAGCAGCACCACAACAAAAGAAATGATGGGGCTTAGCAGGCTGTTAAAGTAGGTTGACAATATGGGCGACAACTGGAAAATATAGCTACCTAAAAAGGCTTTTGCTGCTTCGGCCACTAGCCCTATCATAAATAAAACGCCTGCAATTATTATTACCACAATCGATTTGGCGCGGGTGCGCAAACCGCTGCCCGATTTAGCCACGGGCCTGATGTTCCATAATTGATTTAAGGAGCCACTGATAATTTTAAAAAGCGTGGTGGCAACAAACAATAAAAAAATGAAGCCGCAAATGGTAACCAGCCAGTTGTTGGCCAGGCCACGCAAACTTTGCAATACCGACACAATTTGTTCTACTGCTTCGGGGCCTACAATGTCGGACAAGCTGGCAAATAATTTTTGCCTGATGGTTTGTGGGTTAATGAAAAGACGCATCACCTGTATCAATATCACCAATATGGGCGGTAGCGCAAACGTGGTAAAAAAAGCTGTGGCGCCTGCCATACGCAGTGGGTCGTTGCGCAGCAATTCTTTTAACGCAGATTGACAGATGCCGGAAACCAGTTTAATTTTTTGTGCTGCTTGGTGCGCCTTCATTTGTACAAGTTACAAGTATGAAGACAAACGGATTAAACAACCCAACGATGTGCTTCTTAGAAGGTTGAAAACCTAATGAAATTAACCCGGTGAAAGAATACCACAGCCGGGTAAAAAAGTGACCCGTGAAATCAATGGCAGGCAATTCTCAATTTTTTGTTTCCAATTTCTCAAACAGGTAGTCAATAAATTTTCCATTGCCCGAAATAGTGGCTTTCATCAATACCCCCTCTTTTTTATAAGTAATGATCTTGGGGAAATCATGCTCCGGGTTTTCACAAACAAATTCATGGTTACTCAACTTTGTAATGCTAAAAAGAACGGGGGCCTTATTGCCGGGTACATCGGCAACGTAATAAATAACGCCGCCTCTTTTCACCAACTGTATTTTTTCAACAAAAGCCGTGTCGTTCCCTCGCAATGAAATACCCTTACCCTGCATTACCGAATCAGATACAAGCACCCATTTTTCAATTCCCGATCTCCCGGGTTTTACGTTGGTTCGGTTCCATTCACCCTGTAACCAGGCAAGTTTTTTAAAATCGGATGTGCTGTTATCCTGCGACATACACTTGCAACTCAACAACACAAAAAGCAGAAGAAAATAATGTGGGTTCATGATTTTTAATTGAACCGTGAAATTAACATTGGGTATGGCGTCAACATTGTACAAACCCGACAATCTGCTGTTTGATTCATGGCTTATTTAAAAAAAAATTTGCCATGGTAGGTTCGTCAAAAACATAAGCCGAAGGATCCTCGCCGCTGAAGATTTTAAAGTTCTTTATAAAATGCGATTGGTCGAAATAACCCGACAAGTGCGAGAGCTCGAGCCACGATTTTTTTTGCCGTTGCACCAGCTGAAAGATGTAGCTGAACCTGATGATGCGTGCATACAACTTGGGTGAAAGGCCTACATACTTCTTAAAAATACGTTGTAGCTGCCGTTCGGTTACAAACAGGGTATTACAAATTTCGGCGACAGAAACGGTACCATTGTGCGAAAAAATCATGGCAAGTGAACCATCAATAATTGATGACTCTACCGTTGTTTGCCTGGCTATATCTACCAAAAAACCGGACGCGGCATCAATCATGTTGGTATAAGTGGCGGTATTAAAAACTCTTTCCTCCAGTGTACGTAAAAACTTATTATCCACCGCCGCTAACGGTACCACCCTCTCCGTAAAATCGCTCATATTTAAGTCGAATAAATGACGGATGGCCGCTGGCTTAAACTTTATGCCTACTATGCCCGAAGCACCTGAGTTTTGGAGATGAAAGTGGTTTTTTATTTGTCCGGCGATGAGCGATTTTGCCTGGGTTTCCCAATTGCCATGGATATTAATGCGGTAGGCATCGCCATAGTGAAAAATAATTTCAGGAAAACCATCGGGAATAATTTTTTGTGTTCTTGAAATTGTTTCATCACTTTCTATCACCCAAAAGCATTCAACAAAATTTTCCAATTCTTTACCCGGCTGAATTTTTTGGTAGAACATAGCCCGACAGTTTTTTGAAAGTTGCGATCCTGGTTTGTTCCGCTAAAGTTGTCAAAGTTTTTAAACGATGAATAATATTATTGTTACTGCTGCTATTACCATACCTAGTACCCCTCCAACAATGGCGGCTATCGCATCAAGCATTTCGTAATGGCCCTTGCCCGTAAATTTTGAGAACAATTCGAAGCCGTAACTTATAACCACCACTATAACAAAAACCGTTGCTGTTGCTAAAACAGGTTGCGAAGGCAGCAGCCACATTCCCACACCCTGAAACACGCCACCCATTATTATGCCTCCGTAAAAATGCCGCAGCTTGTCTGGTTCTATTGTCATAATGCTTAAACGTTGTCAACTTTTTATTCCTCTGCATTTGTGGTTGTCTTGTCGTAAAGTTGACAACCTCACTTCGCAAACAGGTTGCTTACCGTAACAAAGCACATCCAGCCCATGGCTGCAACCACCAGCCAGCCGGCAACCTGCATCCACACCGGATGTTTGTAACTGCCTACAATTTTGCTTCGCCTCGCCGCAATTAATATTACTGTCAACGCCAGCGGCAGAATAATTCCGTTGACGGCACCGGCAAATAACAACAAGGTTGCCGCGTTGTCAATAAAAATAAAAATGATTGTGGAGGCAAGGATAAAAATGGTGATGATGATACGACTTCTTTTTTCGAAGAGCGGATGCAAAGTTTTAAAAAAAGAAACCGATGTGTATGATGCACCTATCACAGAGGTAATAGCGGCACACCACATTACAAAACCAAAAAACCTGTAGCCAATATTGCCGGCGGCCAGTTGAAAAACAGAACCAGCGGGATTGTCGTTGCTTAATTTTAGTCCCTGCATTACCACACCTAATGCTGCTAAAAATAAAACATAGCGCATAACAGTAGTAATCACAATTCCGCTTACTGCACTTTTAGTAACCTGCCTTAAGTTGTTTGTGCCATGCACACCAGCTTCAAGTAAACGATGCGCACCGGCAAATGAAATATAACCACCCACGGTGCCACCAACAAGGGTTACAATTTTGAGCAAGTCAACTTTTTCGGGCCACACGGTTCTGTACAAAGCCTCTGCCACAGGCGGTGCCGAACTAATGGCTATGTAAGTTGTGAAGAGAATCATTAACACGCCAAGCACTTTCACCAAAGCATCAACCAGACTGCTGGCTTGTTTGTACCAAAATATAGCTAGCGAAATAAAACAACTTATAGCTGCACCGGCTTTTGCATCCATACCGGTAAGCGCATTTAATCCAAGGCCGCAGCCCCCAATGTTTCCAATATTAAAAACCAATCCGCCAAAACCAATGAGTAGCGCCAATGCCCAACCCAAACCCGGGAACAATTCATTGGCTACATCCTGTGCCCGTTTGTTGCTTACAGTTATTATGCGCCAGATGTTTAGTTGCGCACCAACATCAAGCAGCAACGAAATAAGAATGATGAAACCAAAACTGGTTAATAGTTCGGCAGTGAACTTACTTGTTTGTGTTAGAAAACCCGGGCCAATGGCAGAAGTAGCCATAAGGAATGCAGCGCCGAGAAGTGGAGAAGCTTGTCTAATTTTTTTCAATGAGGTGGTTTATTGAAAAGGCTTTTTACATTATTGAGTTAGCAGGCGTTCTTGTATCAGTTTTGCAAACCGCAAGGCATGTTTTCCATCGCCATGAATACAAATTGTGTCGGCAGTGATGGGAATGCATTTACCTGAAACCGTTGTTACTTTTTTATCAACCACCATTTGCCGTACCTGCCGCATACAAATTTCTTCACCAACAATAAGCGCATTGCTTTGGCTGCGTGGTGTTAAACTCCCATCTTCCTGGTAGGTTCTGTCGGCAAATACTTCGTGTAAAAAATGAAGTTGGTGTGCTGCTGCAACAGCGGCCATTTTGCTTCCACTTAATCCATAAACAATCAAATTTTCGTCAACGGTTTTAATTGCACCACATACATAATGCGCCACTTCTTCATCCCACGCCGCACGGTTGTACAATGCACCATGCAATTTAACATGGTGCAGCGGTGCGCCTGCGTTTTCACAAAAAGCTCTCATTTTTTCCAGCTGGGCGCAGATGATTTCCGGAATGTCTTTTGGTAAAAATTCTAACCCAATCAAATCCACACGGCCAAAATTTTTTTTGTCGGGATATGAGGGATGAGCACCGATATGCACCTTGTGCAACAAACAAAGTTCTACAGTGCGTTTCATTAATTCCTCATCACCTGCATGTGCGCCACAGGCAATGTTGGCCGATGTTATGAAAGACATTAATGTGGCATCATTACTCATGCCTTCGCCCATATCGCAATTCAAGTCAATGCCCATTCAGCCATTCCTCCATTCTGAATTTACAGGCAACTTGTAATTGCTGCAGGTATTTTTCCTGTTTCATTATTTTTTCTTCGGCTGTTTCTAAATTGGTTTGTACAAACTTCAACACATCGTTTACATTTTTTTGTGCAAGCAGGGGCAGGTGTGCCGAGATGATATGCGCAATGCGTGGATAGCCACCCGTGGTTTGGTGGTCGGCCATTAAAATAATCAATTGGCCATTGGGCAGCAATTGCACGGTGCCAAAACCAACGGCTGTCGAAAGCATTTCGGTAGTTTGTTGCAAACATAATTTCCCACCCGATAGCCGGTAGCCCATTCGGTCGGCATCCTGCGTAATTTGAAACCAGTTATTCTGAAAATCCGCCTGACTCTCCGCCTTCAGGTAATGCCATTCGCTGCCAATAATAAATTCAATTTCATTTCTATTGTCTACTTTTTCAAGCGTACTCCAGGGAAGCACTTTAAATTGATTGTTACCAACCATTCCATTGCCACCAACCGCATTCCCAAATTCAATACAATCGTTTTTTTGCAGCGGCCGGCCCTGCCAGCCCCCTGCGCCGGCTACCTTATTTGTGCTAAAACTATTCAGCCATCCATCTATCAACCATTCATTTTTAACAGCCAGGTATGCCCTTGCTCCTTGTTTTATTCCATCAAATCGTAAAATACAATTTGCGCCAATTACAACCGGATGATTGATGGGTACACTAATGTTATTAATGGAGGGCAAAAAATTGGCGCCGGTGATACAAATGATTGTTGGTTGCGTAAACAATATTTGTGCTGCCGGAAAATGCAATTCGATAACAGGCCCGGATAACTTTTTTCCTAACAGCGCATTGGCAAGCCGGTACGAAAAAATATCCATTGCGCCACCGGGATTAATACCCAAATGGCTGTACCCCTTGCGGCCTTCATCCTGAATAGTATCAAGCAGGCCTGCTTTGATAATCTGCAAACTCATTGGCTGTTATTGAAAAAAATTGAACCGTATCTCCAGGTTGTAATAGTGTTGGATTACTCAAGTGTTTATTAAACAGGGGCACCGGCGTTCGGCCAATTATTTGCCATCCGCCTGGTGAGGCAAACGGGTAAATACCGGTTTGGTTGCCGGCAATGCCCACCGAGCCGGCCGGTACATTTGCTCGTGGCTGTTGCCTGCGCGGAATAACAATTTGATCATCTACTTTGCCCATATAGGCAAAGCCTGGTAAAAACCCAAGCATATACACTCTGTAGCTTTGAGCTGTATGCAACCGAATAATTCCTTCCGCATCGAAATTTTTTGCGCTTGCAATTGTCGCCATATCCAAACAAAAGGGTGGCTGGTAACATACGGGTAGTTTTATCAACCTGTTATTTTCCTCCTCCACATCATCACTGCTGAGGTATGGTGAAATGAGTGCCATGGCGGTTTCGAAAACGGTTCTATCCCCCTGTTTTTTATCATGGAGCAATGCAACATTGTAATGCACCGCAAGTGAGGAGTATGCAGGTACTATGTCGGTTATAAAAGGCAACCTGGCTGCTTGTAAAACCCGAAACTGGAGTAAGATTTTTTTGTTGATGCCAACGTTCATTTCATTGCCATAATCAATAAGCAATGCGCTATCGCCAAGCGGAAAAATGTTGTATGACGCGGTGCCGTTCATGAATACTTATCAATGTAAATCATCTTACCGTAAAAGGCATAAAAAAAATCCTGCAACAACGCAGGATTTTTTCAAACGATTTTCAACCTTAGGCATACATCGCCGCACCGTACATCTCTTCCCGCAGTTCTTTCACTCTTTTGTCTTCCATGTATTCATCAAAGGTCATCAGTCGGTCAATAATTCCTTTGGGTGTCAGTTCAATAATTCTGTTGGCAACAGTTTGCAAAAACGTATGGTCATGCGAGGTTAGCAAAACGATGCCCGAAAATGTTTGGCAGCCTTCGTTAAAGCTTTGTATACTTTCCAGGTCAAGGTGGTTGGTTGGCTGATCCAGCACCACAACGTTGGGGTTTTGCAACATCATTCGGCTGAGCATGCACCTAACTTTTTCGCCACCACTCAGTACGTTCGTCTTCTTCATTATGTCGTCGCCGCTAAAAAGCATTTTGCCCAAAAAGCCACGCAAAAATGGTTCATCGGCATCGGTTACATGTGGTGGCACGTATTGGCGCAACCACTCCATCAACGTTAATCCACTTTGAAAAAATTCATTGTTCTCCAATGGCAGGTAGGCTTTTGTAATAGTAGTACCCCACTCGTACTTGCCACCATCGGCTTTCATTTCGCCGTTGATGATTTCAAAAAAATTGGTAACGGCCAATGGGTCCCGGCTAAGGAATGCAATTTTTTCTCCCTTGTTTACACTAAAGGTTGCTTTAGTAAAAAGCTTGCGGCCATCAGCCGAGGAGCTGAGGTTTTCTACATTTAAAATTTGGTTGCCTACGTCGCGCAGCGGTTGAAAAATAATCCCCGGATATTTTCGGTTAGAGGGTTCAATATTTTCAATCGTCAATTTTTCCAAAGCCTTTTTACGGGAGGTTGCCTGGCGGGATTTTGACGCATTGGCTGAGAAGCGGGCGATGAAATCAATTAAGGCCTGGCGTTTGTCTTCGGTTTTTTTATTCTTATCATTCATCTGGCGGGCCATCAGTTGGCTTGATTCGTACCAGAAAGTATAGTTACCCGAAAACACTTTTATTTTAGACCGATCCACATCGGCAACGTGCGTGCACACTGCATCTAAAAAGTGACGATCGTGCGATACCACCAACACTATGTTTTCGTAATCGGCCAAAAAGTTTTCAAGCCAGCTAATGGTTTCTATGTCCAGTCCGTTGGTAGGCTCATCAAGCAACAGAATATCGGGGTTGCCAAAAAGAGCCTGCGCCAAAAGCACACGCAACTTTAGTGTTGAGGGGATATCCTGCATCAAAGTTTGGTGGTACTCTTCTTTCACTCCCAGTTCATTGAGGAACGTAGCAGCGTCGCTTTCAGATGTGTAGCCACCCATTTCACCAAATTCAGCTTCAAGATGGCCGGCTTTCATATAGTCATCTTCGGTGGCCTCGGGGTCGGCATAAATCCTATCCTTTTCGTGCATAACATCCCACATTTTTTTGTGGCCCATCAACACGGTATTCAAAACTGTTTGGGCATCAAACTCAAACTGGTTTTGTTTTAGCACGGCCATACGTTCGCCCGGCGATATGGTGACGGTGCCTTTGTTCGGTTCAATTTCGCCCGATAAAATTTTAAGAAAAGTGGATTTGCCGGCACCGTTAGCGCCAATTACGCCATAACAATTGCCTTTGGTGAAACCGATGTTCACCTCATCAAACAAAACCCTTTTACCGTAAGAAAGCGAAACATTATTAGCTGATATCATAGTGCGATTGTTTACCGCCCCGAAAGAGTTTCCAACTTTTTATCTAGAAGTTTTAAGTGCTGTATAAAAAAGTTGGAGGCTCTTTATTGCGGGCGGGCGAAATTAAGTTTTTTAAAGTTGGCTTCTGTGGGAAAAAACGTTAAGAATAAGCCATGTGGTATTGACTTTTCCAAAAACGAGGATCATCTTTTCCTGTTTGCTGCAATGGCAAGAAACTTGCTCCCCTACTTGAAACAATGCTATGAAAATATTTATTTTTTTACTGCTGGCGTTGGCGTGTGCTGGCTGCAATAATTCGGGTACACCCGGCCGCGATTACAACATTGACAACACCGACAATGATGACACTTCGCTTAAACCACCGCCAGTACTTGCCCCTGCAATTGATTCAGTTGCGATTGACAGCATTAACAAACGGTAAAACTTCCGCAGCGAAATTTAAGATGCCCGTTGCTCGGTTGGCGCCGGTTCAGTTACCGCGGCATCTAACTTTCTCTGGCTTTTTCTTTCCAGTTTCCGCAGCAGCCAAACACTGAAAACAAGCCATAAAAAACCAACGCAAAAGCCCGCAATTACATCGGTAGCATAATGCACGTTAAGATAAATACGGGTAAATCCAATGGTAACTATCAGTAGTAGCAATAGTACAATGGCAGTCCACTTTATAAACCTGTTTTCCACGTTTTTGTAAACGATGTAAATAAGCAGACCGTAAAAAGTAACACTTAGGAGGGCATGACCACTGGGAAAACTTAAGCCTTTTGCTTCATAAAGCAGAGGTATATCGGGGCGTGGCCTGTTGAATAAGTTTTTGAGCAGGGCCATTAAGCCAAGGCTACTGAGCGAGATAGCCGGAATTAAAATGGAATGCCATCTGTGTTTCTTAAAAAATAAAAAAAACGCCGCCAGGGTAAGATTGGCCGGTATCAAAAATTTGTGTGTCCCCAGGAAGGTGAAAAACATCATAATACTGCTGACGCGGTCGGAAACATAATTATGCAAAAAGGCAGTTACAGACTTATCAAATTCGGTATTGCCTTCCACAAAAACCTGGCGGGCAACAAATACAAATATTGCAAGCGCACCAACAAAGAGTACCAGCACAATGATAATTTCAACAGATAGCAGGGCTACCGAAGCCCAAAACTTTTTTACTCCTGAGGATATTTGTTTAAACATGGTTTACCATTCTATGCAAACAACGTGCAACGGCAACGCTGACTTGCAAAAACAAAAAAATTGTACAGCTATTGGCGGCTTTTTAAATGGCGGATGCTAAGTAGCAATCTGCCAAAGCCCATTACAAAGTAAATGATAATGGGTTACGATAATTTTTCCAGTGACGAAAATGTGGGAGGTTTTCAGACTCTGCCGCTCTTTGTAGAAATTTCTCCCGCATTAATAGATCGCAAATTGAAGGTAGTGACAAGTTTGGATGGACTTACTTTTTTTAGAACTTCCAATAAAAAGGCGAAGCCAAAAGGCTTCGCCGCACGCTGAACAAGAGATAAGACGATCATTAATTAAGAGTACGCAAACGTACTTAAGCACCCCTCTGCAGAAAATACCTATTTATGGGTATTTTGTTGTTGGTTTAGCCAACGAACATTTTTTCTTTCGTCACTTTATCAAGGCCGTAAACATCGTTTCTAAAATGCAGTCTGCCGGCCGCGTCGGCCCATGCTGTGTAATAATTTATCTGAACAGGCAGTGGCTGCTGCACCTGCACCGTTTGTTCCTTACCGGCGTTCATTGCTGCGGTAATTTTTTCCGGCGTCCATTCTTTTTGATTGCGCAAAATAAATGCTGCAAGCTTTTCGGGGTTACCCACTCTAATACAACCGTGACTAAGTGAACGGTTTTTTTGTGCGAACAGGTTTTTGTTGGGTGTGTCGTGCATATAAATGTCGAAGCTGTTGGGAAACAAAAATTTCACTCTTCCCAAACTATTTTCTTTGCCCGGCAGTTCTCTGATCCTGGGTAAGCTATCAGTGCCTCCAACAATTTCCATGTTACGTTTTTTTAAATAGCCCTTGTCTAATTTCATTGCAGGCAAAATTTCATTACGTACAATGCTTTCCGGAATATTCCAGTATGGACTAAAAACTACCTGGTTGATGGCATCGGAAAACATTGCTGTTCCCGTTCCTTCTTTCCCAACAATGATGGGCATTTCAAAAGTTGTATTGCTGTCGCCTTGCACATAGAGCATGTACGATGGAATGTTAACTACCACATGGTTACTATCGGGTGCCGGCTTCATCCATAACACGCGGTTAAGGTTGACCAATATTTGTTCAACCCTTTCTACAGCCGGCACATTGAGTGCTGCAATCGTTGAATCAGTAACCACACCGGTGGCAGCAAGGCCATTGCGTAATTGAAAATCTTTTACCGCATTGAATAAGCTGTCGTTGTAAGTGGTCGTTGTATCATCGGCTACATAATCTCCGGTAGTGGCCATACGTTTTTTTAAAGCAGCAATAAATGGAGTTGTAACACCTTTTTTAATTTGTTTTAAACTGCTCGGCAGCAGCTGTTGTGCACTGTCTTTAGCCGCGGCGTAATAAACGGCAAGCGATTTTTTTAGTGCAGTGTATGTGGAGTTGGTGGCAAAAACGGAAGAATCTTTTTGCCTGTGCAAGATGGAATCGGCCAATTGCATAGCGTCCATTTTTTTTGCCGGCACCAGGTAATGGATATTCGATGAAGAGATAAGTTCGTTGGTATTGCCACCGGCATAATCAATCAGTTGTGCTGTTAACTGCAACTCGGTTTGTGTAAAAGCGGAGTCGGATTGCGAGATGGACACACTATCTTTTTGAATAAGGGTATCCATCAAAGCGCTAAGGCCCTCGTTCTTTTTATTGGCAGTTGAGGAATGCAAACCCCAAAAGCCCCGGCCCTGCTCGGTTAAGCCCCCGGTGGTAAACCAGGCGTATTGATAATTACGCACTTTGTAAAAATTGTGCAACCTTTTGGCGGTAGTATCGCCCAGGTTTTCTTTGGTAATAAAATAATCCAGCGCAGCGCTGTCTAAGAACAAATCGGAGTATGCGTTGGCTGCCGTAATACTTTCATCCCGCACCCAAACTGTAGTAAAACTGCTGTCAACAATGTTTGCCATTGATGTGCTATCAGTATCATTTCCAAACCAGCTACCCACACCATTGCAAGATGTTGCTGAAACCAAAATCACTGCTGCTATTATTAAGTTCTTCATAGCAATGATTTGGCAAATGGTGTGCCGATCGTTTTACCAATCGTCATCCCCATCTTCATCATCAAAGCCGTAGTTATAAGCATTGCCTTCTTCATCATCAAAATCCGCATCCAAATGATAAGGCTAATATTTCCTCCAGTCATCTTCATACTTTCTTTTCAAGTGCTGAATTTCATTTTCCAGAGCCCTCGCTCTTTCTTCTTCCGGCGTTAACTCTTCACAATAAAATTTGAAAATAGTTCTTCATAAAAAGCGCATTGGCAATATTCACCCAATGTGCATTCACCATGTTTTGTATTTCGTTGGCATGGTTCAAAAAAACCCATGTGCCAGCGTTTTACTTTTACCCGCTGGTTAAAATTTTGCCGGATGGTTTCGTATTGAATTTCATCGGGCACTACAATTTGCATAACAAAAGAGCAGTTAAAAGCGTCAAGCATTTTCTTCAACGCCGCTACCAACCTACTTACCTGTGAGGCAGTGAATTTTCGGCAGGCGGAAGGTGTAGTTTATTTATGCCCGTCCAATCTTCCAGTTGCCTCCCTGGCGCATATTTCTCTTCTTCTTCAGGTGGCATCCAGTCTTGTAGTGCTAATTCTTTTTCAATGAAGGGAGAAGACACATTTGCAGTTGCATCGGCAATGTCGGCAAGCAGTTGGGAGAGATATTTTTCCATAACCCGTGTACTGTTTTGTATCATTAAATTAATTCAATTTTTTTAACCAGGTTCCTGGTTCAAGTATTTTGAAAAGGCTCTTTTAATAAGTATTCATTTCTAAAAAAACTCTCTCCGAAACGTACCTTCGCCGCTTATGCAAGAATACCTGAAGGGATTGAATGAACGACAGCAGGAAGCTGTGTTAACTACCGAAGGCGCACTAATGATTGTAGCAGGCGCCGGCTCGGGAAAAACAAAAGTTTTAACCACCCGCATTGCACACCTGATGGCCCAGGGTGTTGATGCATTTAATATACTGGCACTCACTTTTACCAATAAGGCCGCAGCCGAAATGAAGGAACGCATTGGCCATATTTTGGGCAACCGCGAAAGCCGTAATCTATACATCGGCACTTTTCACTCGGTGTTTGCCCGCATTATGCGTGGCGAGGCACACCGCATTGGCTACCCAAACCAATTTACCATTTACGATACCGATGATGCAAAGAGTGTGGTAAAAGCTGTAACCAACGAATTGAACTTGGATGTGCAGCACTATAAACCAAACACGGTTTACAATAGAATTTCCAGCGCCAAAAACGGGCTGGTAGGCCCCAAAGATTATGCGGCCGATTATTACATTCAGCAGGATGACATGCGCAGCAATCGCCCCATGATTGGCCAGATTTATGACGCCTACAGCAAACGTTGTTTTAAAAACGGCGCTATGGATTTTGACGACTTGCTTTTTAAAATGTATGAGCTGCTTACTACTTTCCCCGATGTGCTGCACAAATACCAACATAAGTTTCGCTACATTTTAATTGATGAGTACCAGGATACCAACCCCGCACAATATGAAATAATAAAACTGCTGGGGGCCGCCAACGAAAACGTTTGTGTAGTAGGCGATGATGCGCAAAGCATTTATTCCTTTCGTGGCGCTACCATTCAAAACATTCTGCAGTTTCAGAAAGATTACGACGATGTAAAAGTGATTAAACTGGAACAGAATTATAGAAGCACACAAAACATTTTGAGTATTGCCAACGAGGTAATTAAAAACAACAAAGGACAGATACCCAAAACACTTTTTACCGAAAATCCCACTGGTGAAAAAATAAAACTGGTGCGTACCATGACGGATAACGATGAGGGAAAATTCGTTGCCGATCAAATTCAGGAACAACGCCTGCGAAATCATTTTGCCAATAAAGAATTTGCTATTCTATATCGTACCAATGCACAAAGCCGTTCGTTTGAAGAAAGCCTGCGCCGCCAAAATATTCCCTACACCATCTACGGTGGTTTATCGTTTTACCAACGCAAAGAAATTAAAGACTACATAGCTTACCTGCGCATCATTGTAAATCCAAAAGATGAAGAAGCACTAAAGCGGATTATTAATTACCCCGTTCGGGGGATTGGTAAAACATCTATTGACCGGGCCATACTTGCGGCCAATGAAACCAACATTAGCATGTGGCAAGTATTGGAGAATGCGCCCATGTTTGGTTTCAAAGCCGGCATCTTAAATGCCATTGAAGAATTTGTGCTGATGATAAAAAGTTTTCACAGCATGTTGCCACACAAAAATGCTTACGACGTGGCTTTTCATGTAGGCAAACAAACCGCTTTTGTAAAAGAATTGTTTAACGATAAAAGTACCGAAGGCATGCAGCGGTACGAAAACGTGCAGGAATTGTTGAACTCAATAAAAGAATTTATTGAAACACCATTGAGCGAAGAAAGCGGTGAAGTGGGTGACAAAAGTTTAGGTTCTTATCTGCAACAAATTACTTTGCTCACCGATGCCGATCAAAAAGACCCGAACGCCGATACGGTGAAGATGATGACCATACACGCAGCAAAGGGTTTAGAATTTCCTGTGGTATTTGTAGGTGGTTTGGAAGAGGGACTTTTTCCCAATGCCATGAGCATAAACACGAGGGAAGAACTGGAAGAGGAAAGAAGACTTTTTTATGTGGCCATAACCCGGGCAAAAGGAAGATTGTATTTGAGTTATGCCAACACCCGTTATAAATTCGGCTCGCTTATTCAAAGTGATGCAAGCAGGTTTATTGAAGAAATGCCGGCGGAATTTTTAGACAAATCGTTTGCAGGTGGTGGTGTAAAAAACCAAAGCAATGCCAACTTATGGGGCAGCGCATTTGAAAGAATGCAAAGAGGCGCCAACACGGGCGGTAGCACACAACCCGAAAAAAGTTTTGTTTCTACCCTTGTAAATAATGGTATCAAACCCAAAGAAGTTACGCATGTGCCCTCGGCCAATTTTATACAAAGCGATATCACAAAACTGGCAGAAGGCATGAGAGTGGAACACCAGAAATTTGGTTTTGGTTTGGTTTCAAAACTTGAGGGCTCGGCGCATAACCCGGTTGCTACAATTTTATTTGATGTAAATGGAGAAAAGAAAATTATGCTGAATTATGCAAAGCTGATGATTGTGGATTAGTTCAACGAATCCTGCCAAAAATAGTAGTGAATGCATCTGGAGGAAGAGTCACATCATTTTGTAAATAATATTGTCGATTAAGTAATCTAACGATGATCAAATAATGTAAGTGCTAAATGTTTCTATACCTAACGAATCAATGTAACCGTGCCTTTTCGAAGTACAGGGCCGCAAATCGTTTTCGCTTTAATAACGTATACATACACATCTGTTTTTTGCTTTACTCCCTTCAGCTCCCCATCCCAACAAACATTTTTGTTAGCTGTATAGAACAACAGATGTCCCCATCGGCTAAATATCGAGACCTCTAAATCCGTTACATTCCCCCAGTGCGATACCCCAAAGCAGTCGTTCTTTCCATCATTATTTGGAGTAAATGCCGACGGCACTAAGTACCCAGTTGCCGGGTTGCCCATAGCTACGGTAACAAATAAACTATCCTCTTTTACACAACCGGCAGGGGTTGTTACCACAACCTTGTACATGGTAGATGCAACAGGGGTTGCTACCGGATTTGCAACGGTGGCGTTAGATAAACTGACAGCAGGTGACCATAGATAACTGGCCCCGCCTGTAGCGGCAAGCCTGGCTGTTCCCAAGATGCAGTCGACATCGTTTGATTTCGTTAATTGTACAAACGGTTGTGGATTTACCGTGAGGTAAACAATTCGCACCAGACTGTCGCACCCCCCAGCAGTTTTTAAAGTATCTCTATAGGTACCCGAAGTATTGACAACACGCCCCCAGGGAAGTGCATAAGTTTCATTGGAACAAATGGCAGCATTTGCGGTAGTGGAAGCTGGTGCTGTTACCTTCAAATCAATGGTTCTGATTAAGCTATCGCATCCGCTTGCATACCGTAGTGTATCACGATAAACCCCCGCTGCTGAAACAGCAGTACCCCATGGTAAGGTGTAAAGTTGGCCAGAGCAAATAGAAGCGCTGGAGTTAGCAGCAGCCACACTCCTAACAGTTAAATTTACCTGGCGTATCAAACTATCACAACCGGAAGTATATCGTAACGTATCCCGATAGATGCCCGATATTGAAACGGCGTTACCCCACGGCAACACATAAGACTGCCCAGCACAAATTGCCGCACTGGTAAGCACAGTATTCGAGCGATTGACCGTAAGGAGTATACTTCTGATAAGGCTATCGCACCCCGACAGATAACGCACAGTATCGCGATAGAATCCTCCTGCCGAAACCGAGGCGCCCCACGGCAGTGTAAAGTTTTGCCCGGAGCAAATGATAGCGGCACTGCTTTGCGTCAATGGTGCCTCAACTTTTAGTGTGACAGTGCGTATCAAACTATCGCAGCCAGAAATGTAGCGTACGGTATCGGTATAAACGCCCGCGGCACTAACTATGGGACCCCACGGCAACGTATAGTTTTGCCCAGCGCAAACTGACTGCGAAGCCGATGATTTTGTCAGTGATTTTACAGTCAGGTTGATAGTCTGTATCACACTATCGCAACCTGCACCATAACGTAATGTGTCGCTGTAGATCCCACTTGAATTAACCACTTTGCCCGAGGGTAGCGAATAGCTTTGACCCGCACAGACCGACGGGGTAGTGCTGAATCGTGTAAGTGATTTTATGCTTAGATCGATGGTGGTCCTAAGACTATCACATCCCGTTAAATACCTCACGGTATCCATATACCTTCCTGCAGCTGTTATTATAACACCTGAAGGCAAAGTATAAGATTGACCTTCGCAAATAGAAGCGGTAACTGTTGAAGACAAAGCTGCTTTCACTGTCAAGTTGATGGTACTTAACAGGCTATCACAACCAGTTGCATACCGCATTGTATCTCTGTAGATACCTGTTGTTGTAACTATTGATCCTGATGGTAGGGTGTAAGTTTGCCCTTGACAAATAGTTGGCGATAAGGAAATGTTGGAAGTTGTTTTTACGGTAAGGTTAATGGTGTGTATCACACTGTCGCAACCTGCGGCATAATGTAATGTGTCGTTATATATTCCACTTGAGTTCACCGTTCGTCCTGATGGAAGTGAAAAGGTTTGACCGCCACAGACCGCAGCACTATTGCTTAGTCGTGTCAATGATTTTATGCTTAAATCAATGGTGGTTCTAAGGCTATCACATCCCACAGTATACCTCACTGTATCTCTATACACTCCTGCGGCTGTAACAATAATTCCCGAAGGCAAAGTATAAAATTGGCCTTCGCAAATAGAAGCGGTAACTGTTGCCGACAAAGCCGCTTTCACTGTCAAGTTGATGGTACTTAACAGGCTATCACAACCAGTTGCGTACCGCAATGTATCGCGGTATATGCCTGTTGCGCCTACTGTTAATCCTGATGGTAGCGTATAGGTTTGTCCCTGGCATATTGATGTGGATAACGAATTAGCGGCCACAGTTTTTACTGCGAGTACAGTAGTAATAATGCTGTCGCACAACCCTCCATTACGTACCGTATCAACATAGGTTCCAGCTGTTGAAACCATTTGCCCCGATGGTAACAGGTACAACTGTCCCTGGCAGGTAGAAGAGTTGCGGGTAATGGCCGTCACCGAATTTACCGTTAAGTTGAGGGTGGAGACCAAACTGTCGCAGCCTGTTGTGTAACGAACCGTATCTCTATAGATACCACCCTGGCTTATTGCCACACCGGACGGTAAACTAAAAGTTTGACCGGTACAGATGGATGCAGTTGACGTTCTGCGGCTGACTGTATCTACCCGAAGCGTTACATTGGAAACAAGGCTGTCGCAGCCACGGGCATTTCGAAGTGTGTCTTTATAAACACCGGCAGCAGTTAGGGTTTGTCCTGATGCCAAAGTATAAACCTGGCCCTGGCAAATCCTGGCGGTAAAGGCTGCTGTTTTAAAAGAATCAACAGCTACTAAAAGTGTATCACGAAACGTGCAGCCGCCTAATCCTATTTCAACCCAATATAAACCTGGTTGTGTAACGCTGAATGTGGGGGCTGTTGAATTGTTTTGCCATTTGTAAGAACTGGCACCATTTACAGTAGCGTTAGCGGTGTATGGCAGACTGCGCTGGCAAATAGAAACATCGCTACCTAAAGGTTTCAAATCCGCATTTACAATTAAAAATGAATCCCTGACAGTACAACCATTCAGGTATAGATCTACCCAATAATATCCCGGCTGCGCCACGGTGATGCTGCTGGTGATCGCACCTGTGTTCCAGCTATACTGTTCGCCCTGTCCACGGCTGGCGTTTAATACCACCGTGGTGACATTGCACAACGCTTTTGTTTGTAACGGCTGTTTTGCAATCGGGTTGATCCAGATGTTAACCGTATCTCTTGCTTTGCAACCATTATAAGTTATTTCCACCCAGGGGCTGGCAATTCCACCAACGGTTAGCGTTGGTTGCGTGCTGCCGTTATACCAATAATAAGTAGACCCAGCATGGGACGAAGCGTTCAAAGAAACTGAAACGCCATTACTGCAATTGATCGTATCGCGGCCAAGATTAACAGAGGGCCGTGCCGGAATAGTAATGGTTTGTATAGATGAGTCCTTTTTGCCGCAAAGCGTATTCGTTATTACCAGCTTCACCGTATAGGTTTGTGCGGTGGTTAATGCGGGATAAAAAAAGCTGGGGGAAACGGCGTTGCTTGTTTTATTGTTATAGCCAAAATCCCAATTGTAGGTAATGGAAGAACCATAGGTGGAAAAATTAGTAAACTGCACGCTTTGGTTTTTATTACAATCAAACTTTGGGGTAAAGTTGGCCACACCAATACAGTTGTTGGCGGGCAGACAGGTATCGGCATGTATAATCGCAGAAAGGTTCAGATCAACCGTTCCTGTCACGGGCACGGAAGCGTAGCTAACAGGCGTAAAGACTTGTATATAATAACTGTTGCCTGGTGCAAGGCATTTGTATGTATTACGTGTTAAGGCATCCTGCACGCAGCTTTGCTCCTGCATGGCGCCGCAACTTCCTGTCATCATGCGGTACTTGATATCGGTGCTGGTGGCATTTGTATTCTCGTTGATGAATACCGTTACATCCAGCGTATCTGTGCCGGTGATGTCCAGCCGGTACCAACTTGTTTTATACCCTGTGGTAGAAGCATTAGCCGGGCAGGTAAGCGTGGGGTTAAACTCGCCATAATCGGTTCCAATGGTATGACAATCTAGTGTTACAGGAACGATCCTTGATCCGGGTCCATTCAGATTGGTAATCATTGGTGCGCTGCAAAAATCGCCGTCTTGCGGAATGATTTCTATCTGAGGATATACATCTTCATCCAGGGCATTGCAACCCGGTAAAATAATGTAGTAGGTGCCGGGAGAAATGCATCGCTGTGCCCATGAGCCGTTGTTCGAATACGTGGTAGTGTATAGCAAATGTAAAAGGCCCGTGCTTGAAGAATCGTTGGGCTTTATCTGTTGAAATAACTGGATATGGTCATAATAATATTGGTTCGCATTTTTGAAAAAAGCTGCATAACGTATCTGACCGGTGACAGTGGTTGTAAACTTATACCACAACGTTTTATTACAATTTGATACATAGTTGTAGTTGAGAGGGTCAGGTAAGTCTCTTGTTGCGCAGGTAAAATTATCAACAGCTCCTTTTTTAATACCACTATTCACAAGACCTAAATCATTTGCCTGGCTAAAGTGATCAAACTTAGGAGGGTTAGCAGTAATAGAATCAAATAACAGGGAAACTTCCACCTGGCTGTTAGGGTTCATTGCGTAGACATCCTCATACCCGTAAGTATTCCGGTTTTCTATTACTACATAATACCGAGTTGGTGTAAAGCTGCAGGCAGGAATAAGGATTTCAATTTCATCAGGTCCCTGGCAGAAGGAGGAGGCTTGTCCTCCGTTATGATTACGTGTTACATACGTTAGTCCCTGGCCTAATGTTGAATCAACCTGTCCGCCGCTTACTACTTGTGCAAAGGGCAGCGAGCCATCCACATCGCTTTTATAAACTGCAAACGGATATTGGTAGGATTTGTTAGGCGTTTTGTTTTTTACCCGTATCCTTATTTTTCCCGGAAGGTTGACAGAAAATGTATACCAAAGGTTCCTTCGATCAATTGTATACTGATTCGGAGCCAATGCCTCATCGGGGTGTAGCACTACATTGTTTCCTGCTTTATAAATATTGGGATTATACAACGACATACACGCTGCCTCAGATGGATCATTTTTCTGGGCGCCGGTAGTACAATAAAAGAAATCATTGCTGGGTGCCCGGGTGGCATCCAACGCATTTACATCTCCAGGCTTCCCGTTGCGCCAGGTGCTATCGGCGATAACAGTTCCGAAATCGTAAGCGTTGGAGGCATGATCAAAACGGCTACCACCCACCTGATCAACATAAATAGTAGGGGTTATACTGATGCAAGACGAAGAGTAAACGGCAGATCCAAAAATAACCAACGTATAGAAGCCGGGTTGGAGCTTACAAAATTCACTTACCTTATTATTGCTTAAACAGGGTTGAAGCGGAGCATCGGTCTTTAATCGCACACTGTCGTTTGTTCTAACATCAAAGTTGTACATCGACATGACAAAATCGTATGGCAACGTCCCTACCTGCACATACGACTCTTGTGTTAGCTGGAAGACATAAAACGAAACCTTCACATTATTAGCGGAGCAGCGCACCATCGAATTATTAATAAAAGCGGTGTCTTGGCTGCAATCAAAATTTTCTGCGTTAAGGATGTATTTTTTACTTGTTACGGGATACGCAGCCGTGTGGCTTGGCTGTGCTTTCCATTCAATTTTGTAAGGTTGGCCGGTAAGCGTATCGATAGAGGCTTTGAGCGGCCGGTTAAATTTGGGTTGAGGGCATGCGGGTGAAAGCCGGATATAAAATCCGTTCTCCCGCCCTGCATCAGAGTACTGAACATTGTATGGGTTTCCGGGCAATGGATTAGCATAGCTTGGCCCTACTCCATAACATACCACCGTGTACCAACCTGGAGAAAGCGCATCGCATTGACTGCTGCTTGCATTAGTAAAACACGTCCATTTTGTTCCCATGCTTTTTAGCTGCGCTAACCCATCGGTTGCTTTTCCGGAGAATAATGAATAGGAACCACTGAAGCTTTTATAATACGGAAAGCCATAGCTGTTAAAGATGGCAACGATAGCAGGCTTACTCAGGTAAAACTGGCGATAACTTAATTTGGTGGATGGTACCGCCCAAATGCCTGCGCATGGATTAAGACCGTCAATGATCACCGGGTTATCGTGGCAGGTAAATGTGTCGACCCCGCTTGTTACAATGCTATAAACAGGATCAATTGCCTTCCAAACATCACCCATATCCTGGGCTTTTGCCGGGGTGTTATATTTTGCAACGGGTTGTAATATGGTAAATTTTGTACTGACCTCGTAGCCAAGCCTCGTGTCAAAATTTACAAATGTGTACGTGCCCGGCACGATGCAGGCATTTTGAACGCCGCTGCTATACCCATAAAAGCATCCGGAATAGGGCTCAAGCCCGGTTATTTTTTGCGGAAAAGCAAACGCCGATTGGCTGGTAGCAAGGGCGCCTGCATCTCCCTTGTATAATTTGGAGGTTTTAGCTGAGCTTAAATAATCAGGCACATATAAAAGGAAACTATCAGCCACTGTGAACTCGCGGTAGGAAGCCTTGGTATATACCTCGTTGTATATGGACTTGCATATTTCGTCATCAGGCATTACTGTGTTTGCGCAACCCAGCGTGTCAGGCGTGGCCGTATAAGTAACGCCTCTCTGCAGTGGCTGCATTACGCCTGCGCCATTGGCATTTATTTTATCAAACTTCCCGGTAGCACTTAAAGAAAACCTATTTGTTACCACCTCCGTTTTGGCTGATATTCTTAGTGAAACCTGTCTTCCCAAATCGGAAGCATTCAGACAAACACCAGAGGTGCTAGTTCCAAAATTTCCGAAATAATAATTCTCCTTTTCCAATGTGTCCTTACCCATCACCTGCAGCACATAGTCACCACTATCAAGGCACTGAAAAAGCTGGCCGTTGAAAAAACTGCTTTTTAAATTAGCTGTGTCCAGGTCAGCACAGTTATTGGTTAAGCCTTGTTTGTATAATCGCATCAGATAACCACCACGACAATCTCCATATGCATCAAAACTTACGGTGGTACTGGTTGAAAGCTTAAAGGAAAAAAAAGTACTTAAGTTATAACGGTACCCATTTTTTAAAACACCATTGGCAGGCATTGTTTTGGGGCAACTGTATAAACTATGGCGGCTGTTACAGCCAAAATTGTCGTTGATGTTGGTAATAATACCATTGGGATTGGCAGGTAACACCCCGATATTATTAGGTGTGGGTAGAGAAGCTAATGGTTGTGGCGCTTTAGTAGCAACAGTTCCATTCCATGCTAGGCTTAAACGCATTGTCTTTACATTATCCCGGTGGTATAAAAGCTGTACGGTATACGTGGTATTGGGTTTTAGTTCGCCACACCGGTAAGTTTTATAGTCATAATAGTATCCGTTGGTACGTAAACTGTCGCAACCACCCTGTGGTAAGAGAGAGCCTACAGGCGTAGTTTTGGAATCACCTTCGTAGAGTCTATACCCCACCGTGTATTTGGGTACACTGGGATTGCTCGGATTATTTATATCCCCCAGCAAAACATTAAACCAATCAAAGTAGGCCGGCGTGGTAAACGTGTGCCAGGTGCTTTTTGTAAAATCTTTGAATGAGGTATTCGGCAGGCAGTTTTCAGCCGCATCGTTTATAGTTTGGCATTGCACTAAAAAATCGTGAACCGTGGTTTTGTTGGTATTAATGTTGGTAAACTGGTAAGCACCCCCAGGCTTGTCGTATAATGCCGGCGTTGGTTCATCCAATTCAAGGGTGATAAAAATAGGGCCGTTTGCATTCAGGTTACTAGTTACCTGCACAAGGTAGTCGCCCGCATCCACACAGGGATGAAAGCTGCTGCCAAAAATTTCAATTGGAGAAAACTTGGTACTTATGTCTACAGTGCCCGGCATGCAGGCATTACTTTTATACACGGCAAAGCCAACATTGCCGGCCTGTATAACACTACCCGGTTGAGCAAGGCTAATTCTTGCCGCCCTTGTAGTGGGAAGTGTGAATTTATACCAGATACTTTTTTTATTAAGGCCTGCAACTACAATTGATGGGGCAAATGTTTCGCCGGCTTGTAAAGTGGCGCCAGTGAGGTCGTATTGCGTGCTGGTGTATAAACCCAGTGCAAAGCCGCCGTTGGGAATGATGATAGTTGACGCAGTGGGACAATCATCATTTTGTGCTGTTGCTTTTTGCAACAATAAAATAAAACAAATGATTAAAAGAGAGGCTCCACGATGGTAAGAATAGGGCAAAATAATCCTCATGGGATGCAGTTAATTAAGTGGTTGCTAAACAGTATGTGAAAACGATGCATTTAAACCAACCAATTCATAGAGGATCAAAAATTAGAAGGTAGTTGCAATATAAGTCATAGAATGAATAGAAAAGAACGACAATTGTTTTTTTTCTAAAAGACTTCTTTTATTGAAACCAATGAACAAACACGACTGTAATAAAGACTGGTACAGACGGTTACGTTTTTTAGCCAGCAAGTTTATAGCATTCCGGAACGTGCACAGAGGAAGTGCCTTAATAAAAGCTTCATCTTATAATTGTGTCAGCAGGTTATCGCCCCGTTATGTCATTTTTTGCATAACGTGTTTGTGGCAGGTTCTCCAAAGTTTCTTTTAAAAATTCAACTTTGCCCGAAGCAAGGTCGTAGACTGCTCCTACTATCAGTATTTCACCTTTACTGTACGCACGGGATAATACAGATTCAAGTCCCCGCAACTCATTCACCTGGTTGATTACATTTAATCTCACTGCATTTTCTATTTTATCGCCAGGCATTTTTTCTGCTTGTATTGCCGCGGGTTTAATAGCATTGATTAATGCAACAATATGACCAGGCGGATTTTCTGGTCGTTTAACAGCAGCACCTACGGCGCCACAAGTGCTATGGCCCAATACAACAACCAGCTTGGTTCCCAGATTAAGGTATCCATATTCTATTGTTGCGTAAGTGGCTTCAGCCATTACCTGCCCTGCTGTGCGGCAAACAAATAAATCTCCAAACCCCTGGTCAAATAAAATTTCACCCGACACACGGGAATCGGAACAACCTACGATCGTAGCAAAAGGAGATTGCCCATCGGATAAACGTTTTATCAATGCAGGGTCACGGCGTGGATGAATGCTGCTTGCCTTTTCAAATCGTTTGTTACCGCCAATAAGTTTTTGCAGGGCATAGTACGGGTTAATATAGGCCGAGTCGCGGTTTACAATATGATTATCATTTCGCCATTGTGCCGAATCGGTTGTGATGGCTTCCGGGGGAGAAACCTTTTTTTGTTTGGTTGTTTTTTGCTGTGCATCTGCTGGAAGCACCCAAATGAAAATAATGAATAGGACAAGCAAATTTTTTGTTTGCATGATTGGTTATTAGAATGAAGAAAGCAGGTAGCGAAAAGCAAAGCTGAAAATGCGTCTTGCCGGAAGCTAAAATAATGTAACCGCAATACTACCCCTGATTTTTATTTTCTAGATAATCCTTAACGTACAATTCGCCAACGATAATAATTAATGCGGCGAGAATTGGCGTGGCGAGAATCAAGCCTAAAATACCTGCAAGTATTCCAAATAATACCATCCAGAATAGAGCAAGGGCCGGAGGTATAGCTACCAATTTTTTTTCAACAAACGGGGTTATTAAATACGTTTCTACAATCTGAATGCTAAAGTAAAGTATGGCTACATACAAGGCTTTATCGGCCCCTTGCATAAAAGCTATCAATAAGGCAGGCACAAGTGCAAGGTAGGGCCCAATGTTTGGGATAAATGAAAACAAAGCAGCTATTAATGCAAGTGCGTAAGGAAGCGGAATGCCTAGCAGGTGCAATCCAATTGCAGTTGTAATACCCACTACAGTCATGGATATTAGTTTCGCGGCCATCCACAGGGTTAGGGTGTGGTGAACCTTGTCCATCACCACCGTGAGCCGCTGCCTTAAAGAAACGGGGAATAAACTGGTGAAACCGTTCTTGTATGTTTTGGGATCGGATGCAAGGAAAATTCCGCTAATGAGTATGATGATAAAATCGGCAAACACACCGAGCGTTGATGAGAAAAAACCTGTTACTCTTGATAAAGCCGACCCTTCTCCGTTCAATAAGTCTTGCGGATTATCGGGTACCTGGTTTACGATTTTTTCGCCTAAAGTGGTTTGAGAAAGTTGCTTTTTTAAATTACTGAGCGACTTTGGTAAAGTGTCAGTCATTTCGCTTACCTGTTGGCTGATAGCTGGACCAAGCAATAAAATAACGCCGGTAATCAAACCCACTACAAATAATATCACAAGTGCCAGTGACAGTCCGTATTTTATTTTTAAACTTTTGGCCACCCGGTTTGAAGCAGCGTTGAGAAGAACAGAGAAGAACATGCCCGCAAATACCAGCAAAAAAAAGTTCGGGTAAAATACTAACAGCAAAAAACCTGAAACAATTAATAACGTTATAAAAACCGCTCTTGCAATTTTTCGACTAAAGTCTTTTATCTCCTGCATGTAAATAATATTTTTTAAACCGGCTCCATCTGAAGTGTAACACTAAAAGAGGGACGCGGCGGTTCCCTCATTATACTGGTCATCCTGCAAAAATGTGACCGCGTCATCCCCCAAGTCGCTGAATAATGAATAAATACCTCAAATAGGAATTGCAATACTGCGGCACGTAAAATGTACCGTTTGTTTATACGTAACAAGCTGTTCTCAACAATGTGCGCAAAAGCAAAGCAAATGAAACCACAACTTATAAATGAAAGAAAAAAACTCCTTTCCTCAATTGAAAAATTTTTGGAAGGACCGATGATTTTTTTAGGCTTTGTATGGCTGGCACTGCTGGTATCGGAATTAATATGGGGCTTGTCAAAAACGCTGGAATATGTCAGCATTGCCATCTGGGTCATCTTCATCGCCGACTTCATTATTAAATTTATTCTCGCCCCAGCCAAAATTATTTATTTGAAAAAGAATTGGCTTACTGCTGTTTCTCTTATCATTCCTGCGCTGCGGGTATTCCGCATTTTTCGTTTTGTACGATTGCTGAGAGGTTTGCGGGGCATTCGGCTGGTGCGTATTGTTTCATCGCTCAACAGAAGCATGAAAAGCCTTAGCGCCACTATGCAACGCAGAGCATTTGGCTATGTGCTCTTACTAACTCTTGCGGTAACATTTGCCGGTGCGGCTGGCATGTATGCTATGGAAAATTCCTCGCCCGGCTTTAGCAGCTATTGGTTGGCATTATGGTGGACGGCTATGCGGGTTATAACTGCCGGCAGCGAATATCATCCCATAACACCCGAAGGAAGGGCATTATCGTTTTTGATTGCCTTATATGGTTATGCTGTGTTTGGGTACGTTACCGCTACGCTGGCTACCTTTTTTATTGGCCGGGATGCGGCAGAAAAAGATGCACCCCTTGCCGGTGCCAAAGATGTGACGGAATTAAAAAATGAAATCGCTGCCCTTACAAAAGCAATTAATGAAATGCAGCGTCAAATTAGCTATCCAATTCGATAAGCAAAATCTCTTAGCACAACTAAAAGGTATGCCTTATTGCAGCGTAAACAATCCCAGGAAAAGAATTTTTTTCCCGCCCCTACTTAGTTGAATACTTATTTCTTTTAAGAAAATAATTTCTTTCAAATGCTTTGCAGCACTGCGTTTCAGCGGTGCCGATCGTCCCCCTTAACAAAATTTTTTTGTCCGTTTTAAACTTCTCTTCGTGTTTGCAACTCTATGTATGCGAAACTAAAAACCCTTAATTATGAAAACAATGAAAGTAATCACACTCGCAGCAATCGCCACTCTTACAGCAACAGTATCTTTTGCACAAATTGGTTTGGGCGCAACCAAAAGCACACAAGCGTCAGTATCAAAATCGGTTGGTGTAAATGCCAATACGCAGGTGGCAACTAATGCAGCAACTAAAGTTACCCCTGTTGCAAAAGCAGCTGTTGGTACCACTACCTCCACGGCGGCAAAGGTGAAAACGTCGGCGGCATCAACAGTACAAACCAGCGCCAACAAAACGGTGCAAACAACTACTGATGTAAAAAAAGAAGTAAAGCAATCGGCCGATGTAAATGCCAATGCAAGAGTAAACGCACAGGCTGAAACCCATGCATCGGAACAGGCAAAAGCGAATGCTAATGAAAACTCAGCCGTGTTTGGTTCAAAGACAGATGCCGATATACAAGCAAATGGCGATGCTAATGCAAGCATCAATGGCAAAAAAGCCATTGACAAAACTGAAGCAAAAGCAGCGAAGGCAGAGCGGAAAGCAATGAAGGCAGAAAGAAAAGCACAGGCTAAAAAAGAAGCTGCTATTCGCAAAACCAACAAGGTGAAAGCAGAAGGTGAAGCAAAAGCAAAATCTACCACTCGGGCTTCGGTAAAAAAAGCAAAACAAACAAAAGTTGAAGGCAGTGTTGAAAGTAAAACTGAGGTAAAGTCTGCATCGAACGTCAACACTACCAAACAGTAATTTCAATCCGTACTCTATCATTGATCATCCCGTTGCAACATAGCGGGATGATCATTTTAACCCTTAACCCTGGATTATGAAAACGATTAAAATATTGCTGGCGTTTGCTTTGACAATCATTGTTCAAACAACAAAAGCACAAACCGATTCGGCTGATACAAAATCAAAATCCCAATTTAAAATCAGTGTTAACTACAACAGCCATTTAAATTATTATGGCCGAACAGATAGTTTAAAAAGCACCGGCTTTTTTCCGGTTGCCGAGTTCTGGATCACACCAAAATTTTACCTTACTGCCGCACCGGTTTTTGTAAACAATGCGCTTCAGTCGTTTGGGTACGCCGGCACAATTGCAACCGCTGGTTTTTTGCAGTCAACCGAAAAATGGATCACTAATATTTACGTAACAAAACCCATTTACCGGGAACAGGCCAGGCTGGTTCAATCAGCATTAAAAGCCCAATCGGGTATTAGTGTAAGCAGGCTTTCAAAAAAATTAAACCTTACACTTGGGGCCGATGTGAAACTGAGCGACCAGGTTGACTATGGAGCAACTGCGGGCTTAGACCACCTCGTTCGCATAGAAAATAAAAAGGGCGAAATTTTTATCATCAACCCCTCGGTTTATGTATTTGGCGGCACACAAAACTTTTCAAACACCTACAATAAAAAGCAGCAGGGACTACTGCCTTTTCAAAATACTACGCAGCAGGTAACCGAAGAAGGGCAGCGATTTGTGGTGTTAGCATTCGAAGTTTCGCTTCCGCTAATTTTTGCTAAAGGCAAATGGATGGTGTTGCTTACGCCCAGTTACATTTTGCCACAAAACCTGGTTTCTATTCCCGGCCGCCCCGAAGCCTCGGAGCAGGGGAGTAATTTATTTTACGCCACGGCTGGTTTGAAGTACAGTTTTTGATGACCCCCAATCCCTCCTCAAAGGAGAAGAGCTTCAACCCTTTACCAAAAAGCATCGAAAAAGTTTGGGGAAACCTGAGTCGGCCAACGGTGCAGTTGGTGATACGGTTTCGTTAAAAAACGAAGCCCTGCGTGTTTTGTTTTCCTATTGCGTAAACTTTTGGGCACGGAGTTTTGTAAGTTTGTTCTTCAATTTTTTGTATGATTAAAACAGGCAACCCAATTATCAGCATATATACCGAAATGACGCCCAATCCGGAAACCATGAAGTTTGTTGCCAACAAACTTTTATACCCCGGCAAAAGCATCGATTTCCCTGATGTGGAAACGGCAAAACCTTCGCCGCTTGCAAGTGAATTGTTTGGCTTTCCATTTATCAAGGCGGTGTTCATCGCCTCCAATTTTATTACACTTACTAAAACTTCCGAAACCGATTGGGACGACGTAATTCCATCAATCAGGGAATTTCTGAAGGAGTATCTCGAAGAAGGCAAGCTGGTTATTAATGAAGAAGAACTTTCGGTTATAAAACAGGAAAGCAGCAATGAAGTAAGCGCCGATGATGACGATGTAGTAAAGCGTGTAAAAGAACTGTTGGAAAATTACGTGAAACCCGCTGTTGAAATGGATGGCGGCGCCATACAATTTAAAAGCTATAATGATGGTGTAGTAAACCTGATGTTGCAGGGAAGCTGCAGCGGTTGCCCCTCATCAATGATTACATTAAAAGCCGGCATAGAGGGTATGATGAAACGCATGATACCCGAGGTGAAAGAAGTAGTGGCCGAAGCGGAATAAAAATTTGTCTCTCACATAGCGGTAAAAAAGCACTTTGGTAAACGGGGTGCTTTTTTTGTTTACTTTATGGCGTATGGCTGATATTGTCCAACAGTTCCTCACCGGCATGCGCAACACCACGCCGCTTGAATACATAGCAGTATTTGCAGGCATTGCCAGTGTGTGGTTTTCAAAAAAAGAAAATATTTTGGTGTATCCGGTGGGATTAGTAAACACCATTTTATTTACCTGGTTTTGTTTTAGCTGGTGGGGGCTTTATGCGGAAGGCAGTTTAAATTTTTATTACACGGTAATGAGCATTTATGGTTGGTATGCCTGGAGTAAAAAAAGAGAAGGTAAAAAAATGAGTATTACCTATAACTCTCCTGCGGACTGGTACATTGCCACTGCAATTTTTGTTTTAAGCTGGGCGGTTCTTTATTTTATTTTGAAAAGTTACACGTCAAGTACGGTACCTGTAGCCGACTCGTTTGCCTCGGCCACGGCATATACAGCCATGTGGCAAATGGCCCGTAAAAAAATTGAAAACTGGTGGTGGTGGATAGCTACAAACATTGCATCCATTCCATTATATTTTATTAAGGGAGCAGTATTTAGTTCGGTGCAGTACCTGGTGTTTTTAATAATGGCAGTGTGGGGGTTATTTAGTTGGCGAACGAAAATCATTGAAAGCAGAAAACTACTAACAGCATGAAAAAAATTGTCATCACGGGGCCCGAATCAACAGGCAAAAGCACATTGAGTGCACATTTATCTGAGCATTACAAAACCATTTGGTGTGCAGAGTATGCAAGGGAATATCTTACCACAAATGGTATGCTCTACACCGCCGATGATTTATTAAACATTGCAAAAGGCCAAATTGAACTTGAAGAAAAAACGGAAACAGAAGCCCGCAACAATCTTTATTTTATTGATACCGATTTGTACGTAGCAAAAATTTGGAGCGAGGTTGTTTTCAATAGTTGCCATAAATGGATATTGAAACAAATTGCGCAACGCAGCTACCACCTCTATCTTTTGTGCAACACCGATTTGCCCTGGCAGGCCGATGATTTGCGTGAGTACCCCGACCTTGCTTTTCGGCAAAAACTGTTTTGTATGTACAAGGACGCCTGCATTAATAGCCACACACCTTTTGAAATTATTAGCGGCACAAATGAGCACCGTTTACAAATGGCGATAACTGCAGTAGATAATTTATTTTGATTTTTTTTGCCGCCCAATAACCTCTTGCAACTCCGCATCGCCTTCCAAATTATTCATCTGCTGTAGTATCCATCCAGACTTTCTTAACACAAAACTGTGTGGCGGTTTTACTGTGTATAATTTGGGGTTGGGTAAGCAGGCGGCAATCATAGCTGCTTCTCTGCGGGTTAAATTTTTTGCTGTTTTTTTAAAGTAGGTTTTTGCGGCGGCCTCTGTTCCAAACACCCCTTTGCCCATTTCAATTACATTCAAATACACTTCTAAAATTCTTTCTTTGCCCCATACCCACTCAATCATTTTGGTAAAATAAAGTTCAAGGCCTTTGCGCAGCCAGTCTCGCCCCTGCCATAAAAAAACATTTTTTGCCACCTGCTGGCTAATGGTGCTGCCACCACGTACACGCCCCGGTTTTTTTTTGTTGTACTTCATGGCTTTTTCAATGCTCTTCCAGTCAAAGCCGGCATGGTCGGGGAAAATCTGGTCTTCGCCGGCAATTACAGCCAACTTCATATTGTACGCCAATTCATCATTGCCAACATAATCCCTTTTCAACCCATTGCCACTTGCCCAACTTACCAACTGCGTAATGGTGACGGGTGGGTTTATCCACTTTAAAATAATGATGTAAAAAAGTTGTGCAAGAAAGAGTATGAGAAAAATTTTTTTCACCCATCCCCAAAAGGTTCTTCGTTTTGCTTGTATGGCCATAGGTTTGGATTTTTATTATTGCATAAAAATAATTACCACACCAAACCCAATAAGAATAATGCCATTTACCTGGTTGATGCGGTGGATATTTTTCGGTGTTAGTTTTTTACGAATGCCATTTGCCAGCAACACCTTTAATACATCAGCCAAAAGTGCAATGGCAAGTGCTGTAAAAAAAATAACGACTCTTTCGTTTAACGAGTTGTCTAAAAAAGTAGTGGAGGTGGTAAGCCAAAAGATGATGATGCCCGGGTTGAACATGTTCATTACAAAACCCTTTGTAAAAATCTTCAGGTAATCGCCTGTTTTAAAAACAAAAGATTGCTCTCCTTCCTTATTTACTTTTACTTTTTTAAAAAAGAGATAGTAGATGCCAATGAGTATTAAAAACGCACTGGCAATAATGGCAAGCGTGGATTTGTGACTGGTAAGTAAATCGAAAAAATTGGTAAAGATGTTGGCAGCGAAAACCAATACAATATCGCTTACCGATATACCCGCGATAAAAGCCAGCCCACCGGCAGTACCATTGTTGAGGCTTTGTTTGATAACCGAAAAAACAATTGGTCCTACCGAAATAGCCAACAACAATCCCAGTGTAATTCCTTTGAGCAAAGCATCAGTCATAATTATAAATCCCCACACATTGCGGGTAAGTTAGAAATGAGAGCAGCGGCTAAATTTATCTATCTGTTTTCACATTATCAACCATTAAACTTCCAAGCCATCGTAGTTGTAAAATTGTTGTTGCACAATCTCACCCTGTAGGTTGCCGTATATTTTTTTTAAGAAAAGCATCCCACTCTTCCAACACTTTTCCTTTCAGTACCCGCGGAAACTTATGCTGGCTACCTAATTTACCCTTGCTTTCCATAAAGCCTAAAAAGGTTTCTTCCGGTAGTTTTTGAATAAACACTTGTTTTAAAGCGCTGCCTCTTTCCACGGCATAATCATCATTCAACCGGCAAAGCTGTTCATCAATTTTTTTAATGAGAATATTTTCATCAACATCATCGTTACAGGCCACATACCATTTATGTGCAAACAGGGTTTCGTAAGCAAAACCAGTTACGGCAAATTCGGGTATGGAAATGTTGAGTTCTTCACTTACCAATTGCACAGCCCTGTTCATGTTTTCCACACTGAGGTGTTCACCCACCAAACTCAAAAAATGTTTTGTGCGGCCGGTGATCACTACTTCTTTTCTTACATTATCAACAAACCTAACCGTGTCGCCAATAAGGTATCGCCAGGCACCAGCATTGGTACTCATCAGCAATGCATAATCTTTTCCTTCGTCTACCTGGTGCACCAGTAATACTTCAGGGTTGTCAATCATTTCACCATCGGCACCAAAGTTTTTATCATCAAATGGCACAAACTCCATAAAAATATTGTTGGCTAAAATCAGCTTCATGCCTTTAGCATCCTGCCTGTCTTTGTAGGCAATAAAACCTTCGCTGCTTAAATAATTTTCAATGTAAACTATAGGCTTTGCCAGTAATTTTTCAAACCCTTTTTTATATGGTTCAAACGCCACGCCACCATGTACAAAAAAACCAAGGTTGGGCCATACATCGTGAATGGTTTTCACCTTATAATGTGCAATCACCATTTCCATACACATTTGGCACCAGGCAGGTACGCCAACAATGTAACCAATGTCCCACTCCTTTGCATGTTCAACAATCTCGTGCAACTTTTCATTCCAGTCTTTCATGCGGGCAATGCGGCCACCAGGTTTGTAAAATGTTTGAAACCAGAAAGGGCGGTTCTTTGCCAGTATGCCACTGAGGTCGCCGGCAAACCACCCGGCCTTGTCTTTCTGCAAATCGGTGGCGCCACCCAGCATTAAAAATCCTTTTGTTACCGCATTCATAGGCAGGTGCTGGTAGCCCAGCACCGAAAGAAACTGGCGCATGTAATTAACAGAATTGCTGCGTAGCATTTCTTTTGTTACTGGTATGTATTTGCTTGCCGCCTCCGATGTGCCGGAGCTAAGTGCATAATATTTTATTTTGCCGGGCCAGGCAACATCCGGAAACCCATCGAGGGTTTTCTTCCACCATTGTTCATAAATTTTATTGTAATCGTGTACCGGCACATTTTTTTGAAATGCGGCGGCCACATCTTTCTGCATCAGTATTTCATCAAAGCGGTAGCGCTGGCCAAACTCGGTGAACCTTGCTTTCTTCAATAGTTTTTTTAATACACGGAGTTGTTGTCTCCGCGGGTCGTTTTGCGGCGGCAGCCGCAACGCTGTGGCAATCGCCCTGGGAATTTTAATGTCAATTATTCTCGCCATTCGGTTTATACTTCAGGTAAATAAAGTTAGCCTTGCTATTTTAACTGCCTAAGTTTTTGTAGCCCTGCAAAATAAGTTTTATGTCCCCCCAGCCCTGGTAGTGCTGTGCATACCGGTAATCTACTTCGGATAATGCTGCTGCAGGCAATTGTTGGTTTTCTTTTTTTAGCAACCCGTTTGAACCCAAAATACCCCGGCGCAATGGCGGCAGCTGTGGTTCATTTAAAATATAGCCAACCCAGGTGCGGTTGCCTGCAAGCACGTTGATACAGTTAAGTAAAAATCGTACCGGGGCTTTTACAAACAAAAAATGAAGAGGAAAAACCAGTAGGCTAAACAACCCGAAAACAACATCGATCAATCGTTTTATTCTTTGGTGCGCTGGTTGCGCCAAATTAAATTCTGGTGTCAAAGAAATAATTTCACCACTCGCCGTGGCTGCATCGCTGCTTATTATACTTTGGCTGCCCGCCGCATGAAACCGCATTTTAATACTGGCTCGCGACTCTTGTGTTGCTGTTATGATTTGTTTGTAAGAAAGTTGGCCTGCACAAAAAATTATTTCTTCCGCATTCAGCGCTTTGGTCGTTATTTTTTTTAAGGGAAGCAACCCCACCGTATCGTTATCCTGCTCATGAATTCCTACACGGCCAATCACTTTATCATCGAAATTTTTTTGTGCAAGAAATATTTTTGTCTGGTTGAAATCTTCTATCGACGCGGCAATCAGAATGGATGGCCTAGTAGTTTTTTTTGGTGATTGTTGTAAGAAACCTGTCCGCAATAACAACAATCGCAGGCAGCCAATTAAAACAAAAGATAACAGGGCACCAAATACCACCACGGCCCGCGAAAACCTGATGCTCTCGGGCAGCAATGCGTATAGTGCTAATAAAGAAATGGTGGCCAGCGCTGTTGAGCGAAGTAGATTGAAAGGTTTGTAGTACCGATCGTACAACCCGGCGTAGTAAGCAACAATAAGATAGGCGGCAGTAAATGCAGGGAATGCAAACAACAATAATTTTCCAGGATAGCTAATATCCTTTCGCACAAAATAAATCCAGCCCTCTTTTACTATCCAAAAAGAAAAAAGTATCAGCAGCGCATCAATCACTGGCAAGCCGGTCCACCTGATAAATTTGCCCATAGCCGTAATGGAGGCTCTAAAAAAAATAGCTGCTTGAATAGCAGCGGTAAACAGTTTTGCCCTTGTGCGCCCATAATGTTTTTGCACAAATAAGCTCATGGCTTTATAGAACAGCCGCACATAATTTAAACTGCCGCGTTTTGTACTTTCTCCCTTAAAATGAATGATGGTTGTGTTGGCCAAATAATAATTTTTGTACCCCCCGCCGCCATTATTAAGCGTTACTGTTTGAATGCGATAGCTTAGGTCAACATCCTCGCCATACATAAAAAACTGCGGGTCGAAACCCTTTGTTTTTTCAAGCACGGATTTACGCACCATCATAAAAGCACCGGCCAGCACATCTACTTCGTGATTATTGTTTTTGTTGAGATGACCGAGGTGATAACGTGAAAAAATTTTTGATGAGGGAAATAAAGTTGCCAGCCCCGATAATTTGTAAAAAGAAGTAAGCGGTGAAGGAAAGGAGCGTTTTGATTCTTTTAAAAACCGCCCTGAACCGTCTATCATTTTTACACCTGCCGCGCCGCAAGCGGGAGTGCTTTTAAAAAAATCAATGCAGTTAAAAAAACTGTCTTCGGCAACAATTGTATCGGGATTAAGAAACAAAACATACTCGCCCAGTGATTGGGCTAAACCCATATTGCAAGCAGCACCAAAACCAACATTGATTTGGTTAACAATAAATTTTACATGAGGAAATTGTGGCTGCAAAAAACAAACACTGTTATCTGTAGAAGCGTTATCAACGACAATTACTTCAGCACTAATTTCTTCAATTGCTTTCTGTACAGAATAAAGACACTGCTCTAAAAAAAATTTTACATTGTAGTTGACTATGATAATGGAAAGCGTCAATTGCAGGTGGTTTGTACTGAACGGGCAAACCTAAAGAATGTAGAAGAGAAGAACAAACGGCAGAAAAGAAGAACAGCAGAGCAAGCCCGCCCGTGCCGGTACGGACGGGGAATGATGAATTAAGAAGTGAATGTTGGAAGTGGAATGAATCTTCGAACTCAATACTCGCTCAAAGTCCCTTTAGGTCACGAGGCTTCGGGATTAGGGTCGGATTTAAGGTTGAATTCGGGTTGTATCTTCGGCCCATGCTCAAAACCACCCTGCTACAAGCTACCGAAGCGGCGGCTACAGAAATCAGAAGATTCAAAGACATTGAATTTATCATCTCCAGCAAAGAGGGTATTAATAACCTTGTCACCGAAGTTGACCATGCCTCGGAGAAAGCAATTATTGATGTAATCACCAAAAACTTTCCCGGCCACCATATTCTTAGCGAAGAATGTGGCGACCTGGTTCAGGACTCTCAATACAAATGGATTATAGACCCCATTGATGGCACGGTAAATTTTGCACATGGCATACCACTCTCCTGTATTTCTATTGGTGTGGAGTACCAGGGCAAAATAATTTTAGGCGCCATTTACAATCCCTTCATCAACGAATTTTTTGTGGCCGAACGGGGCAAGGGTGTTACGCTTAACGACAAACCGGTGCGGGTGAGCAAAAAAGAAAAATTAGAAAACGCTTGTTTGGTTACTGGCTTTCCCTACACTTATTTAGATGAACCCAATGGACCGCTGCAGGTATTTGAACGTTTTATTCGAAAGGGCATTCCGGTGCGCAGGTTAGGCTCTGCGGCAATTGATTTGGCCTGGGTGGCCTGTGGCAGGTTTGATGGATTTTACGAACACAAACTACAAGCCTGGGATAGTGCCGCAGGATTTTTAATGGTAGAAGAAGCCGGGGGAAAAGTAACCGATCTGAAAGGCGGAGTTTACTCTCCCTACCAGCCGGGGATAATTGCCACCAATGGAATAATACATGAGGAGCTGTTTAAAGAAGTAAGTAACCGTTAATTTAGAATTTGGTGGTGCAGCCACCTATAGTGCATGGGTACGATTTAACCGCAGATTTTTAAAACAAATTTTAAAATAGTTGCAGAAGAACTTGATGATTCACCTTTGTTTTTGAGTTAGTTGTATCAATAAATCCATCTTGTACATCTTGAATTGGAAAGCTATCGAAAGACGGCAATGAAGTACTATCAATCAAGTTTCGTCAATCAAAATCATCAGAAGTGAGCAAGCTGAAAAGAAATTGTAAATCCCAAATCCTAAAATCGTAAATAGAATGAACGAACGGACAGAAGTATCAACCCTTGGTGAATTTGGTTTGATAGACCATCTCACAAAAAATATAGAAATACAAAACGCATCAACCATTGTTGGCGTAGGCGATGATGCTGCGGTGCTTGACCATTTTGGTAAGCAGACCGTTATCACCAACGACCTGCTGGTTGAAGGCGTGCATTTCGATTTGATGTATACACCACTGCGCCACCTTGGTTATAAAACCGTGGTTGTAAACGTGAGCGACATCTGCGCCATGAATGCACAGCCCACACAAATAATTTTAGGAATCGCCTTCAGCAATCGTTTTTCGGTTGAAGCTTTAGATGAATTTTATGAAGGTGTGTATGCCGCATGTGCCCACTACGGCGTTGACCTCATAGGCGGAGATACCACCACTTCTCAAAAAGGATTTATAGTTAGTTGTACGGCTATTGGCGAAGTGGCCCCCGACCAATTTGTAAAACGCAGCGGCGCACAAAAAGGCGACTTGCTTTGTGTATCCGGCGATTTAGGTGCTGCCTTTATTGGACTTACATTGTTGGAGCGGGAAAAGAAAATTTATTTGGAAGCCCCCGGCGTGCAACCCGATTTGGAGGGAGAAAAGTATGTAGTTGGCCGCCTGCTAAAACCCGAAGCTAGAAAGGACATCATTGATTTTTTTGCAGAAAAGAATGTAAGGCCAACTGCAATGATTGATGTAAGCGACGGGCTGAGTTCCGAAATTTTACACCTCTGCAAACAAAGCAATGTTGGTTGTGTGTTGTACGAAGAAAAAATTCCCATAGCCGAAGACACGAAGATGGCGGCGTATAAGTTTAATTTAGACCCAACCGCCTGCGCATTGAGTGGTGGCGAAGATTACGAACTGCTTTTTACTATTAAGCAGGATGATTATGATGCCATAACATTTAAAGAGCAAATTTCCGTTATTGGCTACATGACCGATGCCGAAGCAGGTACAAATATTTTTACAAAGGGCGGAAACAAACACCCGCTCACTGCGCAGGGATGGAACCCCCTGCAATAAGTTTTTACCTATGAAAAACGTGCTGTTGTATTGTGGGTTACTCATGTTTGCCGGCAGCTGCGCCGTGCAAAATAATTTCAATCCATCCAAAAAATATTCCGCCCAAAAATTGCGGGAAGACTTTGATGTTTTTCGCAACGTGCTTGAAGAAACGCATCCCAGCGTTTACTGGTACACGCCAAAAGACAGTATGGATTTTTATTTTGAAGTAGCCAAAAAAAAGTTGAAAGATTCCATGACGGAGAACAGTTTTCGGTATGTGCTGAGCTATGTTACCTCCAAAATAAAATGCGGCCATACCAGTGTAATGCCATCAAAAGCCGCAGCTAACTATGCCGAAAGAGCCAGGAGTTTTGCCCTGCCGCTGAGTGTAAAAGCATGGCCCGACACGGTTATCGTAACCTCTAACCTAAACCGCCGCGACAGTCTTGTAAAACGTGGCGTTCTTTTAAAATCAATTGAAGGCCGGCCGGTGCAGGTGATGGTTGATTCTTTTTTCAGCCATTTATCAACCGATGGTTACAACACAACGCATAAATACCAGCAGCTGAGTAATGGTGGTTCGTTCCGTAATTTTTATGCAGGCATCTATGGTTTAAAAAGCAAGATGAAAGTTGAATTTATTGATACCGCCGGCATATTGCGCACAGCGCAGCTAGCTGTATTTAACCCCGGGGCCGATACGGCGGCACGCCGCGGCCGGGAAAATCAACCTTCAGGAAGAGAACGCAGAATAATGGCTTTGCAAAGTGAAAGAAACCTGCGTATTGACACAGCATTAAGTACCGCGTTTATGGAAGTAAACAGTTTCGCTAAGGGGAAAAAGCTGCGCTCATTTTTTCGTCAATCGTTTAAGAAAATAAAAAAAGGCGGTATAAAAAATTTGGTGGTTGATATGCGCGGCAACGGTGGTGGCAACGTTACACTCAGTAACCTGCTTACAAAATACATTGCCGATACCCCTTTTAAAATAGCCGATTCGTTATACGCCATAAAACGCGGCAGTCGCTTTTCAAAATACCGCAGCCAGTATTTTTTGCACCAGTTGTTCTTTTTGTTCTTCACCAGAAAACGAAGCGATGGCAATTATCATTTCAGTTTGTACGAAGGCAAGTATTTCAAACCAAAAACTAAAAACAATTTTAACGGCACCACATACATACTTACGGGGGGCAATACTTTTTCCGCCGCCGCACTATTTACCAACGCCTTAAAAAAACAACCCGATGTAATTGTGGTAGGAGAAGAAACAGGCGGTGGTGCCTACGGCAACAGCGCATGGTTGATACCAGAGGTTACCCTTCCCCATACCCGTGTTAGGTTCAGGCTTCCCCTTTTTAGGTTGGTGGTTGATAAGGATGCGTCCAAAGGCCGTGGTATTTTACCCGAAGTGGAAGCTCTGCCCAATGTAAAAGACATCAGGCGCAACGCCGATTTTAAAATGGAAAAAGTAGTGGAGCTCATAAAAGAAAAAGAGAAAGCCTGAGAAATGGTTTTCTTGCTTACTGTTCTACCCGGTTTCTCAGAGTTTAAAAAAATTGGTTTTTATTTTGGCTGTTCTATGTATAAAATCGCAACAAAAAGGAAGAGAGGAAGGGTAATAAAATCTATCAATTGCAGTTGGCTTCAGCCAACTCAAAAATAAAGTATTTTAGTAAGTGGCTTTAGCCACATTTGTTTTAATGAATGTGGCTAAAGCCACCTAACATCAATGAAATCGTACAGTCGGCTAAAGCCGACAGCAAGTGATGGTGATGCTAGAATTAATCATTTTTTCCCCGGTTGGATGACCCAGTGAGGATAAAAGAAAAAGAGAAAGCCTGAGCAACGGTTTTGTTGCTTTGCCTTGTCAGGTAAAAAATGAATAGCATGAAAAGATTTTTTGTACTTGCTTTTACCATTGTGGTTTTATTTGCCTGCAACAAACAAAAAGAAGAAACATTTTGTACCACCGCAACTGTTTTGTTTATGGGCGATCCGGCTGCTGATGGATTGGGCTGGGTTTTATATGCCGACAGTTCAAGAAGTTTGTATTACGTGCCGTCAAACCTTCCAGCTTCATTTAAAAAAGTTGGGCTGGGCGTAAATGTTTGTTTGTACAAAACCGCGGAGAAGATTAATTGTTTTTGTGCGGCACCGCCAAATAAATACTTCATCACTTCCATTAAACCTCTTTAAATAAAAATTTTAAAATCGTCTGCATCTCGTAAAAACGGAAAACGGCTGCGCACTTCATCCAAATGCTTTTTATCTAACCCAATTGTAAATACGTCTTCCTCATTTTCCTTCTGGTATAAAATTTCTCCAAGCGGGTCAATCGCCATACTGTCGCCAGAATATTCAAATCCATTTCCATCCTGGCCAACACGGTTTACACCCACAACGTAACACTGGTTTTCAATAGCCCTTGCCTGCAATAAAGTTTTCCAGGCAAGGTTTCTTTTTTGCGGCCAGTTGGCAACATAAATCAATACATCAAACTCAAACTCCTTTTCTGCTCCCGGGTGCTGCCTCGCCCAAACAGGAAATCGTAAATCGTAACAAACCATCAGGTTTATTTTCCACCCATTAACCGATGCAATAAAACGTTGCGTACCGGCCTTGTAATATTTGTCTTCATCGGCGTAGGCAAATAAATGTCGTTTGTTATAAACACCTGTTTGTGCATTTGGCAGCACCCAAACCAGGCGGTTAAAATAATTTCCTTCTTCTTCAACGATCAAACTACCCGTGAGAATAACTTTTTTTTCCGCGGCTATCTGCTTCATCCACTGTACGGTTGGCCCGTCCATTTTTTCGGCAAGTACCTGGGGTCGCATGCTAAAGCCGGTGCTAAACATTTCGGGCAGTACCACCACATGTGTTTTTTGCTGCAGTCCGTTTATTTTTTCGCCCAGCATTGCCAGGTTAGCTTCTTTATCTTCCCAATGCAAACGGGTTTGAATGAGGGTTATCAGCAATTGCGACATGGTGCAAAGAAAGAAAAAATTAAGGCCGCTCCATCGGGCATTGAATTTGTGTGATTAAAAACTCAACTCCAACATTATGAGGTCAAAAATTTACTCCTGTATTTTCAGTTTGTTTCTTGCCGTTACCAGTAATAGCCAACCACCTGCTATCTCCTATCAAACCGTAGTTGCAGGCTTATCGGCACCAATTGATGTTGTAAATGCCAGCGATGGCAGCAACCGTTTGTTTGTGGTGCAGCAGGGTGGTTTAATAAGAATATGGAACGGAACCACGCTCACCGACTTTTTAAATGTTGGTGCCACCGGTTTAAATTTAGTAAGCACCAACGCCAGCGAACGGGGATTATTAAGCATGGTTTTTCACCCCGATTATAACGGCACATCCAACCGTTTCTTTTTTATTTATTATACAGACGTGAATGGTGATATAGCCATCAGAAGATTTGAAACCACCGTGGGCAACATCAACACAGTTGACCTGGCCTCGGGGCTTTTGATCATTACGATTGCTCACCCGGGCGAAACAAACCATAATGGAGGTAAACTAAATTTTGGCACTGATGGGTACTTATATTTTGCCACGGGTGATGGCGGCGGTGCCAACGATGTACCCAACAATGCGCAGAACGGTTCCTCCCTGCTTGGCAAAATGATAAGGATTGACATCAACAACACCAACCCACCTACTTATCCAAACTACGCTGTGCCGGCAGGCAATCCATACACTTCCGATCCGGCGATTGACGACCGCATTTGGAGTTTGGGTTTACGCAACCCCTTCCGCTGGAGTTTCGACAGGTTAAATGGAAACATGTGGATTGGCGATGTGGGCCAGGGTGCGCAGGAAGAAATTAATTTTAGACCCGCGGCAAATACCGGTGGAGTAAACTTTGGCTGGCGGTGTTACGAGGGATACATTTCTACTCCGGGTGTGGCCGATTGTACGCCGGCAAATTACATTCCTCCGGTGTATGATTATCCAAATGTTGCGGGCCCTGCGGCGGTAACAGGTGGTTATGTTTATCGTGGTACCGAGTATCCAAATTTCAGGGGTTATTATGTGGCAACAGATGTATACTCGGGCAGCATTTATATTTTATGGCCCAACGGTAGTGGCGGTTTCGATTCCTCGGTGCAAGCAGGGGGGCAAACTTTTATTGTGGGCTTTGGTGAGGCTGAGGATGGAACGTTATACGCCGTATCCCAAGGCACAAATACATTGTATAAAGTAGTAGCAACCGGGGGCATAGCATTGCCTGTTACACTTACGGCCTTTAGCGCAGCAAAATCAAATGGCTTCAATGAACTAAAATGGACAACAGGTTTCGAACAAGCCACAGCAAAGTTTATTATTGAATGGAGCCGCAACGGAACAATGTTTGAAAAAGCCGGCGAGGTGGCTGCAGCACGCATCGCCAACGGAACCAGTTACCGCTACCTGCACCATCTTTCGCTATCATCAACTGTGTATTACCGGCTGGCGGTTGAAGATGATGATGGGTCGGTGCGGTATTCATCCATTTTAAAGTTGGACGGAGATGGAAAAGCCGGTGTAAAAGTTTATCCCACAGTTATTACAAACCATACTATCCAGCTAAGTACATCTGAAGCTTTACAACAAATTCAACTCATTGGTACAAATGGTGCTGTGGTTTTTAAACAAAATTTAGAGGGATTTGTCGGGTCGAAATCAGTTACGCTACCATCGGTTACTAAAGGTGTATACGTGGTGCGGCTGATAAAAATGAATGGAGGAGTAGTGAGTGAAAAAATTGTGATTGAGTAAGGCATGGCTAAGCACCTCTAACCTCAGCCCCGCTTCCCCCTCACCCGTTTAAACAAAAAATAAATGGAAAGTAAAATGGCTAAACCTGCAAGCGAGATGAGCAGGAGGTCGTTGCTGTTGTAACTGGCTTTTTGTTCGGGTTGTACCACCTTAACCGAATCAACCTGCGCATGTGCAACAGCGTTGATCAACAAAATACTCATGAGCATCATGATCTTCATAGCAACTGATTTAAGGGTAAATTTATTTTTTTTCGGTGAGGGTTGAAAGGGCTGCGGATATTAATTCGTGTTCGTACCCTTTTTGCAAAAGGTAGTCGGTTGTTTTTTTCCTGCGCACCATGTATTGCTCGTCTTTTAGCAGGGCGTATTTTTCGGCGGCCAACTGTTGCAGTTTTGTTTGGTAAATGGTTTCATCAATTTCCTTCAGCGCTTTTTTGATATTGTACTGGCTTACCCGTTTTTCCTGTAAGGCGTAAACAATTTTTTTCCGGCCCCACTCATTTATTCTGAATTTGCCACCAGCAAAAAGAATGGCAAATCGTTCTTCGTTTAAATAATCCTCCTGGATGAGGCTTGCAATAATTTCATCGTGGTACATTTTATTTACACCCAACAACCATAGTTTTTGTTCCGCTTCGTAATGGCTGCGCTCCTGGTAGCCGCAGTATTGCCGCAACTTTTGCGCGGCCTGTTCTTTAGTAAGCGTTTTCTTTTGCATGCCGAAACAATTTGCGGCTAGTTTTTTTGCAACCAAATGCTGCCGCCTATGCTGTTGAGGCAAAGAGGCATATGCTGCCTGAACCAGTCTTCCTGAAATTTCTGCAGGTACGAGTTGTAGCAGACGATTGAGTAGGCATTGTTGTGCATCAAAAAAGTGCGCAGCATGTATGCCTCATTCCAGCCAAAACCTTTAAAAATTTCCATAATCCAGTAGCGTGGATATTCAAAGGGGTAACATACATCGTGAAAATGTATGAGCACTCCTTTTTTTAACCGCGGTAACACCTCAAACAAAATATGGTTTACATCACTTCCGGTTTTTGATACATGGCTCGAGTCAATGAACAAAATATCGTTCTCCTCCAGTTCATCGTAGATGGTCAAATCAATATCCTGCACTTTTTTTTCGAGTACGCGGTGTGCTTGTTTATCCGTAGCGTTTAGCAAACGATACAATCGTTTTGGAAAAGGTTCGATGAATGAAAAACGTATGTCGCCATTGAAATACTTTTCATTTACGTCGAGCATCAACGCCGATGAGTGGCCACTGCCTACCTCAATAACTCTTTTCGGTTTATACTGCCGCAGCATCAGGTAAAGAAAGATGGCATCGCTCCACGAAAAAAAATCATTTTTATAATAATACCTGATTCCACTTTGTGGTTCTATTGAAAAAGGTGGTGGGTAAAATTCTTTCAGGTCATTTAATAATCGCAGTTGGGCTTCTTCATTTAAATTAATGCCGGGCAAAAAATTTTGTTTGTAGTTAAATAACTCCGGTTGGTTTTTTATTTCTTTCCGTGATACAATTGGGCTGTAGTAATGCCCCGCCTCAAAGGTGGCGGAGTGCAGGTGAACGTCTTTTAAATGTTTGCCCACAAATGGTATACGTGGCAGAATATGGGTGCGTACGTTTTTATTTATTTTTTGATAAAGGCTCATTGTTGATTTTGATTTTGAAAGTTTTCGTTCAGAGGCGCCAGGTTCGCGGGAAAAGATTTTGCACGCAGCGGCCTGAGTTCACGCAGAAAAATTCAGCGTTCCCTGCTCCGGAAGCTTCGCCATCTGAGTGATACGCTACTCCTCCAGCAACTCCTGGCAACCGAATTCTTTTTCCAACAACGTATCGTAATACTCGGCTTTTTGAAAAAGGTCTCTCAACATTTCCACACCGGCTTCCTTCGTCATGTCCATATCGTACATAATGCAGGAGAGTACAATGTTTTGTTTTACGCAACTCAGCACCAAACTTTCCATCTTGTAATTTTCTTCCAGCATAAACTTGTACAGTGGTTTTATGCGTGCGGGGTCGGGTGGTAGCTGGCACAGGTAGGCATCGCCGGCAACAAAATAATTATCGGGGTTGTAATTTATTTTTATTTTGGCTGCCCCTTCTTTTACACTCCAGTTATTATTGGCATCGCGGGCAAGCTTTACGTCTTTACCAAGTTCCGTCAAAATTTCTTCTACCGTTTTTGCTACACCAACAGGTTTGGCCTCCCGCTCGGCGGGTTGTGGCAGTTTTACTTCGGTGCCACAGTAGGGACAGTATTTTGTTGCTTCAATATTGCTGGCCAGCACTAAGTTGTTGCAACTGTGGCAGCGGGTTGAGGGCTGGCCACGGTACAAAGAATAAAGTTCAAGCGCCTCACGCAAATAACTTACGGGCAGGGCAAACCCCAAATTATCGCCACCGCGAATGATAAAAGAGTTAACCCCAATTATTTCACCTTCCTTATTTACAAGTGGACCACCACTGTTACCTGGATTGATGGCGGCATCAATTTGTATGTATTTTACACCGTCCCTAATTCTGTCGACTTTTGAAATTACCCCTTGGGTGGCTGTGTAGTTCAACCCAAATGGATGCCCAATAGCCACCACCACTTCACCATCTTTTGTTTGTTCGTACAGGCCCAGTTTTACTTCGGGTAAAGCCACATCGGCCGGTGGTTGCAAAAAAGCAAGATCATGTTTGCGGTCGGTATAAAAAACGGTGGCCACCCGTTTTTCAAACAGCCTGCCTGCAATAGTTACCTCGGCATTTTTACCTACCACATGATCGTTTGAAATAATCAGGTCGAACTCCTTTAAATAAAAGCCTGTACCCGTACTGCCCTGTGTGGCAATTTGAATAATGGCGGGGCGGTAGAGTTCTATAATTTGTTGTGTATTCATAAGTCAACTGCAATCTTCATTTTCATTGGATACTTTTTGTCAACCACGTTAGCCAAGCGTACTCCTTAATACTTGCCCACCTTTACCTTCTTAACTCTTCTACCGTGTTTCAAAATTCAGGTATTCAATTTCGGTAGTAAACGATTGGTTAAAGGCAACCGGGTTGTCGAACTTTAGTTTTTCGGTTTTTAATTTCAGCATGGGGTATTTTTCTTTCCATGTTTCTTGTATCTCCTCTATTTTTTGAATGATGGCTTCGTGTTGGTATTTGCCATTTTCGGGGTTGTAGTATTCTTCTTTAAATCCAAGCTCTTTAAAATACTCACTGTAATTAACCATCATCAACAAATGAAAAAATTGGGTAAGGGGCTTGGGTAAGCTATACGAATACTGGCAATACGCCAGCCCATATTCGCTGATTTGCGCGGCTATTTCCGGAAGTTTATTTTCTTTATACCAGGCTACATTTTGATTGGCGTTATAAATAGCATCGGCAATGGTTTTAAAATTTTGCGGGGTAACAACAGAAAAAGTATAGCGGGAGCGAAAGAGATACGGATAAAAATCCTCTTCGTTTTTTTCAAGCAATTTGTGGTACGCGTCGGCCATCTCGGCATTTTTTTCTGTTACCGGTCGCTCATCCTTTCTAAAATATATTTCCACAATTTTTTCGAGCGACAACAGCAGTTTTCCTTCGGGTACAATCAGGTAATCAATCCGGTAGGTAAGGGCCAGCAACAGGTAAGCAATACCACCCGAATATTTGTCGGCATCAATACCGGCTATCAGGTCCAGGGTTGTTTTAATCCACTTTTTAAAGTAGCGAAACTTACTTGCTTTTTCCTGCTCGGGTATTGGCTGTAAATGCGCAGTGTCGGTTGGGAGTAGCGAGGTAAAGTCCTGCACCAGCAAATCGTCGTGCTTGTCGGTTTTAATAGCTAATTCTTTTAGGCCGTAGTACAGTTTACTTGGGTTAGCTGTTTGAATATCGCTGTCAAAAAGCATGGAGAGTGATTGGTTGCTTAAAGCATACCTGGTGTAATAAAGCGTAAAATTCATTTCTAATAGCCGGCGCATTACGGGTACGCTGGCATCGGGCATTTCGGCAAGAATGGCTTCTGCTTCAAACTTCTTATCGTCGTAAAAACCCCTGATAATTTTTGAACCCTGGAAAAACTCAAATGTACTTTTCCCATTTTCCTGGTAGTGGGTTACGTTGTTCGTAGCATCATCGCGTAAATAATTAAAAAAGATGGCAATACTCTGATGGTATTTTTTTTCTTTAAAAAGAGCATCGGCCTTGTTCCACTGCTCTACTTTCGACACGGATTTATTGTTGTCGGAATAGCGGCCAAAAACGATATCCGGTGCGGCTTCATCTTCGGGTTTTTTCTTCGACCAACTAAAAATCTTATCCAACATACACTAATTACTTTGGTGTGCAAATATCCAACCTGTTGCATTCATATTGGCCAGCCAATATTTTTTATAGCAAGGCTTTCTCCGTTTTATCCATATTCAAATTATGGGCCGCAGGCAAAAATAAAATTGGTGAAAAACAGCAATTTGCAATGAGCCCTAAATAAGTAGTTACTTATCGCTTGTGCCATAGTAAGTCGGCGGTTTTCTTCTGCTAAAAATCCTTAGTTTCGCCCCTCCTGATAGCTATCGGGACCAAAATCAAACCTACATGAAGTTTATTGTTTCTTCGTCGGCGCTGCTAAAACAGCTACAACATATTTCCGGAGTAATTAATGCCAATACTGTATTGCCCATACTGGAAGATTTTTTGTTTGAAGTTGGTAACAACAAACTCTCTGTCGTTGCCACCGATTTGGAAACCGTAATGCGCATTCAACTGGATGCGGAGGCAAAAGACACTGGAAAAGTTTGCATACCTGCCAAAATTTTGCTCGATTCTTTAAAGAACCTCCCCGACCAGCCTCTGACTTTTACTATTGATAAAAACTTTGGTGTAGAAATTACCAGCGACAATGGCAAGTATAAAGTAATGGGCGAAAACCCTGATAATTTTCCGAAAGAACCCGCGGCCGATGATACTACTTCTTTTACAATGACGGCCTCGGCACTTGTTACTGCTATTTCAAAAACACTTTTTGCCGTAAGTACAGATGATTTGCGCCCTGCAATGACCGGGGTCTTCTTTGACCTTGATAAAGATTACCTGCAGTGTGTGGCAACGGATGCCCATCGGCTGGTTCGGTATAAACGAACTGATGTAAGCTGCCCTAAGCCTGACAGTTTTATCGTACCACGAAAGCCATTAAATCTCTTAAAAGCAGCGCTTCCATCTAATAACGACGAAATAACCGTGAGCTACAATTCAAATCATTTGTTTGTAAAACATGGCACCACGCAAATGAGCTGCCGTTTGATTGATGCCCGCTTTCCCGATTACAAAGTGGTTATTCCAACCAATAACCCGTACAAAATGATTGTGTCGAAAGCCGACTTCCAGGGAGCACTGCGCCGGGTAAGTGTGTTTGCAAATAAAAGCACCAACCAGGTAGCATTACAAATTAGCGGAAGCGAACTACAGTTAGCCGCACAGGACGTTGATTTTTCATTTGAAGGCAATGAACGAATGAGTTGCCAGTACGATGGTGAAGACATAACCATTGCATTTAAGGCCCGTTTTTTAATTGAAATGTTAAGCGCAGCCAACAGCGATGAAATACGTTTGGAGTTATCAACTCCAACAAAAGCCGGTATCATTAAGCCAACCGAAGTGGAAGAAAATGAAGACGTGCTGATGTTGGTGATGCCGCTGATGTTGAATCAGTAACCTCACCCCCGGCCCTCTCCAGCAGAGCTGGAGAGGGAGGCACCAACGCACAGCAAAGGCTTATCTGACGACTATCATAATTTCGTAACGGTTTTAAATCAATCACCAAAGCGTTCTTAAGAGGAATGCTTTTTTTATTTACGAGAATAGTGGGCTTGGTAACTTTATTGATGGGGATGAAAAAAGTTTTTTACAATTTTGAGAAGCATTAAATAAGCTGGCCTTTGTGCTCAGATGGCCTCCCCCGGCGGGGGAGGTCGGGAGGGGGCCGTATTGGGGATGAGGTTATGGACTTTATAGAAATCACATCATTCGACAACTACATTGAAGCCAACATTGTACTGCAAATGCTGCAGCACAATGATGTAAACTGTCATTTAAAAGACGAGAACATTATTACAATTGATCCACTGCTGTCGCCTGCCATTGGCGGTATTAAATTAATGGTACACCACACCCATGTAGAAAAAGCCTGGGACATGATTGAGAAAGCCGAACAGGAGTATCTTAAATCGATACCCTGCCCGGTATGCCATGCTCATAGTTTAAAAACCGAAAGCATTACAAAACAATACCGGTCAAAATTAGCAGCCCTGGCATCCATGCTGCTGAAAGGCCAATCGGTTGAAATGACAAAAATTTATAGGTGCGGTGCTTGCGGTTACGACTTTAAAAAGCTGCCCTGAAGCTCCTGGTTTATGACGATGATGCCAACAACTTGTAAACTTCTAACTATCCACTTTAACTTTACTACATGTGGCAAAACCTACTTGAATACTTTCAAACCCTGGAGCAACGGCCTTTTGAGCGGATGTTGTTTTTGGTGTGTGGCTTGCTGTTATTGTGGATTATTGAAGGTGCCATTCCACTGCTCTCACTGCAATACAAAAAAAATAAATTGCGGCATGCTTCCATCAATTTTTCATTCACGGTTATTCATCTCATCATTCATACCGGCTTTGCTTTTTTTATCATCATGCTTTCCGATGCAGCCAAGCTCAATGGTTTTGGATTGGTGTACTGGCTAAATGCAAATGTTGTTTTTACAATCGTCATTTCTTTTTTGCTGCTCGATTTATTTGGTGGTTGGTTGGTGCATTGGGTGCAGCATAAAATTTTTCCGCTCTGGAAGTTTCATGTCATTCATCATTCCGACAATAATGTTGATGTTACCACAAGCTTGCGCCACCACCCCGTAGAAAGTGTTTTGCGTGGTGTTTTTTTTATGATGGCAATCGTTATTTCCGGCGCACCAATGTATGCAGTAATGATTTTTCAAACGGTGCTCATCCTTGCAACGCAATTCACACATGCCAATATTCAATTGCCCGCCTGGCTGGATAAACCATTGAGTTATGTTTTTGTTTCGCCGAATATGCATAAGGTGCACCACCACTGGCAGCAGCCATATACCGACAGTAACTACGGCGCAGTGCTATCTATCTGGGACAGAATGTTTGGCACCTACCAGCAACTGCACCACTCGCAAATCAGGTATGGATTAGACAGACACTATCCAAATGAAGAAGATGAAAATTGGCTGATGCTGATGAAAAAGCCATTTCAAAAAATGAAATAATTGATACTGAGCGCTTGCATAAAATCTGTGCAGCTGCGGCAATTTTTTTGGGGGCCGCAGATGCGCAGGTTATTCTTTTGTTGCTTTCAAACACTCCTTTCATTCCTCATCGTTTTACATTTGCCATCATGAAAGCTATTGCACTTATTCCGGCACGTTATGCCGCCACACGTTTTCCGGGAAAACTAATGCAGGAGTTGAAAGGGAAAACGGTCATTCGACATACTTACGAAGCAACGGTAGCAACAAGTTTGTTTGATGAGGTGATTGTAGTAACCGACAGTGATATTATTTACGGGGAAATAACGGCGCATGCCGGCAAGGCCTTAATGAGTAAACAACCGCACGAAAGCGGCACCGACCGCATTGCCGAAGCAGCAACACTGCTTGATGCCGATGTAATTGTAAACGTGCAGGGCGATACGCCTTTTGTAAAAAAACAACCGCTGCAAAAATTATTGCACCAGTTTGATGATGAAGCCGTGCAGGTGGCATCGCTCATGCAGGTGCTGGACGATGCCCTTTTAATAGCCGATGAAAACTATGTAAAAGTGTGCGTTGATAAAAACAATAATGCGCTTTTTTTTAGTCGCAGCATTATACCCTTTCCGCGAAACAAGAATATTGCAATCACCTATTTTGAACACATTGGTGTGTATGCATTTCGCAAGCAGGCATTACTGGATTTTACTTCGTGGCCGGTTTCTGTTTTAGAAGATGTGGAGAAAATAGAATGCCTGCGCTATTTGGAAAATGGGGTTGGCATACGGATGGTAGAAACCGGTTTTATGGGAGTAGAAATTGATACGCCGGAAGATTTGGCGAGGGCCGAAAGGTTGTTGTAAATATGTACGAACCGCTGGCGGTATTGCCGCCACTATAAAATGAAAAAGAAACTATTTTTTGAACCCGCCGCCTGGACGATAGCCTTGTTGGTTCTTTATTTTTCCGACGTAAGCGGCACGTTTACTATTTGCCCCATAAAACTTCTGGGTTTTGATTTCTGCCCTGGCTGTGGTATTGGCACCGCCATTCATCATGCCCTTCATTTACACTTTCAACAATCGTTTAACGCACATTATTTAGGTTTGCCCGCAATTATTGTCATCGTTTATTCTATATTGAAGCCAGTTTTATCAACACTGCAAACAAAACGCTCATGAGTACAGATATGATTTCTATGTTACCGGGTATTCAACCCGAAGAATTTGTTCTCCTGCAAAATCTCACAAAAAACATGACCGATACACAGCAGCGGCAACTACTTTCGCTGTATGCAAGTAAAAGAAAGGATCCGCAGGGGCTGCTGATTTTAGCCATCATTGGTTTTTTTGGTGTAGCTGGCATACAACGTTTTGTGGTAGGCCAAACGGGAATGGGCCTTTTGTATTTATTTACCCTTGGTTTTTGTTTTATAGGCACTATTATGGACGTAGTGAATATTAAAAGCATAGCTGCTGAATACAATCAAAAGCAGGCGCTGGAATCGGCAACAATGGTGAGTATGATGAAGTGATGATCGCTACAACTTAATGAATAGGTTTTCCTAGTCGTTCTTCTGGCTTTTACCAAAAAAACTACTGCCGTGCCGCCATACTATCGGCAACAACAACTCTACTCGGTTGCTCCACCTGGTAAATAACTACATCGGTAAGGTCTTGTTTTGCACGCAAACCTTTGCCGCCATAAATGCGGTCGCCCCTGCGAAAGATTTTTATTTTTTTGTCGGTATGAAAAACCTGTGCGGTTTGATCCCACCAGAGTTCCGAGGTCCACAACGTATCGCCGGTTGTGCTGGCAACTACCACACTGTCGCGCAGGTAAGCCTTATTTAGTGATTCAAAAAACTTTCCGTATTTGGCATCGAGCCGGCTTTGTTCCATTTTAGTACTGTCGAAAAAAACCATCCGCAGCGATTGCGGAAATTCTACAAACACAGTATCAAAAGCCGAATGCCTGATCATCAAAGGAGCCGTTAGTTTCGACTTCATGTTACCACCCTGGCTAATAAGCAGTTCAATGTGCTTTGCTTCTTCAACCGTCACTTTTTTTCCCTGCCACTCATCAAGTGAGCGTTGCGAGTTTTCGCAACCCCAAACAAAGAGGCAGCTTAATAAAAAAGCTGCCTTTGTAAAAAAATATAAATGGGGTTTGGCCTTAATCATACTTGCGTTTAATAAACCAAAGATCGGTAAGATTAAAGCCTACAGAGAGACGGTAAATATTTTCACGCAACACATTCTGCTGGTTGCCACGTTTATTAAATTCAAAGGAAACATTAACCGCGTTAATTTGATTAAGCGCCGTGCGATTGATACGAATAGGTAAAGCCGCTCCCAATGATAACCCAAAGGTGGGCAGGTTATCGGTAACGCGTATGTAATCCTGGCCAAACGAAACACCAAAACGGTAGGCTACGTTGCTAAAATATCCCTTGCCTGGTTTGGGCCGGTACTGTCCGCCTGCTGCCAGCTTCCAGCTATTTTGTACCGAATCCTTCTGCCCAAAATAACGATAGTTGCTCCATTTGCTTGTTGTATAATCAACTCCAAACTTCAAATCCTTCGCTTCGTTGCCAAACAAAAAACCAGCGGTGTACGATGCTGGATAAACCACTTCGCCTGCAATATCATTTTGTGCAAACACACTGTCAATTTGTAGGGTTTCGCCCGAGGCACCAAGCGTAAAGGTTTGGCGCAGCACATCTCTTGTACCCCTTAACGTTTGTTCCCAGTTACCGGCAAGCCCAAGCCTCAAAAACTTGTTGTTCTTTAAATCAATACGGTATTGTAGGCCTGCATTAAAAAACAATCCGCCAAACGAAGAATTGTTTGCACTGTTGGATGCGTAGTAACTCACCGAGTCGTTGATGAATGCCCTGCGGGTACTTATTTCCCGGCGTCCAAACAGGTAACCCATATTTACACCGGCACTCAGGCGGCCAATAGAAAAGCCGGTACCCACCGTGGGTAAAAACGCACCCCCGCTGCCATTGAACTGTGTAATGATACTGTCAACCGGACCGCTAGTGCCACTCAGTAATTCGGCCTTGTTTATTTTATAACTGATTCTTGAAACCGGGCGCAGGCCGAAGCTAAGCCCCCAATTTTTTTTCAATGGAATACCTACTTGTATGTAAGAAAAGATGGCGTCGGAAGAGGTAAAGCTTTGCGGTGTATTAGGTGCAATGAGTGTGCGATTTTCTAAATTAATTCCTGCATCAAAAATTACCCTACCGTATTGAAGCTTGTTTGATTTTGTTTCTTTAATAGCATAAAATCCTGCGTAAGATGCGGGGTTATTAAAGTTAATGGAGTACCAGTCGGAAAAACCCGCCGATATACCACCCATACCGCGGGTAGTTATGTTTGTTGTTGGCACCAGGTCGCCGAGGCCATACCGGGAATAAGGAGAATTACTTTGCGCAGTTGCGATAAACGAAGACAAAAGAAAAAGAAAAAGAACAAAATTTCTATACGGGGAAATGGAATTTTTAAGCATCATTAATCTGGCTAATTGCATACAAACCTTTAAAAATTAAATCGGGGTCTGCAAATATCTGGTTTTTCAAATGGGGTCGGAATATTGCCACATCACCCCCGGTTAAATGCACGTTAAAGTTCCCCCATTTCTCCCTGTATAAATCAATGATGCCGTCCATTTCTTTTGCCATACCAAGCACTACTCCACCTTGCAAATTAGTAACTGTATCATAGCCAACAAGCGGCACATTCCAATGGCCTTTTACCAACGGCAGCTGTGCCGTAAACTCATGCATGGCTCTAAAGCGCATTTCCATTCCGGGAGATATGGAGCCACCTATAAACTCATGAAACTGGTTGATAAAATTGTAGGTAATGCAGGAACCCAAACCAATAGCCAGGTTATTTTTCTGTGGAAAAAAATGAACCGCTGCGGCGCAAATCGCCAGCCTGTCGGCACCAACGGTTTCGGGTTTGCCAACAGGAATACTAAAGGGTAGTTTTGAAAAATGAGTGAGTTTATGAAAAGCAGTGTGGCTCTTTAGTAGGTTTTCAAGTTCAATGCTGTGTGTAATAACCGATGATAAAATGGATCGTTGCGGGTTGTATTTTTCAATGATGGTTTTTAGTTCCTCAACAGGGTTAGTGAGTACTACAATCTCTTTTATCCCATCGTCTTCAAAGAGGGCTAGTTTTTGCCGTGTGTTGCCAAAGTCTAAGCAGAGCGTACGGGTTGCAGTATTAAGTTCCAAAGTTTACAAGTTTACAAGTTAAACGCACTACTTATCACAAGCCCCGCTATTGCTCAAAATTAAACGACTCAAAATTTTTGAAATGCCCATTCAGTTTTACTTTGTTTTTCAGCAACTCCATTTCGGAAAGCATGGGCAATACTTTTGCCAAATGTCTTTTTAAATATTCCTGTCGCTGCCGCTCATACATCAGGTTCAAAAGTTCGTATTCTTCCTGCAGGCTTAAGCCAATGTGATGTGCTACATCGTAAGAGGTAAGTTCCTCGTCTCTTTTTTTAAAGTCTCTGTCAACATTTAAAAACTTGTATAACTGCCTGATTGCAGCAGCCATGCGTTGCATTATTTCGGCGCTCCCGTGCATGTGGTTGGGCGGGTAATTTACAATGGCGCCGCTGTACAATTTTTCGGGAATTTCTTTTACAACCTCCAGTATCCTGAAAACCTTTTGGCCCCGGGTTTTAATATCCATCTCACCATTATCGTGCACCTTGCTTACTTCATCAACCAATACCATTGTACCAAAATCCTGTAGCCTGCTTTCTATTATTGATGGAATGCCAAATGGTTTTTTTTCGGCAACACATTCCGTAATCAGTTGTTTGTAGCGGGGTTCAAAAATGTGCAGGTTCAGCGCTTCGCCGGGATAAACCACAATGCCCAAAGGAAATATAGGAATGAAATTGGTCATGCTTTATTGTTGCTGCAAATTTGGTGCAATGTATCTGCGGCAGGTAATTGCCACAAATGGCACAAATGTACACGAATGATAAGTTTGAAAAACGCTGCCGTAATGGGAGGAAATAGAGCCGGTGCAAGGAACCGCCGCCCAGGTGGACGAAGCAGCGTAATAAAAAACCTTCGTGAAAATTCGTGGTACTCGTGGCGAAAAAACTATTGCCGAAGCCCATCATTTAATTGTTGCAGTAGTTGATATTTTTTGGCAGTGTACCTGCGTAAGATACTGGCAGCGGCATAACCCGTTGCACCATCTAAAAAGCCAAGCCTCAAAAAATAATTGAGCACAAAACTAAAAGCGGGGCTGATGTTCTTTTTGATCCAACCGGCTTTTCGGCCTTCGAGTTGAAATTGTTTTGCTGTAAGCAGCGCATAGTTATCCATCTTTTTTTCAAAGGCAATAATACTCAGCGCCGGATAGTGCAACATTTTATTTTTTAACTTCTGCACTTGCGTATTGGGTTGCAGCAATAGTTTCTCGTGAATGCTGCGGTTGTTCCAGTGCGCTGTGTTTTTGTTGTACAATCTAATGCGGTAGTCGTGTTGCCACTCGCCCCGGTTTAGTTCATTAATGCCAATGTGGTGGTGAAGCAAAATGGCAAACACCTGGTTTTTGTTCGCTGGCCTTAGCTGCATTATTTCATCACGCAAAGCTGGCGTTAGTTCCTCATCGGCATCAACAAAAAGTATCCAGCTATTTTTTGCGAAACTAACCGCTTTTTGCCGTGTGGGACCGAAGCCCAACCATGCGCCGGTGTAGAGTTGCGCCTTAAATTGTTGCACCAGTTTTATAGTTTCATCAGTGCTGCCGTTATCATACACAACAACATCGCCGCTCATGCCCTCGATACTTTGGAGCGTACGCCCAATAGTTGCTGCAGCATCCTTACAAATAATTACAATGGAAAAAGGGTCAGTCATTTTGTTGGCTCAAAATCTTTTTGAAACAAAAGCCATTTATAGCAGCATAATACAACAAAAATGTAAACGAAAACACCAAACTGCACTTCCAATCCAATATCAAACAAAAAAGAAAGTGCTGCCATGCTGTTTACCGCCACCAACAAAAAATGCCGGCGCATTGTTTTAAGTACCAGGGGCAGTAACATAATAACCGTAAAAAGAAAAATGCCCACCCAACCAGCTACCGCACCAAACATTAGCCACTCGCTGCTTGGGTACAATTTATCTGTGGCCAACATACCGGGTACGTTGGCTACGTACCAATTATTAGTTTCAGTCTTCACATCGCCGGCACCGGCACCCAAAATTGGTTGCTGTGTTACAATGTGCCACCCCGCTTTTATCGAAAACATTCTTGCACCATCGTTACTGCCCGGCTGGTAGGTTTGATTTTTTATAAACGAAAAATCGTACAGCATATAACTTACCCGATTTTGAAACGTAGGCAACAGCAACCAGGCTAATACCGGTAATGCAACACATGCTATAACAATAGGCAGCAACCACTTTTTTTTGTTTGAAATAAACAAGCCTACCGCCTTCACTTTTTTAGCTCCCAGTCCCGAAGCTTCGGGGTGAACCACGGTGGAAGCAAGGGCGGACAAGCGAACTACAAACAACAGTATAAAAAAGTACAGGCAAAGCAAACCGGTTCGGGCCGACAGTATATGCAGGTAAACAATTAAAAATATTGCGACCGCAATTAAAATAATACGCCGTAAATCGTGCCTCATTTTTTCGATGAGCAAAATGGTAACCGCTCCTGCCACGGCCACCAGCCAGCTAAATCGTACATGGTCGTTTTCAAATGGTGTGGCTATTGACTTTGCCTTTAAATAACTTTCGTTTATGGCTTGTGTGTTTTCAAAGTACTGCAAAAGACTCCAGGCACAGCCGCCGCAAATGAGCAACAAAAAAAATCCAAAAATAATTTTCCATTGTCGCTGTGTTAGTTGCCAGCTACCAGCAAAGGCAATTGGAAAAAAAAGCAAAGGCAATTTTATTTGCACCGCAGCAGCCCATAAATTTTTATCAGTGCTCCACAACACCGAAATGAATGGAATGAAAAACAAAATGGTAAGCGCAGCCAACCAGGGATTTTTAAAACAAGATTTTATTTGCTTTCCTATTCTTGGATGAAATGTAGTGGCCGCAATAAAAAAAATCATGGCTATGGAAAGCAGTGCTCTTGAAAAAAATAAGCCTGCAAGCATAGAAAGTAGCGTACACAAAATCAGTGTCCGTCTCGAAAATGTTTCAATGTTAATAACCATATTTTTGTAAACATACAATGAGGAGTTTGGAGTTTGCTTGCCCGTCGTAACCTAATCGAAAGCGGGGAGTATATTCCTGAGTCTTTTGCCTTGAGTCTTTTGTGTCGCCTCGCAAAAATAATTGAAACAAGAAATCACACATGTGGCAACAACTGCTGAAACAATTACATCAGGGCGATATTAAAGCATTGGCAAGAGCTATTTCTTTTGTAGAAAACGAACAACAGGGTTACGAAGAAATGCTGGCTTCATTACCATCAAATAAAGCAGCGAAAATTATCGGTGTTACCGGGCCGCCGGGTGCGGGCAAAAGCACGTTGGTTGATGGACTAATTGGAGAGCTCATTCGCAATGGAAAAAAAGTAGCGGTGCTCTGTGTTGATCCCTCCTCGCCATTTAATTTGGGGGCGGTGTTGGGCGATAGAATAAGAATGAGTGAATGGTATTTGCACCCGCAAGTTTTTATTCGCTCGTTAGCTACACGTGGTGCAATGGGTGGTTTGCATCCAAAAATTATTGAAATAACCGAACTGGTAAAATGCGCCGGCTTTGACTTTGTTATTGTTGAAACCGTTGGTGTGGGACAAAGCGAAGTGGAGATTAGCGGCCTTGCCGATGTAACCATGGTGGTGCTTGTACCCGAGGGTGGTGATGAAGTGCAAACCATGAAGGCGGGGCTGATGGAGATAGCAGATATTTTTGTGGTAAACAAAGCCGACCGGCCCGGCGCCGAAACGTTTGTAAAAAATTTACGGCAAATGCTGGCCCCGTCATTCTCAACGCATGAAAATGAAATACCGATAATAAAAACCGTAGCCAACGAGCAAAAAGGATTGGGGGAATTGTATACGGCTATTGACATCTCCTTCAATCAACTGCATTCATCTGATAAAAAATATTGGCTGCTGGCCGAGCGGGCCTGGCAAATTATTCAGAAGAAAAAAATGAGTGGGCTTGATAGAAAAACACTTTTAGAAAACATTACCGCAGCAGCACAAAAACCCGGCTTTAATTTGTATCAATTTGCATCAACCCTGCTATGAAAAACTGTACGCTTATTATTTCAACCTATAATTGGCCAGCGGCTTTGGCGCTTTGTTTAAAAAGTGTGTTGCAACAAACAGTAATGCCTGCCGAAATTATTGTAGCTGATGATGGTTCGAAAGAAGACACAAAAAAACTGGTTGAAAATTTTGCAAGCAGTTGCCTTGTGCCGGTGGTACATGTGTGGCAGCCCGATGAAGGATTTCAATTGGCCAAAATACGCAACCGTGCTATTGCCAAAGCCGCTCATGAATACATCATTCAAATTGATGGCGATTTAATTTTGCATGCGCATTTTATTGCCGATCATTTGCACATTGCAGAGCATGGCTTCTTTATTTCGGGTAGCCGTGTGCTGCTGTCAAAAGAAACTTCAGAAGCGTTGTTTGCCCACCAATCCATCAACGTGCAAAAACACAACAAGGGAAGCAAAAATTATTTCAACAAGTTTCGCAACCGCATATTGCGGCAGCTACTCTCCACCCGTTACAAAATAAAAGGTGGCAATAAATATTATGTAAAGGGATGCAACATGGCTTTCTGGAAAAAAGATTTACTAACAGTGAATGGCTACAACGAAAGTTTTACCGGCTGGGGCCGGGAGGATAGTGAGTTGGCCATACGATTAATTAATGCAGGCGTGCAGAAAAAATTTTTGAAGATGGGTGGCATCACTTATCATTTGTTTCATAAGGAGGTTTCGAAAGCGAATGAAAAATCGAACACCGAAAAAATGAATGAAGCGGTGCTGCAAAAAACAAAATTTGCAGAACAGGGGGTAAATCAGTATTTGTAAACGTGAAGGATAAATCTATTTCCCGGCAGCAGTAATTATATGGAGTCAATTCTTTTTATATCACTTATGAATAGTGACTCCTGGGGTGGCAGCGAAGAATTATGGTATAGCGCAGCTCTATATAGTATAGAGCGCAACTACAAAGTAGGTTGTTTGGTTTATGAAGACGATGGAAAGCAGCTGAAATTAAAAAGGCTGGAAAATGCAGGCGCAAAAATTTATTGGATCCCCAACAAAGGGAAACAAAAACGTTCTTTGAAGGAGAAGATTGAAAATAAAATCAACAAGAAAATAAACGTTCCAAACTTTTTAAAAAGCGTTCCATTTGAAACTTACGATCATGTTGTAATTAACCAGGGCGAATTTGAGTTGGGTTACAGCACCTGGAAAAATGTTTGGGAAAGGCTCGACAATTACTCATTACTATTTCATAATTACAGGGCAAACCAGGAAATAGGCCATAAGAGTTTGACAAGATTAAAAACCTGGATGCAACACGCAAGCAAAAATTTTTTTGCATCTGCACGCATTTGCCACTTGTTGGAAAGAATGATGAACGAAAAGATCCCGAACGCCGAAGTGTTGATTAACCCAATAACCTTTACACCATCCGGTGCAGCAAAACCCTGGCCTTTATTACACAACGGCAACTATGTTTTTGTATCGGTGGCGGCATTAGACACTGTACGAAAAGCCCAGGACATTTTGATTGCCGGGTTTGCCGCCCCCCAATGGCAAAACAGAAATTGGGAACTGCATTTGTATGGCGAGGGAAAAGACAGGGAAAAACTCCAGGCACTTATCCAACAGCTGAAATTGGAAGGGAGGGTTTTTTTAAACGGTCATACGAAAAATGTAGAACAGGTGCTTACTACTGCACATGTACTTTGTCAAATGACAAAGATGGATGCCATGCCGATTGTTGTGATGGAGGCAATGGCTTGCGGCAGGCCCGTGCTGGCTAGTGCAGTTGGCGACATACCCGATTGGGTAGAGGATGGTGTAAGCGGATTTATTTGTACCAATGCTTCTGTTGACGAGGTGGCGGGTACTTTAGAAAAAGCCTGGCGGGTAAAAAATACCTGGCCGCAGATGGGCCTTGATGCTTTTAATGCTTTTGAAAAAAAATATCCAAAACATCCTGCACGTTTTTTTATAGAGCGGATAACAGCAATGGAAAATGCAACAGCAAAAATTAAATAAGCTATTGGAAAATGGAGGATACTATTAACGATAAAAAAAAATGGCAACCCTCTGTTTCGTTGGTTATGTGTACCTACAATGGTGAGCAATTTTTAAAAGAACAAATCGATAGCATACTTGCACAAACCTATCCGCTTACCGAATTTTTAATTTTTGATGATGGCTCTACCGACCGGACTTTTGAAATACTAACAGAGTATGCACAGCGACACACAATTATACGATTACATAAAAACCCTGTCAACTTAGGCTACAATCTTAATTTTCAACAGGGCCTTGAAGCGGCACAATGTGAAGTGATAGCTATTGCCGATCAGGATGATGTTTGGCATCATCAAAAAATTGAGAAGATGATTGATCAGTGGAATCCGCAGATGCCGGTGATTCACTGCGACTCGCAGCGGTTTGAAGAAGAGCTACCAACCTATAATAAATATCGGCACTTGTACGAACGTTTTGAAGGAGGCGAAACACGAAAATTATTTATTGTAAACACCGTAAGTGGCCATGCAATGATGCTGCGCCGTTCTTTTTTACCGCAAATTCTACCTTTGGAAAAAAATGTTTTTTACGATTGGTGGGCGGCCATTGTAGCCACACTAAATGGGGGGGTAGATTTTGTTGACGAAGTACTGGTTTATCAACGTGTACATCACAAAAACATAACAGTTCAGCAATCGGGAACCACAAAACGTGATTATGTTTTTTACCGCCAGCTTATAAGTACACAGCTTCGGAAATTTTTGACATTGAAAGAACTGAAATCCGACGACAGGTTGTTTGGAGAAACAGCTTATACTTTTATGACTGAGCTGGATTCTAAATGGAAACGTTGGCAATTCTTTTTTTTTGTGCTAAAACATCGCCGCATTTTTTTTTACCACAAGCGAAGAAAAGTTGGCATCTTCTCACATCTTAAATATTCCTTTCGTTGGGCGTTCGATTAATTTGTGGAAGGTTACGCGGATGTGCCGCAACATTTCAGAGCACATCGGTTGTTTTACGCTATTCCAACTCTCATACAGAAAATGATTTAGTTTGCTTGCTTTTCAAACGCAATTTATGAGCGGTTCAATAGTTTCCATCATCATCCCTTGCTATAACCACGGTGCATATATTGACGAGGCTTTACAAAGCATTACTGATATAAAAGCCACCGATATTGAAGTTATCATTATCAATGATGGATCTACAGATACATTTACCATAAACAAGCTAAAGGAACTTCAACAAAAAGGATATCATGTCATCAACCAGCAAAACCAGGGTTTATCCGCAGCCCGCAACAATGGGATAAGTGTGGCAAAAGGAAAATACATTTTACCTCTTGACAGCGACAATCGGTTACATCAAAATTATCTCACAAAGGCCATCGCTATTTTAGACCAGAACGCGGATGCAGACATAGTTTATGGAGACACTCAATTTTTTGGCGCTAAAGAACAGTTTGTTGAAGTAGGTCCATTTGATTTTGGCAACATGCTCATTGACAACCGCATTGATGCCTGTGCACTTTATCGCAAGTCTGTTTGGGAAGCGGTGAAGGGGTATGATCCTTCAATGCCCCGCATGATACACGAAGACTGGGAATTCTGGATGCATGCTTATGTTGCGGGTAAAAAGTTTTACTACCTCAACGAACTTTGTTTTTATTACCGATGGCTCCCCGCGTCTATGAGCCGCGGCATTACACCCGAAATGCTGGCAGATAGTCGTCATTACATTTACTCTAAACACTCAGTAAAAATCATCACCCTTCTTTTAAAAGAATACCATAAGCTGGAAAAGGAACAGAAATACATCGGGCGGAAAAGATTGAAATCGGCACTAAAATTAATCTTCAATATTCCATTGGTGCGGCCTACAAACAGCTAATCGTTTCAAGATTCCTTCATCGCGATTGGTCAAACATAATCCAGGACACTTCATAAAGAAAAACACTTCTGCACATTGCATCTATTGTTACTCCATACTCGTTGCCTTTACAAAAACAAGTGTGCCTGTAGTACTCGTCAGTAAATCAAAGTTGTAATCACGAATGGCGTCGAACAAGGCGCGGGAACAACCTTTCTTCATACGGTCATGTGTTTCAATCATCATAGCTTTTGCATGCGGCAGCCATGCGGCAACATCTCCTTCAAATACTTCCTTCTCCGCTCCCTCAATATCCATTTTTAGTAAATCAATGTCATCCCATCCCATCTCTTTCATCAACCCATCAACCGTAATAGCCTCAATGGAGTTTTCGTTTGGGGTACTCGTTTCAACTACTGTGTAGGCGTTGGAATTCTGAGAGATATCTGCAACATTTAAAAAACAATTTTTATGATACAGGCCTTTTTTGATGCACCGCACGTTTGTAAGTGTGCTGGTATGTTGCTTTAACATTGTAAAATTGTTTTCTTCTATTTCCAGGCATGCAACACTCGCCTCAGGATATTTTTTTTTAAGAAACACCGTTGCTAATCCGGTATTGGCGCCGGCATCTAAAATTGTTTTAGGAGTAAACGGAAGCGCCACATCATAAATGCGGCTTTCAAATATTTCCTTCAGGGTAATAAAATCCTCTGTGTTTTGTCGTAGTTGAATGGTTGTTTTATACTCGTCTAAATAAGCGCTGTTAGCCCCTTTGTAATAATGCAGGTATAATCTTCTTGCATCTGCCGGCCAAAAATATGGGCGGAACCGCCAGTACCTGCTCCGTTTAGAAAAAAACTCCATTTTCTATTGTTAGCTGTAAAAATAAGGGTTCAAAAATTTGAATCAGGAAAGAGGAAGGTTTGTCTTTTTAGCATGATGACTTGTTGACTTTATACTTCGCTAGTAATATTTGATGGCGGAAAGAGTAATCTTTTAAGAGCAGTTGTGCGCCATTCCCTAGACCCATTTAGCTACCTTTAATTGCATGTTACCATTAGAACAAATACCCAGCTACAGTTACAAAGATTACCAGCAATGGCAGGGCGATTGGGAATTGATTCGTGGCTATGCGTATGCTATGAGTCCTTCACCATTTACTAAACATCAATTGGCGGTTACAAACTTCTTATTTGCATTCAGTGATAGAATAAAAGGAAAACAAAACCAATCCCAATTTAAAATTTTAGCGGGTACAGATTGGATTATTGATGAACAAACAATTGTGCGGCCCGATGTAATGATTGCCTGCGGAAATATTAACCTAAACGATCACCTGCGCATACCACCGGTTTTAATTGTTGAAATTTTTTCGGACAGTACCAAAATGAAAGACCGCAATACCAAATTCAAATTGTACGAACAATGTGGCGTAAAATATTACCTCATGGCCGACCCCGATAAAACATCGATTGAGTTTTTTCAATTGGTGAATAACCAATACCAGGAGCAGGCTCGTATTTCTTCATTTCTATTATCGCAGGGTTGTGAGGTGGAGATTGCGTTCGGGGAGGTTTGGACCGATTGATTTGGTTTTGATGTATCGGTGATACGATTTGATACGGAAATATTCGATTTTGATTTGGAATCAAAATCATAACAAGTGGATTGGACGGTTCTGTGTTTGATCGATTTTTCTCCCGTTGCTCATTCAATACCCTCTGCCAATAGTATCACAAGCCGCCTTCAGCAAACTGTTTCCATCCATTGCGTCGTGCCATTTCTCCCACATCATTACGCCGTTGCCCTGGGCCTGTGCTAATTTGGTTTTAAGTTTTACGGTAGGTTGGCCATTGTAATAAATTGTGTAGTTGGTAAAACTTCCATTGGTTACAATTGCCGAGTCGGACAGCGGACTGCCGCCTTTTGCAAGTATGTCTTTGTAGGCCAGTATGGTTCCGCTTTGTGTAATACCCGATGGCCGGCCATATGCCGGAAAACCCAGCACCAATTTTTCTTTGGGCATACCACGTGTGTTGCGCCAGTAGTTAATACAGGTTTGTGCCAAGGCTAAATCGCTATGGTGTTTATAAGGCACGGTGGTATTAAAATCATCGTAAGCCATCACGTTTAAAAAATCGGTGTAGCCAAATACTTCGGCCTTCACCGCATCGCGTATGCCACCTGCATACTTGCCGGCAGTAATGGCGGCGGTTAAATAATACTTCGCATCGCGGTGCAGCGAGTCGGATAATTCTTTCATCAATGCCGTAAATGTTACATCGGTTCCATCGCTTGTTGTAGGAAACTCCCAGTCAACATCAACACCATCAAAACCATACTGAACCACTTTGGCCATTACATCTTTTATAAAAACATTTCGCCCTGCAGCAGTAGCAGCCATACTTTTAAAATTTGTTTTGCCATCGCCCGTTCCATCGTTAATACTCATAAAAATTTTGGCGTTGTTGGTCTTTGCTTTGGTAATAAACTGCGGCACCAGTGTTGGGTTGTTTACGGTTAGTGTGCCGCCCGCGTTTACGCCAAAAAAAGCATAGTTAACCACGTTGCACATTCTAAACTTTACATCGGGTATATCGGCCAGGCTGCGGTACGATGGAAAATAACCCACCACGTAAAAACCAAAAGGTGCCGGTGTTTGAATAGAAACCGCAGTGAATGAAGTAACACTCCCCGTGCAGCCCGTGGCTGTGCCTGTACTGTTTTTTGGCAGCACATACCAGTAATAAACTGCATTGGCCGTTGCTGGTACCGTGTACGAAAAGGATGTACCCGAAACATTTGTTGCGATAGTTGCGGTAGGGGTTGAAGTTGTTCCCAAATACACATCGTAGCTGGTGGCATTGGTTGCGGCAGTCCACGAAAGGGTTACCGTTGCCCCGGCATTTACAATACTCGCTGCAGCAGGTGTACTGTTGCTGATGCACGATGGAACGGGGTTAGGTGTTGGTGGGGGGGGTGTATTAGGTGGAGGTGTTTCCTTTTTACAACCATTTATGATCAACAAAATAAAAAGCAGGCGGCAGGCAAGGGGTGTCAATTTCATAAAAACAATTAGGGTGGTAAAATACAACAATCAGCTCACTACTGTTTTTGGCGGCGTGGCTTTTTTAGCTACGTTTGTCGTCACTAATTTTAGTGGCCTGTTGTGGCTTTACCATTATAAAAATTTCACTGCCGCAAAATGTGTCGCCGATTGCTGCAGATTGTGTCACCACAATCTGCTTACTAATGTTTCAAACACTTTAAAAAACGATATGAACATGAGAAAGTTATTTTTAGCATTCATCCTCAGTGTTTCCTTAGTAATGAAAGCCGCTGCCGACGAAGGCATGTGGCTGCCTATGCTGCTGGGCCAGCAGGTGTATAACGATATGGTGAAGAAAGGACTGAAGCTTACTAAAGAACAGTTGTACAGCATGAACAAAGCATCGTTAAAAGATGCCATCATTATTTTTGGCGGCGGTTGCACCGGCGAAATGGTTAGTGCGCAGGGATTAATTTTTACCAACCACCACTGTGGTTACGGCGCCATTGCCAACGCCAGCACGGTTGAAAAAAACTATTTGCGCGACGGTTTTTATGCAAAAAGTTTTGGCGAAGAAATACCCGGCAATTTATCGGTGCAGTTTTTATTGCGCATTGATGATGTTACAAAAGAAGTGCAGGACTCTTTGAAAGGTTTGATGGGTGCCGACAGAGCTGCACGGCAAACCGCTGTACTGGCGGCAATAAACAAACGATTGTCGGATACTGCCAATGCAATTGAAACCCGCATCTCGCCCATTTTTAAGGGCAACCAATACCTTGCTTTTGTCTATCAAATTTATCGCGACGTTCGGTTGGTGGGCACACCCGCCGAGTCGATCGGCAAATTTGGTGGCGATACCGACAACTGGGAATGGCCCCGCCACACCGGCGATTTTTCCATCTTTCGTGTGTATGCAAATAAGGAAGGTAAACCCGCCCGCTACAGTGGCGATAACGTTCCCTTCAAACCAAAATGGCATTTACCCGTTTCATTAAAAGGTGTAAAAGATGGCGACTTTGCCATGACCTGGGGTTACCCCGGCAGCACCAATCGTTACGAGTCGTCGTATGGGGTTAAGCTGGCAACCGACATCAACAACCCAACCTTGGTAAAGCTGCGCGACATGCGATTGAAATACATGTTCGAGGAAATGAAAAAAGATGCGGCTACAAAGCTGCAGCTATCATCCGATTATGCAGGCATTGCCAACTACTGGAAGTTTTATGATGGCGAAACAAAACAATTGCTGAAGTATGATGTGTATGGCCAGAAGAGAAAAAGCGAAGAAGCATTTAATAAATGGGCTGCAACAAAACCAGAGTACCAGAAGATTTTTACCGATTTGCAAACTGCTTACGATGCGTGGCGGCCTTACGCATTGCACCGCGTGTACATAACCGAAGGTGTACTGGGTTCGCCTCTACTGGCCTTTGCTGCAAGCCTGCAAAATTTGGAAAACACTTTTGTTAAGCCCGGTGTTTCATCGGCCGATATAAAAAAAGCGGTTGATGCCGCTAATGCCTCGCGGCAAAATTTTATTAAAAACGAAAACCGTGCGTCGGATTTAAATATAGTTGGCGCCATGTTGCAGATGTATTACAACGATGTGCCTAAGGAACAGCAGCCGCAAGGTTTGTTCACCGCAATTCGTAACGAGTATGGTAGTTTGGATAAAGCATCAACCTATCAAAAATATGCTGAGGCGGTTTTCAACAACACCATGATTTTGGATGATAACAAATGGAATGCTTTTGTAAGAACGCCGGATGCAAATGCACTGCAGCAAGACCTCGCGTATAATTTATCAAATACCCTTTTACGTAATTACCAGGGAAAATATTTACCGCTGTTTCAACAATTCAACACAAAAAACAACGACTGGGGCCGCCTGTATTTAAAAGGTGTGATGGAACAAAACCCTACAAAAGTTATGTACCCCGACGCCACATTTACCATGCGGGTGAGTTATGGTAGGGTAGATGATTATAAACCCCGCGATGCAGTGAGCTACGATTATGTAACAACAGCAAAGGGTATGATGGAAAAATACAAGCCGGGTGATTATGAATTTGATTTACCCGCCAATGCCGTGGAGAAGATTAAAGCCAAGGATTATGGTCAGTACAAAGATTTGCGTACAAACGATTTGGTTGTTGGCTTCATTACTACCAACGACATTACGGGTGGTAACTCGGGCTCGCCGGTAATCAACGGCAATGGCGAATTGATAGGCCTTGCCTTTGATGGCAACTACGAAGCCCTCAGTCATAAACTGGCGTTTGATAAAGATTTAAACCGCACCATTTGTGTTGACATTCGCTATGTGCTTTGGTGTGTAGATAAACTAGGGGGCGCACAAAATATTATTAAGGAATTGACGATTAGGAGGTGAGGAAGAAGTAGGAGGTAGGATGTAAGAAGTAAGCAAATAAGAATTAAGAAACAAGGTTCAGGGGCGAAGGGAAACGGCGGGTTTATGGTGAATTGCAAATGATAAAAACTAAAATTAGCGTTCAATAAAAATGGGCAGGCATTCATTTGTTTGCCCATTTTTTAGGAGTGGAGATATTTAAGGAAGATTGTGAAATACGAAACCCCGGTGCGAGGTTCTCATGGTTTTGCAAAAAACAAGAACACGGGTAACACGGATGAATAGATTGTAACGCCTGCCCGTCCGTTCAGGCGGGGATTTTGTTCTGCTGCGCAGAAAAACCTTTTAGAAATGTGTGAGCAAATTCCCGTTTTCCGAAGTAAAATAAATCTGTGATAATCCGTCCGAGGCTTCGGACAACCCGTGTCACCCGTGTTCAAAAATCAACCTCAATCGACATTACATCATACCAGGCATTCTGTCCGAATCCCCGGATTCCACAATTCACTTCACTTACACCAGCACCATTTGTGGTGTTGGTTGTGTCTCCACAAGCAACACTATTTACACCATCCACCTTTATCTTTAACCCAAACAAAAAACTGTTTGAAAAAATCACTACTCATTTCATTATCCCTTTGCTTACTCCATCTTACTTCGGCTGCCCAGTTGCGCTATAGCTTCGCCACCGATTTTTCGGTGCTGCGCAACTTTACCCGCGGCCAAAAATTTGGTGCCATTGGTCAAACCGTGCAGGGGCAAATTCATCTCACTAAAAAACAAAGCCTTTATGCCTGGTTGGTTTATTACAACAACGGCAAATTTTCAAACAGCTATACCGCCACCGCAAAACAACCAGCTACCACGCCGGCACAATTGCGTTATACAGTTAATGGCGGTTTGCGCCTCCGCGAAATTTCGCTGGGCTGGAAGCGCTACATACAAGGTGCTTACAATGATGAAGAGCAATGGAATTTCTACGGTATGGCGGGTTTCGGTTTATTGTTTATCCAGGCCGAAAACAGCTACAGCCCATTGCCCGATACGGCTTTGTATAAATTGCCCGCAACACCCGTGCAGGGTTCGGGGAGTTTTAATAAGCTAACGCTTGATTTAGGTGTGGGTGCCGAGCGGCCACTTGGCGGGCAAATGTTTTTGTACCTCGATTTACGCACCGCCCTGCCACTCTCACATTTTCAGTCACCCTTTTTGCATACCGATGCCGCTTTCCCAAAAGCTTTTTCCTTGAGCTTTGGTCTACGCCTGCTGATTGGAGATGCTATACCTGAATAAGAATCTTCGCCCGCAATTGAGTTACAGCTAACCCTAACTTTATGGCCTATTGAAATTTTATGAATGAACGCACGGCTATACAATCAACAGAGATCTACAAGCTTTTTATTCCACTGCAAGAACCCTTTGTTATTTCATTAGGCACTATCCATGATGTGCAGAATGTGATTATAAAACTGCAAACAGCGGACGGTTGTATTGGCTACGGTGAATGCAGCCCGTACATGTCAATCAACGGCGAAAGTGTTGACACTTGTTTTATAGTAGCGCAATATTTTGCCAAAGTGTTGAAAGGGAAAAATGCTCTTGACATTGCAGGCTGCATGGCCGCCATGGATAAAACCATTTATGGAAACACGAGCATAAAAAGTGCATTCGACATTGCATTGCATGACATAGCAGCGCAACATGCCGGTATCCCCATCTACCAGTTTTTGGGAGGACAAAAAAATAAAATACTTGAAACAGACATGACGGTAAGCATTGGCTCACCGGAAAAAATGAAAAGCGATGCCATTCGTTTTCAGCAACAGGGTTTCCCTGCTATTAAAGTAAAATTGGGCGAGGCACTGGAAAAAGATGTTGCCCGCATTAAGGCCATAAGGGAAGGTATTGGCAACACACACCCGCTGCGTATTGATGCCAACCAGGGGTGGCAAACCGCCGATATTGCTGTAGCGGTATTGAAAGCTTTAGCTTCTTATAACATTGAACATTGCGAAGAGCCTATCAGCCGTTATCGTTTTATGGATTTATCAAAAGTTTCAGCAGCATCGCCCATACCCATTATGGCCGATGAGAGTTGTGGTGATGAACATGATGCCGAACGGTTGATTGCGTTAAAAGCATGTACCATGTTCAATATTAAATTGGGTAAATCGTCGGGCTTTTACAAAGGCTTGCAAATAGCAAAATTGGGTGAGGCAGCCGGTATGGAAATGCAGGTAGGTGGCTTTATGGAATCGAGGTTGGGTATGACTGCGGCTGCGCATTTAGCCTTAGCCAACAACAATATTCACCACTGCGATTTTGATACACCCCTTATGTTTACACAAGACCCTGTAATTGGCGGCTTGTTGTATAAAGAGCATGGCTTACTTCACCTGCCTGATGTACCGGGGCTTGGTGCTGTTATTGATGAAAGTTTTTTGAAAAATGCCGAGAGTATATTTTGTTGAACTGTGAACATCAGGCATAAGAACTGTCATCTTTTACCTCGTTTTTCACAACGGTAACCAGCGTGTTTTGGTAGTACAAACTTGTTTCGCCCAGGCCGTGCATCACCCTGAATTCTTTTTTATCCAATTCATTGGGTTCGTGCCCAAGAAACTGAACCATGGCTTCATGAATCTTCCTATTATTCTCTTTCGCCATCTCATCTAAAATATGATTTTCGTCCACTGGTAAAGTGTTGGTTTATTAGTTTGTAAAGTTGTTTATAAAGATTTCAGTGGGGTAAAAAAGCAAGCCGGATTGTTCCGTTAGAGGAAAGGAGTGGCTAAGTTATAAAACTTCGGGAGAGATGCTACTATCAATAAAAAAAAATTTTACAACTTGTAAAATTTGAAGAAGACATTTATGCATCTAAAATCATTTATGTAGTATTGAGAAATAAAAAGAGGCTGTCACAAGATATCTGTGACAGCCTCTTTCAATCAATACCTAATTTGGAAATGACACGGGCGATAATTATTCTGATTTAACCAGTCTCAAAACCTTCCGCTCTGTACCCTGAATTATTTCTACAAAATAAATTCCTGGTTTATAAGAATCTCCCAGGCGGAATGTGCCGGCAGCTATATTGGTTTTGCGATCTATCACTCGTCCAAACTGATCGGTAACCCGAATGTTTATTCTTTCATTTCCTGTTGCTTTCAGTTGCATGGTAAACCTGTTTTTTGAAGGATTGGGTGATGCTATAACATCCAATTCTGTTTCTTCTTCAACTATTTCAGGTTTTGTGCGGGCACCGGCTGTAAGGGCTGTAACACAGCCGCCTAAGTAATCGCCATGTGAAAGATGTACGGCAACTGAATTTGAACTTACGCATACATTATGCCAGGTACCATTACCCTCAAGATGGCAAACCAACACTTTATCAAGTTTACTTCCACAACGGGCATCCACCACATTGATGGTCACACTACAGGTGGCGGTACATCCATTTTCATCTGAGATGGTAAGCGTATAAGTGGTATTGGTAGTTGGGCTCACTGAAATAACACTGCCTGTACCACCATTACTCCAACTATATGAAAGGCTTCCTGTGCCGCCACTACCTGAACCTGTTAAGGTTACGGTTTGTGGACCATAGCCAAGGAAAATAGTGTTTGCTGCCTGCCCTGCTACGGTTGGATTAGGACTAACAGAAATACCACCGCAGCTAACAGCCGTTGCAGGCTCGCTTACAGTAAATGTTTCTGAAGCCTGACAATCATTTTCATCTTCTACAGTAACTGTATAACTTCCGGCTGCAAGGCCAGTGATATCTTCTGTAGTGGCGCCATTCGACCAACTGAATGTTGGTGTACCTGTTCCACCGCTTACGGTAAGATTTATGCTACCTGTACTTGCACCAAAACAGGCCACATCGGTTGTAATGGCCGATAAGGAAAGTGCTGCCGCTGGTTGGGTAATCACAATGTTCGAAATAGTTTCCACGCAATTATTGGCATCGGTTACGGTTACTGAATAGGCACCTGCTGCTAAGCCAGAAACATCTTCGGTGGTTGCGCCGTTCGACCAAAGAATATCAAGGGGTGCCGTGCCGTTGGTGATGGTAAGATCAATTGCACCGGTATTATCTCCAAAACAGTTTACGTTGGTGGTTTGTGCAACACTCAAACTCATGTTACACAAAATCACTTGTATTGTTACATTGGTTAAAGCCGATAAACCAACTGCATCCTGTGCCTGGAAACTAACTATATAACTACCAACCTGCGCTAAGGTTGGTGTCCAGCTAAATTGCGAGTTAACCGGGTTAGCCGCCGTACCTAAGGCAGGGGTAAAACTGACACCAACTGGCACACCCGCTCCGGAAAGTGTAACCAATTGAACATCCGGATCGGATGCTTGCAGATCAAAAGTTAGGGTGTTGCCAACTACTACTGTTAGCGTACTTCCATTAGGTGGTGTTGGCGGATAGACAAATACTGGCGGGTTGCCAGCGGGTACAATCCTTATAATAAAATCCAATGCAGTTCGTGCGGTACCGTCACTAATAATAATTTGTGTAGTATATAAGTGCCCCACTGTCTTACCAAAGGTTGAAAAACTAACCACCCCTGTAGAGCCGTTAACTGAAAGTCCGGCAGGTTGAACATATGGATTTCCTCCGGCTGCTTGTAGTGCATTGGCAAGCGTAAACGCCAGTGTGCCACCATTGGGGTCAAGGGCAGGGATCAGAAACGATGCAGTTGGATTGCCAACGGCCAGGTTTACTATAGGATTAATGTTAGCAAGCGGTGAACTATTCCCGGCTCCTACATTAACAACTGTTTCTACCCGATAGGCTCCATCTGCGTTATTTTGTAGTGTACTAATGCGGTCGCCACTTTGCCAAAAAGCAGTTCTCACACCTGGTGAAGCATACGTTTTTACGATGGTCGCTTCGCCATAAAACCAATCTTCTGGACCATTGACGGATGTAATGGTAAGGATAATTGAAACCAGCGGTGAGCCATCTCCGAAATTAAATGGTGCAGATCCTGAAATATTGATCGTATTTCCAACTGCAATTGGCTGGCCCCAGGGATAGCTTGCCCGCCACGATTGCTGGATTTTAAAAACCACCGTATTGCCACTAACGTTCGTCCACGAAATATTTCCATAACGGAAATGCGTTGCCATCATTACCAGCGGAATTAAAAAAACACCCAGCAACAGACCGAAAGCTTTTTTAATTGAGGGCTGAAAAAATGCACGACGAGAACTAAAAATCTTTTTCATAAAAAATGTTTTGGTTAAAAAATGGTTTATGGTTTCTTTTTAAGAAAGCAGACTTCCGGAGTTAGTTCACACGGTAGCACAAACGGATGTTATCCATAAAAGGAACAGAAGAAGTGTTGATATTTAGGCAAGCAATAATTGAAGCAAAGAAGAAGATTCAAAGGGGGAAGAAAGTCAGTACTAATCTAACCTTTATTTGCTCAAATAAAAAAGATATTATTTCCATTTCGGGGATGGTGTGTTGATCAAATTAGGTTGGCACTGTCGAAAAGGTAGTTTACCGTATGCTGATTTAGGGTTTGGCTGAGGTTAAAATTTATCATCATCAATTATTTTTGCCAAGATTGCTTGTGCCACATTCATCAGAAATCAACACATCAGCAAATCTCACTCCCCATCTTTCCATTGCCACAAATGCATACAGGCATAAGTGCGGTAGGGCGACCATTTTTGAGAGAGCTTCAATATCTTTTCCGAAAACTCTTTTTTGTTGGTGTCATCAAGTTTGTACAAATTTTTTATCGCCATCCTTATTCCGTAATCGTCAACTGCAAAAACATCTTCGCGGCCAAGTGTAAACATCAGCAGCATTTCCACCGTCCATTTACCAACACCCTTTATCTGCGTAAGCAATGCAATAATGTCGTCGTTACTCATTTTCTTCAGCCGCTTATCATCCAGCTTATGGTCAATGGCAAATTGTGCCACATTCAGCACGTATTGTGCTTTTGCATTGCTCAACCCAATTGCCCTTATCTTCTCAAATGGCATAGCCACAATTTGCAGCGGGGTTGGTTCCACATCGCCAAATAAATGGAGAAAACGGTGGTACATAACTTTTGCTACTTTGGTAGACAGTTGCTGGCTCATAATAGAAGCGCAAAGCCGCAGGCAGATGTTTTTATGAAATTTTAATTGGTGTGGGGGCTGCGTAGCATCAATAATCTTCGCTAATTTTTTGTCTTTACGAAGCTGGCTTATGTACTCCATACCAACAAATTTATGGAATGGCAGAACCACTGCCGCCTTCGTTGTCGCAATAAGTAAAGCGCAATTTTTGCAGGGCTCCGGCTTACCGCCTACTATCAATTTCATTACATTGCCTCACCAACAAATGCTGTATGAACAAAGACAAAAAAGAATTTCTGCAAAAAGAGTTTCCCCAACTGATCACAAAAATTCCGCCCAACGCATTGCCGCTATGGGGTAAAATGAACCTGCAGCAAATGGTAGAACATTTTTCCGACTACGTAAAAATTGCATCGGGGCGAACCATAATTGAAACCGTTTTCACGCCTGCGGAAAATCTTGAGCAGGCCAGGCAGTTTATGATGAGTGATAAACCTTTTCGGCCAAACACACCCAACCCGCTTCTTGCCGATATACCACCACCGGTAAAACAAAAGAATATGGAGGCTGCCATCAATGAATTAATACAGGAGATTGATTTTTTTACTTCGGCATTTGAGAAAAAAACAGTGCTTACCACACGCAATCCTTTTTTCGGCGATTTGAACTACGAAGAAAACGTACAGCTCCTGCACAAACATGCAATGCATCACCTGGCACAATTTGGAATAACTATTTCGGCGGGCATTCGCCTTTTGTAGTTCTTTTAATGCCGGCGCAGTTAGCAATGCAGGCATTACCATAAGTTTTTCCATCGCATCCGCAAACAGGGTCGTACTGCATAGTGCACATACAATCTTTAATCACCTCGCCTTTACAATCGGCATTAGTACTTTTACAGCCCGATTTATTTTGCACGGCCAGCAGACTAAAAGCAAGAAGTATAATTTTCATACCGTTGATTTTAAAAACAAAAAATAAGTAACTGAGTTTTACGGTATTCAAAAATCACACCCTAACACAAATAATTCATCATGAAAAAACTAGGTAATTACATACAGGGAAATTGGGTTGACGGTGATGGCGATGGACAAATTTTAACTGATGCCGTTACCGCCGAAACCATTGCAGCTGCCACAACAAAGGGCCTCGACTTTGAAAGCATTTTGCAATACGGACGTGAGGTTGGTAATAAAAACTTACGCAAACTCACCTTCCATGAAAGAGGAAGAATGCTGAAGGCACTGGCCATGTATTTAATGGAAAAGAAAGAAAAGTTTTACGCCGTGAGTTATAAAACCGGCGCCACCAAAGCCGATAGCTGGATTGATATTGAAGGTGGCATTGGTAACCTGTTTGCCAACGCATCGTTGCGCCGCAAGTTCCCCGACCTGCCCTACTGCACCGATGGCGATGCTATTGGTTTAAGCAAGGGCGGCAGCTTTATGGCCCACCATTTATTAGTACCTAAAGAAGGTGTGGCTGTGCATATAAACGCCTACAATTTTCCCGTGTGGGGCATGTTGGAAAAATGCGCCGTTAACTGGCTTGCCGGTGTACCGGCGGTGGTAAAACCCGCTTCCATCACTTCGTTTTTAACCGAAGCGGTTGTAAAAGAAATTATTGCTTCAAACATTTTACCCGCGGGTGCATTACAACTCATTTGTGGCAGCGCAGGAAATATGCTTGACTATGTAACGGCACAGGATGTAGTTACGTTCACCGGCTCAAAAACAACAGGCCTGCTTTTAAAAAGCCACAAGAATATTTTAGCCGAATCGGTGCCTTTCAACATGGAAGCCGACTCGCTCAATGCATTGGTTTTGGGTAGCGATGTTACACCAGGCTCCATTGAATGGGATTTGTTTATTAAAGAAGTACGAAAGGAAATGACGGTGAAGGCTGGACAAAAATGTACGGCGGTGCGCAGAATTTTTGTGCCCGAAAATCTTGTCGAAGATGCATACAAAGCCATTGGTAAAGCATTGGCGCAAACAACTATCGGCAACCCCCTGAATGATAGAGTACGCATGGGTGCACTGGCGGGTATGGGGCAAAGAGATGAGGTTAAGAATGCAGTGCAAAAACTGCTGGCCGCCACACAAATTGTTTATGGTACCCTCGATAGTGTTGAGGTGATTGACGCCGATGCAACAAAGGGTGCGTTTGTTTCGCCGTTGTTGCTATTAAGCAACGATCCTTTTAATAACAACGTGGTGCATGAAGTAGAATGTTTTGGCCCCGTGAGCACTATTATGCCGTACAAAAATTTAGACGATGCCATTGCGCTTACAAAAAAAGGCGCCGGCTCGTTGTGCTGCTCCATTGTTACCGGCAATGATAAAATTGCAACTGATTTTGTAGTGGGTGCCGGCACACATCACGGCAGAATTTTAGTGTTGAATGCAGATTGTGCAAAAGAAAGCACAGGGCATGGGTCGCCGTTACCATTGCTGGTACATGGTGGGCCGGGCAGGGCCGGCGGTGGCGAAGAGATGGGTGGCGTAAGAGGAGTAAAACACTACATGCAACGGGTGGCCATACAGGGTTCGCCAACAACCATCACGGCAATCACCCAGTCGTATCAGCCCAATGCAAAACCTGCCCTGCCAAACACGGAGGGCGGTGGTGCTAACTTGCATCCCTTCAAAAAATATTATGAGGAGTTGCAGGTTGGTGAACAGATAATTACTGCAAAAAGAAAAATTACAAGCGCCGATATTGATGCGTTTGCGGCGTTGAGCGGCGATCATTTTTATGCGCACAAAAAGGAAACAGATTTTACCGGAACCATGTTTGATAAACAGGTGGCACATGGTTATTTTATTTTGAGCGCAGCAGCGGGATTGTTTGTTGATGACAGCGCCTTAGGCCCGGTGCTATTAAATTATGGTATTGATGAATTGCGGTTTACAAAACCTGTGTATGCAGGTGCTGAGTTAACGGTTAAGTTCACCTGCAAAGAAAAAATTCCGCAGGATATGCGTGTGGCGGATACGCCCGAAATTTTTAAACGAGGCGATGACATTGAACGGGGCATTGTAAAATGGCTAGTAGAAATGTTGGATGAAACGGGAGAGCATGTGGGGGTGGCAACAATATTGACGATGGTAAAACGGAAAGGTTAAGGGAGTGGCATAGCCCTCTGTCTTTCTCTTAAATTAATTTTGGTATCGAACGATACAAACAAACCTGGATTGTAAATACTCTTTTAAATTTGTCACTCATGTCAAAAGACCTCATCAACGGCTACGTAACCACAGAAACACACAACGCCATTACTACGGTAGAATTTTTTCATCCTCAAAGCAACTCATTACCCCGGGCTATTTTGGATGCGCTTGCAAACGAGATTCATGATGCGGGTGCGAGCAAAGCAGGTAAAGTAATTGTGTTGCGCTCGGCCGGCGAAAAAGCTTTTTGCGCCGGTGCTTCTTTTGATGAATTGATGCAGATTGAAGATGAAAAAAAAGGCTTCCATTTTTTTAGCGGTTTTGCCAACGTAATTAATGCCATGCGCAAATGTCCGAAGTTGATTATTGCCCGGGTACATGGCAAGTGCGTAGGTGGGGGCGTGGGTATTGCCGCCGCGGCCGACTATGCAATTGCGGTAGAAGCCGCCGATATAAGATTGAGCGAATTGGCCGTGGGCATTGGCCCTTTTGTAGTAGGGCCTGCTATTGAACGCAAAATAGGTTTGTCGTCTTTTTCGCAGCTTGCAATTGATGCAGGCATGTGGCGCAACGGCGACTGGGCCAGAAGGAAAGGACTGTTTTCGGAATTGCACCCGACGATAGAAAGTATGGATGAATCTGTATCTCGCCTGGCAAACAGTCTTTCGACGAGTAACCCCGAAGCCATGAGCGAAATGAAAAAAATATTCTGGCAGGGAACGGAAGACTGGGATAGTGTTTTATACAGTCGTGCCGAGATAAGTGGCCGTTTGGTAGTGAGCAATTTTACAAAAGAAGCAAGTGCAAAATTTAAAACGAAGACGGTGGATAAAAGTGTTTCTTAACCCTCGTTTTTTGTTTCTTGTTTCCGTTCTCGCTTAAGCTACGGAGGGCAAACTTGTTCCTTGTTTCTTGAACCTTGTTTCTTAATTCTCGTGTATTGATCCTGGCTCCTTGATCCTTTCTTCTTTTTCATCTTTTTTCAACAACCATTTGCCACCACGCTAAAACCAACCACCTTATTATCTACAAGATGAAAGAGCATGGCATTGTTTGTGTTTTTGTTTTGTACCCGAAGCACCGATTGAGTTTGACTTTTTATTTTGTTTTCGAACGCGGGTAGAATTTCGATGGTGGCTTCATTGTGTGTAGTTACAATTTTTTGCACATCATCGCCAATGGCAATACCCGACATGGTTTTTATCCCGGCATTACTGGTCATCACTTCCATCACCACAAAATCAAAAGTGTAGTTTCCATAAAATTCCTTTCGAAAAATTACCTGTGCCTCTATTCCATTGTACATGAGATGCACCGTATCCCTGCCCCCCTGGTTTCTACCAATAGCCAGGTTGTTTAAAATAAATTTTCGGTTCAGCAATTTTTCCAATTCCGCTTTTTTCAAACCGGGCTTCAATTCGCCAATGCCCGCAGCCGAAACGGAAATGGAATTGTTTTGTGCCACAGCGGTTACCGAACAAATAAGCAGCAGCGGTATCAGGAAGCGTTTCATAACTGAAAATTCTATTCATCTAAATTAGCAATTAATATGGAGCAATTTGATAGTGGCAGTTTTGACAAGCTTTGCGACTGGCTGGTGAAAGGCGACAAGGATTTACAAACCGTGATTGAACTTTACGGTTACCCGCCAATGTGGACGCGGCCAAACAGTTTTGAAACCCTTGTGCTTACCATTTTAGAGCAACAGGTTTCTTTAGCCTCGGCTTTTGCCGCTTACAAAAAATTAAAAGATTGCATCACCATTACTCCAAAAAAATTTCTGAATTTAAGTGATGAAGATTTGCGTGCCTGTTATTTTAGCCGGCAAAAAATTGTGTATGTACGTGGTCTTGCAAATGCCATCATTTCAAAACAAATCGTTCTAAAAAAATTTGAAACGGCAGATGATGCATTTGTGCGAAAAGAACTCACCGCGTTAAAAGGAATTGGCAACTGGACCGTTGATATTTATTTGATCCACGCACTGCGGCACACCGATGTTTTTCCCATTGGCGATTTAGCATTGGTAAACGGGATAAAAATGCTGAAGGATGATGCATCGCTAACCAAAGAAGATATTTTTAAACTTGCAGAAAAATGGAAGCCCTACCGAACAATTGCCACCATGATCATCTGGCATTACTACATCAGAAAGAAAAACATAAAGCTGTTGCATTAGTGACAAATACTTTTTTACAGCGTTGGGGTTAACCAAAAAAATCTTCAATAACAAAGCTGAATGAAATTTTTTGTGGAGGTAAAATAAGCTGGCCAATGTGCGGAGTAAAGTCCTCCCCTTGGGAGGATTTAGGTGGCGGTGGTTACTCCCTCTCCAACTTCGTTGGAGAGGGTTGGGGTGAGGTTTACATATACAACCCACCATCAACACTAATTACCTGCCCGGTTACATAACTGCTTAACTCCGATGCAAGAAAGAGGGCAACATTTGCAATGTCTTCGGTAGTTCCAAATTTGCCCAAAGGAATACCGGCTTTATACTTATCACTTTGTTCGCCTTCCTTTAAATAACCCGTCATATCGGTTTCTACAAAACCCGGTGCTATTGCATTGCAGCGAATATTGCGACTGCCCAATTCCTTTGCCACCGATTTTGTAAAACCATTGATACCCGCTTTGCTGGCAGCATAACTTCCCTGGCCGGCATTACCCATCAGTCCAATTACAGAACTCATGTTAATGATGCTGCCGCTTTTTGCTTTCATCATTGGCCTGATTACCTGCTTCGTCATGTTGAATACGCTTTTCAAATTAATATTCATCACTTCATCCCATTGTTCGGGCGTCATGCGCAACAGCAAATTATCCTTCGAAATACCAGCATTGTTTACGCAGGCATCCACTTGTCCAAATTCTTTCAGCACGTCGTTTACAAAGGTTTCGCATTCGGTAAAAACACCGGCATTGCTTCGGTAGGCTTTGGCTTTTACACCCATGCCTGCTAATTTTTCTTCCAGCGCAGTTGCTTTTTCGGTACTGCTTTCACTAACATAACTAAATGCAACGCTGGCACCGTGTTCGGCAAATTTTATGGCTATGCCTTCGCCAATACCTCGGGCCGCACCGGTAACAATGGCAACTTTTCCTTCTAGTAATTTCATGTGCTAATGAATTTGATTGATTACAAGCGCAAATAAAAGAAATTTGTACAAGCATTGGCTCAATAAATGAGTAGGCCGTAATGGCTTACACCCCTCCATCACAAATTATTCGGAGGCAATTTTTTTGGGCGCAGCACAAAATAAAAAATAAGTGCAGCGGCAACAACCAACATAATTTTTACCGGAGCCCCGGAGTGAGATATACCATAAACAGAAGCTCCCTCGAGAAACAATGCAGGAATTTTACCAACCGAACTGGCAACCACAAAAACAATGAGCGACACCTTACCCATAGCTGCCGCAAAAGTTACCAGCCCCGATGGTACAAAGGGCAGAAGGCGAAGAGAAAAAATTAAACCAAATGCCCTGTTCCCTTTGGCCATTAACAGTTGTTGCAACCTTGGAAATTTTTGCAGGCGGGTTGCTACGTTTTTCTTAAACCCTTTTCTGTACAGTAAAAACGACACCACCGCACCCAGTGCCTCACCCAAAAAAGAAATGAATAACCCCTGCCAAAATCCAAAAAATAAAATGTTAGCCGCTGTAATAAAAACACTTGGTAGTACGCCAATTACCGCCACAACAATACTTAACACAAGGCTAAGCAAAATGGCGAGTTGCTGATGCTCGGTAAATAATTTAAGAACCTCTTCTTTCACTAGGTTATGGTATCAATGGTTTGCCTGTTCTAAAACACGTGCCTTTAAAATGCGCCACTGCTTCGGCATTTTGATTGGTGATGGTGATATGGTATAAGCCGGTGCTACGGCCATTGTGTAACTCCTTTGCTTCGGCAAAAAGTACATCGCCAGGCAGTGTTTGTTTTGTAAAGGTGATGGCAGTATCTAAAGCCACTGATAGATTGTTGCGGTTGTTGCAGGCGAAAGCAAATGCACTATCGGCTAACGAAAATGTAATACCTCCGTGAATAATGCCAAAGCCATTCAGCATTTCTTTTCGTAAAGTCATTTTAATTTTTGCAGCACCTTCTTTTATTTCAACAACTTCTATACCCAGCCACTGGCTGAATAAATCATGCTGCATCATGTGGTCGACCACTTGTTCCGGGGTCTGTGTTTGCATCAGGCTTCTATTAAGTTGGTGTGTTGCTGAATGTGTTTTATAGCGTCGAAAAGTTTATCCAAATCTTTTTGTTCGTTAAATGCGTTGATGGAATAACGCAGGTAAATTTTATCGCCCTGCCGCATCACCGGTATTTCAATTTTGTGCTCGTCAAAAAAATGGCGGTGCAGCTTTTCGGGTTCGGTGGTTTTAATTTCGGCGCTGTATAACTGTAAAATAAAATCATCGTTCACCGGTGCAAGCGGCGTTGCATTTAATAATTTGCAAAAGGCAGGTGCATTGTTTTGCACCAACTGCCTGCACTGTACGGCCATATCATCCCAATTATTGTTTTGCATAAAAGCAATTGCGTCGGGAATAGTTAGGAAGGCCGAAAAATCTCTTGTGCCTTGTGTTTGGTGGTAATCTAAAAACTGTGAGGATGATGGAAATAAAGCATGGTAGCCCCAGCTAACAACCAGCGGATCGAACAAAGACTGGTGCTCCTTTTTCACCCATAAAAACGAACTGCCTTTTGGCGTCATCATCCACTTATGACAGGCTCCTGTGTAAATGTCGGCACCAAGCGCTTGCAGGTTGAGTGGTATCTGTCCCGGCGCATGGGCACCATCTACAAAAATTAAAATGCCCTTTTCATTTGCAGCCTTGCAAATTTCTTCTACCGGAAAACGCAGGCCAGTGCTGCTGGTAATATGACTAATGAAAATGAGTTTTGTTTTTGGTGTGATACCGTTTAAAAATTCTGTAACAAAATTTTCTTTGCTTTTTATGGGAAAACTAATCGGCAGTCTTTTGTACTGCGCACCTGCTTTTTTGCAATAGAACTCCCAGGTTTTATCGCAGGCGCCATATTCAACATTGGTGGCTAATACTTCATCGCCTGCCTGCAACGGAAAACTTTTTGCTATAATGTTTACGGCGTGCGATGGGTTGGGAACGAACACAAGATCGTCATCATTGCAGTGAATATAATTTGCCAATGCCTGCCTCGATTGTTTCAAGTATTGCAAACCAGTGTGTGTAATAAATTCAACTGGCTCCTGCTCCAGCTCTAACTGGTATTGCTGGTAGCGTTCAAAAACAGGTTTCGGACAAGCACCAAAAGAACCAAAATTTAAGAAGGTAACATCGGGGCGCAACAAAAATTGCGAACGAAGATTGTGCATGATGCGAATGTAAAGGTTATGTTAGCAATTGTTGCTTCAATTGCCGTTGGCTTTAGCCAACGGGAAGTGATAAGAAATGGCAATTGGCTTTAGCCAAAATATTGTCCTCCTCATTCATGCAGGATGGTTCGGGCTAAAGCCCGGGAGCATTCATTCATACAATCAATCCGTTGGCTAAAGCCAACGGCAATTCAATAGTGCTAAAATGAAGAGAGAAAACAACACACTATTCACCAATAAAATTTGGAGTACGTTTCTCCAAAAAAGCAGCCACACCTTCTTTATAATCTTTTGTAACGCCGGCTCTCTGCTGGTAAATTTCTTCGTCGTCTAATTGATCGTCCAACGAATTGTCTAAAGAATTATCAAGTAAATGTTTGGTAAAGGCCAACCCGTTCGTAGGCATGTTCGCTAAAGTGTCGGCAAGTTTTTTCGATTCGGTTTCAAACACCTCAGCGGAAAAAACCTTGTAAATCATGTTCATTCTTTCAGCTTCGTCGGCAGTAATTTTATCACCCAGCATCATAAGTGCCGATGCCTTTTGCCAGCCAACCAGGCGGGGAAGAAAATAAGTGCCGCCACTATCTGGTATCAAGCCAATTTTTGAAAAAGCCTGCATGAACGATGCTGTTTGGGCTGCCACAACTACATCGCAACACAAAGCAATGTTTGCACCCGCACCAGCGGCCACACCATTTACCGCTGCTACAACCGGCTTTTCTAATTTGCGAATACGCCGTATGATGGGGTTGTAATGTTGGCTTACAATGGTATCAATTTTTGGACCTTGCGGGTCAACTACTTCATCCAAATCCTGACCGGCGGAAAATGCTTTACCACTACCGGTAATGTACACACATCTCACTTCTTTGCTTTTACATTCATCTAAATGCTGGTGCAGCAGCAAAGCCATTTCGCGGTTAAAGGCGTTGTATTTTTCGGGGCGGTTAAAAGTGATGAACGCAATGTTGTTCTTTATTTCAAAAAGGATTGACGACATAAATGGTTGATTTCTTATCAAAGCTAAATTGCGGCATCCCCTTAAACAATATTTTTTCTGTTATTGGATTCGGTTGAGGAAAACAAAATTTAGCTAGTGACATTTAAAATAATCGAAAGGCTCTTTACAATCTAAACACTTGTACATGGCTTTGCAGGCGGTTGATGCAAACTGGCTGATGACTTCGGTATGATAAGACTGGCAACGGGGGCACTGCACAGCCTCCTGTTGAAACATTTCGGAAGAACAGAATTGTTGTTTTGGATTGGGTGGGGCAATACCAAATTGTTTTAATTTTTGTTTTCCTTCTTCGCTCATCCAGTCGGTTGTCCACGCCGGCGAAAGTTGTTGTTGAATCACTACGTTCCGATATCCGTGTTCAATTAATTTTAATCTTATGTCCATGCTAATAACATCCATTGCGGGGCAGCCGGAGTAGGTAGGGGTGATGGTCAACCTCACCCCCCACCCCTCTCCAAGAGACTTGGAGAGGGGAGAGGTGACTTCTACATGTCTAATGATGCCTAAATCAATTACCGAAAGCACGGGTACTTCCGGGTCGTTTACTTGTTGAAGTAGTTGCCAGATAACCTGCTCTTGTCTTCTATTTTCAGTTACTACCTCCATAACTACCACACACTGTTAGGATAAGTTCTTTGCATGTACTGCATATCGGCAACGAGTTCGGCAAAATATTCGGTGTGTCGCCTCACCCGCAACTCCTCCCCATCAGCGATATAGAGGGGGGAAGTTGACTTCACTAAAATTTCTTCTGAATTATTTGCAAGAGTTGCTTCATCAAAAACTTCTTCCACTTTCTTCATCCAGTCAATTTTTAAAGAAGCATTATCAATCAATTCAAACCCGCCAGGGGCAAACATTTCTTCAGTATAAATCCACAAATCGTTTATTGCATGTTTTATGCGTTGATTACTGTGTTCCGTTCCATCGCCTAGCCTGATTACCCACTCGCCACTCCAGCGCAGGTGGTACACAATTTCTTTTAACGATTTTTCGGCAATTGCGGCTAATTGCACATCAGCATTTTTTTTCAGCGTGGTGTATTCATAAAATTGAAAAGCAGAAAATAAAAATTGTCGTAACACTGTAAAAGCCCAATCACCTTTTGGTAATTCTGTAATGAGCAAATTGAGGTACTGATCTTCATCACGCAAAAAAGCAAGATCATCTTCTTGCAATTCACGATTGTAAGCCTTCCATAGCTGCGGAATAAATTTATCGACAGTAATTTTTTCTTCTCCAGTAAAGTTGTTGTACAATGCTGCTGCGTGTTGATAAAAATTTCTTGCTTGTCCAAACAAATCAAGCGAAATGTTAGTGATGGCAATATCCTGTTCCAGCACCGGCCCGTGCGCAGTCCACTCGCTGTTGCGCTGCGCAAGAATTAATGCGTTGTCGGCAAGGCGCAGTGTAAATGTAAAAAGTTGAGTTGTTGACAAGATGATTAATTGAATGGATTAGAAATACCTGCAATCATTTTTTTAAACGTGAACATCGATGATCACATGTGTTCCAGTTCATCCGGTAAATCGTAAAAAGTTGGATGGCGATAAACCTTATCATTTGCGGGTTCGTAAAAACTTTCGGCATCGTCGGGGTTGGTGGCGTGAATGAATTTACTTTCCACCACCCAAACGCTTACACCTTCTTGCCGGCGTGTATAAACATCCCTTGCATTTTCAATGGCCATTTGCGCATCGGCGGCGTGCAAACTTCCTACATGCTTATGGTCCAAACCTTGTTTACTGCGAATGAAAATTTCGAAAAGCGGCCATTCGCCACCATCGTTTGAATAATTGCTTTGATCTGTGCTATTTTTTTGCGGAGATGCATTTTGATTTGCACCACCCTTTATGGCATCGTAATCGCCGTAATAAAATTTGCCGAATAGTTTCATTTTGATTTGGTGTTTGTTTTGAAACCAATTGGTTCCCTGGCCTTTTGTGCCTCATTTAGTTCTTTATCATTAATGAGCATATTGAGTGCCGCATAAATTTCTTTGAATTTTTTGTTGTTCGTCTTTTCTAGTTTCTGCAGTTTGGCTTGGAGGTCGTTATAGTTTAAGGCATGTTGGCGAACCAGTACAAATGTTCTCATAATAGCGATGCTGACAGCAATCGCTCTTTCGCTATTCAATACCGTTGATAGCATTGAAACGCCTTGCTCTGTAAATGCCAGGGGCGGTTTGCGCAACCCCATTTTGATGGAATTGGATATCACAGTTTGTGATTTCCAATTTAACAACTCCTGCTCGTTTAGCTGAAACATAAAATCGGCAGGAAATCTCCTAATATTTCTCCTCACCGCCTGATTAAGAATTCTTGTTTCAACCTCATATAGCTCTGCTAAATCTCTGTCAAGCATCACCTTCTGGCCGCGTATTTCGTAAATCTTATTGTGAATTAAAGCACGTTGCATAACCGTTAGTTTGGTTGGTATTACAAACTGTGATACCAAAGTTGGGCATGAATTTCTATTTTTCAAGATCACAAATAGTGACCTTCGTTGAATAGGATTTATAGAAGCGTTCCTCTTTTGAAGTCAAAATTTGTCACCTCAAAATTCTACCTCACTGATTTTTGGATTAATGACTGCTGCACTTGAAGCTCAATAGAACTTCTACTGTACAAGAGTGCGACGCCACTGCTGTGGATAAAAGATTTGCGGCTCGGTTCACAAAACTAAG
>JANPKD010000026.1:0-37126 GCA_031425835.1 Chitinophagales bacterium
CTCCTTTATCGTTTATCCGTCAACCCTATTGCTGGCAGGTTGCTCTCCAGCATTGCCTGCTTCCTCTTCAGATTGACAGCGGAATATTAATCATTAATAACAGAAAAAATACCAACTGCTTTTAACCACATTGCCATAAAAACCCACCCCGGTAAATAGCTTTCACCAAGGTGGGGTGTAAAATCTACTTTTTATTGCTTCAGCAATTTTTTTCCATCTGTCCAATCATTCATGTTCACTCGCAGAAAATAACTGCCTTGTTGCAAATTTCCAATTTGTAACGTCGTTCTAAAAATACCAGTTGTTGGTTTTTCAATTCTGTAGGCCTTTACTCTTGCGCCGGCTGCATTTACCAGTTCAATATTCATTCTTCCGGTAAGTTCATTATTTACAACGAGGCTAATGGTTGATTGTACCGGGTTTGGATAAACCGACACAGCTTCATTTGTAATATCATTCACCTGTGGCTCGCTAATAGCCGAACGTGTAATGTCTGGGCTGGCTGTTGGGCCGGTTGAAGGCGGTATCAATTCCCACCAGTTTACGTTATAACCACCCGATGCATTGTTGCAAAATATGCGCAAGGTCTGTTGTCCTGCTGTAAGTGATACAGTAGCAGTAACTGTTTGCCAGTTTTGAAACCCACCAGTGTTCGGAACATTGACAGTTGCCAAAACAGTGCCGTCGCTTTTACGTAACTGCAATTGTGGCGGCCCGTTCTTTTCGGTAGCCACTCTAAACCGCACAGTGTAAACCCCAATTGATGGAACGTTGACGGAATAATCCATCCAGTCGTTAGTATCAATCCAGGCCACGTTTAATCCACCACCAGCATCAGCGGTTGATTCGGTTCTTATTCCATTCATAACGGTGTAGCTCTCGGCTTCAATGTGAATAGTGTTCGGTGGTGTAGTAGACACGGGATTGACGGTTATCGTTACATTCGAGAATCCGGTGGCACCTCCATTATCGGTAACGGTTAACCTGAAAACATGCGTGCCTTCCACCAAACCAGTTACATTGGTGGCCGCGGTGGACGGGCTGCTGAAAGCAGAGCCGGCAGGCCCTGAAATTTTGCTCCAGGCATAACCAGTTATCGTTCCATCTGTATCTATACCGCTGCCACTTAAACTAACCGATGATGTGGGTAGCGTAATTGTTTGGTTCGGCCCGGCATTGGCCGTTGGTGGATTGTTAACGGGAGGTGGTGGAGGCACAGAACCGCCGCCTACAATTTCCCACCAGTTGATATTCCATCCACCCGATGCCTGGGTAGTATGAATGCGTAAAGTTTGCGAACCTGCCGGAAGTGTTACAACCGCTGAAATAGTTTGCCAATTTTGGAAACTACCTGTGTTGGGAACATTCAATGTCGCCAATACTGTTCCGTCGCTCTTGCGCAACTGGAATTGCGGACCTGTGAACTGTGTTGCAATCCGGAAGTTGACGGTTTTAGAACCCGCCGAATCAATATTTACAAGATAATCCATCCAGTCGCCGGTATCTTGCCAGGCCACGTTTAATCCACCACCTGCGTCTGATGTTGATTCTGTTCTAATGCCAAACATGGCAGAATAATTTTCGGCCTGTATGCGTAAGGCAGGTCCACCTGACGGCGCTGCATTTACGGTAATAGTTACATCGCTTGTAGCGGTTGCGCTGCTATTATCTGTTACGGTTAGCCGGAAAACATAACTACCCTGAACCAGATTATTGGCCGTTGTAGTTGCTGCGGCGGGAGTGCCAAATGTTGCAGCTGCTGGTCCCGAAACCTGGCTCCATGCATAGGTAGTAATCGTACCGTCGGTATCGGTGCCACTACCAGTGAGTGTTACCGACGAAGTTGGTAATGTAATTGACTGAGGCGAGCCAGCATTGGCGGTTGGCGGAACGTTCGCTGGAGGCGGGGCAGTACCCGTTCCACTTTTTATTTCCCACCAGTTAAAGTTCCAGCCACCCGAGGTAACCGTTGTGTAAATACGTACGGTTTGCTGCCCTGCAAGAAAGAAGCCCGAGGCAGAAGCAGTTTGCCAGGTTTGAAAATAGCCAGTGTTAGGTACTACCACAGCTGAAATTAAATCGCCGCTTGCGTTTCGTACCTGCACCTGTGAGTTGGCAAATTGAGAAGCAATCCTGAATTTTAACTGGTAGGTCCCCGTAGTTGGAATATTTACCGAATAATCCATCCAATCCCCTACATCCTGCCACGCAACATTTAGCCCGCCACCTACATCCTGTGTAGGCTCGGTTTGAATACCCGACATAGCTGTGTAGTTCTCCGCTTCAATATGAATATTTGTGACCGGTGTAGAATCTGTTATCCTGTTAATGGGCACAGGCTGTTTACTCCAATTCGACCAGAGTGTTGCACCACGCCTAACCCTTGCATCGTACACACCCGTCTGGGTTACATTTATGCTGTTAGTAGTAGCCCCGGAAATGAGCACACCATTTTTACGCCATTCGTAAGCATCGTAACCGGGGGGCAATCCTATAGTTACATTAATGGGCTCAGTTCCATTAAAATCCGTTTTTCCATACAGCGTCCACGGGTTTGATGCATAGGCCTTACTAAGGAATGGCCAAAATTCCGGCTCGGCAAAAGTTTCGTTCCAGGTATCATGGCCTTTATTAGGGTACATAATGTTCTTGTAATTGGCCCCCGCCGCAAGCATGGAGTCGCGTACTTCATAGCAGGTGTAGGGAGAGGGCGAGCCATCAAGACCGCCATGCGCATTCCAGAAGGGTGTAAATTTTACTTTGTTCACCGTTTCTATACTGCGATAATAGAATGCGCAAGAAGACATGGGTATGGCACCGACTATGAAATTTGTATTGTTCAAATACATTTCCCAGGTGCCTTGTCCACCCGATGAGAGACCGTTTACAGTAGTTCTAAAAGGATCAAGCTTGTTATTGGTAATCATATACTCCGCCAGCTCTTTGGCAAAGGCATAGTGGCCGCCACCCCAGAAGCCCTGGCTTTGCATCATCAAAACATACCCATCGTAAGTGCCATTTTCAACGGACTGTGCAAAGTATTCGGCACCCCAAAGCAAATGAAATTCGTTGTCTGTAATGGGTGAAGCTTCCCCCAGGCCGTGAAAGAAAATCAGCATTGGATATTTTTTTCCATCGGGAGCCGAGGGATTGTAAGACTTTGGATACTTCAGCCGGAAAGCCACGCCTTTATAAATATAGGCCTTGTACGCATCGGTATTCCACCACATGCGCACGGTGCGTACCCATTTTCCGATGGTGCCGAAGGGTGGTTCCACTGGTGGCGACGAAGGATTGTAAGTAATTACGGGATCCGCGGGGTTCAAAATACTTTGTGCACTTGAACGGAATGTAACTGCAACGAGCAAAATGCTGGAAAGCAGTAGAAGTTTTGTAAAATTTTTCATCGAGTAAGCTTATGATAGTATAAATAGAATAATTGTACCAGTATCGATCCTGCTGTTATTTAGGTGATTGTGTAGAAAAACCTACAACTGTTACATGGGGTGAGGAACATGAAGTGATTTTTTGGTGTAAGCCTTGCCACCATTGCTTCGTGCCAAAAAAATGAAAAGCCATTTAAATAGAAAATGAAGGTAAGAAAATTGCCCAATTTGCTAAAATTTAAGAATGGACTATTTCCATATCGTACTCCGGTTGGTACGACGGAAAATTCTGTTTAGGGTTTCTACTTTCGAAACCGGTGATCTTTTGACATTTCATGAAAGAGGAAATTTGCAGGGTTCTAAAAAATAAAGGTGCGGCTAATGAGGATATCGCCGGCAATCGTGCAGTTTTTTTATGATTGCATTGGGATGCATGCCACTTACCTCCTGTATTACCTTGGATTGAAGGCAGAGAAAATCGCGGCGAGCTGTACTTTAGAAGATGTTTAGTTCCTCCTGTGTTTTCTGATTTTTGCTTTATCGCCAGCGGCACAATGGTCTATCAACTGGTTAGCAATTTGGTGAAACTGTTTTGTATACAGCGGTTTGGTGATGAAGCCGGCTCCGTAAGCTGCTGCGAAGGCCACCTCGGAGGGGAGTGTAGAGGTGGAAAATAGTACAATGGGCAAGTCGGCAAATAGCTCCATGCCCCTTAATTTTTTCAGGGTTTGTTTGCCATTAATCCCGGGCATGTTGACGTCTAAAATTATAAGGCAGGGTTTCGGTTGCAATGGTGCTAAAGCTTCAATGTAATCAAGCAATTGTGTTCCATTATTAAAGGTGATCAAATCAATAACGGAATTGTACTGAATGAAGATATCTTTTAGTAGTTCATGATCGTCCAGATCATCATCGGCGTACAATACAATACTTTTAGGCGGCAAAGATTTTGTCATTTATGTTAGTTGGTTTTTTAAAATTAGGGGAAATGGGTGACAGGCGGAACAATTCTATTAGCACCTGCGCTAGTATTTTTTTATTGTGTAGCACCTGGTTTGTTCAATCCTTTCACATTTACCTGGTCAATGTATAATTGCAGAATGTCGGTGTTGCCCGATGTAACGATGTGATGAATTTTTTTTCGGTACTGCGTGTAATAAACCTCTACGTAAAAACTATAAAGTTGAAAAAGCACAACAGTTTGGTTGGCAATTTTTCTTTTACCTATAAAAACTCCGTCAAGGTGCAGAATGTCGTACTGGTGCTCTTCCAAAAGTTCGTCAAACTCGAGTAAGCCAATCGCTTTTTTGGTCATACTTAAAACTACTTTATTTTAAATAGCTAGGGAGATTAAAAAACCCAGGAAGTGATGTAGTGCAGGTTTATTGAAAACCTTACCATCACGCCATGTATACTTTGGAAATATATTACCGATCAAAAAAGCTATGAAACATTGAAGGCTTTAAATTTTTCAATTGCTTCCAGTTGCCAGTTGTCAAACCTGGTTTCATAACTTTCTTCAATCTCGTTGGTATCGGCATTCCAGAAAAAATTATGCTTTTCACTGTTAAGGCGGGTCAAATGAAATTCAAAATTATTATTGTCACCGTCCTTCACCAGTACATGCGTGCCATCGTTTAAATGGAAAATCAATGGAAATTCTTTGTGCATTCTTGAAAGTTTAAGTTGCTACACCACGGCGAAAAAGAATAACTCATCAACCGTTCATTCTCTTTTTTAAATTTTCATCAATAGCATCTAAAAATTCTTCAGTGTACAAATAATCTTTGCCATGTGTTGCCTTACCTGGGTTTATGGTGAGTGCTAAGTCTTTCGTCATTTTACCACTTTCAACTGTCTCAATACAAACGGCCTCCAGTGCATTACAAAAGTCAATCAGCGGTTGATTATTATCTAATTTACCGCGGAAAGCAAGTCCTCTCGTCCATGCAAATATTGACGCAATGGGATTAGTAGAGGTGGGATTGCCTTTCTGATGCTCGCGGTAATGCCGGGTTACCGTTCCATGGGCAGCTTCGGCTTCCATGGTTTGTCCGTCGGGCGTTACTAAAACCGAAGTCATTAACCCGAGCGAACCAAAACCTTGTGCTACCGAATCGCTTTGAACATCACCATCATAATTTTTGCAAGCCCACACAAAACCCCCATTCCATTTCATTGCCGATGCTACCATGTCATCAATGAGGCGGTGTTCATAAACTATTCCGGCTTCGGCATATTTTGTTTTGAAATCAGCATCAAAAACCTCCTGAAAAATATCTTTAAAACGGCCATCATATTTCTTTAAAATCGTGTTTTTCGTAGAAAGATATAGCGGCCATTTTTTTTGCAATGCCATGTTCATGCAACTGTGGGCAAAGCCCCTGATGCTTTCATCGGTATTATACATAGCCATGGCTACGCCGCCATCACCGGTGTAGTTATACACTTCAAACTGTTGCTTTTCGCCACTTTCCGGTTCAAAGGTTATGGTCAGTTTCCCTTTTCCTTTAACCACAAAGTCAGTCGCTCTGTACTGATCGCCAAAGGCATGGCGCCCAACTACAATAGGCTTATCCCATGTAGTTACAAGCCGCGGAATATTTTTAATAACAATGGGCTCTCTAAAAACGGTGCCATCCAGGATGTTTCGAATAGTGCCATTGGGGCTTTTCCACATCTGTTTAAGGTTAAACTCTTTCACCCGATCTTCATCCGGCGTAATGGTTGCGCACTTGATACCAACACCGTACTGCCTAATGGCATTGGCGGCATCAACCGTTACCTGGTCGCCTGTTTGGTCACGGTATTCCATACCTAAATCGTAGTACTTTATATCAACTTCCAAGTAGGGAAGGATGAGTTTGTCTTTAATGAATTTCCAAATAATTCTTGTCATTTCATCGCCATCCAGTTCCACTACCGGTTGAGCAACTTTTATTTTCTCTTTCATGTAAATCTGGGTTTATTAAACTGCGAAAATTCGCTGGGTGGCAAAACTAAGGTTTTATCAATTTTATCGGTGCTTAATAAAAATGCACTAAGTTTATCTAAGTATAAACACATACTGCATTAATGAATCAGCTGCTGCCCTTTCTAAGTTTTCTTCAACGCTTTGTAGATATTACCGAAGCCGAATTCAAACATTTTATTTTGCCATTGATTGAAGTGCGCCGCTACAACAAAAGAGATATAATTCTTAGAGATGGAGAACTGGAGATTTATCAGAACTATGTACTAAGTGGCCTTGTACGCAAGTACTACATAAAAAAGGGCGATGAATTTATTACGCAAATTGCAAAGGAAGGACACATCATTAATGTTCAGGAATCCTTCTTCAGCGGTACTCCATCCGACTTTTGTTTGGAGGCATTAGAGCCCACCGTTCTAGTTTCCATGAACAGGCAAAACCTTGATAATGTATTTGAATCGAATGCCAAGATGGAGAGATTGGGAAGGCTGGTGGTGACTTTTATTATGGTTGTGAAAGATGAGTGGCAAATGAAGATGATACATTACTCGCCGCGGGAACGCTTTGTAGATTTCGTAAATAAAAACGCCGAACTGGTACAACGCCTACCTCAAAAATACCTCGCTTCTTACCTTAATATTCAGCCCGAAACTTTTAGCAGGTTTAAGCATTTGCTTAGGGAAAGGAAAACTGTGTGAAAGAACGGATGCCCGATTTAAAAGTTAACAGCTTCCGTTCCAAAACCGCGCCTTGGCAAATATATATTTCAAACCACCTTCACCACTGTCACCTTGAATCTGCTACGGCCAACTACTCTCTAAGTACAAAGGATGGAACATAGTAGCTGGAACCTTGATGCCGAACTTTTAGCATGCCTGTTTGCAGCCGTGTTATTGAATGAAGATTGAAGCCTGCCACTGGAAGGCATAACTTAAATTTCTTTGGTACCCGCCTGCTTCACCATCAACGCCTGTATTTGCTTCATGGTGTTTTCCATTCCATCGGGCGAACCATCTAAGAAAATAACATTGCCTTTTCCGTACTCGGCAAAGTTTTTTACAGCCTCGGTCCACATGCTGAATAAAATTACATTAGTATCTAAGTTGGCTTGCTTCATTTGCTCAGCAGCTTCGCTCATACCCTTGGCTACCTCTTGGCGGAAGAGCGCAACACCCTGCCCACGCAAACGGGCTGCTTCTTTTTCTGCTTCGGCTGCAATTTTTATTGCGTTACCGTCGGCTTCGGCATTTTTTGTTTTGGTGATGAGTGTTGCCTGCCCTTCGTTTTCAGCCGCGGCTTTTAAATTGTTTGAAGCAACAACCTTACTCATCGAATCCAAAATGAGTTTGTCGAAAGTGATATCGTTGATTTGAAGATCCTGCAAATGATAACCCCATTCCTCCAGCGTAACGTCGATCTCCACTTTTACATACTCTACAATTTCGCGACGCAAGCCCAGCACTTCGGCCTGCTTACGTGTAGCAACATACGAACGAATATTGCCTTCAATGGTACGCACAAGTGCCTGCATTAAATCTCTATCGCTAATGAATTTAAATGCCACTCGTTTTATTGTTTCTTCATCCGCGTTTTGCACCGAGTATAACAACATGCTTTTGAAATAAACATTTGCCTGGTCCTGCGTTACGGCCTGGAACTCCATTTCGACAGAGCGGTTTTGAATGGACACTTTTTTGTACACCACTTCAAGGAAGGGAATTTTAAAATTCAGACCCGGCCTTGCTGGCCTGCGGTATTTACCAAACATTGTTATCACACCTACGTGACCCTGGTTAATGGTAAACAGGCCCGAAAAAATAATCACGATGAGTAAAATGATAAACCAATAATTGGAAATGAAATTAAAAATGAAATTGGTGTCGTTTGCTTGCAGAAAAAACATAGAAGTTGATTGTTGATTAAAGATAGGGGAAACAAGAAGAGATATTCCATATCGGCGCGGATATGGAATAGCTACAAATAAACGTCATGCGATATCTATACAGCATGCTCCTCCCAAATACAGGCGAGATGCACAATGGTTTCAACGGCCTTGTTCATATCCTGAACGCAAATAAATTCGAGTTTGGAGTGAATAGCCTGCTCACCTGCAAAAAGGTTTGGGCAGGGCAAGCCCATAAATGATAGCCTGCTGCCATCGGTACCACCACGTATGCTTTCCATTTTTAATTGTAATCCGCTCCGTGCAATGGCTTGTTTTGCAAAATCAACCACGTTGGCATTTTTATCCAGCACTTCTTTCATGTTGCGGTATTGCTCCGTAACTATAAAATCAAATTTTGCCGCTGGATAATTTGCCATAACCATTTCTACAAGGCTCAATAAAAAATCTTCTTTTTCTTTAAGGCCGCTGGTTACAAAATCGCGAATGATAAATTCAATCGTTGCTTTTTCCGCGAGGCCCTCTACACGCACCGGGTGGATAAAGCCTTGTTTGCCAGCTGTTGTTTCCGGCGACAATTCGGTGCGGGGTAAAGATGCCAAAACATCAGCAGCAATTTTTAAAGCGTTCACCATTTTATCTTTTGCATAACCCGGGTGTGTAATTACGCCGTGTATAGTTACCGTAACACCATCAGCACTGAAAGTTTCATCTTCCAGCGAACCGGCATCACCACCATCTAACGTATATCCATAGGCCGCACCTAATTTTTCCATATTAATTTTCGCGGTGCCGCGGCCCACCTCTTCATCGGGGGTAAACAAAATGCGTATGTCGCCATGTTTTATATCAGGGTGGCTGATGAAAAAACTAACGGCATCCATTATTTCCGCAACGCCGGCTTTATCATCGCTGCCTAACAATGTTGTACCACTTGCGGTGATAATGTCGTGGCCAATTAATTTTTCGAGGTAAGGAAAATCTGTTTTGCGCAACACCTGCGTTTCATCATCAGGCAACACAATATCGGCGCCGTTATATTTTTTGTGAAGGATTGGTTGTACACCAGTACCGCTTGCATCGGGGGCTGTATCAACATGTGCGCAAAAACAAATTACAGGCACCTGTTTTTTTGAGTTTGATGGAACGGTGGCATATACATAACCCCAGTCATCCATTTCCGCATCCGTTACGCCCATAGCCAACAACTCCCGAACAAGAATTTTTGAAAGGTCTTTTTGCTTTTCGGTTGACGGATTGGTGTTGCTCTGCGGATTGCTTTGCGTGTCAATTTGCACGTAGCGCATAAATCGTTCGGCAGCTGTGAAAGAGTAGTTGTTGAACATAGCCAAAAATACGAACGGCGGGGTAAGAAGTATGATGTAAGAAGCAAGATGTGAACGTTGTGCCCGAATTTTTTTAAAAGGAATGAAAGCTGTTCACGAAAATCATACCTTAACACCAACCAAAACACTCTACAATGAAAAATAGATTAATCGGCGCCGCCGTTGGCGGACTTATTATTTTCATCTGGCAATTCATTTCCTTCGCTGCTATTAACTTTCATCAGTCCGCACAAAATTATACACCGAAACAGACGGCTATTTTATCTGCCCTTGCGGCTGAACAATTAGAAGAAGGTGGTTATTTTATGCCGGGTATGCCCGAAGGTGCCAGTATGGATGAACATGAGAAGATGATGTTGGAAACAGAAGGTAAACCCTGGGCATTGATACAATACCATCACAAATTTGAGAATAAGATGGTGATGAATATGGTGCGGGGGGTTCTCACCAATGTGCTGATGCTTTTTCTATTTACGTGGATACTGCTGCGTTTAGGAAAACTTAGTATTGGAAAGGCAGTAACAGCGTGCCTTATTACTGGATTAATTGTGTTTCTTAATGCCGCGTATACAAATTTTATTTGGTACCAGAGCTTTGATATTTGGGCGCACCTTGCCGATGCAGTTGTTAGTTGGGGCCTCACCGGCGTTTGGCTTGGTTGGTGGTTTAAAAACAAAGCAGCAAGCAGTTTAAGAGATAAAAATACGGGAGTAGCGGATTGAAAATGCCCTCCTTCAAATCCAAAAATTTGCGGGTTTTAATGAATAAAAAAGCAGGTTGGTTCAGCTGAAGCAACGTGCTTTTTTATCTACATTTTAAAGGACCAATAACTTTTAGAAAGCTGAAAAGCAATTTGTCGTCTTTTTTCTAGTGGTTTACAAATGCGTTTTGGCGCAGTAATCAGGGCATAATTATTCTCGAGGTCGGCACAATTTCTACCAGCTCCAGATCAAAAATTAAATCCTGTCCTGCCAACGGGTGGTTGGCATCAAGCACAACGCTGCCCACTTTTACCTCAGCAATAGTTACCGGAAATTGCTGACCCGAACCATCACTCATCATTACCTGGGCACCTACTTCGGGTTGCATATCGGCAGGAAATTGTTCCTTCGGAAACTCGATCATCATCTCTTGCTGCTTTTCGCCATAAGCATCCCCCACTGCAATTTCAACGGTTTTTTTATCACCCGCTTTCATACCCGTTACACCATCATCAAAACCCTTTATTACCTGGCCGCTGCCCAGGGTAAACTCCAATGGCTCTCTACCATTGCTCGAGTCAAAAGTTTCGCCGCTGCGTAATTTTCCATGATAATGTACTTTAACCTTGTCGCCGTTTTGCGCCTGTTGCATAGTTTATCTTTTTTGTTACCGGTTATGTTTTGTTACCTGGGCTGATCACCTTTTTTACCAATTGCCGGTTGTTGCATTTGCATGAGGCCGGCTACTTTAAGTACCATAAAAACTGGATGAATTGCCAAGGCGGGCAAGGTAACCAATCTTTCACTTTTTGCTTCCCGTTTTTTATTGAAATTTACCTGATGAAGCAGATATTTATTTTAGTTTTTTTATTCAGCGCCACGAAGGGGTTTTCGCAAATTACGCTGACAAAACCACTGCAGAGCAACCAACGCATTGTGCCGGCGGCGGAGCGGATGCAGGTTTATCTTCCTCTTTTAAAAAATAAAACAGTGGGGGTTTTTGCTAACCACACTTCAATGGTTGGTAATAAACATTTGGTAGATACACTATTACAATCAGGTGTTAAAGTCAAAGTAATTTTTAGCCCCGAGCATGGATTTAGGGGTACAGCCGAAGCCGGAGAAAAAGTTGGGAGTTATGTAGACAAACAAACGGGGATACAGATTATTTCCTTATACGGAAGCAAACAAAAACCTTCGGCCGATGATGTGAAAGGTGTAGATGTATTACTGTTCGATATGCAGGATGTTGGCGTTCGGTTTTACACGTACATATCTTCTTTGGAGGACTTTATGAACGCCGCTTTTGAACTGGGCAAACCGTTGCTGATTTTAGATCGTCCCAACCCAAATGGTTTTTATGTTGATGGACCAGTGCTTGATAAAAAATACAAATCGCACATTGGCATGCAGGCAATACCCGTTGTTTATGGTATGACCATGGGTGAATATGCAATGATGCTCGCCGGGGAAAAATGGTTATCCTCCGCCGCAAACGCACGCAATGAATATTACAAAAGGGCAAAGGTGACCAACGACACGGCCTTTCATTTCCTGGTCATAAAGTGCGGCAACTACACACATAAAAGCAAGTACGAACTGCCGGTGAAGCCCTCGCCCAACCTGCCCGAAATGCAAAGTATTTACTGGTATCCATCCACCTGTTTTTTTGAAGGCACTACATTGAGCGAAGGAAGGGGTACAGAAAAACCCTTTCAAATTTTTGGGCATCCTTCGTTACCAAAAACCATGTATGCGTTTGTGCCACAGCAACGGGAGTATGCTAAGGAGAGCAAGCCCTATGGCAAACAATGTTATGGCTGGAACCTGCACGATACAAAAGCAGAAGTGCTGAAAAAAATTGATGGCAAATTGCAATTAAAATATCTGCTTGAAGCCTACCGCTTGTTTCCTGACAAGGAAAAATTTTTCATCATTCCAAAGTCGGGCAACCTGGATGAATCTTTCTTCAACAAACTTGTTGGTAATGCTAGTTTAATGCAACAACTAAAAAATGGCGTGTCAGAAAAAGATATTCGTAAAAGCTGGGAGCCAAAGTTGAATGACTTCAAAAAAACCAGAAAAAAGTATTTGCTGTATGCCGATTTTTAAACAAGCATAGCTTGCATTAGCTGACAGCAAACAACATTTTTGCCAGGGACCAGCGCCTTTATCATTGCACCTCTGCAAAAACATGGCAACATACGAGGCTATCTAATATTTTAAAATCGTGTTCAACTATCTTCACGGCGTGGAAAAATTTCAAATGCTGCGCATTGTTTTTATGGGCACCCCCGAGTTTGCGGTAGCTTCGTTAAATGCTTTGGTAAACGCAGGTTGCAATATTGTAGGCGTTATAACCGCGCCGGATAAACCTGCCGGTCGCGGAATGAAAATGAATGAAAGTGCTGTAAAAAAATATGCGGTTGATCGTCGCTTAAAAGTATTACAACCCGAAAAATTAAAGAACCCCGACTTTTTAGAAGAATTAAAATCACTGAATGCAGATCTGCAGATTGTTGTGGCCTTCCGCATGTTGCCCGAAGCAGTTTGGAACATGCCGCGGATGGGTACTGTTAATTTGCATGGAAGTTTATTGCCGCAATACCGCGGCGCGGCGCCTATCAACTGGGCGGTAATTAACGGCGAAAAAGAAACGGGTGTAACCACATTTAAATTGAAACATGAAATTGATACAGGAGATATTTTAATGCAGGAAAGATTTTCGATTGGTGAAAACGAAACCGCCGGTGAAGTGCATGATAGGATGAAGGAGATTGGTGCGGAGCTTTTATTAAAAACAGTCAAGGGCTTGGCAGATGGTGCGCTGAAAGAAATGCCGCAGATTGCAGCATCAAAAAAAAATATTGATGTAGAAAAAGCAGGTTTGGCTATAGGCAACTCATTACTCATTACTCATCACTCACTACTAAAGCATGCCCCGAAAATATTTACGGAAACCTGCCAAATAGATTTTACTAAGCCGGTTGATGAAGTACATAATTTAATTCGCGGCCTCTCTCCTTTCCCGGGTGCGTACTGTTTCTTAAATAATAAGATGGTGAAAATTTATCTTGCTGAAAAAAAAATTTCCTTTCCATCTATTCCGCCTGGCGAAGTTCAAACTGATGGAAAAACTTTTTTGCAGTTTGCCTGTACAAACGGATTTATTAGCGTTATAGAATTACAACTTGAGGGAAAGAAAAAAATGCTGGTTGAAGATTTTTTGCGGGGTTATAAGTTTCCACCTAAATCAAGTCGGGAAAAAAGTTAGTACCACCAGCAAAAGTTATTACCGCTACCTGGTTGCATGCAGGCATTCTTAAACTATGCTTTCTGCCTCTGCTAAAGCACTGCTCAAAAAGGAACAGTGCTTCAGATTGTTCGGTCAACAAAACAGCGGTCAATAGTTAACCCTCACAATAAATTTTTCAGCATCAGTTACTTCTAGGGCCGACGCCGCCGCGTTGCTCATGCGAATATCATATCCCTGGTTTTGCCTGATGCCACTCATTTCGCCTAATACTTTTGCATACACCGCCTTGTTGTTGGCAGGGTTTACAATCCGCACAATTGTGCCTGCTTCTACACCATCAAGCAGCGCATAATATTTTGCATCCTGCCAGCCGCTGGCGGTCTTAAAAATACCCGCGGTTGCAGTTTGCTCTTTTTTTGCGGATTGGGTTTTTATCTGTGTTTCAAAAAGAGGTTTAAAATATCCTGCACCACCATTTGCTCCCCCTACTTGCGGGTCAGGGGTCACTGGCGCCTTACGAACCGATGGATCAACTTTTTTCTCTGTTATCTGCGCCGTAGTTTCTTCCTTCTTTTCTTTAGGCAAGTCAGTAACTACAACATCCTTTTTTATTTCAGCCGCTGATTTTTTTTCTACCGGCTGCAAAGGTTTTTGAACAATACTATTTGCTTCGGTGGAATTGAGGTAGCCAACAATTAGTTTTTTTCCACTGGTAATGTTATCATCTGCAAGGTGGTTCCAGCTGCGCAGGTTAGCCATTAGCACCTTATTGTGTTTTACACTCACTCTATATAAACCTTCCTTTTCACCCACCACGTAATAGACCGGCCGCCCCTTTTTTTCCGACTGCGTAAAGTTGGCAGCGTGCAACGGAATATTTATTTCCTGCCCAATGGCAAGTCCGTGGTTCATGTCGATGGAATTGTAAGCTGCTATGTCTTTTGCTGGAACATTATACAAGCGTCCAATGGAAAAAAAATTTTCTTTTGCGGCAACTGTATGTTTGAGATAGAGGCCCTTGTCGTTGCTGCGCACCAGCAATTCGTTTTGCGAAAAGGCAATAATGGCGGAGCAAAAAAGAAACAACAGGAGGAGTGACTTTTTCATTTGGATATTTTTATGTCAATAATCCATGCGGGTACATGGTGTTGCAATCAGCTTTACAAATATGCCTATAATTTTTTAAAATGGCTATCGTTCTGCTGCTTTAAAATTCTTAACTCCTTTGGGTAATAATTATTAATACGGTTGGGGAGGGCGTTTATCCAACCAAGCTTTTGATTTTGATAGCTTACTGCTTGCCAGCCTGCTTTTACAGGTTGCACGTTCATCTCCTGCCGTTGCAAATATTTAATAGCATCATGGTAGGATAACTCTGTGGTTAAAATACCTGGCGCCAATAGTAAATTCAGCGCCAGTGCATGGTGAGGCACTAGCTTCCCCTTCATAATTTCGCCAAGCTTTACCCCTTTATACTGAACATTTAACGTTGCCTGCAAAACCATTACATCTGCAACCAGTTGATGTGGCAAGGCAAAAAAAACATCCTTCTCTTTTATTATTTCAAGTTCGGTCCTGTACATCCACGTATTTAAAATACCGGCTTCCGTCGCAGTGGCTTTCTCAAATTTCCATGGCTTTGTTTTCGTAACATCTTCAGTATGTGTTTTTGTAAAACACGCAAGAAAAAAACCTTCGCCTTTTACACGATGTGGAAAAAACCGGTAGCCCTTTGAATGCGTTAATGGCGATGACGTTTCCACAATGCCCCACTGCTCCTTCAATTGCAAGGGTTCGTTCTGCAGTTGAAATTCCTTTACCAGCCAATCACTAATTGCTTCATCTTCCTCAACAGAATAAGAGCAGGTAGCATAAATTAATAGTCCACCGTCCTTCAGCGCAGGCAAAACATCTGCTAAAATTCTTTGCTGTCGTTGGCTGCATAAGGCCACGTTATTTGTACTCCACTCATTTATTGCTTCGGGGTCCTTCCGAAATAATCCACTTCCGCTGCAAGGAGCATCAACAACAACCACGTCGAAATATGCCGGCAGCTTTTTAAAAGCCGACGGATCGTTATTGGTTACCACTACATTGGCACTACCCCATTTAATGATGTTGTCGTTTAAAATGTGGCAGCGGTTCTTTATTACCTCGTTACTCACAAGCAAACTTTCGTTTGAAATGAGTGATTGTAAGTGTGTGGATTTACCGCCGGGGGCCGCACTTAAATCCAATACTTTTAATGGCTGCCTCAAATTGGTTTTTTGTTTTAATGCCTGCTCTAAAAACATGCTTGATGCTTCCTGAACATAATAGCAGCCGGCATGAAACAGCGGGTCGAAAGTAAAAGAAGGACGATGTTGAAGATAGAACCCGGCATCGCACCACGGCACAGGCATTGAAACGGGGAGTGTATTTTCAGCATCTGTTATTTTTTTTGTGAGATTAAAACGCACTGAAGTAAGTTTTTCGCCTGCATGATGCGCAGCCTGAAACGCAACTCTGTCAAAGCCTTTCACACCTTCTAACGATTTCAATAAAGACTCGGGCAACCGCATTTGTAACAGAATATTTAAATGGTTTGCGCCAAAGTTAGGCGGGTTTGTTGTGCAATGGCAAATGAATAATTGACATAAAGAATGCAATGGTAAAAAAGCTGGCAATGGAGCAATGAGGCAATGCAAAAGAACAAATACAGGTTTTTTATTAATTCGCCTATATAGGCTATAATTACAAATATTCGCCTTTATAGGCTATATTCGTAAAAAGAGTGTTTCATGCCCAAGGCAAGTGTTATTACCGCTGATATTGTTAACTCCACCCGGTTAAGCAAAGCGGAATTAAAAAAACTGATGAACGTCCTAACATCGGTATTTAAAGAGCACCAGTATGAATTTTTTAGAGGCGATAGCTTTCAGGTGCTGGTAAAAAAACCTGCAGATGCGTTAACGGTTTTGCTTGCGGCCAGATTGGCTACAATGAAACTGCTACCGGCACAAACAATGCCCGTTACAGATATAAGGGCGAGCATAGGAATTGGTAATGTAAAGCTGCCGGTACGGGCTTTACAAACTGCCGGTGGAGAAGCATTTGTTTTATCGGGCAGAAACTTTGATAAGATGACTAAAGAAGAACGGCTGATTGTGACCTGCAATGAAAGCAACGAAACCGTTGCCGTAGGGCTGAAAGTTATTGCCTGTTTTATTGATTATCTTTTTCAGCGCCTGACGGTAAAACAAGCTGCCGTAGTTCTTGAACTGCTAATGAACCACACACAAACCGAAACTGCACGCCGCCTGAAAAAATCGCAGGCTACCATTAATAAACACGTTCAGTCTGCAGGGTGGGTGCAAATAGAAATGTTGTTGAAAAATTATAAGCTACTCGTTAATTCAATACAAGACTGACATGGAAATTTATACCATCTGGCTTACCAAACTACTCCTGTCGCACTTGCTTACCGATTTTATATTACAACCCAATAAATGGATTGAAAGCCGTAAACAAAAAAAGTTTCGCTCCCCATATTTGTATGTGCACGGATTGCTTACTGCCGTAGTAGCACTACTATTTATTGGCATCAACTATTGGTATGTTGCCGTTATTATTTTAGTAACACATGTGCTTATCGATGGCTGGAAATCGCATAGGCCCGAGGGCATAAAATATTTTTTGATAGACCAGGCTTTGCACATAGCCGTAATTGTGGCCTGCTGGTATTTTGTATTTTTCAATACCACCGACTTAAGGACTGCGTGGCTGGCAGTCAATAAAAAAGATGTGTGGATAGTGCTCACCTCATTTATTTTTCTCTCTCGCCCGGCAGGTATCTTAATTGGACAGTTAACGAAAAGGTGGCGGGTGCATATACCCGATGCAGATAGCTTAGGCGATGCCGGAAAATGGATCGGCATAATTGAACGGATGCTCATCCTGGTTTTTATTTTAAACGAGCAATATGCCTCGGTGGGCTTACTGATAACCGCAAAAAGTTTGCTGCGGTTTAATGAACCAAACAGGTTGGAAATAAAAACAGAATACCTGCTGATAGGATCACTGATAAGTTTCAGTATTGCGGTAGGTGTGGGAATTATTGCATTGCGCCTGACGGACTTGTAATAGCTACAGATTTTTTATCTCGCTCACCAAATCCTGCAACACCTTTTTTGCATCGCCAAACAACATGGATGTTTTGGGGCGGTAAAACAAATCGTTTTCAATACCTGCATAACCGGGCTTCATGCTTCGCTTATTTACTATCACCGTTTTTGCTAACTCCACATCCAATATCGGCATGCCGTAAATTGGTGATGATGTATCGGTTTTAGCAGCGGGGTTTACCACATCATTGGCACCTAAAATCAACACCACATCGGTTGAAGGAAATTCTTCGTTGGCCACCTCCATCTCCTGCAACTTTTCGTAATTCACATCGGCTTCGGCCAGTAACACGTTCATATGGCCGGGCATACGACCTGCCACCGGGTGTATGGCATACTTCACCTCCACGCCACGTTCCTGCAATAGTTTCTCCAAATCGTGGCAAGCATGTTGGGCTTGCGCTACAGCTAAACCATAACCAGGTACTATCATTACTTTATTTGCGTAGCCCATTACTACGGCCGCATCGGTAAGTGTTATTTCTTTATGTTGTCCCACTTCTTTTGAACCTGCGGCTAATGCGTTTGCACTACCACCAAAAGAACCAATCAACACATTGGCTAACGAACGGTTCATGGCTTTGCACATCAATATAGTAAGCAGTGTACCCGCGGCACCCACTAAAATACCACCGGTGAGCATTACTTTATTGTCGTACAAAAATCCGCCGCAGGCAGCAGCAACACCGGTGAATGAATTAAGCAAAGAAATTACTACCGGCATATCGGCACCGCCAATTGGAAAAACAAACAGGATTCCATAAACCAGCGATAAAAAAAACACGGCGTAAAACAAAACATGAACAGACGTGTTGAGCCGAACAATTAAGCCATTAATTGAAATTTTATCAGCGGTATTTATTACCTGGCCATTGTTTACCTCAAATGAAGAAGAGATCGTTGATATCAGGTAAATGCTGATGCCAATGATAAACGCCAATACAAAAAGGTTTACAATATGCTGTCCTTTAAACGACCAGTCTTTTATTTTTCCATTGAGTTTTCCCCAGGCAATAATGCTACCTGCAAATGAAACGGAACCGATAATCAAACCCAGAAAAATGGTGATCATTGTGCCGGTTTGCACAGGCAGTGAAAATGAGGCTACATCAACAGCCTCCTCGCCGGGAAATGACTGAATGATGTGCTGAGCGAAATTGGAATGACCAAAATGATTAAACTCCGCAATTGAAATTAACGCCGCACATGCACCACCCATTCCATTGAACAACGAAACCATTTCGGGCATGGCCGTCATTTTTACTTTTTTGGCTACGCCGGTACCAATAATGCCACCAACCATAAGGCCCGCGAATATCCAAACGTAATTGCCTAAACGTTCGCCGGTATTAATGTCTTCGTACAAAAAAATAGTTCCAAAAATGGCAATGCCCATACCAGCAGCGGCCACCAAATTTCCTTTGCGTGCCGTGTCGGGGTGCGACAGCATTTTTAATCCAATAATAAACGTGGCGGAAGCAATGATGTAAATAATGGCGAGTAAACTAAAGTACATTGTGTAGTGCTGAATTTAAAGACTAAGTTTTATGAACATAACTTTTTGGACCTAACGAATCATTGCTATTTTTTCTTTTTGCTCTTAAACATTTCCAGCATACGGTCGGTTACCACAAACCCGCCCACAACATTTAAGGTGCCGAGTATCACCGCTAAAAACCCAAGTATCAAAGCAAAATAATCATTGCTTTTTGCCTGGCCCATAACTATTATGGCACCAATAATTACTACACCATGAATGGCGTTTGCACCGCTCATCAGCGGGGTGTGCAACACGCTTGGCACCCGGCCAATAATTTCAATGCCTACAAAAATCATCAGCATAACTATGTAAATAATTTGCTGGTTGGCTGCTATCCATGTAAAAATGTTGTTCATAATTTATGTTGTGCCGCCAGGTGGCGGAGTGTTTTTTAAAAGTGTTTTCTTGCGACAAACTGTTCGAACTTTTTGTAGCCAGCTTAATTGCTACTATGAAACTTCTGTTGCGTCGCACTCTTGTACGTCCCGTATTTCTATTCAGCCCACATCGAGTGTTTACTCACGAAAGCGAATTTGCTTAATGCCGCTAAAAAGAATTGGAATTATGATTGTCAAGTGTGAAACCCACCCCAATTCCTAAAGCATTGTAATTCCTATATTCGCCCCTCCGAGGAGGGGAAGTTGCCGCAACTCGACGCTCCCTACCCCGTTACCATTTGTAACGTTTTTTGCACAATGCTCAGAGGACCCGATAACTATCGGGTTACCGAACGTACAAGTGGCTGACACAACATCCCGAAGCTTCGGGAGATGATAGTAGCATTGTAGCTGGTAACCAAAGGCTCTAACTTATGTAAAGAACTAATTTTTTATACCGGCACTGCAATCATTCTTTCGTGCACTACCGCGCCGCCGTGTGTAATGCAACTGCCTTTCACTAAATCATCATCCCAATTCAAATTTATTTCTCCTTCCTTGGTTGTAATGAGTTGCAAAAAGTTCAAAATATTTTTTCCATAAAGTTTGCTGGCATCGGAGGGCATGGTTGCTGGCAAATTGCTGTTGCCTACAATGGTTACTCCGTTGCGCACAACGGTTTCATTGTTTTTGGTAAATGGCGTGTTGCCCCCGGTGGCCGCAGCAATGTCAATAATAATGGAGCCGTTGCGCATACCATCGAGCATGATTTCAGTAATGAGCACCGGCGCTTTTTTGCCGGGTATTTGAGCGGTAGTGATTACAATATCAGCTTTGGCAATTGCTTCGGTAATTTTCTGTTGTTGTTTTTGTTTATAGTCTTCGGTTTGCTCCACCGCATAGCCGCCACCTTTTGATGCATCGGCGGCACCTTCCACTTCAACAAACTTTGCACCGAGACTCATTACCTCTTCTTTTACTGCGGGGCGGGTATCGAAAACTTCAACCACCGCACCCATACGGCGGGCAGTGGCAATGGCCTGCAGACCTGCAACGCCGGCACCTAAAATCAAAACCTTTGCGGGCACAATGCTGCCGGCGGCGGTCATAAACATTGGAAAGTATCGTGGATATAAATTAGCAGCCACCAGCACGGCTTTGTAACCGGCAATGTTGGCCTGCGAGCTGAGTACGTCCATACTTTGCGCACGGGTAGTGCGTGGCAACATGTCTAAACTAAACGAAGTAATATTTTGCGCCGCCCATTGCTGCATGAGCGTTGTATTGTAAAGCGGTTGATAAACACCCAGGATAATTTTTGAAGCAGAACTTTGTAAACCATTTACATCCGGTGCGTTGATGCCAAAAATAATATTGGCTTTATCGAGCAAATCTGGTTTCGCAATAATTTCGGCACCTGCCTTTTTGTAATCGGCATCGGCTGCCGATGATTGAATACCTGCACCGGTTTCCACCAGTACAGTAATTCCTTTTTTAGTGAGTTGCGCCACTGCTTCGGGCAAAAGAGAAACACGGTTATCGGTTTGTGGTTCTTTGAGAATACCTGCGATCATGCGTTCAATTTATGGCAAAATCAGTTTCCGTCAAAAACGAATGCTGAAATGCTGCTTTACTTTAAATTCATTTCTAAAAAAAACAAATCCTAAAAAGAAAATATCTACGGTGCATAAAACCATTGGATGCTGCTTGATTTCCTGCCAGGCTTTTTCCATTTCGGGGCTCCAGTGTATATCATCGAACACTAAAATTGAATGAGCATTTGTAGTGGTGAGCAACTGATGAAAATAATCCATCGTTGGCTGGTAACGGTGGTTGCCGTCAACGTAAGCCAAATCAACAGATGGTAGCTGGTGGATGACAGATGGGAGCACACTGTTGAAGTTGCCGACCCGCTGTTCAATATTTGTTATGCGGAGTTGGTTGAAATTCGTTTTTGCCTCTTCAGCAATTAATGCGCTGCCCTCAATAGTAATAACTTTTGCATGTGGATGCGCAGTAGCCAGATAGGCTGTTGTTATTCCGAGGGATGTACCAAGTTCGATGATGGTTTGTGGTCTGTAATGTTTTGCCAGCCTGAATAAAAGTTGGGCGTACTTTTTTGGTTTAAGCGCCGACTTTGCTATTTGAGCAACTGTTTTTTCTTTTGTGTTATTACTCCTCGAGCCTGCGCCCATGTCGTTTACCACTATTTTTTTTTGATGATGCAAAACACTTTTACGCAGTGCTTCAATTTCTGCGGGTGGCTGATAATCATTTTTGTTATTGAGCACACACAAAATAAAATCGAAAACAAAGGGCGAGTGCATACCGTGGCCTTTACCGTTAGCAGCGGTAAAATAGTAGTGCAGGTATTTTTTTGCGAGTTGAAGAGATGAATACACCGGTAAGAATAGTGAGATTAAGAACAAGAAATAATTAAATAGCGGATGGCTTATTTAAACTAAGCAATTGAGCCGCTGTTTGTCTTGCGATCCCAAATTTGAAAGCTGTGCGCAAACGCATTTTTTTCATCGGCGGCGCAGTAATGATTTTGCTCTAAAGTCCACTCCGTTTCCGACACTTCGGGAAAAAATACATCTCCGTCGAACTGGTCGTGAATCCTTGTCAAATAAATTCGATTGGCGCTGGCAAATGAACTATTAAAAATTTCGGCACCGCCAATTACAAATATTTCTTTCACGCCATAATCCTCTGCTTTCAGCAGGGCGTCGGCAATGGAATGAACCGTTTGCACCACATCATGTTTCCAAAGGGCACTCCTGGTAATAACAATACTTTTTCTGCCGGGCAGTGGCTTACCAATTGATTCGAATGTTTTACGGCCCATTACTATGGGCATACCCCAGGTTTTATTTTTAAAATATTTTAAATCGCTGGGCAAATGCCAGGGCAGCTGGTTGTTTTTCCCAATTACGTTGTTTTCTGAAACTGCTACAAGGAATGAAAGACGCATGGCCAAAAGTAGAATGAAAAGGATGGTTTTTATTTTTTGCGGAGGGAGTTTTTTGAAGCCTTGGTTTTGAATACGGATAGGACGGAGTAACACAGATACATTTTGCTTCGCAAAACTTGGATTCGCCTTTCGCTCCTATAACTTCTCAACACTTTTTTTGCCGAGCAGAAAAAAATCCGTGTTCATCCGTGTCATCCGTGTTCCTGCCTTTCACACTGCCACTGGCGCTTTTATTGGCGGATGGTGCTGATAATTTTCCAAGGTAAAATCTTCAAACTTAAATTGAAAGATATCTTTTACCCCGGTATTCAGTTTCATTGTTGGCAACGGAAAAGGTTGGCGGCTCAGTTGTAATTCCACCTGTTCTAAATGGTTGTTGTAAATGTGCACATCGCCGAAACTGTGAATAAAATCTCCAACTTCCAAATCACAAACCTGTGCAATCATCATTGTTAGTAGTGCATACGATGCAATGTTGAAAGGCACACCCAGGAATACATCGGCACTCCGTTGATAAAGTTGACAACTCAATTTGTTCTCAGTCACATAAAACTGAAAAAAGGCATGGCAGGGCATTAATGCCATGTTGGGTAACTCGGCTACGTTCCAGGCACTTACTATCAACCGCCTGCTGTCGGGGTTTGTTTTTATCTGCTTTATTACATCCGAAATCTGGTCAACCACCTTGCCATCGGCACCCTGCCAACTGCGCCATTGTTTACCATAAACCGGCCCCAGATCGCCGTTCTTATCTGCCCATTCATTCCAAATGCCAACCCCATTTTCCTTTAAGTATGCGATGTTCGTATCGCCTTTCAAAAACCATAACAACTCGTGTACAATACTTTTGAGGTGAAGTTTTTTTGTGGTCACTAACGGAAACCCTTCGCTTAAATCAAAACGCATTTGGTAACCAAAACAACTAATGGTACCCGTGCCTGTACGGTCGGTTTTTTTTGCGCCGGTGTTGAGTATATGTTTTAGTAACTGGTGGTACTGCTCCATGGCTGCAATTTATATGCTTTGCCATAAACAACTCGATACATTTATACCACCCTGGTGGAAAGACAATTTAGCTTAAACCACCCCGATGTTCTAACATATGGCCATGCAATCGGGCCATGGGTATGCTCAGGTGCAGCCGTAATTGCGCTACGTTTGCATTTTCGGGTGCTATTTAACACATCAGGCCTTGCGTTGCACCGGCATGTACGTATCCAGATAATCCTTTACGCTGTTGTTCCAATTGTTCAACACCCTGTTCCTGTCTTTGTTTAACTGGTTATTGTTTGAGTTGTAGGTGTTTACAGAATTATTTATGTCGTCCACCGCCTTATTAAATTCGTCAACATCTTTTTTCGTGCGGCTTGCGGCTGGTTTCGTTTCAAACGATTTCTTTAGTTTGGCGAAGGCCTCATTTTTTAAGGCAAATTCAGTGGCGTATGCTACCAGCTTAGCTTCATCCTTGTAAAAATTCATGGCCTCGCGGCAGGCAACAATTATCGAAGGGTTATTGTTGTAACCATGCATGTGCGATAGTTTTTCCAAACCTTCAGTTGCAAATTTTTCCAGGGCGTTTTTGTTCTGCTCGATGGCGATAACATTGTTCTTTTCAAGTGCGGCCATCAAATAGGCCTCTTGTTTGTAGGCTTTAAAAAATACAAGATAAACGTCGCTGTAATGATGCATCAACTGGCCCGCCTGCTTGCTTTTTTCCTCCAGGTCGGTTGTATTGGCCAGCAATTTTATGTTGTATTTATCGGCAAAGGTTTTTTGGGTTCGTTGTTGTTTGGCGGCAGCTTCAGCTAATTTTTCACCCGCCTTTTCCTGGGCCAGCATATAGGCTTCCATTGCATCATAGCTCTGTTCGGCAATTTCCTCCATGTTCACAATTTTTGCGTAGTCCTCGTTAAAAACATTGTACAACAATTTTAAATAGGCCACGGTTGTATCGCGGTATGTTTTATCGCCCTTCCACCCCAGCATGCCCTGCACAGCAAATCGTGCATCGCTGATTGTAGTAAGTACTTCGGTGCGGCGTTTTTCAACTTTTCGGGCACTTTTATTATGGCCGATTGCGCTGAGGTAACTTAAATACGTAATGGTAACCTTGTCGTTGGCCTTTCCAATTTCGCCCATATACTGACCGGCATTTTCAACTGTTTGTGCTTGGGCAGAAATAGATATGGCGGCGCTAATTAGTAGAAGTAAACAAAATTTTGCAGCAGTTCTCATGGTGGTTTTTTATTTTTTTTTGAGTAGAATTAAGTCACAAATAATGCGGTACGTTTCATCAAGATAAATATCGCCCAGGAGGTTTTCCATTATCACCTGGTTTAGGTCTTTAGCGTACGAATTGTTTTGCAGTCGCTGTGTTTCCAATGCATGATTTCCAATGGTAAAGCCCGCCTTAGCTTCTGTGGCAGGTGTTTCCCCATCAAACAAAAATTCATCCTGGGCTGCCCGCCATTTTTCGAACGCTTCAATTTTTAGTGGCACGGTTTGTTCATTCACATTCATGGCTGCGCGGTAACTTTCGGTCCATTTTTTAATGTTTGAAAAGGCAGGTGCTGTTGCCACTCTGGCGGCGCTGTTTTTTGCCAATTCCTTTGCCGGCAGGGTAGCGAGCTGCTGATAATAACTGTTTCTTTTTACTGTGTCGGATGCAAGGGCATAGTCCGAAAATTTTTCGCCAATCTTCATCATTTCATAACTGTCGGGCAATAGTACATCGGGTTGCACACCTTGTAACTGTGCTGTGCTTCCATCAAGCCTGTAAAATTTACCAACGGTAATTTTTACAAACCCATGTGGTGATGTTGCATTTTGCTTTTTTTCGGCTGTTGTATCCAATGCAAAAATTTGCTGTATTGTGCCTTTGCCATAAGTGGCACTACCCACAATAAGGGCACGACGGTAATCTTGTAACGAGGCGGCAAGTGCTTCTGAAGCTGATGCACTTTGCCCGTTTATCATTACAGCCATTGGCCCATCGAATATGGTACCACGATAGGGATCTTTTAAAAATGTCGGTTTAGCAACCCGCTCTTTCACACCAAGCAAGGGCCCCTGGTCAATAAATATTCCTATTAGCTGCAGGGCTTCTTCCAACGAGCCTCCACCATTGAAGCGAACATCCAAAATCAATCCTTCTATACCTTCTTTTTTAAGGTTGACAATTTCTTTTGCCATATCATTTGCACAACTGGCCCCGCCTTCGTGCCATGCGGTATAAAAATCGGGTAAAGAGATGTAGCCAATTTTTTTACTGCCCTCCAGCACGTAACCTTTAACGCTGTTTTCTTCTGTTTCAATTTTATCTTTTTGCAACGCAACAGTTTTAATGCTGCCATCGCTTTTTTTTATTTTTAAAACCAGGTTTTCCTCCTTTCCCTCCTTTATTAAATCGTTTACTTCATCGGCGGTAAGCATAGTAACGTCAACATCCTCTTTACCATTGAAACCAATTTGCATTACCTGGTCGTTTCCATGCAGATCGCCACTCTTCCAGGCCGATCCGCCAGGTATTAGATTTTGAACCACAACCTTACCATCCTTGTCGTCAATTACAAAGCCATACGATTTATTTTCGGTGCTCAACTCCATTTCAAAATCTTCTTTATCCGCTGGCGAAAAAAAATAAGTATGCGGATCAAAGGCGGTTGCAATTGCATTGAGATAAAGATTGCGCAGGTATAAGGCTGCACCTTCGGCAGATTGAAATTGCCGCACGCCTGCGAGGGCTTCTTTTTTTAATTTTTGGCGAAGTGCCGCTTCGTTTTTTGTCAACAAATCTTTAAGCGACGCTTTTGTTGGTTGCAGGTCGACCATGTCGTAGCTGCTATTAAGCATTTGCCACTTAAACCATTTTTGCCAACGCTGTCGCATTTCTGAAGCGTTTGCCGCGAAGTGAAATGATGGCTGACGTGTCAATGTAAGTTTATCATCGGCAATAAAGTCAAGTGGCTTTTGCAGCACCACATTAATAATTGAATCGGACCGTTTTAAGGCAGCGCCATAAAAGTTTGTAAGCAGGTTCAAAAAGGACCATACTCCCCCGTTTAATTCATCATCGAGTTGGTAACGAAGTGCGGCAAGCTGATTGTACTCCGCGGTTGTAAAGAGGCGCTGTGGCTGATGCAAGGAGTTAATAACAGACTTAAAAACAGCCGATGAAAAACTATCGTCAACGGCCCGCGGCGAAAAATGATTTCTTTCAATCATTCTCTTTAAAATAATTGCCTGTTGTTGGGCAATGGGCAGTTGTGCAGAAGCAGGGAAGAATGAGGAGGCAGCGGCGAACCACACAATAATCTTTTTCACACTCATAGCAGCTAAGGTTTGGCACAAAATAGCAAAAATTACCATATTGCTATCCAATGCTTAAAGAAAAAAAACACGCCGGGCAAAACACTTAGTGTTCCGTAAGGTTTTTCATTAACGGTGCAAAAAATGATAGGATTCGCCAAACAGGCAAATATGAAAAACGCCCGCTGCAGCGGGTTAATGCCCTGCCTTAAATTTGTAGTAACATTAATGGCTGAAATAAAAAGCCCAAGAAATAAATCGTGGCAATTAAACAGGTAAGTACGTGAACTGTACCGGATTCGAACCAGTGACCTTTACCATGTCAAGGTAACGCTCTAACCAACTGAGCTAACAGTCCTCAAGAAGTTTGCAAGTTTACAAGTTTCCGGTCTATAACATTTATTTTTTGCGCCGGGCTCTTTCCTTTTTTATCAACTCCAATTCTCTCGTTGTTTGCCCGCTCACCGATGTATTTTCCTGGGCACGCCGCATTAAATAGGGCACCACATCTTGTATAGGGCCGAAGGGCAAGTATTTACTTACGCTATAGCCCGCGGCAGCAAGGTTATAGGTTATGTTATCGCTCATACCTAACAACTGGCTAAAGTGTACGTGCGCATGGTTGCGGCTCAGGGTTTTTTCCGCAAGTAAATTTGCGGCAAGCAGGTTGCTTTCCTCGTTATGCGTGGCAACAATCAACCCTATCCGGTCAAGGTGTTCCAGGCAAAAACACAGCGCATCGTTGTAGTCGTTGTCGGTAGCTTTTTTATTTGGTTGAATGGGAGAAGGATAATTTTTTTCCTCAGCCCTTTTTCTTTCTTTCTCCATGTATGCACCTCGCACCAGTTTTACGCCCAGCAGAAAATTTCTTTCTTCAGCCGCCTCAAATGACTGGTGAAGAAACGCAAGCCTGTCGTGGCGGTACAACTGAATGGTGTTGTAGATAACAGTTGTGTTCCTATTGTAGGCATCCATCATCAACATGGTTACCGCATCAACCGGATCCTGTATCCAGCTTTCCTCCGCATCAACCAAAAAACCAACCTTGTTATTGTGGGCGGCGTCGCAAACCTGTTGAAAACGACCGACAACATTTTGCCACTCGGCCAACTCGCTTTCATTCAGTTGCTGCACCGCCTCATTGTATCTTTTAATCAGCGTATTGTTTGCAGAAGCGTGCATCAGGGCATCTAATTTTTCCAACAAGCTAAACCGGGCCATCCCGGTAATTTTTACACTCATAAACGGCACATTTTTCTGCGATGCCGCAAATTCAATCACCCGGATAAATTCATCTTTTGCTTTGTCGTAACTCTTTTCGCCTTCCATGCCCTCTACCCCATAATCCATAATTGCCTGAACGTTGCGCTCCTCCAATTTTTCTACAACCGGAACAGAGGCCTCTAATGTTTCGCCACCCACAAATTGTTTAAAAATAGTCTGCCGAAGCAATCCTTTAACTGGTAACCCAACTTTGATAGCCCAAGGTGTGATTTTGCTACCTAGTTTTACCAACCAGGGCTTAGCCATTATGGCAAATAACCACTGGGCTTTTTTTAATTCTGCATTTGATTTGTGGGCAAAGGCAATCGCCGTGTCGTCGAAAGAAATATTGGTTTGCATGCGGCGGCAAAGCTAAGAGAAACGACTAAGAGAAAACTAAGAGGGAGGCAAAGGAGTAAAGGAGAAAAGAAGTTCGCCTTATATTTCCTCTACTCTTACATCTCTTTATAAGGAAGATTAAAGAATCAACCACTACCCTCTTAACTCTTTTTCTCTTTATTCTCCCTGTAAGGAAACATCCAACTAAAAGCATATCCCCTCTTAGCTTCTATATTTGCGACAAATTTTCTTATGCAAACAAGAACCCCGCAGGATAGCCATACAACCATGACAGAATTGGTGTTGCCCAACGACACAAACGTGTTTGGGAATTTAATGGGCGGACGCCTGATGTACTGGATGGATATTGCCGCTGCCATTGCAGCTCAGCGACATTGTAATGCACCTGTGGTAACGGCTTCAGTTGATAATATCTCGTTCGAAAACCCAATTAAGCTGAGCAACACCGTGCATATTGAGGCGACGGTGACCAGGGCATTCAACACTTCGATGGAAGTACATTTAAAAGTGTGGGGCGAAGATTTTACGCAACAGTTTAAATACAAAAGCAATGAAGCATATTTCACTTTTGTTTCGCTCGATCCTAACCGCAGGCCAAGAGTAGTACCACAATTGATACCAGCCACTGACGAAGAGAAAAAATTGTTCGAAGGTGCATTGCGCCGCCGGCAGGTGCGTTTGATATTAGGTGGTAAAATGAAACCTGATGATGCAATTGAATTGAAGGCGTTGTTTGTAAAAGAATAGCCACGATCGATGAGGTACGAGATACAAGCTACGAGCTATGAGCTGCGAGACAGCTAAGCCGCCACTTCTTCCTCCTTTGTTTTCCAATGGTGCGCACCCATTAACATGTGTTGTTTGCTTTGCTCAATGGCATCCATTACCTGTGCCAAAATTTTTTCGGCCGGTGCGTTATAGTCTATTACCAGTGGAGGCTTGAATGTGACGGACAGATGTACACCCTTCTTTTTAAACTTCAGACCTTTTTTATTGAAGGCTCGCCAAAAACCCTGTATCACTACCGGAATTACAGTAGGCTCGCAGTGTTTAATAATATACGCCGTGCCTTTGCGGCCGGGCGCAAATGGTTTTGTAGTGCCCTGCGGAAAAGTAATTACCCAGGCATTGTTTAATGCTCTTTCAATTTTGCGGGTATCGCTGGGGTCGAGGCCGCGCCGTGCTTCGTTGCCGTCTTTTTTCCAGGTACGTTTTACGGTTAGTGCCCCACCTAATGCCAGCAACCTGCTTATCCAGCTGCTTTTCATTGTTTCCTCGGCGGCTACATAATACACACTGGTAAATGGATTAAGTAAATAATACGGGATACCTAATTTATTACGCTTGCGCCATTTTACGGCGCAAAAAATATGGAGGAATGTAATGACGTCGGCAAAATAGGTTTGGTGATTGCTTACGAACAGCACATTTCTATTGGGCAGATTTTCTATGTGCTCGGTTCCGCTAATGTGCAGCTTATTAACCATCGCCAAACCGGGATAGGAGAAAACACCAACAATTGCGTACACAATTTTTCGAACAATTTTAAATTCGGCTAATTTTTTCCAGAAACTCATTTAACTCAAAATTGATTAGTTAAAGTTAAGTGTTTAGGCAATGTTAATGAACAGCGGTGTTTGCTGCCGCCCGTGTGTAATTGTTTTCTTTACCACATCTCTAAAAAAATTGTTTACCATGAAAAAAATAATCTTATCCCTATTAGTTTTTGCCGGTTTATCCGCCTCAGCTCAAACAGAAAAAAATCCTTTTCCAAAAACAATTACCGTAACCGGCAGTGCCGAAATGGAAATTGTACCTGATGAAATTTATGTGCAGGTTGACTTAAAAGAGTATGAAAAAAAAGGCAGTGGAAAAGTTGGGCTTGATAAAATCAGGCAGGCATTTTTAGTGGCTGTTCGTTCTATGAACCTCCCCGATTCGGCAGTTACCATTGCAGCTTATGATGGTATGAATGGCAACCCGTGGTGGCGCAAAAAAAATAAATTAAAAGATGAATTGTACGCATCAATCACCTACTCGGTAAAATTGCGCAACAGTGCGCAGGTAGATATGTTGGTTGATAAATTAGATGATGCGGCTACACAAAACTTTTTTATTCAGCGTACATCGCACAGCAGGTTGGCGGAGTTTAGAAAAAATCTAAAAATACAAGCAGTGAAGGCTGCAAAGGAAAAGGCTGCTTATCTCGCCGAGGCTATTGATGAGAAGGCTGGGGAAGCAGTAACCATCAATGAGCCCAATGAATATTACCAGCCCTATTATGGAAACATGACCGCGAACAGAATGGTGAAGTCAAACGAGATGGATCAGCAGTCGGCACCCGAAGAAGCACAGGCTGATTTTAAAAAGATAAAGTTGAAGTACGATGTCAGTGTTGTGTTTGCGTTGAAATAAAACCTCACCCCCGACCCGTCTCCAACAAGTTGGAGAGGGGGGAAGTACGGCCCACCGCAAGGAATTTTATAGCATCGTGATTTACATTGGCTGCACAACCAAAACCCCGCGAGTGCAGGGCTTTGTTTTTTTAATCAAAAATTTATTCAGCATCAAAAATCCCTCTGCCCGTACTTGCGTTTGTATCGTTCATTCAACTGCTTGTGTTTGTCAGTTAAATCAATTTTTCTTCCTTGTATGTAAGCATCGGTTACGTTGCTTGTCCGCATGTCTAAAATATCGCCTTCGCTGATGATGATGTTGGCATCTTTACCAACCTCTATACTGCCGGTTTTATCACCAACACCCATAATTTTCGCAGGGTTTAGTGTAATTGCCTGCAACGCCTGTTCTTTGGTTAACCCATAAGCTGCAGTAGTACCTGCGTTGAAAGCAAGGTTGCGGCCACGGGTTTGTCCATCATCATCCGAAATGGAAAATAATACACCAGCCTTTTGTAAGGCCGCCGCTGTTTTGTAGGGCTGGTCTACATCGTCATCAGTCAAAGTTGGTAAACTATGCGGCTGCGTTAACACAACCGACACATTGTTCTGTTTTAGCAACTCCGCAATCTGCCAGCTATCACTACCACCAACAATCACCATATCAAAACCAAACTCTTTTACAAAGTCGAGTGCTATCAGCATTTGCTTCACGGTGTTGGCATGCACATACAATTTTTGTTTTTTGTCGAACAGCTTTTTTACTGATTCCAGTTTCAGGTTTGTTGCTTCGTGGGTTGCCTGGCTGTTGTATGCTTTTGCTTCCCGAAAAAACATCTTCAATCCATCAATTTTTTCCAAGCCTTCTTTTACCGGATCGGTTGCTGGCTGCCCGTCGCCGCGAGGGCCACCGCCTCCACCACCTCTGCCAAATTGAGGACGGGGTAATAGCAATGGCATATACACATGAAGACCTGCGTTTTTGTTATATGCGGCGTCTTCCAAATTCCAGGCATCTAATTGTACCACCGAACTTTGGCCCGCAACAAAACTGCCCTGCGGTACAACGTTGGCTAACAAAATACCATTTGAACGAAGTGTGTTAATCACCTTCGAATCGGAATTGTAAGCCGAAATGGAATGGATGTTTGGGTTCATGTCTCCAATTTCCTGTGCATCGCTTGATGCACGAACAGAACCTATTTCCACAAGGCCCAAATTACTAACCGGCAATATCAAACCAGGATAAACATGTTTGCCCGTGGCATCTACCCTTGTGGCGCCGGCCGGTGGTGTAATGTTGGCACCGACGGCGGTTATTTTTCCATCGGTTACAACTATTGAAGCGTTATTTATGGTGGTGCCATTGCCTACATGCACGGTGGCATTTGTAATAACAATGGTACCCGTTTGTTTGGCTGCAGGATAAACATTTTCCTGGGCAACAACACCGAGCGATAAACTAAGTGTGAGTATTGAAAGAATCTTTTTCATAATTACTTTTTAATTGTTTTGTACGTCCTCCGCATCTATAACAAGCAGTCCGTGGTTATGTAAGTGATCGGAGCAGGTATGCATAATCTGGTACGATGGTGTTGCAGGCTGCACTGGTGCGCCGCTTCTTTTTTCTCCAACCATTTTTTTCACTAAACGGTTGCGTTCATTGTCAACCAATTTTTGCGACTGCTCATCTTTCACCCTATCGAAATAAATAGTACCATCAACAATGGTGTACAACGATTTGGCGTAGATGCTCAGCGGGTTATCGCTCCATAAAACGACATCGCCATCTTTGCCGACTTTTATGCTGCCAATTTTATCATCTACATGCAACATTTTAGCGGCATTGAGTGTAACCATTTTCAAGGCTTCCTCTTCAGTAACACCACCGTATTTTACAATTTTGCCAGCCTCCTGGTTTAGGCGGCGAGCCATTTCTGCATCGTCGGAATTTATAGCCACATTCAAACCAACACGTTGCATGATAGCAGCGTTATAAGGTATGGCATCCTGCACTTCCATTTTGTAGGCCCACCAATCGGAGAAGGTGGATGCGTTGGCGCCATGCTCTTTCATTTTATCGGCCACTTTGTATCCTTCCAAAATGTGGGTGAAGGTGTTTATTTTATAACCCATTTCATCGGCCACACGCAAAGCACTTGTTATTTCGCTTTGCACATAACTGTGGCAGGTAATAAAACGCTTGTTGTTTAAAATTTCAACAAGCGCATCCAACTCCAAATCTCTGCGCGGTGCAAAAACGCCTTTTTTATTTTTGTTTGATTCAAATTCTTTCCACGCCTTCTGATAATCCTTCGCACGGGCAAAGGCATCAAACAAAACCTGCTCCACACCCATTCTTGTATCGGGATAACGGTTTTGCGTACCTGCAGTTGCGGGAGATCGTTTTACATTTTCGCCTAAAGCGAATTTTATCTGTCCCGCCCAATTTTTAAATTTCAAATCTTCATCGTTGGCACCCCAACGTAATTTTATTAACTGTGTTTGTCCGCCAATAGTGTTAGCCGAACCATGTAAAATGTGTGAAGTAGTTACACCACCACTGAGCTGCCTGTAAATATTTACATCATCGGGATTTAAGTTGTCGGCAATGCGCACTTCGGAGGTTACACTTTGTCCACCTTCGTTAATTGATGCGGCGGCAATGTGTGAGTGTTCATCAATAATACCGGGGGTAACATGTTTGCCGCTGCCGTCAATAACTTTTGCGCCTTCGGCGGATAAATTTTTTCCTACCGATGAAATTTTCCCATTGCGAATAAGCACATCGGTGTTTTGTAGAACACCTTCTTTCTCATTGGTCCAAACCGTTGCATTTTTTATTAAAATGTTTTCCTGCTTCGGTGCCTGCGTTTCTTCCCACCCAAAAGGTTCGAAAGGATAAATTACTTTTCCTAAAGCACCCATTGGTCGTTTGCGGGTGCTATCAGCTTTTTCAACTGCAGCCTCTGCAAACGAGGCTGTCCAGGTAAGTTTGTTGCCAGCACTGTCTTCGCCGTAACCGGTCCATGCATCGCCGCTAACCACACCTGTTAGGCGTAAATTATTTTCCAGTCTGCGTTCCGGGGCCACGTTAATACGCACCGTTCTACCATCAAAATAAAATTTAGAGGTGACGGTATCTTTTCCAATTAAGCTGGCCGAGGTAGGCGATTTAAAGTCAAGGGTATAATTAACGGGGCCTGTTGGTGTGTTTAATACCAATTTGTATTTGCCACGCATTTCATTCCACACATCATCCTTCACCCCATATTTTTTTCCCGAAATCCAATTCTGAAAAATGGTTGTTTTTTCATTGAAGATGGGGCCAGAGGTAATTAAAAAGTTGGCCATTTTACCTGCATCCAAACTGCCCACCTTATCATAAATACCCAATAATGTGGCAGGTGTTTTTGTGAGTGCGTTAAAAGCTGTGGCTTCGGTTAAGCCATACTGCATTGCCTGCCTTACATTGGCAATAAAAGTTTTTGCATCACGCAGATCGGCGGTGGTTAAACAAAAAGGAATGCCTGCTTTTTCCATAGCAGCCGGGTTAGTTGGCGCAAGTTCCCAGTGTTTCATATCGGTTACCGAAACAAACCTTGCATCGTTAGGATCTTCTACATCCATTGCTTGCGGGTAGTTGAGCGAAAGAATAAAACTGGCACCCGTCGCTTTCATTTCTTTAATGCGCTGGTACTCGTTGCCACCACCTTTAATAATGTACTGTACCCCCGCTTCATCACCCACCCGGTCAGCCCGCAGGTTGTTCCATTTATCGCCTGCTTCAAAAATTTGTGGTAACGATTGGTTATCGGCCCAGGCCTGCAAACTTAGGTTAACACCTTCCGAGGCTGGCCGGTTCTTATACCACTGCGCATCTAAATACGATTGGCGCAATAGTGCAATCATCCCCATCATAGAACCAGGATAAGTTTGTGTTGAACTGCCTTTGTTGAATGAATAATGAGCAGATGCCTTGTCCTTAACAAGAACAAAATTTTCCTTGTCGTTTGCCAAAGTAACCACAGCGCCGGTGCCACGTGCAATACCATCTTTTACGTGAGTGAGTACTGTGCCAAAACCCAGGTCGCGTAGTGGTTTTGCTTTTGCCTCATCGGCCGCAAAGGATCGGTAGGCATCCACTTCACTTTTAATAGCCTGGTTCCAACCAAATGCACCTTTGGTATTGGTGTTGAGTTGTGCCGGCGCAAAAAAATTAAAGCCCCCGGTACGTGGCTGTTGCGCCGGTGTACCATAGTCGCTGTAAATGTCAATGAACGATGGATAGATGTACTTGCCTTTGCAATTAATTTCCACTGCACCCTCTGGCACTTTTAATCCTGTGCCTGCAGCAACAATTTTTCCATCTTTAATAATGAGCGTTGCGTTGGTGAGGGTGGCTGTGCCATCTTTAACTATGGTTGCATTGGTGAATGCATAATAACCACTGCGTTCATCGGCCACACCATTCACCGGAAAAGTAGTTTGTGCCTGCAGCCGGCAAATAAAAAAAACGCTGCACACCAACAGAAAGCATTTTGCTTTTCTCATGCTGAATGATTTTTAATAGATTTTTGTTAAGTAATTTTCGGAGCCACTAAAAATAAAACCTTTTTTCATGCAGCTTGCACATTATATTGACCACACCATTTTAAAACCCACCACAACGCTTGATGAGGTGACCCGTATTTGCAACGAAGCCGAACGATATGGATTTTACGCGGTTTGTATTCCAAACTATTTTTCCCAGTTGGCAGTAAATCTTTTAAAAGAAACGCAAATCAAAGTGGCAACGGTTATTGATTTTCCGTTCGGCTACAGTCATTACAAAACCAAAGCGGCCGAGGTAAAAAGAGCCATTAATTGCGGTGTTGATGAAGTGGATATGGTAATGAACCTTGCCGCGTTAAAAGCGAAAGATTTTACTTATTTGGAGGAGGAAGCAAGACAGGTAAGCAAGCTTACACTTGAAAGCGGTACTGTTTTAAAAATTATTATTGAAAGCGGGATACTGAGCGATGATGAAATAATCAGGTGTGCCGATTTGTATCAGCGCTTTAATATTGATTATCTAAAAACGTCGACCGGCTATGCGGAACGAGGGGCTACGGTAGAAGCGGTGGAAATTTTGCGCAGGTATTTGCCTGACCATATTCAAATAAAAGCCAGTGGTGGAATTAAGACCGCCGCTTTTGCCGAGCAACTGGTAAACGCAGGGGCTAGCAGGTTAGGTTGCAGTGCCAGTATTAAAATTTTAGAGGAACAAACTGTGAAGATGCAATAGCCAATTAGTGCTGCCACCAACAAACGAAGCTTTTAAAACCCGATAAATCTTGTCTCTGGCACGTTCGCCTCTTAACGCATTGAAAACAAAACTGGAATTATTTTTGACTGATGATGAGCATGACGATAAAAAATTTTTTGCTGCTGGCTTGCGTATTCTGTCTTAAAACTGTTGTTGCACAGGTAGGCCCCGCGGCCGATACAGCCTACGTTATTGTTCATAAAGATCCGCGGGTAGATGTACTTGCAAAAAAACAGGCCGCTGTGAACGCTGCATATAAAAGAGCAAATGCCCGATCAATGAAAGGTTATCGTTTACTCATTGTAAACACCAACAAACGTGATGAGGCCATTGCAGCCAAAACAAAAATTTACACTTATTTCCCCGAGCTGAAAGCCTACCTGGTTTATCAAACTCCTTATTTTAAACTGAAAGCCGGCAATTTTAAAACACGTGACGAAGCCGAAAAATACCGGCAAAACATGAACATGGTTTTTCCCAAAGGTGTGTTTATTGTAAATGACACTATTGAAGTGAAGCCGGAGAAAGAGAAAGAGCAGGTGGAGTAGTGAGTGGTGAGTGGTCAATGGTGAGTGACAGAAAGTACAAGACCTCAAATTCATTTTTTGCATGCCACCTACCCAATTCTCAATTAATTTCTTCGCCGCAGCTGATTGGTGAGACAGTCCCGAAACTTCGGGATAACGAACGTGGGAGCTATAGTCGTCTATCAGCAATCACCGCTCACTACAAACCTGTCCTTGCCTGAAATACGTTGACCGTTTTTGAGTTTACAAAACTTCAAAAACCGTTGATTATGGCAACAAGAGCAAATTTAGTAGGTAAACCTTTACTACGGACGACGAGGTATTTCAGTGAAGATTTCAAGCGCAAA
>JANPKD010000027.1:0-34349 GCA_031425835.1 Chitinophagales bacterium
GACACAACCGCATCGGCTTGTAACAGTTACACATGGAGAGGACAGACGTACACTGCAAGTGGCAACTACAATTACATTGACTCAACCTCTGGTTGTAAAGACACGGTAACGCTGCGCCTCACCATTACAAGAGGCACACAAACTGATACAACAGCATCGGCATGTAACAGCTATACATGGAGAGGTCAGACCTACACTGCAACTGGCAACTACAATTACATTGACTCAACCTCGGGTTGTAAGGACACGGTAACACTTCGCCTCACCATTACAAGAGGCACACAAACCGACACAACAGCATCGGCCTGTAACAGCTATACCTGGAGAGGACAGACGTACACAACATCGGGCAACTACAATTACATTGACTCAACCTCTGGTTGTAAGGACACGGTAACACTGCGCCTCACCATTACCAGAAGCACTCACACTGACACAACAGCGGCAGCCTGTAATACATTTACCTGGAACAGAAATGGTCAGACTTACACTGCAAGTGGTATGTATGATTTTGTAACAACCAACGCGGCCGGTTGTAACGACACGATCACTTTAAAACTCAGCATTACAAGAGGCACACAAACCGACACACCTGCATCGGCATGTAATACATTTACCTGGAACTGAAACGGCCAGACGTACACAACATCTGGCAACTATAATTACATTGACTCTACGTCGGGCTGTAAGGACACGGTAACACTTCGCCTCACCATCACCAGAGGCACACAAACTGATACATCTGCATCGGCTTGTAACAGTTACACATGGAGAGGACAGACGTACACAACATCGGGCAACTATAATTACATTGACTCAACCTCTGGTTGTAAGGACACGGTAACACTTCGCCTCACCATCACCAGGGGCACACAAACCGATACAACTGCATCGGCCTGTAACAGCTATACATGGAGAGGCAACACGTACACTGCAAGTGGCAGCTATAATTACATTGACTCAACCTCGGGTTGTAAGGACACGGTAACACTTCGCCTCACCATTACAAGAGGCACACAAACCGACACAACCGCATCGGCCTGTAACAGCTATACCTGGAGAGGCAACACGTACACTGCAAGTGGCAGCTACAATTACATTGACTCAGCCTCGGGTTGTAAGGACACGGTAACACTACGCCTCACCATCACCAGAGGCACACAAACCGACACAACCGCATCGGCCTGTAACAGCTATACCTGGAGAGGCAACACGTACACAACAAGTGGCAACTACAATTACATTGACTCAACCTCCGGATGTAAGGACACGGTAACACTGCGCCTCACCATTACCAGAGGCACTCACACCGACACAACAGCGGCAGCCTGTAATACATTTACCTGGAACAGAAATGGTCAGACTTACACTGCAAGTGGTATGTATGATTTTGTAACAACCAACGCAGCAGGGTGTAGCGACACAATCACTCTAAAACTCGCCATCACCAGAGGCACACAGACTGATACAACCGCATCGGCATGTAATACATTTACCTGGAACAGAAACGGACAGACCTATGCCGCAACTGGCAACTACAATTTTATCACCACCAACGCCAATGGATGTAACGACACAATCACTTTAAGGCTGACAATAAGATCTTCAACATCGTCGTCTACCACAATATTGCTTTGTGCTAACCAGGTGCCTTACATGTGGAATGGCTCATCTTATACCGTTACCGGCCTTTATACTTTCCGCACATTGAATGCCTCAGGCTGCGATTCGATAGCAACGCTAAACCTTGTTGTTACCCAATCCACCGCGGGTGCAAGAGATAGTGTTAGTGTTTGTGCCAATACCCTGCCCTATATTTGGAATGGATTGACAATCAACTCTGCTGGTGCTTACTCGGTAACCCTCATCAATTCTGGAGGCTGCGACTCGGTTGTTACTTTAGTGTTAGCGGTTAGTCCATTGGCAACAGCAACCATTACAGGTGGCAATCCTATTTGCCAGGGCGGAAGCACGGTTCTTTCAATAGGGCTCACCGGTAATGCACCCTGGACACTTACCTACACTGATGGTACCACACCACGTACCGTAAGTGGCATTACCAGTTCTCCATACGTAGTCACGGTTTCGCCTGCAGCTACCACCACTTATTCCATACTCAGCCTCTCCGATTTAAAGTGTACCAATACCGCATTTAATAGTTCGGTAACCGTACGGGTATTAGCTACAGCTACCGGCATTCGCTACCCAAATGTGGTTGCCGATGTCAATGTCCCAAGACAATTGCAGGCAAGAAATTTGGGAAGCAATTACACGTACTTGTGGAGTCCGCCAACAGGCTTAAATGCCACCAACATAGGCAATCCAATATTTACTTATGACCGAAATACGCAGTACACAATTACCCTCACCTCGGATAGTGGTTGTAAAGTTGTAGATACATTATTGGTGATTTTAAGAGCACCGGCGGCACCAATAAAATCTTCGTTGCACGTGCCAAACGCATGGTCGCCAAATAGTGATGGTCATAACGACAAATTATTTCCGTTAACCATCAATGTTAATGAACTTTATTATTTCAGAGTATTCAACCGCTGGGGTCAGTTGATGTTTGAAACCCAAAGAATTGGCGAGGGTTGGGATGGTATATACCGTGGCAAGGCACAAATTTCGGATGTTTACACATGGACGGTGAATGCAAAAGGTTTAGATGGTGTGCTTTATAAACTTAGTGGCAATGCCCTGCTGTTACGATAAAAAAAGGAGTATGAAGAAACTGAAATTTTCCATCGTGCTATTGATTGTGTTGGGCAAATCCGTGTTTGGTCAGGATCCGCAATTCTCTCAATTCTTTTCATCACCATTAAATATTAATCCTGCACTAACGGCGCATATAAATTCCGACTGGCGACTGATTTCAAACATAAGAGACCAGTGGATTGGGCCGGCTAGTCCATACGTTACCGGAACGGTTTCTTACGAAAGAAAACTTTTTCAAAATAAAATTCCTAACGTAGATAATTCAGACGATAATGTTTTTGGAATAGGTGCAATGGTTTTGTACGATCATGCCATGGCCCGCGTTCAGCGGAGCACATATGGCTCACTCAATCTTTCTTACAACATGAAGATTGCCGATGCAGGTGGCAGTCACCGGATAGGTATTGGCTTCGGTACCACGTACGGCACAAGGTATATTGATTTTAGCCGCTTGTATTTTCAGGAACAGTGGATTGGATACAATGGTTTTAATACCAATTTGCCAACCGGAGAGGCCGCACTGTCGCAAATGAAAAATTATTTTTCGGTAAGTACCGGCTTGCTTTATAATTTTTACACCGACAAAACAAATGTTGACATGGGTGTTTCGCTCTATCACCTCAATGGACCCAAACAAACATTTTTAGAAGACCCTAATCAAATTGTTCCTTCACGCAAAGTAGCGCATGCCAACCTCGAAACGTTTTTAAACGAAACCCTTGTACTCAGCACAAACGCTGTTTATCAGTTTCAAAAAGAGGCAAACTATTTTTCGGTAGGTGCTGCGCTGGGAACCTATGTTGGCGATCAGCAAAACATTTTACTTAATGCCGGTCTTTGGTACTGGTCAAATAACGCCATCATTCCCTATGTAGGTTTGGCGTACAATAATTTTCAATTCGGTGCAAGCTTCGACATCACTGCTTCTAAACTTAACCAGGCGGCGCAAAAGCCAAAAACCTTTGAGGTGTCGTTAATTTTAAAAGGAACAAAAAAGCCAGGAAATATTATACCCTGTCCGTGGAAGTAAATCCGTTGCACTGAAGAGCCTGAAGCCGAGGAAGTGTGAAGGGAAACATTCAGGAAGACATGACTGATGCTGCTTGATCACTTTAAATGTCCCCAGTTCTCTCCGGTTTTTATCCGGTGTATCTGCATGTCGCTCACCTTGTATTTTACCGCAAGCTCCTTCAATGTTTTTCCTCTGCTTAAAGAAACTTTTATCTGCCGCACTTTTGCTTCGGTAAGTTTGGTGTTGTAACCACCTTTGCTAACCACCAGCCGCATTTTTTCCTTGGCGGCAATTACTGTGGGGTTCTTTTTGTTATGCTTTGTTAGCTCCTCCTGCGACGCCCATTTTAAATTGGAGGCGCGGTTATTTTCTTTGTCAAAATCTTTGTGAATAATAAATTTTTGTTTGCCTGTGGGTTTGGGTAAAAAATGTTTGGCTACCAGCAGGTGAATAAGAATGGCAAAGTATGCTCCGTCTTTCCTTGCCCGCCAAATGGGGTAACCTTCCTGCCTGCTTAATTGCAACACGTTGCCGCTGTTTAAAAATTTGGTGTAACAAACCAGGCGGCCATAATTGGAGATTGCATAGTATTGTCCCAATGCATTTTTATCACGCAGAATTTTCCATTTCTCGCCACGCAAAAATTTAATTTCTTCTTTAGCCGCCATACAATTTATTTAGCATCAAAGTCAACAAAAACTTTTTCGGTGGTAGGGTGGCTCTGGCAGGTAAGTATGTAGCCCGCCGCCACTTCATCAGGTTCCAATCCCCAATTTACATCCATTGAAACCTGCCCCGAAATTAACCTGGCTTTGCAGGTTGTGCATACACCGCCTTTGCAGGCATACGGTAGGTCGGCGCCTTGTTGTAACGCGGCATCTAAAATACTTTGGCTCTCGTAGCCTAAATCAAAATCGAAACTAATGCCATCGAGTTTTACGGTAACCCGGGCTTTTACAGCATCATCATCAATTGCCAACTGCGTGTTGCTCTTTGCCCGTTGCTTCTGTCCCGGCACGGTAAATAATTCAAAATGAATTTTAGTGGCAGGCACATTTTTTTCTTCTAAAAAATGCTTCACGCAAAAAATCATTTCTTCGGGACCGCACATAAAAAATTCATCGCAGGTTTTTATGTTGATGATTTTATCAAAAAGCAAATTCAACTTTTCCGTGTCAATTCTTCCATAATTAATTGGTGCTTCACTTCTTTCCCTGCTTAAAATATGATAGATGCGAAAGCGGTCGATAAATTTATCTTTCAATGCTTCTAAATCTTCTTTGAAGATGATTGAATTTTTAGTTCTGTTGCCATATACCAGTGTGAAGCTGCTTTGCGGTTCGGTAAGTAAAGTTGTTTTGATAATGGAAAGAACTGGAGTAATGCCGCTGCCTGCTGCAAAGGCCACATAGTTTTTCTTTTGTGTTGGATGGAGCTCAGTATAAAACTTTCCAATGGGCGGCAACACTTCCAATACATCGCCCGCTTTTAATTCATCGTTGGCAAACGTGGAAAATAAACCGCCATCTACTTTTTTTACCGCTACCTGTAATTTATTTTCAAACGGCGATGAGCAAACGGAATAATTGCGGCGCAATTCTTCATTGCCAATTTTCTTTTTTATGGTGAGTGTTTGCCCTTGTTTAAATAAAAAAAGTTCTTTTAAATTTTCAGGCACATCAAAAGTTATGGAAACACAATCGTCGGTTTCTTTTTCTACTTTTTTTATTTGCAGGGGATGAAAATGTATCATAATGAAAGGGGATCAAAGATAAGTTGCCGGCGTTAAGCTTTATTAAGAGGTACTGCGCAAAAGATAGTTGAAGGACAGTGAGCCAATGATTATATTTAGTGGGTTCACACCACTACTATGCTTCTGAGAAGTTTTTTTTTCGTACTTCTATGTAATTGCGTTTGTATAGTACAAGCCCAATCCATCATTCCGAGGTTTGAAAACCTTGGTGTAAATGATGGTTTGGCGCATAGTTCTGTTTACAGCATAACCCAGGATAAAAAAGGTTTCATGTGGTTTGGCACACCCGACGGTTTGTGCCGTTACGATGGAACCGAATTGCGTTCTTTTAAGTACAGCACTGCAACTGCAGGTGAGGCCATCAACAATTTTGTAAGAGGAAAAATACTTGAAGACAAAGAAGGAAATATCTGGTACAGCAACGAAAGCGGTATTTATAAATGGGATGTGTATAAAGAGGAGGTGGTGAAAGTGCGGCCCTTTAGAAAAGAAGAATTTGGGAATGTTGATTTTCTGGCTGTTTCACTGGATGAAACAGGATCGGTCTGGCTTTTTAATGTGATCTATGGAATGTTTCAGTTTAATATTGGAACCGGGAACCTAAAGAGCTATCCATTGCCTGTAACTACCAATACATTAACGTTCAAAATTGCAACCAGTACTGTTGATGAGGAAGGCAATATTTGGATAAGAATTGAATCGGACAACGAGCCCTGGTTTGTTTTTAACACAACTACTCATTCTTATTCCATTCAGTTAGCAAGCAATCCCCCGCATGCTGTTTTTTTCGGCGGCCATAAAATGATTCAAGCTTTTGGCGGAGACCTTGTTTTCAAAAATTTGCAGAGCAATGAAAGCCGCACGGTTCCTAAAATCATCAATAATAAAAAGGTTTCGTTTTATTCTCGTGATGGTGTAATTGATAACTATGGAAGGCTATGGATAACCGCCGAAGGCAGTGGACTATTTTATTATCATGAACAGCAAAACCGCTTCCAGGAATATCATCATGATAATTCAAAATTAAAATCGCTGCCATTTAATCTTACCACTTGCCTGTACATTGACCGTAGCCAAAATCTTTGGATAGGCATGGATGGAGGCGGTGTAGCAAAGTTGGATTTAAAGCAACCAAGATTTAATTTATTTCCCCTTTCAGAAGGCGACCACCCGGTACTCAAAGATTATTTTACTAAATGTTTTTACGAGGATGAAAAGGGAAGAATCTGGTTTGGTACGCATACAAATGGTTTGAATATTCTTGACAACGAAACCGGAATATTGGATAACTACCAACACAAAAAAAATAGCTCATCAAGTATTTCTGGTAATATAGTAAGTGCCATTTTAAAAGACAGGCATGGCAAAATGTGGATTGGCGGCAGCGGCGGGTTTTCCATATTTGATGAGGCTAAAAGGACATTTACAAAAATAAAATTGAATGGCCCGTTTAAGTTTTCTCCTAACAGGAGCATTTTTGTGTACAAAATGATTCAGTTGCAAAATGATGATTTGCTTTCAGCCACTTTAGTTGGACTGGTGAGGATTGTAAAACAAAAAAACGGCAGCTACGAAGGCTCCCATTTTAGTGATGACCCTTATACACAAGGAGCCACCACAGACGTTGTGGAATTACCTAACGGAACCGTTTACAGTACTGCAACCAATGTAGGTTTGCACGAGTTTACATTACAAGCTAAGGGATACAAAGTTGCCAACATTTTTCTGCGTGGTTTTGATCTGCGTAGTGTAACTATTGACGAAGAAAATAAGGAATGGCTTTGGGTTGCAACCGGCATTGGTTTAATTCATTTTAATACCCGCACAAAAAAACACATTTTATGGGATGAAAAAAACGGCATGGCCAACAGTTATGTTTATGGCTTGCTGCAGGATGGGAAAAAAGGATTTTGGATAAGTACCAATGGCGGCTTGAGTTATTATAACCGGCACACCAGCACGTTTGAAAATTATACATACCAGGATGGCCTGCAAAGCAATGAATTTAATACGCAGGCATTTTATAAAAGCCCTTCCGGAACTTTTTATTTCGGCGGCATAAAAGGTTTTAACTGGTTCAAGTCGGGCCAACTAATTAATGAATATGTAAAACCGACGGCCGCCATTACAAAAATTGAAATTGGCGACCAGGTTTTTAAAAAAGACAGTTGTTTTGCAAAAGACCAGACCATTACGGTTGATTACGATAATAATGATTTTAATTTTCGCTTTGCCGCACTTGATTATACAAGGCCCGAGGCGAACAACATTCAATACATGCTGCAGGGCTGGGATGACAACTGGGTAACCACATCGGTTAAATTTGTACGTTATGCAAACCTGTTGCCTGGCCAATATACTTTTCGGGTTAAAGTATCTAACGCAGCAGGAACATGGAGCGATGAAGAAAAAATTTATCTCCTTATCAAAGCGCCGTACTGGAAGCGATTATGGTTTCGCATTGCCGCCGTTACTCTTTTGCTTCTTGTGGCTATTTTCATTACCTACAAAATATCGCAAATCAAAATAAAAAGAAAACTCCAGCTCCTGGAAAAGCAGCTTGCAGTTGATACGGAAAGGAACAGAATAAGCGCCGACATGCACGATGAAATTGGCAGCAGTATCATGCACATTGCGCTGCTGGGAGAGCAGATTGAAAAAAGGGAAAAGGACGTAAAGGAGATAAAAAAAGACGTTCACACCATAACCACATCGGCGCATAAGCTTGTGCAAACCATGAGCGAAATTATTTGGGCGTTGAATCCGCAGAACGATACATTGGAAAACCTGCTTGCTTACATGCGTGAGCAAACGCTCATTTATTTCGAGCCTTTTAATATTGATTACTCCATTCAATTTCCCGATGAGTTGCCTGCCATTAAATTAAGTAATGAGCAGCGAAGAAATTTATTTTTAGTGGCAAAGGAAGCATTGAACAATGCCTTAAAACATTCCCGTGCCACCACCATCAGTTTTAGTATGGAATACAAAAATCAGCAGTCCCATTTTTACATAACAGATGATGGACAGGGCTTTGATCAAACAAAAATAAAAACCGCATCAAACGGGCTAAAAAATATGCGAAGGAGAATGGAGGCTATTGGAGGTGCCTTTGCTATTGAAACCAGCATCACAGGAACGTTTATTCATTTTTGGTTTCCCGACTAATGCCTTGAAAAAAAACGCTACTACTTATTTCACATTATCCAACAAAAGCTATTCAACTACATTTACTACTAATGACACCTATTGTAATTATCGAAGACGATGAAAAAATTCGTAATTACCTCACGGCCTTAATTGCCGGATCGGGTGAATTTGATTTGATGGCCACCTTCTCTAATGCCGAAGATGCCATACATTTTTTTGAAAACGATTTGGGCAACAATGTTGAATTATTACTTACCGATATTCAGTTACCCGGCAAAACAGGCATTGATTTTATTGCCTGGCTAAAACCATTGCGCCCCGAAATTCAGTTTATGGTTTTGAGCGTGTATGATGATGCCGACAAAGTTTTTAAAGCACTGAAGGCTGGTGCATCGGGCTACATTTTAAAAAACACACCAGCCAACAAATTAATAGAAGCATTGCACGACCTGCAAAAAGGCGGCTCGCCCATGAGCGGGCAAATAGCCAGGAAAGTGGTAACGGCTTTTCAGCAGGACATTAGTTACAACGATCCGCAGGCGAGTCTTTCAGTACGGGAAAAAGAAGTGCTGCAATGGTTGTCGAAAGGTTACAGCTATAAAGAAATTGCCGCGAAATTATTTATCTCCGTAGAAACAGTGCGTACACATCTTCGTAATATTTATGAGAAACTCCACGCATGCAATCGGGGCGAGGCTTTGAGGAAAGCGGGGTTAAGGTAGTTTGTGGTTCGAGGTTCGATGGTTGAGGTTTGATGCCTTCAAAAGGGCCGGTTTCGTAAACAGAAAAAAATCTTTGAGTTCAATTCTTGCCAGTTATTTTGGGAGTATCTTCCAACTTAGGAATGGTTGCTGCCTCAAGTAAATCATCTATTGAGCTAAACACCAAACATCGAACCTCAAACTTCAAACAGATTCTCCCTACTACTTTATTCCTACTTTTTTGTGATGTGAGATAACTTATCCTTACACTTCAAAACTATTTTTATGAGAATTGTAAAGATCATCCTGCCCGTATTGATTTTAATCGCTGCATTTATCTCCTGCAAAAAAGACAGCACTCCCGCTGCAGCATATACCTGCGCAACCTGCAAAACCACCCCCGATGCCGTGGCTGCAAATGACGCCAGCAATAAAGGTATCTATAAGGGTGTGATCATCGGCAGCAGCGGCACTATCAAGTTCGATTTACAAAACAATGGTACTACCATAACCGCAGTAATGGTGTTGGATGGTGTTACTGTAAACCTCACATCAAGCGTAAGCATTGTAGCAGGTCAACCTTATGTGGCGCCTTTTACCGGGACATTAAATGGACAACCGGTTAGTATTACTTTCTCGGTTAGTGCAACTGGCGGCAACCCAGTAGTTACTACATCAAGCATACCTGGTCATCCCGGCAGTACGTTTACCATTATAAAAGAAACCTCCACTTCTTTAATAGAGGCGTTTGAAGGAACCTATTCCACAACAAAGCCCGAAGCCGGAACTTTCAATCTCACCTTGTCAAGAAGTTTAAAGTTGTTTGGCGGCCGTTCAAGGAAAAATGGCGACACTACCAGTAACTCTTTTAAAGGGTTTATTAATACAAGCAGCCAATTAATAGATTCTTCATCCGGCAAATCGATAGGTACGTTAAACGGTGATAACCTGGACGGAAACTTTGTTGATGGCGGCGGCGCAACGGTTACTGTTAAGGGGAAAAGAACATTTTAATACACAGTTAATAAACCAAATTTTATGCTTAAAAAATTAGTTCATTTTCTACTGCTGATGTTCATCACATCATCCATTTTCTCACAGGCAAATTTTGCAGTGAACTGGGAGTCGAAGTTTGAAAACGATGCCGACTATTGGCGTTATGCTACCGAAGATGGAAAGTTTGTAGTGGGCACCACAAAAAAAGAAGTGAGTGTATTAAATGGAGCAAACGGTCAGCCATTATGGAAAAAAACATTTTTGGATATGGCCGGTGTTAAAGAAGCAAAGTCGCAACAAATAATTGAAGAAACAGAAGCTTTGCTTTTCATCAGCAAACAAAAAGGAAATGATGAACTTTTTTGTGTTGATTTAAAAACCGGCAATAAATTATGGAGCAACAACCAGTTTAACGACATTGATTTGAACAGCCTCATTTCAATTGAAGGAGCAAACTGTTATGCCGTGATACAAAAGAATGGACTGACATTTATTGATGACAAAACCGGCCTGGCAAAAGGTTCTGTGGAAGGATTGAAAGGTGTGATTGGCCGTTATGTGTACAGTGCTAAAACAAATGAGCTGGTAGTATTTGCCTACCAGGTAAATTCATTAAAAGCTATTGGCTCGGGGTTAAAAAATAATCTGGTTTGTATCGACATGAAAACCTTCACCACAAAGTGGAACACAGTAATCAAAGGCGTGGTGGAAATAAAGAAAATGGCTGGAAAAAGTTTTTCGGTTTTCGATTGGGCAACAGTGGGTGTCGAAAAAGGAATTGGTTCATCAAACGTACTGGTTGATCTGCTTGTAAAAGGCAATAAAGCTTTTGTAATTATGGATGGCCTCCAGTCGTTTGACATGAGTACCGGCGCCAAACAATGGGAAGTGGAATTTGATGTTTCGCTGAGCAGGGGTTTGGGTGGTTCGGCGCAAATGTATAATGCCGTTGCCGGTCCGCTGTTTACTAAAGAACACATTTACATTGCCAGTTTTGAAAAAGGCCGCGATAAATCAATCAAAAAATATGAAATAGAATCAGGCAAGCTTTTATGGGAAACACCCATTGATGGACGTAAGGTTATTCTCCCAAAAATTTCCTTGATTGATGGCGTGTTGGTTGCGCAAATTGGTGGTTTTGTAAACCTGCAGGGAGAGGACAATAACGGGGCTTTTTCAAAATGGAAATGGCAGGGCCCGTTTGGTTTAAAAGCATTTGATGCAGCCACAGGAAAATTAAAATGGGAAACGGAAAAATTTGAAGACCGCATTACAAACATGTTAGTAAGCGATAAAGGTTTGTTTGTGGCCGATGAAACGAACCTGTACGGAATAAATTTACAGACAGGCAATAAAGCCTTTGAAGTAAAATTAAAAGACTCAAAAGCGGGCAAGGCGCAATATATTTTCGCTTCAAATAACCATGTTATGGTTTTGGGCGAAGACGGACTTACTTCTTACGATGCAAAAGGGGGCGTGCAATATGCATTCGCGGCAAAAGAAGCATCAATGAATACATCGGAGGAATATGGCAACGAGTTGTATTACCTCGGCACCGAAGATGAAATGATAGTCATGAACCTGGTAACCGGAAAAGAAATTGGCCGGTATGAATTTAAGAAGGGCTACATCTACGGCATAAAAAATTCGGGCAATACATTTATGTTGTACAAGGACAATAAGGTTACTAAATACCTGGTGCGGAAAAGCTAAGGCGTGTAATGCTGTTTAGCCTACCACCAAAGTGGTGCCAATGCCTCAATCTGATCAAGGGTGAAATCACCCCTTTTAATACCGTGAAAAAAAGGCAAAAAAGGGTTTTGGTAACTGCAACAAATAAGCTTTCATTGTATCAATTTTGAAAAATAAATTTTCATTATTTTTCACCTTGTAAATTTTTTATGCCGGTGTATAAAAAAAAGGGTCGGCAAAAAAATGTAGAAGAAATACAGGTGAAAATACTTTTTTAAAAATATTGCTATCAAAGCATTTACAACATACATTTACGCACAACCAAACGAACTAAAATGAAAAAATGTTTTTCGCCTCTTCTGATTTTAATTACCTCTGCTCAATTTTTAAATGCCCAATCCGACACTGCTTCAACGACCGTAGCACCACCACCCGAATTCGGAAAATCCATCGCCGTTAAATGGAATCCCGGTGGTCTTTTTTTTGGCAATATTAGCTTGGCGGGAGAATACAATTTCAAACCCAAAAAATCTTTAACTTTTGGTATTGGCATCCCTTCTGAAAAAGTAAACACCTTTACTATAGACGACGAAAAAGAAAGCATTACCATGAAAACCTTTTCGGTAATGGCTGGGTATAGAATGTACATGGGCAAAAAACCAATGAGTGGTTTTTATTTTGAACCTTACCTGCACTATGTAAAAAATGAAGCAAGTACTATCCTGGATATAGATTTGAACGGGAGCACTGAAAACTTTTTAACCACCAGCGACTATAAGGCCTTTGGCCTGGGTGCGCAATTGGGTGTGCAAGCCCTCATTGCTAAAAGGGTTACCATCGACTTTTTTATTCTTGGCCCCGAAGCCAACAGTGTAAAACATAGTGTTGTAGCCAAAGACTTAACATCAACATTGCCCTGGGACCAGGTGGATGAACAGCAGGCAAGGCAGGAAATTGAAGATGCTATTGGCGACATACCGCTTATTGGCGATAAAATACAAGTGACAGTAGACAGAAATGCCAAAACCGTACGTACCGACTACAGTGGTTTTCTGCCGGGCTTTAGAACAGGCATATCAATAGGCTTTAGATTTTAAGCAACCAATACCAACTGCATAGCCGGCCCTGGGCCGGCTTTTTTTATAGTGATAAGAGCAGCAAATACATTTATGCAATCGTAATCTTTTTATCTCCTTACTGGCAATCTATAAGTTCAAAAAGAAAAACCCGTATTTTTTCGCCATGAAAGCATTACTGCTCCTGCTTGTTGTATCCGTTTGTTTTTCCTGTTCCGACAAACCAAAACCACCAATAGTTTCGCGGCCTACATTGGTGCCCAAAGATTCCAACATTGTAAAAAAAGACACTGGCAATCCGTATGCGCCGGTCGATGTATCGCCAATGGACATCTCTTATTTTCCAGTAGATTATACGGTTCAGAAAATGTCGGAGGGAACTGCAACACCACCAGTCGTACGCATTATTTACAGCAGGCCTTACCGGCAGGGCCGCAAAATTTTTGGCTCCTTACTCAAGTACGGCGAACCGTGGCGACTGGGTGCCAACGAAGCCACGGAGATTGAACTTTTTCAAACCATTACCTGCCAGGGAAAAAAAATTGAAAAAGGCAGATACGTTTTATATGCGATACCCGAACAGGATACCTGGACGATTGTTTTCAATAGCAATTTAAACACTTGGGGCTTGCGGCCAAATGCAAGCTATGATGTTCATAGGTTTGTTGTACCTATACAAATAACCAGGCAGCCGGTAGAATATTTTTCAATGGTGTTTCAGCAAATTACCGGTGGCGCCGAGTTGGTAATTGCCTGGGATACGGTAGTAGCCCGTTTGCCTTTTCAATTTTAGAAATCATTTGTTCATGTGTGGTATTGCCGGCATTATTTCAAAAAACAAACAGAATGTAACCCAGCAATCTTTGCAGTATGCGGCTACAGCCCTTACTCACCGCGGCCCCGAAGGAAAAGGTTTTTTTATCAATGACAAAAACAACGCCGGCCTGGCACACTGCAGGTTGCGCATCATTGATCTCTCCGATGCAGCGGCCCAACCCTTCAATTATTTAACCCGCTTTTTCATAATACACAATGGTGAGTTGTATAACTACACCGAAATAAAAAAGCAGTTGCGGCAAAAGGGTTTTGTTTTTACAACCGAAAGCGATACCGAAGTAATTGTTGCGGCCTATGCCGCGTATGGTGCAAGTTGTTTGCAACAGTTCGACGGTATGTTTTCATTTGCTATTTGGGATGAACAGGAGCAAACCCTTTTTGCGGCCCGCGACCGCATGGGTGAAAAACCTTTTTTCTTTTTTTATGATGAAGAGCAGTTCGTTTTTGCATCGGAAATAAATGCACTTTGGCAAATGGGTATTGAGAAAAAACCCAACCACTCCATGCTCTACAATTTTATCAGCATTGGTTATACCAACAACCCCACTGAACCACGGGAAACTTTTTTTGAAAACATACAAAAATTACCCGCTGCTAATTATTTGCAATACCATTTACCAACAAACGAATTGGCACTGCATAATTACTGGCAGGTATTTCCGCAGGTAGATAATGCTGTGTCAGAAACAGATGCCATCGAAAAATTTGAAGAACTTTTGTCCGCCTCTATCAATCGCAGGCTGCGCAGCGATGTAGCCATTGGCACCAGTTTGAGCGGCGGCCTTGATAGTTCGGCCATTGTTGCTTTTTGTAACGAACAAAAATCTGTAGCCTACACACACAAATGTTTTACCGCATCGTTCGCCGGTTTTGAAAAAGACGAATTGCATTATGCAAAACAAGTGGCTGGTCAATTTGGCTTGCAACATTTTGTTGCCGAAATAAATGACGAAGAAGTTGTTGGTTTAATGGACAAAGTAATGCGGCAACAGCAGGAACCTATTGCATCGGGCAGTGCATTGGCCCAATACAAAGTGTATGAATTAGCAAAACAAAATGGCGTTACTGTTTTATTAGATGGACAAGGCGCCGATGAAATTTTAGGTGGCTATCATAAATACTATAAATGGCACTGGCAGGATTTGTACCGGCAAAAAAAATTAGCCACAAGTAGTGAGTTGCAAGCCGCAAGGGCCCTGGGCGTAACCGAAAACTTTGGACTGAAAAACAAACTGGCTGCACTGTTGCCACAACTTGCGGGTGGATTATTGCAGAGCAAAAAAACAAAACAGGCATACCAAAACAAAAACCTGAACAGGGAATGGGCCTTTGCACACAAACAGCAACTGTATTACTCATTACCCACCACGCCCGACTTAAATGGCGCCTTACATTTCAACAGTTTTATAAACGGCCTGGAAGAATTGCTGCGCATAGCCGACCGTAACAGCATGGCACATGCAGTGGAAGTGCGACTCCCTTTTTTGAATTACGAACTGGTTGAATTTTTATTTACGCTGCCGCCACATTATAAAATACAAAAAGGATTTACCAAATGGCTGCTGCGCAAAGCCGTTGAAAATAAATTGCCGCCGGCTATTGTTTGGCGCAACCAAAAAGTTGGTTTGGAGCCACCGCAACAACAATGGATGCAGGATAAAACCGTAGCTGCTACTATTGCGCAGGCAAAAGAAAAATTAGTACAGCAGAATATATTGGACGCTTCGGTGTTGCAAAAAAAAATTCAGCCGCACCATGCGTATGCGGCTGAAAATAGTGATTGGAAGTATTGGAGCGCAGCTTACCTGTTCGAATGAAAACAATAACACGAATTAAGTACACGAATTACACGAATTATTTAGCTATGGTTTTAAGTATCAGGGCCCTTAGAACTTATTTGTGTCATTCGTGTAATTGCCTTTTGACAATTCGTGTTTTAAATAGGGTTTGCCAACGGCGTTAATTCGTGAAATTGGTTTTTAAAAATTCGTGTTTCCAATAGGCGTTTCCAAATTCGTGTAATTGCCTTTAAAAATTCGTGTTTCAAATGGTGTTACCCAATTGGTGTAATCGCCTCAGGCTTTTTTGAGTTTCTTCTCTGTAACCAGGTTGCCATACACATCGCTTTGCACATGCGTCCATGTTGTTGCGTCCTCTAAAATAATGTGGTACGAAATTTCTGTATCGCTACACACTTCTGTAACACCAAACACGGTTTTGTTTTCAAACTTTTTGTTGAGTTTTGCCTGGATAAAAATGGGCAGGGTGTTGCCATAATAATAACGAATGCTTTTTACAACATTGCCTTCGCCATCGTACAGAACGCGGGTGATGATATTGTTGTGGTTAAAGTTGGCTTCGAACTTATCGCCCACATCGTTCCAGCTAACTTCCTTTACATTTTGAAATGTTTTTTGAAAGGCGCTCAGTACTTTTTGATTTGGGTCGGCGGCAAAAGATGTTGCTGCAATAAACAGGGCTGCGATGACTAATAACTTTTTCATGGTAAGAGGTTTTGCGTTTTAATTATTGTTTGCTTTAGTAAATCTAAATACAGCCATAACCTTGCGCAAGCTGTTCTACGTAAACGGTCGTACTTCTTTTTCTCCATCCGGTGTGAAGCAATTGTGATTTTTTTTGAAGTGGTCGTTGTTCGTGTTGAAGGGTGAATTAGTGAGTATGAAGCGTTGATTTGACGGCGAAGGATTATGGGTTACAGGTTTGTTAATGGTAAACCGGGCAGGGATGGGTGGTAACACATAACCAGTTAGGTGAGGATAAAGCCCCGGGCTTATTTAGTGTGGAGTAAAAATATTATTCCTCAAAAGTTTTTCTTCTATCCCTCTACAATTTCCTGATCCAACCCCCAATAGCTATAGCAATCGCAAGAAATAAACCAGCTCCTAAAACCGCAAGTTGCTTTTCTTTCGTTTTCATTTTTTTATTTACCACTATCCCGCAATTCATATACCAATCAGCCTTCAATATTTATATCAGGGCATAGCATTTGAAATGGTTCCATCATGGACAAACTTTCTCCCGATCATTTGCATGATGGCTTTGTACACGTTACAGGTGCAAGAGAACACAACCTGAAAAATGTAAGCCTGAAAATTCCCCGCGATGCCTTCGTGGTATTCACCGGCGTGTCGGGTTCCGGTAAATCATCGCTTGCATTTGGTACGCTGTACGCCGAAGCGCAGCGTCGCTACTTAGAATCGGTTTCGCCTTATGCAAGAAGGTTGTTTCATCAAATGCCCGTGCCGGTAGTTGATGAAGTGGAAGGTTTGCCGCCCGCAGTAGCGTTGCAACAACAACGTGGTGGCACTTCAACACGGTCGTCGGTTGGTTCGGTCACTACCATTTCCAATCTTTTACGCATGCTCTATTCACGGGCCGGCGATTATCCAAAAGGACAAGGCATCATCTATGCCGAAGCTTTTTCGCCCAATACACCCGAAGGCGCCTGCCCGCAGTGCCATGGTTTGGGTAGAGTGTATGATGCTACCGAAGCATCCATGGTGCCCGACGATTCAATAACCATCAGGCAACGGGCTATTGCCGCATGGCCTACTGCCTGGGGCGGACAAAACCTTCGCGACATTTTAATTACACTGGGTTATGATGTTGACAAACCCTGGAAAGAACTCTCAAAAAAAGACCGCGACTGGATTCTCTTTACCGACCAACAACCACAAGTTCCCGTGTATCCGGGCTTTACAAAAGAAGAAATAAAACAAGCCATCAAACAGAAAATGGAAGCAGGCTACATGGGTACTTTCAGCAGTGCCCGGCGCAACCTCTTTTACACTTTTGCCAATACGCAAAGTGCACAAATGAAAAAGCGGGTGCAGCAATTTATGATCAGTAGTGAATGTTCCACCTGTAATGGTAAGCGATTAAAAAAAGAATCACTGTCCATTAAATTTTCAGGACTAGACATTGCCGATATGGGGCGGCAGCCGTTAAAAAAATTGCTCAGCATTTTTCAACCGTATGCCGATGGAACGGCCGCCGGTATTGCCAAACATTTAAAAGAACACCACGAAGAAAAAGGTTTGGTGGCCCAACGTATTGCCGAAGATTTGATAGCAAGGCTCAACGTGTTATTGGATCTCGGTCTTGGTTACCTAACCCTCGAACGCAGCACACCAACACTTTCACCCGGCGAGCTGCAACGCCTGCGATTGGCCACGCAGGTACGCAGCAATTTGTTTGGTGTGGTGTATGTGTTAGATGAACCATCGGCCGGTTTACATCCCTCCGATACTGAAGCATTGTTGCGAGCATTGGATCGGTTAAAAGCCTCGGGCAATTCGTTGTTTGTAGTGGAGCATGAACTGGACATTGTTCGACATGCCGACTGGATAGTTGATGTAGGCCCTGCAGCCGGTGAGTTGGGTGGAGAAGTATTATACAGTGGACCGATGGAAGGTTTGCGCAACATAAAAGCTTCCTGCACGCGAAAACATTTATTCAACACCAAACCATTTAAACAAATAAATTACCGTAAGCCAACGGGTTGGTTAAAACTTGCTGGTGTTACAAGAAATAATTTGATCAACCTTGATGCGGCATTTCCGCTTAGTGTATTAACAGCAGTTGCCGGTGTTTCGGGTTCGGGTAAAAGCAGTTTGGTAAGCCATGTGCTGGTAGAATTAGTAGCCGGTTATTTAGGTCACACAATACCTGTTGAAGAGGATGAAGGCGATGTGTTGCAGGAGGCAGCCGTGCAAACACTCGGTGGAAAGATAACCGCCGGAATGGATAGCATTAAACGGTTCGTACGGGTAGATCAAAAACCAATTGGCCGTACACCACGATCCAACCTGGCAACGTACACCGGTTTGTTTGATGGCGTTCGCAAATTGTTTGCCTCCACTAAAATGGCAAGGAGCCGTCATTACGATGCGGGCCGTTTTTCTTTTAACGTAGGCAAAGGTCGTTGCGGCAATTGCGAAGGCGAAGGATTTGTAATGGTGGAATTGTTGTTCCTGCCCAGTGTGTATGCACCTTGCCCGGTTTGCAGCGGCACCCGCTACAATGCAAAAACATTAGAAGTTACGTATGCACCTGCGGGAGGTGCAGGCAAAGAAAAAAACATTGCCGAAGTATTGCGCATGACGGTGGATGAAGCATTAAAATTTTTTGAAGATGAAGCCCTCATCTATCGCTCGCTGCAAATGTTGCACGAAGTAGGGCTTGGTTATTTGCGCCTCGGGCAACCGGCCACTGAACTTTCCGGCGGCGAAGCGCAACGCATTAAACTGGCAACAGAACTGCAACGCCTCGGCAAGGGCAACACCTTGTATATTTTAGACGAACCCACAACAGGCCTTCATCCTTCCGATGTAGAAAAGTTAGTGCTGCAGCTAAACCGCCTGGTTGATGCAGGCAACACCGTGATTGTAGTAGAGCACGACATGGATGTGATTGCAGCATCTGATTGGGTGATTGACATTGGCCCCGGTGCCGGCGACGAAGGCGGCCGCATTCTAGCTTGCGGTACACCGGTTGATGTTTCTAAAGTTAAAGAAAGTAAGACGGCGGGACATTTGGGGCGGAGGTTGAATGGTGGTTGATATTACGGGAGGTCGGTAGTCAATAATTCCATTTTTTTATTACAGTAAGTCCTATTCTTAATCACTACTTCAGGCACAAAAAATAGAAAAAATTTGCCTGGCCCGAAATATTTTTACCCGAAATATTTATTTTCACCATTGTTCTAATTAACCATACTTATCAGTGGAATCAATTGCACCCCCAACTGTAGTCCCTCCTTTTTTGCACAACAGCGGCGATATGGGTGAGCATATTCTGAAGTACAACTGGGCACAAAACTCACTTGGCCCTATACACCGTTGGCCGCAGAGCCTTTGCACCACTCTTGGTATCATGCTTCATTCAGCCTTTCCCATGTTCCTGTTTTGGAGTAATGAATTGGTTTGTTTTTATAATGACGCTTTTCGCCCATGCCTTGCCACAGATGGCAAGCATCCTGCAATAGGCAAAAACGGAAAAGAAGTCTGGTCAGAGGTTTGGCCTTTCATCGGCCCTTTAATAGAAGGGGTGATGAAAACCGGAACACCGGTGTGGTTCGAAAACCAGGTGCTTCCATTCTATCGCAATGGAGGGATGGGAGACATTTATTGGACTTTTAGTTACAGCCCTGCTTACGGCGATGAAGTAAAAATAAATGGTGTTTTAGTTACTTGTGTGGAGACGACAAAAATAGGTACGGAACGAAAAAAAATTGAAGAGATAGAAGAAAGGTCACGACTGGCGATTAACGCGGCTGAACTAGGCACTTTCGACTTGAATCTGCTTACAAACGAAGTTGTTGCATCCGAGCGTTTTGCCGCCATTTTTGGACTTGCACATTCTATCAGTCAAGCGGACTACGTTAATACTATTCACCCCGATGATCTTGTAATAAGAGAAAAAGCATATCAACAGGCGTATAATACCGGCAGCTTAGAATATGAAGCAAGAGTGATCTGGAATGACAAGTCGCTGCACTGGATAAAAGTCAAAGGCAATATTTATTTTGATGATAAGGGCAAACCCCTGAAACTGTTGGGTGTAGTGCAGGATATTAGTGCAGAAAAGTTTTTTTCGGAACGTTTGGAAAAGAAAGTAAAAGAACGAACCGAAGAATTAGAGACGGCACATCAATCCCTGCTACAGGCCAACAGTTACCTGCAGCACATCATTAACCTGTCTCCGGAACCGATGCAGGTACTGGAACCCGTTTTTGAAAATGGTGAGCTTATTGATTTTCGGTATAAAATTACCAACAATGCCTACGCCGCCTACGCCAACACCACACCCGAAAAACTTCGCGGCAAAAAAGTGGGTGAAGTTTTTCCCGGCTATTTTCAAACCAGCAGTTTTTTAAATATTGTTCGAACCTATCAATCAGGAATAACCGACTCCTGGGAAATTCATTACAATTTAGACGGCCTCGATATTTACAATCAAATGAGTGCTACTAAATTTAATGACGACGTAATAGTTCACTTCACCGACTTTACCAGGCTTAAAAATCTGGAACTTAACCTGGTTGAAAAACTGGCAGAATTAGAACGTTCAAACGCCAATCTAGAAGAGTTTGCTCACGCCGCCTCCCACGATTTAAAAGAACCCATTAGAAAGATACACATCTTCACAAGCAAGCTAAAAAGCCAGCTTCATGCGCAACTAACTGAAACTGACTTGGAAAATTTTAGCAAGATAGAAAGAGCTTCGCAGCGAATGGGTAGCCTGGTTGACGATCTGCTTGATTACTCTCACGTTAGCCAGCAACCGCACCAAATGGAACCTGTTAACCTGAATGAAAAAATAAACCGTGTATTGGAGGATTTGGAATTAGATATACAGCAAAGAAGCGGAACCATCCATATTGACAACCTGCCAGTGGTAACGGGTTTCAGACGACAGTTGCAGCAGCTATTTCAAAACCTTATTAGCAACGCCCTTAAGTATAGTAAATCAGGCATACCACCGCAGATCCATATCAGTGCATCATTGGTAAATGAAGATGGCAAGCAATACCATCTTATAAAAGTAGCCGATAATGGTATTGGCTTCGATGCGATATACAGCGAAAAGATCTTTCAAATTTTTAGCCGACTTCATAACAATTCAGAATACAGCGGTTCAGGCATCGGTCTATCCATCGTAAAAAAAATAGTGGAAAATCACCAGGGCCGTATACGTGCCGAAAGCGAGGAAGGTAAGGGCAGTACTTTTTTTGTTTATTTGCCTGTGAAGTAGGAATTGCTTTTTGTAGTAAGCGTCGGCATTGTAGCAGAAGGCACAACGGTGTTGTCGAGAAGTTTTTTGTACTTAGCTGTGGTGGTATTATTTAGCGGTTGTTGCGTCGCACCCTTGTACAAGGAGGAATTATATTCAACTCTACCTGTGCAATTTGCTTACTGGCTTTTGAAGCTCGAGAAAGCTAATTGAAATATTTCATTGCAACCTCTCCGATCCACTTTCCCATATGTACCGGAACAGCATTACCAATTAATTTGTAAGAGCTTCTTTTGGTTTCAAATTTAAAGTCTTCAGGAAAGCCTTGCAGCCTTGCGTATTCACGAATGGAAAATGGCCGTACTCCCTGTTTAGCTTTACGGTCTTTCACTAAACGAGTTCCCAAGTCCCCTGCATAATGTGCTACGCATGTTGGAGCCATAGCAGATGATAGCTCGGGATCAACTATAATTGGTTGGTCTCGATATTTTCCACTGATTCGACTAATTACATACTCAGGCATATCAACGACTGGATTGAATTCCATAATATCTTTAAGCTTGGTTCGATTACTAACCTGTGTTGGTGCACAAATTGAATAAGATTTTCTTGTGCCAATCAAGATCAAACGTTTTCTTTTTTGCGGTAACCAATTAGACGCGTCAACTGGACAAAAAATATTTATATAGTAATACGGAAGCTTCGTCATGGCTTCCATAATACTTTAAATTTCTTCATGCCAGGAACGTTTTCAACAACATACATTTCAGGTTTTTCAATTGCTATATGCCTAAAGAAGTGAAGGAATAAATCATCGCCGGTGTGGGTGCCGTGAATATCAGCTATTGCGGAGTATTTTGTGCAAGGGTAAGTTCCAACAATAATATCCGTGGCAGGTTGTTCTAAAACGGTTTTATGTTTTATGTCAACATTTAAAATCGAGTGAGAGAAGTAGTGCTTGTTCATTTGCATACAAGCTGTTGCTTCAGTGTCTAGGTCCAGGGATTGAATGACATCAACGCCTGCTTGCATCATTCCAAGTTCCATCCCTCCACATCCTGAAAAATATCCTTTAGCTGTTGGTATGTACATTGATTCAAAAATTATCCCTTGAAAATTGTGTCCATATGAAACTGCAAAAAAGTTTTATTCGGATAATACTTTTGAGGAAGTGTTATTTTAGAACCAGTGAGAAACGAAAAATATTTTTCGTGATACAACTCCTTGCTTTTCATAATTAAATCTTTTGACAGCAAAATTTCGAAACGTTCATTAATGCCAATGTAACCTTTGTCATAGGCTTTATCATAAAGCAATGACAAGCAAATTCCATTTTCAGGATTCAATCTCTCCTCTTCATTTTTTGACCAAGGGAGAATGTGACTTGCTACTAATAAATCAGAAATATTCATTCCAGTTATAGCACACCGGCCCGAATAGTTTGCTATAACAATCTGGCGGAAAACATTTTGGTTTACTCTTGTTTTTACTTCTCGTAGTTTGTATTCGCCTTTAAGATGCTCAATTCCCTTTAGCGTATCAGCGTATTTATCTTCTAATTGCAAATGCTCCTTTTTGGCAAGTATTCTTTCGCTTTCAAAAAGCAATTCGTTTTTGTTGTTGATAAATTCATTCCAAATAGGCTCTACTTGTTTTCTTCCACCTGTAAGTCCACCAATTCCTCGTTGCTGATGATAAGGGTCGACACTTGCAAAATTATTCAGCCGCATTGCAATTGAACTTGAAGTTCTGCCCATGAGATTTGCAAGATGAATAATTTCGGGAGTACGCGAATGAAGTTTGCCAAAAGGCAACTTCAAATATAAATTCAGGGCAAGAATCAATTCATCACGTGTCCATACTCTTCTTTCAGCCATTTTAAACTAGTGTTGTTGTCTTAAAGATAAATTGCAAATACAAGTGAAACTATTAAACTAATATAAGATGAAATTTGCTTTTAAGTCACGTTGAAACATTTGCATGCAAGAATTTTCTTACCAGCATTTCTGGCTTTGTATTCTTGCCTTTTATCCGGCTCATATTGTAGCTCCTCGTTTTCTTATCATGCACATCTGCCATCCGGTAAAATTAAGTCGGGTTGCGGCACACTTTTTCTTCTTCAGAGAATGGCTCTATTTTAGTAAATTGCAGCATGTCAATGCTTCAAAATATAGAAAGGAAAGGCACTGCTGCGGTAAAGCGCTTACGCTGTCAAAAACTGGCAAAGGGTGTTCCTTTTATGATTAATTCTAAAGAGCTGCCTTCTGGTCAATGTTATCTTGAACATTCAAACGGCACTATACAATTGGTAACTCTTTCAAAAGGCACAAAAGATTTTGATGTGATCCGTGAATTAGATTTACAGGAAACCAGCCGGCTTCGGATAAAGTTTGGATTAGCCAGTTAAAAGATGCCTGAACTTTACATTATTACAGGTTCTAACGGCGCAGGCAAATCAACAGTAGGAGCAGATTATCTTCCTTTAACTATTCGGCAGCAATGTATCATTTTTGATGGCGATAAGCTGTTTATGGATAAACAGCGGCAGTTATGGAAAGCTGGCATCAAAGCTATAAAAGAAGCTAAAAAAATGGCCCTGGCTTTTGTTGAAGAAACTTTTGATTCTTTAGTGGAAGAAGCTCTATCAAAGAGTTCGGACTTTGTTTATGAAGGTCATTTTACCAACGAAGCTACCTGGGATATACCACGCAGATTTAAATTGGCAGGCTTCTCAATTCATCTTATTTATTTTGGGCTATTTGACACGAATCTTTCAGAACTAAGAGTTGTGGACAGGACAAAAGAAGGTGGCCATTATGTTGATCCGGTTACAATATCTAATAACTTTTACGGTAATCTTCAAAAGCTGGATGAACACTTCCAACTGTTTAATACAGTTCAAATTGTAGATACTTCAGAATTAGAACATAAAGTATTGGTTGTTTTAAAAAATGGTGAAATAGAATCTTCTGTTTCATTTACAGAATTACCAGAGTGGTTCAAAAATGATTTGCAAAACCTTGTCCAAAAAATTATGAGTAGTAAATAACAACTTGAATCTATCGTGATTGGAAACATTCAATACCGCAGCAACATCACCCAGTTTGGATTGCTATGCGTTGCCGTCAGTACAAATTCACTCTGACCAACAACTTCAAAGCCATGTTTTTTATAGAAGCGGATGGCTCTTTCATTTTCCTTCCATACGTTCAGCCACATACCCTTTTCTCCATTGGCTTTTGATAAGTCAATAGCCTGCTGCATCAATTGGTGTCCAAGTTTTAGTTCAAAAAAATCTTTTAGCAAATACAGTCGCTCCATTTTTGTAACGGGTTGCAGAGGCACCGCCGGGTGAGGGCAGTTAAAAACAATTTTTGAATAGCCTGCTGGTTCGTTGTTATAAAAAATGACGTAGAAAATATTTTTCTTGTCGCTCAATTCGGCAAAGCAGGCCCGCTCACTAAAACTTTTATCTACGTAGGCCTGCATTACTTCGGCCGGTGCACTGTGCCCGTGCGATTCAAGTAACGTAATGCCACCAATGCTTGACAGCATTACCGAATCAGAAGGAGTTAACCGCTCAAGGGAGATCATCCTGCAAAAATAAATCAGCAAATGTTTTTAAATTGGTGGTTATGCTGGAACCAAACTTTTTTCCTTTCCCCGAATTAACTACAGAGCGGCTGCTATTAAGAAAGCTGGCCATTACTGATGCACCCGCTGTGCAGCCGTTGGGTTCTAATGAAGATGTTATGAAATACATCAATCGTCCGTTAACGCTCACCATTAAGGATGCTGAAGACTGGATTAATGTTATACTTGGCGCTTTGGAAAAGAACGAAGGCATTAATTGGAGTATCTGCCTGCAGGAGGCGCCACTTGAACATGTAGGCACCATAGGGCTTTGGCGAATGGAGAAAGAAAATTACCGGGCCGAGATTGGTTATATGCTTAGGCCTTCGCTCCAGGGAAAAGGCATCATGTATGAGGCTATTAATAAAGTGGTAGCATATGGCTTTGAAACGATGAAACTTCATTCTATTGAAGGCCGGATTGATCCACTAAACGTAGCTTCAGGTAAGCTCCTCGAAAAGGCCGGCTTTGTAAAAGAAGCTCACTTTAAAGAGGCCTATTATATGCGTGGTTGTTTTGTAGATACGGCTGTTTATAGCGTTCTTAATACTAACAGTGAGTCTTGAAGCACCGATGTGCTATCACGTAGTATTATGCAGCGTCGTTGGAAAAAAATAGCGGGTGCATGCTTAAAGAAACGCACCCGCTTTTACAAAAACGTTTAGGCTTGCTTACTAAAAAATTGTCAAGTAAGGGAAGCTTGAAGGTTACGTTTTACTGGCTCACCTTCTCCACCTGGTTACGCATAGTACCACGCGGTAAGTAAATTTGGAAGCCCAGGTTGAACCCCAAAATGCTGGCGGCAGCATCATTGCCAAAACCAAATGTTTTATTGTATTTCAACAAGCCTTCCAGCGCAATGTTTTGGTTTATAAAATAAGCCACTCCTGGTCCTATTCCCAATCCCAAACCATTGGTTTTACTACCACCCGGTGTGTTAACACCCTGGATGCCCAACGTACCTTCTACAAACCAACGGCTGCTTCTGCGGGTACTGGTTGTAGCAGTGCTTACTTCTGTTGCGCCAAAATAATAGCGGGCCAATGGGCCAATACCATAATTGAAAGTAGTACCGGCACCTTTTGCCGTGGATATGCCAATGTCTACAAATCCGCCCACGGCGAAGTTGTTGCTTCTAAACCATGCCACTTTTGGTGTGATGCTTAAATTAAACGGTGTGCCATCACTAAAGCCAATATTGAATCCGCCTAAGTCCCCACCAATTAAATAATAACCTTTTTGAAGCTGTGCATTTGCTGTTACTGCTATTGCCCCGGTGGCTAATAACAAAGTGAGTAATTTTTTTTTCATACTTAAATTGTTTAGCCAAGCAAACTTCAATAAGCATACCACACTGGCATAAGGCGTTGCTGCTCAGCTCCTTTAAGCATGGAAATCATTTGTAAAAGCAGCCTGAAAAGGTGATAATAGAAAGTACTGTGGCGATGTAAAATGGCTTTTCTCAAGTAAAAATTTTTGAGCAAATGCTGCGATTGCATTTTTGTAACGGGCTGCCAAGGCACATCATGTAGCACGTAAACAAAACATTTAAAAGTGCCCGTAGATTTTAGAAAACAGAATAAAAAACTTCCCGACATCCATCAAGTTCTGTCGGCTGATTCTAAACCAAATCTTTCATCGGGATATTCTTTACTCAATGTCATCACACTGTGCCCACTCTATTCATACAAACTGGTGATACCGATATTTGAGCACATCGGTGCATTGGCAAAAGTTAACAGTAAGATAGTTTTGACAGTGCAACAATAAAACATCATCGGTTTGCCAACAACCGTTTGCTGCACTTAGGATTGAGGTAATATTTCACCCCATCAGAACAAATACATTTGCAAGGTGATACCACTATTGCGCAATCCTGTTTACAATAGCCTGCTTCATAACGATGGGCATTTGGGTTTTGGCAATGAAAAAGTAAAAGCCTTTTACGAAGACGTTTCTCCCTTTGCCGGTTTTGAAGAAGGCGATGTAAATGGTTTTGAAGAGTTGTACACCTTACTGCCCGCGGGTCGCAAAATTTTATTTGCTACACCGCTTTCCATTCCAGCTCCAAATAATTGGCATTTGCTGTTAGCAATTGAAGGCCTCCAATTTCTTTTCGAAGGAGATGTAATAGAAACTGTTCCCAATTTTAATCCCGTGTTGCTGGAAACAAAACATGTTGAGCAAATGATGGAACTGGCTGCATTAACAAAGCCGGGTCCTTTCAGTAGTCGAACCATTGAATTTGGCCATTATTACGGCGTGTTTGAAAACGATAAACTCGTAGCCATGACGGGGCAGCGATTGCATGTTGAAAATTACACAGAGATTAGTGCCGTGTGCACCCACCCACATCACCTGGGAAAGGGTTACGCATCAGCGTTGGTTCAGCACCAAATGAATCTCATTTTAAGTAACCAACAAATACCGTTTTTGCATGTGCGGGCCGATAATAAAAGAGCTATTGCTGTTTATGAGCGGCTTGGATTTATAGAGCAGGGAACAATGAATTTTTATTTTTTAAGGAAGTGAAAGATTTGGTTCTTCAATTCTATCGCTAATATTTTTACCCTCCATCACCATCACTACCACCACCACATCTCTTCCCTCAAATTCAACAACAACTTCTTCCTGCAAAACACAATACAGCAACAACCATTCAACAAATTCCTTCGCCACTAACCTTTGCGGCGTACTTAAAATAACAGTGGTGCCTTTTTGCAAAAACGATAAAATAATTTTCTGCTGTGTGGCAAATAAAACAGGATCATAATTCACATCACTTAACAGCAAAACATCGGTGACCAGGCCAGGAGGAACATCATTCCAGTCGAGCAACTGGACAAATAAATTTTTCAGCCCGTTTTCCGCTGCCGACCGCTGTATAAACGGAATGGCGTCGGGTGCATTATCGCTACATACAACCTTGTGTGCATTGCCCGCCGCAACAAGTGATGGCAGTCCCAAACCTGCTGCCAATTCCAGCACCTTTTTACGATTGGTGTACTGCGGGTGTGCTACCAGGAACCTGCTTAATGCCAAGGCCGATGGCCACACCCGGCTCCAGTACGGAAAAAGAATTTCGCCCCGGCGGTATGCTTCCTGTATCGTCTGCTCCACGGGTACATAAATACTTACCATTTTATCACCAAGTTGTATTTTTTGTGAAACAGAAGGCCAGTTATGTTCACCCATTGGCTGCTAATTTTTCTCCGCGGCGTTCGCCAATTTGTTGTCGCCACATGGCATAGTATAATCCTTTTTGTTGCAGCAGTTGTTCATGCGTTCCTGTTTCGGTAATGCGGCCCCGTTCCAGTACATAAATTACATTGGCATGCATAATGGTACTTAACCGGTGTGCAATTAAAATTACAATCTGCTCTTTTGCTTTTGATACCTGGCGTATGGTGGTGTTGATGTCCTCCTCGGTTAATGAATCAAGCGCCGATGTTGCTTCGTCGAAAAGCAATAACCTCGGTTCACGCAGCAAAGCCCTGGCAATGGAAATGCGTTGTTTTTCGCCACCCGAAAGTTTCATTCCGCCTTCGCCCAATATGGTGTGGATGCCTTTTGCCGAGCGGTTAAGCAAAGCAGTAGCCGATGCCTTAGCTAGCGCTGTAAGCATTTCTTCTTCAGTGGCATCGGGTTTTACCAGCAACAGGTTTTGTGCAATGGTGCCGGCAAACAATTGTGTGTCCTGCGTAACCAAACCAATTTGCCTGCGTAGTGCGTTGTACTTAATATCGGTTGCCGACTGGTTATTAAAAAAAATACCGCCACTTACCGGCCGGTATAATCCAACCAGCAATTTTACAAGGGTTGATTTGCCCGAGCCCGAAGGACCAACGAACGCAATGGTATCGCCACGGTTTACGGAAAATGAAATATCGTCGATGGCGTTGTGTGTAGCTGTTTTGTGATGAAAGACTACGTTGCTGAATAAAATATTTTCAAGTGGCCCGGTTTCTACCGCATGTTCGGGTCGTTCTTCAATTGGTTTGTGCATCAGTAAATCAAAACTGTTGATAGAGGCTTCTACTTCGCGGTACTGCAAAATAATATTTCCTAAATCCTGCAGCGGGCCAAAAATAGTGGTGGAAATAAATTGCATGGAAATGAGTTCGCCTGTAGTTAGCTCATCTCTAAAAATGAGCCAAAGCAAAATAAATAAAATGGATTGCCGCAAAATGTTGAGCGTAGAGCCTTGCAAAAACGAAAGGGTGCGTACCTTTTTTACCTTCACCATTTCCAACTCAAAAATCTTTTTTGTTTGCTCACGCAGCCTGCGTATTTCCGGAAAGGTGAGTCCCAAACTTTTTACCAGTTCAATGTTCCGGAGGCTCTCCGTCATTACACCACTCATTTTATTTGTTTCGCGGTTAATGGAGCGTTGCACGGTTTTTATTTTTTTAGATAGTAACCCCGTTAAAGAACCCAGCACCAAAATGCCAATAACAAAAACCGGGATGAGCAGCCAGTTTTTTGTGATGCTGTACCAAACCAAAAATCCAACGCCTACAATTGAGGAGAATAAAATGTTGATGAATGAACTGATGAAACGTTCGGTATCGGTTTTTACTTTTTGCAATACCGACAGTGTTTCGCCGCTTCGGCTTTCTTCAAACTCCTGGAACGACAGGCGGAGGGTTTGGCGCAGGCCGTCGTTAAAAATTTGCATACCGAACCTGGCAACGGCTAAGCGGGTTGTATATTCCTGGAAGGCTTTGGCCACCCTTGCTAAAAGGGCTACCGCAACCGCAATACCTAACCAGTACAGCACACCTTGAACCAATTCTTTTTGAGAGCGGTTGCCGGGAGTGGTGGCATAATCGTCAATAATTTTTCCAAAAATAAGTGGGTCAATTAATGCCAGCAATTGTGCTGCCCCGGCCAATAGTAATGAAATTAAAATGATGGCTCTGTGTGGTTGCAGATATTTCCAGAGAATGCGCATAACAAATAGTTAATCAAAAAACACACCTTGTATTTGGTTTAATACCCATGGTGTTCGGGCAACTTGTTTTTATAAGTAGGTACTTACTGGACCAAGCAAAATTTCAAACAAAAAAGCAGGCTGTTACAACCTGCTTTTACAATAATCATTCGCCAATTTTATTTCACACCCAGCGCCGCATTAATCGGCCCGCGGTCGAGGTACATAACCAGCCGGTCAATTTTTCCGGCATCGTTGTAATGCATATCCTGGTGTGTCCAAAACTGTAACGACTTTCCATTTTTATATTTTGCATTTACCTGGTGCCAGCCCATTAGCCAAACGCCGGGGAGGTCGGGGCCACGTTGCGGCTGGTTTACTTTAATAGGCAACCAAATGTCGTTGCTCATAGCTAAACTTTCAATAACTGTAGCCCTTCGGTTTTTCCAGTACTCAACTATGGCTTTTTTACCGGCCATGCTGTCGCCGCTCGAATACAAATACACTGCGTTGTCGGCAAAATGTTCGCCATAAGCATCGATGTTGCCCGATACAAAATCGTTCATCATTTGTTTACCCATGTCCATGTACTTCGCATCGGCAATTTCGGCCGGTGCGGGTTTGTCGTTTGTAGTGGCGGTACTGGTTTTTACCATAGCATCACTTGAGGTTTCAGCTTCTTTTTTATCGCTGTTACACGATGTACAAAGCAAAGCCACAGCGAAAGGCAGAAAAATCTTTCTCATACTTTTTTTGTTTTAGTAAATGAAATAAATAAAAGAAATGAGGGCGGAAGTTTTAATAGAAGCGGGGTGGCTTTTTCAGAAGATATTTTAAAGGTAGAGTGTTTTATTATTTTGGCAAATTTGCTATTGCTAAAAAAAATGGAGAATATTTTTTTGTTCATGAGGTTTGCCCCAACCTACTTTTTAGTTGACGGATGAATTGTTTTATAGGCCATTTTTTCGGGTGCGCCAATGCTTTGTAAAATACCAACCAACATGGTTTTCCATATCAGCGTAAAAAAACCTCCTTCCGGTATGCGCACAAATTCGGCGGTGACACGGCGGGGCTTTTTTCCTTTTTCGGGATTGTTTTTTTTAAGTACAAATAAATTGGCCATAAGGGTGGTAAACCCTTTTTTATCCAATTGCGCTTCGCCTTTATCTTTTTCGAGTAATTGAAGTTTAAGATTGCTGTAAGCAATAAACACCTTGCCGGTAGCTTTTAATTCGTTGCCGGTAATTTTTCCCCCGGCACTTTGCACAACACCTTCTTCAGTTTTTATCATACCCATGGGCATAGCAAAAGCATTTACAACCGGGCCGTCAAAACTTTTCACTCGTATGTCGGCCGAAAACTTCCCCGTTTTAGCTTGCGACATATCAAAGATAAAATCAGCCTTCACCGGAACTTTGTTCATTAGCAAACCTGATCCTTTGGCAATAACGGGCCTTGGGTTTTTTTGCTGCATGTTCGATACATTTTGCAAAGACAGCTGCAGGTTGTTCAGGTGCATAGTGCCCGTTTGTTTCGATATGGGATTGTACTCGCTGTAATCGAAATTCATGTTGCTGATGTTTACCTTGGCAATGTTCATTTTAACCGGCAGCCTGCGTAAAAGCTGGTTGGGAAAATTGCCCATTTTTGATTTGGGTGGCAGCGAACGATTGAGGTAAACCGAAAGTTTTCCTTTTTCCATTGTAACCCCATCAGCCACCATCTCTTCTTCGTTTAGTAAGGCCCACCAATCAACGCCGGTAATGGTAACCGCGGGTGTGGTTAAATAATAAAGTTCCTTGCTGAAATTTTGTTTGGCCGCAAAAGCCTTTTTGCCAAAGGGCGATGTAAAGGAAACATTGGCAAGCTTGACTGTTTGTTGTGGTTCCCTAATGGTTACGCTGCCCATTTTTAAATTGTACACATCATCGGGCGTGGGTTTCACAAAGTTTTTAAATTGAATAATAGCGGTTTCAGAAAAAAGAATTCCTTTCCTGTTTTTACGAGCCGCGGAATCGAGCAAAACATTTTTTAAGTCAACCGATACCTGGTTTAGCCTGTTGATTTTTTTCCTGGTCGATGCGTTTGCTATTATTACCGTTCCGTCCTCAACTATTAATTGATTGATGGAAAGTTTTTCCATCTGTTTTAAAAACCGCGTGGAGAAATCTTCGTTGCTTAGTTCCTTTTTTTCGCTTTTGCTATGAAGGATAGTGATGTGGGGTTGAACCAGCTTTACCAGTTTATAGTCCATTGTTTTAGATGTAATGGCATCATCGAGATTAACACCTTCAATCAGCAAACTTTTAAATGAAATGGAAAAAACATCATCAGGAAGGGTGCCCGCTTTTTTTTGCAAAGCCAAAACCGAAGAATCAGGTGTAAGCACCACGTTTTTTAAAAGTAAACTTGAGGCCAGTAGATCAGGTTGCATATCGCCAACCGTAATACGATACAAGCCATTTGAACTTTGGCTTAATACCTGTTGCAGCCTCGCTATAACCAGTGGACGCAAATCTGTTGCTGAAACTTTTTTGCCACCCAGCTCTTTAATAGCAGGCTGCGCCACACCCGTTTCTTTTTCGGTTGTGGCTATTGATGATTTTAATGAAAAACGCAAATACAAATAACCGCCCAATAATAAAACCGCGGGAATGGTAATGATGAGTAACAGTTTTTTGGACATAGCCTATCATGAGTCAAAACATGAGCCACAATAAGCATTTGGCCGCTGTAAATAGTTTACCGTAAGCGCTGCTCGCTATCTTTGCCCTCTTAAAAAACAAACATGCGAACAGGAACAAAATTTATACATGCAGGCGTGCACCCCGATCCTTCAACAGGTGCTATCATGACGCCCATTTATCAAACATCTACTTATGTGCAGGAAGCACCGGGTCAAAATAAAGGATACGAATATGCCCGCAGCCAAAATCCAACCCGCACTGTGCTTGAGGCAGCATTGGCTGCAATAGAAAATGCAAAATTTGGATTAGCGTTTAGCAGTGGCGTTGCAGCAACCGACGCTGTTATTAAACTGCTTGCACCTGGAGATGAGGTTATTTGCGGCAACGATATGTACGGCGGCACTTACCGGCTGTTTACAAAAGTGTTTGAAAAGTTCGGCATTAAATTTCACTACATAAACATGCAGGACGCGGCGGGTATTCGCACACACGTAAATGCAAATACAAAACTAATTTGGATTGAAACACCAACCAATCCATTGATGAATATCACTGACATTGAAGCCGTGGCTGCCATTGCAAAAAAAGCCGGTGCCTTGCTTTGTGTTGACAATACTTTTGCCTCGCCCTACCTGCAAAATCCATTGGATTTAGGTGCCGACATTGTAATGCACTCGGTAACCAAATACCTGGGGGGCCATAGTGATGTTATTCAGGGTGCGCTAATGATGAACGATGTTGCCTTAAAAGACCAGTTGTATTTTATTCAAAAAAGTTGCGGAGCCGTGCCTGGTCCGCAGGATTGTTTTTTAGTGCTGCGCGGTATAAAAACTTTACACCTGCGCATGCAGCGCCACTGCGAAAATGGTAGAGCCGTTGCCAACTGGTTGCGCAACCAGGATAAAATTGAAAAAGTTTACTGGTGTGGTTTTGAAGATCATCCCAACTTCAACATTGCCAAAAAACAAATGCGTGACTTTGGCGGCATGATGGCCTTTGAATTAAAAAACAATAGTGCAGCTGAAGTAAAAAGAGTTTTATCCGCAACAAAACTTTTTGCCTTAGCCGAAAGTTTGGGTGGTGTCGAGTCGCTCATTAATCACCCCGCCTCCATGACGCATGCATCTATACCCCGCGAAGAAAGAATTAAAAATGGGTTGAGCGATTCGTTGATTCGCTTGAGTGTTGGTGTTGAGGACGTAGAAGATTTGATTGAAGATTTAGCGCAGGCAATTGGTGAGTAGTCAGTGGTGAGTGGTGTGTGGGTGTCAATGCCTAAAAAACGTTGACCGTTTTCAAATTGGTTTTTGTGTATTTGTTTTTTCATTTTACGTAAAAATAATTATAGTGCTTTTTGAAGTGTTGATTTGGGTGCTTTCAGAATCTTCATACCTGAGTGAATCGTA
>JANPKD010000028.1:0-85486 GCA_031425835.1 Chitinophagales bacterium
ATATTCCTTACTGCTGCCTCCCGTAGGAGTCGGGCCCGTGTCTCAGTGCCCGTGTGACTGGTCGTGCTCTCACACCAGTTACTGATCGCAGACTTGGTGGGCCGTTACCCCGCCAACTATCTAATCAGGCGCACGCCCATCCAAAACCGCCGGAGCTATAATAATAAAGTGATGCCACTTCATTATGTTACGATGTATTAATCCTCCTTTCGGAGGGCTATTCATCAGTTTTGGGTAGGTTGCGTACGTGTTCCGCACCCGTTTGCCGGTCGCCGCCCATGTATTGCTACACTGCGCTGCCCCTCGACTTGCATGTATTAAGCCTGCCGCTAGCGTTCATCCTGAGCCAGGATCAAACTCTCCATTGTAAATGAGTTTTGATACTGACTATTTAAATTCTCAAAAAGAAAAATTAAACGAGTCAATTTCGAATTTTATATCGCTTGACTTACCTAGTTATAAATCATTTAAGATTTACGTTGCTGTTGCTTCCAAACTTTCAAAGATCTTAATCAACATTCAAACAAGTTTGAAAGTGATTTTGTGGAGATGATAAGATTATGAATCTTCAGGCCTCGTGCCACATCTGTAATAATTAGAAAAGAACTTTTTTTGTTTCCCTTTTTCGATTGGGAGTGCAAATGTACGTGCCGATTTTATTCCACCAAATTTAATTTTCTGATTTTCAATTTTTTAACAGCATTTCAGAAATAAATTCGAGGCATATACAGATCTAAAAAACAAAGAACTTGAACACTTTTTTTCGGACGGCAAAGATATGGATGTCACTCATACGCACCTACATTTTTCTAAAATAAATTTCACAAAGTACTGTGAAGGAATTAGAACAAAAAGCATTGCAATTACACCGTTCAAAAAGCGGCTGCAAACATAAGTAAGTATCGAATACAGAAACTAAAAGCCAAGAAATATTTCAGAAAAAAATTTCTGAATTTATCTCCCAGTATTCGTGATTCGACTTGTTTCAAAAAGCGGCTGCGAAGGTAACTATGCTCCACATACAACCCAAAGGTTTTTGCACAATGGCTCATTCAATTCCATGAAACCTAAGCCAGTAAAGCAAAATAATTTTTAGGGTAGGTCACGGATTTGAGGAAAAGGCCGTCCGCGGGCACCGAAGACACAGCTTTTTGACGGCCATTGAAGAAGTTTTTAAAATCAGCAAAAGATAATTTTTCTCTACCCACTTTTAAAATTGTAGCGGTAAGCAGCCGAACCATGCCGCGCAAAAATCTGTTCCCCTCTATTTGGTAAAACATTTCCGGTCCGCTCAAGTGCCATTGGCTCTTATAAATGCTACATTGAAAATTTGCAACCTGAGTATTTGTTTTTGCAAAACCGAAAAAGTCTGTCTGCTCCTTTACGAAAGCTGCTGCTTCAAACAGTAGTTCTGTATTTAAATGGTAGGGATAATAAAAAGAGATTTCTTTTTTAAAAGGGTTTTTAAACCTGTGTATGTGATACTCGTACTCCCGGCTCAAGGCATCGAAGCGACAATGTGCCTGCTCATGCATTTTGTACAATTGGCTGACGGCAATGCTCATTGGGAGAATAGCATTTAGTTTATACACCGATTGAGGATGAATTTCATCTGCATCGAAATGAAAAAAATTTTGCATGGCATGTACGCCGGCATCGGTACGGGACGACCCGGTTAGTGCAAATTTTGTTCCGTGAAGTATGGATAAGGCCTTTTCAATTTCGGCTTGGATTGTGTTGGCATTTTGCTGTACCTGAAAGCCGCTGTAACCGGTTCCCTTATAAGCCAGCTCCAAAAAATATCTCGCCATAAAGATTGCCGTGGTTTAAGAGGAATGTTGTTTTGAAATGTGAGAAATTTTAAGACTCTCGATTTGTAAAAAGGATCTAGCTAGAACATATGTTTTTACATGACTGTAACGACACTAGTAATCGCCCACCAACGCCCGAAATCTTTTGACATAATAATCCTCGCTCAGTTCGGAAATCAGGGAAGAAAACATTTCACTATCCGACACGTGAATATAGGCTTCATCAAAAAAACGATACTTGCCTGAATCGCTTGCAAAAAGAGAACTAAGACTTTTTATTTCGTCTGTAGTAAAACATTTGAAACGAAACATTTTTTTTGCCTCTTCAGTCATTTTCTCATCAGTGTTCTTGGCGGCCATGTTTTTGCGCAGCTTTGCGAGATCAGATGCTGTAGCCTGGTTGGTACAAACATTCCTTCGCACTGGCTTGTCTGCAGAAACTCTTATTACAGGGTCCTTTACATCGGAATCGGGTCGCTGCTTCATAAAACTTGTGTCTCTCCTGCTTGCTGTGGTTTCGTTTGTTTGTATAAAAAATGTTGGATTGGGTATCAGCAATCTGATTGTATCCCGCCCGGTGGTAGCTTCATCAATAAAAACTATCCCAAAGCCCTCAGAGGTTGCATTTTCAGAATAACGTGTGATTTGTGCAGGTGTGTTTTTTTTGACAACCGCAGTTACACTCATGATTGCGGTATCAATTTCATTCGATTGCACTACCCCTCCTGAATCGACGGCTGCCGCACGAATTAGGATGCCGGGTTCTCTCTGAATCAATGAGGCAATAGTGTCGGAGCGATTTGTAACACCAGAAGATGTGTCAGGAGTCTCCACCACTTTTTGTGTTAGTGGAGCTGTATTGTTCATTGCGATGGGTTTATTATTGGTAGAATCAGCGATGGGCGATATGGTGGTTTTCTCTAAAGTCGGCACTGACCTTTCTTCGGTTGTCGCAGGCAATGCCGCCTGGGCCTCTACAAATACGGCCTGATAAACCAGGCTTGTATCCGCCAGGGCCTTTGCCAATAGCATGGTGAAAGCATCGGTTCGCCTGGTATAACTGTATCCGGCAACCTGACTAGCTTTCTGGGGTTTTAGTATGGAATTCGTTTGCAGATCGGTCAGCACCAGTCCGTTATCAGCAGGCGTAATAACGTAGCCATGATCTTTTGTATTTAGGGTTAAGGCAAATTTTTCTTCTGCAATTGATGAATTTGAAAGACCCAAAGAAAATTGGTAGTTCCCATCGGTAAGGTTTGGCAAAATAAAATATCCATTAGCGCCAGAACTGAAAACCCGGTCGTTCATTTTCAAGTAAAACGGTGCACCCCCATTACTTTGAAAATAAATAAAAAATGCCTGCTGCGACCAGGCCACTTGAAAAAATGAAATTAAAAAGATACCAAGCAGTATTTTTTTCATAGTCTCCAAAATTATGGATTTCACGCAGATAACACAGGTACACAGTTCGGCTTCACAAGCATAAACTACTTACGCTGTTGCGATATTGTCTTGTGTATTAAAAACCGATAGTAATGCTTAGGAAACGATTGTTACAAGTATCAACATTTCCCTTGTATTACTTTACCGAATCCAGATTTGAAATGAGAATTTAAACAAAGGAAACCAGCAGGGTTAAATAAATGACTAAAGGAATATTCGGGGTTAAAATATCCACCTGTTTGACGCCAATACCATTTTTTCTTGGAATAATTGTCAGCCCATGGCATGCTGGCCTAGCCTTAACTTTCCGTCGTAACGATCCTGGATATTCCGGCGTTGCCTATCGTCTGCTTTTTTATTATGGCTATGTTGAAGAAAGATGAGAATTGCCGACATAGACACACCGGCAATAACAGCCGCAAATAACATTGCCTTCATAAAGAAAAATTTACGGAAGTAAGCATGCAATTTGCATACCGCAGTTGAAAAGAAAGGGGGAAATGATTACCAACTACCGCCCGCACCACCGCCTCCAAAACCACCACCGCCAAAACCTCCAAAACCACCACCGCCTCCGCCGCCGCCAAAACCACCGCCTCCGCCTCCAAAACCGCCCGGAAAAATTACGGGACCGCCAACACCTCTATATCCACGGCGAGACATGTAACCGCCGTTTCGGCCACCACCGCCACCAAATCCCAAAAAGAAGATAAGGGCAATGATGATGACAATGATTTTACCAATGCTAAAACCTTTTGATCTGCCTCGTTTTGAATAACCTTCGGGGGCTTTGTATTCACCAGCGGCCGCCCGTATAATGGCGTCGGTAGCTCCATCGAAAGCAGCGTAATAATTTCCTGCACTCAGGTTAGGTACTAAATAGTCATCCACAATATGGCCCGCTGTTACATCAGGTATAGCACCTTCCAAACCATTGCCCACAGCAATATAAGCTGCACGGTTTCCCTTGGAGCCACCTGTGGAAACAAGTACCACAATGCCGTTATCAAATTTGCCCTGGCCGCCTACACCCCACTTCTGCCCCAACTCGGTAGCATATTGGTTGGCATCAAATCCTTTTAAGTCGGTAACAATAACAACCGCAATTTGATTAGACGTGCTATCGTCGTATGCCACTAGTTTTCTTTCCAGTTCACGTTCCTGAAAATCGGGCAAGAGGTTGGCAAAATCATTTACCAATCGCGGTGGGTTTGGCGCAGCCGGCAACGAATCTTTATCTTGCCCCAGAGCAAAAACCGAAATAAATAAAACTATACTTAAGAGTAATTGCTTCATGCTTTACCTACCAAAAATGATTTCGTCGGGCAATTCGTTTTTATCCGTGTCGCGGTTGTACGGAAAATGTTTATGCAGCGCTTCGCCGATATCGGTTACCACCTGGCAAATGCCATCGGCTAAATGTTGTTGTTTAAAATGCAGGAGCATTTTATTTACCTCTTCCTGCCAATACATTTGACCCACTTTTTGGTGAATGCCTTCATCGCCTAAGACCGCGGCCTGGTGATCTTTAACCGCCACATAAATCATGGTAGCGTTTCTATCGGCGGTTTTGTGCATTTCCAATTGAAGAAACAACTGTTTTGCCCTGTCCATTGCATCCATATAACGGCACCGGCTTTCAACAAAAACCCGAACCTCGCCACTGGTGCGTTGTTCGGATTTTTGGATGGCCGCAACTAACTGTTGCTTTTCCTCTTCAGTAAAAAATTCTTTCTTTTTTTGCCAGGGTAGTTTCACTATTTTCTTGTTGAATCAGGAATTGGAGTAGTGGTGTTTGGATTGCTGTTATCAAACTTTACAGAGGGTGCATTTTCCGACCCAGCCGCAGCTTCAAAAGGCGGACGTACTTTGAAACCAAACATACCGGCGAAAATATTTGTTGGAAACCTGCGCACCTTTACGTTGTAGGGTTGCACCACTTCGTTAAACCTATTACGTTCTGTGTTGATTCTGTTTTCGGTTCCTTCTAACTGGCGTTGCAAATCGCGGAAGGCATCGTTGGCCCGAAGGTTTGGATACTGCTCAACAGTTACCAATAACCTACTCAATGCGCCACTTAACTGGCCTTGTGCCTGTTGAAACTGTTGCATATTTTCCGGCGTAATGTTTTCAGGGTTTACCTGCATAGATGTGGCCTTTGCACGGGCATTAATAACATCATTCAAAGTGCCTCTTTCAAAACTGGCTTCGCCTTTTACAGTTTCCACCAAATTTGGAATGAGATCGGCCCTGCGCTGATAGGAACTTTGCACGTTACCCCAGGCTTTTTTTACATTCTCATCTTCACCCACCAAACCGTTATACGAACTACAACCCCAAAAAAGCAAAATTACCAATAGGCCTAAAACAATTAAGAGAACAGGACTTGTACGTCTCATGATTTTTAAATTTTAGAAATTAAATGTACAGGAAAAGAACAGACGAGTATCAGCAAATTGCACACCATGAATTTTTGCATGACATTATGCCGGGAGAAAGCGGTGAGCTATCAGCCGTCAACTGTGAGCTGTGAGTTGTGAGTCGCAGTGCATGAGGCGTCAACAGTGAGCAATGTTTTGTTGAATGTGAATTCAGAATCAAAAATTAGTACGTCGGGTCTAAGACAATGCTGAGGGCCGACGGCTGACTTCTGATGGCTCACGACTCACCGCTATTTCATTGCAGCTATACCCGGCAAACTTTTCCCTTCAAAATATTCAAGTAAAGCGCCGCCACCGGTTGATACATAACTTACTTTTTCGGCATACCCAAACTGGTTAACTGCAGCTACACTATCGCCACCGCCCACGAGTGAAAATGCACCGCCTGCAGTGGCTTCGGCCACAGCTTTTGCAATGGCTTTTGTACCGTGCTGAAATTTTTCCATTTCAAAAACACCCATTGGCCCGTTCCATAAAATGGTTTTTGAATTGTGTATCACTTTCGTAAACATATCGCAGGCCATTGAACCAATGTCGAGGCCCATCCAACCATCAGGAATTGTGTTGCTAAGCGATGAAGAAATGGTAGCATCCTCGGCAAACTTGTCGGCAATGATTGAATCGGAAGGAAGATGAATGCACACTCCCTTTTCGTCAGCCTTGCTCATTAAATCTCTTGCGGTTTGCAGGCGGTCTTCTTCCACCAACGATTTGCCAATGTGGCCATCCATTGCTTTGTAAAAAGTATAAGCCATGCCACCACCGATGATTATGTCGGTTGCCTTTTCAAGCAGGTTTTCAATGATCATTATTTTGTCGGAAACTTTTGCCCCGCCAATGATAGCGGTAAATGGTTTTTGCGATGAATGCAACACCTTTTCGGCACTCGCCACTTCACCCTCCATCACTAAACCAAACATTTTATTTTCCGGTGAAAAATATTTTGCAATGATTGCGGTTGATGCGTGAGCCCTGTGTGCAGTAGCAAACGCATCGTTTACATACACATCGCCCAGTTTTGATAACTTTTCAGCAAATGCTTCATCACCTTTTTCTTCTTCGTTGTAAAAACGAAGGTTTTCGAGCAACAAAATTTGGCCGGGTTGTAATGCTGTTGCTTTTTGTATCGCCTCGTTTCCAATACAATCATTTGCAAAAGCAACATCCTTCCCGGTTAGTTCACTTATATGCTTCACCAAATGTTTCAGTGAATACTTATCCGTAGCACCATCTTTTGGTCGGCCAAAATGCGACATTAAAATAACAGAGCCACCATCGCCCAATATTTTTTTTATTGTGGGAATGGTTGCGGTCATTCTCGTATCATCGGTGATGTTGTACTGATCGTCTAACGGCACATTATAATCAACGCGGATGAGTGCTTTTTTACCCGAGAAGTTGGTATCCCGAAACTTGCTCATAAAATTTTATTATTGAGTGGGTGAAAGTTGAAAGAGAAGCTATCAAAAAAGCCGAACACACTGCCCGGCTTTAGAAAATTTCGGCTTGTTACTTATTTATCAACCCCGCAAAATGTTTTACTGTTCTAACCAACTGCGAAACATAACTCATTTCGTTATCGTACCAGCTAACAGTTTTAACCATTTGATTACTGCCGCTGCCAATCACTTTTGTTTGGGTGGCATCAAACAAACTCCCAAAGTGAATACCAATAATATCAGAGCTAACAATTTCGTCTTCGTTGTATCCAAAGCTTTCGTTGCTTGCCGCTTTCATTGCCGCATTCACTTCTTCAATAGTAGTTTCTTTCTCCAGTATCACATTCAGTTCGGTAAGCGAACCGGTGATGGTAGGCACACGCTGCGCACCGCCATCTAATTTTCCTTTTAGTGCTGGCAGCACCAGGCCAATGGCTTTTGCGGCGCCGGTGCTGTTGGGCACAATGTTGGAAGCAGCTGCTCGTGCCCTGCGCAAATCACCTTTCGGGTGTGGCGCATCCAAGGTGTTTTGGTCGTTGGTATAGGCATGAATCGTTGTCATCAACCCGGCAACAATTCCAAACTGATCATTGAGCACTTTTGCCATTGGCGCCAGGCAATTGGTTGTGCAGCTTGCGCAGGAAATAATGGTTTCGCTGCCGTCTAAAATTTCATGGTTTACATTGAACACAACGGTTTTCATTTCGCCGGTTGCAGGGGCCGAGATAACCACTCTTTTGGCACCAGCTTTCAGGTGTGCCCCGGCTTTTTCTTTATCGGTAAAAAATCCGGTGCTTTCAATTACTACATCAACACCATGCTGGCCCCATGGAATTTGCGCCGGATCTTTTTGCGCATAAATTTTTATTTCTTCTCCGTTAACGGTAATGGCGCCATCACCAGCCTTTACATCCTGGTCGAACCGACCCTGTGCAGTATCGTATTTTAATAAGTGGGCTAAAACTTCGGGACTGGTTAAATCGTTTATGGCTACAACATCAATGCCCTCCATGTTGTATATCTGCCTAAACACCAAACGACCAATTCTTCCAAAACCATTAATGGCAACTTTTACAGAACTCATAATAACAGGTTTAATTTTTAAAATGCGGGGCGAAGGTAACGAGTTTTGGGTTTTTGATTTGTGATAGTCATCGCTCCAAATGATTAGCGGGTAAGTATTTGAGCGCAAGTACTTTTCCCGATCCCGGGGGGAATACCGATATGAACGAATATCAAGGTTAGCCAGTTTTACAGCTCATGACTTTTAATGAACCTGTTTGTGCCCGAACCAGGTGCTTGCAAAACCAGTAGTGCCTTTAAAAGCATATCCATATAAAAGCTTTCGTCCAACAAACTTTCAGCTGCAAAAACGCTTATCAATGCAATAAAAAATCCCCGCGGTATGCGGGGAGTTTGTAGCCCGTACGAGATTCGAACTCGTATCACCACCGTGAAAGGGTGGTGTCCTAACCCTTAGACGAACGGGCCGTTCATTTTTGGGAGTGCGAAGATAGGCGTGTGCCTATTTTGAACCAAAACATTTTTAGCTAAAAAAAATCCCCTTCTTTTTTACAAGAAAGGGATGGTTACTATAAGGTGCAAATTTAGTTTTTCACGAGGTCAAACTTTTTGAAAATGCTTTTTACACTGTTTTGAATTTCTTTTGTTGTAAGATTTTTGCTGTTCACTTCATCGGTCGTCCACCCCTGCCAAATTGTTTTATCGGTCTTCGCATCAATCATATTTACCGTTACAGTTCCTTCACGCACCTGTTGCTCATTGCGGTCGTAACCCATCAACTGCGAAGGGTAATAAACCGACATCCACCGGCGTGTGTAGGGATTGTAATAGTAACGGGTAGCTGACTGGGAATAAACGGGGTCATTGGTTTGCTTCGTTGCCCTTTCCACCTGCACATCGTAGGTTAACAAAACGTCGGGCTTTTTTGATTCCTTCCAACCTGCTTTTATTAACTCTGCGCTAACGGCTTTTGTAAGCGATTGTTCGGTTAAGTTCGACACAGGCGTTTTTGTTGAATCATCTTTATCGGCTTTTGTTTCAACCCAGGCAAACGTGCGGTAACTGCTGAAATTTACTGAGTCGTCTTTTTCAATATGCGCTACGCTTGCACAGCCAGCCATTACAAAGCTGATAACTGCTACTGCTGCTAATAACTTTGAGTATTTCATAGTTGCTCCTTGTGTTTATTTCTTTAAAGACGAAGAAAGATCATCTGAAATTTTAAAGGAGATGTGAAAGTTGGGAGCTACACTTAACACACAAAGTTGACAGGGGAGGCTTGCCCGAAAAACGATTTGAATTGTGGAGAAGCAATTTACCCGAGGCCGACCTCGGCATGTCGTTCGGGAATTTCCACACTGGTAAATCCTTTTTTTTGCAACCGATTTTTTAATGGCACCTGCACATCCTCTTCGCCATGCACCAAAAAAAGTTTCTGTACCTGCGCGGGGTTTTGACAGGCAAGCCACTGGCTAAGGTCTTCGTAATCGCCATGAGCACTCATGCTTTTTATTGCGCCAATTTCTGCATGCACCTCGTGGTCAACTCCAAAAATGCCCACTTCTTTGGCACCTGCTAATAACCTGCCGCCCAGTGATCGTGGTTCGCAGTAGCCCGTCATTAAAATTGTATTGCGTGAGTTTTCAATGTTGTTGCTAATGTGGTGTTTCACCCTTCCCGCATCGGCCATGCCACTTGCTGAAATAATTACACAGGGCTCTTTGCGGTAGTTAATCAACTTCGATTCTTCCACCGAGTTTACATACTTCAACCCCGCGAACATAAACGGATCGCTATCACTCTGCATTACATGCTGAATGGACTTATTAAAATACGGCCCATATTTTTTTACCACATCGGTAATTTCCATGCTCAAAGGTGAATCTAAAAAATAAGTGAGTGGTGGTAAACGTTTTTCAATTTCCAACTGGTTGAGTGCATACAGAATTTCCTGCGTGCGGCCCAAACTAAAAGCAGGTATTATCAGCTTCCCTTTTTTTTGGAAACAGGTTTTTTCAATCCAATTAAGAAGATGGTCAACGGAGGTATGTACATCCTCGTGCAAACTATTGCCGTAGGTTGATTCCATTATAATAAAATCGGCCTGCGGAAAAACCTGCGGCGATTTTAAAATCACATCTCTATACCGCCCAACATCGCCGCTAAAAGTTATCTGCCTTGTGGTGTTGTTTTCGGTAATGCGCACATGCACGCAGGTGCTGCCAATGATATGGCCCGCATCGGTAAACATTGCTTCTACCCCGTCAATTACGGGAAACCAACTGTTGTAATTTTTTGCTTCAAAAAATGACAAAGCTTTTTTTGCATCTTCAACGGTATATAAGGGTTGCACCAATGGCAAACCCTGTGCACGGCTTCCCTTGTTATGGTATTTTGCGTCGCTCTCCTGTATGCCGGCCGAGTCTTCGAGCAACAAACCTGCTAACTCCCTGGTGGCGTCGGTACAAAAAATGGTTCCGGCAAAACCTTCCTTGGTAAGTTTGGGAACGAGGCCCGAATGATCGATATGGGCATGCGAAAGTATCATAGCCGTTACCTCCGTAGCATTAAAACCAAAGTGTCGGTTTAGGCTGTCTGTGTCCTTACCCATACCCTGGAACATACCGCAATCCAATAAAATTTTATTGCCGTTTTTTAAAGTAATCAAATGCTTGCTGCCGGTTACCGTTTTTGCAGCGCCGTGAAAGGAGACTTTCATTTGTTTTTCTGATTTATTGTTTATCGTTTTTGGTTGCGCCACCAATATGCACTGAATTTTTTTTTGGCGAAACCGCCGATCCTTCCATGCAAGTTTTTGTTTCCCGTTTCAATGCAACGTACACATACAATTGCCGGGTGCCCATTGGTGATTATTTATGTTTTTTTGCTTTGAAGGACCATGTAATGTAAAACTCTGCGGCTAAATCGCCGGCATCGTTGTGGCCTACCGATTTAGCTTTGATTGTTTTTGCCTCGCCGGAAGTAATAGCTTCTTCCACAATTTTGTCAAAAGCTTCTCCATCGGTACAAACAAAAGTTGTAAGGCCGGTTGCCTTTTTATAAAAGTTTCCTTCAACACTAACCACCAGCATTGATACACCCGGACTGCGTTTATACACGTTGGCCATCGCCAGCACACCCGTACTCATTTCGGCAGCCATGCTGTGGCAGGCAAAATAGGTGGAGCGAAAAGGATTTTTTGTAAACCATTTGTACGGTACCGATACCGCACATTTTTTGTTGCTTACATTAACAATTCGTAGCCCTGAAAAAAATGCAGCAGGTAATTTTTGGAAAAGAAACAATCGAAATTTTACAGGATTGGCTATCAGTTTGAAAAAAGCCTGGCTGTTTGATTTTGATAAATCTACACCGGTGTTCATTTTTTAAAGATAGGCCCTAAGTTGTTTTGTAGATAAAGAATGAAATCGGCAGATGGAAACAAACGAAAAGCCAAAACACAAATTCGTTTTTTAGCCTGCATCCAAATTGTAAAAATTTTCGTCAACTTTGAATACCTAAAAAATAGAAATGAAAAAAATACTTTTAGCCGCCATTCTCTCTGCTGCCCTGGCCGGTAACGCCCAACAAACCCCAGGAAAACTGAGTTTTCAAAAAGGACAAAAATTAGAAATGGTTACCGAGACAAAAAAAAGTTCGAGTATGGAACTGATGGGCCAGGCAATGGAGTCGGTCATTACTTCAACGCTTACGCAGGTTTACGATGTTGAAAGTACCGACGATGCCGGCGCCGCTACTATTGAACACAAGGTAAAACGATTGTTGTTTAACGCCACTGGCGGTATGGGTGGCGATCAAAGTTTTGATTCTGAAAAAGAAGGCGACCTAAAAGGAGAAATGGGCAAGTTGCTTGAGAAAAGTTTGAAGAATAAATATAAAATGACTGTTGATCCCTCGGGGAAAATTAGTTCGGTAAAGGCTGATGACGACAACCCCAATGCAAAAAAAGATGAACAATCGGAAGCCATTGCGGCTATGATGAGTACACAGATGGGTTTTAATTTGGGACTGCCCATAGAAGGTTCTGTTGCTTCGTTTAAAATTTTACCTGCCCGCGAGTTAAAGTTGGCCGAAGCATGGACGGATACCTCATCTGGCAACGGCATTAAAACCACCACCAACTATAAGGTTGCAAACATGCAGGAAGATATAATAGTGCTTGATTACACCGAGGCAGTGGTAACTGATACAAAACAACAGTTGATGGGAACTGAAGCTGCATTTCACTCCGTAGATGATGCTGTGGGGCAAATAAGTGTAAACAAACACACCGGCATGTTAGTAAAGAAAACTGCCACCATTAATACTAAAGGAACAGTTGAAGCACAGGGGATGACGATACCGGTGAGTGCAAAAACATCGGTTACGGTTACAATAACCCCATCGTAATTTTTTTCTTCCAGACAACAAATCTCATGTTCGTAAATAAAAAGCTCCTCCGTGATGGAAGAGCTTTTTTATGAGCAACCAAAAACTATTTCTGCGACCGGACAAATGTTTCCAAATCGGTTTTGTTCGATTGAGTAGGAAACAAGTCAACAAGGTTTATAAAATTATTGGTGTCGACTACCCTTGCATAGGCGAGTTTGGCCAGTGCAAGTCTATCCACCTCGGTAGGCACTAACATCAACAACTGGCGTACCTGGTCGGTACTAAACAAATTACTTGCTGTATTGAATGCAACCCGAACCTCGTTCACTGTATTCTTCGTAAAAAAATGGCTGCGGGCCTGGTTGTAAATTTGGGCAAAAGCCGTGGCGGTCATTGCTGGTTTCACCGCTGTAGTATTGGCAGCACCTCCATTACTTACAATAAAATTATTCAGTTCATCGCGGTTATACTGTACGGTGAACAACTCGGTCAACTGGTTAAAATTCGCCACATCAACAGTATGTGTGTACCCCATTTTCACCAATGGCAGCCTGTCGTTTTCGGAACTTACCAGCCCAATCAATTGTTTTAACTGGGCCGTGGTGAAATAATTATTGCTCTTGTTCAATGCATTTCTTACTTCTGTAATTTTTTCATCCTGGTAATACTTGTTTTGCACCGCCTGTATTAGTTGGTTGAATACAGTTGTCGTCATTGCAGTGCCGGGGGCATAAGCCGTATTAGTTTCTATTGCACTTACAATGCCACCCTGCTCCACTACGTAATCATCCAAAAGATCCCTACCAGCTTCACTTTTAATTACATCGTATAACGAGGTAAAATTTCCAGGGTCTGTAATCTTTTTGTAAGAAAGCTTCGCCAACTCAATTCTGCGGCTTTCGGCGGTAACCAAAGTGATTAATTGTTTTGCCTGGCCGGTAGTAAAATAATTAGCGTTCGTGCGAAAGGCAGTGGTGATTAACGATATTTTTTCTGACTGGTATCTTTTAGCCTTTACTGTTTGCAACAGTTTATTAAATGTAACTGTGCTCATAGGCGTGCCATTTACACCTGATGTGGAAGGAACGGCAGCGGCAACCACTGCTTTCTTTTCTGTGAAACTCACTAAGCCGTTCGGCCGGATACTTATATTCATATCAAACCCTTGCCGTAGCTGAAAAGTTTTGCTATAAATTTCTTCGCCTTCAACCGGGCGGTTTGTGCTGCCATTTACGTTTGCGGTGCTATTGTTCCCCATGTTGTAAACGGCTATAGAATGCGACCCCACATTAAGGTTTGAAATAGTAACAACGTTACGACCATTGGTAGTCTGGGCATTGGCTGAATAATAACTGGCGCCATCAATAACCACCTGGAAGTTCCTGGTTTTATTCGCTCCTGCAAAGCTGAGCGTCACTTCCTGCGCCAAGAGCGATAGTGATAAAAAGCTGCATAAAAGCGTTACGATTGTTTTCATAATAGTTTCCCTTTTTTGTAGTAGTAAGTACAAAAGCTATACCTGATACACGGGAAGGTTGTTTGACTCCGGTGGATATTAGTGCCAGTTAGGGGTTATTGCTTAGAAACAATGCGCCTGCTTGAGAGAAGGTAGAGAAGGAAACGAAATTGCGGTGGAGTTTTAAAGGCTTTGTTTGTCTTTTTCTCCCCCGGCTACGCACGTCAATCTCAACGCAAAAAATAGTACGCTATAACTGAATTGTTTTTGAGATGTTTTAAGATGAAATTATTAGTTTTAACCCCCACTGCTTTTTTAGTAATTATTCCGAAACTAACCAAATGAAACCCTTTTTATTACTGCTGGCCATTGTTGCATCTGCCTGCTCTGTAGCCCAAATAAATCCTGCCTTAAAATCTTCCGTTACCAAATTCAGCACAAAAGATGGAGACATATACGGCACGCACAAAACCTTTATACAAAACGTAGGGCAGTACGATGCTCTGTCAACAAACTATTCCACAGGCAAAGTTTTTTTTGGTTACGAAGGGTTGGGTATGCCTGTATTATTTACGCCATCGGGCCTTGTGCATGTGCAGCGCAAACATATCCGTGCAACGCATAGCGAAGAAGAAAAGAAAGAGGGTGAAGAAGAAAAAGAAAGATCGACGGCCATTGAAAAAACAGTTACCATGCAATGGGTTGGTGCCAACCCATCGCCCGAAATAAAACACGAAACACAAAGCCCCCACCATTTCAGTTACGGCCTGCTACCAACAAAAGCAAACGGTTTTAAAAAAATTCTCTACAACAGTATTTATCCCGGCATCCACCTTCAATATTCATTCAACGATCTGCACAAACCTGGTTTTGAATTTAGCATAACAGTACAACCGGGCACTGACATCAATCTTTTAAAATTCAATTATTCGGGCCAGGATAAAGTGCAACTCCAAAAGGATGAGCATGGAAATTTGCTCGTTCAGTCGTCTATTGAAACAATAATACTTTCAGCACCAAAGGCATTTTATGCCGGTGACGATTCAAAAACAGTTGCCGTTTCTTTTAAAATTAGTGGCAACGATGTGCAGTTTTATTTTCCGGAGGGTTACGACAAATCAAAAACATTAGTGATTGACCCTTTTGTTTCCAATACCGCTACACTTACGGGGACACATACCACCATAGCAAAAGATATTGACTTTGATTACGAAGGAAATATTTATGTGTGTGGAGGTGGTAATGTAAGTGTTTACATGCTGGCGAAATACAATGCCAGTGGTGTGTTACAGTGGACTTTTAACGGGGGGCCAATAACAATAACCGGTGCGCCAAGCTGGAGTTTTGGATTAAACTACGGAGGTTTTGTGGTTGATAAAACTTCGGGGAAAATCTATTTAAGCCAGGGCTGGAGTACCAATGGTGGCGTAAGAGTGGCACGCCTTTCAACCCTGGGTGTGTATGATAATTTTATAACTACGGCTAACCCTGTTTTTACTGAAGGTTGGCGGTTAATTTGGGATTGCAATAATGGAACCGCACGCATGTTGGTTGCAGGTGGCGGATCTACATCTAATCTGGATTTTGGAATATTATCTCCGCCATCCGTTTCACTCACCACTCAAAATATTACAGGCTTAGGCAGCTTTAGCCAGGACATTGCCGATGCAGTTATTGACCCGCGCAGTCATGAACTATACACCATATTCGCAGCGGGCTATGTGCCACCAATAAATATGTACAAACATGCTACTCCCTATACTGTGGTAAATAAATTATGGGAAAAAACTTCGGGCCTTCATACTGTTTTAAGAGAACGGAGTAACCGCCCTTACCTGAACGCTGGTGGCAACGACAATTCGATTAACGCACTGGCCTTAAGTTCAGCGTACCTGTTTTATTATGATGGCAAAAATTTAAAAGCTTTTGACAAAGCCACGGGCAACACTGTTGGAGCTCCATTGACTATTGCTAACGATACACTGCTATACCAGGGAGGCATTATTGCCGATGAATGTGGAAACGTTTTTGTTGGAAGCAAAAACGGCGTTATTAAAGTTTACAGTTTTGATGGCAACGATTTTAACGATGCTGCCGTGCCGGATATTAGCGTGGCGGGGTTTAATAATACTTACAACTCGGTGTACGATTTGGCTTACGATGATGCCCGCAGAATTTTATATGCGTCAGGGCGGGGTTTTGTTGCGTCGTTTGATGTGGTGGGCTATTGTGCCCAGGCAACGTACAACATCAACGTTGTAAAAAATTGCAACGCTCTTTCAGTAGCGGCTACACTTACGCCTGCTCCGCCCGCAGGCTCAACACTCATCTACTCCCTGTACAATAACGGAGTTGAAATCAATAACAACACCACTGGTGCTTTTAGCAATTTGGTGTTGGGTACCATATACACCATTAAAGCCTTCGTTAATCAAAACTGTTCGGGTGTGCAAACCACCGCCGATTTTACAATGAGCGGCCCACAATTGAGCAAAGCCAGAACTGCATCATGTGGCAGCAATGGATCATTTACTATAACGCCATCTAATGGTACAGCACCATATAGTTATAGTATTGATGGCATTAGTTTCCAAACGGCTAATGTATTTTCAAATCTTACCCCGGCAACTTATACGGTAACCGTAAGGGATGCCTTAGGGTGTGTAAAAAATGATACGATAATTGTTACTACAGGTATCAACTGTGTATCGGCTACTGCGGTTGCGGTTGATGAAAAATGTGGTTTAGTAAATGGGAGTATAACGGTGACGGCGCTTAATGGAATGCCACCATACACCTACTCGATCAACGGCGGAAATTTTCAGAGCAATAATTTATTCAGCAACCTAACAGGTGGCAACTATACCATTACTGTGAAGGATTCTACCAGGGGCACATACAATTTGGTGGCAACGGTAAATGTGGTGAACAGTAATAATCTAGCACTTAACTACAGCGCAACAAACGCCAGTTGTTCAAATAACAACGGTTCCATTACCGCCAGCGGAACGGGAGGGGTCCCTCCGTTTCAATTTAGTTTGAATGGTGGTGTTTATCAAAACAGCGGGCAGTTTTTAAATTTAAATGCGGGTAATTTTATCCTTGCAATTAGGGATGCCAATGGCTGCATTTTTACCCAGCCCGCGGTGGTTGCATTAACCAACAACCTAACGGTAGATGCGGGTGCCGCAACCACTATTTGCGAAGGCACCACAACTGTTTTAAATGCAACGAGCAACGGCAATAATTTTTTGTGGAGTAATGCAGCAACACTTACCAATGCAACTGCGCTACAAACTAATGGCCGGCCAACTGTTACTACAAACTATACTATCACCGCCCGGTGGGGACCATGTACGGCTATTGATTCGGTAACGATAACTGTGAATGCAGCACCCAAACCATTTGCGGCCGATACTTCAATTTGTTTTGGCCAGAGTACTTCGCTAAATGCCGGTGGTGGCAGTAGCTACACCTGGTCGCCGTCCACCTACTTAAATGACCCTACAATAAGCAACCCGCAGGTAATAAACCCGAGTGCTACCATTGCCTATACACTCAACGCAATTGGTGCAAACAATTGCTCCTCCATACAACCTGCAATAGTGAGGGTGACCGTTACCTACCCCATCCGCATTTTTGCAGGAAATGATACAGTGGCCTTAGAGAACGAACCAATTCAATTAAAGGCTGTTGATTTTAACAACAACCCTGTTGTTAACTGGTCCTGGTCGCCATCGGTTGATTTAAGCAATCCCTCTATTCCCAATCCCGTTTTTGCATCAGATAAAGACAAGAGTTATTTACTTACCGCTACCACACCTGCGGGCTGCAAAAGCCTCGATAGCATAAACATCAAAGTGTACAAGTTTGCCGACATTTTTGTACCCACCGCATTCACTCCAAATGCAGATGGAAAAAACGATGTGTTGAAAGCATTGCCCGTGGGTATAAAAAAATTCAACCGCTTTTCGGTTTACAACCGTTGGGGGCAAAATATTTTTACTACCACCGATGAAAGAAAAGGCTGGAACGGCAAAATAAATGGCGAGCTTCAGCCCACCGGGGTATATGTGTGGATTGCCAGTGCCGTTGATTTTAAAGGAGTGCCTTTAGAGAGAAAAGGAACGACGGTGCTGATGAGGTGATTTTTTTCTGGCGGGAGTTGATAAAAGGTTTGTAGAAACGCAGGAACAGCCGGGTTGATTTTAGAAGCCTACCCAATATATCCCAGGTTCCAATGTTGGCTCAGTTTATACCAGAAGCGGAGAAGCAAAATTTCTCTACAGAACCTCCACCACATTCCGCAGCAAATCATCAAACACATCCCGCTTGCGAATGAGCAACGCCCCGCCATCTTTAACCAAAACTTCGGCGGGCTTAAACCGCGAATTATAGTGTGAGGACATTTCAAAACCATAAGCCCCTGCGTTATGGATAGCCAGCAAATCGCCTTCTCTTATTTCGTGCAGCAGGCGGTCGGTGGCAAACGTATCTGTTTCGCAGATGTAGCCGGTAACGGTATAAACTTTTTCTCTTGCCCCAGTGTTGGTAATGTTGGCAATGTGGTGATAGGCATCGTACATCATTGGGCGTATTAAATGATTCAAACCCGAATCAATGCCTGCAATTGTTTGTGCACCATTATCCTTTAGCACATTCACCTTTGTAATTAAATATCCTGCTTCGCTTACCAGGTATTTGCCTGGTTCAAACCATAACTCGTATTGTTTTTCACCAGCGGGCATATGTTTTTCTAAATAAGTTTTTAGCTTTTTGGCAATGTGGGCAATATCAGTTTCTTCATCCTCGGGTTCGTAGGGAACTTTAAATCCACCGCCCAAATCAATGACGGTAACTTCCGGAAACTGCGTTACAATTTCGGCCAGCACTTTTATGCCATGCACAAAAACATCGGCGTCTTTTATGTCGCTGCCGGTATGTATGTGGAGGGTTTGAATTTTAATGTTGTGTTGCGCCACCGTGTCCGCTAATTGCTGCAGTTGCTCTATAGGAATACCAAACTTGCTGCGCTCATGCCCTGTTGAAATTTTAAGGTTACCACCCGCCAAAATGTTTGGCCTCAACCGCACACCAACGGGATAACTGCTGCCAAATCTTTCGCCAAATTTTTTCAGGTTGCTCAGGCTGTCAATATTTACATGTACGCCACTTTCCACCGCTTCGGCAATTTCGTCAAATGCAATTCCGTTTGAAGTGTATAAAATATTTTGCGGCGCCACGCCGGCATGTAGGGCGAGCTTTACTTCGTTGATGCTGCTACAGTCAATGCCGCAGCCAAGGCTGTGTATGTACTTTAAAATGTTTGTGTTGGTCAATGCTTTACAGGCATAAAAAAAACGGGCATGGCACCCCGAAAAACCATTGGTAAGTTTTTGATATTGTTCTTTTATTTTCTCCGCGTGGTATACATACAGTGGCGTACCAAACTGGCTGGCAATATCAACTAATTGTGCAGGCTGTAAACTTGATGGCATTGTGGAAGGCGTAATGTAAAAAAATGAATGGAAGCGGAAGTTATGGTAAAGAATTATTTTTTGACATCACTATCGGGTGAGGCCCCATCCTCTTCGTTGCGCTCTTCATCTATTTTAATGTTATCACCGGCATCGTTATCTTCTGAGAAATTATTTTCCTCTCCGTCTTCCTCAAGTAATTCTTTTGTCTCTTCAACCTGATCGCCTTCTATAAAAATTTCATCAGAGATAAATTCTTCAGTGGCTTCCTCCGCCGTTTCATCCTGTCTTATTTCCTCTTCATCCAAACCCAGGTCGTGACCATTAAGATGGGGTTCTTTTTCCAGCGGTGCAGGCTCGTCTTTATCAAGCGACAAAATTAACTCGCCGGTTTCGGCAACAGCCAATAGGTCGCTTTCGTCAAACTCCGTGTGTTGCACCACCGTTGGCTCAATCATTGTATTTGCCAGCACTTCTTTTATTTTGGGTAAATCATCGGCACTGTTAATACCAAAATAATCCATGAAGTTTTTTGAGGTGGCGTATATCAAAGGATGACCCGGTAATTTTTCGTTTCGCCCGGTTATTACAATTAGTTCTTTCTCCAGCAACTTTTGCATAGCGTAATCGGTGCTTACACCTCTGATCGATTCAATTTCGCCTTTTGTAACCGGTTGTTTGTAAGCCACGATGGCGAGTGTTTCCAATGCCGCGGCGGAAAGGCGTTTCAAAAATTTTTCGCCATTAAGCTGGGCCACTGTTTTGTGAAATTCTTTTTTGGTAAGAAACTGCCAGCCACCGCCAATGTGCCGTACTTCAAATGGATAAAATTCAGAGTCGTATTTTTCAACAATGCCTTCAAGCGCAGCTTCAATTTGCGCCACTTCAATTTTATCTTCCATAAAACCAAAAGCACTGTTCACCAGCTCCGTAATTTCCGTAGGTGCAAGTGGTTTATCACTGGCAAAAATCAGCGATTCTATATGCGGTATTAAATCAGTCAATGGAGTCATAAATGCTCAAATGAGTCAGTTGTGTCAGAGATTATAAAAGTTTTATTGAATTAAGAATCATCTTTGGTGGTGCCAATGGATTTAATATAGGCATAGCTAAGCTTGAAATACAAATTCAATTTATCGGAGATGAAAGCATATTGTTCAGCAGTAATCAAATTACGATTAACGGCTTTTTGTAGGGCGGTAAATGTTTCCTTGGCAGAGCCCCTACTATAATAACAAAAGTTCCTGTTTTCTTTGTAGAAGAATCTTCCATAACCTTCGCTCACATTCAAAGCAATAGAATCAGCCGATCGCACAATTTGTTTGCCCAATGTATCCTTATCAAAATAATTCCAACCTGAAACCATCTCATAAACAAGCTCACCAATTTCCATTGAAACTTTATAAATCTCCAATTCTTCCAACTTAATGTTCATCTTCAAATATTAGACAGGTGATATCATTAAACCCTCTTAACCCATTTGACTTCCTTGACCCATTTGACTCCCTTACCCCTGCAAAGCCGCCGCACCACTTACTATTTCGGTAAGCTCTGTGGTAATGGCCGCCTGCCTTGCACGGTTGTAACTAATTTTCAAACTGCGCAGTAATTCATTGGCGTTTTCGCTGGCTTTGTCCATGGCCGTCATGCGTGCCCCATGTTCCGATGCGTTGGCATCCAACACAGCCTTAAACAACTGCGTGTTTAAAATTTTGGGCATTAATTCGGCAATCAATTCTTCTTTATTCGGATCAAAAATAAAATCGGCTTTTACTTTCGAGCCTTCCGTTTTTGTTTTTGCTATGGGCAAAAAACGCTCCGACACAAAACGCTGGGTTGCGGCATTTTTAAACTCGCTGTACACCACTTCAACCGCATCGAACTCCTTATTGGTGTATGCCTGCACGGCAGCCTGGGCTGCAGCCTGCACTCCTTCAAAAGAAAGTTTCAGAAAAATATCCTTAAAGGCATCCGACACTTTAAAATTTGTTTTTGCAAAATGTTCGTATCCTTTTTTACCAATGTTCCAAACGGTAACATTGCCCTTTTCACGCTGAGCTGAATATTTTTCGGCAACAATTTGTTTGGCCAATTTAATAACGTTGGCGTTGTAAGCACCGGCCAGGCCACGATCGGATGTAATAACAATGAGTAATACTTTTTCTATCGGCCGCTCCACGGCAAGTGTGTTGCCCCCTTCGGCCTGCGTATTGCTCACAATATTGCTCAGCATTTCCTGCAGCTTGTTGGCATAGGGCCGCATTTGAATAATGGCATCCTGCGCACGACGCAATTTGGCGGCACTCACCATCTTCATGGCTTTTGTGATTTGCTGTGTGCTTTGCACCGACTTAATGCGGTTACGTACTTCTTTTAATTGGCCTGCCATTTATAAAGTTTAAAGTTTTAAGTTCAAAGTTCGGGTAATGATACTCCCCCGTTTGTTATAGCCACAAGATTGAAATGGGTAATCTCTATCACTACGCTTTCTCACATCATTAATAGCCCCTGCAAGGTTCACTCATGAGTATTGCTAAAACTCATTACCCCCTACTTACGCAAGCATGTCGCTTCAGCTACTTTCATTCCCCTATCCTATTTCGCGGGGTGGCATCTACACCATACCCTGCCGTTTCGGCCCGCAAAAGTAAGGTAGCGGGGCTGAAATTCCATCGCCAAAAAAGCGCTTGAAAATTTGTAAACACCTACCTCTGAGCGGGATTAATTTATCAAGGTTAAGAAGAAGTAAGCCTCTACCTGGCAGAAGCCGGTTAGGTACATACTCAGTCATTGTGCTTTGTCGCCATTACAATGCCTGGCCTCAGTCAACCAATAAAAATTCTCTTTTCAAGCTATAGCTTGTAAAAAGCCGGCCCTTTAAGCCCTTTTTTAAAGGCAGGGTTTTTTCGTGCAGCAACTCTAAATGAACCGGCCCATTTTTTAAGTTGAGCAATACCTCGCTGCTTATAGCAACTACTCCATTTTGTACTGGCGCCAATTCGTTTACGTCAGCATTTAAGAAGGCTGTATCAGTCAACAAAACTCTTATAGAATCGTTGCCTGGAAAAACAGGCTGCAACCGAATAGAAAAACTTTTTCTGCTGATACTTTCAGGCAATTTGTTGCCAATGGTAAATGGCTGAAGGGAAAATGATTCCTCGTAGGTCATCTTACCATCGTGGTAAGTAATTTTATTTTCTGTTGCTGTGGAATCGGCAACCAACGCAGCCTCGTAGAACACCCCGGCGTATTTGCTGCTGTCAGCAGTTAATTTCTGGCCGTTTAAACTAACAAATGCCGGCGCCACCAAACCCACCGGGGCAGCCTCTACCCCACCGGGCTTAAATTGAAACAAGCAGTTTACATACTTGTTTCCTTCCTCACCTTTTATTTTAAAATCGGCATAAACCGCAGCCGATTTTTTTACAGGTGGCTTTTTATTATTACCCGTACACCCTGCTAAAGAAACAAGAAGCGGTATGGCAAAAAGATAAATCGACGTCTTCAGCATTAAAAAAAATGTTTTACAAGGTGATTCGTTTTATTCATAAAAACCGTTCCCCGTGCGATAACCCAATTATACCGGCGGCAAATTAATTTATCTTTGGCGCCTCTGTCAAATTGGCTTCTGAACTATATTAGCACCCTTTTTGACTTTGAAAAAAGCAGGAAATTAAAAATGACAATACGAACGACAAGACAATTGTCTCCGCTTGGCGCTTTAACCTCTCCTTCTTTCGAAACTCTTTTTTTTTAATTAAGAATCTACAATAAAAAATATGATCGGTTTTTTATCAAAAATGTTCGGTGGCAGTAAGTCGGAAAAAGATGTGAAACTCATTTTGCCGCTGGTTACAAAAATCAACAATGCCTTCAGTGCTTACCAATCCCTCAGCAACGATGAGTTACGGAATAAGACAGTTGAGTTCCGCCGCCGTATTAGTGAGCACCTTAAAGAAATAAACGACCAGATAGATGAAACAAATAAAAGGGCTGAAGAACTTTCGTTTGAAGATTTGGTTGGCAAAGACACTATTTACCAGGAGGTTGACAAACTGAAAAAAGACCGCGATGCCAAGGTTGAGGAAGTGCTGAAAGAAATTTTGCCTGAAGCATTTGCCGTGGTAAAAGAAACGGCAAGACGTTTCAAAGAAAATTCGGAAATGATTTCATCCGCTACCGAGTTAGACAGGGAATTGAGTGCAACTAAAAACCACATTACCATCAATGGCGATCAATCGATTTACAAAAATAGATGGACGGCCGGTGGCGGCGAAGTGGTTTGGAACATGGTGCATTACGATGTGCAATTAATAGGTGGCGCTGTTTTACACTCGGGCAAAATTGCAGAGATGGCAACCGGTGAGGGTAAAACGCTAGTGTCGACTTTACCCGCTTATTTAAATGCATTGGCCGGCCTGGGGGTACACATAGTAACCGTGAACGATTATTTAGCCCGCCGCGATAGTGAATGGAACGGACCCATTTTTGAATGGCTGGGCCTGCGGGTTGATTGTATAGATAAACACCAACCCAATAGCGAAGCACGGCGCAATGCTTACTTAGCCGATATCACCTATGGCACCAACAACGAATTTGGTTTTGATTACCTGCGGGATAATATGGTGCATTCACCCGAAGAAATGGTGCAGCGCAAACACCATTATGCAATGGTGGATGAAGTGGACAGTGTGTTGATTGATGATGCAAGAACGCCGCTGATTATTTCGGGGCCTGTACCAAAAGGCGACGACCAGCAATACCACATTTTAAAACCCCGCGTGCAGGCATTGGTAGAGGCGCAGGAAAAAATTGTGCGCCAGTCATTGAACGAGGCCAGGAAAAAAATTGGTGAAGGTGATGACGATCCAAAGAGCGGCGGTTTGTTTTTGTACCGCGCATTTCGTGGTTTGCCAAAGTACGGCCCTATCATTAAATTTTTGAGTGAGCCGGGCATGAGGGTGAAATTGCAAAAAGCCGAAAACTATTACATAGCCGACCAGCAACGCAACCTGCATATCATTGATGAGGAGTTGTTGTTTCACATTGATGAAAAAAACAAATCGGTTGACCTTACCGAAAAGGGTCTATCAATGATTACCCGTGGTGGCGAAGACCCTGAGTTTTTTGTTTTGCCCGACATTGGTGTGCGCCTTGCGGAAATTGAAAAAAGCGATGCAACGGCCGATGAAAAACTGCACCAGAAAGAAGCCACGTTAAACGATTATTCAGCAAAGGCCGACCGTATACATTCGGTACAACAGCTGTTGAAAGCCTACACACTTTTTGATAAAGATGTTGAATACGTGGTTATGGAAGACCAGGTAAAAATTGTTGACGAGCAAACAGGACGCATATTGGATGGCCGCCGGTACAGCGATGGTTTACACCAGGCTATTGAAGCAAAAGAAGCAGTAAAAATTGAAGCAGCTACACAAACCTATGCAACGGTTACATTGCAGAACTTTTTTAGAATGTACCACAAGCTGGCGGGTATGACGGGTACTGCCGAAACCGAAGCAGCTGAGTTGTGGAGTATTTATAAATTAGACGTGGTTACCATTCCTACCAACGTAACCATGACGCGGAAAGATGAGCAGGACCTGGTGTACAAAACCCGTAAAGAAAAATTCAGAGCCCTCATTGATGAAATAGAGAAGCTGCGCAATGCAGGCCGCCCGGTGCTGGTAGGTACCACATCGGTTGAAGTGAGTGAACTGTTAAGCCGCATGTTGCAGGCAAAAAAAATTCCGCATAATGTACTCAACGCAAAACAACATGCCCGCGAAGCACAGGTGGTTGCCGAGGCAGGATTAGCTGGCGCCATTACCATTGCCACCAACATGGCCGGCCGTGGTACCGACATTAAATTAGGTGCCGGTGTAAAAGAAGCAGGTGGCCTTGCCATCATTGGTACAGAAAGACATGAAAGCCGAAGGGTTGACCGCCAGTTGCGTGGCCGTGCAGGCCGGCAGGGTGATCCTGGGACCTCACAGTTTTATGTATCACTCGAAGATGATTTGATGCGCATGTTTGGCAGTGAACGTATAGCCGGGCTAATGGACACGTTTGGTTATAAAGAAGGCGAGGTAATTCAGCATAGTATGATTACCAAATCAATTGAAAGAGCACAGAAAAAAGTGGAAGAAAACAACTTTGGTATTCGTAAACGTTTGCTTGAGTACGATGATGTGATGAACAAGCAACGTAACGCCATTTACGACCGGCGTAACCATGCCTTGTTTGGCGAACGACTGGCACTTGATATTGACAATGCGTTTTCGGTTACCGCCGAAGATGTGATTAACAACCACCGCGAGCAGAATGATTACGAAGGTTTCAAACTTTCGTGCATTGTAAACTTTGGGTTAGATACGCAGATAACACAGGAGCAGTTTAAAAGTAACGATGTAAATAGTTTAGTCGACACTTTGTATACCGAAGCCATCACAGGTTACCAGCAGCACAAAGAAAGTGTGAGCAAAGCGGCCGTGCCGGTATTTAAAAACATCAGGCAGCAACAAGGGCAGCATATAGAAAATGTTGTAGTGCCTTTTTCTGATGGCAGAAAAGGAATTAATGTACTTACCAACCTGGATAAAACCATTAACTCAGCAGGCGCCGAATTGTGTAACGCCATGGAGCGCAACATCACACTGGCTATTATCGACGACTCGTGGAAAGAACACCTGCGGGCAATGGACGATTTAAAACAAAGTGTACAAACGGCTTATTTAGAGCAAAAAGATCCGCTGGTAATTTATAAAGTAGAGGCCTACAATTTGTTTAGGCAAATGAGCAGCGATGTTAACCGGCAAATTGTTTCATTTCTCTGCCATGCGCAACTACCCCAGCAGGAAGAAGCGGCGCCGCAACAATTGCGAGAAGGCCGCAGCCAACGCACCGACATGAGTAAGATGCACGCCAACAAGGCCGAGATAGATGCAGCGGGTGATGATTACGCCGCCAATGAAAAAGATTACTTCGATCCATCGGGTGGCGACGTAGCAGTGAAGCAGGAACCAATTAAGGTAGGGCCAAAAATTGGTCGCAACGATCCTTGCCCCTGCGGTAGTGGAAAAAAATATAAGAACTGCCACGGGAAGGATTTGTAGTGAGGCTTTTCAGAAATGATTGAATTGATGCCGCAGCAATGCGGCATTTTTTTGTGGTAAGTAGCAAGCCGCATTAAGTCGAACTTTTTTTGCAAAAAGCATCGAAGCAGATTGAAAGGCTTTTAGCCGTTAAAGTTTTGAACTATTACTGTTTAGTGTTTTGGGCAAGAAATTCAACTGTACCAAATTTTTTCAGAAGCTATGCTCAGGTATAGCAGTCCAAATTTCTAATAGAAGCTCTTCATGTTTTGCATCTGATGCTAGATAATTTTACCAGATCAGATCTTCATTTCAAATTAACAATACTCCTCACGTTCACTTCCTGAAAGTTCTAAATTCCTGATAGTCATGAACACCTTTAACGTTGAACACAGCAACTTTATTTCCTTATTTATTCTCATCCAAAGAAGCAGGACAATCATTTGTCAAGCAAGTAACACGTTGTTACTTTTTGCCAGTTTTAAATCAGAGCGGTCCAATTTCCTAATTCAAAATATAACTAGGACCTAGGAAAACGGTAATTTGGTGCTTTTATCAGGCAACCCTAAGAAATCATTAGCGAGCAAATCCCTGATGTAGCTTTCTGAAGAGCCTATTTACTTTGCATTAAATGCCACCCGATCAATGTACCCATCCCTTAGAACTCAACCATTTATATTTTGGATTTTGCTTTTTTTGTGTCAAAACAGAAGCTTTTGCCAAACCCAGACTTCTTCGAGTAGTTATAAAATCCGGCATACATCGGCAGCGAGGTTTTTTGAAAGCCGGAAATACCTGCATACACGAGATAATGCAACGGTGATTGTGGGGAAGTGGGGCACAACCCAGGACGGTGCCGACCTGCTTTTAATGAAAGTAAATGAACGAGGGGAAACGCTTTGGTCAAAAAGAGTTCCTTTGGCGCTCCGTCTGGACGAGTACGAACTGGTGGAGATGAGCGATGGGAGCCTTGTTTTCGTGGGAAACTCGCAGCACAACCCCGCTCCTATCCGTTCCGATATGTTGTTGATAAAGTTTAGTTGCCAGGGTGAAGGGCTTTGGAGCCGAAACCTATCCATGATCGCCTCAGTTTACCATCTCTTTCTTACTCCCTATTCTATTAAGGAAGGAAAAAATAATGATGTCATTATAAGCTTTTACGGTACCGGGGCCAGTCTGCAATACAGCGTTATCTGTCGGGTAAACAGCTTGGGTAATCTGGTTTGGAGCAAAACTTTTTATGGCGTGGATGGGCAAACCCAACTCCCTTCCGTGGCGTTGTTTTCAAACGATAAAATCGTGGTCTTTGGCTTTAACAGCTTGTACCAAAACTCCTTTCTCTACAACAAGTCGTTTTTTGCCATGCAGTTGGATTACAATACCGGCTCAACGCTTGATTTAAAAGGGTACTCCTATTCGGAGGTTATCACTAATTATGGTGTGCTGGTTACCCATCCAAAAATTCATTTTTATGCCGAACAACTGACGAATGGTGGGTTTGCATTGTTTGGCGTCTTTTCCAATTTTAACCAGCTCAATGCATACTACTTTAAACTTGTTTTGCGTGCAGACCTTACCATTCACAGAACCGCTACCTTTTCAGTACCGCTTGAAATCGGGAAGAACTGGTCAAAAATCAAGGTCTTCCCCAACGGCCAAACCCATATTGTTTCCGCGGTTTATGACGCTCAACGGTTTTATTGGTATCTAGCCGACAGCCTACAAAACAAAATACGGGAGCAGAAAACAATTTATCCCAACACATATATTGATCTCCGATATGCAGTCTCTCAGAGCGGGCCGAGCCGGTCCTTACATGTTTTAAGTACGAGGGATGTCAGCGGAGCCGGAAACGGCAGCATTGAAATGGTTCAGGTGGAGGATAACGATCCCCGAATTCTTTCGTGTTTAGGGGTTGACACTGCTTTTACTCAAGTCTTGCCTTGGTCTGTTTTCTCTGGCACAATGCAATGGCGATCGGTAGGCGACAACGAAGCACTCCTTACACCATTGCAATTCACCAGCGCACCCATTGCCGTCACCAGTCAATTCGTATGCGAACCGCTTCCGTCCGGGTCATCAGCAGGTACTGCAAGCATAAAAATTATGGGGAACGATACTGTTTGTTCTTCAAGCTTAACACAACAATACGTTGCCCGCAGAGTAAACCAATCCGCGCCGGTTCAATGGGTTCTTGATTCCGTTCAAAACGGTTCCCTCACCGTCTTGAACGACTCTACTGTTTCGGTTACGTTTGCGAGTCCAGGCGTTCAGCCAAAGCGTGTTATGTTATACGCTTATGCAGGTGCGTGTACGGTTACAAAAGATTCGCTGGAAATTTTGCTCCTTCCGCCCAACCAAAAATTATCGGCAAATATTAGTGCTTGCGAGCTGCCCTTGACCCTGCACCCCGGCTGGTGGTTTACAAGTTATCAATGGCAGGACGGCAGCACAGATTCAACATACAGAGTCACCCGCCCAGGCGTTTATACCGTCATCCTAACCGATGCTTGCGGAACCGTGTTGAAAGATTCGCTGACCGTGCATGCCGCAGGTTCTTTAGACATTGGCCCCGACCGTATCAAGTGCAACAACGACACACTTCACTTAACGGCACCAAGAGATTTTTTCAATTATCAATGGAGCAACAATTACAACATCAGTTCTCTAACCACTTCATCCGTTGTTGTAAATCCTCGGCTTGATACAGCTTATTATCTGAAAGCCGAAATAAGACCTGGCTGTTACGCCTATGATACTATACGCATTACCGTCCAGACATCGCCTCCCATTCTCCTTGGGGCTGATAAAGGCTTTTGTTCTAGTGACAGTGCCGTGCTTGATGCAGGTAGCGGCTTTTCTTCGTACCGTTGGAATAATGCAGCAACCTCTCAGATGATAACCGTGAAAGCAAATGGTGTTTATTCCGTGATAGGATTTACCCAAAAAGGTTGCAGAAGCTACGATACCCTACAAATACTGCAGGTTTCTCCATTACCAGTGGTGCGTTTGGATAAGGATAATGGGATATGTTCAGGGAGTGTAAAAACGTTTGATGCCGGCAACTTTGCTTCTTACTTGTGGCAAGATGGAAGCACCGGAAGAACCTTCACCACAGGTAGCCCCGGCAATTATCATGTGAGTGTAGTTGATAACAACGGCTGCAAAGGCAGCGATTCAGCCGTAATTACTGACCTTCATACTTTGCCACAAGGGTTTCTAAAGGATACATCGGTTTGCGAGGGCGGTAAAGTAGAACTGAGGCCGATCGGAGAATTCAAAAGTTATTTATGGAGCACGGGAAATCATTCAGCCTTCATCACGATTACGCAACCCGGCAAGTATGTATTAGAAGTTGAAGACAATAAAAATTGCCGCGGAGTTGATTCTGCTGTTATTCATTCGAAAAGCTGTGTTACGGGATTTTATGTACCATCCGCTTTTACGCCGAACGGCGACAGAAAGAACGATTTTTTTAAGCCCCTCCTTTCCGGCAATGTAAAGACGTACCGGTTTGCGATCTACAATCGTTGGGGTGAGTTAGTCTTTCGCACCAGCGAATTACAAAAAGGATGGGATGGCAAGATTGCCGGCAAACTACAACCAACTGGCGTCTTTGTATGGACCTGTGTTTACCAACTAGAAGGCGGCGAGTTGAAACAAGAAAAAGGTGCTGTGCTGCTCATTAAATGATCAGCTTCGCTCGGGGGTGCCCGTACGCAGGATGTTTTTGGGTTTCAGTATGAAGTCAATCTTACCGTAGCTGCCAACCGCTTTATGTATTTTTTGTTTTTTTCGTTGTTTAGATTTCATCTCTAATGTTGGAAACTTCAGCTTTTGTTTCAAAACATTCTTTATATGTCAACTGCTAATCGTTAATTTTCTCTTTGATTTGCTACCCAATTTTTATAACCGAAAAATCTCTTGCCTGAATCAGTTTTACGACCAGTAGGATAATATTGGTCTGTTGTTTTTGAACCGTGCGGATCACGTTCCCCATCCCTATCGGGGCACTCTATCCAAAAAGCCAACGTCGTAAAAAAAGGCCCGCATTGCTGCGAACCTTTAAAGCTTGTGGAGGACAACGGAGTCGAACCGATGACCTCTTGCATGCCATGCAAGCGCTCTAGCCAGCTGAGCTAGTCCCCCAACTCACGTCGAGAAAGTTTTCCTCAAACGGGTTGCAAAAATAGGGTTTCACTCAATTGCTTCTACAAATGCTGGTATAATAATTTAGAGGTTGGCTGAAACCAATCACAATGCAAAAAGGAGCACCAAAAAAAGCAATCCGGCCACCGCAATCGCAACAGCTACCTGGCCTTCAAATTAAAATGAAGCCGCAACCAAAATCGCTACAACCACAGCCGTTAAAAAAACTTGCAGGTAAAGTGGCATTAATCACTGGTGGTGATAGTGGCATTGGCAGAGCGGTTGCATTGCTGTTTGCACAAGAAGGAGCCAATCTGGCCATATCTTATTTGCCCGCCGAAGAAAAAGATGCCCTCCTGGTAAAACGTTTGGTTGAAGAAGATTTTAATAGAACCTGTTTACTGCTCCCCGGGGATATCCGCAGGGAAAGTTACTGCCGCAAATTAGTGGCAAGCACGATAAAAAAGTTTGGCAAACTAGATATACTTGTGAACAACGCCGCCACGCAAACAGAGCAAAAGTCACTAACTGATATTACGGATGCGCAATTGTTAAAAACCTTTGAGACGAATATTTTTTCAATGTTCCGCCTCACAAAATTTGCGCTTCCATTTTTAAAAAAAGGTGCTTGCATTATCAACACCACATCTGTAACAGCCTATCGTGGCAGTGCGGAGCTGCTCGACTATTCCGCAACGAAAGGGGCCATTCTTACCTTCACCAGGAGCCTTGCCCAGAACCTTGTAAAGAAAGGAATAAGAGTAAATGCCGTGGCACCCGGGCCCATTTGGACACCGCTGATTGCTGGTAGTTTTAAAGGGAAAAAAGTGGCGGAATTTGGTAGCGATGTTCCTATGGCAAGGGCAGGCGAACCCGAAGATGTGGCACCATGTTTTTTATTTCTTGCCTGCAACGATTCGGCGTACATGACTGGTCAAACCTTACATCCTAACGGTGGTGAAATTGTAAATGGATAATGCCCAACCGTTTCGGCTTTGCTCGGATAAAGTAAATGCAGCAAGGAGTATGTTCTCAAAAAATTTACTAACCGAATTTTTCGGTTGGCACAGTTTTCGTTACTTCATATTTCTGAAAGTTCTTTTCTCTCAAGGGGTGGTTATTTCAAATTAACCTGAGATTATACCCATTGTACCTGCTACGGGTAATGCCGTCGAAGGGAACGAGAGAATAAAAAGGTTCTGGCCTCCGGGTCAGAGCCTTTTGTTTTATACAGATGTGTAAAGCAAAAACTTTTCTTTAAAAAACGGTTCGTCAAATAAGGTACTCAGCTCGATTTTTTTTGGCCTCGCCCCACTCTCTGCGATTTCATTTTTTAAATCGCCACCCTTTAAACAAATCAATCCCGATTGCAAAATTGTTTGCTCTCCACTTGCTTCTTGTACCTTATAACTTGATCTCTTTAAAACTGGTGTGCCCCAGTTAAGTAAATCCTTTAGTGGCGCCACGGCACGGCTTACGGCAAAATCAAATTTCCTGTTTTTTATTTCTTCGGCCCGGCAATGCTGGGTGGTGATATTTTTTAGTTGAAGCACTTCTTTTACTGCTTCAATAACTTTTAATTTTTTACCAATGCTGTCCACCAAATGAAATTGCACTTCGGGAAAAAAAATAGCCAGCGGCACACCGGGGAAACCGCCCCCTGTTCCAATGTCAATAATCTTCAAGCCCCTTGGGAAATTAAAAACAGCGGCAATACTCAGCGAATGCAGTACATGATTTTGATAAAGGCTTTCAATATCTTTTCTTGAAATGACATTGATTTTTGCATTCCATTCTTTGTACAACTCTTCCAGCGCAAAAAATTGCTGTGTTTGCGTGGCACTGAAATCGGAAAAATATTTTTGAATGATCAACATGTTGTGAATATAGCAGTGCCGCAATTTTTTAATCCCAACTTTTTGTAGGCCGTTTCCATAACGACGAAGCAAAGATGATGTAATAAAAAAACTGCCAAACATCCCACAAAATAAATGCACCAAACAAATCGGTTTCATTCAAACGTTTCATCGACTTTTTCCAAATAAGCCCTTGGGTAATTAACCTGAGGCCAAAAGGAATTAATGCCCATCGCCAATCGAAAAAAATAATTGAAGCGATAAAAAGCGGGTAAAACAAAAAGAAAGAAAACGTGTACATCGCCAACAGAAATTTATGCGAAGCCTTATAAAATTTTCCCGTAGTGTAATGCCGGTTCTTTTGCCGCCGCCACTCCTTCCAGCTTTGTTTTGGTTTCGATAAAGTGAAGGCCTCTTCATCCAACACCACGGCTGTATTTTTTTTGTTGGCTACTTTGTTAATGAACAAATCATCATCGCCACTGGGTATGTGGTTGATAGAAGAAAATCCTTTGTTGCGAAAAAAAAGTTCTTTGCGGTAAGCAAGGTTGCGACCCACGCCCATATACGGAACCCCGGCCAGGGCATATCCAAAATATTGCAGTGCGGTGTGAAAGGTTTCAAACCTGATAATTTTGTTGAGCAACCCAGGCATTTTGGTATAAGCCCCGTAGCCAAGCACCACTTCCACCCCATTTACAAAAGCGTCCTGCATTTTAAACATCCACTTTTCTGTAGCAGGTACACAGTCCGCATCGGTAAGCAAAAGCACCTCATGTTTCGCTTCTTTAATACCAACGGAAAGCGGAAATTTTTTGCCAACAATCATCTTTGCCTCCTGGGTAAGATCAATAATTTGTAGTTGCTTAAATGTTTTTTGCAGTTGTGCCAACACATACTTCGAATCATCAAAAGAATTGTCATTAACTACAATCACCTCGTTGGTAGAAGAATAGTTTTGTACTAATATCCCGGGCAAATGCCGCGCAAGGTTTTCATCTTCATCTCTTGCGCAAATAACTACCGACACAGGGTGTTGCTGCGAATGATCTTTAGGCTTTGCCTTATAAAAAGCAACGCGGCTAAAAAAATAGAGGTAATAAAATAACTGGATAGCGGTAACTAAAATAAAGGTATAAAAAATAATGGCCTGCCAACTCATAAGCATAGCGGCGAAGATAAGAACCTCACCCCAACCCTCTCCAACGGAGTTGGAGAGGGAGCACTCACAGCACAGCAAAGGCTTATTCAATGAGTCTTTATTTTTTAGCAGTCGCCTATTTTTTATTGGCGTAGAAAAAAAATGGTGTCATACTTCGCCGCTCCCGAACTATTTAGATGCGACTGAACTGTGAGGCACTTCTCCCCTCTCCATCTTCGATGGAGAGGGGCAGGGGGTGAGGTGTATATTTGCCGTTTTATGCCTGCACTCTCATTTAATCTATTAAAAACCGATACCGCTACCGCCGCCCGTGCCGGAACCATTATAACCGATCATGGCAAAATTGAAACACCCATTTTTATGCCTGTGGGTACAATTGGCAGCGTAAAAGCCATATCGCAACAACAACTGAAAACCGAGATTGACCCCCATATTATTTTAGGCAATACCTACCATTTGTACTTACGCCCTGGAATGGAAATAATGGAAGCAGCAGGCGGCTTGCACCAATTTATGAACTGGGAAAAACCCATACTCACCGATAGTGGCGGCTACCAGGTTTTTTCATTGGCGGCCAACAGAAAAATTACCGAGGAAGGTGTGGTGTTTCAAAGCCACATCGATGGCGGCAAACATTTGTTTACCCCTGAAAGGGTGATGGATATCGAACGCAGTATTGGTGCCGACATTATGATGGCATTTGATGAATGCCCGCCCGCCCAATCGGAATATAAATATGCACTCAACTCAATGAACTTAACGCACCGCTGGTTAGACAGGTGCATGACTCAGTTCCAAAACACACCAGATAAATATGCCCACACGCAAAATCTTTTTCCGATTGTGCAGGGAGCCATTTACCACGATTTGCGGAAAGCAAGTTGCGAATATGTTGCATCGAAAGATGCAACCGGTAATGCCATTGGTGGCCTGAGTGTTGGTGAGCCGGAACAGGTAATGTATGAGATATGCCAACTGTGTTGTCAGCATTTGCCGCAGCAAAAACCACGATACCTTATGGGTGTTGGTACGCCGTGGAATATTTTGGAGTGCATTGCTTTGGGTGTAGATATGTTTGACTGCGTGATGCCCACCCGTAATGGCCGCAACGCCATGCTTTTTACAACGAGGGGTGTAATCAACATCGACAACAAGAAGTGGGAGAATGATTTTTCACCGATAGATGATGGCCTTGATAACGAAACCAGCAACTACTACAACAAAGCATATCTGCGTCATTTATTTAAGGCAAAAGAATTTTTAGGATTTACAATTGCATCTATTCACAATCTTGCGTTCTATTTGTGGCTGGTGAGGCAGGCGAGGAAACATATTTTGGAAGGCGATTTTTTAAGTTGGAAAAATGAAATGGTTCCCGTGTTGAAAACGAAGTTGTGATGGGATTGGGAGGGGAGTAACTAAGCAGTAGACAGTAAAAATGAAGTAGGCACTAGGCAGTAAGCAAGTAGGCAGTATCAATAGAGTAAGCAGTAATTATAAATTAAGCAGTGTTAGTACTCAAGCCATGAATAACAACACGATAACTTGTAAACTTGTAAACTTGTGAACGTGTAATCCCTCCAACCTTAAACGTTTAAAATTTTCATGACCCGAATAGACCGTTACATTCTTAAAAAATTTGTCACCACGTTTTTATTTTGCATGCTCATCATGACAACGCTGGCCGTTGCTATTGACATCAGCGAAAAGACGGACAACTTTGTACAGTCGGGGCTAACCACTTCACAAATCTTCTCCGAGTATTATATCGGCTTCATTCCATTTATCTGGGGTATGCTTTTTCCGCTGTTTGTATTTATAGCCGTTATTTTTTTTACTTCTAAGATGGCTATACGGTCCGAGGTAATTGCCATACTTGCCAGCGGCACTACTTACAATCGCTGGTTGCGTCCTTATCTTATCGGCGGTATATTTTTCGCTACAATTCTTTTTTTCGCATCACGGTACGTACTACCCAAAGCCAATGCCATACGCAGCAGTTTTCAATACAACTACATTGATAAAACACGAGCCACTTCAAGCACCGGTGCAAGTTGTTATAACTGTTATTACCGCCGGCTTGATTCGGTGACTTACATGGGCATAAGAAACTATGATACGGCCACCCGCTCCGCCAACGGTTTTTTTATGGAGAAGGTGCGGGGAAATAAAGTGTATTACAATTTAAGAGCTCAACGCATTGAGTGGGACACCATTAAAAAAAACTGGAAACTGCGAACGGTTGTGGAAAGAGACATTGACAGCATGGGTGAGCGGGTACGCCAGCGGGATACACAAAATCTAGATCTGAAATTGCATCCTTCAGAATTGACCAAGGATGAATATTTGAAAGACAATTTAACCACACCCCAACTAGCGGCATTTATTGCTACCGAAGAACGACGGGCGGCCGAAGGGTTGAACCCATTAAAAGTAGAATTGTACCGCCGAAGTGCCACATCATTTACCGTATTGCTGCTTACCATGATTGGGGCAATAATAGCCGGAAGAAAAGTGCGTGGAGGCAGCGGTTTGCATTTGGCAATTGGTATTATCATCGCTGCGGTATTTATTGTTTCAGACAGGTTCTCAACTACGTTTTCGGTAAAAGGTGATCTGCCACCAATACTGGCAGCATGGCTCCCCAATATATTTTTTTCTTTCCTTGCCATTTGGCTTTACAAAAAGGCACCGAAGTAAAACATTTCCTCATTTCAAACTCGGATCGTTTTAAAATTTGTAACTGATTCATATTTCTATCACTTGCTTACCTAATTAATTAACCAGTTACCGTATTTACATGGAAGCACTAATATTTTGCCTGTCCACCCTCATACCATAACTTTAGGCCTTTCAAAAAAGACCTTACATCTAAATAAATTAATCACAAGAAAATGGGAGTTATTAAAGAAAGGTTCAAGGAAAAATCAGAAGAGGTAGCAACGGAAATAAAAAATTTATTAAAAGAGCACGGAACAAAAACAATTGGCGAAGTACAGCTGTCGCAAGTGTTCCAGGGTATGCGGGGTATTACTGGTTTGGTTACCGAAACCTCTTTGTTAGATGCACAGGAAGGCATTCGTTTCCGGGGCCACACCATACCCGATTTACAGAAAGCATTACCAAAAGCTGAGGGAGGCTCGGAGCCATTACCCGAAGGATTATTTTATTTGATGTTGGTGGGCGATTTACCCACTGAAGACGACGTGCAACACCTTACTTCGGTATGGCAACGCCGCAGCCACGTACCCAACCACGTTTTTGCTACAATAGAAGCACTGCCAATAAGCACCCATCCCATGACGCAGTTTGTGGTAGCCGTTATGGCTCTGCAAACCGAAAGTCAGTTTGCCAAACGTTATGCTGCTGGCATGAACAAAAAAGATTATTGGGATGCCGTGTTCGACGACTCCATGGATCTTATTGCCCGCCTGCCCCGCATCGCCTCATACATCTACCGGCGCAAGTATAAAAATGGCGAACACATACAACCCAACGGACTGCTTGATTGGGCGGGCAATTTTGCGCACATGATGGGTTATGACGACGAAAGTTTTAAAGAACTGATGCGCCTGTACATGACTATTCACGCCGATCATGAAGGCGGAAATGTATCGGCTCATACTACGCACCTTGTGGGTTCGGCATTGAGTGACCCATACCTTAGTTACGCAGCCGGCATGAACGGCCTTGCCGGCCCACTGCATGGCTTAGCCAACCAGGAGGTAATTAAGTGGATTTATGAAATGCGTGAAGATTTAAAAACCGATTTACCGTCGTCGGAACAAATTGCTGATTATGTAAAGAAAACCCTGGCCGAAGGAAAAGTTGTACCCGGCTACGGCCATGCAGTATTGCGTAAAACCGATCCGCGGTTTTCGGCGCAAATGGAGTTTGGCAAAAAGCACATGCCGGCCGATCCATTGGTGCAAACCGTTTGGAACATTTACGAAACAGTACCACCCATTTTACAATCACTTGGAAAAATAAAAAACCCATGGCCAAATGTTGATGCGCACAGTGGGGCTTTATTGGTGCATTATGGAATGGTTGAGTACGAATTTTATACCGTGCTCTTTGCTGTCAGCCGTTCACTTGGTGTATTATCAAGTTTATGTTGGGACAGGGCATTAGGCTTCCCCTTGGAGAGACCTAAATCTGTTTCGACAGAATTAGTGAAAAAATGGCTAAAGGGCGAAGATGAAATTTGGGGTGAGTAAACCCCTCTTAATTTCCCGGAGAGGGATTTTGCAAACGCAGGGCAAAGACTTCTTTTGGGTTGCCTTCCATCATCTTAAAGATGGTGGAAAATTTCTTCTTGTAGCAGTACTACGGCAGCACAAAAGAGGGATCCGCATGCGAAACAAATACTCATAATTTGCTGGCCCTTTCAGCACAAACATCTTCTTGCAAAACTCAGAGCTACCTATTAACGCGAAGACCAGGAAGCCTTGCGAGAGTTGTCTTACAGCTGACGACTGACGCTGAGGTAATCAATGGTATCAGGGCCGGTATTCAGAAAAAATTATCCAGTGATTTAAGGCTGATTGGTTTCTCCCAAATGGTAAGTCTTGCGCCGTCAAGTTCAGAGGGCATGGTAGGGCGGAAGGCACTTATAAGATGGAACTCCACATCGGGATACCGCTGGTACAATTCGGGCAGTTTATCCCAGCCCAGTCCATCGGGTAAATTATAGTCTATAAAAAGATAGTCTGGCTTAAGTTCACCCATGCGCACCACGCCGTTGGCTAGGGTGTGAGCTATATGAACGTCGTAGTTTTTGCGAAGGAAATACGTCTTCATAAGAAGACATAGATCTACTTCGTCATCGATTATCAATACTTTTTTTCTATTTGTCATAATGTTTGCTGCCGCTATTCATCCTAAATTATCGTACCAATGCCGAAACCAATAACTGTACCGGCTAACTCCAAAATTATGATTCATCTGTAGAATTATGTACCTAACTTTCTTTTCGAAATTGATAAACAACACTGCTAAACTTGGTACGATTATTTAAACAATTTAGCTACATCATTCATTTACCTTAAAAATATTAAAGCTATGACAACACAATCGAAAATTATCCTTGGTTTAGTAGGCGCCGCTGCAGCGGGTGTAGTAGTAGGTCTTCTTTTAGCACCTGATAAAGGTTCTGAAACTGTGAAGAAAGTAAAAGACACAGCTGGTACCTGGGCCGAGCATCTTACCGACCTGTTTGCAAACGCAAAAGATGAGGTGAGCAACCTTACAAAGAAGGGGTCCCGCGTTGCATCCGAAGCCGGAAACAAGTACAACAATATCACAGAAAGCTATAGCTAAGCAAAAAAGAGGCTGTATCAAAAAGGGCTAGCAGGTGTGCCAAAACAATAAAGTACGGTGTTTTAAATCTCTGCTTTAAAACCTTGGGCCTGCCGCCAGCTATCACCTAGCCTGCGGTGAACCCTACCGGTTGATACAGCCTTTTTATTTTCTCTCAACAAAGAAATTACACGTAATGACTGAGTTTACCAAGCAGCCTCCTGAGGAAAAAATTGGCTTGTCTCAATCGGCCGCGCAACTAAAAGCAACTGCAACCGATTATGCGAAAACATACGGCAAGCTTGTAAAGGCAAAGGTTACAAGGGGTGCTTCCGATGCCGCGGCGGGTGTTGCTATTGCAGTTGCCGCATTGTTATTCACTGTATTCTTTTTCATTTTTTCATTTACAGGTTTGGCCCTGTGGCTGGGTGGTTTGCTAGGCAGTATTGCGGCAGGCTTCTTTTGTATTGCGGGCTTCTTTTTGTTTTTGCTGATTTTAGTTTTTGCACTGCGCAGAAAAGTTATTATTCCATTTATAAGGAACACGATTATTTCAAAAGTGTATGAGTAAAATAAAAACTTACGACGACTTATTACAGGAGGAAGAAAAACTTTTGGCCCAACTAAAATTGGGTGAGGCAAAACTAAAAACCGATATAGCAGGCGTGCGACAACGGCTAGAGCCGTTGGGCAGGGTGATGAAAATGGTAAATAAATTCACTACGCGAGATAAGACGGGTGGCCTTTCAACCTTCGGCCTCGATTTTAGCATAGATCTTTTAGTACGCCGCGTACTGCTTGCAAAAGCGGGATGGTTTACTAAAATACTTGTCCCCTATCTCATAAAAAATTATGGATCGCATATCATCTCCGAAAAACAAAGGGCGAGCCTTTTTACAAAGATCAATGCTGTTTTAAGCAAAATACGCCCTAAACGAAACGTACAGGATAATTATAATTAAATGGGCAACTTAGGTCATGGACAAAAGCTGATTCCCAGCACTCTTGATTTTCATTTTTTCGCACTTGCCTAATTCTTAAAAAGAAAATGAGCGTGTCCGTTCGGTATGTTTTTGGCTACGCTGTATCTGATACTACATTTCTAATCTAAATGTGCAATCATGCAAAACGTAAATGATCCCCGCAAAACAAATAATAATGCAGCGCCACTACCCAGGCATGATTTACCCATGCATGCAACTGCAAAACACAATGGTGATGACGAATCACTTGAAAGTTCCTCACCCAATGATACACGCTCAGATGAAAAAGTAATAGTAAATGAACAACGTGGTAATAAAACTGTAAATGAGCCATCGCAAACCGCTCCCAATACCAGCGAGGATATCAGCAGTGATGAAGAAATTGTAAACCAGCCATAGATGGTAATAAAAACTGTTCCCGGTAGTGGTGTTTTCCAGGTGGATGTGATAAAAGAAATACCGGGACCATTAATAGCGCTGCATCTGCAGCGCTATTTTTTTTTAACAACCCATGCTGCCGCCTACTAAGAAAACCACAGCAACGATGAAGTAAAATGTATGTGCCCGAGGGTTGTGCTCCGGGGGTGTAGATGCTTAGAAAATTACCTCAACGCTCGGTGTGCCAGCTGATCGAGCCTATTACAAACGCAGGTATTATGCGTATTCATTCAATAACTTTTATGGCGGAAGGCTCAAAGGCTTGTGGTACCACAGGAATAATCCTGGAATAACTCATGGACCACCTCTCGTCAGGAAATAGCTTGCCGGGTCTACTCAACTCTTCTAAATCCACCAACAATTAAAGTGAGTACGAAAAGTATTAAAAAAATGTAGAAGAATATTTTTGCAACTGAAGTGGTATCTGCCGCTACGCTACCAAACCCAAATATGGCTGCTATTATCGCTACAACCAGGAAAATCAATGTCCACCGTAACATGCTGATAAAATTTATTGGTTAAAAGATGTTCTACTACTCTTTGAAACAATTGTACCAGTTTGCTGAATGGGATGAGCAATTTTTTCATTCAACAAATTGGACCTCCATTGAGGAAAAATTTCTACCAAGAGGCAAAAAAAAACAACCTCAACAACCTACACTTGAGCGCAAAAACATGGTATGTTTTTTACACTATTATTCAAATCATTCGATACTTACGACTATTTGCTTCAGCAATTATTATTTTAAAATGAGCACATCCAGCAACAGAAATCATTCAATTTTAAAAACTGCAAGCCCCGGCAAACCCACTGTTCCATTTGGCCGCCAGCCATCTCCAGGGCAAAAAATCAATGATCCGTCGTCCTCATATCCCAAAGAGGAGCACTACCCCATCCCCTCTTTTTTAAAGTACACGATGAAAGCGTCTGAATTGGAATTGAGATCATAACTTAACCCTGGCCTGCTTGCCCACTTCAGGACGGCATCTTTGTGGAAAAAATCCTTTTCCTGTAGAGCCTTCTCCCCACTTTTCGGTGTATTTTCATAAACCTACATCCAGCTAGTCCCCGACTACCGGCCTCATTGATAAATTTTTCCTTACTGGTAGCAAGTTCTGGCGAACTGTAGCATTAAAACCAATTTTTGGTTGCAGAGTTGTGTTCCATTTAAGGCCAAAATACAAGCGTCATGATGAATCAACACCTTGCACAAAAACAAAGAATTAAAATTCTGCCTCAGCAAATTCAGTTACTCAATTTTTTTCATCTCAACACTCTGGAACTGGAACAACGAATTGAGCAGGAAATGGAGGACAACCCATTGTTGGAGGATCAGAACACCGAGTTTGAAGCCGACTCGGATAAGTTTAACAAGGACTCTGTTCAGGATTACCAGGATTGGGAAGAGCATGGCTACGACGATATACCCGACTACAAATTTGAGTACCAAAACTACCTGCACAACGACAAAGTACCCGAGCGGCCAATCTCGAACAGTTATGATTTTCGCCTGGCTTTAAAAGAACAGTACTGCGTAACTACAACCGAAGAGAAAGAAATTGTCTTCGCCCATTTTATAATTGATTCGTTATCCGACGCAGGTTTGATGGAACAAAAGCTTGAAAGCCTTGCCGAAGACCTTTCGTTTAAATTGCACCGCTGGGTTGAAGAAGCCGATTTAGAGGCAATACTTTTAAAAATCCAGCAATTAGAACCTATTGGTATTGGCGCACGCAGCATTAAAGAATGCCTGTTGATACAGTTGCAACGCATGAATACAAAGCGGCCGGATGTAAAAACTGCCATTAACCTGCTCGATCAGCATTTTAATGATTTGCACAACCGCAACATGGACAAGATAAAAGCCCATTTAAACATTGATGAGGAAGAGTTGAAAATTGTTTTGCGATTGATTGCTTCACTAAAAATGCGCCCTGTTTGCGAAACGCAGGAAGGTGTGAACCAGAACATTATTCCCGATTTTATAGTAACAAGAGTGGGCGACAATATTGAGGTGCAACTTTTTCGGCAGCGCAGCGAGGGCTTGAACATCAATACATCGTGGAAAGAAATGGCCGAGAATAACGCCAAGGTTACTACCGATAAATCAGCCGTGCAGTACATCAAAAACAAATTGCAGTCGGCCCAGTGGTTTATACACGCAGTACAGCAAAGAGAAAGTACTATGCTAAAAATAATGCGGTCGATTGTGGAAATGCAATTTGAATATTTTGTGACCGGGAACATTAACCTGCTTCAACCAATGATATTGAAAAACATTGCTGAAATAGTTGGGGTTGATATTTCAACCGTATCGAGAATTACCTGTAACAAGTACGCCGAAACACCTTTTGGATTAATATTGCTTAAAGATCTTTTTACCGAAGGTATCGCCAATCAAAAAGGCCAGGTCATCAGTAATAAGGTCATTCAATCGGCAATAGAAGAAGTAATAGAAACCGAAGACAAACATAATCCCTACACCGATCAGCAACTGGTTAAAATCTTGAACCAAAAAGGATTTTCGGTTGCCCGGCGCACAGTGGCCAAATACCGCGAGCAGTTGCAAATACCGGTTTCGCATGTCCGTGGTTTATGGGCATGATCTTTAAACTAATTTTACCTTTTACAGAACTTAAAAATTCAATCGAACCTCAAAACAAATCAACTAAATGCAAACCATTTTAATTATTGATGACGACAGGGACATGTGTATGTTACTTAAACGCTTCTTAACCCGTCATGGCTACGAAGTACTGGAAGCCTACACAGGCAAAAAATCGTTAGAACTCCTGGAAACTGTTGAGCCTTCGTTGGTGATGTGCGACTTTAGATTAGAGGACATGGAAGGCAATGTACTGCTTGCAAAAATAAAAGAACGTTACCCGCATCTGCCCGTGATTATTATCACCGGCTATAGCGATATTAAAATGGCTGTGGAAGTAATGAAAATGGGCGCCTACGATTACATAACTAAGCCACTGTTTCCCGATGAAATTTTAGTGACTATTAAAAAAGCATTGGAGGCCGCCACCAAAGAAGCCAATGCACCTATCGGCAGTGTAGCCACCACCGCGGCAGCGCCACAAAAAACCGACCGACCTGCCTCCACCTCCACCGAAAAGCAACCGGTAATAACTGTTTCCGGCGATTATATTTTTGGCGACACGCCTGTATTCCGCCAAATTTTGCAGCAAATAGATTTGGTTGGCCCGACTAATTATACCGTTATCATTAATGGTGAAAGTGGCAGCGGTAAAGAAGCCGTGGCACAGGAAATTCATAAACGCAGTAAAAGAAAGTCGAAACCATTCGTAGCAATTGATTGTGGTGCTTTATCTAAAGAGCTGGCGGGAAGCGAATTATTTGGTCACGAAAAAGGATCATTCACCGGGGCACTCAATCAAAAAATGGGTTCGTTGGAAATGGCCAACGGCGGCACCATTTTTTTGGATGAAGTGGCCAACCTTTCTTACGATATTCAGGTGTCGCTGCTACGCGTGGTGCAGGAAAGAAAAATGCGCCGCGTAGGTGGTTTGAAGGACATTGAACTGGATGTGCGCATTATTATTGCCAGCAACGAAAAATTGTGGGATGCCGTACGCAAAGGCAAGTTTCGTGAAGATTTGTACCACCGCTTCAATGAATTTGGCATCGACATACCACCGCTGCGCCAACGGCCCGATGACATCATGCTCTTCTCCAACCATTTTCTACAACAAACAAACGCCGAACTGGGCAAAAATGTAAAACGCTTTAGTCCGGAAGTGGAAAACATCTTTCGCACTTATGTTTGGTATGGTAACCTTCGGGAGTTGCGTAATGTAATTAAACGGGCCACTTTGCTGAACGACGGCGAAGAAATAGAAGCCAATTCCCTTCCATTTGAAATAGCGCATTTCAGCAAACTACAATTTGATGCGACGCCAGAGCCGGCTGCGACCAATTCTATTCCTACCATTGCTACCGAAATTGCCGACTCGCCACGTAACATTTCGGAAACCACGTTAAAAGGCGCGAGTATAGATGCGGAATATGAAATGATTTTGAAAGCACTTAAAAAAGTAAACTTCAATAAAAGCAAAGCCGCCAAACTGCTGAACATTGACCGCAAGACTTTGTATAATAAAATGAAGCAGTACCAGGAATTCAACAACCAGTAAAACACCAAGGTTTTATGCCCGACCGAGCCGTGATTGATGCTGCAGCAACGCAGCCAGCCGAACAACATGGGGAGAAAAAGGTGTTTGTTGATTTAAATAAAATCATACAACAATGCCTTCTGAATTCTAGTTCGCTACAACGTGACCCCCGACCGGTTGTACGCTGTAGTAACCTCCCCGAAGTGGAGGGGGATGAGAGTGTCTTTGTTCGTCTGTTCGATTTGCTGATCAAATCAATATTTAATCACCCGCCACCAGGTAAACAGCTTTTCCTGCATGTTGATTGCGAGCGGGTAAAGCAAATGCCTGCGGATGTTTCAGGTTTTCAAATAGACTTTTATACCAACCTGATTATTACAGACGACTGGATTGTAAAATACCAGCAATCCCTTTCACAGTGTCAAACAGAACTTGCGGAAAACAATGCTGCACTCAAAATACACAATCCTCCTTCGCATGCCCGTTTGTTTACCATAACCTACCATTAACTTTCTAAAATTAGCCATGCCTTCACAATTGCCGAGTATAAAAATTTTAATAATTGATGATGATGAGGACGACTTTTTTATTACCTCGCAATACCTCAAAGAAATAAAGGAATACCAGTTGCAGGTTGACTGGTGTTTTAAATTTTCGGATGCCGTTGAGCAATTACGGACAAGAAAATACCAGATCTATTTTGTTGATTACCGGCTGGGTGCAAGAACTGGTCTCGACTTTTTAAAAGAGGCTGTACAACTAAAAGTAGAAGAACCCATTGTATTGCTTACCGGAAAGGGAAGCAAAAATGTTGACATTGAGGCCATGCAAATGGGCGCAACCGATTACCTGGTAAAAACGGAACTGAACCCCGATAAGCTGGAACGCTGCATCAGGTACTCTTTAGAAAGATCGACCTATTTAAAGGCGCTTAGAGCGAATGAAAAAAAATACAGGGGCATTTTCGAACTATCAAAAGATGCCGTGTTCATAGCGGATAAAAACCTGCGGTTTATGGATATGAACAGGGCCACCTCGCAGTTATTTGGCTATGAAAAAAAAGAGCTGCAACAAACAACGGTTTACCAACTAATGGCCAATGCAGCCGACAAAAGTTTGTTGCAAAATTTAATGGATAGTGAGGGTGAAGTAAACGATTTGGAGATCAACCTGCAAACAAAAAGCGGCGAAAGAAAAACCTGTATTTTTTCTGCAACCGCCACAGTGGATGAAGGGCAAGAACTTTTCCAGGGTTTGTTGCACGACGTTACAACTATGCGCCGGGCCGAAAAAGCAAATTTACAAATGGAGAAACTCGGTGCCACAGGCAGGCTTGTGCGTACACTTGCACATGAGGTACGCAATCCCCTCAACAACATTAACATGTCGGTGGAGCAGCTCCTGCAATCATCGCAGGAAGAAGATGAGGCCCATCTGTTTCTCGATATCGTGCAGCGCAACAGTATTCGCATTGGTAACATTATTACCGAGCTGCTTGATACCTCCCGCCCAACAGATTTGGTGTTTGATGAAAACAACCTGCAGGAAATAATGGAAGAAGCACTTGCCGATGCAATTGACCGCGTTACACTACAGCAGGTTGTATTGCATAAGAATTATGCTGCTCAACCCTCTATCATTATGGCCAACAGCGAAAAATTAAAGATTGCTTTTTTAAACATTGTTATTAATGCGGTTGAAGCATCGCCTGCAGGCACCGGACAGTTGAACATTAGTATAGAGCCTGTGAAAGACGGGCATGCGGTTGTGATTAAAGACAACGGTTGCGGCATACCGGAAGAAAATATTTCCCGCCTTTTTGAACCATATTTTACGTCTAAGCGAAATGGAATGGGCCTTGGCCTTGCAGCTACGCTCAACATTTTGCAATCGCACAAAGCAAATATCGATGTTATGTCGGCTGTGGGCAAAGGCACTACCTTCACCATTACTTTTCCTGCATTATAAAATTGGTAAGCTTTTACGGCGAAAAAGGTAAGCTCACCGATGACATTGATAGAATGGATAAGAACGAATTTTTTTTCACGGCCCAAAAGTGGATTTAAAACTGTTGTCAGAAATGTGTGATCAAAATGAGTACTGACCCAAATTTTACTAAGTAAAATAAATCCGTGATGATCCGTCCGAAATTTCGGACTAAGCTGTGCCATCCGTGTTCAAGAAACAACATGCCTGTTAAGTATCCAATCTTGACTGAGGTATTTCCTTCGCCTCTTGTTTTATTATGAAAACGGCGGTTTGTTTGGGTCTTATTCCTTCGCCGGCGTGCAGTGCATACACTTTTGTGAACTCGGCCCCGTAATACAAAATGGCCGCCGAATAATATACCCAAGTGAGAATGATAACGATTGATGCAGCCGTACCATAGGTAATGTCCAACCCCGATTTGCCTAAGTACAGGCCAATAAGAAAACGACCCAATAAAAACAGCGAAGCCGTAAGCGATGAGCCAATCAATGCATCTTTCCAGGAAATAACCGCATCGGGCAGTACCTTAAAAATTACTGTGAATAATCCTGTAATTACAACCAGCAAAATGATTGTGTTGATAAATTGAAATAAGGACAGTGTATAGTTGGGAATAACCTTTATCAATTTATCGCTAAGCAGCTGCAGTAGCGTATTTAATATAAGCGATACGAGGAGTAAAAATCCCAAACCCACTATCAATGAAAAAGAGATAAGCCGGTTAAATAAATATTTCAACCAACCCTTTTTTGGTTTTGCCTTAACCGACCAGATAAAGTTAATTGAGCTTTGCATTTCGGTAAAGACACCGGTGGCGCCAATGATCAATATAACCGCACCGATGATCGCTCCGGCCGTTGTTGATTGTGTTTGTTGCAGGTTACTAATAATGCTTTGAATTTGAAGCGCTGCATCGCTGCCCACCACCCCACTTAACTGGCTATAAATTCTACCCTGCGCGGCTTCGCGTCCAAAAAAAATACCGGCAAGCGAAATAACTATTATCAGCAACGGGCATAATGCAAACACGGTATAGTAACTCAGCGAAGCGCTGAATTTAAAAGCATCATCGTCAATAAAATTATTACCAGCCTCTCCAAGCAGGCCAAACAATTTTTTTAGTGGCTTCATCTTTAGGTTTAGTTGCTCTTTATTTCAGGCACTTGCATTTACATACACCAAAAGGTTTTGCAATCACCGGCAGCATACACGATGTAATTTATTGCATGGGGGCTTACCCGAACCGTATTGAAGTAAAAATTTGAAAAGATTGGTCAGCAACCGGGGGGCTAAATTAAGTGAAGGATGCAAGGCCGCTTAAGTTATTTGAGCACTGACGACAAATGCGTGCACACTCTTTAAAACTTTCGGCATGCTGGGTTTCGCAAAGCTCGGCGCATTCCTCGCATATGCCAATGCAAAGCAGCGCCATGTTACCAACGTTTTGCGAGTTACTTTTTATTGCATGAAAAGTACCCATACAGATGGCCGCACATTCATCAACTATGCGTACAACCCTGCGGGAGAAATAATGTTGCACATCGGCGATAGAAACCAGCAGGTTTTCGCAATTCATCCAGGCTTCAAAACAGGTTTGTGTTTGCAGGCGGGTAGCTATCATAAATAAATCTTGAAGTGGTTTTAAAAATCCCGCCTCTGTTAAGAAAGGCATAAGCGCTTTTCAACAATACCTATCGCCGCAAAGCAGGCATTCTAAATGGCAATTCTTGTTTTAAAAGAAAATAGCTTGCCAAATATGTTGACCACTGTACTGTGTTTGCCGACCTGCGCTTGGGTAGATAATTCTACAAAAGAAAAAACCGGTTGAGTAACCGGTTTTTCGCAACTTATATTTTGCAATTTTTAGCTTGCAGCTCTCTGCAAATCACGCAGGCGTTTTACTTCATCGTGCCCTTGTCTTAAAGCGGCTTTCTGACGAACAACCAACTCCCTAACCGAAGGATCTAACTCCTCATCTGCATTGAGTGCCGTGTCGTAAGCTTTTTGTGCAGCGTCTTCGCCAAACTCACAGTTTTCTAAAACGGCCTTACGGTCATGACCACTTACTGCTGCTTTCAAATCCATCCACACACGGTAGACTTTACCAGAGTTGGTTGTGCCTTCGGCAGGTTCGCCACCCATGGCCGACACTTCCTGTGTTAGCTCCTGGCCATATTGGCGACTCTCTGTTACATACCTTTGAAATAAAGTTTTTAGATCGTTGTCTTCGTCCTTCAGTTCATCAATTGCTTTTTCGTACCCAACCACACGGTCGTGGTTAATGCGTATCAGGTCATTAAGAATGCCTATTGTTTTTTCGTTTGCCATAAGTTTATATTTTAGTTAGGCTATCAAAAAATCGTACCGCAGTTATCAGCCGTCAGAAGTCAAAGGTCAGAGGTCAGAGTAGTAGACTTTGAACTTTTGACTTTGACCTTGTACTTTTACCTCAGAGCTACTTTACACCAACTCTTTTAAAATTTTCATCAACACTTTTTCTTCTGTTGTAAGCCCGGTAAGATTGTCGGGTTGTTCAATTTTGTCTAACTCTTTAAGGTATTTGCTCAAGTTCTTTTCCTCATACAATTTGATAATGCCCGGATGCACATAATATTTTTTACAAACCGTACGGCTGTTGCCTAATTTTTTGCTCACTTCATCCAGCGCAGCAACTACATTTTTTTTTGAAGCGCTTTCCGATTCAGCTTCGCCAATTGATTGAAAAGCACGAATGATATTGAGTGTGCCCGCCCAGGTTCTAAAATCCTTTGCACTAAAATCGCCGCCCGTTGCGTCCTTTATGTATTTGTTTACCATGCCGGAGTCTACTGATTTTCTCTGCCCATCGTCATTGTAAAACTGAAACAACTCTTTGCCCGGAATTTCGCGACACTGCTGTACCATACGTGCCAGCCGCGGATGCCGCAACGATATTTCGTGCTCCACACCTTTTTTTCCTTTAAAAGAAAAATGCACCGAGCTGCCTTTAATTTTTACATGTCCATCTTTCAATGTTGTTAGGCCATACGAGCCGTATAATTTTTCGTAACCATCGTTACCAATGCGGATATAGGTGCGTTCCATTAGGCCAATCACCGTGGCAATCACTTTTTCCTCACACAACTCTTTCCGCACCATATCCTCCTCCATTTTCATGCGCATGGAAGGCAGTAGTTTTCCAAATTCATACAGTCGGTGAAATTTTGTTTGGTTGCGCATTGAGTGCCAGAAAGCGTGGTAGCGATATTGTTTTCGACCACGGACATCAATGCCTGTGGCTTGTATGTGGCCATCGTCGGTGGCGCAGATCCAAACGTTTTCCCAGGCAGGTGGAATGGCTAATTTTTTTATTCTTTCCAACTCGGCTTTTGATTTTACCGACTTTCTATTAAGTACGTAAACAAAGCCGCTTCCTTTTTTTACACGATTAATGCCTTCGTCTTTGTCTGTTACATAATGCAGGTCGGCAGCCTTGGCCGCCTTTCCATAATCTTTATCAATCTTTAAAAACTCTTTGTGCGAAAGTTCAACAAGTGTTTCCATATTACTGCATTTATCTTGGGGCATCGTGCCTGCTTTCCATTTTTGTTTCGTGTAGTTCGGCGGCATCTTCAACCGAGTGAGAGGCGTGTAGATCGTCTTCTTTTTTTGCAAGCTGCGCAAGTTTTACATAAAAGTCCTTAAGTAGTTCAAGTTCGGTTTGCGTTAAATCTTCACCCACAATTAAACGGTTGCTTGCTCTGTCACTTGTGGCAATTAGTTCATTCAGTTTTAACTGTATTGCCATAGAATCTTTGTTTTGTGATTGCTGGATTAAAAACACCATTAAAAAAGTAACGATGGTAGTACCCGTATTTATGACCAGCTGCCAGGTATCAGAAAAACGAAAGATGGGACCCGTTACTGCCCACACTAGTATAATGGCTGTGGCAAGTAAAAATGCAGTTGACGATCCTGTAGCTTTTGTTATAGCACCGGCAACCCGCTCAAATTTTGAATGATTGGTGTTGCCGCGTTGACTAACAGCGTTAAGTTCATTTGCCGCAGCATGTAATACTTCGTCTTCTTCTTTTTGAAAGCCTGCCCTCATAAAAAATTTATCGATCACGTGCAATGATAAAGCCAGACCCTAAAGTCGGACTGTATGTATGGCGGGGACGGATCATTCGATTAGTTTTTTTCAGTTTTTTTCACCGAACATTTGTCGCAGTAATTCCGGAGTTATGTTTCTCTTTCACTGCTTCAGTTTATAGCATCGGGGGGCCACATACAAGGCAACCGGTGTTTATGAACGCTTTAAAAAATCAGAAATCTTAATGACCATCACTTGCCAAGGGGCAGCTAATTCAACAACAACGTAATTAATTGTCAGAATCAAAGTTCTATGTGTCCGCACTGTGTCTTGCAATTGCTGCGTGGGTCATTACGATCGTATGTACTGGGTTGCAGTGAGGTGCAAATGTGTGTAGATAAACTTCCACAGCGAGCGGGGGCTTGTGGCTTTCTATAAAGGCAAGGCTGATTGTGGTACTCAATTTGAACTGATGCCTACAGAAAACTAAATATTTTTTATGGCTGCTCATTACCAACTCAATTTTATACAGGATAAAATTGCACAAATCCAAAGTGCAATTTGCTTCAATCTAAGTGATTCTGTTTTAAAGTTACCTACCAGTGTTATTACAACTTTAAAGGTTGATGACTATGGCTTCGTGTGGTTTATGATGCAAAAGCCAAAGCAGTGTTTGAAGGAATTTGAGGATGAGTTTCCGGTACGCCTTGATTATTTCAAAAAAGGAATCAATTCGTTTTTACAGGTGTCGGGTAAGGGATGTGTCGTATGCGACCCGGAGGAACTAAACACCCTCGGTTTATCGGACGACGCATTCAAATCCTTCAATGCTCAAAAAGATGTGCTGGTAAAAGTAAAAATATTGAAGGCAGAATGCTACGATACTACACCCACCTCCAGCCACTCCTGGTTTAAAAACCGGTTAACAGCAATTACAAAATGGCTGCATCACAATAATTATGGACGACAAATTTATTATCCAGCCTCCTAAAAATATTTAAGTATGCATGTAATATGGTCTGGCGCAATAAGCTTTGGTTTAGTAAATATTCCCGTTAAATTGAGTAGTGCAGTTGAAAGCGGAAGTGAATTGAACTTCGACATGCTTTCTAAAAAAGACATGGCACCGATACGTTACGCAAGAATTGATACGAAGACTGAAAAAGAAGTTGAGTGGAAAAATATTGTAAAGGGTTATGAGTATGCCAAAGGAAAATATGTTGTGATTACAGATGAGGATTTTGAAAAAGCCAGGGCCGAAAAATCGCACACGATAGAAATTCTGCAGTTTGTAAAAGAGGAAGAGATTAACCCTATTTACTACGAAAAGCCCTACTATGTTTCTCCCGATAAAGGCGCCGGCAAATCGTACCAGCTAATTATAAAGGCACTTGAAAAAACCAAAACGGTTGGCCTTGCCGAGTTTATGTTGCGTAACCGCATGCACCTCTGTGCTTTAAAAGTACACGAGGGTGTTTTGTTGCTCAACCAAATGCGCTACCACGATGAGTTGAGGGAGGTGCCCGCCATCGCCGGTACTAAAGCCGAAATATCCGTGAAGGAAGTGGACCTGGCAGTAAAACTAATTCACCAGCTTACCGAAAAGTTTGAGCCAACCGCTTTCAAAGACAATTATATAGCCGCTCTAAAAAAAGTGATAAAATCAAAAGCCTCAGGCAAAACTCTGCGCATAGCCGAACCTGTAAAAAAATCGGCCACAGTAAAAGATTTAATGGAGGTGCTCAAACAAAGCCTCGAAACAAAAAAGAAAACGGCCTAACGATTTTTTTCCTTCTGCATGCGCACTTGCAACTTTGTAAACGCCACAACATTTTCGCACCATGTCACTTTCAGTTTACAATAAAAAAAGAAATTTTAAAGTCACCACTGAACCCGTTGGAAAAGAAAAAACGGCAAAAGGCAAACTCCGGTTTGTTGTTCAAAAACACGACGCCTCGCACCTCCACTACGACTTTCGGTTGGAGATAGAAGGTGTGCTAAAAAGTTGGGCGGTACCAAAGGGCCCGTCGCTAAACCCAGCCGACAAACGGCTTGCAATGGCCGTGGAAGATCATCCTTTCGATTACAGAAATTTTGAGGGAATTATACCGGAAGGCAACTATGGTGGCGGCACGGTAATCGTTTGGGATGAAGGCACATACCAACCAGTTGGGGGGGAGCATTTAACAAAAGCCGAACAGGAAAAATTACTCCTTACCCAACTAAAAGACGGCAGCTTAAAAATTATTGTACATGGAGAAAAGTTAGGCGGCGAGTTTGCTTTGTTTTTAATGAAGGGCCGTGGCGAACGGTCGTGGATATTGATGAAAAAGAAAGATGAGTTTTCCACCACCGCAAATGTTCTATTGGAGGATGCCTCGGTAAAATCGGGAAAAACGCTGGCCGAAGTAGCCGCTGAAAATGGTACGGTAATCAAACACCCCGAAGAAGCAAAACCCAGTAAAAAAGAAAAACCAAAAGCACCGGAATTATTGCCTAAAAAAACAGCAGCAGGCAAAAAAACAAAAGCGCCGAAACAAAAAACAACATCTGAAACTGTTGCGGGTAAAAAAAAGAAGGCGTCTCCAAAAATAAAAACATCGGGGCTGCAGATAGACATAACTGCGGGTGCCGATCAGACAATTGTTATCGATAAACATGAGCTGACTATTACCAGCCTCAATAAATTGTACTGGAAAAAAGAAAAGTTTAGCAAGGGCGATACCATCAATTATTATTTGCAGGCAGCACCCTATATTTTGCCGTACATGATCGGCAGGCCACAATCGCTCAACAGGCACCCGAACGGAATTGATGGACCCAGTTTTTATCAAAAAGACATGAAGGGAAAACTGCCGGAGTGGATGGAAACGCACAAAGACTTTTCTGAATCAACCAGCAAAACAGTGGAGTATTTGGTGTGCAGTAACGAGGCAACTTTAATTTACATGGCCAATTTGGGTTGTATAGAAATGCATCCCTGGCATTCGCAAACGGCAAACTGGCAAAACCCTTACTGGTGCCTGATTGACCTGGATCCCGATACAAAAAACAGTTTTGCCCAGGTGATGGAAACAGCCCTGGTTACAAAAAATATTTTAGACGATATAGGTGCGGACAGTTACATAAAAACCTCAGGCTCCACGGGGCTCCATATTTATATTCCACTTGCCGCGCAATACAGTTTCGATCAGTCGAAACAATTAGCCGAACTGGTTGTAAATCTTGTAAACGACCAGCTGCCTGAAACAACAAGCGTTGAACGAACACCGGCAAAAAGAAAAGGGAAAATTTATCTTGATTATTTACAAAACCGGGAAACCCAAACCGCAGCGGCGCCATATTCTTTACGGCCAAAACCTGGGATGCCTGTATCAACCCCCCTGCATTGGAGCGAAATAAAAAAAGGTTTGACGGCAACTACATACAACGCAAAAAATATTTTTGAACGTTTAAAAACCGAAGGTGATTTGTTTGCCCCCGTTTTGGGGAAAGGCATCAACCTGAAAAAAGTATTGGCTAATTTAACGGCCTTAATAAAATGACCATGCACCCCTCACTAACGGTGTTTGATAACGAAGTAGCACAATACATACATACAGATTTTGAAATTGAAACGCTTACCAACGATTGTGGCTTCACCGAAGGACCGGTATGGAATGCTGATGGTTTTTATTTATTCAGCGATATAGAACACAACGTTGTGTACAAAATTTTCCCTGGCAAAAAGAAAAGCGTTTTTATAGACAATAGCGGCACCGAAAATATTAATGACCCGGATCTAAAACCCGGGCAAATCGGATCGAATGGTTTGGCGTATGATGTGAACGGGCAACTCCTCGTTTGCAGGCATGGTAGTCATTGCGTGTCGTATGTAAGCAACAACGTTTTACAACCATTGTTTGAAACTTTTGAAAACAGGCCTTTCAACAGTCCTAATGATATTGTAGTACATAAAAACGGCAGCATTTATTTTAGCGATCCGCCATATGGATTAAAAGATGGCCAACTGAATCCAAAAAAGTTTCAACCCCAGGCCGCCGTGTATTGTTTTAGAAATGGTGCATTGAAAATTATTTGTAACACCTACCAGTATCCTAATGGTGTCTGTCTTTCTGCAAATGAAAAATTGCTGTACATCTGCTCAAACAAACCATTTGAAAAATTTATTTCGTTGTACGACACCGAAACGAATGCTTTCATCAAAACTTTTGCGGAAGAAAACAGTGATGGAATAAAATGCGACCGAAACGGAAATGTGTATCTCTGTAGTAAAGACGGTATCATTATTTTGAACAACACGGGAAAACGATTGGCGTTGATTGCATTGCCAACACAACCGGCCAACATTTGCTGGGGCGGAAGCAACACAAACGACTTGTTTATTACTGCAAGAGAAAATATTTTTTTGATACGCAACTTGCAGAAGTAAACACCTTTCCTCCCCTTGCGGAGTTCTAGTTTTTCAACGTTAATTTAGACGTGTTTGTTAAATCAAAATTCCAGGTTTTTATAACTTCAACAGTTTTGTTCTAAATCCCTTTCAATACTTCAATATTTCCGGTTTTGAAACTGATAAAAATCACTGATTCCGTTTTACGAATTTTGAACATACCGTTTTTCTTTTTCAAGATATTCGTGCATGGCCTGCTCAAAGGAAGGAAGTTGTTGCCCATGCTGACTGCCTAGTACAGAATATAGCGGACGTTTGGCCGCATAATTTATCTGGGTTGCGTTTACCGCCTGAATTAAAAATTTATCAAGGCCAAGATGGTCGGCAATCATGTTTGCAAATCCACTCCAGCTTATTGATCCTTTGTTAGCCAAATGCCAAATTCCTTTCTCGCTATCAATCAATAAATCCAGCGTTGTATTTACCAGGTGGGGCACATAAGTGGGCGAAATAAAAATATCATTTGCTACAGTCACTGTTTGAAATTGGGATAGGGTTTTGCGAACGTGGTGCACAAAGTTGAATTCATCCCACGGACTAAAAAATGCGCTTGTGCGAATGATTAACGAAGAAGGAAATTCTTTAAGTATGATGGCCTCTGCATCTGCCTTGCTTTTACCATACACATTTAAAGGGTTGGGGATATCACATTCTATATAGGGCGTTGACTTTTCCCCGTCGAAAACTAAATCACTCGAAAAACTTACTAGCTGGAGGCCTTTTTTGTTACAGGTAATTGCAAGGTTTTGAGAGCCTGTTGTATTGGCGTGGATACAATCTGCTATGTTGTTTTCAGCCTCATCAACTTTTACATAACCGGCAGCATTGATGATTGCCCACGGCCTGTATGTAGCAACGACTTGTTCAATGGAATGCAGATTAGTGATGTCACATTCGTTCCGGCTAAGTAGATGATAAGGTATGCTACGGCTTTTGCAAACTTTGGCCAACGCTCTGCCCAGGGTTCCATTTTTTCCTATAATTAAAAGGGGTGCAATGCTTTTTTCCACGTTTGTTATTACACGATCAGGGGGCCCATAAATCAATCTTGAGTTTCTGCGCCACCAACCATCTTGTTCAGATAAGATTGGATGACCATTTTTATTCTGAGAAAGGTCTTTAATAAATTTTGCCAATGCGGTTGGTCTTAGGTCCCCACATCTTACATCAAAAGCACCGGGTTCGTAGTCACCCTCGTCTTGTATCAATAGTTTGTTCCAGCCGTAGGCACCCAGCAAAGCCCAGGTTGTAACTGCTCTTATTTGTACACCTGCCTTCTTTAATTTACCAGTTACCTCGTACACTTCTTTAAACCAACGCAGCTGCTCTTCGCGGTGGCAATGCAAATGCACTTCTGTAATAGCAATAGGTTGCCCATATCTTTCCCATGCCTCTTTTAATAATACTTCAATGCCCGTTTTTTCACCAACGCTCACCCGCACGGCTTCCACATCGGCATACCTATGTTGTGCGTTTCCTCCATGCGTATGTTTTGGGTAGAGCTCTAAGTTTTCATCCAAATATCTTTCCGATGTGAGGTAATGATTAAAACCAAAAACATCAGGCACACAAGGATTTTCTAAAAAAAAATGCAAGTCGCTTTCTGCGATGCCAACATCTTTAAAATGCTGCCACAAATAATGTTGTTCATTTAATTTCCCGCAAAGAATATCAAACGTTATCCACCTTCGTTCATTTTCAAAATAAGCCTGGTATTTTAATTGTTCGGTGCTATACGTTTTGCCGAGATCTTCTGTTTGTATGAGCTGTGCCGCAGGATTTATTTTTCTTATCTCCCGCATTGACAGTACCACACCTTTCAACTGATGCAACAGCATTTGCAAATATGCCTTTGCCGATTTTTTATGTGGATACCATAGACCATAAAGGCCACTAAATCTTGCTGTAGTTAATGGCTCATTTACCGGGGTATAAAATTGAATCCAGGGAAATTTCTGTGCAACTTTTTTGGCATAATCTGCCAGCAGCAGCGGAAAGTTATCATCTAACAAGTTAGTAAAAGCCGGCCCGCTTCCATGGTGTACAAGACCGGCAATTACATCAATGTTTTTTTGTTTGAGGAGCTGCAATTGCTTTTGCGTCCAACCCCAGTCAATGGCTGCATCTTTTTCGGGCTGATGTTTTTCCCAAAGAATTGGGTAGCGGAGTTTTTTAATTCCAAGAGTTGCAATTTGTTCAATATCGCCTTCGCGTTGATAATGCCCGGCGAACCGCAACTGATCAAAAAATTTATTTCCAACCCTGTTGATAGTGCACTCAATTCCGCCCCATATTTCCGGATTGCAATATGGTGTGTGATTGTCCATTGATTATTTTTCCATTAACAAAGGTTTCTTCCTTTTCCCCCTGCATTATTTTTTTAAATGTTGACAACGCCTGTGCCACTACCTGGTCCATATTATAGTATTTGTAAGTAGCCAACCTACCTACAAAATATGTATTTGACGTAGCCTCGGCTAGCTGCTGATATTTTTTATACATGGCTGCATTTTCCGACCTTGGTACCGGGTAATATGGATCACCTTCTGCTTTCGGAAATTCATAAACAATTGCCGTTTTTGGGTGCACCTGGCCAGTTAAATATTTGAAATCGGTGATGCGGGTGTACAGTTGTTCGTTTGGATAATTAATTGTGCCGGTAGATTGAAAAACTTCTTTGTCTATTGTTTCAAATTTAAATTCCAACGATCTGTATGGAAGTTTGCCAAAACAATAATCAAAGTACTCATCAACCGGGCCGGTATACACTACACTTTCGTGAGGTATTAAATCAAGAATGTCCCTGAAATCTGTGTTCAACATCACTTTAATGTTTTTGTGGGAGAGCATCCTTTGAAACATTTGAGTATATCCATGCAACGGCATGGCCTGGTAAGTATCGGTAAAGTAACGGTCATCTCTATTTGTTCTTGTGGGCACACGTGCAGTTACACTTGCATCCAGCTGAGACGGATCGAGATCCCACATTTTTCGGGTGTACCCCTTAAAAAATTTCTCGTAAAGTTCCCTTCCTACTTTGCTCACCACCACGTCTTCCGACGTTTTCAACCCTGATACCTTTTCGGCTTTTGATGCAAAGAAAGCTTCTACCTCATCGCTGCTCAAATTCAAACCATACAATTGGTTAATGGTATTTAAGTTGATGGGAATTGGAACTAACTGCCCATCCACACTTCCTAAAACCTTGTGTTCATAAGGCCTCCACTCGGTAAATTTTCCCAGGTACTCAAAAACTTCTTTTGAATTAGTGTGAAAGATATGCGGACCGTATTTATGAATTAAGATGCCATCATTATTATAATAATCAAAAGCGTTACCGGCAATGTGTTCTCTTTTATCGATGATCAATACCTTTTTATTTGCCTGGGTTGCCAGGCGTTCGGCAACTACACTTCCCGCGAACCCTGCGCCTACAATTAAATAATCAAACATACTTTTTCTCCTTCGTTAAGAATTTTAAATCGATGTTCTGTAAATAAGTTTTTTCAATGTTCTTTACCATATTACCCCATGTTCTGTCCCAGGAATTGAAGGCTAAAAATTCATCAACATTTTTAAGCCATGCTGTTTTGCGTTTCTTAGCCAACTCTTTTTCCGCTGCCGTAATAAATTCCGACGCATTACTTACTATATGCACCAGTTTATTATCGCCATAAGGAGAAACAACATCTTTTATTGGTGTAGAAATAACAGGCTTGCCAGCGGCCAAATACTCCGGTGTTTTGGTTGGAGAGATATACTTTGTCGATTCGTTCATTGCAAAGGGAATTGTGGCAATATCCCATCCTGCCAGGTAAGCGGGCAACTCTTCGTATTTTTTTCCACCGAGGTAATGAACGTTTGAATAGTGCGGTAGTGTGGCCTCATCAATTTTTACAATGGGCCCGAGTATAACAAAGTGCCAGTCTGGTTTTTGTTTTGCTACGCCATCGAGCAATTCAATATCGAAACGTTCATCTACCACACCGAAAAAACCAAAGCGGGGGTGGGGAATGTTTTTTTGGTCTTCAGGGTCTTTGTTGATTGTCCTAGCAGCACCAAAATGAGCTTTATCTATACTGCTGGGTACTGAAAAGATATTATGATGCGCATTTTTTTTAGACTCGTAAATACTATTACCGCCTGTAAAAACAATATCGGCTTTTTTAAAAAGTTCTTTTTCTAAGATGCCTAACTGGGGAGGTGCAAACTTAAATGCCGATAACTCATCCATACAATCGTACACAACAAACTCAGGCTCCAGCTCATCAGTAAAAGGCAAAGCCATTGGTGTATAGTACCAGCTGAAAAAGCGATCAATATTCATTTTCTCAAATAGCATTGCCAGCAATTTTCTTTGCCTTGACACCACCTCATTTTCATCAAGGTTATGTTGTATGAGGGGGGTGATTACAAATAAATTCTCGTTGTAATTCTCAATCTGTATTCTATCCGGTTGGTCGTGAAAAACAGGCTCTTCAATAAAAAAAACACGTTGGTGTTTAGAGAACCGGATAAGCAAATGATTAGGACGCTGAAAGACAAATCCCCATCGAAGATGAGAGAAACACACGAGATCAATGTCTTTTAAAAAAGCACATGAAATTTCTTCAATGTTTTTGATCATTCTTATGTCGATGCTATTTATGTGCCAGCTACAACTAATGCTAAAAATTACCTCTGCATTAATAACATGCGTATTTGCTGTAGAAATTGATGCTCATTTAACGGACATGCACACACTATTAGTTTTATAATTGAGAAATTGCAAATGTTGAAGCAAAAAGGATTGCACACAATGTGTATGTTGGTACCCGATCATAGCAAAATGCGAACAGTGTTTGACAAATACCGAGTGCTATATGGTAATGTTTCAACAAGAAATGACTCCTGAAAACTTTTACAAATGGCATCATAGTTTTCGGATAAAAAATGTTTTAAATTCTTACCATTAAAAAATGCTAGTAGAAAATTCAAAAGGCCGTTCTTCAAACGGTGGTGGCCGTAGCGACGATCAACGCGAAAGTAAAACTCAAAAAGCTACCTCAGGCCAAGAAACAAAAAAGAGAGGCCAGACCGATGACAGCTCCAGTAACAGCAACTCAAGAAGCAGCACCGATTCAGGTCGCGGAAATGGCGGGGTCATAGTCGTTAAGAAGAGGAGTCTTTTTTTAATGCCGGTAATCAGGCTACTTTTTTTTGCACCTGATTTTTCATGCGCAAAAATTCTTTTAGAAAATCAACCTCCTTCTGCAAATAAGCCTCGCCGTTTTCGCGAAAAATATCATGAAACCAGAGTTCCGGTTCGTTTAAATATTCTTTGCTCCACGAATCCCATGGACAATGGGTTTGCGATTTACCAGCAACCAGCCCCCAGTTGTAAGCGCCTATATTATATTCCTTAAACAGCGGAAGAATTTCCTCGAAAGTATTTCCAAATGGACGAGCCATATATTCTGTGCAAAGCATTGGACGATTGTACCGCTCCTTGATAGAAACAATTCTTTCCTCTAAATTTTCCTTGCTTTCATAATTATGAAACGAGATAACATCGGAATGAGAAAACATGTAATCATCCAATGCCGAGATGCGGTGGCTACAATGCCAGTTGTGCTGCCAGGGAGCCATGGTAATAGGCTGAGTAGGATCTATTTTTCTTATCCAGTTAATCGTTTTTTTAAGCAGGGCCATTGAAAGACTGCTTTTATGGGCATGGTAATCATCATCCTTGTAGCTTGAAAGATTCATGTTATCGGGCTCATTGAATACATCCCAGATTAAAACTCTGTCGTCGTTTTTAAAGTGCGACACAATACCATTTATATAACTATGCAGTTCGTCGTGTCTCATAGGGTTGTTCAACACATCGTACCCCGGGCATTGCACCCAACCAGAATTGTGTACATTATGGCGGGGCTGAGGTTGAACGCCTAATTTTGGAAAAGGGTCCCATACCGCATCAAACAACACAAACATGATTTTGATGCCATGCCTCGCTGCAATTTGTAAAAAATGGTCGATGCGATTTAAGTAAACTGCTCCATCCTGTTGCCATAACAACTGGTGCAAAAACACCCGTGCAGTATTAAAACCCAGGCTGGCCGCCCAACTTAATTCTTTGTCAATAAGTGCAGGTGAAAAACTTTCCGACTGCCACATTTCGAGCTGGTTGATGGCATTGGCTGGAATATAATTGCATCCTACAAGCCAGCCATTTTTATCAATCCAGTTTTGTGCTTTTGCTTCAGACCAGCGATACGCCAGTTCTGCGTCGGGTTCCAAAAAAGGAACGGTGCGTGTAGTGGTTTTCATGTTCAGAGGGTTGAAACTTTCGTTTGTAAAAGTTACGAACATCAAATTAAAAGGAAAACCAAAAAAAATGCAAGTATAAACTGGTTAAAACATCGATTTTATCGCTGTAGCAAGCGTAATTAAGGACGGAACCGAAAGCCAGAATTAGCAGCGGTCGTATAGGTTGGGGAGTTAATAAAAATAAAAAGCCGTCTTTAAGTAAAGACAGCCTTTTATCACCGGGGAAATGAGTGCTTTCAGCTCCCGGTTCTTTGTTTGTAAGTGGAAAGGCAAAAATGAAATTGCCCAAAGAATTCACCTTACTCCGCCGCGGCCTCGTAGTTGATGTTATTCTCAGCAATGTCTGTAAGGAGCATATCAGTTTCCTTTTCTTCATTAAGTGTTTGCTCCAATAACTCCGCAGCCTCAGCATGACCAAGCGTTTCGGCCAATTGCCGTAGTCCGCCGTAAGTGGCAATTTCGTAATGCTCCACTTTTTGCGCCGCCAGTATCAAGCCTACATCCCGCGTAGAGGTACCCGCATCTGTGTCTTCAATAATACCTTCGCCTTCTTTGATAAGGCCTTCGATGGCTTCGCATTTTTTTGCGCTGGCCTTTGCTCCAATTGATTGAAACACCTGTTCAAGCCGGGTAACCTGCTCTTTTGATACTGCTAAATGATCTTCAAATGCGGCCTTCAGCTTATCCGAAGTGGCTGCCTTTTGCATTTTGGGAAGCGCCTTAATAATTGCCTTTTCCGCATAATACACGTCTTTCAAAGAATCGAGAAAAAGTTCCTGCAGCAAAGCATCACCCTGTGCTGCTCCTGCGTTTTTTGGTTGTTTTGTTTTTGAAGTTGTCTTTGCCATAATTTTCTAGTTTTACTAACGCATCAAAAAAATAATGCCAACTACTAACTATACCGGGCAGTGAGCCTGGAACTGCGAGCTTGTGTATCATTGGCTACTCTAAACCTGATGTCAAAATACACACATCAGCATTTTGCAGCGAAATAGGGAAATTTAATAACCACTAAAAAATCAAATACGTTCAACTCACTACTTGATAGCGAAGGCTAAGGCAACCTCTACTAAAAAGCCCGGGGCTTGCTATCTCCGTAGCCATGGACGTGCCGGTAATGTTTGAGACTAATTATAGGCGGCAGGCAAAATCTACAACCCTTTTTACCACTTCAACTCAATCCTGTTATTCTTTCGGTCAATATCGGCCATGCGATACGATGGATCTATTTCTACGGAAACGACATCAGTAATTTTTTTTGTTGTGTTAACCGTGTATGTGGGGTGCGTCCATTTCCAGGCCTCATAAACTTTTCTGTTCGTTTGGTTTTTTTCTGCGGGTTTTGTGCCAAACATTAGATACTGCGGCACGTAATGCCACTCGCTGCTTCCATCTTTATAGGTAATTCTTAGATCAATGGGCATTGGTATCATTCCAATATTTTTTAGCCGAATGTTTGTTGCTCCACTTCCTTCCCACAAACTATCAATTGCATAATCAATCGTCTTGGTGGTGTTCACCCAATAACCCTTATACCAATCCAATTGAATACCGCTCTGCTTTTCAGCCAGTCTAATCAGGTCATCAGCATCGGGATGTTTAAACCGCCACTGCCTGTAATACTCCCGCAAAATCTTATCGCGGTTGTCGGCGCCAACTATGTACCCTAGCTGCTCCATAAACACGGCACCTTTTGAATAAGCCGCATTACTGTATGCATAGTTTGTATTAAACTGATCGGCGTGGGTGCTCAGTGGTTCTTCTCTCCCACTGCGGGCTAAAGAAAGATAGCCACGGTAGTTGCCTTCGTGATACAGCGGTTTTGCGTTGGCTGCTAACGAATCGAACTTTCTTAGTTCTACAGGGTTGTTCAACAATGTTTTTCTCGACACTTGCACGCGGTAAAACTCTTCTACCAAATTGGTTGAATATTCTGTAAAACCTTCGTCCATCCAGGCGAATAAACTTTCGTTGGTGCCCAGCATCATTTGGTACCAGCTGTGCATCCACTCGTGAAAGGCGGTGCCTAAACTTGAGCTGGCCAGCATCGTTGTCATAGGGTATTCCATGCCCCCATCACCACCATGCACAAATGAATATTGCTTATAAGCGTATTCGCCAAAATTATTTTTTATAAATGGATACACCGTAACCGCACCATCGGCTATTGCCTTCCATGCCGCTTCTTCAGTTGGATCGTTCTCCGGATTTTTATACAGCACATGAATGGCCGGGCCGTTAGTGATCTGGCGTGTGAGGTGTTTAAATTCAGGATCGGCGGCCCAGGCAAAATCGTGTACGTTTGGCGCAATAAATTTCCAGGTTAATTTGTTGCCGGCCTGCCTTGTAACCTTCGCACCTTTGTCTTCGTAACCATAACCAATGCTGTTGGCATTTTGCAGGTAGCCGCTGCCACCGATTATGTATTTTTTATCAATGTTAATCGTTACATCGTAATCGCCCCACACACCATAAAACTCGCGGGCAATGTATGGAGTAGGGTGCCAGCCATCCTTATCGTACTCCACCATTTTTGGGTACCATTGCGTCATGGTATATCGCACACGGGTGTCGGGATTGTCGCGGCCACTGCGGCGTATCTGCAATGGAACCTGTGCCTCCCAATCCATATCAAACACAACTTTTGAGTTGGGCACAATTGGTTTATCCAGCATCACCTCCAAAATTGTTTCATGCAATTTGGTTTGCTGCACACGGCCATTCAATTTAATTACCGAAACATTTTGGTAGCCAATTTCGTTGGGTTTCAAATTTACAATGCGGTCTTCCACACGGGGGTCCCAATCGGCAATATCATTACCGTTCCTGTCTTTACGAAATACCACTGTACCCTGCCTGCGGCTGCGTTCATCCATCATGCTATGGGGCTGAAATGCGTTCCAGTACAAATGCAGAAACACTTGCTTCAAGGTATCGGGAGAATTGTTCCAATAGTCAATTTTTTGTGTACCGGTATACCGGTTTGTTTCCACGTTCATGTCGATGTTCATGGTGTATTTAATTTTCTGTTGCCAATAGGCCGGCGGGGTGGATTGCGAAAATGCATTTGCGGCACAGAAAATAAAAGAGAAGAGAATAAAAATGTTTTTGTTCATAATTTGAATTTCACTTTCATCGGGATGATAAAAAAAATGATGAAGAAGCATTTCATTCAATTCACTTCTTCATCAGCAGTTTGTAAATTTCGCCAAATAGCTGTTATGATAAAAAGAAAATTTATTGACGGGCACCCTTTTATAGCTTATTCAAAAGCCACAGTGCCACCGGGGGTAGTGCTGCAAAAAAGCAAGGATTTTTATCATTGGATGGATGAACGACGCACGGTAAGAGATTTTTCAAACAAACCCATAGAAAGAGAAGTGATTGAAAATATTTTACTCACAGCATCAACAGCCCCAAGTGGTGCACACAAACAACCGTGGACGTTTTGTGTGGTCAGTAATGCTTCATTAAAAAAACAAATTAGGGATGCGGCGGAAAAAGAAGAATACGAAAGTTATAACGGCCGCCTGCCAGCCGATTGGCTTGAGGATTTAAAACCGCTGCAAACAGATTGGAGAAAAGAATTTTTAGAAACAGCGCCTTACCTGATTATCGTGTTCAAAAAAAATTACGAATTGGTTGACGGCCAAAAACGTAACACCTATTATGCCGTGGAAAGCTGTGGTATTGCTTTGGGGTTTTTATTAGCTGCCATTCATAATGCCGGTTTGGTTGCGTTAACGCACACGCCATCGCCCATGAATTTTTTGGGTAAGATTTTGAACAGGCCTGAGAATGAAAAACCATTTTTATTAGTGCCGGTGGGTTACGCGGCGGAGGAATGTTGGGTTCCGGATTTGAGGAGGAAGGGGTTGGAGGAGGTGAGTGTGTGGTTTGAGTGAAAAGCATGTCGGCCAGTAATTATAATGCCTGGTAAAATAACTATTCCTCTGGCTTGGATATTTTCTTTGGCAAGCCCTCCACCACAATCACTATCTCTCCCTTAACCGTTTTTGCTGAGAAATATTCATGTACTTCCTGTAGCGTTCCTCTTTTATTTTCTTCGAACATTTTTGTGAGTTCGCGGCTTACACTGCATTGACGGTTGCTGCCAAAGTATTGCATCAAATCTTTTAGAGTTCTTACCAGTCGCATAGGTGATTCGTAAAAAATTAATGTTCGTTCTTCTTCGGCTAATTGTGTAAGTAAGGTGTGCCTGCCTTTTTTCAGCGGAAGAAATCCCTCAAATGCAAAACGGTTCGTTGGTAGCCCGCTGTTTACCAATGCAGGAACAAAGGCGGTGGCTCCGGGCAGGGTTTCTATTTTAATGTTGTTTTGTACGCAGGCCCGAACGAGTAAAAATGCCGGGTCGGAAATACCGGGGGTGCCTGCATCGGTTATGAGTGCAATGTTTTTTCCCGCCAGCAGTTGGTCAACTAAGTGCTGCACAATTTTATGTTCGTTGTGCTGGTGGTAAGGCGATACTGGTTTTTGAATATTGTAGTGTGATAAAAATTTGGAGGAAGTGCGGGTGTCTTCGCACAAAATAAAATCTACCGACTGCAACACCTCGATTGAACGGTAGGTAGTGTCTTTCAAATTGCCAAGTGGTGTGGGTATGAGGTAGAGCATTAGAAACGTTGAAAATAATTTGCCGAAAATTGACGTTTAGTCAACCTCGTACTAACAATTTACGGCTGCACCGTCACTTCAAAATACTCCATCACCGCGTTTGCCAAAAGTTTTTTACTTGCTTCTTCGGCTATTGATTTTGCGTCGGCTTCCGACGCTGCTTCAATTTGCAGCGTAATGTTTTTACCAATACGAACATCTTCAATACTTTTTAAACCCAAATTAGAAAGGCCTGCCATTACCGCTTTACCTTGTGGGTCTAAGAGTTCTTTCAGTGGCATTACTTTAACTTCAATCGTGTATTTCATTTACAAAAATTTATTACCAGTTATGATGATGTGATGCTATTTGCCTCAGCCAAACTTATTATTCCAAATGCAAAGGGTTTTAAACCTTAGTAGAAATCCAGTACACACAATATCTGACCCTTATTACCTTATTGTTCTGCAGCCAGGTGGATAATTAAGGTAATAAGGTTTGGTTCTAAGGTCAATGATCTGCTACTAAGGTTTACAACTAAGCCTAACCTCACCGATTATATTTCAACATCAAACAGCCGTGCCGACACCCACGCCATGGCGGGCAAGCATTTGATTCAAACCGTTACATCAACCATCTCCTTTTCAACAGCAGGCAACACAGCATTTTGTTTGCCTGCAACAAGAGATACAATGATGTACAAAATAAAAATAACCGGCACGGCCAGCCATTGCAAAAAAATAATTGCCAATATTGATGCGGCCAGTAGCAGGTAGGTAAGCCCGTTGCTTTTAAATGAATAGTTGGTGAATTTCATGGCCAAAAAGGTGTGGTTGCTGATCATTAAATAACTCACCACCAAAATCACTGCATACAGCAACCAAACGTTTATAAAAAAATACTGCAGGTTAAAATACTGATACCAGATAATGAGTGGAAACGAAGCAACCAGCAACCCCGCAGCAGGAGAAGGCACGCCACTAAAACTATGCGACTGGTTCGTGCTAATGTTGAACTTTGCCAGACGCCATGCAACAGCAGCCGAAAAAATGAATGCTGGCAGCAAGGCAAGCATCGATACATCTAAGCCCCCCGCTTCGTTGGCATAACCAATGCGCAGCAATTGGTAGAGTATCATTCCCGGCGCCACACCAAAACTCACTACATCGCATAACGAATCCAACTGCTTCCCTTTTTCAGAATTTGCTTTGAGTAACCTGGCAAGAAAGCCATCGAGGAAATCAACTATGGCCGCGCCGAAAATAAACAATGAACCCTGCCATATTTTTTCGGGCATCGTTACCTGTGTTACCCCATTGTTATCAAGCAAAACAATTGTTTCACCGGTTTGCAAAATCAGCACAATGGCAATGCAGCCAAAAATTAAATTGATAAGCGTAAAAATGTTTGGAATTTGTTTCATGCCTTGTGCTTTTTTTGAACACGGATAAAACGGAATTGATAGATCATAATGCCTGCCCGTTCGTTCAGGCGGGGATTGATTTTACTTCGTAAAATTTGGATGATTGATCCACTCAAAAAAATTACGAACAATCAATCCTCAAATCCACTTTTCTGCGCAGCAAAAAAAAATCTCCGCCTGACTGGACGGGCAGGCGTTGATATCCTTTTTATCCACCCAATCCGTGTGCCTCTGTTGTGAGGCGCAAATATAAAAGAAAGCCCTCCGTAAAAGAGGGCAAAAATATTACCGCTTCATAGCGGCTTCAATTTCGTCAACAGTAATTGGTATCCCCTCAAATAAATCAATGTGGCCGTTATCGGTAATCCAAATGTTGTTTTCAATTCGAATGCCCATACCTTCCTCTTCTATATAAATGCCCGGCTCCACGGTAAATAACATACCGGCCTGTATTGGTTCCGTTCTTGTTCCTAAATCATGCACATCGAGGCCTAAATGATGCGAAATTCCATGATACAAATATTTTCGGTAAGCCCGGTTGTCGGGGTCTTCGTTTTTTACATCTTCTTCTTTTATTAAACCAATTTTTAAAAATTGCCTGGTGGCTTCGTCGCCCACTTTTTCGGTGTAATCAATAATTGAAATGCCTGGCTTCAATAAACTTTTTGCATGATTATGTAAATGCAAACAGGCGTTGTACACTTCTTTTTGCCGTGCTGTAAATTTTCCGTTTACTGGAATGGTTCGGGAGAGATCGGCATTGTAACCACCATAAGCCGCACCAAAATCCATCAGTATCAATTCACCATCCCTGCACTCCTGATCGTTACTTACATAATGAAGGGTACGTGCCCTGTCGCCGCTGGCAATAATACTTCCATATGCTTCGCCTCTAGACCCCTGCGTGAGAAATGAATGAACAATCTCGGCATGAATTTCATTTTCAAACACCCCGGGTTGCACAAATTTTAGTACCCGTAAAAATGCATTGTGTGTAATTTCAACCGCCTTTTTTGTTACTTCAATTTCGTGTTGATTTTTTACACCACGCAGTTCCTTTAAAATTTTCGCTGCTCTTTCGTATTGGTGCAATGGGTAACGGCTTTTCATTTCATCTACAAAGCGGTAATCCCTGGTGCGCACCAAACTCGCTTTGCGGTCGTTTTCATTTGTATCTAAATAAATGGCGTCGGCTAAATGCACCCAGGTTTGCAGCATCGCATCAATTGCATCAAGCCACACAATTGTTTGTATGCCGCTCATCTTTATAGCTTCCTCTTTACGCAAACGTTTGCCATCCCATTTTTCTTTTACCTCGTTCGGCCTTACAAGCACCAGCACTTCCCGGTATTTCGCATCGGGATTATCGGGGAAAAGAATCACCATTGAGTCTTCCTGCATAATACCCGACAGCCAATACAAATCGCTGTTTTGTTTGAATGTGTGAATCGCATCTCCATTGCTCGGCACCTCATCGTTGCTTACAAAAATGGCGATTGATGAAGATTTCATTTTCGATACAAACCTTTGGCGGTTGTTTATAAATAAGTCGGGGTTTAAGGCGTATTGTTTCATAAAAAAAATTAACTGAGTGGCAAATTAAGCCGAATTGATACAAAGCTGACCAAATTATTAGTTGCAAAACCTTGCATTGCACCATCTGTTCACCTGGTTTAAAAAGTGCGGGAAACGCGGGATGAGCGGTACTGTCTACGGCAGCTGAGTTTACCGCAATCTGCAATATTCAACCATGCGTACTTACTACACTTGCATTTAGGCCCGAAATTTTTATGGCTTACTTTTGTCGCCTAACAAAAAACGATTGCCGTCTATGTCAGTACCTACAATTGCCATCTCAAAGGAAACTTTGGTGAAGCTCGGTTTACGCAATACCGAAAGCATTCACTACCAATCATCGCCCGAAGAACTTGTTCAGGACACTTTACGTATGGGTGAAGGCGTTTTGACCGATACCGGGGCGTTAGCCATTAACACCGGTGAGTTTACCGGGCGTTCGCCAAAAGACAAGTTTACGGTAAAGGATGAAACCACAAAAGACACCGTGGACTGGAACACCTTCAACATTCCGATTGACGAAAAGTATTTTCACATTGTTCACAAACAAATAATGGAATACTTAGGCGAGCGGCCCGAAATATGGGTGCGTGACTGTTACGCCTGCGCCGACAAACGTTACAGAACCAACATTAGAGTAATAACCGAAAAACCGTGGACCAATTTGTTTGCATACAACATGTTTTTGCGTCCGGAGGAAAACGAACTGGAAGATTTTATTCCGGAGTGGCATGTAATATCTGCTCCCGGATTAATGCTTGATGCACAGGAAACAGGTACACGCCAGCACAACGGTGCCATTGTATCGTTCAAACACAAAACTATTTTGATTGCGGGCACCGGCTACACCGGAGAAACAAAAAAAGGAATCTTTACTATTCTCAATTACATATTGCCGCACGAAAAAAATGTTTTGAGTATGCATTGCTCGGCAAACATGGGTGCCGATGGCGACACGGCTATTTTCTTTGGCCTCAGCGGTACCGGAAAAACAACCCTTAGTGCCGACCCCGCAAGAAAATTAATTGGCGATGACGAACATGGGTGGACAGATGATGGCGTATTTAATTTTGAAGGTGGCTGTTATGCAAAACTCATTAATCTGTCGGCCGATAAAGAACCCGAGATTTTTAATGCTATCAGGCCCGGCGCCATTGTAGAAAACGTGCAATTCTTTGAAGGCACTAACCGCATCAATTTTGATGATGGTTCTATAACTGAGAATACAAGAGTGTCGTATCCGCTGCACTTTATTTCCAACGCAGTTACTCCATCCATTGGTGGCACTCCCAAAAATATTTTCTTTTTAACCTGCGATGCTTATGGTGTACTGCCACCCATTTCCAGGCTCAATAAATCGCAGACCATGTACCAGTTTATTTGTGGCTACACCGCAAAAGTTGCGGGAACAGAGGCTGGCGTTACTGAACCAAAGCCAACATTCAGCGCTTGTTTTGGCGCACCATTTATGCCCCTGCATCCTGCCCAATATGCAAATATGCTTGGCCACAAAATGGAGAAGGATAAAGTAAACGTGTGGTTGATAAATACCGGCTGGACAGGTGGACCCTATGGCGTGGGTAGCCGCATCAAACTTGCGTATACAAGGGCTATGATAACAGCTGCGCTTGAAGGCAAGCTGTCGGATGTAGAAACAATCGCCGACCCTGTATTTGGTTTTGCGGTACCGAAAGAAGTGCCGGGTGTACCTACAGAGTTACTAACCCCAAAAAATACCTGGGCCGACAAAAATGCCTTTGATGAAAAAGCAAAATACTTAGCCGGGTTATTTGTGAAAAACTTTGAGCAATATGCGGTGGATGCTTGTGACGAAACAAAAAACGCGGCGCCGAAAGTTTAATTTTTGTTTTGGATAATGAATTTGAAAACCCTTTGTAGTGAAGGGTTTTTTTGTTGGGTGAAATGGAGTATAACATTAGGTGCGGTAAAGCTTCATGGGTCTTTGGCAAAGTAGAAGTTTTTCAGAACACGGACGCCGTCGGGCAAAGCCTATGGCGGCGGACGATTAGACTGATGCAACGGATGAAGACACATTTATTTTGCTTCGCAACATTTGGAATGGCGATGCCCCGTTAACTTTAGGCACCTGTCTGCGTAAAATTTTAAAGACTTAATCATCAATGCATGAATGAACAGAATACGCTCCAACTAAACTTCAAACCCTTTCCACTATTGCAAACGGTACGCCTGAACCTCCGTCAAATAAGAATGGCCGATTTGGGAGAAATTTTCTTGTTACGCTCTCATAAAGCAGTACTTAAATACCTGCATCGTGCACCTGCCAAAAATGAAGAGGAAGCGGGCACCTTTATTATAAATCTAAGAGATTGGGAAAAAAAAACTTCGGGAATAACCTGGGGCCTGTGTACTAAAGAAAGTAATAAAATAATTGGTACCATTTGTTTTTGGAACATTGATAAAGCAAACCTGCGGGCCGAAATTGGTTATGCAATGCACCCGAAACAGCAGGGTAAAGGTTTTATACAGGAGGCAATGGATAAAATTTTGCGCTACGGTTTTGAAGTGATGCAACTTCATTCGGTGGAAGCACATGTGTCTGCGCAAAACCAGCCTTCTATTAAACTGCTGCAAAAAAATGGCTTTGTGCAAGAGGCATATTTTAAAGAGAATATTTTTTTCGATGGAGGCTTTAGCGATTCGGCTGTGTATAGTTTGCTGCGGCAAAATTTTTTGCATAAGGAACGGGCTTAGCCAATCTTCTTGCATAGCTAAATGCAGCATCATGGTGTAAAAAATATTTTAAAAGAGGTGTTTCTTGTTAGTAAGCCAACAATTTTTTTAGCCGTTCTTCAACCATAGTTGCGTTCGGCAACATAGCTGCTTCAAGGCCCATATTCAATGGCACCGCGGGTAAATTAAGTGCACCCAGTACATCAACCGGCGCATCTAAAAATTGAAAACAGTGTTTTGAAATGCGGCCCGCTAATGCTTCGGCAAAAGAATTGTTTTGTTGTTCTTCGGTTAACACCAAACATTTGCCATGCTTTTTTACGGTTGCAAATACAAGTTCTTCATCAAGCGGAAATAAAGTTCTTAGATCAACAATTTCTACGCGGCCCGTTAATTCATTTTTTGCCGCGGCTTTGGCCCAATACACTCCCATACCATAAGTAATTACACAAACGCTTTCACCACTTGCAACCAAATCGTTTTCAGCTTGCAAAACAATGTTTGCTTTACCAAACGGCAGTATATAATCGGCGGATGGTTCAATGGTTCTTGCCTCTTCGGTACCAGGCACTTTGCTCCAGTACAAACCTTTGTGCTCCAGCATCACCACCGGGTTGGGGTCGTAATAAGCGGCTTTCATTAGCCCTTTCATATCGGCGGCATTGGATGGATACGCTATCTTAATTCCTTTGATGGAAAGCAAGGTGGTTTCAATGCTGCCGCTGTGATATGGTCCGCCGCCACCATAGGCACCAATGGGTACACGAATGATTGTTGATACAGGAAATTTTCCGCAGGTGAGGTAGCAGGATTTTGAAATTTCTGTTACCAACTGGTTGAAGCCGGGATAGATGTAATCGGCAAATTGCACTTCTACTATTGGTCGTAAACCTACAGCACTCATGCCCACCGTTGATCCGATGATATACGCTTCCTGTACAGCAGTATTAAAAACCCTGTCGTCGCCAAATTGTTCGCCTAAAGTTGCTGCTTCACGAAACACACCGCCAAGGCGTTTACCCACATCCTGCCCATACAAAACACATTCCTTATGTTCCTGCATTAATTCACGAATGGCAAAAAGTGCGGCATCAACCATCATCACCTTTTCTTTCCCGGTACCATTTGTTGCCGGAACTCTTTCTCCCCTCTCTTCTGTAACCGGTGTAGGGGCAAAAACAAAATCGCTTACGGTATCAATGGCAGGTTCTTTTGCGGCAACTGCTTTCTCAAATTGTTGTTTAATTTCTTCTTTCACTTCTTCATCCACCTGTTGCAAATAGGCCTCACCAAAATCGGCAGCAATCGCCTGCCTGAACTTTGGGAACGGGTCTAACCGTGCATGTTTGGCAAGATCCTCATCACTTCTGTAAAATTCCTTTCGCACACCACTTGTATGGTGATTGAGCAGACAACATTTTGCATGAACCAACCAGGGTTTTCCATTTGCCCGCACATGGTTAATCACCTTGCGCATGGTGTGATAGCTCTCAAAAAAATCAGTGCCATCCACACGTATTTTGTTCAACCCTTTAAATCCTTCTGCATATTCAAATGCATCCATGGCTCTGCCTTCCTCAGCCGACACACTAATACCCCATTCATTATCCTGCACCAAATAAATTATGGGCAGTTGTTTTAAAACAGCAAACTGTAAAGCCTCTGCTACTTCTCCTTCTGTAATTGATGCATCGCCTAATGAACAAACAACAACAGGGGCCCCAGCATCCGGCCCCCCCACCCCCCAAAGGGGGGATTTGCCACCGCTCAGACCCTCGCTTTTCGGAGACCCAAATTCGTATGATGCCGCATCATGTATAAGTGTGGGCTGTGTGTTGGAAATTTCCCCCTTGGGGGACAGGGAAGCCTTGTATTTTAGTGCCTGCGCCACACCTGTTGTAGGTATCACCTGCATACCTGTTGCACTGCTTTGATGAATGATTTTTGGTTTGTCTTCCTCCAAAGAATTGGGGTGCGAATAATAACTTCTGCCACCGGTAAAAGCATCATCGGCTTTTGTAAGCAACTGCAACATTAACTGGTACGGTGTATAACCAAGGCCGAGCAACATACTTTCGTCGCGGTAGTATGGGCTAACCCAATCTTGTGCTTGCAAGTTGAACGCGGTAGCCAACTGAATAGCCTCGTGACCGCGGGAGGTGGAGTGGACATATTTGGTGATGGTTCTGTTGGCCTCGAAAGTTTCCGACATTCGTTGTGCAGCCACCATCAACCGATACGTTTTCAACAATAGGTTTCTCTCAATCATATAGCTTAAATGTTGGCAAATGTAAAGAATAAGGTTCCCTGCATTTAGATGCTCTGCCTTTAAGCAAAAACAATCACCTTGTTAAAAACAGAAAAGCCCAACAATTTTTTTGCTTGGGCTTTTAAGAAGCTTTTATTTGGAGCGTGTAGAAATGGAGTGCATGCACGAGTGATCGGCTGGCTAAGCATTCAGAAGCTATTATTTCACCTCCATCGTCAGTAAACTTTCTCCATCAAGGAAGGCCTCCAAATCATCGCCTACAACCAACTCACCAACTCCTTTTGGCGTGCCGGTGAATACCAGGTCGCCAATATTTACAGAGAAGTAATTCGAGATGTAGGAGATGATGTAGTCGAAATCAAAAATCATGTCTTTCGAATTACCCACCTGTACTTCTTCTTTACTTTTATTAAGTGTAAAAGCAATTTCTTTTTTGTTTTTAAGATTGGCAATGGGTATCCACTTACCGATAACAGCCGAGTTATCCCAGGCCTTTGCTTTTTCCCAGGGAAGGCCCTTGGCTTTTAAGTCGTTTTGAATATCCCGGGCGGTAAAATCAATGCCAGTGGTTACAGCATCATAGTACTTGCCGGCAAATTTGTCCTGTATATACTTGCCGTTTTTTGAAATGCGTAATACCAGCTCGCACTCGTAATGCAATTCATTGGTAAACTCTGGGTAATAAAAGGGAGTGTGTGGCTGTAACAAAGCACTTTTGGGCTTCATAAAAATTACAGGTTCATCGGGTATACCATTCCCTAATTCTTTAGCATGATCGGCATAATTGCGGCCTACACAAAAAATTTTCATAAAGAAGTTCTTTAGTTTAAATACGAAAGGATATCCAAAGCACGGGCTTGTCATCCATACTATTTATGGCTTTGCAAGAATGAGGGATTTTACAGGGAAATTTTTAGGCTGGTGCGCTAAAGTAAATAAATAGAATTACTTCTCATAGCCTTATTTCAACATTGTTGATTTTGCTCATTGCATTTTGCATCCCACTAGTGGCAAATGTTTCAATAGCGTCAACCGAAATATCAATTTTCTTCTTCACTAACGGTTCTTCAGCAGCCAGCCATTTGCTTAACACAAAATCTGCCTGGCGTCCTTTTGGAAAATCGTTTCCTACACCAAATCTCAACTTAGCATACTCCGTTGTTTCCAAGGTTTCCTGAATGCTGCGCAACCCATTATGCCCCGCATGGCTGCCAGCGGCTCGTAGCCTGATTTTTTCCAGTGGCAGCGCAATGTCATCAACAATCACCAACAGATTTTGTATTTCAATCTTCTCTTTATCCAGCCAATACTTTACAGCTTTACCACTTAGGTTCATGTAAGTAGTTGGGCAAACGCAAATAAATATTTTCCCTTTCCATCTTATTTCCGCGGTGTATGCAAGTCTGTCCTGCTTTAAAATGCCGCCATGTTTTGTAACAACAGCCATAACTACATCAAAGCCTATGTTATGCCGGGTATGGGCATACTCGGCACCAACATTTCCTAAGCCAGCTATTAAAAATTTCATGGCTGCAAATATACAGAGGCAGGTGGGCAGCCTGCAGTGCATAAAAAAATCCTCTCTGCAAAAACAGAGAGGATTACACTTAAAAAAGTATTTACTTTTTGCCCGCAGCTTTTGCTGGTGCGGCTTTAGCCGGAGCAGCAGCAGCCGTTTTAGCCGGAGCAGCAGCAGCGGTTTTTGCTGGTGCCGTAGACTCTTCCTGGCGCAATGCACGGGTTGTAACTATTGATACAATTGGAATGCGGGGTGAGTTGAGCACCTCGTAATTATCAACCTTAACGTCCTGTACACGCAGGTTCTCGCCAATTTCAAGCTTATCAATTTCTACTTCAATTTGTTCTTTCAGGTACTTTGGAAAGGTTTTTACTTTCAGCGATTTCATCTTAGTTACCATACGGCCACCAGCTTTTACGCCAGCCGCAGCGCCGATAAACTTTAAGGGAATTTGGGCGATGATTTTTTTGTCATCCACCAATTCCAGCAAGTCCACATGCAGCAAGTCATCACTTACTTTATGAAACTGCAGGTCTTTTAAAATGCAACGATAGGTTGTTCCATCAACCGTAACATTGGCTAATTGGAAATTTGGTGTGTAAACCAACGACTTAAAAGCCTTGGCCGGAGCGGAAAAATTAATTTCCTGCGCACCCCCGTAAATTACACCAGGCACCATTTCCTGAGAGCGAAGCTGGCGGGTGGCTGACTTGCCATGTTCGGTCCTCAGTTGTCCTTCGATCGTAATTGTCTTCATTTTTATGATTGTTTAAGATTTGAAAAACCAGTGAAAGTCAAATGGGTCATACCTGTCATAAGCGTCATCGTTTCTATCAGGACTCCATTTGACCGCTTTGACTACTTTGACTTACTTATCCCTCCGCTGCGAGTGAAAAAAGAGGTTATTAATACTCTTGTTTTCGTAGGCATTGCGTATGGCCACAGCAAAAAGATCGGCGGTGCTTATCACCTTAATTTTTTCCGACTTCTGTTTTAGTGGAATGGTGTCGCAAACGATCAGTTCTTCAAGCACACTGTTGCCAATTGTTTCGTAAGCTTTGCCACTCAACACGGGATGGGTTATTAATGCCCTTACCGTTCTTGCACCTTTTTCTTTTAAAAGAGCTGCGCTTTTTGCCAGGGTTCCGCCAGTATCGCATATGTCGTCAATGATCACAATGTCTTTATCGGTAACATCTCCAATTACTACCATGCTGGCAATTTCATTTGCCCGCTTGCGGTGCTTATCGCAAATAACCATCTCTGCTTCAAAGTACGAGGCTATTTCCCTGATGCGGTTTGTTGCTCCCACATCGGGGGCGGCAAAAGTAAGGTTTTCAACCCTCAGTTGTGTTATGTAAGGTATAAAAACAGCCGAGGAGTCGAGGTGGTCCACAGGTATATCAAAATAGCCCTGAATTTGGGGAGCATGGAGGTCCATTGTAATAACGCGGTTTGCACCCGCAGCTACTAACATATTGGCCACTAACTTACTACCAATGGCCACGCGGGGCCGGTCCTTCCTGTCTTGCCGGGCATAACCGTAATAAGGAAGCACTACAATTATCTTGTCGGCCGATGCCCGCCGGGCCGCATCAATCATCAGGAGGAGTTCCATTAAGTTATCGGCGGGAGCATAAGTACTTTGTACTAAAAAAACAAAATCGCCCCTAACGCTTTCTAAAAAAATGGGCTGTATCTCACCATCACTAAATTTTTGGATGTTGATTTTGCCCATGGGACAACCGTAACTTTTACAAATGCTTTCGGTGAGATGTTGAGAGCCGGTGCCGGCAAAAATTTTAGCTGATGGGTTCATGAAAGAATTTGAGCGGCGAAGATAGGAACCACACAGAAGTAACCTGCAAGAATGAAGGGCAATATTTTTTGGGCAAGAAAAAGGTGCAACCCACGGCTGCACCAGAATATGAAATGGGTTATGAAAAACTAATTTTAGTTTAAAACAGAAGCATTTGCCGAAGCGACTGTATTGTTCTGCGGCAGCAAACTTTGGCTGGTACTGCTATCATCGTTTACCGTGTTGTAAACCGTACGACAAACAAAAATGGCCAGGAAAAGAGAAAGGCCATAAACCACCATAAAAAAAAGAATTGGATGTAATGCGCCAATTGAAGAAGTAGAAGTTCGTTTCATAGGAGGATTTTTTGAATTTTAAGTTGATACCTTACAATTGTAAAAATATTTTTTAACCTTAGGGTATGCAAGAGCACAAGTACTCAATTAAGCAGTGGGCAAAAGACGATAGGCCCCGCGAAAAATTACGAGACAAAGGCGCGGAAATACTGAGCAATGCAGAATTGATTGCCATACTGATAACCAATGGTTCGAAAGAAAAGAGTGCAGTGGAACTTGCGCAGGAGGTGCTGAAAATTGGAAAAGATAACCTGAACGAACTAGGCAAACTCACACTAAAAGAGCTGGTGAAAATTAAGGGCATTGGTGAGGCTAAGGCCATTATTATTTCGGCCGCCATGGAACTTGGCCGCCGCAGGCATGCAGCAGCATCGCTTATTAAAACGCACATTACAACAAGCAAAGATGTTGCTCAGTTTATGCAAACCACATTGAAAGACTACAAGCACGAAGTTTTTGCAGTATTGTTTTTAAACCGCGCAAACAAAATCAATCATTTTGAAATTATTAGCGAAGGGGGAATTACCGGAACGGTGGCCGACCCCCGGATTATATTAAAGAAAGCCCTTGAGGAAAATGCGGTAAGTCTGGTGCTTTGCCACAACCATCCATCGGGCAGCCTAAAACCAAGCAGGCAAGATGAAGATTTGACGAAGAAGATAAAGGAGGCCGCTAAATATTTCGACATCACCATAATGGATCACCTGATTGTTAGCGACGATGGCTATTACAGTTTTGCAGACGAGGGAATTTTATGAATGCCGCGCAAAGAATTAATAATTATGAATTACTGAGTTACCACCCGAATAGTAGTTCCTGCTTAAACTAACAACTTTGTTAGTTACAACTTTGTTAGTTACAGTTTTGTTAGTTACTTTCGGGTAATGGAAAACGAAACCCCTTTCACCTTTGGCAAAATAACCGGCAAGCCAGATTTTACCGACAGGGAAAAAGAAACTTTATGGTTGGAGCAGCACATCCAGGCTAAAAATAATTGCATGCTCATTTCCCCCCGCAGGTGGGGAAAAAGTTCTTTGGTGCAACATGCTGCCGACAAAATAAAAAGGCAGCATCCCAATAAAATATTTTGCTTTATTGACCTGTATAACATACGCACCGAAAAAGAATTTTATGAAGTTTTTTCAAAAGAAATTATAAAGGCCACAACCAGCAACCTTCAGGAAATAGCCAAAACCGTAAAAACTTTTTTTAAAACTATTATTCCCAAAATTGGTTTCAGCCCCGACCCTTCTGTTGATCTTGAACTAAGTTTTAATTGGGATGATTTGAAAAAAAACCCATCGGAGATACTGAACCTTCCCGAGGTGATAAGCAAGGCAAAAAAGAAAGACCTTGTGATCTGCCTTGATGAATTTCAGAATATTTCTTTTTTTGAACACCCGTTAGCCTTTCAAAAAAAGCTGAGGGCACACTGGCAAAAACATCAAAATACCGTCTATTGCCTTTATGGTAGCAAACGGCATTTGCTAATGGATTTTTTTACAAAACCTTCCATGCCATTTTACAAGTTTGGCGATATTCTGTTTCTTGAAAAAATTGCGGAAAATTACTGGGTGCCTTTCATCAAAAAACGGTTTGAAGCAACAGGAAAAAATATTTCAGAAACCCAGGCCGCACAAATTGCACAGTCGGTAAAAAATCATCCCTATTTTGTTCAGCAGCTGGCGCAATCGGTTTGGCTGCGCACCAAAAAAAAATGTGTTGATGGGTTAATTGAAAACACATTGAATGATCTGCTTGATCAATACACCATTCTTTACCAAAAAGAGGTGGAGCAATTAACCAACCCGCAATTGAATTTTTTGCGAGCTTTAATGGAAGGAGCCACACAATTATCTTCTTCTCAAACTATCAATAAATATGGATTAGGCACTTCGGCAAACATCCCCCGAATTAAAGTGGCATTGGAAAACAAAGAACTGGTTGATATTCTGGGAAAGCAAATCAATTTTAATGACCCGCTTTTTGAACTGTGGCTGAAAAAAAAATATTTCATACCCGTAAAATCATGAAACGTCAAAAAATGCTGCATAATGCCTGCTTATCCAAAAAATAAAAAAAGGAAATTTTGCTCACTCATTTTTCAACCAACTCGCCGGGAAGAATGGTTTTTATAGCTTCAAAAAGATCGCTGAACCTATTTGGCTTTACTAAAAAATGCGCGGCTCCAAGGCCAAGCACTTCATTAATAATTTTTTGATCAGAAGAAGTGGAATAAATAATGACAGGTGTATTAAGGAATGCTTCCATTTTTTTTATTTCAACCAAACATTTTTTGCCATCAATTCGTGGAAGATTAAGATCCAAAAAAATGAAATCGGGAAAAGGTGCTGTCCAGTCCCGCAATTGTTGTAAGGCTTTTTCGCCATTTGATGAGGTGATGAATTGAATGGAAGAGTCAAATTCAAATAGAGCATCCCTAAAAAATTCAAGGTCGTCTAGATCATCATCAATAAGAAAAATTATTTTTGGGCGACTCATGGCGCAGCGTTTTATACGTTGTAAAGGTAACGATTATTGAAACTACACTTTTAAAACGGTTACTCATCTATTAAATCTACCTTTAAAAAACAGCTATGAGCTATGAGCTATGAGCTATGAGCTATGAGCTATGAGCTATGAGATTTGAGATGTAAACTTTTATAAAAACCTGCCCGCAAACTAAAACTACATGCCACCAAAAGACATAGATAAACCCAAAATTCTTTCTTCCAATCTTTTCCCCGTTGTAGGCATTGGCGCCTCTGCCGGTGGTTTAGATGCTTTTAAAAAACTGCTGAAAGCCATTCCCGAAAATAGCGGAATGGCATACGTGTTGGTGCAGCATTTAAATCCCAAACACGAAAGCATGTTGCCCGAACTGTTGCAAAAGGTTACCAAAATACCCGTGCTGGAAATAACAGACGATATTAAAGTGCAGCCCGATCATATTTATGTTATACCCAGCAATAAAATGATGGTGGCCACAGATGGTGTTTTACTACTTGCCGCCCGGCCGCCAAAAAGTAATACCGAACGCAACCTGCCTATTGATCTTTTTTTTACATCGCTTGCTGAGGTGCACCAGGACCATGCAATAGGCGTGGTATTATCCGGTACTGCATCGGATGGTACACTGGGATTAAAAGCTATTAAAGAAAATGGAGGAATCACCTTTGCACAGGACGAAGCATCGGCAGAATACGATGGCATGCCCCATAATGCAATTCAAGCTGGAGTGGTTGACTTTGTGTTACCACCCGGCGACATACCAAAAAAATTATTAGAGGTAACCAACAAAACAGTATTGAGCGATGAGGAATTGCAAAGCATTCCTAAGGAGGATGAAGATGTTTTTAAACAAATACTTTCGCTGCTACGCATTCGCAAAGGGGTAGATTTTACCTATTACAAACAAACCACCATCCGCCGCAGGATACTCCGCAGAATGGTGGTAAACAAAAACGAAGAACCTGCCGACTATCTTAAATTTTTGAGAGGTAATACTCTCGAGCAGGATCTGTTGTACCAGGATATGCTGATACCCGTAACTTCTTTTTTTAGAGATAAATCAACATTCGAAGATTTATGCAACAACGTTTTTCCAACAATTATAAAAAATAAAATACCCGGAGATATAACAAGGATATGGGTGGCGGGTTGCAGTACCGGCCAGGAAGTATTTTCTTTTGCCATGTGCCTTAAAGAATTTTTGGGCGATGACCATGAAAGAGTACAGATTTTTGGCACCGACCTTAGCGGAACTGCCATTACAAAAGCCCGTACCGGCATTTTTGAAAAAAGCGAAATGGAAAGTGTATCGCCTGAGCGGGTAAAGGAATTTTTTACACAAAACAATGGCGGTTACCAGGTAAATAAAACCATAAGGGATATGTGTGTGTTTGCCCACCACAATTTTTTAAAAGATCCTCCCTTTGGTAAAATGGATTGTGTAAGCTGCCGCAATGTGCTTATTTACATGGAGCCTTACCTGCAAAAAAAGGCATTGACAACATTTCATTATGCGCTAAACCCAAAAGGTTTTTTATTGCTGGGCAAAAGTGAAACCACCAGCGGAGTACCCGACCTTTTTGCTGCTGTGCAAAAAAGTGATAAACTATATACCCGTAAAAATGTGCCTGGGAGATTTATGCAGGTAGCCAGCCAGCGAAGCGAACAAATTTTAAACCGCCTGCCCGATAGTTCTAAAAACAATTCCGATAGATCTGGACGCACCGACTTTCAAAAAACGGCCGATGATATTTTGCTTACCAAATACACCCCGGCCGGTGTGGTAGTTAACGAAACAACGGACATTGTGCATTTTAGGGGCAACACCGCAAATTATTTAGAACAGGCACCAGGTAAACCCAGCCATAATTTATTAATGATGGCAAAACACGGTTTGGGTTTTGAGTTGCGAAATATTTTGCACCAGGCAAAAACTGATAAGGTACCGGTTATAAAAGAAAATATACCCCTGAATGTACATGGCAACATCCGCAATATTTCTATAGAAGCGGTGCCACTACCCAATACGCCGGAGCATTATTACCTTATACTTTTTCACGACAATAATTTAACTGACACGGACGGAGCAATAACCATCAACAAGAAAAAAGTTTCGGATAAAACAAAAAAAGAAGAAACAGACATTCGCATACAACTGTTGGAACAGGAACTGGCGCAGGCCCGTGAAGATATGCGCAGCATTACCGAAGACCAGGAAGCCGCTAACGAAGAGCTGCAAAGTGCCAATGAAGAATTGCTGAGTGGCAGCGAAGAATTGCAGAGTCTGAACGAAGAACTGGAAACAAGTAAAGAAGAATTACAAAGCACCAACGAAGAACTGACGGTTTTAAACCATGAATTAGTTGGGCTTAACGAGCAGGTAACAGATGCAAGAAATTATTCCGAATCTATAGTGGCCACCCTGTATCAACCTTTGCTGGTGCTGGATAAAAACCTGCGGGTAAAATCGGCCAACAAGACTTTTTATAAAACATTTAGAGTGGATGAACAGGAAACAGAAGGTGTATTGATTTACGACCTGGGCAACCGGCAGTGGAATATACCTGAACTGCGAACCTTGCTGGAAGAAATTTTGCCGCAGAAAAAACAGGTAACTGAGTTTGAAGTAAGCCACAACTTTAACTCTATTGGCGAACGGATAATTTTATTGAGTGCCCTTGAATTAACAAGAGAGAAAAAAGAAGAAAAATTAATCCTGCTCTCCATTGAAGATGTAACCGAAAGAAAACTTGCACAAATAAAGTTGACAGAGAGTGAACAACGGTTTCAAGCGGCTATTGCCGCAGTGGAAGGTATTGTATGGACCAACAACGCAAAAGGCGAAATGGAAGGAGAGCAACTTGGTTGGAGTTCAATTACAGGTCAAAGCTATAAAGAGTACCAGGGATATGGATGGGCTAAAGCCGTTCATCCTGATGATGCACAACCTACTATTGATGCCTGGAACGAAGCCGTCAAAGACCGTAAGAATTTTGTTTTTGAACATCGTGTAAAATTAAAAAACGGAAATTGGGGTCATTTTTCTATTAAGGCAATTCCTTTATTAAATGCAGATGGAACAATACGGGAATGGGTGGGTGTACATACAGATATCACTGAGCTTACGCAATCACAAGATTCAATTAAAGCAAGCGAAGCATTCAACCGCACCATATTAGAAAGCAGCCCCGATTGTATTAAAATGCTTGATGCAGAAGGCCGGCTGCAGTTTATGAACACTAATGGTATTTGCCTTTTAGAGATTGACAATTTTAAAGAGGTGAAAAATACCTACTGGTGGGATATGTGGGAACCGCACAACCGGCAAATAATAAAAGACGCAGTAGCAACAGCAAAAAGCGGTGAAAAAATTCAGTTGCAGCTTTTTAGCCCTACAGCAAAAGGCACCCCTAAATGGTGGGATATAATTGTATTGCCCGTGGAGGGAGAAGGAACAGATAAAAATCATCCCCGCTTACTTTCTGTATCCAGGGATATTACAGAACAGAAACTAAATGAACTTAAGGAAAAGGAACTTTTAGGCAGGTTTCAAACCCTGGTATTTCAGGCGCCGGTTGCTATCTGCGTATTGCGGGGTAGAAATTATGTCATAGAAACCATCAATGAGGGAATGATACAAATGTGGGATAGAAAAATTGACGACGTAATAAACAGGCCTGCTTTTGATGTGTTGCCCGAATTTAGAGACCAGGGTTTAAAAGAGCTTTTAGATAATGTTTACAATACAGGAGAACGCATTGTATTGCAGGAACTACCGCTTACCATTAGGCGATATGATAGAATGGAAAACATTTTTGTAAAATTTTTGTATGAGCCATTACTGGAAGCTGATGGAACAGTTTCAGGAGTGATGGCATTAGCACATGAAATTACTGAGCAGGTTTTATCAAGAAAAAAAATTGAAGAAAGCGAAGCCCATTTCCGGCTGCTGGCAGATCTGATGCCTGTAAAAATCAGCAATGCAAATGCAGGTGGTAATGTTACCTATTTTAATAAAAGCTGGCTGGAATTTAGCGGCTACAATTTTGGAGACCTAAAAGATTTTGGCTACCATAAAATGATGCATCCCGATGAAGTGGAAGAATTTCAAAAACGTTTTCAGAAAGCCGCAGAAACCCAAACTGTTTTAGAAATGGAACTGCGTTTCTTAAATAAAAAAGGAGAGTATATATGGCATTTGAACCTTGCCTCACCGGTGTTGAATGACAACGGCGAAATAAAAATGTGGGTGGGTGTTACATCCGAAATTCAACAACAAAAAGAACAAAGAGACGAATTGGAACTGGCGGTAAAAGAAAGAACCCAATCTCTTTTAGAAGCCAACCACGATTTGGAACATACCATGCAAAACCTTGAGCAATTTGCTTATGTAGCCTCGCATGACTTACAGGAACCGCTGCGCAAAATTCAAACCTTTGCCACCAGGTTACAGCAACGTAACGACAACCTGGTAGATGCCGGCGTAAAAGCCGACCTGGCAAGAATAACCGCATCAGCCGACCGTATGCGGCAATTGATAAACGACCTGCTTGAGTATGCCCGCTTAGTCAATCACAGCCGTTCCTATATTGCCTGTAACCTCAATGCAATTATTGATAGTGTGGTAGTTGATTTTGACCTGATGATTGCACAAAAAAATGCCGTCGTCAATTTAAAAACCCTGCCCGTTATAGAAGCCATTCCCCTGCAAATGAACCAGCTTTTTTATAACCTCATTGGCAATGCACTCAAGTTCAGCAAAGAGGGTGAAAAACCTGTAATCAACATCAGTGCAAAAAAATTAACAGCAGACCAATATAACCTCTACCCTACTTTAAAAAAAGGAGCTGACTGCTTCGATATTGAAGTTACTGACAACGGCATCGGCTTTAACCCCGATTTTGCCGACCAGATTTTTACTATTTTTCAACGCCTGCACGATAGAGCACAGTACGAAGGAACCGGCATTGGTTTGGCCATGTGCCGAAAAATTGTACTCAACCATGGCGGCGAAATTTTTGCGGAATCAAAAGAAGACCAGGGAGCCAGCTTTCATATTATTTTACCGGTAAAGCAACTACTATCATAGAAGAATAATTTGACTTAAGCCACTTCACATAAAATTCGGCTAAGCCCTTTTGGTAAAAATTCATGTTGTCAGTTGGCTGCAGCCTCCCGAGCCATATCGGGAGCAATTAATACCTGCCAATACTTAAAAAATCACTTGCAGTCAGCTTTAGCTGACTGAATGAGTGCATTGATATTAGGTGGCTTT
>JANPKD010000029.1:0-262523 GCA_031425835.1 Chitinophagales bacterium
CGTGGTAGGACAAATCGCCAAATTACAAGGATGCTATGTGGTGGGTATAGCCGGATCGGAGGAGAAAACAAAACTGCTGACAACTGCGTTTGGCTTTGATGAGGCTATTAATTACAAGACCACCCCCGATATGAACAAAGCGATTGCTGCGGCTTGTCCAAAAGGGGTTGATATTTACTTCGATAATGTGGGAGGTGAAATTTCAGATGCGGTTATTAAGAACATTAACTTTCATGCAAGGATACCATTGTGCGGGCAAATCTCTTTGTACAACACTACGGAAGTGCCCATGGGGCCAAGGTTGCAGCCAATGTTACTCACCCGGAGTGTATTGATGCAGGGTTTTATTGTTGGTAATTTCCAAGACAAGTTTTCTGAAGGTATTCAACAACTGGCCCAATGGGTTACGGAGGAAAAATTAAAAACGACAGAAACCATCGAACATGGTTTTGAAAATTTACCCAAGGCATTACTCGGTTTGTTCAAAGGAGAAAATACTGGCAAGATGATTGTGGAGGCTTAATACAAGACAATTGTAAAGATATCCATCCACAGTATTCATTATTCACCAATAAAATCAAGGTCATGAAAGTATTATTTGTTCTAACGTCTCATAGCGAATTAGGTAACACCGGCAAGAAAACGGGTTTTTGGGTGGAAGAATTTGCCGCACCTTATTACACAATGGCCGAAAAGGGTGTTGACATTACCATTGCCTCGCCCAAAGGTGGTCAGCCACCCATTGACCCCAAAAGCGAAGCACCTGATGCGCAAACGGAAGCAACCAAGCGGTACTATGCAGACGCGGAATTGAAAGAAAAAGTGGCGACCACCAAAAAACTTGCAGACGTTAACGCCGCAGATTACGATGCTGTTTTTTATCCGGGAGGCCATGGCCCGATGTGGGACCTGTATGATGACAAAAATTCTATTGCATTGATTGAAAGCTTCTGGAAAGCGGGTAAGCCGGTTGCAGCAGTTTGCCATGCGCCGTCTGCCTTACTGAATGTAAAAGATGAAAACGGTGAGCCATTGGTGAAAGGGAAAAAAGTAACCGGTTTTACCAACAGCGAGGAAGAAGGCGTGCAGTTGACAAACGTGGTTCCTTACCTGTTGGAAGATGAATTGAAAGTGAAGGGCGGCGACTATTCCAAGGGCAGCGACTGGAGTTCGTACGTGGTAGAAGACGGCATGCTCATCACTGGGCAAAACCCCGCCAGCAGCGAGGAAGCAGCCAAAAAGCTATTGGCTCTGCTGGAGAAAAGTATTGCCAAATAAAATTTGTAGGCACTGATAAAAGGAAGGCATTGTTAATGGAATTTCTGTTGACAGTGCCTTTTGATTTTTCGCCATTAGTGAACTGGTCGCCTGACCAACAACGGCATGTGGGGCGACCAACAACGGCAGCAATGCTGTCTTCATTCGCTCTTCCTTTCAACACTGAATAGTGCAGGAGCAGACTTTAAGTTGAAAGGACGACCTGTTTTTTCTGCCGGTGAATTTTTACCTGCAACAGCACCAGCATCAACACGAAACATACAACGCTTATCCAGGTTAATGCCAGCAACTCTGGTTGAATATCTGCAACGGTGCCACGGTAGATAGCAATGCGCCGGAAGCCTCTTAAAAAATGCGTGAGGGGCAACATGCTGGAAAATTGTTGAATGAGCCGGGGCATGGCTTCGATGGGCCATGTATAACCACTCAGTAAAAATGACGGCGTTGCCAATACCATGAGCAGTTCGGTTGCTTTTAGCTGACTGGGTATGGCTAGCGAAAACAACATACCAATGAACATGCAGGCCAGCGTAAAAATGCTTACCAGTAATACCATGGGCCAGGTAAACACCGGAATGTCGATGCCGAATATGGGGTAAAAGCTGCCTACAATCAGCCACATCACTGTAGTTAATAATACAAAAGGCAAGGCTTTCAAAACGACATGGTATAATGACCACCGGCTGGCAGCTACCAATTTGCTGAAATAGCCATCTTCAAAATCCCGGGCAAAAACCAAAGCCAGTCCCAAAAACAAAATCTGCTGCATGATGGTGCCTAAAATACCCGGCATCATCAGCTCCATGTAATTGCTGGCGGGGTTGTACATCCGGTTGTAGTTTACTTTAAATGGCTCGTATCGCTGTGCGGCACTCACTGGGTCGGAAGCGGTTTTTTTCAGTGCTTCTATTTCTACCCCGGCGCTGATGGTGCCCATTACTGTTTGAACGGCTCTTGTGGCAAAATTTTGCACAACCACCAGCCATTACTATAAAATTGAATAGGCAGTAAAAATTTACGAACAAAAGAATTTTAATGAAAACAGCAACTACAAGCCTTGCGGGGATCCTCTTCTTTTTACTATCCGCAAATGGTCATTCGCAGGATAATCTGGCTTGGAAAAAGGTCACTGTACTGGTCTATACAAAAAACGGCACAGGATATGTGCACGATAATATTCCCAGCGCAGTGGCGGCCATCCAAAAATTAGGGGCTGAACTGGTTTTAAAGTTGATGCCGCTTCTGATGCTTCGGTAATGACTGACAAAAATTTAAGCCGATATACGATGCTTATTTTTCCTAGCACCAACAATGATGTATTTGATACAGAACCACAGCGCCTTGCCTTCAGGCATTACATAGAGGCAGGCGGTGATCTCGTGGGCATACATTCCGTCACCGGCACTGAGCGCAACTGGAAGTGGTTTAAAAAAATGATGGGAGGCCCTTTTGCCTGGCATGCAAAATTTCAAAAATTTTGAGTAAAGGTTATCGAAGCTTCACATCCGTCCATGCAAGCCTTGCCAAAAGAATGGAAAAAGAAGATGAATTTTATTTTGCAAAGGAACTCTTTCCCGGTACCAAAACTATATTGGCCATGGACATCAATTCTTCAAATGGAACCGACTCAACGCAAAGTGCGCTGATAACAAAAAATGCAGGAACATTTGCTGAATTATACTCAGCTGCTTGGACGTATGGCTGTGACGGCGGTCACACTTGGTTTACAACCTTAGGGCATCACAAAAAAGATTATGCTGATCCGGTTTACGTGAGGCATATTCTGGGGGAATTCAATTTGTAGCCCGCCAGGTTAAAAAACTTGACTACAGTAGAGCATATGCAGATTCAAGAGTACACCAGTGCGTTATTGATTGTGTCGAACCCTTCCGGTGAATCCCAGAAAAAACCATATCTGGCGATACCGTGCGGCTTACTAACCCAAGTAACCCTGGAGCCAAAATTTTTTTCGACTAAAAAGGGAAATGAAACTATTATCACCAGGTAGCACCAATGTGCTTTCTTACCTGAAGGATCGGCCAAGATATTGAACCGCAACGCCGCGGCCAATGTAGAGCTTGGTTCGGCTATTAATGAACCGGAAAGCAGGTAAACTCAGGAAATTCTGTCTAAATTCCTTAATGCTTCAAGTCATCTATTTTCAATTACTAAAAAAGTGTTCATAGAGTTACCATATGAGAACATCAGTGGCTTGCTCTCAATCCCGGACATGATAATGCGACGGAAGTTTCTCGTACCGGCGAACCAAACATAAATCGAAGGGGAAGTAAACTTTCCCAGTGTAATACCGCTTATATCCGGCATTCCTCAAGGTGTATGAGTAAATTATTTTGCGCAATTGAGTTGAACGAGAAAAAGGGAAAATTTAGTGTAAAAGGAAAATGTTTATTATTATTGTATACAAAATACAAAATTTGAGCCACCAAATTTTACATGCTGATCTCAGTCAAAAGGTTTATGAAATCTTGCGCGACAAAATTTTGAGTGGTGAATTAGAACCTGGCAAGAAGCTGACTCAACAAAAAATTGCTGAATATCTGGCGGTGAGTCGCATGCCGCTGCACCGGGCCTTTCAAATGTTGGAAGGTGACTTGTTGGTAGAGCAAAAGCCCCGGCGTGGGTTTTATGTGCGGGAATTTGAAACCAGCGAAATTCTGGATGCTTTTGAAGTGCGGGAGTTACTGGAAGGGCTTGCGGTACGAAAGCTGGCCGAACATGCTGATCATAAAAAGATAGCCGACAAACTAAATGTAGCTTTTCTGCCTTTTGTAGACCAGCCTCAAATTAGTAAGGATGAATACCGCAAGAATGACCGGCTTTTTCATTTAATGATTATGGAGATGACTGAAAATGTCATCCTTCAGAAGCTGAACAGAGTAGGGCATTTCCTGCTGCATTCATTTAAGCCGGGTTTAATCCGTTCTCCTAAGGAAACGTTGCCCGAGCATTTGCAGATCATTCGCTGCATCGGTGCAGGCGATGCTGTTGGTGCCGAGAAGGCTATGACCAATCACATTCATCAATCAACCATAATTTTTAAAAAAACATACCTATAATCTCAAGGTATCATCCTTCAAAAATCACTCATAAGGGATAATGAGTTGGACCACATTATGAATACTTACAAAATTGCAGCCATCAACGGCGATGGCATCGGTCACGAGATTGTACCCTTGGGCATCGAGGTGATGCAAACGGCCGCGAAAAAGTTTGGCTTTACCGTAGACGTAACCTCGTTTCCTTACGGAGCCGGTTATTATTTGAAACACGGCGATTTTATTGCTCCCGGAGCACTTGATGAGTTGAAGAAGTTTGATGCAATTTTATTTGGTGCTGTAGGTCTGCCCGAAGTGGACGACAGGCTGCCATTTAAGCTTTTTACAAATTTGGTCCGCACCAGTTTTAAACAATATGTAAACTATCGTCCGGTAAAGTTGTTGGAGGGAATTCAGAGCCCGCTGCGTAATAAGTCGCAAAAAGATATTGACTTTGTTATAATCCGCGAAAACAACGAAGGTGAATTTGTCCAAAACGGACGGATATTATACCCCGACGAACCGTATGGGCTTGCCACAGATACCAACGTATTTACCCGTGCAGGCATCACACGCATTGCTCATTATGCCTTTCAGTTGGCACAGAAACGGCGTAAGCACATGACCAATGTTACCAAAAGTAACACCATGATACATACGCTGTATTATTGGGATAAAGTAATCGAAGAAGTACGGGAACAATACCCCGATGTGGAATACCGCAAAATGTACATTGATGCGGCCACGGCCAATTTTGTTCTTAAGCCCGAAATTTTTGACGTGGTGCTAACCACCAATATGCTTGGTGATATTTTGTCTGACCTTGGCGGCGCTATTATGGGTAGCCTGGGTTACGGTGGTTCAGGCAATATCAACCCTGAAAAAGAATTTCCGTCAATGTTTGAGCCTATCCACGGCAGTGCGCCCGACATTGCAGGAAAGGGGCTTGCAAACCCTTATGGTCAGATTTTATCTGCGGCTTATTTGCTTGAACATATAAGCGAAGCGGATGCTGCAAAAGCTATTATTGGTGCCGTAAATGCCACAACAACGGCAGGGATATTAAGCGTGGACTGCGGCGGGAAAAGTTCAACCACTGAAATTACAAAAGCCGTCATTGAAAATTTAAGTTAGGTCTGTTAAAAACTGGTCTAAGAAAAATCGTTTCGGATCATTTGCATTTAAACTCGCATTACTATTTTGATAATTGACCTTTCTCAAAATTACGCTGCAAGTACTCCTGGATTTGAGTGTGAGGTATCGAAAACCATCCAGCGGGATGGCTGGAACGCGAGTACGCTCCATATCTACTCGCATTCCGGTACGCACATGGATGCACCGGTTCATTTTGGCGTGGGCAGTGTAACCATTGATGCCTTGCCACCCGAAAGTTTTTTCGGTAAAGCCTGGGTGATAGAAGTGGCTATCAACCGGGATCAACAGCTTATTACAGAAAGCGTGATGGAAAGAATTGCAGATAAGATAGGGGAAGGGGACAGTGTCTTACTTAAAACCGGATGGTATAAGTGCTTGCACGAAGCAAGGTATCGCAATGCGCTTCCCCGCATCAGCGAGAGTTTTGCTAAATGGATGGTGGCTAAAAAGATTAACCGGCTTGTGGTAGAACCACCCAGTGTGGCAGATGTAAACAACCTAGAAGAAGTAACACGCATTCATCAACTGTTGTTGCAGGCAAATATCATCATTGTGGAAGGGATTTGCAATACAGATCAGCTTTTCGCTGAGCATATAGAGCTGATCACCCTGCCTTTAAAAATAAAAGAAGGCGATGGCGCCCCCGCACGGGTGATTGCCATTCAAAAACAATAATATGTCAGTGTTACCAGTAACTATCTTAAAAGATTTTGCCTCGCCACCGGGTGAGGACCTAACGGAGGACATCGCCTCCTTGTTACAAAAAAAAAATGCGGTTGTCGTTGTAGTAGATGACGACCCTACCGGTGCCCAGTATGCAGACGTTCCAATATTAACGAACTGGCGGAAATCTCAAATTGAGACAGAATTAAAAACTGGTAGCCAACTGTTTTTCATCCTTACGAATAGCCGTAGCATGACGGTGCAGCAGGCAATAGCAGTAAATAAAGAGGTAGGAGAAAATATAGAACAGGCATTTAAATCAACCGGTAAGATTCCGGTGGTGATTAGCCGGAGCGACAGTACGCTCCGCGGCCATTTTCCCGATGAAATGATGGCGCTTGCAGAAGGTTTAGGCCGGGCAAATTTTCAGACCGCTTTGATACCTGCCTTTCTGGAAGCAGGACGTTATACATTGAATAACATCCAGCATGTTCAGGAGGGCGATATGTTGATGCCGGTACATCAAACAGCTTTTGCACACGATAAGGCCTTTGGTTTTAGGGCTGCCACTTTGCCTGAATGGATTGAAGAAAAGAGTGGTGGCAATATAACACAGAACTCCGTGATAGGAGTTAGTCTTGAAGAATTAAATGGCCAGAGCGGTCCCCTAATTGAAAAGCTGCGATCGATTCCATCCAATGCCACTATCGTGGTCAATGCCGTTACCCGCCAACAATTGCAGGCATTTGCTTTTGCGGTATTGCAGGCGGGGGTATCAGTGCTCTTCCGCACTGGTCCCTCCTTTGTTGCGGCCCTGGGAGGATTGGAAACAAAAATAATGAAGCCTGAAGAAGCAATTTATAAAGGATTTTCTACCGGCGGCCTGATTGTGGTTGGATCTTATGTGCCTAAGAGCTCACGGCAACTGGAAGCACTCCTGAGTAAAAACAACGTTCCGGTTGCTTTAGAAGTGCAACATATTTTAAACGACCCGAATGGAACGTATCTGAAAGCTTGTCTTAGTCAGGTCAACGAACTGCTGGCTGCAACCCATGATGTTGTTATCTATACCAGCCGCGATTTGATTCATGGCAATACTCCGGAAGAAAGCCTTAAGATCGGCAATAACGTTTCAGCTTTTTTGGTACAGTTGGTCAAGGGGTTGTTCTTGCCGCCACGGTTCCTCATAGTAAAAGGCGGAATTACTTCGAATGACATAGCAATGAAAGCGCTGGGCATTCAACGGGCTTTGGTGAAGGGGCAGGTGCAACCGGGTGTGCCGGTATGGACGGCCGGACCCGAAACGCTTTTTCCTGGTCTTCCCTTTATTGTGTTTCCGGGTAATGTTGGAAACGACAATAGTTTGGCCGAACTGTACGAAACGCTTTCGGAATTACCCATTCATTCAACCTTATAAATGATTGCAATGCGCAAACGCCATTTATTGGTAACAGGAACATTCTTACTCACCTTATTACTCTATGTTGACAGAATTTGTATTTCTGTAGCAAAAGACCCTATCAGTAAGGAGTTGGCGTTAAGCGATGCTGCAATGGGCTGGGTAATGAGTGCTTTTGCCCTAGGTTATGCGCTCTTACAAACTCCCTCGGGTATGCTTGCCGACAGGCTTGGCCCACGCAAAGTTCTCGCTGCCATTGTAACCCTGTGGTCTGTATTTACCACGCTCACCGCTTATGCCTGGAACTTTGTTTCGCTGCTGGTGATACGGTTGTTATTTGGTGCAGGTGAAGCGGGTGCTTTCCCTGGCATAAGCCGTGCGGTATATTCATGGATACCCTTAAAAGAGCGTGGGTTAATCACAGGAATTAATTTTTCGGGAAGTCGGCTCGGCGCTGCCTTTGCCCTTCCGGCACTTTCGGTTTTGATGGCTTCCTGGGGATGGAAAAGCACCTTTTTTCTGCTGGGGTTGATCGGCGTCGTATGGGCGCTTGTTTGGTATTGGCTTTTCCGTGATAAGCCGGAAGATCACCCGGGCATAACAGCTGAGGAAAAAAATTACATCATTCAACACCGCCAGCCAGCAGCGAAAGGCGTAACCAAAATATCGGTGCGGCAACTTTTTGCCAGTCGCAATATGTGGTTGGCGATGGTACAGTATTTCTGCAGCAACTTTACGTTCTTTTTTGCGCTCACCTGGTTGTATCCGCATATTAAAAGAGAGTATCAGCTTGATAGTGTAGCAGCGGGCTGGTATGCGGCGCTGCCCTTTATAGCGGGTGCTTTGGGCAACTGGTTCAGTGGCTGGTGGGTAGATAGAATTTACAAAACGGGCAACTGGCGTTCATCGCGGCAGAAACCCGCTACTGTTGGTTTTTTGCTGTCGGCAGCAGGGCTTATGGGCGGCGTTTTGATGACGGAGGTAAACGGTGCAGTTCTTTTTTTAAGCCTTGCCATTTTTGGCGCCGATATGACACTGCCTCCCTCCTGGAGCTTTTGTGTTGATATAGGAAAAGAGAATGCAGGGGCCGTATCTGGGAACATGAACATGGCCGGCAACCTGGGATCTTTTGTGACATCGCTGGCCTTTCCCTATTTGCTGCTCTGGGCCGGTACACCCAACTTTTTTTTCTATGTAGCCGCCGCCTTAAGCGTTGTGGGTGCCCTGGTGTGGCAACGCATGCATCCTGAAAAGCCAATTGGTCCGCAAGGCATCCAACCCAATTCATTCAGTAACAAACCGGCGTTTGCGCTGCGCGATAAATAATAATTTCTATGTTGAGAGGAGTGTGCATCGGAGCAGGATATTTTAGCCGCTTTCAATACGAAGCCTGGAACCGTATGCCAAACGTAACAATAACGGCCTTGTGCAACCGGCACGAAAGTCGGGCAAAAGAAATGGCCGATGCTTTTGGCATTCCTGCCATTTATTCCTCGATAGAAGTAATGCTCGAGAAAGAAAAGCCAGATTTTTTGGACATCATTACACCGCCCGAAACCCATCTTGAATTTTGCCGGCTGGCTTTGGAACGAGGCATACCAGTGGTTTGTCAAAAGCCGTTGGCGCCCACATTGGCCGATGCAACCAAAATTGTTGCGCTGGCCCGCCAGAACGGGGTACCGTTTATGGTGCACGAGAACTTTCGCTTTCAACCCTGGTACCGCGAAATAAAAAAACTACTGCAACAGCGCGCCGTTGGCGATGTCATTTTTTCGGCTTCCTTCCTGATGCGCATGGGTGATGGCTGGGGCACGGATGCCTATCTGGACCGCCAGCCTTATTTCCGCAACATGCCCCGGCTGTTGGTATATGAAACCGGCATTCATTTCATTGATACTTTTCGCTACCTGTTTGGAGAAGTGAATAGTGTGTATGCTCAACTGAGAAAACTTAATCCGGTAATTGAAGGCGAAGACAGCGGGTTTATTCATTTCAACTTTGGCACTGGTGCCTGGGGCTTATGGGATGCCAGCCGGTACAACGAGCCCAATTATGCAAACCCACGTTACACATTTGGCAACCTGTTAGTGGATGGCAATGGCGGAACGCTTCGGCTGTATCCGGATGGGAAAATCACTATTCAAAAGCTGGGAGAATTGGAAGCCGAACATTTTTATGAGCCTTCCAAAGAAAATTTTGCCGGCGATTGTGTGTTTGTACTGCAGCAACATTTTGTACAAAAGCTGCTGGCCGGCGAAAGCTTTGAAACCAATGGAGAAGATTACCTGCGCAACATTCTTGTTCAGGAAGCAGTATACGAAAGCAGCGAAAGAAAGCAACTGGTTACCATTGATTATTCAATCCTAAAAGACATTTAGTAATGGGAAAATTCAGAACGGGTGTGCTTTACGGAGCCGAAATAGAAGCGGTGTTTGCCGATGGCAAACAAAATTGCTATGCCTTGCCAGCTGTAAATTGTGTCAGCCTGCATGCTGTTAATGCAGCGTTGGAAACGGCTGCACGGGTACAGTCTCCCATTATCATTCAATTTTCATTTGGCGGTAGCGAGTTCATTGCAGGTAAAAGCTTGTCCAATGGTTCTTTCACAGCCAATATTGCCGGTGGCGTTGCGGGTGCCACCTATGTGCACCAGATGGTAGCTTATTACGGGGTACCGGTTATCCTGCATACGGATCATGCCATTAAAGACTGGCTCCCTTGGATTGATGGCCTGCTACAGGCGGGCGAAGTATTTTTTAAGGAAAAGAGACAGCCCTTGTTTAGCTCACACATGCTCGATCTGTCGGCAGAAAATCTAGAAGAGAACATTAATACCTCGGTTCTTTATTTCCGGCAGATGAATATACTGAACATGGCGATTGAAATGGAATTGGGTGCTACCGGTGGCATAGAAGAAGGTATGGACAATACCCATATGGAAAAGGAAAAATTGTATACGCATCCCGAAGAAGTAGGACTTGCTTATCAGCGTTTGTCTGCCATCAGCAATCGCTTTTCTATTGCCGCTGCATTTGGCAATGTACATGGCGTGTCAGCGCCGGGCGATGTTGAACTAAAAGCTGAAATATTGAAGCAATCGCAGCAACATATTCAGCAAACGTTTCAAACAGAAGAAAATCCGGTGCACTTTGTTTTTCATGGTGGCAGCGGCACACCGGCGCACCAGGTGCAAGAGGCTATTTCTTATGGAGTGATCAAAATGAACATGGATACCGACACGCAATGGGCTTTCTGGGACGGGGTGAAAACTTTTTACCACAACCACGGAGATTATCTGCAAGGGCAGTTGGGCAACCCGGAAGGAGCCTTTTCGGCCAACAAGAATTTCTATGATGCCCGTACCTGGCTGCGAGAGGCAGAAAAAAGCTTTAGCCAGCGCTTGGAGCAAGCTTTTCAGGATTTGAATTGCATTAATCGCAACTAGTTATAAACAGCATAAACAACTTGAAAAATGATTAGAAAAAATTATTTAAAAGTAGGTATAGCGATACTGGCCTGCTTCATATTCGGTACGGCATCGGCCCAGACTTATGTAGATAAGGTACTGGCAACAGGTGATGGAATTACAATCATGAAAGCAGTGGATTTTCCTTTAACAGGCACCCGGTTTTATGTGGATCAAAAAAAATGGCTGGCTGTAAATCCGGAAAAAAACAAAGACGCTGTTGTTTCCATGCCTTTCCCTTACCAAAATGGTGTGTACGACCTGTTGCTGCTGGCGGTTGGTGAAAGCGATGGCAAGTCGGAGTTTAAAGTGTGGGTAAACGATGTAGAAGTGATGAACTATTACTCCCCGATTAGTAACCAGGCCTTTGAAGAAGGCCCCCAATACAACGACCTTAGGGAAAATGTGGAACTGAAAAAAGGTGACATTGTAAAAGTTTCTGCTAAAGGGGGCAGCAACGACGGTAAGGAATTTAGCAGCGGTCGCTGGGCTGGACTTGCATTTGCGCCGGTAACTAAGGGAAAAGATATATTGGCGCAGTTGAAGACTGGTGTTACAAAAGTGAAGCAGCGGAAACTTGTGGAACCGGAATTAAAATTCAGCGATGTAAGCCAACGTTTGCCCGACGGAAACGGGGAGGTGAGGATAGAAGGTGAATTAAAGCAATGGCATAAAGTAACGCTTACGCTGGACGGTGCTTTTGCCCACGAACTCGATAAAGACCCTAACCCGTTTACCGATTACCGCATGACAGTGCGTTTTCGTCACGAAAGCGGTTCTCCAATATACACGGTTCCGGCTTATTTTGCTGCTGATGGCAATGCGGCCAATACAGGTGCAGACAGGGGCACCAAATGGCGGGCACATTTATCACCTGATAAAACAGGGAAATGGCTGTATACGATTTCTTTTGTGAAGGGAAAAGATGCCGCTGTATCAAATACTGCAGGCGAACCCGTAAAAACATATGATGGCAAAACAGGAAGTTTTATGGTTGCCGCCACAGATAAAAAAGGAGCTGACTTCCGCAGCAAAGGAAGGTTGGAATATGTGCGCAAACACCACCTGCAGTTCCAAGGCAACAAACAATACTTTATTAAAGCCGGCGCCGATGCTCCCGAAACTTTATTAGCATTTGAGGATTTTGATGCCACCTACACCTTAAAAGTCCCGCTGAAAAAATACCAGCCACATCTGAATGATTACAGATCGGGCGACCCAACCTGGAAGAATGGCAAGGGTAAAGGCTTGATTGGTGCCATCAACTATTTATCCGCAAAGGGAGCCAATGCTTGTTCGTTTTTGACCTACAATGCCGGAGGAGATGGCGATAATGTGTGGCCTTTTGTAAAACGCAATGAAAAACTTCATTACGACTGCTCTAAACTTGATCAATGGGGGATCGTTTTCGCACACGCTCAAAGCAAAGGATTGTTACTCCATTTTAAAACACAGGAAAACGAAACCGATGACAATACTCGGGGAAACAATAAGGATACAGTTATAGTTGAAGCATTGGATGGAGGTGACCTGGGCCGGGAGCGCCGACTATATTATAGAGAATTGATAGCCAGGTATGGATATTTGTTGGCGCTCAATTGGAACCTGGGAGAAGAAAATACGCAGTCGGTGCAACAACGAAAGGACATGGCAGCTTATTTCCGCAATAATGATCCTTATCGTCACACTGTTGTACTACATACTTTCCCCGGCCAGCATGAAGCAGTATATCGCCCGCTTCTCGGGAAAAATTCCGCACTAACCGGTGTGTCATTACAAAACAATTGGAATAATACCCATAAAAAAACGCTGGACTGGGTGAAGGCTTCCGATAGTGCCGGAGTAAAATGGGTGGTGGCAAACGATGAACAGGGTAGTGCAAGCCAGGGCGTTCCTCCTGATCCCGGGTATAAAGGTTTCGACGCCCAAAAAATTGGCTATGACCTGCATGATATACGCAAGCAAACACTTTGGGGAAATATTATGGCTGGTGGTGCTGGTGTGGAATATTATTTTGGCTACAGTCTGCCGGAAAATGATCTCGTGCTCGAAGATTTTCGCAGCCGTGACCAATCCTGGGATTATTGCAGACACGCCATCCGGTTTTTTCAAAACAATCCCGTTCCGTTTTGGCAAATGAGCAACCGAAATAACCTTATTGATAACCAAACAGGCGTAAAAGAAAAGTACTGCCTGGCTAAAGAAGGAGATACCTATCTTGTTTACCTGGCATACGTACCTACGTCATCATTGGATTTATCAAATGCTAAAGGAACATATACCGTGCAGTGGTATAATCCCCGCACTGGAGGGGCCGTGCAAACAGGCTCCGTTAAGAAGGTGAATGGAGGAAGTGTTGTGCAGTTAGGTAATCCACCTGCTGACACGGGTGAAGATTGGCTGGTGGTGGTTCGAAAAAAGTAAATTTTCTCTTTGAGTGCAATTTTTTTTCTCATATAGCAATCATCCGGGTTCCTTAATCGTAGGGGACCCCTTTTTCAACTTATTTAAAACCCCTGTTGCCAAATTTCGATTAAACGCTTGGTTAAATATTAGTACTGGTAACAAATGGCTGGCGCAAACAAATAAAAATAGTTTAAGGTATGAATAGAGAAAAACTTATCTGGTGCTTTCTTTGTTCGTTGATGGTTTTTTCAACGAAGAATGTTTTCGCCCAAAAAATTTCAACAACTGATAAGCCAAATATTGTCATTATCTATTTGGATGATTTGGGTTACGGCGACATTGGCTGTTATGGTGCCAAAGGCGTGCAAACGCCAAACGTAGATGCCCTTGCCAAAAATGGTTTGCGTTTCACCGATGCGCATTGCACTGCTGCTACCTGTACGCCGTCCCGCTTTTCGTTGCTCACAGGGATGTATGCATTTCGAAACAACGCAGCCATTCTTCCCGGCGATGCTCCCTTGCTGATAAAGCCGCACTCGCAAACCTTGCCACGGCTTTTAAAAAGTGCCGGTTACACAACTGCAGTAGTCGGCAAGTGGCATCTTGGGCTAGGTATCGGCAGCATTGATTGGAATAAAAAAGTTTCACCCGGCCCCCTTGAAGTTGGCTTTGATTATTCATTCATCATCCCCGCCACCACCGACAGGGTTCCCTGCGTCTATGTAGAAAATCACAATGTTTATAATCTTGATGCCAACGACCCTATTGCCGTAAGCTATAAAGGAAAAATTGGTGATGAACCCACCGGCCTGGAGCGTCCAGACCTGTTGAAAATGAAAGCCGACTCGCAACATAGTAGCACCATCATCAACGGCATCAGCCGCATCGGTTTTATGAAGGGTGGCCTGAAGGCCCGGTGGCGTGATGAAGACATGGCGATCACATTTACCGAAAAAGCGCAACACTTTATACAAGCCAGCAAAGGCCAGCCTTTCTTTCTTTATTTTTCCCTCGCCAACATTCATGTGCCCCGCACACCTCATGAACGGTTTGTGGGTAAGAGCAACATGGGTCGCCGTGGTGATATGATTGCAGAATTGGACTGGGCTACCGGGGCCATCATGAAAACCTTAAAAGAAGAAGGATTAGATAAAAACACTATTGTTATTTTTAGCAGCGACAATGGGCCCGTGTTGGATGATGGTTACGATGATGAAGCTGAAAGACTGGTGGGGGCGCATCAACCAGCAGGGCCGTACCGTGGCGGCAAGTACAGTGCGTTTGAAGGCGGAACCCGTGTGCCCCTAATTGTACACTGGCCGGCGAGAGTGAAAGCGGGTTTGTCAAAAGCCTTGTTTTCGCAAATAGATGTTGCTGCTTCTTTAGCAAAGCTTGCCGGTGTTCCCTTACCCGGCGATGTATTGCCCGATAGCGAAAATGCGTTGCCAGTTTTGTTGGGCCAGTCGAAGGTGGGAAGAACGGTGATGTTGGAAGAGTCATTCACATTTTCCCTGCGCAAAGGCGACTGGAAATACATTGCTCCGCAGGAAAAACCGACACCTGATTGGTTGAAGAATAAAAAAATTGAAATCGGCCTATCCACGCAAATACAGTTGTATCGTCTGTCGGTTGATAAAACGGAAAGTAAAAACCTTGCGGAGTCTTGTCCTGAAATGGTAAAAGAGCTGCAGGAGGAACTACAGCGCATTCGGCAGGCAAACGGTACAAGAAAAAATTTTAAAATCGAGTAGAACAACCCGCTCCCGGCAGCGGCCTAAACGTGCAGATGACAAAAGATACAAGCGGTACGATAGAAAAACGGTGGACGCTTTTTCTGCTGGTGGGGATGTTGGCAACAACTTCTGTCATACAGGCACAAAAACCGAACATCATCTACATCCTTGCCGATGACATGGGTTATGGCGATGTGGGTTGCTACGGGCAAAAGGAAATTCGCACACCCAACCTCGATGCAATGGCAAAAGCGGGCATGTTGTTCACGCAACATTACGCCGGTGCGCCGGTGTGTGCACCGTCACGGGCGGTGTTGATGACGGGCCGGGATGTTGGCCATGCCAGAGTAAGGGGCAACTACGAAAATGGTCCCCATGGTTTTGGCGCCGGGTTAGAACTGCGTGACAAAGACTTTACGCTGGGCGAGGTGATGAAGGCCCGCAGCTATGCCACCGCAATCATTGGCAAATGGGGCTTGGGCGTGGAAGGCACCATAGGAGAGCCGTCCAAACAAGGTTTTGATTACAGCTACGGTTTCCTGAATCAGGGCCATGCGCACTACCAGTTTCCCGATTACCTGTTTCGCAATGGCCAGCGCATTGAAATTGAAGAAAACAAAAACGGGAAACGAAAATTGTACAGCAACAACTTGTTTACCGACGAAGCCTTGCAATTCATCGGCAACAATAAAAGCAAACCTTTCTTTTTATACCTCGCTTACACCACACCTCATGCCGAGTTGCTGGTCCCGGAAGATTCCATTTTTGCCAGTTACAAAGGCAGGTTTGCAGAAGTTCCTTTTATAATGAGTTCACAGGGTGGGACACCGCATAACAGTTTTGGCGCTTACAATTCGCAGGCATATCCTAAAGCTGCTTATGCAGCCTGCATTACCCATTTAGATAGGTGCATCGGTATAGTGGTGGAGTACTTAAAAGCAAACAACCTTTATCAAAATACATTAATTGTTTTTAGCAGCGACAACGGCCCGGCTAAGGAAGGCGGAGCTGATCCTTCGTATTTCAACAGCAGCGGTGGATTGCGAGGCATGAAACGGGATGTATACGAGGGTGGCATCCGGGAGCCGATGATTGTAGTTTGGCCGGCAAAAATTAATGCCGGCAGCACGACCGATTTTATCAGCGGTTTCCAGGACATGATGCCCACACTTGCCGAGGTGGCAGGCAAACCTTTAGACAAAAAAATCCCTACAGCAGGACTTTCGCTTTACCCTTTGCTCACGGGGAATAGGGCAATTCAAAAAAAGCATCCTTATTTGTACTGGGAGTTTCATGAAGGAAAAGCCACCGCCCAGGCCATTCGCATGGGCGATTGGAAAGCTGTTCGCATGGCGCCAGACAGCACTATGGAGATTTACTATTTGGCCAATGACAGAGAAGAAAAAAAGAACCTGGCGGCGCAACAACCAGCGTTGGTAAAAGCATTTGAAACGCTGTTTAAATCGGCCCGCACTGGCCATGAGCTCTGGCCTTTAAAAACTGCTAAGGATGCATTAACACCAAAGGAAAAGAAAGACCGCTGATTACATCATACGATTCAACAAATTATACTTTAAAGAAATCAAAAAATATGAAAGTCATTTTATTTAGTGTGCTAATAATTATTTTGGTTGCTTGCGGCAGTGCAAAAAAATCTCAAAATACAGTTCAGACTCTTGCAAGGAAACCGCCCATGGGGTGGAATAGTTTCGACAGCTACGGCGTTTACCTGCACGAAAAAGCGGCGTATAATAATTTGGAAGCTTTTGCAAAAAAGCTGAAGCCGTACGGTTACGAGTTCTTTGTAATTGATGCTGGATGGTTTGGAGAATTTAAGTTGCAGGAAGGAACGATTTACGCTGCAGAAAAACACGCAGCAAAATTAAATTTCAACGAATTTGGCCTGTTACAGCCGTCAAAAACGTACTTCCCCAATGGAATAAAACCCATTGCTGACCGTTGCCATCAACTTGGGTTAAAATTTGGCATTCACTTAATGCGGGGAATTCCAAGGGCCGCAGTTAAAGCAAACATCAGGGTTAAGGGAACAAAGTTTTTTGCACAGGATATTGCTGACACTACAAGTATATGTGCATGGAACTCGCAAAATTATGGAGTGGATATGAGTAAACCCGGTGCTCAGGAATTTTATAACTCACTGGTAAAGCAAATGGCTGAGTGGGGGGTGGATTTTTTGAAATATGATGACATCGTTCCTTTTCCCGAAGAAGTGAAAGCGGTAGCAAATGCCATTGCGCAAAGCGGACGTCCAATGGTATTGAGCCTAAGCCCTGGCGGGGATGTGGATCCAAACCATCTTGAAGCATTTAAGAAAGCACAGATGCTCCGTGTTACCCCCGATATTTGGGACGAGCAAAAAGGTATTGATGAATGTTTTGAAGCCTGGCGCAAATGGCAGGGTAAAGAAGAGTCTGGCTTTTGGATTGATATGGATATGATTCCTTTTGGTCAATTGCAATTGATGAGTCCTAAGCCAAAAGGCGTAAAAGGAAATGAGTCGAAAGGTGAATTACTGAAGAAAATGGAAGCAGGAGAACTTGCAAAATTTGAATTACTCGCCGGTAAAGGCTTTAACCGCAAGAGTGATTTTACCAAAGACCAAATGTATACTTTCATTACACTTCGGGCATTATCTGCTTCCCCTTTAATGATGGGAGGCGATTTGCCAACCCTGGACGATTTTTCCTTAAAACTCATTACAAATAAGGATGTGCTGGAGTGCAACCAGAATGGGGTAATGGGCAACATGGTTTACGAACAAGGCGACGTTGAGATATGGAAAGTGGGAAAGAAAAACAGCAAGGATGGTTGGATAGGAATTTTCAACCGGTCGAAGACCGGCAAAACCATTTCTTTAAAACGGGAAGATTTTGGGGCTGGCATTTTAACCGCAACCAGGCTGCGTGACGTATGGAATGCGCAAGAAATCTCTGACTTGAAGTTTACAATCAATACAAACGGAGTGATCTTCCTGAAGTATTCGAACTGATATTCGTAAAAATGGTTGCTTTAAATAACCGGTAGAAATTAATGGGCAGGTAGACAAATTTTCGATGAAGAAGACTGCATTATTTTTTTTTCAGGATTTCTCATTCCGTCATTAGTATCGCGCAGCAAAAGCTGTTGCCTACCGTGCAATTGGCCCGGAGGTTATTAAACAATAAGGCTAGAAAGCGATTGATATCCCCGAAAGCAAATCCTTCTTTTGCAGAAAATAAGTAGGTGGCAAAAAAGCTCTGGAAGTTATTTGCGCAGGCAATGCCGCTCGATCTGACAGAGGTTAAAGAACTCTTTCTTAAGCTGTTTTGTACGCCTAATATCCTGGCGAGCGTGGTGGAGATGCGGTTCATCTAACAAAGTTTACATCTCAATAATCAGGTTCTTTTGTATAAACGAGCAACTTTTTGGAACAAAGGAGCAGCGCCTACCGGTGGATAGGTAGAATTGTTTAGTTAATAGAGCAAACATCGGTGGATTGGTAACTAAGAAACTGATTGGATCAGGCTTGCTTTGGTTTTATTTGTTGCCTCCCGATGTATACATGCCCGGCGCCGAACCGTTACTGGAGTTATAAGGGATGAGAAAGCCAGCTGATGGAAGTAAGCCTGGGATAATTGTACAGTACAGCAACATTACTGAACTCCTCGGCAGGCTACTGTCATTACCAAAAAATAGATTTGACAGTGATAATAGTAAGGCTTGTTAACCATTTATTGGGACCCCGGTCTTGTTTAACGATGACGATTATGCTGATAAAGGTTCAAACCACGATCTCCAAAAAGTTTCCGGCCAAACGATGGTCTATTTTAAATTTATAAAGCAGGTTTAATTATGATAAAGTTTTCGATTGCAAAAATGATGGTACGTATTTGCACAATGTGCATCGTGACTTTTGCCCTACCCGTGACGGTTTTTGCTGAAACGATCGGCATTTTTTATGACCCGAATGTGCCGCAAATTAAATTTGCTGCCAGAGACATTAAAACTTCGCTTGAGTCCAAAAAGTTTACCGTGGAAATGCTCCCATTATCTGCTCTTAATGCAAAATATTCGAAAAAGAAGATTGTAATTCTTTGGGGATCCAGCAGCCAGGCCTTCGCTGTTTTTAAAAAACAGGGTGGAAACATACCTGCCGGACTGGCGGAACAGGCTTACGCTTTGCGGACCAATTCCTCTCCCCAAAAATCGTATTGGGTGATTGGTGGAGATATCAACGGCGCCATGTATGGTGCATTGGAAATTGCAGAAGATATTTCCGCCAACGGGTTGACCGGAACCTACAATAGCCAGGAAACGCCTTTCATGTTAAACCGGGGCATGAAACTAAATATGCCGTTTGACCAACGCGTTCCTACTTATGTGGGTGGCTGGTCGTCAACTTCAACCGGGTTGGCTATCCCGCATGTATGGGATATCACGTTCTGGAAAAAACTGATTGACCAACAGGCACGGTATCGCTACAATGTTCTGTCGGTGTGGGTACATAATCCATTTCCTGCACTTGTTAAGCTGGCCGATTACCCAAAAGCTTCGTTGCCACGAATAGAAGGGTTTGATGGTTTTGTAAAAGAATGGAATCATGAAAAACGTGTGGCTTTTTGGCGGGAAGTGATGTCGTATGCAAAAGACCGCGGTATGAAGTTCTATTTTTTCAACTGGAACATTCATCTTGAATTTACAAAAACGCAGTATCCCAATATTACCGAAGCACGTACAAATGTTACAACGTTGGATTACATGTATAAGAGCATGCAGGCACTAATCGCTACCTATCCCGATTTGGCTGGTTTCGGAATATCTGCCGGGGATGGAATGCAAAGGGCAAGCGAGGAATTTAATAACGATAATGTATTAAAAACGAAGTGGACCTGGGATGCAATGGGCAAAGCTGTATATGATTATCTTAAGGATAATCCAAAGCGAAAGTTTAACCTGATACACAGAGGCATTGGCTCCTCGCCTGAGATTTGGAATAAACAATATGCCCCACTCAAAAAGCTACCGAATGCAACTTCAAACTATTCGGTAAAATATTCTCAGGCTCATATGTACTCAACTCCAACACCTGCCTGGACAACAAGCGCTATTAATGCAATTAAAAAACAAGATGATAAAACCTGGTTGACAGTTCGTAACGACGACTATTTCTATATCAACTGGGGCGACCATCAATTTGTACGCGATTTTATGGCAGGCATACCACAGAAAGAAGTTGTGACCGGCATGTACGTTGGTTCGGATGGCTATACGCCAACCCGTACATATTTTTATAAAAATCCGGCACTGAACGGGCAACTGGAGGTTGAACGCCGCTGGTTTATGGAAATGCTTTGGGGACGAATTTCTTACAATCCGAACATAAGCGATGATGTCTTCAAGAATATGTTGTCCAAACGTTTTCCATCTGTTTCAGGAGGAGACCTCTTTAAAGCCTGGACGCTGGCATCAAGGCCTTTGCCTCGTGCAACAGAGCTCATTATGGATAAATGGAGTCTCGATTTCGACTGGTATCCCGAAGGATGCAATAGCGATACAGGGAGATGTACCGGTTTTAGAACGGTATTTGATTTTGCAAATATGAGTACACATAAGAATGCTAAAATAACCACAGTAGCAAAAGGTTCCAACCTATGCGATATCAGCAACTCGGCAGCCGGTACCTGCGATGGGAAAAAATCGAGCTACACAGTTGCCGACGAAATGCAGACGGATGCTCAAACTGCTCTTGGTATTGTTGATAAAATGAAGAGTGGCGGAAATCAGGATTTGCAGGTTGCGATAAATAATATCAAACACATGGCATTTCTTAGTCTGTATTATGCCCACAAGGTTAGAGGCGCAACATTCTTAAAAGCCGGACAAACAGATAAAGCCCGTAACGAGATGGGCATGGCATACTGCAACTGGATGTCGTATACCAGGGCGATGGAAGTAGATTATCATGGGACTGCGTTTAGAAATATGAAAATTCTTCCCGACTGGAAATTTGCCGACGCCGATGTATTAAAAGATTACACCGACCTTGGTGGGGTTGGCATTCCAAACTGTAAATAAATCCGAAGCAGACATAAACCGGCGGATTTATCCGTCGGTTTTTTTAAAATGCATGAGACTTAATTTCTAACAAATCTATTTATCGATGAAGACCAATTTTCAAAAAAACATGAAGCTACTGTGCATACTGGGAATTATGTTGTTTGCAATACCAGCACTGCTTTTTGCCCAAACGGTAGGCATCTTCTCGAACAATACTGTTCCGCAAATAAAATTTGCTGCCGGCGATGTAAAGAAGGCACTCGAATCAAAGGGTTTTCAGGTAGAAATGTTCGACTTGTCGAAGCTCAAATCTAACTATTCGAACAAAAAAGTCGTCATCGCACTAGAGTCGGATAAAAGGATCATACAATTGTTTGCTGCGTTAGGAGGAAAAGTACCCAGTGGACTTGGAGAGCAGTCTTATGCACTACAAACAACAACGAAAAATCAGGGCACGCATTGGGTGTTTGGAGGCGATGCAAATGGTGCGATGTATGGTGGATTGCAAATTGCAGAAAATATAAGTTTCGATGGTTTGTCGGGCATTTATAATGAAAAGGTTTCACCAGACCTTAAGGAGCGAGGCATAAAACTGAATCTGCCGATGGATAGAAGAGTGCCTACCTATTCGGGATATATGGGTAATACTTCTACCCAGCACGCAGTGAAGAATGTGTGGGATATGAAATTCTGGGAAACCTGGTTAGACCAACAAGCCCGTAACCGGTACAATGTTTTATCAGTGTGGGTGCATCACCCATTCCCAGCGCTGGTTATGGTGCCTGAGTATGAAAAGGCTTCTTTGCCGAGCATTGAAGGATTTTTTGGTTTTGCTGACCCCAGCCTCACTCATGAAAAAAGAGTTGCTTTTTGGCGCCAGGTAATGACCTATGCTCACAACCGTGGTTTTTCGTTCTATTTTTTCTGTTGGAATGTTGCTGCTGAATATGCGGAAGATATGTATCCAGGCGTAATCACAGAAAAAGAAGACAACCCTGTAACACTCGATTATTTAAGTAAGAGTATGAAAGCGCTACTGGAAACCTATCCTGAATTGGATGGTTTTGGAATTAGTGCAGGCGATAATATGAAGCTACCTAAGGATGCCAGAGGCCCGTGGACATTTAAAGCATATGGAAAAGCTGCTTACGATTATGCATTACTAAACCCAGATAGAAAATTTAGAATGATTCACCGCGGTCTTGGGGCAGGTATTCTAAAATTATATGAAGATTGGGGACCGTTGACAAAGCTGCCCAATATGAAGTTTGACTATGAGGTGAAGTACGCCAATGCGCACATGTATTCGACGCTTACGCCCAAGTGGTATGATGCCGATATGGCTGATGCAGCTAAATCAGGTCAAAAAACCTGGTTAACGCTACGCAACGATGACTATTTCTACATGGATATTGGTGATCCTGAATTTGTACGGGCCTATCTTAAAAATATCCCTTACAGGCAGGTAATCAATAGTTTTAATATTGGTGCCGACATTTATCACCCTACCCGGACTTATTGGTATAAGGATACCACCATGAATGGCCAGTTGGAAATTGAGAGAAACTGGTACATTCAACAATTGTGGGGGCGAATCGCCTATAATAAAAATATTACTGATGATGTTTTTAAAAAACATATGGCTCAGCGATTCCCGAAAGTTTCATCAGAAACGCTTTTTAACGCATGGGCGCTGGCTTCAAAGCAGTTGCCAAAGGTTCAGGAGCTAACACAGGGAAGTTGGGGCCTGGATGCACACTGGTATGCGGAAGCTTCTTTGTATCCCAGTAATGGGGGGTCTGTTTTTAGATTCCTTGATGATTTCGCGGCAGCACAAGTTGCCAGATCATCCTCTTCGAATTTGTGCAGTGTTGCAAGTTCAGCTGCCGGAACCTGTAGTACTAAAAAAACTACTTATCAGCTTGCGGATGAAATGGAAGCAGATGCTCAAAGTGCCCTTACGTTGATAAACGGAATAACTAGTCAGGGTGATGTTAACCTTGAGTTGAAAATAACTAACATCAAACAACTGGCATATCTCACAACTCATTTTGCGCATAAAATTCGTGCGGCTACTTTTAAAAAAGCCAATCAAATTCCGGCTGCACGGGAGGCTATGGGTAAAGCATACTGCTGGTGGATGAAGTATGTAAATTCAATGGATGCCTTGTATAAAGGCAATAGATTCAGGACGGTTGGCATTACACCGGATTGGCACTATGCTGATGCATTTCAATTAAAGGATTATACAGAGCTGGGTGGTGTTGGAAAACCCAAATGCGATTAATTGAAACTGTATTAAATGTCTCTTGAAAATGAAGTTAGATGAATCACTAACTGGCAATACATGATGCAAATATGACTTCAATAAAATTTTCGATCTGGGTAATAATTGCGGCTGCTACTTTTATGCTGGTTCCAGTTGGTCTGTTCAGCCAACATATAAAGGCACAAACCAGGAATGGCTCTTCAGCTTTAAAAGTTGTAAACAATCCCATTATTCAGAATTTGGGAGTTTGTGATCCACACATCCACATTTTTAATAACAAGGCTTATCTTTTTGCATCCCACGACCGGGAACCGGTTAATAGTTTTTATGGAATGTACGATTGGTGGATCTGGTCATCTTCGGATTTGGTGCATTGGAACTTGGAATTTAATCTTTTTCCGAAAGATATGTGGGTCGGACCAACAAATAATGCATGGGCCGTAGACGGTGCTGAAAGAAAAGGCAAATATTATTTTTACGTTTCAGGGAACTGGAAAACCGGTGTTGCAGTTAGCACCAATGGGCCCGGAGGTCCTTACAAAGACGTTATAGGAAAATCAATTGATGGTATTAAGTATGATCCTACTGTTTTTATTGATGACGATGTCAATAAAACTCCTTACATCATTACAGGCGGTTTTCCTTATAAGATTGCAAGGCTAAATGAGGATATGTTTTCGGTGGCCGAAGAACCTAAAGACCTTATCCACACTTCAGTTGCATGGAAGGGAGATGGATCTTATCTGCACAAACACAACGGGGTCTATTACTTAAACGGGCATGGCACTGATTATTCAACAGCTACTAATATTTATGGGCCTTATACATACAGAGGTAAATTCTATAAAAAATGGATTGATCACCCAACGATTTTTCATTGGAACAATCAAAGCTATTGTGCTTTTGGAATGGGCGATGTAGGTAAATTTTTTCGTAAAACACATTTAACCTATGTGCATTATAAAGACAACGGCGACATTGTTGCTGATGGCGATGTTGGCGATTCATTTATTGGAGTAGGTCAATATGATTGCTCAAAAAAAATTGAGGCTGAATGGTATTTTGCAGCTTCTGATGGAACAAAAAAGCAAGAGATAGATTCAGGTTTCGTTGTTAGTAACATGACGAATAACGCCTCACTTTACTATCCCAGAATTTTTAATGTATCTGCTAATGCAACCTTATCGATAAAGCTGGCATCGGCCAGCAACAGCGGAACAATCGAAATTCGCCAGCATAAAACAAATGGCAAATTACTGGGAAAGATGAAAGTGCCAAATACAGGTAGTTTATCATCATATAAAACAATAACTACAAACCTCAAAAATATTGAGGGACTTACAAATATTTACCTGGTGTATAAAGCTAAAACAGGCAGTGTTGCAAATATTGACTGGTTTACACTATCATCAACGGGTGCCATTGTTGAACCGCCCATAAGTGAACCCATAATTTTAGCAGCCGGGCTCACTCCTGAAACACCTTCAGTAAGTGCATTCACACAGATTGAAGCCGAGAACCTTATTTGTTATAATGTGCTAAGAACAGGCGACGCGAATGATAAAGTACCCAGCAGGCACATTTCCAATATGAAAGATTTGAGCTACTCCTCTTATTTAATTGATTTTGGAACTAAGGCAAAAGATTCACTAACATTTCAAGCACGGCTCTCAGCTGTTAAACCGGGCAGTATTGAATTGCGACTGGATAGTGCAACAGGACCCTTAGTTGGCGCTTGCGCTTATGATAGTACAGAAACTCAAAGGGCTTATGTTACAAGAGAATGTAGAGTCAAAGCTCCGGCTGGTTTAAAACATGTTTTTTTAATTTTTAGAATGGCAGAAGAAGTGAAGTTCAATAATTCCGCTCCATCAATAAATTTAAATTGGATAAGATTCAAAGAGTAATTGATTATTCACGAGGTTGACAGATGTTCAGATTTGATAATAAACAGACCAGAATTGTCTAAGGTCAAAAACAACGAATTGATATGCTTGTACCATTGAAATTTTTTTTGCGAGTCTATATCTTCATTGCTCTCACAATGGGTGTTCAATGTATTGTTTCGGCGCAGCCAATCGGCGTGTTTTCTGACAATTCAATACCTCAAATAAAATTTGCTGCCAGCGATGTAAAAGCAGCACTTGAATCGAAAGGATTTGCTGTGATAATGTTGCCTCTTTCCGCTCTTAAACCGGGTTATGCCAACAAAAAGATTGTTATTGCCTTGTCTTCAAACTCAGCTGCCACAAGATTACTTTCGGGTGAGGGCGGCACAATACCCCGCAACCTTAGCGAACAAGCCTATGCATTGCGTACTACCAAAAAAGGAAAGCATTCACACTGGGTGATAGGTGGCGACATAAATGGCGCTATGTATGGCGGTTTTCAAATTGCTGAAAATATTTTACAAGATGGTTTCTCCGGTTCATTTAATAATGAAGAGAAACCGCACTTGTTAGCCAGGGGAATGAAGCTTAACCTGCCGCTCGACAGGCGTGTTCCAACGTATATTGGCACGTGGGCTTCAAACTCTGAAAGAAAAGCCATACCGCATGTTTGGGATGTAACCTTCTGGCAAAAATTAATAGATGAGCAAGCCAGAAATCGTTACAATGTTTTGTCAGTGTGGGTGCATCATCCTTTTCCGGCGCTGGTAAAACTTGATGATTATCCAAAGGCCAGCCTGGCCCGTATTGAAGGTTTCGACGGGTATGTAAAAGAGTTAAGCCACGAGCAACGCGTTACATTCTGGAGGGGAATAATGAAGTATGCACACGACCGGGGAATGAAATTCTATTTCTTTAACTGGAACTTATACGTTGACTATGCCCAAGACCAGTATCCAGCAATAAACAAGGATACTACCAACCCGGTCACCATTGATTATATGTATAAAAGCATGCGTGCCCTCATTCACACCTATCCTGAATTGGATGGCTTTGGCATTACTGCCGGTGATGGTTTGAGTGGATCTTTTATCGGAAATACAACCTGGACTTGGAATGCTATTGGTAAGGCGGTGCATGACTATTTAAAAGAAAATCCAACACGCAAATTCAACCTTATACACAGAGCCGTTAGAACAACGCCAGAGATTTGGGATTCTATTTATTCGCCCATTAAGTCATTACCCAATGTAACAATGAATTATTCGGTTAAATATGCCCAGGCACATACTTATTCTACTACAACTCCACGATGGTCAAATGAAATTGAAACCGTGGCAAAATTGGGAGCGAAAACATGGCTAACCGTTCGGAACGATGACTATTTCTATTTTAATTGGGGGGATCCCCAATTTGTTCGAGATTTTATTCACGGAATTCCTTCAAAGGAAACAATAGCTGGTATTTATCTGGGTACCGATGGATATAATCCAAGCCGCACTTATTTCTGTAAGAACGAATCACTGAACGGTCAACTGGAAGTAGAAAGACGTTGGTATATGGAAATGCTTTGGGGACGAATTTCTTATAATCCCCAATTAAGCGATGATGCACTTAAAAGTATGTTGGCAAAGAGATATCTAACAAGTGCAGCCGATGATCTTTTTCAGGCATGGGCACTTGCTTCGCGGCAACTTCCTAAAGTAACCGAACTGGTAATGGGAGCGTGGATATATGATTTCCATTGGTACCCTGAAGCTTGCTGGAGTTCTGCAAAGAGCGGGGGATTTAGAACAATCGATGGGTTTGCAAATGAAACCACCGTTGCCAAAGGCTCCAACTTATGTGATATACCCACCTCGGCCGCAGGTAATTGTCAGGGAAAAAAATCGTCGTACATGGTAGCCGATGAAATGCTTGCGGGTGCTGAAAAGGCATTGGCAATAATCAACACATTAAAAAGCAATGGCAATGCGCATCTGGATATGGCTATAAAAAACGTAAGGCAAATGGCTTACCTCGGCTCTTATTATGCTTACAAGGTGCGTGGAGCAACCTATAAAAAAGCAGGACAAATAGAGAAAGCCAGGGAAGCTATGGGCAAAGCATATTGCCGGTGGATTAATTATAGCAGGGCCATGGAAGAGATTTATCATCCCGATTCTTTTAGAATCATGTCAATTTCTCCCGATTGGAAATATGCTGATGCGCTTGTGTTAAAAGAGTATACCGACCTTGGTGGAATAGGTATACCTTCTTGTAAATAAAGCTTTGTCTTAGTAAAAAAATAAGCTCATTTCAGAAAAACCAATGAAGTCTGTTTATATCAAAATTGTAGTGATAGCTCTCTTTATTCTTTCGGGGATATGTGCACTTATTTATGAGGTGGCATGGTCAAAATATCTTGCTTTATTTATAGGAAGTACAGCGTATTCGCATATGATTGTACTTGCTACCTACATGGGCGGGTTAGCCCTTGGTGCATGGTACTGGGGTAAATATGCAGATAAGGTCTCCAATCACCTTAAGTTTTACGGAGTGATCGAAGTGGGAATCGGGGTTTATTGTGTAGCCTATCCTCTTATTATCGAAACTGTTGGAAACTTATTTATTCACGCAGCATCTTCTTTTGATGGAGCTTCCAATCGTGGCGTACTTCTCACATGTAAGTTTATACTGAGTTTTATCACACTCATTCTGCCTACTTTTTTAATGGGGGGAACGCTTCCCATCCTCACGAAATTTTTCATAAAGCGCATCAACAATTCAGGTAGGGATGTTGCTGTGCTTTATTATATCAATAGTTTCGGAGCAGTCATTGGCACCGGGATAGCTGGGTTTTTTCTTATCCGAAAATATGGGATAGAGAGCACGGTGTGGGTGGCGGCCTTGGTTAATATAGTGATTGGGTTAGCCGCAATTGTTGCTTCAAAATTTATCAACAACAGCATTCAACAAAAAATTGTTGCCCATGAAGTTGAAGATAGAGGTCAACAAAAATTTTCAAAAATAGCTATCCGCATTGCCCTTATCACGGCTTTAGTATCCGGCTTTATTGCCATGCTGTATGAATTAACCTGGATACGACTGCTCTCCAATATTCTCGGTTCCACTACCTATTCGTTTACTTTAATGCTGATAGCTTTTATCAGCGGAATTGCTTTGGGCAGTTTAATTGTTTCGCTCATTATAAAAAGAATCAAGAACCTGGTTACATTTTTAGCTATTTGCCAGTATGGCACTGCCTTATCAATGATATTGATGCTTCCGCTTTATGAGCGGCTACCTTATTATTTAACAAAATTGTCGGCTCGTATTTCTAACGAGCCTGAAAACTTTTCAACCTTTCTCACGTTGGAGTTTCTGCTTTGTTTTAGCATCATGGTTGTACCAACCATATTTTCAGGGATGTCGCTTCCGGTTGCAAGCCGGATAGCTAACAGCGACATGCAGTTTGTAGGAAAATCTATTGGCGGAATTTTTTCAATCAACACGATAGGTTCCGTAGCTGGTGCATTGTTTACCGGGTTGGTACTAATCCCATCTATCGGAATTAAATTATCTCTTGAGTTAGGTGTGTTGTTTAATGGATTGTTGGGATTTATGATACTATATAAAGCTGGATTTTCAACCCGGTTAAAGATGGGTTTAGCAATAGCTTTTGTAGTATTCGGTTTAGGTTATAAAATTCTTTTTCCGGCCTGGAATCAGAATTTTTTAATATCAGGAGCATTTCGCACATTGTATACCCAGGAAGTACCATCTTATAGCGAATTTAATAAGCAGCAGAACGATGGTCATAAAATACTTTGGCATAAAGAAGGGGTAAATGCTAATGTAGCAGTCCGCGAATCTCAATTTGGCGATACCATTCAAAGGACATTGGTTATTAATGGCAAAGCCGATGCAAGTACCGTTGGCGATTTACAAACGCAGGTATTATTGGGGCAGATTCCGCTGATGTTATATCCCAACTCGGGCGATGCACTTGTGATAGGCTTAGGTAGCGGCATTACCTGCGGGTCGGCGCTTCGCCATCCCTTAAAGTCACTTGATGTTGTAGAAATTGCCGCCGAAGTTGTAGACTGCAATTACTTTTTTGCAAAAGAGAATTACAGCTTTATAAAAGATCCGCGTGTAAAGATTTATATTGATGATGCTATCACCCATCTTAAAACGTATTCTAAAAAATACGATTACATCATCAGCGAGCCTTCCAATCCATGGATTGCAGGGATTGGTAATTTGTACTCATTGGAATATTTTAATTTGTGCAAAGCCAAATTAAAGCCCAACGGTGTGGTGGCTCAATGGTTTCATACTTACGATATCAATAATGATATATTCAAACTTGTAGTAAGTACCATAAGTAAAGCAATCCCTCATGTTACGGTGTGGAAAATATCAGATGCTGATGTTATTATTCTCGCTTCGGCAAACCCGCTTCCTGTTGATTTTGATGGAATGGAAAATAAAATGAAGCATCCCGGTATTGCACAGGATCTGGCAAGAATAAAAATGTATGATGTGCCCTCACTTCTCTCAACACAGGTTATTTCCGCCCGTAATAATCCATTCCAGTATCTTGATACTGAAATAAATACTGCAAAAAAACCTCTTCTGGAATTTCTGGCTCCGGTTGCCTTATTTACACATGAATCAGTTTCTGTTTTGGACAGCTTAGATGAGAGATTTACGTTTCAGGATAAAAATTTGTGGTTCACTGCATACGAGAAGCAACGACCATTATCGTTCGAAAATTATTTGAATATTGCCCGCTACAGAAACGCTCCAAATATCGGAGATGTAGCCATTGCCTATTCTGCCCTGAAAAAAGGTTTGGAAATGGAGCCGGGTAATGAAGAGGCTCTGGAAATGGTGGCAAAAGCAGCAAGCAACATGAGTTTAGGTGACTTAAGTATTCGTGATGCGCAGCTTAAGGAGTTGCGGAGATTGACAGAATTGTATCCGGATGACGTATCAGTAGCCTTTGAATATGTTAAGGCGCTAATCGATTTTTATCGAATCGAGAATTCAATTGTCAATCCGCAGCAAATGGATGATGCTGTGCTATTAGTAAAGAGATGTATTAATATCAACCAGGGTGAAGCACAGCAATTCCGTTTTATATTAGCTATGATACTGAATGGTGCAGGGCGTTATAATGAGGCTGCTGATGCCTTTAAGGATATCATGAAATTTCAGAAAGCTGGTGCGAACCGTTCCTCGGGTTTATCGGAATGGCAGCTTTTGTATGAAATAGGTCTAAGTCTTTATAATTCGGGTGATCTTGGAGAAGCGGAAAATTATTTTATGCAGATACAATCAATTGATGCTAAAAAGATCGATGCTTCAATAATGTTGAAAAAAATATTTCGTAAGAAAAGCGAAATGCGATCGGTTAAAGCTGCCACAATTTAATGGGGTACCTTCGCTAACCTAAACTAAGAACAAATTATCACGAAGCAAATAAAAAAATTACCGGAAAAATTGTATGTATTTAGTAATTGACAAACATCAAAAAAAATTGAAACACACAATGAATAAAATGGGAAAAAAATACAAAGTACTTCTGTTAATAACGAGTGTAGTCATAGTGTTCGGTTTTATAAAAAAAGAACAGTATGGAGAAGCTAATGCATCAGAGAAAAGAATAAGAAAGATTTACGCCGACAACTGTTCCGGCTGCCATGGCCAGCAAATGGAAGCCTTTGTAGATAGAAAATGGAAGTACGGTACTACAAAAGATTCTATTATCCGTAGTATAAAATATGGAAGCCCCGATTTTGGAATGCCTGCTTATGATAGTGCCTTGAGAAATAAAGACATTGAAAAAATGGCCTTAATGTTTGTAAAGTTTATTAAGGAAACCGACGATTTTAGACCAGCCAGCAAACCTGTTTCAAATGTTTTTTCATCTGCCGGAATCACCGTAAGGTTAGATACGATAGCTACAGATTTGTTAAGCCCGTGGGGTTTTGCTCAATTGCCCGATGGCAATTATTTAATTACCGACCGCACCGGACAGTTGTATCACGTTGACCACAATCGTAATAAGAAATTAATAAAAGGCACACCGCAGGTTTTAGCCGAAGGGCAGGGGGGTTTGTTAGACATAAAATTGCATCCGCAATATGAGAAAAATGGTTGGGTGTATATGTCGTACTCAAAATTTAAAAAGCCCGATAGTGTAGTGATGACCACAACGGCTATTGTACGGGGTAAAATAAAAGACCATGTGTTTACAGAAGTACAGGAAATATTTGAAGCAAATCCATATACCCGAACCAAACATCACTTTGGTTCTAAAATAATGTTTGATGAGAAAGGGTATTTATATTTCTCTGTTGGAGAAAGAGGTAATGAAAAAGAATTTCCACAAAAGACTGATAACGATAATGGAAAAATTCACCGGCTATTTGATGATGGACGTATTCCCGAAGACAATCCGTTTGCAAAGGATGCAAACAGTAAAGCAAGCATTTGGAGCTATGGACACCGCAATCCGCAGGGTTTGGTACTAGATAAAGAAACGGGTACTATCTGGGAAACCGAACATGGCCCCCGTGGAGGTGATGAATTAAATATCATCAGGAAAGGAGCTAATTACGGCTGGCCCGTTATCTGTTATTGCATTAATTATAGCGGTAAGCCTATAACAAACCTCAGCAAAAAACAAGGGATGGAACAGCCGGAAAGTTACTGGATACCATCCATTGCACCTTGCGGCACTACCATTGTTACCGGCGACAGATATCCGGCGTGGAAGGGTAATATTATGGTTGGCTCCTTGCGTTTTATGTATTTGAACCGTTGTGTAATGAAGGACAACAAAGTAGTTAAACAGGAAAAATTGTTTTCTAACCTTGGACGGATGCGTAATGTAGAAATGGGTAATGATGGCTTTATGTATATTGCTGTAGAGAAGCCTGGGATGGTATTCAAAGTAGTGCCGATAAAATGAATAATTTTTGACCAATTTTCTGGCCCCTCTTCGAAAGTAGTAGGTACAGAAGAATGGAAGTAGAAGCCAGTAGTTGTTGGGCATTTATATTGAACCGCTTTCCAAATTAGGCTCTCGAAAGATTTATCTTTTCACCAATAATAATGGAAGTGGTTTTGCAGCAATATGGGGCTGATAAAGTGTTTTTGGAGCAAAAATATTGACTGAATTTTACCCTATTTGATCTCTGCTAATGAATTGCTATATGAAAAAAAAGAGGACAATGAAGGTATTTATATTGTCAATATTTTTTAGCGTTTGTGGTATTTGTTTATTTGCTCAAGCGTCAAATTTAAGATTTCGACACCTCACCGTGGACAATGGGCTTTCAAACGGTGAGGTCACGGCCATACTACAGGACAAAAAAGGATTTATTTGGATAGGTACAAATTCCGGCCTTAATCGTTATGATGGATACACAACTGAAGTATATTATAACAATACAGGGGGAAATAAATCTGCTTATTTTAATCGTATCTCTGGCCTGTGCCTGGCTAATAACAACAGCATATGGATTAGTACAGAAGCCGGTCTTACTTTATTTAATCCTTCGGTAATGGCATTCCAAAAAATACAGACAGCAAATAAAGCTGATGAAGCATTGCTTTCAGAACCAATATTAAAGCTGTTAGTAGTAAGGAATCAGATATTTACGGTTTCTGCTAACAAAATCAACGTTTATGTGGTGGGAAAAAATAATGTACTCACGAGAGTCCCTTTTGATGTTTCACACCTGGTCTGGCCCCTATTCGACATCAAACACGATATTGAAAATAGAGTATGGGTGACACATGCAGGTGGTATCAGTTTATTTGGACCAGATAACACGGGCAGGAGTATGGTGTTGGACCCATCATTAGGTATTGCAACTGCTTTGCACCCCGATGACAATGGTGACTTATACATAAGTATGGAACATGGTTTATATAGACTGGCTGCTGATGCCATACATAACTTGTATAAACAGTCGCTAGTACCAGTTAAGCTCGACTCAAGCAAATTAAAACAAGTTGCTGTATATACATTTACTATCAGAAATATCCCAAATTCTTATAGTTTACAAAAAGATGCGGAAGGAAATTTTTGGCTTAGCAGCACCTCAGGACTAAAAAAGATTCATCCAAATTCAGGAAACGTTGTCTCATTCAATCCTATTGAATACGTTAAATCCACAATCTCTGATAATTTGGTCAACACTCTTTTTATAGATAGATCATCCTGTTTGTGGGTAGGTACTTTTGATGGAGGAGTAAATATCGCAGATTTGAATCAAAAGCCATTTCAATTATTACAGCGAACACCTAATTCCAGTAATACACTTTCTTCAAATCATGTACGGGCCTTGCTGGAAGATGAAAAAGGTAATCTTTGGATTGGTACAGGGAATGGCGGATTGAATTATTATGACATTACTCGAAATCATTACACGAGATTTCAGCCTTCAAATTCCGGGCTAGAAAGTGGCAACATCCGGTCCTTGTCCCAAGACAAAACGGGTCGATTGTGGATTGCCACTGAAACAAGTATAAGCGTCAGAAATAAAGATGGAAGTATTGTCAACCTAAGGCCAGGTATGAGTAATAATAATACAACCGCAAATTACACAGCTGTCGCTACGGATGCTTTAAACCAGGTGTGGGCCGGGTCCTGGAATAACGGTCTTAGTCGCATTAATTATAAAAGCAAGAATGATTTCGCAATTGAACATATCTCTGCAAAAGGTGCAATTAAAGGATTACTATCAGACAGGGTTGCGTTTATTTATGCCGATCCCATTAAAAACGAATTACTGGTTGGAACAGATCTCGGCCTAAATCATATTTTTCTAAATCCGGATGGCACTATTAATAAAATCAAAAGCTACAATGGTAACGGTGACAATACACTGAGCTCAGCGTTTGTAAGGCAAGTGGTACGCCAGGGCGATTCGGTCATCTGGGTAGGGACATTTGGCGGAGGTTTAAATAAGATTAATTTATCTGCAAATGGAAAATATAAAATAAAACAAATAAATGATAACAATTCAAAAGTGTTAAGAGATATAGAATGTATGCTCATGGATGATAACGGAAACCTTTGGCTTGCAGGTAAAGTGCTTGCAAAATACAACCCAATAAAAAATGAATTTGTTTATTTTGATGTGAATGATGGATTGCAGGGCAATAGTTTTCTGCGGGGAGTTGCTTACAAGGGTGGAAGTGGAAAATTGTATTTTACTGGTACAAATGGTATTACCTATTTCACACCTACAAAAATCGAATCGAATAAAATCCAACCCCGCGCCACCTTCACCAACTTATTCATCAATGGAATCCTCGTAGGCTCACCCGAATTTAAACACAATTTCACCCAGTCAATTAGCTATATCAATGAATTGCATCTAAACGAATCACAGAATAATTTTTCTGTTCAGTTTTCAGCCATGCACTATGCTAACCCGGAACGATGCAAGTTTCGTTATAAATTAGAAGGATACGATGATGACTGGACATATACCGATGCTTCCAATCGCTTTGCCTCTTATTCTAATTTAGATTATGGAATTTACACACTTAAGGTAGTTGCTTCTAACAATGACGGACTTTGGTCAGCCAAGGCAGAAGAATTGAAGATTTATATCTTAGCACCTTGGTGGAAAACAACAACAGCAAAGGGCGTTTACCTGTTGCTGTTAGTTGGAATTATTTATGCAATATGGCGTAATCGGAAGTCATGGTTTAAATTAAAAAGAAAGTTGCAGTATAAGGAATTGGAAGAGAAAAAGCAGGAGGAGATGCACCAGATGAAGCTGCAATTCTTCACCAATATATCGCACGAATTCCGAACCCCTCTTACATTAATACTAGGTCCTACAGAAAAAATGCTCCACCAGGAAAACAGCAAGGAGGACCAGCACAATTATCTCCGGCTAATTTACAGTAATGCCAGACGATTACTAGGACTAATAAATGAGCTGATGGATTTTCGGCAGGCAGAAACCGAAAGCCTTCAATTGAAGGTAGTGGACGGTAACCTTGGAAAATTCATTAGCAGTATTGGAACCGAGTTTAAGGAAATGGCTTCACAAAGGGGGATGAAGTATCAAATAATAGTGCGAGAGGACTTGCCTTCTGTTTATTTTGATCCCAATATTGTAGAAAAAATTACTGTTAACCTAATTTCCAATGCTTTTAAGTATACTGAAAGCAACGGGTCTATCGAGATAGAAATACTGGATTCCCTGGCTCATTTCAAGCCAAAATTTGCAAACCATATTCATATAAACTCACAAGAAACGGTAAAGGAGTTTATTTGGATTAGAGTTGCCGATACGGGAATTGGAATTGTAGCCAACTCCATTGAAAATATATTCGACCGGTATTTTAGGATAAATACGTTGGGCCGGGAAAAACATTTGGGTACCGGGGTAGGCCTTGCATTGGTAAAAAGCCTTGTAAAATTGCATAAGGGCGAGTTGAAAGTGTACAGTGAGCGAAATGCCGGCTCTGAATTTTTAGTTGGATTGCCAGTAGCAAAACAGAACTACAATACATCAGAAATATCGGACGACAAGGAACACCAAATAGACTTTGAAAACCTTCAATACACGATTGACTGGTTTGAAAGCGACCTGAAAGAAGTAAAACCCGTTGCAACTATCCTGACCCACCAGCGAAAAGAGGACAATAATGCCAGAAAACGAGTTTTGGTAGTAGAAGATAATGAGGAGATGCGCCGCTTTTTAGTAAATAGCCTGAGCGATGAATATGAAGTAACTGAAGCTGCAGACGGTCTGGAGGGTTACAATAAAGCTGCTGAATACTTGCCTGATTTAATTGTAAGTGATTTAATGATGCCCGAATTGGATGGTAATGAACTATGTAAAAGGATACGGGCAGATGTTAATACCAGTCATACTCCAATTGTGCTAATTACTGCTAAAGCTTCGGTGGAAACACACATTGATAGCGCTGAAAATGGAGCCGATATTTACTTCCCCAAACCTTTTAGCATTCGGTTATTACAGGCCACCATTCGCAATTTATTTGACACCAGGGCGCGGTTAAAGGAAAAATATAATAAAGATGTATTTGCCGAAACAAGGGAAATAGTAACCAATCAAAAGGATAAGGAGTTCCTGGATGAACTTATTTCTATCATTGAGCAAAACATTGAAAGTGAGGAATTAGACGTTGAAATGATTTGCCGTAAAATTGGCATGAGTCGTACTAAACTTTATGGGAAAGTAAAAGGTATTACCGGCCAACCGATAGGCGAATTTACCCGACTGCTGCGGTTGAAAAAAGCTGCCAAGATAATGGTAGCAGAAGATATACCCATTTTGGAAGTCATGTCCCGTGTAGGTATGCAGAGCCATAGTTACTTCATAAAGCAATTTAGAAAAGAGTTTGGTAAAACTCCCTCCGCTTTTCTAGCAGACTTTGCAAGAAAAAGAACCGGTAACAATGAGCCAATAAGAAACGACGAGGAAGCGCCATTAGAGCGACCATCATAGACGGATTGGAACAGATAGGCTGTATAAAGTGGTGCATGAAATAGTACCTAGACCTTATCCGGTGAAGCGTTTCCTCTAATGAATGCGCTAAACTACCAGAAAATAGGTTCAGGCACTTCCTTACAGTGGAGGTATACCTCAATCAAGTGCATAGCCCTTTCTACTTAAGTAGACCAAATCATCTCCTTCCCTACTGTTTCAATACCTAATTAATCACTTTACAAAGTAAAAGAACATTTGAGCGAAATTAAAGAACGATTTCACTGTCCCCTTACGGAGCCTCGTTTTAAGTTTATTAAATAATTAGCAACTACATGAAGGAAACAAGACGAAATAAAAGAACCAATACCAAAGAAGAAGTTCGCCAGTTAAACAAGCTGAAATACTTAGGTATTGTTTTTATTTGCCTTGCCGTTCTGCTGGTTTTTTTGCTTATTGGGGACTATTAATGGAGATTTAGCACCGGGTTTTAAATCGTCAATTCCTACGAAACGATTTTGCCTGCGCTCAACAAAAGGGCAATGTAATAGTAAGTTGAACTACCGCCTGATAAGCGGGCACAGGAGGAAAGCTAATGTGGTTGCTTAAAACCGTCAAAGCTTGGTTGATGGTGTTCGATTTTTGAGGATAACGGCAATTATAGCACAACAGAGCAGGATTGTTGGACAATAGAGCACGTTCTTCGGCCCCAATGAAAACTATATTTGAGAAGCAAGGGAAATTAACAAGTGTTTGGGATGCTATTGATGGATAAGATTTGCCAAAGCAATGGAAGGACTCTTTCAGAAACTATCAATTGATCCTCCCTAAAATTTGCTGATGTGCTTATTTAGATTGCACCTCAAAGGACATTTAACGGAGGGAAGGACCGAATAATACCACACACTTGATTAAGTTGGAAACTAAACCGCTAGAACATAAACCACATTTTTAAATTTGTTAAACTGCATGCTTATATGAAAAGATTATTGCTGCTTGTTATTTGCTTGCCCTTCGGCATTTTATTCCTTTCTGCCCAAACCCTCCAAATTAAAGGAAGGGTTTTAGACGACAGCACAAATGCTGGTCTTCCTGATGCCTCTGTTACCCTTGCAAACAGCAAAAAGGGAGTGCGAACAGACCAGAATGGAAATTTTAGTATAAACGTAGAGGGAAGCCGTGGGGCAAAGCTGATTATTACCTCAGTTGGCTATATGTCTCAAACTGTTACGGCCAGTGGAAGTTCGCCAATAACGGTTACACTAAGCAAGCAATCCATAGTTGCCGATGAGGTAGTAGTTGTAGGTTATGCGACAGTAAGAAGAAGAGATTTAACTGGCTCCGTTTCATCTGTAAATGCAAAACAATTAAAAGATTTTCCTTTAAGTTCTGCGGCGGAAGCTTTGCAAGGTAGATTAGCCGGTGTTCAGGCAACAGCTTTAGATGGTACACCAGGTGGTGACATTATTATTAGAGTTCGCGGTGGCGGCTCTATTACGCAAGATAATTCACCCTTGTACATAGTAGATGGTGTTCAGGTAGAAAACGCACTTTCTGTTATTGCTCCGCAAGATATTGCCACGATTGATGTTCTAAAAGATGCCTCAACAACAGCCATTTATGGAGCGAGGGCTGCTAATGGTGTTGTTATGATCACTACAAAAGCGGGAAAACCTGGAAAAACGACGGTAACCTATAATGGTACTGTTGGCTTCAGAGAATTACCAAAAACAATAGACGTATTAAGCCCTTACGATTATATTGTTTGGCAATACGAAAGAACTCGTGCTAGTTCTACTGATAGTGCCCGATTTGCCAATACTTATGGTACCACCTGGGACACTTTAAATGTATATAAAAGTTTACCACCAGTTAATTGGCAAGAGCAAGTGTTTGGCCGTAAAGCTCAATTCCAAAACCATAACGTCAGTGTAAGTGGCGGCAATGCTGCCACAACCTATAACTTAAGTCTTACCCGCAATAAAGAACAGGGGATTTTATTGGAATCTGGCTATGAACGGTATATTGTAAATTTTAAATTAGATCATAAAATAAACGATAAAGCAAGGATGGGTATTACCTATCGTTATTTAGATCAAAAAATTATGGGAGGCGGCACCAGTAATCCAAACAACATTCAAAATTCTACCAATAGCAATCGTCTCCGCAGCACCATCTTCTATCGACCTTTTTTAAACCCAAGATCTAGTTTGGATATTGATGATTTTGATGAAGACTTTTATAATGCTAGCGGTGGAGACGGAGGGTTGGCTTTAATAAATCCCATTTTGCAAACCCAGGCAGAGTACCGCAAACAAACTTCAAAGGGTAACTATTTAACAGGCTATATAAGTTATAATATTCTAAATAACTTAACCTTCAGATCTACTCTGGGGTACGATAATTCTGCCGGAAGAAATGAACGTTTTTATAATAAACTTTCAGGCAATGCCAGAAATAATGGCTCTTCACTACCTATTGCTCAAACCGCTTATTCCTTCAGTAGCACAATCAATAATTCAAATACGTTGCAATATTCGCTTAAGAATATAAACGACAAACATGATATTACGATACTCGCCGGTCAGGAATCTGTTGACCTTAGGCAGAATAGTTCTGATATGCAAGTTAGATTGCTTCCCGCAGATATCGCTCCAGAAAGTGCACTAGCTAATATGGGGCTGGGCGTGGCGTTTAATGGCACTCCCCGGACGAGTGTTGAGCCACCGAGTAGAATATTTTCATTTTTTGGCCGCGCTAATTACAGCTATAGAGATTTATATGTTGCTTCATTTAATTTAAGAAACGACCGTTCTTCTAAATTTAGTCCGGAAAACGGTAGCCTTTGGTTTCCTTCAGGTTCAGTAGCATGGCGTTTTTCGAAGGAAAGATTTATGGAGACCCAAAAATGGCTAAGCGACGGCAAACTCAGGTTTGGCTACGGTGTGGTAGGTAATAACCGTATAAGAAATCTGGTATACAGTCAAATATATAATACATCCGGGCAATATGCGGTAGATCGGAGTGTATTGTTTGGCCTGTCTCCAACAGGACTATCTAACCCTGGTGTAAGATGGGAGCAAAATAAATCGCTTAACCTCGGCTTAGATTTAGGTTTATTTAAAAACAAAGTTCAGTTTACGGTCGACGTATATAAGAACTCCGCGAACGACCTATTGCTAGATGCAATCATTCCACCTACAACTGGCTATACCAGCCAAATACAAAACATTGGTGGAACATCAAACAGAGGTATTGAGTTCCAAATAAATGCAACTCCCATTTCAAAAAATAATTTTACATGGACCTCTAACTTCAATATATCATTCAATAGAAACCGTGTAGAAAACCTTGGTGGGCTTAAAGAGATCATACGAAATTCTAATAGTGTAACGCAAAATGATTTTCTTGTAAGAGTTGGTGAACCCATAGGGTTAATGTATGGTTTTATTTCAGATGGGTTTTATAAGGTAGAAGATTTTGTTTATAACCCAACAACAACAACCTACACAATCAAACCAGATGTTACCAGGATGCTTGTTAATGTTTCTAGCCCTCTTAGACCTGGTCATATGAAATGGAAAGATATAAGCGGCCCAAATGGAAAGCCGGATGGAGTAGTTGATATAAATGATCGGACCATTATTGGTAATGCCAATCCGGATTTCATAGGCGGTTGGAACAATCAATTTACCTTCAAAAATTTTGATCTTAGCTGTTTTGTAAATTTTGTGGTGGGTAATGATATTTATAACGGCAACAAACTTGAATGGACAAGATCCTCAAGCAATGCAGATGTAAATATGTTAAGTATTATGAAGGACAGGTTTACTTATATTAACGCACAAGGGCAAAGAGTGACCGACCCAACTGAACTGGCGGCCCTTAATGCAAATGCTAAAATATGGACGCCTGATAGAAATAGTGGTAATAATGCTTTTGCACACTCCTGGGCTGTTGAGGATGGGTCTTATTTACGTATTAATAATATTACAGTAGGTTATTCTATACCACAAAAAGTACTTAAAAAAGCTAAAATATCAAGTTTTAGGTTGTTTGGCACAGTGAACAATTTGCACAATTTCACTAAATACACAGGGTATGATCCAGATGTTACTTCCAGGCAATCAGATCCCTTAACACCCGGAGTTGACTATGCTGCTTTTCCACGTTCAAGAACCTGGGTAATGGGTATGAACCTAACTTTTTAAATCTTTAAACGATTGGATAATGAAAAATACAGTTTTATCTAAATTAATAGTAGTTGTAGTTATAGTAACATTGCTTACTGCTACATCTTGTAAAAAATTTACAGAAGTAGAGCCAGTATCTAACTTCAGTTTAGAAAAAGCATACTCTGATCCTGGAAATGCCCTATTGGCTGTAGTAGGCGTTTATGATGAGATGTCAGGTGAAAGCGGCTTTAGTTTGAATCTCTCTATGGTATTTCCCTATGATTCCGATGAAGGATATTCATCCAATTCTGTAACTGGAACTCAAGGAGCAATAGCTCGTTATCAGGCACCATTAAATAACAGTGCTCTTTCTGGTTCATTCAGGGCTTTGTATCGTGGTGTAGAAAAAGCAAACTTAGCTATTGAACAAATTCCTTTGATGAGCCAATACAACAATGGGTCTGCTACAGAAAAACGCGACTTAAGGCGCTTGTATGGTGAGGTATTAACATTGAGGGCATTGTATTATTTTGAATTAATAAAAAATTGGGGCGATGTGCCTGCACCTATGATTCCGTCATATAAACAGGAGAGTTTGTTTATTCTCATTTCACATAGAGATTCTACCTACAATAAAATCATCAACGACTTAATTGTTGCAAAGGATTTATTGCCCTGGAGAACAGAAGTTGCAAGAAACACCAGAATTACAAAAGGTGCAGCAAAAGCTTTACTGGCCAGAATCGCTTTATTTAGAGGTGGTTATTCTTTACGTTCAAATGGACAAATGGAAAGACCTGCCGACTATTTAAATTACTATCAAATTGCATTAACCGAATGTCAGGAGCTAATGGCAAATAGAAACCAACATAATTTAAACCCAAACTATGAAAATATCTGGCGGAATTTATTATCATTTGTGTACGATCCTTTCGGTGAAATTTTATTTGAGATGGGATCTGCTGGAAACGATGGAAACAGCGACAGTCGCCAGGGACATTATAACGGTCCGTCTTTAAATTCAGCTTCCCGCTATGGTGTAGGCCAAGGGTCTAACAGAATGACTCCTAATTATTTTTATGCATTCGATTCAGTTGATCTTCGCCGTGATGTTACAATTACAACCTATGCAGTACCCACAAGCTCAAATAATAAAATTGTACGCCGCCTTGGAGAGTTAACAACAGGTAAATATAGAAGAGATTGGAGAGTACCGCTACTTCCAGGTGCAGGAATTAATCTGAGTATAAATTGGGCTTTAATACGTTTTTCTGATGTATTATTAATGTATGCCGAGGCAGTAAACGAAATTAACAATGGTCCTACTGCTGCCGCCATTTCAGCATTTGAAGAAGTTCGATCGAGAGGGTTTAGAGGCAACCTGGGCCGGATGGGTGTGACACCTACTACTAAAACTGCATTTTTTGATGCAATTGTAAACGAACGTTTTCTTGAATTTGGAGAAGAAGGCATTCGTAAATACGACTTAATACGGTGGAACCTGTTGGCCACCAAAATAGCGGAAGCCAGGGTACAAATCACACAGATACGGGATCGGGTAGCTCCTTATGCCTTTGTGCCTCAGTATGTTTATTATAAAAATACAGGCGAAGAACTTACTTATTATACCGCAGCAGACAGTGTAAACGGGAAGCCGTTTTGGAGACCAACACAAGTGCCACCTATTCCTTCAAGTATAGCTCCCAGCGCACCATCATCGGGCCAGCCCGCACTTAGATGGGTAAGAGTAGATTGGGCTCAAAACACTGCAAGTCTCACCGGATATGAAAGCACTTCATTAGATAAAAACATAGCCAGGTATTTTACACCGGGAAAAAGCGAACTGTTCCCTTACGACCAGGTAACGTTAGACGCATACCAGGGAAAGCTGAAGCAAAATCCCGGGTATTAAATGTTAAGCGCATATAGCCAAGTGATGGAGCCCTGCGGCTCCATCACTTTTATGAGTAATCGTTATATTCTTGATTTTGCTGCAAATACCATTGCTTTTTAAAGCGTATCTGGTTATGTACGTTGCACACTCTCTTCAAAAATGCTTCCATCGCAAAAGTGTTCATTTAGTGGATTTCGAGATGCACAAAGCATGAATGAAAAATAATTTTTTTAGAAATTACCTGAAAATTGGAAGCGGAGGAAGTTTTAGCTCTATTGAACATGATCTTAGCACCTATTGTGTCCTTTTCAGCAAAATTCTTGAACAACTGCGCATACCTGCGGCATTTACTGTCGGTAGCTTTGACAACATGGAACTTAAACTGCTATCATAGAATTCTCAATTTTTCAATTCATTTAATTGCATCCATTTATGAAAAGATTATTACTGCTGATTATTTGTTTGCCGCTGGGCATATTATCACTTGGTGCACAAAACCTTCAAATAAAAGGAAGGGTTTTGGATGACAGCACCAACGCCGGTCTTGCAAATGCTTCTGTTACTGTTGCAGGCACCAAACAAGGCGTTACCACAGACGCTAATGGAAATTTTAGTATAACAGTTTCCGAAAGAACTTCCGTGAAGTTGCAGATCAGTTCTATCGGCTACAAAGCTCAAACGGTGACTGCCAATGGCTCAACGCCTGTTACGGTTATATTAAGCAGACAATCTAACGTTGGCGATGAAGTAGTGGTGGTGGGTTATGCGTCTGTAAGACGGAAAGATTTAACCGGTTCTGTTTCATCAATAGATGCAAAACAAATAAAAGATAACCCCTTAAGTTCTGCAGCAGAAATTTTACAAGGAAGGTTAGCAGGTGTCCAAGTAATATCAGCTGAAGGTGCCCCTGGATCGGATATTATCATTAGGGTACGCGGTGGCGGATCAATTACTCAGGACAATTCACCTTTGTATATTGTTGACGGAGTTCAAGTAGAAAATGCTCTTACTGTAATTGCACCCCAGGATATTGCAAAAATCGATGTGTTAAAGGATGCTTCAACAACTGCCATTTATGGTGCCCGGGCGGCAAATGGTGTAATTTTAATTACAACCAAAACTGGAAGACCTGGAAAAACGCAGGTGTCTTACAGCGGTTCAGTAGGGATCAGAAATATACAAAAAACATTACCTGTGTTAAGCCCGTATGATTTTGTTCGTTGGCAATATGAAAGGTCACGTGGATCAATCCAGGATAGTACAAGTTTTGCCAATACATATGGTACAACGTGGGACACCTTAAGTGTTTATAAGGATATACCTGCAATTGATTGGCAAGAAAAGGTATTTGGTAGAAGAGCAAACTTTCAAAATCACAATGCAACAGTTAGTGGTGGCTCCGCATTAACTACTTTCAATTTAAGCCTCACTCATAATAAAGAAGAAGGTATAATGATTTCGTCGGGATTTGAGCGCTCTATTGTTAACTTTAAACTGGATCATAAAATATCAGATAAATTTAAAGTTGGTATTACAACTCGCTACCTTGAGCAAACAATAAAAGGTGCAGGAACATCTAGTACCGGGGGTTTCCGAAATAATAGACTGCGTAACTCAGTTCAGTACCGACCATTCGAAGTTTCAACTCCAGGTGGCGGGGCAGATGATTTTGATGAAATATTATATCTAAATACCAATGGCCTCACAAATCCTGTTATTTTGACGGAGGCAGAGTATCGCAAACAAACGGGTAAAGGCATTTATTTCACTGGATATTTGAATTATAATATTATTAAAAATTTGGTATTTCGTTCTACGGTAGGATATGATAATTCTAGTAGTATAGAAAATCTATTTAATAGTAAAATAACATTCGTTGCAAGAAGCAACTTTGGTTTACCTACTGCCTCGATAAGGCAACAATTCAATACCACAATCAATAATTCCAATACGTTACAATACTCGGTTAGTAAATTTAAGGATAAACATGATTTTGGTGTTCTTTTGGGTCATGAAATTGTAGATCGTGGTGGTAATAACTCTTTTTTTGAAACTAAATTTTTTCCAGCAGATATAACCGCTGACAAAGCTTTTGCTAACATGGGTCTAGGAGCTGCTCCTCTAGGTGCTGTTCAACCCCTACCAACCAGTTTTGTAAATCCTCCAAGCCGTATTTTTTCTATTTTTAGTAGAGTAACCTATACATTTAAAGACAAATATCTTGCGAATTTTAGTTTGCGTTCCGATCGTTCTTCTAAATTTAATGCCGATAATGGTAGCCTGATTTTTCCTTCTGGATCGTTTGCATGGCGGTTTGCTAAAGAAAAGTTTTGGAAAAATAATAATTTGATAAGTGATGGTAAAATAAGAGTTGGTTACGGTATCGTAGGCAATAATCGTATTGGCGATCTTTTATACCAGCAGCTATTTTCTACAAATGGACAATATGCTTTAAATGGCTTAGTTAACCCTGGATTGTCAGCTGCTGCATTATCTAATCCTTCGTTGAGATGGGAGCAAAATAAAACCGGCAATATTGGAATCGATTTGTCTTTATTTAAAAATAAAGTACAATTAACTGTGGATATGTATAAAAATACGGCAAGTGATCTTTTATTAGCAGCTCAAATTCCAGCAACAAACGGTTATACAAGTCAAATTCAAAACATAGGGGCAACCTCTAATAAAGGAATTGAATTTCAAATAGATGCAACTCCAATTACAACAAACAATTTTACCTGGTCATCCAATTTCAATCTTTCGTTTAACAGAAATACTGTAGTGAGTCTTGGAGGCCCTCTTCAAATTACTCGAAATTCAGGTTGGCAGGGATCGGACGGAGTAGATGATTATCTTGTAAAAGTTGGACAGCCTATAGGTTTAATGTATGGTTTTGTTTCTGATGGCTGGTACACAGTTGACGATTTTACATATGATCCTCTTACTAAAAAATATACACCTAAGCCGGGCATTGTAAATAACACAAATGTTGGTTATGCTAACATACAGCCTGGCATACAGCCTGGTGCAATGAAATGGAAAGATATTAGCGGCCCTAATGGAGTGCCCGATGGGATTATTTCAGCTGATTATGACAGAGTAGTTCTTGGAAATGCACAACCTGATTTCACTGGTGGTTGGAACAATCAGTTTAGGTATAAGAATTTCGACTTTAGCATATTTGTAAATTTTGTTGTAGGAAACAATATATACAACGCAAATAAAATTGAATTATCTCACGCCCCCTACGGTAACACGAATTTGCTAGGTTTTATGAAAAACCGTTGGACCAATATTAATGATCAGGGAGAAAGAATTACAGAGCCAGTGGCCCTTGCTGCATTAAATGCTAATGCAGAAATTTGGACACCTAACAGAGACGGTTTTAGATATTGGCTTACCTCTTGGGCTATTGAAGATGGTTCCTATCTACGTATAAACAATTTAACTGTAGGATACACCCTGCCAAAGAAAGTGCTTGATAAAGTTAAGATTACAAACTTTCGTGTATTTGGAACAGCAAATAACTTAGCAACTTTTACAAAATACACTGGTTACGACCCAGATGTTTCTTCAAGAAGATCTGACCCACTAACGCCAGGAGTTGATTATTCCGCTTATCCACGAGCTGTAACTTGGGTATTTGGTGTAAATGTAGTATTCTAATAATTTAAACTAATTACAATATGAAAAATAAATTTTCAAAGAAATTAATGATTTATTTAATTGGATTTACCCTTCTATCTATATACAGTTGCAAAAAGTATATTGAGGTAGGATCGGTTTCACTATATGATCTTCCAACAGCTTTTTCAAGTGTTTCCAATGCATATTCTTCACTCATAGGCGCCTACGACGAATTACAGGGTACTAGTGCATACGGGCTTATTATTAGTCAATATTTCCCCTATGATACAGATGAATCTTACCTTACTTTTAATATAGATAACGGCAGAAGAGCAGTTTCACGCTATGTATTTGGGCTTAATAATACAACAATTATTAATCCATTCAGAGCGCTATATCGTGGAGTGGAAAAAGCTAATCTTTGTATTGAGCAAATTCCATTAATGGAACAATATAAAAATGGTACCACTGCTGACCAATTTGAATTGAGAAGGATGTACGGCGAAGCCTTAACACTTAGGGCTCAATATCTTTTTGAATTAATTCGCAACTGGGGAGATGTTCCGGCACCTATGGAACCTGCTTACCAAAGAAAGGATCTGTTCTTACCTCAAACTGATCGTGATTCTACTTATGATAAACTTTTGGCAGACCTTGCAATTGCAAAAGATTTAGTGCCATGGAGAACTCAGGTTAAAAGGGATGAAAGAATTACAAAAGGTGCAATTAAGGCCTTTAGAGCAAAATTGGCTTTATTTAGAGGAGGATATTCACTCAGAAGTAACGGGCAAATGCAAAGACCAGCAGATTATAAAAGATTCTACGATACTGCCAGTCTTGAACTAGCTGATTTATTAAATAACAGAACTCAGCACACCCTGAACCCCAGTTTTGAGAATGTTTGGAGAAATCTAACCACATTTACGAATGATCCATCGGCTGAAATTATCTATCAGGTAGCTGCGGGTGGCAATGCTGATAATAGTGATAGTCGTCTGGGTGTTTTCATTGGTATTCAAACAGATATAAATTCTCGTTATGGCCAGGCTACTCCTGAAGTTCGCGAAACGCCTAATTATTTTTATGCATTCGACTCTGTTGATATCCGTAGAGATTTAAGTATAACAGCGTTCAGAATTTCGGCAACAAACTTTAAGGTTGCCCGTTCAGGATTAGGCGACTTAACTTGTGGCAAATTTAGAAGAGATTGGCGAGTACCTATCTCTCTTGCAACTTTAAATCTTGGGTATAATTGGCCTCTTATACGCTTTTCAGATGTTTTATTGATGTATGCTGAGGTATTAAACGAACTGAATAATGGAGCAACTCCTGCTGCAATAGCAGCTTTTGAGGAAGTACGTAAAAGGGCATATGGAACTAACCCGATAGGAACAACACCTACAAGTAAAAATGCTTTTTTTGATGCAGTAGTGAATGAGCGTCTTCTTGAATTTGGACAAGAGGGCATTCGCAAATATGATTTAATTAGATGGAACTTATTAGCAGCTAAGATTGCTGAAGCCAGAATCAAAATGGACCAAATAAGAGATCGCACGGGGCCTTATGTAAATGTTCCTCAGTATCTTTATTATAAAAATACGGGTGAAGAAATTACTTGGTATACGGCAACTGATTCTGTAAAGGGTGTTCCTTTTTATAGACCAACGCAAATACCACCTACTCCTGTTGGTACTGCAACAAACCCAGCCCCTCGATGGGTAAGAATTAACTGGGCAGAAAGTTTAAAAGGTACGGCTTTTGACAACGTACCACTTTCTGTGGGTTTAGCAAGATTCTTTACACCAGGTAAAAGTGAATTGATACCTTACGATCAAACCGTTATAGATAGTTATCAGGGACGGTTGAAACAAAATCCCGGCTATTAAGAGCTGCTAGGAGGAACATAAAAAAAGGGGAGCTGAAAGGCTCCACCATTTTTATGAGTATCAGATTATTCTTAATGAAGCTACCACACTCCTATCCTTTCTCTGCGTTGTCTGTTGTAGTCTTGCTCTCAAGGCGTCCTCCAATGCTTTCATACCAGGCTCGGCTTTCCTGTTGTTAGATGCATGGATAAATTAATTTTTATGCAACCTCTTAATGCCAGGTAATTGTGGGAGTAAGATATTCAGCACCCAAATAAAGCACGATACAGCAAGATAATAGAACACCTAAATTTTCTCAAACGTTCAGCCAAATTACATTTGAGTAAGAGAGAATGCCAAACCGTAAATATTTTCTTGGAATTCAGTATGAGTAGAATTACTATTTTTTTTGCAGTCGTCATCGCAACATGGTTTTCTGCTTGCGGAAAAAATAATTTTCCGCCAGCGCCAACGACAACCACTGGCGGCCCAATCACTTTGAGCTATGCGGCCGACTTGACGGGGCAGTTTCCTAACCCCGAACGCGGATGGCACAACCGGCGCAATATTGTTAGGGATCGCAATTTTGTCGATATTAAAGCTGCTGGAAATACGCTTATTCATAGTTATCTGCGCTTGGACAATTACAAGGATACGGACATAATACCACAGCTTTTTCTTGATAGTATACAGGATGGACTGAATGCTGTTCGGTCCTCGGGTCTGAAGATCATTTTGCGTCCTACTCATGTATGGAGCGAAGTACCTGCTGTGCCCGAATCCCGGATTTTGAAACACATCGAACAGATTAACGCTGTTCTTTCGGCAAACGCTGATGTAATCACTCACCTGGAGGCAGGTTATCTGGGTAAGTGGGGCGAGTGGCACTCCGGCCTTTATACGGAACTAAGTAACCGGGCAGATGGCGATACCCGTTACCGGATCATCAAACGTATCCTGGAAACGACGCCGGACATGTTGCCCATCGTCATGCGCTACCCCATGCATATTAAGGAAATATTGGATGAACTCCCCATGCCTGTTGGAAGCCAGCCACTGACCCAAGTTCAACGAGATCGTATAGGCCATCATAACGATTGTTTTCTTTTTGATAATTCCGACCGCGGCACTTATGCTAGGTCGAATCTTTGGTTTGGCAATCAAACATTGGAACAACAGAAACAGTACGCTTTTAATCTTAGCACATCCTACGGTGGAAACAAACTTGTTGGTGGCGAAACCTGCTCACCGGCAATAGACAGAATTGGAGCGACGCAAACAGAAATGGCATCTGTAAACTGGACAGAAATCAATCTCGATTTTTGGGGAGATGCTATTAATCAGTGGAAAAACATACGGCTGCCAGCAAGTAGTAATGATCCCGCAGAATCGGAGTTCGAACGCATTTCCCGCAAATTGGGATACCGATTACGTGTGATTGATGCCACCTTTCCGACATCGGCGACAATAGGAGGCAACTTTACAATCAGAGCTAATTTAAGCAACGATGGTTATGCCAGTGTTATTAAGCAACGGCCCATTTATTTGGTTTTTGACAACGGCACCAATCGTTACAATATTAAACTATCCGATATTGATGTTCGCAAATGGGTGAGCGGCTCAATCGCCCTTTCTCAACAAACACTTTCCCTGCCTTCTAATATGGTTGCAGGTACATACAAATTGGCTCTTTGGTTGCCCGATGGTGCTACCAACCTGCAAATGCAATCTTCTTATTCTATCCGCTTTGCCAACAAAGATTTGTGGGATAGCGCCAAAGGTTACAACGTGCTCTCGGCTTCGGTAAGCATCAGCAAATAAGGGAGCTCCCAACGGAGTAGCGCGGATTATTCTAAATGCGTCATTGTATATTATTTAATCGTTTGTATAACCAGATTTTGAGATGCTCAACAAAATATTTTTCCCTCTGGCAGCAATAGTCTTCTTATCATGCCTGGCTGGTGCTGGTCATTCACAAACAAAAACAGACTTAATAAACAAATGGGATACCGTAAGGCCATTGGCTAATCCCGACAAAGGTTGGTATCATCATCTACTCGACAATGGTATAAACAAATACCTTATTCAGGATGAAAAGGATTTAACCGCTTTTCCCGGGATGGATCATCTTTACCTGCGTTTGGCCTGGGCCTTTTTAGAGCCTGAAGAAGGTAAATTCGACTGGTCCCATATCGATAACATAGTGGAGAAATATGTTGCAAGAGGGTACAAAATTTCATTTAGAATTACGTGTAAAGAAACCGGTCCTGCACCGGGCAGTGTTCCGGTTGAAGTAAACGGAGTACGCTATGCAACACCTTATTGGGTGGTTAAAGCAGGCGCAAAAGGCATAGAGCGACCAGAGTTTGGAAGTGCATCCTGGACACCTGTATGGGATGATCCGGTTTTCCTTAAAAAGCTGGATAATTTTCATAAAGCATTTGCTGAAAAATACGACGGCAAGCCCTGGGTTAGCTATGTTGATATTGGCAGCATCGGTGAATGGGGTGAAGGCCACACATATTTCTCAACCCGCATTCCGCCAACGATGAAAGAAAAGACAACACACATTGACCTTTATCTAAAGCATTATAAAAAAACCCAGTTGATAGTATGTGACGACTTTTTGGCAAGTGGGGCAAATGAAAAGGATAAAGCGGAATTATTAAAGTATGCTATTGATAATAAAATTTCCTTGCGCGACGACAGCCCATTGGTAAAAGGTTATATGGAAAACGACCTGAAAACCTGGACGGTCAGGCACCCCGAATTTTTTGCTGAACCTTACAAAACAATGCCCACCGTTTTTGAACTCGAACATTACGGAAAAGTAAAAAATTTCGGTTTTTGGTCTGGTAAAAACGGAGGAGGTATTATTCCTGAATACAAGGTAAGTGGTGCAGAAGTTTTTCGCAATGCTGTGAAAATAATCCGGCCAACCTATATTGGTTTTCATGGCTATCTGGGCGAATGGTTAACAGATAATCCTGAGTTTACGAAAGAGATGCTGAACTTGTGTGGTTACTGGTATTTTCCGAAATCCATAAATACTACCATTTATAAAAACGGAAAATTATCAATTGAAATGGAGTGGCTGAACAAGGGTGTGGCACCGGCTTATACTGTTTACCAGTTAAAAGGAAAACTTATCCCAATAGCTAAAAACTCAAAATCCATTGACTTTACAATTGATAATTCGGGAAACAAAAACTGGAATCCCGGGCAGATTTCAACCGAAAAATATTCGATAAAACTTTCAGGCAAACCAAAAGGAGCATACTGGCTGGCCATTCAGCTTTTCGATAAAAAATCGGCCAAACCAGTGGAAATGGGATTAACAACTGACATAAAACAAAGCGAATACTTTTTAATTCAAAAACTAAAATTTTAAACCCATGAACCTGAACAAATTTCGTATTCTTTTTGCCTTAAGCCTGATAGTATTGTGCAGTTTTATGGTAAGTACATCGAACGCTCAAAAAGCTTCGAACGATGCAGTTACAATTGGAAAAATAAAGTTTCCACATAAGTTCAAATACCAGGGAAATCCATTAAGCCGGATACATAGCGCAGCCGATCCCGATGTACAGGTATGGGATGGGGTTGTATGGATGTACACCTCGCAGGACAGAAAAATGGATTCATCCATACACAAGGCTCATTACGATGCTATGGATGGCTATCATGTTTTTTCTTCGAAGGATATGGTAAACTGGACAGACCACGGAGAAATTCTTCATTCGTCAGATGTATCGTGGGCCTGGGAGAAAGGCGGCTTTTTATGGGCACCCGGCTCCGCACGTAAGAATGGAAAATATTATCTGTATTATCCGATTAAAGACAAAGAAGGTAAATGGCGTGTTGGTGTCGCTATTGGAAATTCTCCTAAAGGGCCTTTCAAAGATACCGGCCGTCCTATTGCCGGTTTAAGTGGAATAGATCCTAAAATTTTTACAGATGACGACGGACAGGCATATGTATACAATAATCCGGGTGTGGTTGCAAAGCTAAAACCTAATATGATTGAGCTGGCAGAAGAAGTGCGTAAAATTGAATACGCACCAAAAGATATTATGCAAAATGATACACTGAAGTTTTTAGAAGGTGCTTATATGCACAAGCGAAACGGCTTATATTATTTTTCGTACACCAACTGGAAAAACAAAACTTCTCAGGGTTTTTATTCAGTAGCCAAAAATCCTTACGGACCATTTGAATGGAAAGGACCAATGGCTCCAAGACCGGATGGTGCACAAGATCATCACTCTATTATTGAGTTTAAAAATCAGTGGTATTACTTCTATCATATTGCTATAAAAGGGCTTCCTAAGTATAAAGAATCGCAGGGTAGAATTGCCTGCTACGATAAGCTTTTTTATAAAGCTGATGGAACCATAAAAATGGTAAAGCATACCAGAGAGAATCGCAAAAGCAATTTGTAAATAAACTGTTCTTAGTTACTATGAGATAAACCCATAAATAATATGCTAACCATAAGGTTCTTTATTTTTTTCTTTCTACTTTTTTTGGGTGTAATTCCAATCTTACCCGCGCAAAGAGTAATTACTGTATATCCACAACCCTATCCTTTTGCGCTAAAAAATCCGCTTAAAGGATTTCGGGATAATGCAACTGGCAAAAACAGCAAAAGCGACTCTTATGCAACCATTGTAAGAGATTATATTAAATGGGATGAAATTGAAAATGATTCGACAGATGGTGTAGAGAAAATCATTGATTTCTGCAATGCCCGATGGAAAGATTTTGAAAAAAAGAACATCCGGGTAATTCCAAGGGTGTACATTTTGTGGGACAAAAAAGCAACAAAAGGTAATTGGCCCGCTGATTTAACCGACGGCGACTGGTCAAGCCAGAAGTTCAAAGACCGCGTTGTAAAGCTCATTTACAAATTGGGCCTTGCATGGGATAATGATCCACGTGTTGCATGGGTTCAAACGGGCTTGATAGGATATTGGGGAGAGCAGGAAAAGCCCGTGGGCGTTAATGAAGACGGCTGGGCAAAACGGCTTGGGGAGGCGTATACAAAAGCATTCAAAAACAAAAAGCTTATCGTTCGTAACCAAAAAGTGTGGGAGGCCGAAGGCTTTTACCTCGGCACCTATTGGGATTCGTATGCTCATCCGGGCCAGCAGCGAGTTCGTGCCGAAATAAGGGAAAGAAATGCACAAGGCCGCTACTTAACCCAGGTTATCGAAGGTGAAACAGCATACGATTGGGGCAAGGAAATTTTCTTTCCAAAGTTTGGTAGCAGCCCAACCGCCACAGTAAACAGTGCGGTTTTTACCAACAATCTGGTAGACGTAATCAGGGAACTGCATTGTACCGGATTAGGTTGGGTTTCTGGTTATAAAACTGATGGCTCAGAGGGATCAAACATTGATAGTGTAAAAGCCAATGCTGCAAGCATTCAGGAAGCTTTTGGATACAACTACCTTATCCCTGAATTTTCGTGTGCCGCCAAAGCCGCGCAGGGTAAGCCATTCAAAATACATTTTAAGGTTAAGAATGATGGATCTGCTCCGTTTTACGAAAACTGGCCAGTAGCATTTGTGCTGATTGATGAAACTACTCATCAAATTATTTATAAAGAGCAGCTTAAAAATGTAGATGTCCGCAAATGGCTGCCCGGAGACGACTATAGCTACGAGACAAAGGCCTACAAAATACCCGCAAAAGAATATGCCATCGATGCTTCTATTACCATACCTGCAACGATTAAATCAGGTAACTACATGGCAGGTATAACCATTCTTGAACCCTACTCGCAAACACCGGGAATTTTTTTCGACATCAAAAATTTCTTAAGTAAAAGCCAGACGCAACCCTTACGTCGGATTGGAATTGGGACAAACCTCGTTGGTAGTTACGAGATTGATCCTGCTCTATTTAGTGATCCGCTTGCAAACGACACCCGATACTATTCATTAAAACCACCGGTAAACTAACTCTGCCAAAGAAGAATTTTTAAAACTAAAATAGCACGGGCATTAAAATATAATTGATATGAAATCTTTTTATAGATACTTTTTCTTAATCGTAATCACCCCCTTTCTTTTTTCTTTTGAAGGAAGAAGCGATACCGGGAACCGTGTACAGGCAGAAGATATGAGCCTGACAAATTATATAATTGACAGCAGCGGATCCACAACTTTTATAAAGCTAACCGGTACCACAGGTGTGGCTAAGTTTCGCTTTAATTTTCCATCCGGAAGGTATGATATTGATGCCAGGTACATGCCGGAAAAGATAGGTCAAAACACCTATGCAATGTACCTGAATGGTGTGCAAATTATTTCATGGTTAGGTAAAAACAGGGATGACCAATGGCACATGCAAAGTGAGCAGAAATGGCATCCGCCAAAAAATATTGTTATTAATAATGGCGATGAAATAAGAATAGAAACGCTCTCTGGAACAGGATCATTGGCGATTTTGGATTACGTTGAATTTACAGAGACCAACCAGGCTAATTCTGCTACCAAACAAAACCTGGTTACAGTTTATCCGGAAGAATATGTTCACGCCATCCGTAATCCATTAAAGGGTTTCAGGCCATCTCCCGATAAAGAACATGAATATGGCACCTTATTCAAAAGCTATATCAAATGGAATGAAATTGAAAATTCAGCAAGTGATGGCGTAGCAAAAATCATAGCGGTGTGCAATGCAAAATGGAAGGGTATTGAAGAAAAAAATCTTAAGGTTATACCCCGCGTTTATTTAGACTGGCCCCGCAAAGAAAGCGGCTGGCCGGCTGATATGAAGAAGGGAGATTATACCAGTGATCAGTTTAAACAAAGAGTGATTGCGCTGATTAAGAAACTTGGTAAAGCATGGGACAATGATCCGCGGGTTGCCTATGTAGAAATGGGGCTGATTGGAGAATGGGGAGAAATGGAATTTCCCGACACAAGAGATGACATTAAGGAAGCTATAGCTGCACAGTTTGCTGCATCATTTCAAAACAAACTTGTGATGATAAGATGGCCAAATACCTACAACGATGACATTTACAACTTCGGGTATTATTGGGATTCCTGGGGACATTACGATCAAAAATACTATAGCTATCACCTGAATAATCTTTCACCCAAATGGAAAACAGCAGTTATTGGTGGAGAGGCAGCATACGACTGGGGTAACTGGATGATTCAGCCAGGTAAAAATCCTGATTCAACCGTATCAAAGCGGGTTCACAGAGATTATATGATAGATGAAATAAGAAAACTGCACGGAAACCATATGGGCTGGATTGCCAGTTATGATCAGAGCAACGAAGCGATAAGAACGGCTGCAGAACCGCTTCAAAAAGCAATGGGGTACCGATTTGTTATTACAGAAGTAACCTATCCAAAGAAGATAGAAAAGGACAAAGCCTTCAACGTTTCCATCAAGATTAAGAATACCGGTTCCTCTCCATTCTATTACAATTGGCCGGTTGAAGTGAGTTTGCTCGACCCAAAAACAAAACAGCCTGTTTGGAAAACCACCTGCAAAAATCTTGATATAAGAAATTGGCTGCCCGGCGATAAGTGGGACGATGTTAAGGACGTATATACTATTCCGGCTGAGACCAACACAATTAATCAAACATTTCTGTTATCTGGGGCACCCGTAGGAGAGTACATACTTGCCCTGGCTATTTTGGATCCTGCTGGCAAGCGTCCTTCGGCAAGGTTTGCCATTAAAAACTATTATAATGGAGGAAGACATCCAATAGGTAAAGTGGGAGTTGGTAAAAATTTAAACTCATTTTCAGTTTCAGATTTTGATGATGTTCAAAGTGATAAGTCGTTATCCTACGACAAAGGTTTTAAATAAATAATCGGGTAAATATTAGAGATGGAATTGAAGCATATAGAAATTTTATTTAGCGCCTTCAAAAAAATATTATTCTTATTTTTTTTGGTGTTGACCACTATTCCATCTGTTGCACAAAAAGTAACGCTGTTTTTTGATACCGCAGTTCCCCAGCACGGGTTTGCAGCGAACGACATCAAAACATCTTTAGAGGCAAAGAAATTTACGGTAGATACCAAAGATATTTCTGACCTCACAACTGGTTTTAAAGGAAGGAAAATAATTATATCACTCGCATCAAACCTAAAGGTTACAACCTTGCTAAGATCTCAGCGTGGCAATCCTACAGGAAGCTTAGGCGAACAAGCCTACGCATTAAGAACTACCACGGCTCCGGATTTAAGTTACTGGATTTTAGGGGGCGATAACAATGGCGCTATGTATGGCGCATTACAGTTGGCTGAAAACATCAGCTTTCATGGATTTAAGGGAGTGTACAACGAAGAAGAATCACCACATATAAAAAATCGTGGTATCAAGTTTAATATTCCTCTTGATAGAAAATCTCCAACCTATTATTACAGTACGATAGGCACCTCGCATCAAATTGCCATCAAGCATGTTTGGGACATGAGCTTCTGGCAAACCTGGTTTGATGAGATGGCCAGGCATCGCTATAACGTACTGTCGCTTTGGTCACCGCACCCCTTTACTTCTATGCTAAATATGGAAGATCAGTATCCAGGTATAGCCATTCAGGGAGTTAACGGCTACGATGAAAATGGCAATGAGTTACAGGTAAACAACATGACGATTGACGAGAAAACTACATTCTGGAAAAAAGTGATGAAGTATGGCAAAGACAGAGGCTTCGATACTTATTTCTGTACCTGGAATATATTTTTATCTACTGCCGACGGCAAACACGGAATTACAAATAAGCCGGACAATCAGCAAACCAAAATCTACCTGAAAAAATGCGTAAAAAAGTTCCTGGAAACATACCCTGACCTTGCAGGCTTTGGCATTACCGTTGGCGAGAATATGGGAGGGATCAACCTGAAAGAAAAAGAGCAATGGGCATGGGATGCCTATGGCTCCAGCTTTATGGAATATGCGAAAGCCAACCCTGAAAGAAAACTGGTTTTCATACACCGGCAGCACGATGGTGGTCTAACCGATATTCTGGACTATTTTAAACCGCTCAGCACATTGCCCAATGTTCGGTTCGACCTTTCATTCAAATATTCAGAGGCACATGCGCATACTGCCGTTACTCCAGGCAGATGGCACAGAACCAAAATGGAGGAAGGCCTCGGCGCCAGTAACCTAAAGTCGTGGCTTACCGTACGCAACGACGACTGGTATTTTTTGCATTGGTCAGATCCTGTATTTGTACGTGATTATATCAACCACTTTCCGCAAATTGACAAATACATCAGTGGCTTTTACATCGGTCCCGACGGCTGGGTTTTTACCCGTGACTTCACCAGCAAAGACCCATACTACAAGGGCAAGAACGCCCTTAGCGTACAACGAACCTGGTACATGCAAAAGCTGTGGGGCAGAATTGCATACAACCCTTCTGTTTCTGATGACTTATTCAAAAACCACCTTGCTTTAAAATTTCGCGAAGTATCCCCGGCAAAATTATTTGAAGCCTGGAGCAATGCTTCTGCATCCATCCGGCTGGCTAACGAACAGGTAACCGGCGATTGGGATCTGGATTTGGACTGGTGGCCTGAAGGATGGACTGGCGACCATTGGAAGGGCAAGGGCCGTTTTTTCTCCGTGGAGGAAACAAGGAAAACCAAACCCTTCAACGGATCTAATCTCTGCAGCCTTTCTGAAACCGCAAAGGGAGAATGCGGTGAAAAAATATCGGCGTGGACAACTGTGAACAAAGTAGAAGAAATGGCCGGTAAGGCTTTGGTTATTCTGTCAACCTTAAATGCAAAATCTAACAAACAGCTGGAGCTTACTTTAAAAGATTTAACTGCCCAGGCAAACCTTGGCCTTTATAACGCATGGAAGTTGCGTGCAGCAATGTATTTGGAGCAGGGCAATCGGGAGAAGGCAAGAGAAGCAATTGGCAGGGCATATTGCTTTTGGAGAAATTATACCAACATAATGAATACACTGTACCGTGGTGTAAAGCTGCAGCGAAACCTTGATTTTGCGAATTGGCACGACCATGATGCGGATGCTTTAAAGGATTACCTGGAGTTGGGTGGTAAAGGAAAACCGGATTGTGTGAAATAGTAACCGATGGTCATGAAATTACCTGTGGTGGGATTTCATTTTACCCGTAGGTTTTTAGTTTATGAATGAATTTAATTACGATAATAATAAAGTGAATGAAAGCGAAACAGGAAATCTTATCAAAAATGATGACAGTGATATTGCTGGTCATTTCTTCGGCAATTTATTCTCAAACCAGTATTCAAAATTTTGCACCCAAACCACCGTTAGGGTGGAATAGTTTCGACAGTTACCGTTCCAGTCTTACAGCAGATCAGGCTCTACCTACGATAGATGTAATGGCGAAAGAATACCTTCCTTTTGGATACGAATACTTTGTAATGGATGCGGGTTGGTATGTAACCGCAAATCCAGCAAAACATAAAGGGTTAGAATCATTTGGTATGTGTGTGGTTAATCCGGAACGCTTCCCAAAAGGCATTAAGGTGCTTACCAATTACGCTCATAAAAAAGGGTTGAAGTTTGGCGTATGGATGATGCGGGGGATCTCAAAAGAAGCAGTAAGGAAAAACCTTCCGATACCAGGTACAAAATATTATAGCCGTGATATTGCTGACACCACCAGTACCTGTGTTTGGAGTGATATGAACTTTGGTGTTGACATGACAAAACCAGGAGCACAGGAATATTACAATGTCATCATTGACACCCTTGCCAGTTGGGGGATAGACTTTATAAAAGTTGATGATGTAGTACCCAATCCCCAGGAGATTATTGCCATTGCAAATGCAATTGAAAAAGGTAAACACAAAATGATCTTCAGTCTTTCGCCGGGAGATGTGCATCATGCAGCACACTCACCCTATTACAAGAGAGCAAATATGTTGCGTATATCCCGGGACATTTGGGATAATCCTTTGAGTGTTGAAAAAGGGTTTTTTGCCTGGGAAAAATTCCAGGGCATATCAGGCCCTGGGTTCTGGCCAGATTTAGATATGATCCCCTTTGGTCGCCTGGATGTGATTAATAAGGATGCCCGCAAAAGCAGTTTTAGTGAGAACCAAATGAAGACCTTCATTACCCAGCGAGCCATGGCCGCATCGCCATTAATCATTGGTGGGGATCTAATCACCATGGATAATTATTCAAAATCATTGCTCACCAACAAAGAGATGCTAGCCTGCAATCAGAATGGCGTTATGGGGGTTAATGTTTATCGTGCAGGGAATGTTGATGTATGGCTGACGCCTCATAAGACCGATCCTGGAATGGGATGGATAGGAATATTTAACCGAACTACATCCGATAGAAATGTGACCCTAACGAAGCAGGATTTAGGTTTCGTTGCCTTCCAAGAAAGCTATAATCTGGTACCCGCCATTCAGAGTGTTCAACTGAAGGATGTTTGGTCGGGTAAAACCATTGCCATTAAAGACAACCATACGTTTATACTTCCGGGAGAGGGAGCTGCATTTTTTAAATTTCAAATGCAATAAAATTTTTTATTATGAAGTTGTTCTTAATTGTTGTTTTTATCTGTGTGATGCAGGATCCGTTAATGGCACAGGAATCAGCCAAGCTTTTCAGCCAAATTAAAAAAAATAGAGCCGATGAAATAGGGCTTTATGCACTCTGGTATCAAAATACTGCTAATGCAGAACAGTATTTGAAACAACCATATATAATTGGCGGTCAAATGGTGTATCAATGGAAAGATTTGGAACCGGAAAAAGGTAAATATGATTTTTCCAAAATGGCCAAGGAGTTGGATAAGTATAGTAAAATGAAAATCTATACTACCATTCAAATCAACGGAAACCTCAAGCCAGACTGGCTCTTTAACGAAGTACCCTGCCATACGCAAAAGTTCTCGGTACAGGTTAGAGATAAAAAAGGGAGTTTAATGTATTGGCATCCAACACATAAACAGGCCTATATAAATTTGCTGAAAGCATTTGCTGAATTTGTTAGCAACAACAAGAATGGAAAATACCTCGTAGGCATCCGCCAAAATTTTAATGGAGTTGGAACGGAACATTTACGCATTCCCGAAGAAAATAGAGATTTGAAACAATGGATTATTCCCGAAGGCGCCGATAAATCGATTCCCTTGCAGGCTTGGTCCGATGAGGTAGGTGACCAGTACGAGATATTTGTTCTCGATAACTTTATCCAATTATTCGCAGATGCAATAAGGGTTTTTGTTAGAAACAACATTAGTACCGCACTGGAAGCAAAGTATAAAAGCAAATTTGAAAGTGGAAAACTGAGCTGGTTTCATACCTCAAGCGAATTAGAACCCCATGCTCCAGATGTTGCAATTAATGCAGCAGACGTAGAATTGCAGTATAAACGGTTCTACGATGATTGTCGCTCGGGCAAAACACTTGGCTATGCAGAGCCATGGGCTTCTGCATGGGGTAACCATGGCAGTGAGTTGGACGACCGTTGGTGTAGCCCTCCACAGTGGTTTTACTGGACCCAGCTGAATAACCTTAATTGCGGGGTAAGTTATATCGGGATCTATTCAATGGATATGCAGGTTGCAATTAACGGAACATACAAAGTTGGAAAAGTTGATTATAAAGATGGCGATAACCGGAATTATCAAAAAGAATTTACCGAAACCTTAAATTTCACCAATAAATATGTGGGCTTACATGATAAGCCAGCTAAATCACCCGGAGCCTGGGTAGCGTTCAGAGAAAACGATGTTATTCTTGCTTCAAATGGTATACCAGTTGAACAACGAAAACTTAAATTTCTAACAGGAGATTACAACTTTTTGATGGAACGATTGGCTGATGCAAGTTATGGACAAGGAATCACGAATATTGGACCTGACGAAAAGCGTTTTGGTGCATGGGCAAGAGTGCTTCCTGCTAATAAACAAATGAATTTACGACTCAATAAAGAATTTTTAGAAAGTTGTAAAAATAAAAGTGTATCAGTAAGCGTAATTTTTTATGATGGCAAGGGTAAAGATTTCAAAATTGTAATCAATAATATTCCTTATGCTATTGTTTGTAAAGGACAAAACAAATGGGTAACAAAAGTTATTGAGATTAACAACGGTATGCTGAAGTCGAATGATAAAAATGCACAAATTTCCATTCAAAACGGTGCTGAAAATCTTTATTTGCACATGGTTGAAGTAACACGTTGATTTAATTAAACTTTATATTATTATCATGTATAAGCTTCTATTTATTTTTTTATCAGCATTAATGCTGAATTCAACATTTGCACAAAATATAGCCACTCTTTCAGCCGACAAAGAATCAAAACTTACGGGAGCTGAAGGACTTTACGCTTTGTGGTATAAAAATAAAGTAAATGAAAATGAATTTCTCGAACAACCCTACATGATAGGGGGTCAGATGGTTTTTCAATGGAGAGAACTAGCTCCTGAAAAAAACAAATATGATTTCTCCAAAATAGCTGAAGAGTTAGAAAAATTCGGACGCAAAAAAATGTACACTACTATTCAAATAAATGGCAATGTAAAGCCTGAGTGGCTTTATGAAGAAGTTCCCTACCATCCTGTAAAATTCTCTGAGCAAATTAGAGATCCAAAAGGCAGTATAATGTATTGGCACCCAACGCATAGAGATGCTTATATTAATATGCTAAAAGCCTTTGCTGAATTTCTAAAACAAAATGAAAACAGAAAATATTTAATAGGCATCCGTCAGAATTTCAATGGTTTTGGTACTGAGCATTTAACCGTTAAAGCGACAGAGCTTGATTTAAAACAATGGATTATTCCTGAAAAAAATGACAAATCGATTGAAATTAAGCAGTGGACCAGGCAATTGAAAAATGAATATGAGGAATACGTGTTGGATAGCTATATCAAGCTTTTCGACGGTGTTATAAATGTATTTGTGCGCAATACAATAAATGAATCGCTTGAAGCAAAGTACAAAAAACAGTTTTTAACGGGCAAACTCTGTTGGTTTCATACCTCCAGCGAAGCAGAACCACACTCATCTGATGTTGAACGACAGTATAGAATATTTTATGAAGATTGTCGCTCAGGAAAAACATTGGCATTTGCAGAGCCTTGGGCATCAGCTTGGGGGCATCATGGCAAAAGAGACCACCGATGGTGCAGTCCTCCTCAATGGTTTTATTGGACTCTTCTACTTGATCTTCATTGTGGCGTTTCGTTTATCGGACTCTATTCGTCAGACATGCAGGTAGCTATTGACGGTACTTACAAAAGTGGCGATGTTGATTATAAAGATGGTGAAAAAGGTACTTACAAAAAGGAGTTTACCGATGCCATACTTTTTGCTAAGAAATATGTTGCCTTTCATGATAAACCCAAAATTTCGCCGGGAGCATGGGTAGCCTTTAGGCAAAACGATTCAATATTGGCAAATAACAATCAGTCTGCAAATGGACACAAATTATCATTCATTACTGGCGACTATAACTTCTTAATGGAGCGGTTGTCGGACAAAAGCTATGGTAAAAACGTGATAAATATTGGGCCAGATGAACAGCGATTTGGAGCATGGGCAAGAGTGTTGCCTGCTAAAGAACAAATGAATTTTCGGTTGAATCAAATGTTTTTAGAAAGTTGTAAAAGTAAGCGGATTCTGATACGGGTAATCTATTATGACGCAAAAGGCAAAGATTTCGATGTTATCATAAACAATACTAAACATCTTGTTAAGTGTGAAGGACAGGATAAATGGATTACAAAAGTGATTGAAATTACCGATGGCGTGCTAAAGGCAAATGATAAAAATGCGCATATTTCTATTAAAAGCGGTGCGGAAAATATTTATCTGCACATGGTGGAAGTGAACAGGGGATAAGCCTCATTATATTTCTATAAGATGTAGATGACAAAAATCAATTTGAATAAACATTAGTTACGCTAAAATGATAAAGATGATTAACAGAATTAAACCAAGCATATTTTTACTGGGCTTCCTGATTTTTGGTGATGCGAACATGCTATTAGCGCAGGCAGGCAAGTCCATTAAAAGCCAGATTTCCATAGTCATTGATAAGAAGTCGCCAATGGAGGTTTTTGGAGCTTCAAAAATTGAGGCTGCATTAAAAAAACTAAATGTCAGCACCCAACTTGTCTCAAACACAGAAGCAACCGGCAAGGAACAAATTCATTTGAAAATCGTGAGCCCAAACAGCGATGCTCAACTTAAAAAAGAGGGGTATCGCATCAAAAAATCCGGCAACAATTTTCTGATTACTGCAATTGAAAAATCTGGTGCTATGTATGGGCTTCTTGATGTGGCCGAGCAAATTGAAATGCAAAAAGGCCTCAATAAAGTTTTGCCCAAAATTGTCAACCCTCGCTTTGCATTCAGAGCAATCAAATACAATTTGCCCTGGCATTCATATAGAGACAATGCCTCGTTGCAGGCAAACAGTGAACTAAGCAAAGATCTGAACATGTGGAGAGACTTCCTGGACATGATGGCCGAAAACAGGCTCAACGTACTCACCTTATGGGGTCTTCACCCTTTTCCGTATATGATAAAAGCAAAAAACTTTCCCAAAGCCACGCCTTTTTCAGACGCTGAACTGGCAGAGTGGAAAACCTTTTGGACAGGCTTGTTTAAAATGGCAAAAGAAAGAGGCATTGAAACCTACATGATTAATTGGAACATCATTGTTTCCAAAAGCTTTGTGCAAAACTATGGTGAAGGCAACTCAGGACTGTGGGCAGATGGAAAATCATCATCACAAATTGAGCAATACACACGTGAATCCGTTACCCAGGTAATAAACGAATACCCCGACCTGACCGGCCTTGGCGTAACAATGGGCGAGGCAATGCAGAAATGGGAAGGGCAGGAGCAAACAGCATGGATCAAAAAAACATTCTTTGATGGTATTAAAAAAGCTGATCGTAAAATAAAGTTCATCTACAGGGCGGCTTTGTCAGGCAATCATCAACCGCATCGTGACGCTATTGATAGTTCAGGTCTTGATACACCTGAAAATCCAATAATGGTTGAGCTAAAATTCAACTGGTCGCATGGGCATTCTTCTACAACATTGGTAAAAGCGCATGGCGGAGGTACGGGTAGTCAATATTGGACAAACCCAGCACCCACACACCACAGAATGGCGTGGATGATTCGTAACGAGGATTTCTTCAGGTTGCGCTGGGCAGAACCGGATTTCATTAGGGAACATATTAAAGTGAACGGGCAGGATTATGTGGGCGGTTATTTTATCGGTTCTGAATGTTATATCCCGGCCAAAGACATTTACCACAAGCCAAATCACCCGCATGTAAACTGGAAGTATGCCTTTAACAGAGAATGGCTTTATTACAAACAGTGGGGCAGGTTGTTGTATGATCCTGCTACAACTGATGCTGTTTTTGCCAATGCATTTAATCAACGTTTTCCAGGTAATACCGGCAGCCAAATGGTGAATGCCTATAAACTATCAACACGTACCACCCAACGCATCGGCCAGTTTTTCAATTTTACCTGGGACCACACTTTATATATTGAAGGATTCATTGGCAAAAAACGTACGTTCATTAAGTTAGATGAATTGATAAACGCTGACCCCATTGAACCCAATTTTGTGAGCATAAAAGAATTTGGTGATGGCAGTAAAAGCTTTGGAACAAAGCTTACTCCGCTGCAACTGGCCGCTGCACTCGAAGCAGATAATCAACAGGCGCTAAAAATTGCGAACAGCATTTCAACAACGAACGAAACACTTAAATGCGAAATAGAAGATGTAAAGGCATGGGCTTACCTGGGACTTTATTTTGCAAAAAAAATCCGTACAGCCGTAGCATTGAACCAAGATAAAAAGGCAGAGGCAGGTACTTCTATTAAAGAGGCGCAACAGCATTGGCGAAACTTAGTTGCGGTAACTGATGCGCACATTCAACCCAGTCACCTGGCAATAACAGAAGATAATTTTCATTGGAAAAATTTTCAGGATGAGGTGGATGCCGAGATTGATTGGGTAAAGAATTATAAGGCCGGCGTAGCAAAATAAGCAAATGAAAAGGTTTGAATGGTTTCGTCTTTTTAATTTTAACCTCCACAGTCTTTGTCATTTTCTTACAGGTATTTTCAAAATATTATTTCCATTAAAACAGACCAAATGTTTCTAAAAATTCTCACAGTTGCTCTTTCATTTGTCGTCTTCATTACAAATGGTTACAGCGCAGACAATTTGTTAACCGTTAAGGTAAGAACTGCTTCAAACAGCGAAAGGGTAACATCAGGTTTCACAGTTGAAAAGTGGAACAAACACACAAAATTTTGCTCTATAACGGTAACCAACAAGGGAAATAAAACGGAGGTGATCAGGGATATTACTGTACAGCTAAATAACCTGCCCCAATTCAACACAAGTTCAAAGTTTTTGTATGCCGGTTATGATATGAGTCACAACCCCATTCAACAATTTGGTCACAACGATAAGCAAACCACCACCGAATCTGTATTTCTTGCAAAAAACGGCGACAATAAATTTTTAAAAGTCGGCATACTCACATGGGAGATTTTCAGAGCCTCCATCTCTTTTTCTAAGGAAAAAGGAATTACTATTTCTGCCGAAGGAGAAGGCAAACCTATTAAACCCGGCGAAACCATACAGTTCGAAAAGTTTGTAATTGAAGAAGGTAATAACTGGCAGGATATGCTATTTTCTTATGGCAAACAAATAGCTAAAGTTCACAACATTACAGCAAAAGAAATTGGAAAATGGAAAGGGTGGGGAAGCTGGGATTATTTCGGGCACGACTTCACCATTGAAGATATCAAATCCAACATGCAGCAGATAAAAGCATTAAATGTGGGTGCTAATGTTATTCAATTGGATGCAAGCTGGTGGGTCACCCGTGGCGATTATCTGGAAACCAGGAGCAATCTACCCGGAGGGATGAAAGGCGTAGCCAAATTAATTTCCGATAACGGGTTTATCCCCGGATTGCACTTAGATGGATTTAGAGGCATAAGCGAAGCAAAAGTTTATAAAGAACATCCCGATTGGTTTTTAAAAGACCAGGATGGCAAAACTATTTTTAGTGCTTATTCGAGAAACGGAAAAGCTGAAAAAAGAGTCTACTTTGACTATTCCAACCCCGCGGCATGTGCATATATCAGGAATGTATTAAAAACCATGACAAGTGATTGGGGTTACAAATACATAAAAGTAGATTTCTTATGGTACGGTTTAGACCGCAATATTTTCGCCCAACAAAAAGATCCAGCCTTATTAAAAATAGTTGCTTTTGATACTACTTTGACGAGTATGGAAAGGTCACGTGCAGGATTAAAAGCCATGCGTGAAGGAATTGGTGACGCATTTTTTCTTGGATGCTCTTCTGTGTTTGGTCCCAACTATGGTTTGATTGATGGGCTTCGCACAGGCCCGGATATCAACCCCCGTTTTGAATCTTATCGAACGCATGCTTTACAGAATGCTGGTAATTTCTTTTTAAACAAAACTGTTGTACAAACTGATGCTGATTACATCGTGGTGCGAAATAAAGATGACGAAGATTCAACAAGGGCGCAAGGCAGAAATAAATTTGGAGGCGATGTGACACTGAATGAAGCCAAAATGTGGGCAGACTATTTGACGCTTTTTGGAGGGATTAAATTAGCTAGTGATGATTTAAACCTGCTTAGATCCGAACGAAAAGAGCTTGTTAAAAAAGCTTTTTCAATAGAAACATGCGAAAGGTTCGTTCCTGTTGATTTATGGGACAAAGCCAGGAAGGATGATGATGCCTTTAGCATTATGCTTGGTACTAACAAACAAGGGGTTTTTCTGGCCCTGTTCAATTGGAATAAAGAGGAGCTGGGAATAAAACTTTCCAATATTCAAACAAACAATTTACGGATGGTGAATAGCGACAATCGTCCGGCATTTAAAGTAAAGGACGATACGGTAGACATGAAATTAAATGGTCGTACATCCGTCATCTTTCAACTAAACAAAAAAACTGACTTTGATAAAACGAGGAAGCAAATAGCCTACACGTTTTATAAATAAGGTGCAATCTGCCACAGTAAAGGTATTTTATCCTGATGTCTGTTATCAAGTGGTTTACGGTAACAGATGTGCCATAAAAATTAATACTATGCAGTTGTTGCTTACTAATGGGCGATGAAGTTCATGCCGACGATTATAAATTCCGTTACTCTAAACTTAAAAAAGCGAAGGTGGATTTTTCTGTATTATTTGAAAGGTTGAAGTTTTTAAAATTTAAAATATAACCGCCATGGGAAGGCTTTCTACATCTGATTACGTTGTGTTCTTAATTTATTTCATTCTGGTTTCCGGCTATGGCATATGGGTATATAAGCGGAAAAGATCTGCACAAGCATCGTCTTCTGATTTTTTCCTGGCAGAAGGACAATTAACCTGGTGGGCCATTGGGGCATCGCTGATTGCTTCCAATATTTCAGCAGAACAATTCATAGGAATGTCGGGCAATGGATTCAGGTTAGGTTTAGCCATTTCGGCATACGAATGGTTGGCTGCTGTTTCTTTGATTATTGTTGCCGTTTTCTTTATGCCGATTTATTTGAAAAATCGAATTTTCACAATGCCTCAATTCTTGACAAAGCGTTATAATGAAACTGTTGCATTAATCATGGCCATTTTTTGGCTCTTTCTTTATGTTATAGTAAACCTTACATCCATTTTATATCTCGGCACTCTTGCTATCAATAACCTTACGGGAGGCGATAATTTTCATATTATAATGATAGCACTGGGTGTATTTGCCTTGATTATAACACTGGGTGGCATGAAGGTAATAGGCTATACTGATGTAATACAGGTGTTAGTATTGGTCATCGGTGGCCTGGTAACAACATACATAGCCTTGACTGTTGTAAGTGAAAAATTTGGTTATGGGAAAGATTTTTTAGCAGGATTTAATCAACTTTTTAAAGCTGCGCCCGATCATTTCAATATGATATTTGATAAACCCGGGGCTGGTGCTTCACAGCAACAAATCAATCACTATGCAAGTTTACCGGGATTAGCCATGCTGGCTGCCGGTATGTGGGTAGCCAATCTTAATTATTGGGGTTGTAATCAATATATCACGCAGCGGGCTCTGGGAGCTGATTTAAAAACTGCACGTACCGGAATTTTATTCGCCGCTTTTCTTAAGTTGTTGATGCCCCTGCTCGTTGTTGTGCCGGGTATTGCAGCCTACGTATTGCATCAGCAAGGCGAACTACAACAGCAAATGCTTACGAATGGGGAATTTCGGGAGGACAATGCCTACTCAGCTGTTCTTGGATTTTTGCCAGCGGGATTAAGAGGTTTGTCTATGGCTGCATTAACTGCAGCTATAGTAGCATCACTCGCCGGTAAGGCCAACAGTATCTCTACCATTTATACCCTGGATATTTACAAGAAATACATCAGTAAAAATGCAAGCGAAAAAAGACTGGTGTGGATAGGCAGAGTAGTTGTAATAGTTTCATTGATCATTGCCATTATTGTAAACTGGAAAGACGCATTGGGTATTGGCGGTAAGGGTGGATTTGAGTTTATTCAAAAATATACCGGCTATATTTCACCGGCTATTTTCCCGGTGTTTCTTTTAGGTTTCTTCTGGAAAAAAACAACTTCCAAAGCAGCTATTGCTGGCATCATAGGAGGTGTAGTACTTGCTATATTGTTCGATAAATTTTTACCAGGAATTGCTGGGAACGAGACATTTTTATATACAGCTTATCCAACGGGGCATGGGGCTTATGAAATACCCTTTTTAATTCAAATGGGTTGGGTATTCTTTTTTACCTCTTTATTAATAGTTGCGGTCAGTTTGTTAGATAAAAGGGGCCGGGAACATGTTCATGCCCTGAAAGTAGACAGAAATATGTACAAGGTATCGCCAGGCGCTCTGGCGATGATAATGATTGTATTGGGTATAGTTGCCGCCTTGTATATCCGGTTTTGGTAAGGGAACTTATTTCTTACTTTTTGAGAGAAACCTCAAACATTTAAATAATTGTTTAATGAAGCTTGCGTTTGAGCAACAGCAACCACAATTGAAAGAAATGATCTTCGGCTTCCATTACTGGCTTTTATCCACGCTGATCTGCAAAATTGTAAAAACCAAAAAATCTTTGATTCACGCATTTGGCACACAACCTAACAATCTTTAACGACTGAATGACCATGTGTATATGCATAACTGATAAGGTTTTTAGAAAATTGAAATTAATTGTGCGGTTAATCATGTTCCTGCTATTTCATTAGAATGGGTGCTTCAAACTATCGGTTCAAAGCTTTTGCTATCTGTGAGGCTTAATAATTTTATGGCCGGCAGATGCAGCGGAAGGAGCATGTTTCTTGCCAGGTGCAAAAAACAAAGCAAGTTAATAGCCATTGAAATATCTAGTCGAAGGAGTAAACCCTAGCGATAAAATCTTGTTGCCCAAAAGAGCTTCCATTGAATCGGCAAATGATGAACTGAAAAATAGTTACCAGTTATAGCGTTCAGGAAGTGGTTTTGTATTTAATGCAGTGGCTAGCTGCCTGCTCCTTCTTTCTAACAAAATCATCATTGAATATTTAAAGGAAGCAACTACACAACTTTCCTTCTGCTCAAGCCTGAACTTCGGTAAAATAAGAATGTACATTTTATGTGCTCAATCATACATACTGCTTTCCCCGCTTTAAATATTAATGGTGTAGAGGATAAATTTGTTTTCCTGGTAGAACACATCATATTTATTTTTTAAAGAAATATTAATGATAGAAAGAGTATGCTGTATCTTTTGTATTTCGCTAACGCTGGCGGGGTGTGTGGTCAACAAGTCTGTGACACATCAAGCAAATTCAAAACCTAATATCATTTACATTCTGGTGGATGATATGGGCTATGGAGATTTAGGTTGCTACGAACAAAAAGAGATTAAAACCCCTGCTCTTGATAAAATGGCTGCCGAGGGCATGCGTTTTACCCGCCATTACTCGGGTAGCCCTGTTTGCGCCCCCTCCCGCTGTGTTTTAATGACGGGTTTGCATACGGGCAATGCAAAAATCAGGGGAAATCAGCCTACGGTTGCGTTAGATAAAACAGACATGACCATAGCAACGCTTCTTAAGGGTGCAGGCTACAACACCGGGCTAATTGGGAAATGGGGGTTGGGTGATGAAGGCACTACCGGTACTCCGGGGAAACAGGGTTTTGACTATTTTTTCGGCTACTTAAACCAAACAAGAGCGCACAACTATTACCCTGATTACCTGCACAGAAACGATGTTAGAATTCCGCTGGACAACCAGGTTGTAACTGCTAAACAAGGAAATGCAAAAGGCATCGGTACAGCTTCTACCAATAAAAAAATCTACTCACACGACCTTTTTGCAAACGAGGCATTAGACTTTGTTGAGAAAAATTCCAAATCTCCCTTCTTCCTATACCTTGCTTTCACCATTCCTCATGCCAATAATGAATATACATTGGTAAACGCTGAGCATGGCATGGAAGTTCCGGATTACGGTATGTATGCCTCCAAAAACTGGCCCAATGCGCAAAAAGGTCTGGCAGCAATGATATCTTATTTGGATAAAGACATCGGCAGGTTAAGGGCAAAGCTGGTAGAGCTTGGCATTGAAAAGAATACAATAATCATCTTTTCAAGCGATAACGGCCCGCATTCCGAAGCCAATAACGACCCTAAATTTTTCAACAGCAGCGGAGGTTTACGAGGTACGAAGCGGGATTTGTATGAGGGAGGTATAAGAGTGCCAATGATAGCTTGCTGGCCGGGTACTATAAAGCCAGCGCAAGTAAGTAACCATATATCGGCTTTTTGGGATGTAGTGCCAACCATTGCCCAATTGACCGGCATTGCCGCGCCAAAGAGAACGGATGGAATTTCATTTGTGCCAGCGCTTATGGGAAAAAAGCAACCCACGCACGACAATCTGTATTGGGAGTTTAATGAGCAGGGTGGCAAGCAGGCTGTACTTAAAGGAGACTGGAAACTTGTCAAGCTAAACCTGTCCAATCCCTCAACCACCAAAGTAGAGTTATACAACCTTGCAAAAGACCCGTTGGAGAAAATTGACGTATCAGCAAAACATCCAGACGTAGTGGCTCAATTGAAGGCCCTTCTGGTGAGCGAACATACATACGATGCTAATTACCCGCTGGACAAAGCGAGATAAAACGTTGAATGAAAGCGCAGAGATAAAAGACATTTCAGGTACTACGAGTTTGAGTTAGTCAGGCATTAGAAAATATAAAATGAAAATCTTAGTTGCTTCTATACTTCTATCAAGTGCTCTGGTAACAAATGCGCAGCATGGGGAACCCCCTGTAAAAGCGCCGTTTGAAAAGCTTGACACCTACTGTGTAAACGACTGGTGGAACCATGCCAGGGCAGTAAAAAATGATCCAAATAAAATAGTAGATGTAGATGTGCCCCGTGATCAGGTGATTTGTTTCGGCATCTACACCACGCAAAACAGGGTTCTGAAAATGACCGCACAGCTATTTCCCCTTTACCCGAAAGAAACACGTACCATACGGTTGGAGTTAAAGAAGAGTGGAAGGTGGCAGGAGGTGGCAAGCGCCACAGTAAATGATATAGGGTGGTCGGCGTTTTTCAGGGTTGGAAATTGGGACGAAACCAAAGACATTCATTATCGTTTGCGACACGGGCAAAAAGCCATGTACGAAGGTTTGATACGCAAGCAGCCATCCGCCAAAAACGAGATCGTTGTTGCTTCGCTTAATTGTAATTCGAATAAAGAAAGAGGACTGCGTAAAGAGTTTACACGCAATGTAAACCACTTTAATCCCGACCTGGTTTTTTTTGCAGGCGATCAAAGCTACGACCACGAGGAGCATACTGCTGCCTGGCTGCTCTTCGGGCTTCAATTCCGGGAATTATTCAGAAACCGGCCGTGCATAACAATTCCCGACGATCATGATGTTGGCCATCCCAATCTTTGGGGCGAAGGGGGAAAGATATCAACTGTACCGGCAGGCGACGATGGCGGTTACTATTACCATCACGAATATGTAAAAATGGTAGAACGCTGCCAGACTTCACATCTGCCTGATGCGTATGACCCAGGGCCTGTACAACAGGGAATTGGTGTGTATTATACCAGCATGAATGTTGGCGGGATTGATTTTGCAATCCTCGAAGACCGCAAGTTTAAAAGCGGGCCGGCAGGAAAAATTCCGCAACAAGGGCCACGGCCAGATCACATCCGTAATCCTAATTACGACCCAAAGTCAATTGATGTGAAAGGACTGACTTTACTGGGCGAGCGTCAATTAAAATTTTTAAAGGAATGGGGAAAGAACAAGACGGGTTCGATGAAGGCTGTGCTTTCGCAGACCGGCTTTTGCGGTGGCGCCCATCGGCATGGAACGTTTGACAACTATCTGCATGCCGACCTCGATTGCAATGGCTGGCCACAAACCGGGCGAAACGAAGCGTTACGTTTAATTAAAGCTGCAGGCGCCGTGCATTTGGCCGGCGATCAACACCTGGCTACATTAGTTCAACATGGAATTGAAAACTACAAGGACGGCCCGTATGCCTTTGTAGCTCCGGCGATAGTAAATACGATTTACAAACGATGGTGGCATCCGCTCGATGAAAAGCCGGGCAAAAACAAGGATCCCAAAAATCCGCTCCCTTTTACCGGCGATTATGAGGATGGGCTTGGAAATAAACTTACTATGCATGCATATGCCAACATTGAAGGCCCGGGAAAGTTAAGCGACGGTTTCGGGATTGTCCGGTTCAATAAAAAAGCGAAAAGCATAACGTTCGAAAGCTGGGACAGATTTGCGGATGTAACAAAAAAGGACGCTAAACAAATGACTGGTTGGCCACGCACCATCCGGCAGTCGGGATCAGGGCAAAACATAGCCTGGAAGCTTGATCCCATAAACTAACAAATCAGAAAGAGGTTCTTTTCAACCTGTGCGAATTGTTAACCCCCGTGCGAATGATAACAGGTGTCAATTAGAAATTTTAGAACGGATATGAAGTGTACATTTTCAAAATTTTTCATCAGTCGCTGTAGTACGCTATGGCTACTGTTGCTGTGCTCATCAAAGCTGTTGTTTGCACAAACAGTAAATGATCCGGTTATAAGTGGCGAGCTAAAAAAGTGGCACAAAATAACCCTCACTTTTAATGGACCTGAAACCTCCGAGTTGGATAAGCTGAACCCATTTATGTCCTATCGGTTGGATGTTTACTTTACCCACACGGAGACTGGTAAAACTTTAAAGATTCCCGGATATTTTGCTGCCGATGGCAATGCCGGCGAAAATTCTGCTACTTCTGGCAACAAGTGGCGGGTGCACTTAGCGCCTGACCAAACCGGTACCTGGAGTTACAAAGTTGACTTTAGGGTAGGAAACTGGCAGGCCGTGAGCGAACGCAAAAATGCAGGGGTAAGCGCTGGGTTTATGGATGGCGCTACGGGCTCTTTTGTAGTGGAGAAAAGCGATAAAACAACAAAAGACAACCGTGCAAAAGGTCGTTTGCAATACGATGGAACTCGTTATTTGAAATATGCTGAAACCGGCAAACCCATGCTAAAAGTAGGTCCAGATTCCCCTGAGAATTTATTCTCTTATGAGGACTTTGATGGCACATTTCACAAGGATGGCCACAAAGATAATTTCGTAAAGACTTGGGCAGCACATTTAAAGGATTGGAAAGAGGGTGATCCGACATGGAAAAATGGAAAAGGGAAAGCATTGATTGGTGCAATTAATTACCTGGCGTTAAAAGGAATGAATGTATTTTCTTTTCTAACCTTGAATATAAAGGGCGATGACCAAAACGTATTTCCTTTTGTAGATTATGATACCTACGACAGATTTGATTGCTCAAAACTGGATCAGTGGGAAGTGATATTCGAACATGCAGACAAAAAGGGTATGTTCCTGCATTTTAAACTGCTCGAGCAAGAGTGCCAGGGTTTATTGGATAACGGTGCTATTGGCGCAAATACACGGTTATACTATCGGGAAATAATGGCACGTTTCGGACATCATTTATCACTCAACTGGAACATTTGTGAGGAGGGTGGCGACTGGGCAAAAGATCACCCCACACCACCTATGAATACAACACAGCGTTTGGCTGCTGCCGAATATTTTTATCAGAACGATCCTTATCGTCATCATGTAGTCATTCATAACCCACCAATTTTCAATGATATTTTAGTGCCGGGCACTAAGTATTCGGGTGTCTCTTATCAATTAGGAACAGACCAGTTTAGAAATGTACATGAAACAGTAATAAAATGGGTAAGTCTGTCTAAACAGGCTGGTAAACAATGGGCCATTTCAATGGATGAACCAGGCGGGGCACAACATGGTTTGCTACCGGATGCAGAAGATCCAAAGCATGACAGTGCAAGAATTAACAGTCTTTGGGGATCATTTTTAGGCGGAGCGTGGGGAAATGAATTCTACTTTGGATATGCACACCCGCATTCTGATTTAACATGCGAAGACTTTCGCTCACGGGATTTGTTTTGGAATCAATGCAAATATTTGCTCGACTTTTTCGAGGACAATAAAATACCAATAGCCGAAACAGAAAACTACACCAACCTGGTACAACGTGGAGATTACTGTCTGGCGACCCCCGGAAAAAAATACATTGTTTTTCTTAGAAACGGAAGCGGCAATATTAATCTTGAAAACCAGAGCGGGGCTTTCAATTTAAAATGGTTTGATCCGCGCAATGGCGGCAAACTTCAGTTGGGCGGTGTTATGAGCATCAATGGTGGTAAAGTGCAAAAATTGGAACAGCCACCTTCAGAACCAACAAAGGATTGGGTAGTGCTATTAGAAAAAAAATAGGTTTTCGCTGTCACAACAAAGGTTAGTCACAACATTTGAATTAAGCATGAAAAAAATATTTGTTCTTGCTCTTTTTATCAGTCTGTTTCCAATCATTGTATTGGGGCAGGAAATAGCTGTATTCTATGATGCTACAAAACCTAAACTTGAATTTGCTGCCACCGATATAAAAACTGCCCTTGCAGCAAAAGGATATACAGTGATATTCCGCAAGCTTTCAGACCTCAATAAAAACTATAGCAAGAAAAAGATTGTCATTGCCCCGGAGAGTGATCAAAAGGTAAAAACGCTTTTTTTATCACAGGGCGGCGCTAAAGTAAAAAACCCTGGTGAGCAGGCTTTTGCCATGCGCACTACAAGCAAACCTGCTTTGAGCTATTGGGTATTGGGAGGTGATGACAATGGAGCCATGTACGGAGGATTACAGATAGCTGAGAACATCAAGTTTAATGGACTTGCCAAGTCGTATAATAACGAGAGTTCCCCATTAGTGAAAAAGCGGGGGATTAAGTTTAATATTCCGCTGGATAAAAGAGCTCCCACATATGAAAGCGATAATGGCGGTACCTCTCACAAAGTTGCCATAGAACATGTATGGGATATTACATTTTGGCAGGAATACTTTGATGAAATGGCCCGCAACCGTTTTAATGTTCTTTCATTATGGAACCCACATCCATTTACATCAATGGTGGATATGGAAGACAAGTACCCTGGCATTGCCATTAAAGACGTTGAAGGATATGATGGCTTTCATAAAAAAATGAGCATTCAGGAGAAAATAAAATTCTGGCAGACTGTAATGGCTTATGGACGAAACAGGGGCTTTGAAATATACTACTGCACCTGGAATGTTTTTCTTTGGAATGCAAAAGGTAAACATGGACTGGAAGAAGATCCTTTCAATAAAAAAACATTAACCTATTTAAAAGAAGCCACCATCAAATTTCTGGAAACATATCCGGATGTTTCTGGTTTAGGAGTAACGGCTGGTGAAAACTTAGGTGCATTAAAAGGCAAGAACGAAGAATTAATTAAGTGGACCTGGGATGCTTATGGTGCAGGTGTATTGGAATATGCAAAGAAACACCCAAGCCGAAAATTGGAGTTTTTTCATCGTCAACACTATGGCAACGTAGAAAAAATTATTAAAGGATTTAAATCACTTCAACATATTCCAAATGTTGTTTTTGATGTGTCGTTTAAATACTCAAGTGCCCATTTAATTTCAACAGTTAAACCTGATTGGTGGGAGGATGGGTTTCTATCAGAGATTAAAAAAAATAGCGTAAAAACATGGTTGGAATTACGCACCGATGATTTTTATTTTCTGCACTGGGCAGATCATCAATTTGTTCGGGATTTTGTAAAAGCACTGCCCGAAGATGATTTCCTGACAGGGACGTTTTTAGGAGCCGATGGTTGGGTTCCCTCCAGGGTGTTTACTACCAAAGATCCTTATTACAAAAATAAAAATGCACTCGAAGTACAAAAGCAATGGCTGTTTTATATGCAGTGGGGCCGGCTGATGTACGACCCCAATACTTCCAGTGAATTGTTTAAAAATCATTTAAGCTATAGATACCCCGAAGCTAATTCAGAGCGATTGTTTGAAGCCTGGTCAAAAGCATCAAGGGCATTGCAAATAGCCAACGAGCAGGTAACTGGTTTTGCAGTGGAAAGAAAGTACAGAAGCAGGCGGCTCGATTTTCAGTGGTGGCCCGAAATGTATACCTGCAACGATTATTTTTATGACCTTGAAAAAACGCAGTATGCGATGCCGGTGAACGGTTCGAACCTTTGCAATTTTTTCGAAACAGCAAAAGACAGTTGCGGTGATAAAGTATCGGCAATTGAAACGGCAGACAGGATTGAAAAACTTGCCAGGGAGGCAGATGCAATCATCAGTTCCATCGCGCATAAAAACAGTACCGAGCTTAAACAGAACCTGCAGGATATAAAAGCTATGGTGAATTTGAGCTTGTATAATGCTTATAAAAACAGGGCAGCAATTCATTTGATCAAGGGTAACAAGGCATCTGCACGGGATGCCCTTGGTACAGCATACTGTTATTGGATAAAATATACTACAATTATGGATGGCATGTATTATCCGGTAGATACCCAGCGAAACTGGGATTTTAAAAATTCTGACTGGCATGATGTGGACGATGAAGTTCTAAAGGATTACATTGATTTGGGTGGCACAGGTAAACCAAATTGCTTTAATTAGTTGATTAAAACAGATGGGAAATATCTGATCTGGCAAATTATATTAAGATGATTGAGCATAAACTTTTTTTAATGGGTAATTATGTATCAGGTATGAAGTTAAAAATGAGCTTTGTTCTACTGTGTGTTGGTTTTTTTATCCTGAATAATGCAGCCAATGCCCAATCAACTTACAAGTCAGGATTGGTGGAAGATCATGGCACAGAAAAATATCCTTATTGGGGCGTATATCGCAAAACACCGATTGGCGAAGTAAGACCCGCTAATTGGATAGGTAAAGAAACGATCATAAACGGTTGGGATTGGTCATTGCCACCTCATGTAAAGCCTGCATCAAAATCAAATCTTTGCATAGCCCGAAATGGCGGCCTGAGAGCAGACAAAATCAAAAATCTGCCTGCGATAAATTTTCCGTGCAATCCGGTTGTTGCACATTGGGTAAACTGGGCTTTGCTTGAGCCCGAAGAAGGAAAGATAAATTTTCAGCCATTAATCGATAATATAAAATTGGCGGCTCAAAAAGGATATGGTTCAATTGTACGGATTCATTTTTCGGCCACCACTTTTGCGCCAGACTGGATAAAGAAATACAATATCCCAATCAGAAAAGAAAATTCGGCAAAACCCAAGGTAACTAATTACGAAATAAGCAATCCCGAATTTCATAAGCGGTATTTACTTTTCGTAAATGCGCTGGGTAAAAGTGGCATTCCACAAATGGATGATGTAAAAGGATTGTTCCTGGGCTATGCTTCGCCATCCTATGGCGATGAAGGAATTGGTCCGTATTCTGAACAGTTGGCAAGCGCCAATGATACCATTCAACATGTGCGTGACCGGATTGATGCATGGGCCGCAGCGTGTAAAGGCGTAGAGGAAAAGGTAATTATGGGTGGCCTTTCAAATTATGGGATTAGTAAAGGTTTTGGAATACGGCGGGGTTTTGTGGAGATATACCTGTATCATATTCCTGATGAGCATATTGGCCAACAGGTGGACAATAACAATTACCTGTACGTAGACGAATCGAACCCGATAATTTCCAAAAATGTTTTTAATGGAGATGAAAACGAAGAGTACAATGAAAGCTGGGCCACTGAAGTACATAATTTTCGTTTCGGAAAAACAACAGAGTCATTTCCATACAGGTATTTTACAGCAAACCTGAGGCTGTTGCAAATGCGCTGCAATGATTTGCTTGCCAACGACTTTGCACTTTTGCCGGACATGCTTGCCTGGGTTGGTATCGGAATGGGCAAAACAATAAAAGATGCTCCTGATGCCTGGTGCTTTTTAAGGGAAAGTTATCTGAAAGCAAAGGGAGGTCATCCAATTAAGAATTTTGAGCGGTGGGTTTATCAGCGTGATATGCCCGGATACGAAACAACACCGGCGGTTAAAATTGAGCAGCCCATTCAAATGTGGATGGTGCAACCCGGAAAATATTATGATTTCATTGCTAGGGAGGGAAGAAAAATCGGGTTCGATGTTGAAGATAAATGGAACGGTTTAAAAGATTCGGTGGCTATAAAGGTTTCTTATTTTGATGATGATAGTGGCAGGCTGAATTTAGTGTATGCCGGTAGCAAAAAACAAGAAACAAAAACAATTAAACTTACCGGGGACGGGAATTTAAAAACGGCAACTTTTTTTATCAGCAAAATCAAAAAAAATGGGTTGCCTCATAAGTATGACTTTGCCCTTGAGGCGGGAGCAGGCACTGAAAAAATTACAATATCATTTGTGCGGGTAATTGGTTTATCGTAGCAAGCAAATGATAAAGTAAGAGAAAAGTGAGGCCACTTTCAATAACAAGTATTTATATCTCAAAAATTACAACTATCAAGATGAAGACATTTTTTCTTTCCTTATTAACGTTTATTGTTGTTTCTGCTCGTGCAAATGATATAGGCATTGGATTTAATAAAGAATCGGGCAAAGTGGAATTCGCAGTAAATGAGATAATGAATATGCTGAGGGAAAAACAAATGCAATCTCTTACCTATTCCATTTCTGAATTTGAACGTATGCGGGCCAGCCAGATCAACATTATTTTAATCAGCAAAAACGATAAAATTGCTTCAGGCATTATTAAAAAGGCAGGAATAAAAAATGTTGCCGGTTTAAAAGAAGAAGGTTTCATTATTCATATATCAGGTAACGGTAAGAAAATCATTTATGTATTGGGATATGATGAAGCAGGTACCATGTACGGAGGCCTTGAAATAGCCGAAATAATTAAGGTTAAGGGAATTGATGCTGTTCAAAATCAGTTGCAGAACGCCTACATGAAAGTTCGGGGAATCAAGTATAACATTCCGCTTGACATGCGCAGTCCAACTTATACTGAACCCAGCGATGCGGCACAAAAAAACATGGGCGATGTTTGGGATTTTGAATTCTGGAAAGAATACATAGATGCCCTTGCCCGCAACCGTTACAACCTCATTTCTCTCTGGAACATGCATCCTTTTCCTTCGATGGTGAAAGTGCCTGAATATCCCGATGTGGCCTTGAATGATGTAAGAAGAAGTACTGGCACCTGGAAAGAAAACTATTCACTAAACGGCTGGGGCTTTGATGCACCGGAGATAATGAAGAGCTATGAAGTGCTTAAAAAAATGACCATTGATGAGAAGATAGAATTCTGGCGTAAAGTAATGGCCTATGGCAAGCAGCGCAATGTAAGGTTCTACATGGTAACCTGGAACATTTTTGTTTACGGGGTAGAAGCCAAATATGGCATTACCGACAAACTTGAAAATAAGGTTACTACCGACTACTTCAATAAAAGTGTAAAACAGATGGTGCTTACTTATCCTGACCTTGCCGGGATTGGATTAACTACGGGTGAGAATATGTACGATTATTCTGCAACACAAAAAGAAGAGTGGGCTTATGCAACTTATGGTCAGGGCGTATTGGATGCATTAAAGGAACAACCTGAAAGAAAAATTGATTTTATTCATCGACAGCATCAATCTAAAGCAAGCGAAATCACTAAAATATTTAAAGGAATCAAAGAAAATAAAAATATCAATTTCCTATTTAGTTTTAAATATGCACAAGCACATGTTTACAGTTCTGTTAACCAGGTTTTTCATCAGGAATTTGTAAAAGATATTCAAAGCGAAAACTATAAAACCTTATGGACACTTCGCAACGATGACAATTTTTATTTCAGATGGGGGGCGCCAGATTTTGTAAGGGATTTCATTAAGAACATTCCCTACGAAGTGTCCGAGGGTTACTACTACGGTTCCGACCAATATGTGTGGGGCCGTGATTTTTTAAGCAAAAACATCACCGGCAAAGGGCAGCTTGAATTTGAAAAGCATTGGTACCAATGGATGTGCTGGGGCCGACTTGGATACCATCCCAATATGACTAATGAGCGTTTTGTTTCTGTCATTCAATCCCGTTTTCCTTCTACAGATGCACAAGAGATGTTCAACGCATGGCAAAGTGCATCAATGATTTATCCGCTCGTTACAGGATTTCATTGGGGAGCGCTTGACTTTCAATGGTACATTGAGTCGGGACAGTCGCAACCGGCGGTAGCAAAAACACCATCGGGCTATCACGATGCCACCAATTTTATCAATCAACAAACGCATAAAGGAACAGGGAATATTTCTATTCCTGATTATGTCAAAGGCTTTCTTTCAAATAGCCCAGGTAAAGGAATTACCCCTTTGCAGGTTGCGGAAAAAATCATTAAAAATGCCGACATCGCTTTAAACTGGGCCGACAAACAAAGCCAGTCTAAAACTGCGGAACTTAAGGTTACCATAGATGATATAAAAGCAATGTCATGGTTAGGCAAGTATTATGCACACAAAATAAATGCGGCTACCTATCTGGCCCTTTTTAGGGAAACACTTCAAAAAGAATGGCAAACCAAGGCATTAGAGCAGTTAAATATTTCTGCTGGTTATTGGAGACATTATGCTACGATAGGATTATCTAATTACCACAATCCACTTTGGACAAATAGGGTGGGTTATGTTGATTGGAAAAAGAATTTTCAGTGGGCACTGTACGAAGTCACATCCAATGGTGGAAAATTAAATGTGCCTTCTATGCAAGCAACACCGGGGGGTGTCATTCTTGAGGCCGAAGATGTTTCTGACAATACTTCATTGATCGATACTAAACTTAAAGGTTTTACTGGAAAGGGATACGTAGGAGGTGGAGATGGACATGAAAGGCAGCAGTTGAAATGGAATTTTGAAGCATCGGAAACTGGAAAATATACATTAGAGTTCAGGTATACTTTAAATCGTAATGATGTGTCACCTTTTGTATTAAACATCAACGATAAAAAGTTTGGGGAAATTGAATTATGGAGTACCGGAACTGCCGGCACCTGGGTGTGGGAGCGGGTTCCAGTAAATCTTGAAAAGGGTAAAAATACCATTGGCATTTCTCCGGAAAGATTTGTATTAATGGATCATCTGAATGTTATAAGAAATTAATGGATCAGGTGTAGTAAATAATAACTTACTATCCGGCATACAAAGCGAAACTGAATTATGAAAATAAAAGCCACAATAGAAAAAATTCCCGGCGGCATGATGGTAATTCCCCTTATAGCCGGAGCTATTGTCAAAACATTCTTCCCTGAGTTTCTAAAAATTGGTGGATTCTCAACAGCCATTGCAACAAACCCATTGGCCATATTGGGTGTGTTTTTAGTTTGCATGGGTGCCGGTATGGATTTTAAAGCAGCGCCGAAAGCTTTAAAGATTGGCGCGGTGCAAACCGTCACAAAGTATGGAGTGGCTGTTTTAATTGGGTTGCTGGTGGGTCGCTTTTTTGGGCCGGATGGTCTGTGGGGTATATCATCCCTGGCATTTATCGCTGCCATGTCGAGCACCAACGGAGGTCTGTACACTGCTTTAACAGCGGAATTTGGTACGAAGGAAGAAGTAGGAGCGATAGCAGTATTATCTATTAAAGACGGCCCATTTCTTACCATGATTGCTTTAGGAACCGCCGGTCTGGCTGCCATTCCGTTTATGACGCTTGTGGGAGTTATCCTACCGCTTGTAATTGGAGTAATATTAGGAAATCTTGATCCGGAAATGCGATCATTTCTCTCAAAAGCTGGCATGGTCATGATCCCGTTTTTTGCTTTTGGGTTGGGTTGCGGCATCAACTTACAAACCATTTATCTGGCTGGTTTTTCCGGCTTGCTTTTGGGTTTATTAACGGTAGTTGTTTGTGGTTTCTTCACCATACTCACTGATAGGGCATCGGGGGGCACGGGTGTAGCCGGTGCAGCAAATGCAAGTACAGCCGGTAATGCAGTAGCAACTCCGGCTGCAGTAGCAATGGTCGATCCTTCGTTAACTGCCACTGCAGCAGTTGCTACACCGCAGGTTGCGGCTGCAGTAATTACCACGGCTTTGTTAGTTCCGGTTTTAACGGCCTATATAGCCCGGAGAAATAAAAGAAAAGCAGGCACTATATCCATTGCGTAATGAAAATGAAAATTGTTATAGCGCCGGATTCATTTAAAGGAAGTTTATCTGCTTTGGAAGTGGCAAAAGCAATTCAAAAGGGGATTGAGAACGCTGATAAAAACATTGAAACAGTTGTTCTGCCAATGGCCGATGGGGGAGAAGGAACCGTGCAATCGTTGATAGACGCTTCGGGAGGAAACATCATCGAAACTATGGTACATGACCCGTTGTTCCGGGAGATAAAATCGTTTTATGGAATTATGGGCGATGGAAAAACAGCCGTTATTGAAATGGCGGCTGCATCAGGTCTTCCACTCCTGGCACACAACGAACGAAATCCACTTAAAACAACCACCTACGGAACAGGCGAATTAATAAAAGATGCTTTGAACAGGGGATGCAGCAGTTTCATTGTTGGATTAGGTGGAAGCGCCACGAACGATGGCGGTTGTGGAATGGCTCAGGCATTAGGGGTTAAGTTTCTCCACGAAGATGGAAAGGAGATTGGCATGGGCGGCGGCGAATTGTCGAAAATAAATTCGATTGATGTGTCTGGACTGGATAGCCGGATAAAAAATGCGCAGTTTTTAGCTGCCTGCGATGTTGATAATCCTTTGTGTGGAGCGAAAGGAGCCGCCGAAGTTTATGCCCGGCAAAAAGGCGCTTCAGAAGATGATGTAGTTACATTAGACAGAGGCCTTCATCATTTCGCACAAATTGTAAGGCAACAGTTCAATCTCGATATAAACGATTTTGCAGGCGCCGGTGCGGCCGGAGGGTTAGGCGCGGGGATGATGATTTTTTTAAAGGCGAAGCTCCAACGGGGTGTTGAAATTGTAACGCAAGCCACCGGTTTAGCTGAAAAAATGCAGGGTGCCAACCTGGTAATTACCGGCGAGGGACGCATAGACTTTCAGACAGCTTTTGGAAAAACATTGTATGGCGTAGCGCAAATAGCAAAACAAAAAAATATTCCGTTGATAGTGCTAGCCGGAGGTTTGGGCGATGGCTATAAAACGCTTTACGAAAAAGGATTTACCGCCATCTTCTCCATAACCGATAAACCCATGCTGCTGCAAAATGCCATGGATAGTGCTGCGCTATTGCTGGAAAATGCTGCTGAAAACCTTATTCGGTTTTGGAAGGAAACAAAATACATAAACACAAAAATCACAAGCAATGAATGATCTGATTCAAAAGTATGCAAAGGTTGGCCTGGTGCATTTTATGGCCTATCCGTCAACCATTAAAGGGGAAGGTCCTGTAGAAGAAACGATCCGCAAAGTAGCTCTCGATGAATATTTTGATGCAATAGAAATAACCTGGATTAAAGACGGCGAAACCCGTAAAAAAGCAAAGAAGATGCTCGACTCGGCGCATCTCACCGTTGCTTATGGCGGGCAGCCTCGCCTGTTAACCACCGGGCAAAACATAAACGACCTTGACGAAGCGAAACGCCAAATTGCCCTGGCCAACCTTAAAGAAGGTATTGATGAAGCCTGCGAAATGGGCGCTGTTGGATTTGGGTTTCTTGCAGGAAAATATACTGAAGACAAAAAAGAAGAAGCTTACCAGGCGTTGGTGAAGTCAACCAAAGAACTGTGTGCTTATGCAAAATCGAAAGGCGATATTAAAGTTGCCTTAGAGGTTTTTGATTACGATGTTGACAAATGTGCGCTTATCGGCCCAGTTGACCTGACCAAACGTTATGCACAGGAAGTATGTGCCGAGTTCGACAATTTTGGCCTCATGGTGGACCTAAGTCACATACCCATCATTCATGAAACGGCGCGTCAATCGCTTATTCCTGTGAAGGATTACATTATTCATGCGCACATGGGTAACTGTATGATAAAAGATAAAAGCGACCCGGCTTATGGTGATGCACACCCACGGTTTGGGTACCCCGGTGGCGAGAATGACGTTCAGGAGCTGGTTGAATACCTGGAAATTCTTTTAGAGATTGGTTATCTCGATGCAAACAATAGGCGAATTCTAAGTTTTGAAGTAAAGCCCGTGGGCGACGAAGATGCCGATATTGTTATTGCCAACGCGAAAAGAACATTAAACCTTGCATGGGCATTGGTGAATAAGTAAAACGTACAGTATTAAAAGCAAATAAAACTCTTGATATGAAGATTGTAGTATTAGATGGCTATACATTAAACCCGGGCGATTTAGACTGGGATGGAATAAAAAAATTTGGTGAGCTAACGGTACATGACCGCACCAATTTTGCACCCGAAAATGTTATCGAAACCATTGGTGATGCGGAAATTGTTTTTACCAATAAAACACCTCTGCCCAAGGCGGTGCTCGAAAAAGCTCGGTCAGTAAAATTTATAGGCGTTTTAGCTACCGGATACAATGTGGTGGATACAACCGCTGCAAAAGAACTTGGCATTACAGTCACTAATGTCCCTGCTTACGGCACTGCTGCTGTTGCACAGTTTACAATGGCGCTGTTGCTTGAGATGTGCCACCACGTAGGTGCACATGCTGATGCTGTAAAAAAGGGAGAGTGGACAAGTTGCCCTGATTGGTGCTTCTGGAATTACCCGTTGATTGAACTGGCTGGTAAAAATTTAGGCATTATTGGTTTTGGTCGTATTGGCCAGGCAACGGCAAAAATGGCCCAAGCCTTCGGGTTAAATATATTGGCTTACAGCAACAGTCAAAATGCAAGCTTCGTTAGCGAAACTTGCAAATATGTAACCCTCGATGAATTGTTGGCGCAATCGGATTTCATCAGTCTTCACTGCCCGCTTTTTGAAAGCACAAAGGGCATCATAAACAAAAACACGATTGCAAAAATGAAAGATGGTGTCAGGATCATCAACACCTCACGTGGCCCATTGGTGGTGGAGCAGGATCTTGCCGATGCTTTAAACAGCGGTAAAGTTGGCGGCGCAGCGGTGGATGTTGTTTCTGCGGAGCCAATAGCTGCAGACAATCCTTTGCTCAAAGCTAAAAATTGCATCATCACCCCGCATATTGCGTGGGCACCCATCGAATCACGTTCAAGACTCATGAATATCGCTGCACAGAATTTAGCCGCATACATAAATGGCTCGCCTGTTAATGTTGTAAACCCATAATAATGATGAAGAAAATTATAAATACAGAAAACTCTCCGGCGGCCATTGGGCCATACAATCAGGGTATCGTTGCCGGCGGATTTTTATTTACGTCCGGACAACTTCCCATCAACCCGCAAACAGGAGAAGTGCCTTCGACAATTAAAGAGCAAACCATACAGGTTCTCGATAATTTAAAAGCAATTATTGAAGCTGCAGGCAGCACAATTGAAAAGGTGGTAAAGTGTACAGTTTACATTCAATACATGGACGATTTTGCCGCAATGAATGAAGTTTATTCCACCTACTTCCCTGTCAATCCACCAGCAAGAGCTTGTGTAGAAGTTTCAAAAATGGCGAAGAATGCATTAGTTGAGATTGATGCCATTGCTATCGTGTAAAAAAAATTTTCAATGCTGTTAGCTGTGCAAAATGCCGGATGAAGCCAGCCAAATAAATTGAAGCATTTGCACCTAATTTAATTATCGAAGTTATGAAGTTGTTTACGCCATTAATGCTATCCGTGTTATTTCTCATTCCGGTAATCGTATTTGCCCAGAATGAAAAAGAATCGTTGCCGGCAGTCCGTTTTGAACACCTGCGGGTGAACGTTGCCGATAAGCAGGCGACTGCCAAATGGTATGTTGACAATGTAGGCCTTGAAATCGTTCCGTCAAAAAACAAAGAGTTTGTGTATGTGGCGGACAAAGACCGAAACTTCATGCTTGAACTTAGTTCAATACCGAACCTCAAAACCAACTATTTTGATGTTCATACCGATGGATTCCATTTAGCTTTCGAAGGGCATAAAACTATTAACGCAGTGGCTGAAAAAATGCTGGCAAACGGGGGTGTTCAGGAAGGAGTATTGTATACAAACAAAATAGGTGATTATGTAATGAATATTCGTGACCCAAATGGATTTAATACACAACTGCTACACCGGGTAAATGCATTTTTTCCGAAGCCGGTAAAAAGTACAATCAGGTTTGAGCATTTTGCTTTCAATACACCCGATCAAAAAACTACCGCATTGTGGTTTGTTGAGTTTATGGATTTGCGAATTCCCTGGTCAAAAGACATTGATACTTTAAAAAACAATTACCGCAATTACCGGGTGCCTTATGTGGGCGATGCCGGTAGAAATATGTCGCTTGAATTGTTTGGAAAAAAAGAAGTGGATATCACATTCGCAAAAATGAAACATGATGAATGTCACGTTGCTTTTTTAACTAACGAACCCGAAAAGCTTGCCAAACGAATGGTGTACGGCGGGGCTAAAATAATTACACCGGTTAAAACAGAGCCAAACGGTGATGTTGTAATTGACCTGGTCGATCCATCGAACTTTCCCATCAGGCTTATTAAAAGAAAAAAACCGGCGCTGATAAAAAAATCATGACCGCTGCCGGCCATTGTCAAACGTAAAAGCAAAGATAATCTTCTGGAACCGCCAACTATGCTGCGTTCATTTAAACCTGATACCGAAGTACACTAAAAACAAATTATGCACAATCGAATTTTAACGCTGATTCTAATTTTGTTTACTGCAATCTATCCAGCCAGTAAAACAAATGCGCAATTATTTCCCAAGACTCCGACGCCTTTTTTAGGCTGGAACAGTTACAATTGTTATGGAATCCATATCAATGAAAAACTTACCTGGGAAAATTTAGAAGCCTTCATTCAGAAGCTTAAACCGCATGGCTACGAATACTTCGTGCTCGATGCGGGTTGGTACAAACATTACGATTTGAAGAAGGGCGAAGCATGGCCTACCGACGGTGATAAATCCCATCTCACAATGGATGAATTCGGAAGGTTTATACCCACCCCCGGCTACTTTCCAAACGGCTTTAAAGCTATTGTTGATTATGCCCACAAGCACGGCGTTAAGTTTGGCTTACACCTCATGCGAGGCATCTCCCGCCAGGCGGTAGAAAAAAATTTACCCATTAAGGGTACTAAATATTTTGCACGGGATATTGCCAACGTAAAAGACACCTGCAACTGGAGCAACCTGAATTACGGAGTGGACATGGACAAACCGGGAGCGCAGGAATACTACAACAGCATTGTGGAATTGGTAGCAAGTTGGGGCGTTGATTTTCTGAAATACGACGACATCGTTCACAAGCCGAGAGAGATTAATGCGGTTGCCAATGCCATTGAAAAAACAGGCAAAAGGATAGTGTTGAGTATTTCGCCGGGAGATGATATTGACCCCAAAAATTTTGACACTTACAAGCGGGCAGATATGATCAGAATATCCCGTGATATATGGGATTTGAAAGAAGACATTGAAATATCATTCGACAGGTGGGATAAAATGCTGCCTTATGCCGACAAAGGTTTTTGGCTGGATATGGATATGATTCCGTTTGGGCACATCAGGGTTGATTATCCCATCTCAAAGAACAAGTTGAAATCTGGCCGCGGCTATGAGCGCATGGACTACTTCAGCTATGCGCAAAAAAAGAGTTTTATTACGCAACGGGCTATGGCGGCATCGCCGCTCTTTATGGGCGGTGCACTAACCACTTCGCCCAAGTCGGTATTCGAATTAATTACCGACCACGACATGTTGGCTTGTAATCAAAACGGTGTAACCGGCAAATTGGTTACCAGGATTTCTGACTACAGCGAAAAGGTAGACATCTGGAAAACACCCGTAAAGAACAATGACAATGAAGGATGGATAGGCGTTTTCAACCGGAAAGCATATCTCGAGCTGATTAAAATTGACAAGGAAAAATTGGGTTTGAAGCCGAAGATGAAGTATTCGCTGTACGACATCTGGGGAAAGAAAATTATCGACGATGCCGACTCATTCATTTTTGAAATTCCTGCGGATGATGTTGTGTTTATCCGGTATAAGGCTATCAATTAGCTTAGAGAATAGGTTATTGCCGTTACAGGTATAATATAGTTCATCTCCGCAAACAAGAAATAATTGCTACGCTGAAGTTCAGCCAATGGGGGATTTTATTCGGTAACACCATCATATCAGTAGTTCTTGCGTTGATGAGTAGATGATTTTGTATAACCGGGCATCATTTGAGGTCAAATGAGCAAACCTCACACTGGAATGTGTTAATATATTTGGTTCAGTTAGCACTGCAAACAAGTTTAATTGATTCAATCGTCGCCGGCTCGGGAACTGTTACCACCATGGCAGTTTAATGGCGCTTCGATTTCTTGCAAAACGAAAGACGCATAAAATATGAACGTTGCACTTTTTATACCTTGTTATGTCAATCAGTTTTATCCCGATGCTGCTAAAGCAACTTTGCAATTGCTGAGAAAGTTAGGAGTAAATGTGGTGTACCCGCCCAAACAAACCTGCTGCGGACAACCGATGGCAAACTCTGGTTTCGAACATCTCTCTCAGGGGTGTAATGACCTTTTTGTAGAAAATTTTTCAGGCTTTGATTATATCGTTGCGCCGTCGGCAAGTTGCGTATTGCATGTTAAGGATCATCTTCATTCCCACGAAAATGAAGCGCAGGCCACAATCATTCGTTCCAAAATTTATGAGCTGGTCGAATTTATTACCGACGTGCTGAAAATTGAAAAGCTCGATGCAACTTTCCCCCATAAAGTGGGTTTGCACCATAGCTGTCATGGTTTACGAGGCTTGCACCTTGCGCAAATGAGTGAATTAAATGCAGCCCCGTATTCAAAGCCCGAACGACTATTAGATATGGTACAAGGATTAGAACTGGTTACGCTTGATCGTGCTGATGAATGTTGCGGATTTGGCGGAACTTTTTGCGTGGCAGAAGAAGCTGTTTCGGTAAAAATGGGCAAAGACAGGGTAACAGATCATACAAAAAATGGTGCAGAATACATCACCTCTTCAGACCTTTCGTGCCTGATGCACCTGCAGGGTATTCTTCACAGAAACAAGAGCTCCGTTAAAGTCGTACACATCGCTGAAATTTTAAACAAGAGCAAATGAGACAGACAGAGACAAAAGATCATGCGGAACTTGCAGAAGCATTCATTAAAGACGAGGAGCATGTCGACTGGCACGACGGTGCTCTTTGGTTTATACGAAATAAACGCGACATCGCTTCGAAGCAAATACCCGAATGGGAACAACTGCGTGAAGCTGCTTCAGCCATTAAAAGCAATGTCATTTCCAATCTTCATCAATACCTTTTGCAGTTTGAAGCAAACCTTATAAAAAACGGTGTCACAGTACACTGGGCAGATAATGCTGAAGAGCATAATGAAATTGTGTATGCTATTTTGAAAGCGAAGGAAATTACTCAAATGGTTAAAAGTAAGTCGATGCTTACGGAAGAATGTAACCTGAATGAATACCTTGAAGAGCGTGGAATTGGTGTTATCAATTCTGATCTTGGCGAATATATACAACAGATCGACAACGAACCTCCAAGCCATATTGTGCTTCCCTGCATTCATAAAAGAAAGGAAGAAATTGGCGAACTTTTTCACAAGCACCTGGGAACCGAAAAAGGAATGACCGATCCGACAATGCTGACCAGAGTAGCACGTAAACATTTACGCAATGTATTTATCACCCGCCGCGCTGCACTAACAGGTGTAAATTTTGCTGTTGCAGAAACCGGCGAATTTTTAGTTTGTACCAACGAAGGAAATTCCGATATGGGTACACATTTATCCGAGGTGCAAATTGCATCTATGGGTCTTGAAAAAATTATCCCTGAGAAAAAACATTTGGGTGTTTTCTTACGGCTGCTTGCCCGAAGCGCAACCGGTCAGCCAATCACTATTTATTCAAGTCACTATAGAAGGCCGCGAAAAGGACAAGAGATGCACCTGATTTTAGTAAACGCCGGACGCACAAAGCAGTTGGGTCGCCCCGAGTTCAGGGACTCATTAAAATGCATCAAGTGCGGTGCCTGTATGAATACATGCCCTGTGTACCGAAAAAGTGGCGGCTTAAGTTATCACAATACAATATCGGGTCCTATAGGAGCCATTCTTGCGCCAAATCTCGATATGAAAAAGCACGCCGATTTGCCGTATGCTTCTACACTCTGCGGATCGTGCACCAATGTTTGCCCGGTAAAAATCAACATTCATGAGCAGTTGTATCAATGGCGGCAGGTGATAGTTAAAGAAGGGTACGCTGGCAATACAAAAGCTTTGGGCATGAAGGCGATGGCGTGGACGTTGTCTTCGCCGGGCAATTTTACCACCGCAGGAAAAGCGGGGCGTTGGTTTTTGCACAACATACCTTTTGTGGTAAACAATAAGTTTAACCCATGGTACAAACAACGCGAAATGCCCGAAGGACCGAAGGAGTCTTTTGCAGACTGGTATGCGAAGGAGGAAGGGAAAGATAAGCCCCGACTCTAAGTGAGCAAAGAGTTTTTTGAGCCAAATTTTTGAATAACTATTAGCATCCTTGCGTTGCTTACTTGTACATCATCAAAAATATCCGCCGGTCTCTTGGCAGAAAACATTATGACAACACGTGAAAAAATACTCGAAGCAGTTTTACAAAATCAACCTGAGTTAAAACCGTTGCCCGATATAAGTATGTTCAAGGGTGACAGCACAAATGCCGTTCAGCAGTATATGGATATCTTCAAAACCATTGGCGGCTCTCCGTACATGGTAGAGAGTTATGAAGGGATTAAAGAGTTGATCAACGAAAATTTCGATGTTACAAAACGTATGGTAACTACGCTTCCACAACTGGGTGAAAGCATTGAATTGATATCAGATTCAGTAGATCCATCCACCTATGAAAATGTTGAACTGGCGATTATACATGGACATTTTGGAGTGGCGGAAAATGGCGCAATATGGTTGACAGATGATATAATGGTGCAGCGGATCATACCCTATATATGCCAGCATCTTGCGGTAGTGGTTTCGGCCAAAAGCATTGTTCCAACACTGCATGAAGCTTATGAAATAATCGGGAAAGGTGACTATGGATTTGGCGGCTTTATCGGGGGGCCCTCTAAAACTGCAGACATAGAACAAGCGCTGGTCCTTGGCGCACATGGGCCTTTAACCATGACGGTTTTCATTCTCAACACGAGGATGTGATAACATTTAAGTCGAGAGACTTACCATAAAGCCCGGCCGTTGAGTAGCGCTGCGTATATGTATTCAGTACAAGTGAGTGACACAACGATGCCGCCCTAAAAAAGAAATGCCGGTTACTAAAAAGAAAGGATATGACAAACGCTATACATAACATCAACCAGAAATTACTATGAACTGGACTCAGGTAATGAACCCACTGTCAAATCTTGCATTGTCGGCGTTTGTTGCGTCCGTGCCCATCCTGTTCATTTTCTGGGCATTGATAATAAAGAAGATGAAAGGTTACCAGGCAAGTTTGCTAACGGTGCTGGTAGCCATACTGGTAGCGGCAACTGTTTACGCCATGCCTGTAAAACTTGCTTTACTTTCCACGTTACATGGAGCCCTGTATGGGCTGTTTCCCATCTGCTGGATCATAATTGGCGCAGTGTTTTTATTCAACATTACGGTTAAAAGCGGGCAGTTCGAGATCATTAAAAATTTCATGGCATCCATAACCCCCGACCGGAGGTTGCAGGCAATTTTAATCGCCTTCTCCTTCGGTGCTTTTTTAGAAGGGGCTACCGGTTTTGGCGCACCCATTGCCATAAGCGCTGCAATGCTGGTTGGTCTTGGTTTTAATCCTTTATATGCCGCCGGTTTGTGTTTGATTGCGAACACTGCGCCGGTAGCTTTTGGCGCCATTGGTACACCCATCATTACCGCAGCAAAAGTTTCCGACATTCCCGAAATGGCAATTTCTCAATTGGTGGGCAGAACGTTGCCTGTTTTATCGGTGATAGTTCCCATGTATCTGGTTACATTGATGGCGGGCTTTAAAAAATCAATGGAAGTATTGCCGGCGATATTGATATCTGGAATTTCGTTCGCATTCTTCCAATGGTATTCCTCCAATTATTTAGGCCCGATGTTGCCCGACGTAATAGCAGGACTTGCCTCCATTATTTGTTTGATGTTGCTTTTGAAGTACTGGAAGCCAAAAACTTTATGGCGTTTTAAGGAAGAGCCGCAGGTAACTATTGAAACTAAGTTGACGTATTCGACAGCGCAGGTAATAAGAGCCTGGTCACCATTTATTGTTATGACAATCATGGTAATTGCCTGGGGGTTAGAACCGGTAAAAGCGGCTTTGAATTCATTAGGGCACGTCAAGTTTGATATTCCAGGTTTACAGGGTGCAATCTTAAAATCGGATGGTACTCCGCTCATAATAAAACCCTTTGAGTTTAATTTTCTTTCAACCCCCGGCACCGGATTGCTGATCGCTGCAGTGATCTCGCTACCGTTATTAAAAATGAGTTTTAAAGATGGGATGAGAAGCTACCTGGAGACCCTGAACCAATTAAAATTTCCAATCATCACCATTGCATCGGTGGTTGGTTTTGCTTTTATAACTAACAATTCCGGTATGTCTATTACTATGGCAATGGCACTTGCAAGTACGGGGGTTTTATTTCCTTTCTTTTCTCCTATACTGGGGTGGATGGGCGTTTTTTTAACGGGTTCAGATACCTCCTCAAACGCACTGTTTAGTAAACTGCAGTATAACTCCGCCACCGCTATAGGAGTGGATCCGTTAGTGACCGTTGCTGCCAATGCTTCGGGAGGAGTAACTGGTAAAATGATCTCGCCGCAGTCCATTGCTATTGGCGCGGCCGCAGTAGGATTGGTAGGCAAGGAAGCGGAACTCTTCCGGTTTACAGTGAAGCACAGTTTCATTATGCTGCTTGTTATTTGCATTCTAACAGTTTTGCAGGCATACGTTATACAATGGATCGTTCCCAAATATCAAATGGCTGAGGCAGCCACTGCCAACGTTGTGGGCAACGTTTCGCAAGGCTTTATATATTTAGCAGTGTTGGCTTTTGTTCTGATTGCAATTGCGCTGGTTGTCTTTTTACTGAACAGCAAAAAGAAAAGTGATCTGAACATTTCGACTCCTTGACCTGTACATTATCTTTTTTACATACAACCCCCTCTTCATAAATTATATAGATATGACTTCCAAAAACATCAACATCAGAAGCGGCTTGCAGGAAACGTACAGTGACGTTTACACACCTGAAGCGCTTGAAGCACTTGCAGCATTGGCGCCTTTCAACAAAGAAATTAAAGAGGCGATGACCGCGAGAATTCAGCGACGAGAAGAGCGGCAACAACAGCAGAATAGAATTACTTTTTCTGATCCTGAAAGTTATATTCCGCGAACAAACATAAAGGTGCAGGATGCACGGGATGGTAAGTTTGAAGGATCTGTTATTCCTGCTGATTTGCAACGGCAATGGATACAGGGCACCGGCCCGGCAGCAAAGCCGAATGCGCCGATTGAAAGCAGCATTCGCAATGTGGCTTATGCATTACTTTCCGGCGCCGATGGTTGGATGTTTGATGGCGAAGATGCGCTCGGACAAGTACAAACCATGTCGCTTGATAACCAGCGGAACCTGAAACTGGCGATCAGTAAAGACCCCATTTTTTTAAGGGCAGCAGAAGTGGTAGCCGCTGAAATGAACAGGTGGGCGGTAGGTTTTTTTGGCAAGCCCATTATAAGTGACTGGAAAGAACAACTAAACTTCACTACCAAATTGTTTCGTGCCCGCGGTCTTCACCTCGACGATAGATATATGCTGGATGGCGATGGAGTGGCGATGGCTGCTTCAATTGTTGACCTGACTTTGTATGTGGTGAATAATTACCAGGAGTTGCAAAACGCCGGATCATCTATTGCATTGTATTTACCTAAAATTCAGACAGCAGGCGAAGCGGCCCTTTGGAACGATATGATTACTGCGCTGGAAAATCATCTCGGGCTGCCAATCGGAACCGTTAAGGTTTACCTGTTAGTTGAACAGCTAGAAGCCACTTACCAGTTGATGGAAATTCGTGCAGCGCTGGGAAAACATTTTGTGGGTTATAACACGGGTCGTTGGGATTATATCAATAGTGTTGCCGATGCAATGGCCTGGGATAAAAATTTTATCAATCCTGATATTGAAGCAATCACAATGACCTATAGGTATATGCGCAATTACGAGAACCGCGTAAGGTGTGCGGTAAACACGCCTGATCTGAACGGTAACTTTGCTTTGTGGCAGGGCGGCATGGAACCAAACATTCCTGTAGGTTCTGAAGAAGGGGTTGCAGCAAGTATGAAAAAAGCAGTTGCCGGTGCAGAACGTGAACAACGTGAAGGCGCCAGTGGAAAGTGGGTGGCACACTGGAAAATGGTAAACATTGTTCGTCCCGTTTGGGAAAAGACAGAACAACAGAACCAGTTGGGACGAGCATTTCCGAGACTAACCTATACCCAGGCTGATGCGGATGGACTGATATTAATTGAAGCAGCACCGACAACTATACGAGGTGCCCGTAATCTGCTAAGCGTTGCCTTACAATATGGAAATGCTTTCGGACAAGGTATGCAGGCGGCAGCATTAAAAGCAGCAGATTTTTTTGGTAATGATGATATTTTGTACCTGATGGAAGATATGGCAACCGGTGAGATAAGGTTAAGCATTTTATGGGAGTGGGTACACAAAGGCGCTACTTTAACCGAAGACGATGCGTTTACCGGAACGAAAGCCGGCGATGTTTTCTCTATGCAATTATTTGAAAGACTGTTGGCAGAAGAGTATGAAAAGTTATTGCAAGCAGGCAATAAAGATGTGTTTGATTCTTCTAAAACTACCACGCTACCTATATCCAGGGAAATTGCTGTTGCATACATTCACAGCGAAGTAAAACTTCCGTGGTTCATCGATCTGCTCAATATCAACCTAAACAACACCGACCTTAATATTGCTACGGAACGAATCAGGACGTATGTGGATGAATTTAAAAAAGATGGAACACGAATTACAGAAAACGTAGATTTTAAGGGGGTAGAGACAAAGGCGTCTTTAACCGTTGAGGATTAGATGAGGTCACGAAAAAAATGCTGAAAAAATGGGGTTCATGCATTTGCGCCGATGATCAGGTTGTTTTGTATAATGAAGCAATTCTTGAGGTCAAAAGAGCAATCCTCACAGGTGTGTTCGTTCATACCTTCAGTTGATAATTCTTTTGAGGGCAGATAAGCATTATCTGAAAACGATTGACTTAGCTTTTTTTATGGATTGCGAGTCTTTTTATTTATTAGCAGCCCTCGTTAAGAAGAAATATTTACTCCCTCAGTACCTCTGTAAAAATCATACAGATTTATGCATTTCGATTTTTGAAAATGTGCCCATCGGTGGCTTTTTCTCAAACAGAATTACAATTTTTCAGAGAACAAAATTTAACCAACTTAAAAATGTTTGACTTATAAAGCATCGCTACTAACTAAAACGATAATTCATGAAAATATTTTTTGTTGCAACGGTGATCTGTTCTGTTTTGAATTTGGCGACTGGTGGCAAAAAAGATAAAACGCCTTGGAAATACCTTTTCAATGGCAAAGACTTTACCAACTGGAAAATGGTTGGCGGTGTAGGTGTAGCGGAAATAAAAGACTCGGCATTTTATTGTCACATGACGGCAAATACGAAAGAGCACACGTTTGTTTCCACAAAAGAAAAATATGGCGATTTTATTTTAGAGATGGATGTAAATGCCGACCCCGGATACAACACGGGAATACTGTTGCGATGTATTGATAAGCCTGCCAGTTGCGATACATGTAAAGTGAGCTTGTATGGATACCAGGTAAAAGTTGATCCCTCACCTACACGACGCTGGACCGGGGGGATATTTGATGATTTTGGCGCCTCTTGGCGCTGGTTGTACGATCTGAGTAAAAACGAACCTGCCCAAAAAGCTTCCACCATTGGTGAGTGGAACCATTTTAGGGTAGAAGCCATTGGGTCGGCTATTAAAGTTTGGGTAAATGGTGTACCCGCTACGCACCTCATTAACCAAAAGTATACAGAAGGGTACATTGCCTTGAAAATACATTCACTAAATAATGCTCCCGAGGAGGAAAAGAAAATTGGGAGGTTTAAAAACATAAGGATTCTCACTAGAAAGCTGCATAAGTATTCCAAAAAAATGGACTTGCCGCCCCAGTATGTTGATTGATATCTGCAAGCGTTTTTGGGCAATAAAAATTAAGAGCTGACATGACATCTGTTTTAAGTACCAGGTTTACTCTAAAAACAAACAGTATTGCTGTATTGGCGGCATGTATACTCTCATTTGGATGTAAGGGTAGTAAAAACCTTACCGCTCATCCCGGTTCAAATAAGGCTGGGCAGTCATCAACATGTAAAGTTGTTCCCCTGCCTTACGAAAGGGCATTACGTAATCCGTTGATGGGATTTACTACCCGTGGCATACACGACCATCCGTGGGCTACCACCGCTCAAACTTATATTAAATGGAATGAGATTGAAAACCATGAAGCAGACGGGATAGATAAAATAAAGAAGTTTTGCGACAGCCTGTGGTTTGGCGTTGAAAGAAAAAACATTAAGGTAATTCCAAGGGTTTACCTGCATTGGAGTGGCGACAGAAAGTTTTGGCCCGCAGACATGCAGACTGGCGATTATACAAGTGAACAATTTAAACAACGCGTTGTTCGGCTTGTAAAAAGGCTCGGCGAATGTTGGGACAACGACCCGCGGGTTGCATTTGTGGAGTTAGGAATTTTCGGATTGTGGGGCGAACAACATAGCCCGTCTCCAACCAAAGAGATGCAGAAGATAGTAGGCGCTGCTTTTGCCCAGGCATTTAAAAATAAAAAGGTTTCTGTAAGGCATAATTGGAGAGAGTTTCACGGATATTCTTTCGGCGAATATTGGGATTCATGGGCACATTACGACCAAATGTGGTCTCATGGAGATAGCATCAGACAAATGAATGAGAAAGGGCGATATCTGGAAAATTATGTAGGTGGTGAAGTAGCTTATGGTTGGGGCAATGCAAAGGTGCAACCCGGCCCAACACCTACCGCAAGTGTTGCCGAAGAAAAGCACCGCAATTTCATTATCAACACCCTGCGGTGGCTACATTGTACCCAACTAAGATGGATTGAAAATTACGATCAAAAAAATGAAGCTGCAGTTAAAGGCGCAGAAGAAATTCAAAAGGCATTTGGTTACCGGTTTGAACTAAATGAAGTACGTTTTTCTTTTACGAACGCTTTGAATATAGACTTTGATGTTACCAATACCGGGTCTGCACCTTTTTACTATAACTGGCCGGTTGAAGTCGCACTGCTCGACGCAAAAACCCTGCGGCCAGCGTGGAAAGCAATTTTCAAAAACACTGATGTAAGAAAATGGTTGCCCGGCGATGGTTGGACAGATCCGGACTGGACAGCCGTGACAAAATGGGCGAAAAATTTGCCCGATACCAATTGGAATGCAACCGGTAAAGGCTATTGGAAAAAACCAGCACAGAAAACCACTGTTACAGGAAATTTTAAAGTTGATATAGCGGATGGAACCTACATTCTTTCGCTGTCAATTCTTGATCCTGCGGGCAATTTGCCAAGTGTACGATTTGCCACGGCTAATTATTTAAGCGGGGCACTACATCCAATAGGCATAGTAGACATAAAGAATAAAAAGTGTTCTCCTTTACAAACAGGGTTCAATTTTTCCGATCCGGGTTTGGATATGAGTTTAAAATATAAAAAGTAATTGAAACGATACTTAACGGTAGGCGATCATTTTAAAAATTAGCAGCAATGAAATTAAGATCAATACAACCAAATTCTTTATGGCTTTTACCGATATTTTTTCTGCTATTGTCGTTTAATGAAAAGCCGCTTGTTGTTAATCTAAAACTCGAATCATCGGCCCGGCAGGTTATATATGCTGCAGAAATGGTGAAAGAGTTGAAGCAAACAAATGGTATTGTTTTTTCAGATCGCAATGCCGATATAAACATTCGTGCCCGAATAGATACCGTCGCTTTAAAAAGTGAAGCTTACAGGATTGTCTCGCAAAATAACCGTGTTGAAATAACAGGTGGAGATGCAGTGGGACTGATGTATGGTTTATTGGAAGTGAAAAATCAGCTAAAGGCAGGGAAGCGCAAGATCGACAGCAAAGCAGAATCACCCAACCTGATGTTTCGGGCTATAAAGTTCAATCTTCCCTGGAGTGCTTACCGGACGAACGAAGCTTTAACCCTGCACTACGAAACCTGCCGAGATACTGCGTTTTGGAAAGAATTTCTTGATATGATGGTAGAAAACCGGTTCAATAAGCTAACCTTATGGAACCTTCATCCATTTAACTATCTCGTAAAAACCGCTAAATATCCGGAAGCTTCCGGCTTCAGCGACGCAGAACTAGCTGTATGGCAAAAATTCTGGCATACTTTGTTTCGTATGGCGAAAAACAGGGGTATAGAAACTTACCTGGTAAACTGGAATATTTTTGTTTCTCCGGAGTTTGCTAAAGCCCACAACGTTTGCGACTATTGCTTAACTAACAAACACATTGTGCCCCAGGGCGACACATCGCAGATTACCAAAGATTATACACGTGAAGCTGTGAAGGCAGTAATTGATACGTATCCCGACTTAACCGGCCTGGGAATAACTTTAGGCGAAGGCATGGGTAATATGACAGCGGAAGTACGTGAACAATGGTTGCTCGATAATTACATTGCGGGCATGCGCATGGCTTCCCGAAAAGTGAAATTCATTCATCGGGTTCCTCTATCAGCCGGAACCGGCAGTGGCGGTGCAACATCGGTTGCAGTAGAAAAGATGACCAGAAATACTTTGGACTCGCTTACCTGTATAGATGGCCCGATTAACATCGAACTTAAATTTAACTGGTCGCACGCATATTCTACCCCGAGTTTGGTAAAAGTGCATGGCGGAGTTCTTACCGATGCCTATTGGAACCCGATGCCGGAAAATTATTACCTGGCATGGATGATGCGAAACGAAGATTTTTTCATGTTGCGATGGGGGCAAACCGATTTCATCCGCAAGCATATTGCCATGAATGTGCAGCCGCATGTGAATGGCTATTATGTAGGCTCAGAAACCTACATTCCTGCAAAAGATTACATCACATCGCTACCTGGCACAAGCTACCGCTATGCATTCGACCGCCAGTGGATGTATTATAAAGTTTTAGGAAGACTACTCTACAACCCAAAAACTCCTGATGCATTTTTTAAAGAAGCTTTTGAACAACGCTTCCCAAAACTTGGAACAACGCTTTTTAATGCACAGGCCAAAGCCAGTAAAGTTCCCCTGGTAATTGCTTCCTACCAAAATGCCACAGCCGATTTAACGCTTTACTCCGAAGGAATGCTACGTGGGGTACAAATCGACAAGAAAAAAGCACTTAAGCTCATCTCTCTTAACGAAATGGCAGATAAATTGCCCATGGAACCGGCTTACTTAAGTATTGCAGATTTTCTGGCGGACGAAACCAATGTACCAAAAGGGAAAATATCACCATTCAAATTAGCGGACTCGTTAGAAACCTTTTGTAAACAGGCCATAATGGAGGTGAAAGGAATTGTACCCGGTAAAAACGTTGATTTGCTTTACGAGGTGTCGGATATAAAAGCATGGGGTAATCTCGGATTGTATTTTTCAAACAAATTGAGGGCAGCGGTGGAATACAAGCGGTTTAAAACATCAAAAAAAGAAGCGGACCTCCAAAAAGCTATTAGCTGGTTAACAAAAGCCAACCAATATTGGCATGCGCTGGTGGAAGTAACCACGCCTGTTTATAAACCCGTTCCGCTTACGCACTATTGCGAAAACGATCCTGAATATGCGCAGGTGCTTTTCCATTGGTCGAAAGTGGAAGCGGAGGTAAATGCTGAACTGGATGGGTTGAAAAAGCTAGGTAGCAAAAAGTAAGTCGTTGTTTGAATTATCAATTTGAATAGGTATGAGATCGATTTTAGTATTAATTGCTCTATGTAATGCATCGGCCACACTTGCACAAGTACAAAAGCCAAATATTGTAATGATTGCAGTAGACGATTTAAACGATTGGATAGGAGTATATGGAGGGCATCCACAGATTAAAACGCCAAACATAGACAGACTTGCTCAAACGTCAATGGTTTTTAGAAACGCCAGTTGCCCAGGCCCTGTTTGTGGCCCATCACGGTCAGCGCTTCTATCGGGTTTTATGCCTTCAAAAACCGGGGTGTACGGCAATAGCCAAAACATGCTTAATTCTGAAATTTTAAAAACGCATGCAACCCTGCCGGAGTACTTTTCAAAGAATGGATATCTGACTATTTCGAGCGGAAAGATATTTCACGAGCACTCCACTCCAAACGGGCGGGATAATGGTCAGTGGGCTTTCGATATTTGGGAAGATGCAAAAGGGGGAGGAAAAGTACAGGAAAGTAAAAGTTTTTCCCGGGCAAAAGGAATTATAAATGGTAAAAAAATTGAAAATGCGCTGTATTCCAAGAATGGGGGTGTGGATTTTGCCTTTGGACCAATGGACGTTGAAAAGGAAGCTACAAAAGATTATCGGACCGCTAAATGGTTTGAGAAAAAGCTGCAAGATAAATATGATAAGCCTTTTTTTATGGCGGTAGGGATTTCGAAACCACATTTGCCATTTTACGTTCCTGAAGAGTTTTTTAATATGTACGGACTTGACACATTAAAAGTGCCCGAATTCCGCATGGATGATTTGGATGATATCGTTGATAAAAATGGCAAAAAAGTATACAAAGCCGAGGATGACTTTTTGTGGACACAACATTATGGAATACAAAAAGAAGCGGTACGTGCCTACATGGCAGCGGTAAGTTATGCCGATGCATGCGTTGGGGTGGTGTTAGATGCCATTGCAAAAAGCAAATATGCAGAGAATACCATCGTTATTTTATGGGGCGATCATGGCTGGCATTTGGGTGAAAAATTAAGATTCCGGAAAGCAACCTTGTGGCGTGAATCAACTCAATTGCCTTTTATTTTCCATGTTCCAGGGATGGAAAAAAGACAGGATTGTTACCGCAATGTCAACCTCATTGACATTTATCCAACATTAATAGAATTATGCAACCTTCCAAAAAAGGAATTGGATGGTAAATCCATTGCTCCTCTTTTAAAAAAACCAGGTTTAGAATGGACTCCAACCGTTACCACTTCAGGCAAGGGAGAGCATTCGGTGATGTCAGAAAAGTGGCACTACATCTGCGGCAGAAATGGCGCTGAAGAACTTTATAATCTTGAAAAAGACCCAATGGAATGGACCAATCTGATCAATAAAAAAAGTACTGAAACAGTTTCAGTCATAAAAAAATTAAGGTCCTACTTGCCAGTTAATGATGCGGAACCCATAAAGGATGCAAATAATTCAGAATCGGTAAATGAAAGTGCTAAACCTCCAAGGGTGCCTGACTATACTATAAAATCAAAACGGATTTTAAGTAAGCTTAATTGAATGTGTTGCTAACAAATTATAGTTGAAAATTTAATCAAATTAAAAATGGTTGTAAGAAAATCTAAATTATTAAGTAAGATGAAAAAGAATATTATCCTACTCCTGGTTTTGCTCCAGGGGCTTACCGTAATGGCACAAGATGCTAAAAAAGTAGAACTAGTAATAAAGCCCGGCGAATATTGGTGGGCAGGAATATCTTCCCTTGGCCATCAGACTCCATACGATGCGAATACCGTTTTTTCTCTTGATATGTGGGGAGACAACTACGGCAATCAGGCACAACCTTTATTGTTGTCGAGCAAGGGACGTTATGTTTGGAGCGAAGAGCCGATTAAGTACGATTTCAATAAGGGAAAGATTACCATAACAGTGAGAGATGGAAAAATTTTGAGCGGGGTAGCAGGAAACAACCTGCGGTCAGCTTTCGAATATTCTGCAAAAACTTTCTTCCCATCCAACGGCAAAATCCCCGACCTATTGTTGTTCACACAGCCGCAATACAATACCTGGATTGAGTTGATGTATGAGCAGAATGAGGACGCAATTTTAGCATATGCCGAAGCGATTATTAAGAATGGTTTTTCTCCCGGGGTTTTAATGATTGACGACAACTGGCAGGAAAATTATGGTGTTTGGGAATTTTCGCCCCGCAGGTTTAAAGACCCCAAGGGAATGATGAAGAAACTGCATGACATGGGATTTAAGGTTATGTTGTGGGTTTGTCCATTTATAAGTGCCGATTCCAAGGATTTCAGAAAATTGGCAAAAGAAGGAATGGTTATCCTCGACCCACAGAAAACTCAGGACGTACTTTGGGCAAACACAAAAAACAAAGCTGCCATGATCCGTTGGTGGAATGGTGCCAGCGCATGTGTTGATTTAAGTAATCCGAAAGCTCAAAAATGGTTTAAAGAAAGATTGGATCACCTGGTTAATGAATATGGCGTAGATGGCTTTAAGTTCGATGCCGGAGATGCCGACTTCTATACTAATGATGTGGTTTCTTTCAATGCAAAAATTCCCAACGATCATACAACGTACTTTGCAGAAATGGGCTTGCATTATCCGTTGAACGAATATCGTGCAGCCTGGAAAATGGCTGGATTGCCATTGGCTCAACGGTTAAGAGATAAAACCCATAAGTGGTCTGATTTGATAAAACTCATTCCCGATCAAATGTCACAAAGTGTTATGGGGTATGCCTATACTTGCCCTGATATGATTGGCGGTGGCGAATACCAGTCGTTTATAAATGGTGCTGTTATAGATGAGGAGTTGGTGGTACGGTCAGCGCAGGTTCACGCCCTGATGCCGATGATGCAATTTTCCGTGGCTCCCTGGCGTGTACTGTCCAAAGAAAATGCTGACATCTGCTTGAAAATGTCGAAGCTTCACGAAAAATTTGGTGCACAAATACTTGAATTGGCAAAGGCTTCTTCAAAAACGGGTGAACCAATCGTAAAGCCCATGGAATTAGCCTTTCCCGGTAATGGTTATGAAACCATTAAAGACCAGTTTGTATTGGGTAACGACATTATTGTTGCACCGGTTACAGAAAAGGGAGTACGCTCAAGGAAAGTTGTTTTGCCAAAAGGAAATTGGATAGCTGAAGATGGTGAAAAATTCAAAGGAGGAAAAGTTATTGAGGTGTCAGTTCCGATTGAGAGGTTACCTTATTTTCAACGAGTAAAATAACAGTATTTGGTCAAAAAAACATATTGGAGACAAATGGGTGGCGCGATTTATCTAACGGATTCAGTCAGCCAAAAAGTTCTTGGCTTTTCAGTTACACCATAAGGCACAAATAGTAGACATTATATTGTTCGAAGGCGTGTGAATTCTCTTTTTGTTAGTTCGAAGACTTTTTTCATTAAGCATAGCAATCGTCCCCTTCTGTTTCTACAGGAGGGTTTTTCTAAAATTTAATAAATTTCTCATCGTGAATGCAGATTCTATCATTCAAAGCTTTCAAACACTTTATCAATCAGAACCATTAATTGTCCGTTCACCAGGCCGGGTCAACATCATCGGTGAGCACACTGACTATAATGAAGGATTTGTTTTGCCGGCAGCAATTGACAAAGCCATTTATGTAGCAGTAAGCAAAAGAGGGGATGATTCGATTGCGTTGTATGCAAGTGATTTCAACGAGAGCTACTCATCAAGTGTTTCCACTGTACAACCAACCAAACAAGGCTGGCCAAATTACATTTTGGGTGTTGTTGATCAACTTAATAGAAATGGGTATCATATAGGTGGTTTTAATCTGGTGGTTGATGGGGATGTCCCCCTCGGAGCAGGTCTTTCTTCATCGGCGGCCCTGGAATGTGCGACCATATTTGCTTTGAACGAACTGTTTTCTCTAGGGCTTGAAAGAATGGTCATGGTAAAAATGGCGCAAATGGCAGAGCATAGCTTTGCCGGTGTAAAATGTGGCATCATGGATCAGTTTGCATCTATTTTCGGTAAGAAAAATCACGTAATACAACTGGATTGCCGGTCGCTTCAACATGAGTATGTGCCGTTGAAAATGGAAGGGTACAAAGTGGTTTTGCTGAATACCAATGTTAAACATTCTCTTTCTTCTTCTGAGTACAACACCCGCCGGCAGGAATGTGAACAGGGCGTTGCGTGGGTTAAAAGACATTACCCACAGGTAAACTCTTTAAGAGACGCTTCATTAGAGATGCTCTGGCAATATGTGCAGCCTAAAGATGATGTAATTTACCGCAGATGTAAATATGTGGTAGAAGAAAACATTCGCTTGCTGGAAGGTTGTGAGGATTTGAAAAGAGGGGATATAAAAGCCTTAGGCAAAAAGATGTTTCAAACCCATCACGGGCTAAGCAAAGAATATGAAGTTAGTTGCAGGGAACTGGATTTCTTGGTTAATGGTGTAACAGGAGCGTATCATGTGTTAGGCGCCAGAATGATGGGAGGCGGTTTTGGTGGATGCACAATTAATCTTGTAAAAGAAGAAGCAATTGATAAAATAATAGAAGAAGCCAGTCGACAGTATAAAAAAGCAATGGGATTGGAGCTGACAGCACACATTGCACAAATTGAAAACGGAACGGAAGTTTTAAAACAATACGCCAATGGTTAATTTGCTGGACCACCGCTATGCAATCGCTTTCGCAGGATAATCATCCAACCTATGACCCAGAACGTTATTTGTGTCCAGGTCATAGAAGAACCGATGGAATTATGAAGAAAGATTATACCGATTCATTTGGTTATACTAATGATTTTGCTTCGCTTCTTACCGATAAACAGGAATGCTCTGTGAATGTAGAAGGACTGCTGAGTTACGAGTGAAAGTGGTACTGGCCGAGTGATTAGTTTTTTACACGACCATAGTTTAACGCTTCCGTTTTTATCGGTGGAAGGGATTGAAAAAGTAATTGCGTCCGTATATTTTGATTTTAAACAGCAGCTTTAAGAAAAATTGTCTTAGGCCTGCCTGGTTTTTTCTTTCCCCTGCGGTAAAAACGTAATTAAATTACATAGGTGTTCGATGGCTGTTCAAAGTAAACGAAGACTGTGCCTTAAGTAAAATTATTTCATATGGAAACGGATATAGAATAAGTTATAATAATAACGTAAACCAAGATTCGAGAAAGGAAAGTCCCAAAGGTTACCGGTTGCTAATTTTTTTTATAGCTTTCTTCCTAATCGCAACAACAAATGGTTGTACCGATGCGGCGACATCTCAAATGGAATCGGTCTCTGATCAGAATTCCGCTCTAAAAAAAGATTCGGCAATCACTTGTCATTCCAACGTTCCTTTAAGGTTTACTGCTGCATCCAGTGATCAGAAAATCAGCGTTCGCAAAGGAAGATCAACGGAAGGAATGGTATTAATACCAACAGGAACTTTTATGATGGGCGCTGATGATAAGCAGGCAGAAGATGATGAGTTTCCGAAGCATCAAGTAAGTGTCGACTCGTTTTGGATGGATGAACATGAAGTCACCAATTCCCAATTCGCCGCTTTTGTAAAGGCCACTAATTACAAAACAACAGCGGAGCGAAAGCCCGATTGGGATGATCTGAAAAAGCAATTACCACCAAATACACCTAAGCCACCCGATGATCAACTGGTTGCGGCTTCATTGGTATTTACACCGCCTTCTCAGCCCGTTGATCTGCTTAACTATGCGCAGTGGTGGAGGTGGATCCCCGGTGCGGACTGGCGTCATCCGGACGGGCCTAATTCAAATTTAAAAGGGAAGGAAACCTACCCTGTTATACATGTTTCGTGGGATGATGCAATGGCTTATGCTACCTGGGCCGGTAAGGAGTTGCCTACCGAGGCAGAATGGGAGTGGGCATCACGAGGAGGCCTCGTAAACAATGTATACAGCTGGGGCAACGAAGATATTGATGCAGGCAAGCCAAAGGCCAATACATGGGAGGGAAATTTTCCGAACCTGAACACTAAACGCGATGGCTTCTACGGTGTAGCACCAATAAAGCAATATGCTCCGAATCAATATGGCTTGTATGATATGGCAGGCAATGTTTGGGAATGGTGCCTGGATTGGTATAGAGATGATTATTACAAAACGATCAACACATCGAGTGGAGTAAGTAATCCAAAAGGTCCAGCAAACAGTTACGATTCGCAAGAGCCATATACGCCAAAGCGTTCATTACGCGGCGGTTCGTTTATGTGCAACAGAAGTTATTGTACCGGATACCGTGTTTCGCGTAGAATGAAAAGCAGTGCGGACTCTGGGTCCAGCAATACAGGGTTCAGATGTGTGCGCCACTATTAATTAAATTCAACTAACGGTCAATGGAAATACTTAACAATGCACCTTTTAAGGGTAGAGAATATAACAGACACCAGCAGTTCGAAAAGATCGAAAAAGGGCTGATGAATTATGCACAAACCTTAATGGACTTAGGACATGTGGAAAAGTTATATTTTTTGCCGAACGCTTAAGCAGGAATAACCCTTCCTTCCGGCCCGCAAAGGCGTTTTCAGGTAGGCAGCTGGAGACGTATTTGATGTTGCAAAAACTATCTCTTAATCTGAACGCAGTTATTCAACGGGGTACATTTGAAACCGCGGGCACGAACCTATTTGCGAGAGAAGCCAAAACTGCCCCAGTACTTTGCCTTGCTTATCATTACCACCCAAATTACCAATATCGAAACTCAGGAGCAGCGGATCGTGTGGCCCTATAAATTACAGTGGGTAAGAAGAAAACAAGGCCTGTGTAGCAAACACGTAATACTGTAACAGGCCGTTTTTGGATACACTCAAAAATTTACATGCTGCCTGCGCTCTGTTCATCATAGAAATGCCGGATATGGTTCATTATCTTGATAATCCTGCAGTCACCAACATTTAAAAGATAAACTAACTATGCACCCTGATCTCCACTTTGACGCCAAAAACATTCTTCATCAAACGGAATTGCATTTTAAAAACAATCCCTCCGGATAAGTTTTTGAGCCATATGGTTATCCGATAAAAAGAAAAGGAGCGGAAAAATCAACTCCTTTTTATCGTTTAACATCAACTCTATTGATGGCAGGTTGCTCTTCAGCAGAGCCTACTTCCTCTTCAAGTTGATACACTAAGTTCAAACCTAAAAATTGCAAAATCACCAACTATCTTTGGCGACATTGCCAGAATTTGTGTCGGAACTGTGACGGAGGTAATAAAGAAGGCTTCCATTTCTGAAAGCCTCTTGCTTCTGTGGATCCTGAGGGACTTGAACCCCCGGCCCTCTGATTATGAGTCAGACGCTCTAACCAACTGAGCTAAGGATCCGCTCAACCGCCATTACTAAAAATGGAGTCGAAATTATTTTTAAAGCCAGCAAAAATAGGGGTTTCGTTTGCAAATTATTTCACTTCCTCAAACTCTATGTAGTCCCCTTTTTTACCTGCTTCGGTTTTTTGTTCAGGCGGAGCTTGCTGCTGATTGTAACCGTTGCTTTGATTGCGCATAGTCTCATTCATTTCTCTGAAACCTTTCTTTAATTTTTTTGTGGTACGATAGACGGGCAAGATGAAATTGAAAATAAGTTTGTACAGCACAAAGGCCAGGAAAGCGTAGAAAAGAAAACTTAAAATCATAGGCACCAAAGATAATTAAGCCAAATAAAGCAAGTTTAATTTGGACGCTATTTAACGTTTATCTTATTTTTGCCGCAGCAAAGGAATGATGGAAGGGAACGAGAAACGTTCCCTTCTTCTTTTCTTATACTGTATATGAACCCACAAACCCAGGTAATAGAACAAATGATAGCAGGCCTGCTGCAACCGCATCCAAATCATTTTTTGGTAGAGGTACGCATAAAGCCTACGAACAACATTAAGGTGTTTCTTGATGGCGATGAAGGTATCAACCTTGCCACACTAATTGAGTACAATCGTAAGCTGTACCGCCAGTTAGATGAAACGGAAGTTTACCCCGATGGCGATTTTTCACTGGAGGTTTCATCGCCTGGTTTAGACGAACCTTTAAAAAATACCCGGCAGTATCAAAAAAATATTGGCCGCTTTCTTGAAATTGTTTTGAAAGACGGAACAAACAAACAAGGAAAATTATTGGAAGTAAATGAAGACGGGATTGTAATAGAGTGGGAAGAAGGAAAAGGCAAAAAGAAAGAAATAAAACAATCGGCAATTCTTTTTGAAGAAATAAAAACAACAATCATTCAGGTAAAATTTTAGGCAATCAGTAATGAGTAATCAATAATGAGTGATGAAACCGACTCATTACTCGTCACTCATCACTCATTAAAAATCACACTATGGCTAGTATCAACCTCATGGAGGCCTTCCAGGAATTTAAAGATGCAGAAAATATTGACCGTCCAACTTTAATGCGGGTTGTGGAAGATGTTTTTAAAACTTTGCTTCGTAAAAAATATGGCAGTGATGAAACCTTCGACGTAATTGTAAATGCGGAAAAAGGTGACCTTGAAATTTTTAGACGCCGGAACATAGTTGACGATGACGATGTGTACAACACTCTTGAAGAGATTGAAGTAAGCGAAGCAAAAAAAATATCGCCCGACTACGAGGTGGGGGAGGAACTTTATGAGGAAGTAAACCTGGAAGATTTTGGCCGCCGGGCTATACTTGCGGCAAAACAAACCCTGGCCAGCCGCATCTCCGACCTAAAGAAAAATGTACTCGCTAAAAAGTACGAGGACCGTGTTGGTGAAATAATGTCGGCGGAAGTGTACCAGGTGTGGAAAAAAGAAATTTTACTGCTTGATGAAGAGGGCAACGAATTAATTCTCCCTAAAAGCGAACAGATACCACAGGATTATTTTAAAAAAGGGGAGAGCATCAGGGCCGTAGTAAAAAAAGTTGACCTTAAAAATAATACACCGGTTATCATTCTTTCCCGTACTTCACCCGATTTTCTGGCAAAGCTTTTGGAAATAGAAGTACCAGAGATTTTTGATGGCCTGATTGTAATTAAAAAAATAGTGCGGGAACCGGGGGAAAGAGCTAAAGTTGCCGTTGAATCGTTCGACGACCGTATAGACCCCGTTGGTGCCTGTGTGGGTATGAAAGGTAGCCGCATTCACGGCATCGTTCGTGAACTGAAAAATGAGAACATTGACGTAATTAACTGGACCAACAATATTCAACTTCTAATACAGCGTTCTTTAACACCGGCAAAAATCACCTCAATGAACATTGATGGGGAAACAAAACATGCAAGTGTTTACCTGCGCCCCGACCAGGTATCGCTGGCCATTGGCCGCCGCGGCGTAAATATTAAACTGGCCTGCGAACTTACCGGGCACGAAATTGATGTGTATAGAGATAATGAAGGTGAGGTGGACGAATTTGATATTGACCTGGAAGAGTTTAGCGATGAAATTGAAAGTTGGGTGATTGACGAATTGAAACGTGTTGGTTGCGATACAGCACGGAGCGTATTGTCTTTGAGTTTCGAGGAGTTAGAACGCCGAACCGATCTTGAGAAAGAAACGATTGAGGAAGTGAGGAAGGTGCTGAAGGCAGAATTTGAGAAAGAATAAAGAGTTCACGGGTTTACAAGTTTCGTGACATGAACTTTGGACCGTGGCTATAAAATAAAATTGAACTAAAACATTTCACTCCTTCACAAAAAGGGTAAAAGTTTTTCGAGGCAACTCGTAAACTTGAAGACCCGTGAACTTGTGAACTATTAAAAGCGAATGGCAGAAACACTTACAACTCCCAGGTTAATGGCGGCAGCTAAAGAGTTTAACATTGGTAAGGATACCCTTGTTGATTTTTTAGTGAGCAAAGGTTTTGACAAAGACGAACTGAAGCCAACTGCGAAGTTGTCCGAGGGAATGTACCGGGCTTTGGTAAACGAATTTCAAAGCGATAAGGTAGCAAAACAAAAAGCGATTCAAATTGATCTGCCCAAAAACAATATTGCCGAGCCCAAAAGAAAACGCGACGAGGAAGAAATTCATTTTAGAAAAGATGAAAAGCCGGGTAAAACGGAAGCGGCAAAACCGATTGTAAAGGAAGAACCGGTTGCGGTACCCGCACAGGTAACCGAGGTTGCCAAACCCGAACCCGCCCCTTCACCTGTTGCCGAGCCCGAGCCCGTAGTTCCAACACCGCCGGTAACTGAGCCGGATGTGGTTGAGCCAGAAATTATCAGGGCTGAGGCTCCAGATATCGAAGGATTGAAGGTGATTGATAAAATTGATCTCTCTACAATCGACTCTTCTACCCGGCCCAAAAAAGCGCCACGTGCAGAAGCGGGTGCCGCAAAAAAACCAAAGAAGGCTGAAACCGATGTACCAGAGCCAACCGAGGTAAAACCGAAAGCAAAGAAAGAGAAGGCCCCGCCAGTTGAGGCAGTAATCCCCGAGCCGGAGGTAGAGGCCACACAAGAAGAAGAGCCCCTTATTGAAAATATACAGGCCGAAAAACTTACAGGTCCCAAAATTTTGGGCAAGATTGAATTGCCCGTTGATAATGAAACCCGGCCTCGCCCCGACGAGAAGCGTAAACGGAAACGCATTCCTATTGAAAAGAAAGAGTTGCGTCCTGGTGGGGACAGGCCTCAAACAACCCCAACCCCTGGCACCACTGGTGGTGGTGGCGGTAGGTTTACGCCAATCCGTGCCGGCCAGGGTGGTGGCGCAACCCGTACGCCGGGTGGTGGCCGATTTGCACCACGCCCCGCAGGTGCCCCCGGTGCAAGGCGAGAGGACAAACAAATTGACGACAAAGAAATTCAAAGAAAAATACAGGAAACGCAGGCCAAACTTTCGGGTGGCGGCGGTAAAGGAAAAAATGTAAAAGCCAAACTGCGCCGCGAACGCCGCGCCGAAATGGCTGATAACATGGAAGGTGGCGATGATAACAAATTGCAGGTTACCGAATTTATTTCGGTGAGCGAATTGGCCAACCTGATGGATGTTTCTTTTGCCGAGGTTATTTCAAAATGCATGAGCCTCGGTATAATGGTTTCTATCAACCAGCGATTAGATGCCGAGGTGATTGAGTTGGTAGCAAGTGAGTTTGGTTACGACGTGGAGTTCATCGACATGGAAAAGCAAATGGAGATGGATGAGGAGGAAGATGTGGATAATGAAGAAGACCTCAAATCCCGTTCACCAATTGTTACCATCATGGGTCACGTTGACCATGGTAAAACTTCCTTACTCGACTATATCCGCAGTTCAACCGTTGTAGCCGGTGAGGCAGGTGGTATTACGCAGCACATTGGTGCTTACCAGGTAAATCTGCCCGGTGATAAAGACATTACTTTTCTCGACACTCCTGGTCACGAAGCGTTTACGGCCATGCGTGCCCGTGGTGCAAAAGTTACCGACATTGCCGTTATTGTAATTGCGGCCGATGATGCACTGATGCCACAAACCCGTGAAGCTATATCGCATGCACAGGCAGCAAACGTACCTATGATCTTTGCCGTGAATAAAATGGATAAAGACGGTGCCAACCCTCAAAAAATTTACGAACAGCTAGCCGGCATGAGCCTGTTAGTGGAAAGCTGGGGCGGTAAATACCAAAGCCAGGAAATAAGCGCCAAAAAAGGTCAGAACATTGACTTGCTTTTGGAAAAAATATTGCTTGAAGCCGAACTGCTCGACCTGAAAGCCAATCCCGACCGCGAAGCCAACGGAACGATAATTGAGGCGACACTTGATAAAGGCCGTGGTTACGTAGCTACAATTCTTGTAAAAAATGGAACACTTAAAACCGGCGACCTGGTTGTGAGCGGTCAAAACTTTGGCCGTGTAAAAGCCATGATGAATGAACGCAACAAACGTGTTGCCGAAGCGCCGCCATCAACACCCGTTTTAATATTAGGTTTGAATGGTGCACCGCAAGCCGGCGAAACGTTCCGTGTGTATGAAGACGAAGCCGAGGCAAAAGAAATAGCCAACCGCCGTGCGCAAATTTTGCGTGAGCAGGGCATGAGAGCCAAAAAACACATTACCCTTGATGAAATTGGACGCCGTTTGGCACTGGGTAATTTCAAGGAATTGAAAGTGATTATCAAAGGCGACGTGGATGGTTCGGTTGAGGCCTTGAGCGATTCGCTACAGAAGCTTTCTACGCAGGAAATTTTAGTGAGTGTAATTCACAAAGGCGTAGGCCAGATAAATGAAAGCGACGTGGTATTGGCCGAGGCATCGGATGCGGTGATCATTGGCTTTAACGTGCGGCCATCATTACAAGCCAACCGCTTAGCCGAAGGTGCAGGTATTGAAATAAAAACCTACTCAATCATCTACACCGTTATTGATGAAATACGCAGTGCAATGGAAGGAATGTTGGAACCAAAAATCCAGGAGAAGATTGTTGCCAACGTTGAAATAAGAGAAGTGTTCAAATTCGATAAAGCAACCGTTGCCGGCTGTTATGTATTGGACGGAAAAATTAAAAGAGATAATAAAATACGTGTTATCAGGGATGGTATTGTTGTGTATCCCAACGCGGCCAACAGCGCCGAATTGGGTTCGCTCAAACGGTTTAAAGATGATGCAAAAGAAGTGTTGGTAGGTATGGAGTGCGGCCTTACAATTAAAAACTACAACGACATTAAAGTAGGCGATATAGTAGAGGCCTATGAGGAAGAGGAAGTGAAAAGGACGTTGTAACAGCTTACCTTTTGTAAAATAGCTACGACAAATTTTTATTGAAGCCCTTCGTAAATCGGGGGGCTTCTGTTATCCCTTTATATTCTTCTTCGTCGTTTTTCTAATGGTTCGATTGAATTTTAGCCACAAATTCCGAAACCTCGGGAGCAGAACCACAGAATTGCAAAAAAGTCTTTGTGAACCTTAGCGCCTTGATGTCTTTGTGGCTATCTAAAAATGTTTGGGCTTAAGCCTTGAACCTTTAATCATTAGAACCCCGGATCCACACCTTCCCCGGCCCACAAAAAAACAAAACCACCGCCAGCACCACCACGGAGATAGTACTTACCTTATACCCTCTAAAAAAATCGTACAAATCAGCACCAACAACATCCCTACCCAACAACGGTGAGAGAAATAATGCAGCAACCAAAAAAATCCAAAACAAAATTTTGTAGTCGTTTCTCTTCAGCATAAAAAAATACACGAGGTATGTAAAAGCAGGTAATAAAAAAACAAAAGCATACAGGTGCTGCCGTGGAAATAACAACGGTATCAGAAGCGTTAGGTAGGCCACCTCCCAAATTTGAAACAATAAATTTTTTGCCGGGCTGAATGGAGGTGTTTTCAAAAAAAACAGTGTGCCAAAAACAAAAAGCAACCGGGCAATATTGGCGCTTAGCAATGCATTGTTTGGTTCATTATTCATGGAGCTTCCATCGCCAACTGCCAGCGATGCTTTATTGCCATTTAAATCCAAGATGGCACTACCCAAATCAACTTTGTTGAAAAGCATATCAGTTTGTACTGCACTAAAAGGGTTGATAAAATGTACCCACTGCCCCAACAAAAAATTATTTTGTTGCACCCCAATAAAAACCACGGGCAAAAAAATAAACACTACCGAAAATAAAATCCAAAACAAAAAAGTTTTAAAATGCCCGCGGTAAATAATGTACGCGATAAAAAAAAGCGGCAGCAGTTTTATGTTAACGGCTAAGGCAAGCAACGCACCGGCCTTTAAGTTTTTACCACCCTGTATCCATTGCAGGCTTTTTAAACAACCCCATAAAAGAAAGGGTGTCATTTGTACCATTTTGTAATTATCTAAAATGGCTGCTAAGGCCAATAAAAAAATCAGCCTTGGCCACCATACCAATTGTTTTGCCGTCAACCTTTTCTTATCAAAATAATTCATGGCCAAACGGCAGGCATCGGCTAAGCAAAATGTTGAGAAGGCAGTCCAGCATAAACAACCAACCCAGTATGGAAAAAAAGTAAATGGCCAGAGCAAAATGGCAAACAACGGACTGTAGAAGTATTGCAGGCTGCCTGGCAGAGGGTCATAAATATTGGCACCTTGTTTTATCCTTTCAGCCGCTTCCAGAAAAACATTAAAATCATTTCCTTTAAAACAATGAATGGCACCATACACAAGCAACAACGCAAGCCCCGCGTAGTCTATAACTCTGTTCTTTTTAAAAATTGTAGGCTGCATAAATTGTTTGTACCGTGCGCCAAAGTAAATGATATCGGTAAATGATTTACAGCAATCCGGATTATGACCGCGTCGTCTCCGACGGAACAGGAATGTATGCCCACCTAAAACGCCTACCTGTGTGCAAGAAAAGGAACTCGGATGCGACGGATGAATGGATTATAAAGGATTTTTTTTTGCAACGCATAAAGGAGAGTAATACCAACGTGGCTAATTTATTTATGGCTGCAGGCCAATTCAAATTTTGCGCAGCAAAATCAACTCCATCTATATCCGTCCGAGACTTCGGACCCATCAGTGTCATCCGTGTTCAAAAAAGGGACTTGCGTGACACGGGCGACACGGATTTATGAGATTTCACAAGGAGATCCATCTTGTAAGTATGACTGAATTCACTTAGCCAGTAAACTTTTGTTAATCCACACCAACCCCAAAGCACTCTTGTTGCTATCGGCTATTTTTGGAAATATTTGTTTTGTTATGAAAAAAATCTTCCTGCTTTTTATTGCTGCCATTGCTATCGGGGCCAGCGTTTTTGCCCAACCACAAAAAATTGTTGCCGATAAAATTGTTGGTATCGTTGGCGATAAAATTATTTTACTTTCCGACGTGCAAAATGCCATGGCCGATATGATGCGTGGCGGCGGACAAGTGCCCGAAAACGCGGAGTGCTCTATTATGGAGCAGGCGCTCATTTCAAAAATATTGATGTTGCAGGCCACTAAAGATTCGTTGCCCGTAGGCGATGATGAAGTGGAAGCTGAACTGGATCAGCGGGTACGCTATTTCATTAACCAATATGGCACGCAGGAAGAACTGGAAAGAGTGGCCGGCAAAACCATTTACCAGATTAAAGATGATGCGAGAGAGTCGGTGCGGGAAAGCAAACTGGCCCAGGCCATGCAGCGTAAAATTGTTGAAAACATTCGCATCACTCCAGCCGAAGTGAAAGTGGCTTTTGATAAAATTCCAAAAGATAGCTTACCGTTTTTCGAATCGCAGGTGGAAATAGGACAAATAATTGTGTACCCGAAAGCATCACGAGACCTTGAGTTGTACATCATCAGCGAACTTGAAAACTACAAACGCCAGATTGAATCAAAAGCCATTTCGTTTGAGCAGGCTGCAAAAAAATATACCGAAGACCCGGGATCGAAAGAACGTGGCGGGCAATACCAGATAAACCGCAACGAAAAACAGTGGGACCCCACTTTTATGTCCGCGGCGTTTCGGTTAAAGGAAGGCGAAACATCGGGTGTTGTAAAAACCCAGTTTGGTTACCACATTATACAAATGGTACAGCGTAATGGCGATGATGCAGTCATTCGTCACATATTGCGCATACCACCAGTAACCGATGTGGAGCTTGCCGAAGGCATTGCCAAGTTAGATAGCGTACGAGCCAAACTGCTGACAGGCGTGATGGATTTTGGTACGGCTGCGGGCAAATACAGCGAGGCCCCCGATCAAAAATTTGCGGGTCCTTATATTACCAGCCGCGATGGCGATAGCTACAATACCATTGATGAACTGGACAAGGACGTAGTAGCCGTTTATGAAAAATTAAAAGTCAACGAATATTCGCAGCCCGTTGCCTTTACCGACGAAAGAGGCAAAAAAGGTGTACGCATTTTGTACCTGAAGTCGAGGACGGAGCCACATAGAATGAACCTGAGGGATGACTACAATCGCATAGCACAATCGGCGCTTGAAGAAAAAAAATTCGGTGCACTTGAAAAATGGCTAAAGGCAAACATACCTACCTACTATGTGATGATTGACCCGCAAACCAGCAACTGCGCACAGCTAAAAAAGTGGACGGGCACGCAGGCCGACACCGCAATCAGGCCTTTATAACTCCCTTTCGTATAAAGAATTCACTTACTCACCCGAATGAGGAGCACGAAAGTTTCTGCTTCTTATTCGGGTGAAGTATTTTTAGCCCTGCCACCCCCGAAAACGCTCGCAAAGGCCAGTTTAAAATATGCAACAGCAATTTTCTACCCTTACCTTTTTACAAAATAATCCCCTGCCCGTATGGATTGCCGATGCACGTACATTGGAAATTAAATATGCTAACCCAATAGCCGGCAAAATTTGTCTTTCTACAACTGATGATAAGCCACAAAGTTTTTTGAGCTTTTTCAGCCGGCAGCAACAACCAGCTTTCTTGCAATGGCTTTTCGCAACTGGTTTGGACGAAAAAATAGAGCCCGGTTTTTTGCTGATCCACAACAATGGTAGCAAAAGCGTTTCTATACAGTTGTATGCTGGCAAATGCTTGTACGATGACGTAGCATGCTTTCAAATTACCGGTGCGATAGTAAACAACGGGCAGCATGCCATCAACGCTATTAAACATTTGGAACTGCTTGCCTCACTTGTTCAGGACACCTCCGATATAATTACCGCCGCCGACCTTGATTACAGACCACTTACCTGGAGCAAAGCAGCCGAAAAATTATTTGGACTTACAGCTGATGAAGTAATTGGCAAAAGTATAAGCGGCTTTTTAAACATTCAATACGAGAACAACACCACGGAAAATGTACGTAAAGAAGTACTGGAAAAAGGCGAGTGGCGGGGCGAAATGTTTTTTGTGCGACCGGCAGATAAAAAATTAGTAACAGTGCTCACTTCCTTCAAATTGCTGAAAGATGATGCCGGCAATCCGATGCACATTATTAATACCACAGTGGATATTTCTGAAAGAAAGGTTGCGGAATTAAAATTAAAAGAAAGCGAAAGCAGGTTTCAGGAAGTGGCCAACTCGGCCCCGGTAATGATTTGGATGAGCGATGAAAACAACATAACTACATATGTAAATACAACATGGGAAAAATTTACCGGGATCAACACCATTGGCTGCAACGCAAAGGCGTGGGAAGATTTGGTGCATCCGCAGGATGTTGAAAAATGCAAACAGTTTGCTTACGCAGCCGAAAAGGCCCGCGAAGGTTACGACATAGTATATCGGCTGCGCACGGCTAATGGAAGTTACCGTTGGGTAAAAGATGTAGTTGTACCCAGGTTTTTGAATAACGAAAAATTTCTCGGCTTCATCGGTTCTGTTGTAGATATTGACGATCAGAAAAGAACCGAACAGCAACTCCATTACCAGGCTGCTATTCTCGAGAATGTATCAGACGTTGTTGTTTCCTCCAACCTCAATTTTGAAGTAACCGGCATAAACAAAGCGGCGGAACAAACCTATGGTTTTACTATAGATGAATTGGTAGGTAAACGCCTTTCAACCGTAATTGATTTTACATTTATCAACTGTTCATACCAGGAGTGTGTTGACGCCATTTTGGCCAACGGATTATGGGAAGGGGAACTGTCACTAACCAAATCAGGTGGTGCGGTAACCTATTTTATTCATACCATTAAAGAATTTTTTTACGAAGGCAGAAAAATTGGCTACCTCTCAATTGGCAAAGACATAACGGAACGCCGCAAAATGGAAAATGCGCTTGTAAAGAGCGAACAATTCTATAGGACACTTATTGCCGAATCGCAAAACGCCACATTGCTTGTCGATGACCATGGCACAATAACCTTTGCATCGTTGGCGGTTAAAAGTCTACTGGGTTTTGATGCTGCAGAGTTGGAAGGTAAGAGCGCCTTCGGCTTTGTTTGCGAAGAAGATAGTGCCCGCGCAATTGAGGCTTTTTATAATGAGGTAGAACAAACGCCTGTAGTGAAATCAATCACAGTAAGGCTCAAAAAAAAATCGGGCGACTGGCTTTGGTGCCTGGTTCGCGGCCACAACCTGCTCAACCACCCCGATATAAAAAGCATGGTTGTTTATTTTCAGGACGACTCAGTACGCAAGCGGGCACATGACGCTTTAAAGCAAAGCGAAATGCGCTTCCGCTCGCTTATCAACGAACTTTCCTTGGGCATATTTTTGGCCGAACCAACGGGTATTATTGTTATGTGCAACGAAGCGCTGATAAGAATGCTGGGCCGCACAGAAGATACAGTTACAGGCAGTAGCGTATATCAGTTGCTCAACCTGTCAATTGTTGATGAGCAGGGCAACCCCATAACCAACCTGCATAAACTTTTTGCCAAAACCCTTGCCGGAAAAATGACGATCAGGGACCTTGTATTGGGTGTTGAGCATCCCATTACCAATCAAAGAGTATGGGCAATGATCAACGCCAATCAGTTGTTAGATGAGGGTGGCATTGTGCTCCACGTTATTTTCAGCATTAGTGATATTACACACCGCCGGCAAATGGAGCAGGCTGGCTTCGACCAGAAAATCAGTCACCAAAAAGAACTGACAAGGGCAAGCATAGAAGGGCAGGAAAAAGAAAGACAGGAAATTGGTAAAGAGTTGCACGACAATATTGGCCAGCAACTGACTACCGTAAAGTTGTTTTTAGAAATGATTAAAAGCACGGGCAATGAAGCCTCAGATCAAATGCTGGCCCTTTCGCAAAAAGGTGTTGCAAGTGTTATTAATGAAGTAAGAGCTTTATCGCGGTCGCTGGTACCCTATTCTTTAAAAGATCTTGGCCTGCTCGATTCCCTGAACGAACTAATTGACGCCATCAACTGCACACAAACGCTTGCCGTTAAATTGACTGTTGCCAGCATTAGCGATGACACACTCAATGAAAACCAGGCACTCACGGTTTTTAGAATTGTGCAGGAACAACTAAACAATATTTGCAAACACGCAGGGGCAAAAAATGCATCCGTTGACCTTCATTTAGAGGATCGTGAAATTATTATGGCAATAAGCGATGATGGCAAAGGTTTTAATACGAACCAGCTGCGTAAGGGTTTAGGGTTTACCAATATTGCCAACCGCGCCGAAATGTTTGGTGGCACCATGTCCGTCACGTCCTCACCCGGCAGTGGTACCCAGGTGAAGGTGCGTATGCCGGCTGCATAAAAAACCTGGACACCCGATATTCGAACGAGTAAATAATTTGCCCTAACCTGCTTTACTATACCTTTGCCGCTTGTCATGAGCGACGCAATACAACACGAATGCGGCCTTGCTTTTATACGCCTCCGCAAACCTTTTTCGCACTACCAGCAGCAATACGGATCGGTACTTTGGGGCCTCAACAAATTGTACCTGTTAATGGAAAAGCAGCACAACCGCGGGCAGGACGGTGCGGGTGTTGCAGCCGTTAAACTGAATGTTGAACCGGGCTATCCATTTTTATCACGCATGCGCAGCAGCCAAAATCAGCCCATTGCCGACATCTTTAAACAAATTGGCGACGAGTTTAACGAGCTGCAAAAATTCAACCCCGAAATTGGTAACTACCCCGGCCTGCTAAAAGGCCACCTTGCTTTTTTGGGCGAGCTGCTGCTGGGGCATTTGCGTTATGGCACACAGGGAAAAAACAACGCCGAATTTTGTCACCCATTTATAAAACGCCACACTATACCGGCACGCAACCTGGCATTGGCGGGCAATTTTAATTTGGTTAATACCGATGAATTGTTTGAACTGGTGAACATTGACGCGGGTGTGTTTCAAAAACAAAGCGACCTGGCGGCAATGATGGAAGTGATTTATCATTTTTTGGTGCAGGCCGATGAAGCAGCACCCGATGAACCCGACATTACATCGGTACTAAAAAAAGCACTACCGCTTTTTGATGGCGGTTTTCATGTGGGCGGTGTTACCGGCAACGGCACTGGCTTTGTTTTTAGAGATGCACATGGCATTCGCCCATCTTACTATTATATAAATGATGAAGTGGTGGTTGCTGCATCGGAACGGGCCGCAATACGTACCGCTTTTAATGTTGGCGAAAACGAAGTGAAGGAATTGATGCCAGGAATGGCCTTGATTGTTTCTGCCGGTGGTGCGGTAAAACTAGAGCAGGTACTTGAACCAAAAGAACGAAGAGCCTGCAGCTTCGAACGCATCTATTTTTCCCGCGGCTCCGATGAAAAAATTTATGCCGAACGAAAACAACTGGGTTATAATTTAAGCAAGCAGGTGTTGGAGAGCATTGATTTTAGTTTGCGCAATACCATATTTTCTTTTATACCCAACACGGCCGAAGTAGCATTTTATGGTTTGGTAAAAGGTTGCGAAGATTATCTCAACAATATAAAAGTAGAACGTATAGCATCCTGGGGCGCCAATGTTGATCCTGAGAAACTGCATGAGATGATTAACCGCAAAGTGCGCATGGAAAAAATTGCCATCAAGGATGTAAAGATGCGCACGTTTATTACCGAAGATGTTAACCGCAACGAAATGGTGCAGCACGTGTACGATATTACCTACGGCACCGTAAAAAAAGATGTTGATACATTGGTGGTGATTGATGATTCGGTTGTACGCGGCACTACATTGCGTGAGAGTATCATTCGTATGTTGGCCCGGCTGGAACCTAAACGTATTATCGTTGTTTCCTCCTCGCCGCAAATACGCTACCCCGATTGTTATGGTATTGACATGAGTAAGTTGGGCGATTTTGTAGCCTTTAATGCCGCCATTGAATTGCTAAAAGAAAAGGGTATGGAAGAAACCCTGAACGATTTGTATGCACAATGTAAAGAGCTGCACCGCAACAGCCAGTTGCATACCGTAAACGTGGTGAAGCAGATTTACAAAACTTTCACCAATGAAGAAATAACAGCAAAAATTGCGCAGCTCATTACACCGCCGAATATGCATATTCCGGTTGACATGATTTTTCAAACCATTGAGAGTTTGCACGAAGCCTGCCCCAATAATTTAGGCGACTGGTATTTCACAGGCAACTACCCAACTGCCGGCGGCAACCGGGTAGTCAACAAAGCATTTATGAACTACATGGAAGGGAAGAATGCGCGGGGGTATTAACCCCTTCTGGTAGTTAACTCTTTAAATTATGGCGCACTGAAAATTGAGCATTGATCGGCGAACATTTTCAATGGTTAAGTTTGCAAATGTTCAAGACACAATTTTCAACGCTCAATGTTCAATGCTAAATTATTTAAATGCTCTCCCTCATTCGCCATGCAAAACGCAGTTGGATTTGATAGCATGAACGTATGTTGGCCACTTTTCCTCACTTCAAAAAAATCGTATCATTGTATAAACAATTAGCGATGGGAGTTATCATTAGAATTTTGAAAAATAATACCGGAGATGATGCCCATAAGGCGTTGAGTAAATTAAAAAATTCTAACGCTAAAAAGAAAACAAAAACGCTGATGGATTTTTATGGCAAGTTGCCTGATGCCTTTGGTGATGGAATGGCCTATCAGAAAAAAATAAGGAATGAGTGGCAATAGATTTCTTGCTGATACAACCGCTTTATTAACCTCTCTTGCTTTCAATAAATATTTCGCAGCAATAAAAGAGCTGGATTTTTATTCCCTGAATTGTAAAATGCTTCAAACATTTCAATGAAAACTCTCCTCCTCATCCGCCACGCAAAAAGCAGTTGGGATGCTCCCGGCCTTAGTGATTTTGAACGACCACTCAACGAACGTGGTAAAAAAGATGCACCCGAAATGGCTAAGCGCATCAAAGAAAAAATTGCGATTGATCTTTTTGTTAGCAGCCCGGCTAAGCGGGCAAAAAAAACAGCGAAGATTTTTGCCGAAGAATTTGGCGTGGATAAAGATGAAATTGTTTTGGTTGATGATTTGTACGGCGCAACCGCCGAAGCATTTGCCGAAACTGTTGCTGGTTTAAAAAATAAAAAAGATGTCGTGGCCATTTTCTCTCACAACCCGGGCATTACCGAATTTGCCAATGGGCTTACGGCTACAAGGGTTGATGATATGCCCACCTGCGCCGTGTTTGCATTGCAGGTAAATACAAATAGCTGGAAAGACTTTGCGGAAGCGGAGAAGACATTTTTGTTTTTTGATTTCCCCAAGAATGAGTTTTGAGGGGGGGTGACAATTTGTTCTGCTACTCCGATGCTTGGAAACTTTGCAACGAATTTCGAAACTTAGGGAACGAAAGCTCAAAGAACGACAAAGGCTTCGTGCAACTTCGTGTCTTTGTGCTTTCGTGGTGACAATTGAGAATCACTCTTCAATTCTATTTAAAGACAAATCATTTTCTCCTACGCGGTCGCTGTTCTTTTTTTTAAAACTCACTAAATACACACCGGCAAAAATTAATACTGCCGCCACAAATTTTTGTAGCGAAAAATTTTCATTCAACACAAACGTAGCAATCAGCACGGTAAAAACCGGCTGCGTATAAATGTAACTGCCCGTGGCGCCGGCGCCAATATGGTGCAAGCCGTAAGCGTTAAAAAGATATGCCAGAAAAGTGCCGCAAATAATAATGGATGTTAACGCGGCGTAATGCTGCCATCGAAATTGTGGCCAGTTTATTTCGGTTGCCTCCTTCCATGCAAACGGCAAAATCATAAAAAAGCCAATGGTAAAAATCCAGCGGATAACGTGCATGGTGCTGTAGCGTTGCATCAATGGTTTCACCAAAATAAAATAAACGGAGTACGAGGCCGCGTTGATAAATATTAGCACATCGCCCAGTAAATAATTTTCAGCATGACTACCAGTTTCTTTTTGCAGCACCAGCAATAAGCCACCGCTTACACCCAACAAAAGACCGGCTGCCTTAAAAAACGTAAAACCTTCTTTTAAAACCCACAGAGCAAAAACGGTTACCAGCAACGGTGTTGCCAGCATAAGCAATGAGGCATGAATGGTAGAGGTAAGTGTAAGGCCTTTTATAAAAAACACCTGGTTAATTGCCACGCCGGTTAATGCGCAAAGTACAATACGACCCCAATCTTTTTTTGCGATACCAGCCGGCACTTTTGCCAAAAACCATAACAACCAAAACAAAATAACGCTGAGGCCAACACGTAAAATATTTAATGCCAGGGGCCCGGTTAAGGAAGGCGAAATAAATTTTACCAGGCTAAAGTTTGCAGCAAAAAAAATGTTGGTGCATAATACCGCCGCATGTGCTTTTGTGGTTGTGTTCATTATGCCTGTTGTACTTAGGGTTGCTTTTGTGGCGAATAATTTTTGTTGCGTAGCACATCTGCAAACTTCTCCACTACATTGATCAATGCATTTTCATTTTCCGCTTCAATAAAATGGTAATCGAACGAAGCCGCTAACGATAAAGAAGTACCCAAACGAAATTTAGCCTGCGCCACACAAAAAGCAAAATTGTTACTCATTAAATGTTGTGCTAAGTATTCCTGCTCGGTTTGGCCTGGCGTGGGAATGAAGATGGCTTTTTTTTGCAGGGCGGCCACATCCATCACGGTGCTATAACCACAGCGGCTGATAATGAACGCCGCTTCTTCCATTCTTTGCTCTATGTCGGTTGCGGGCAAGTGGTTATGCACCTCAATATTTGGAGGTACGGGCAGCTTGCTTGTATCTCCTGGTAAACCTCTTACCATAACTATAGGTTTTGTATACTGGTGTGCCTGTTGCAAAATGATGTTTTCAAAAATGGTTCGTTGCGGCTCGGGTCCCGATATAATAACCAGCAGGTGATTGCCCGCAGTAGATGTCTTTTTTTTGCCAAAACGTGATAACCATCCCAGGTAATGCACCGGAATTTTTGGCAACAATTGTGGATGCGATAACGCTCCCGCCAACCCCTTGCGTGCAGCATCAGGTACCCAACATGTTGTAAACCGGTTAATGTATTTGTAGTTGCGCTGCTGCAATAAGTCGTCAATCCATTTACCCAAAAACGATTTTATGCGCAACTGGTGGGTAATAAAAACCGCAGGTATTGTTTCGTGGTAAAGGCCGTAGCGGTTGTCCGAAACAACGGCATCAATTTGATGATGTGCAACAACTTTTTTTAACCAGGCTTGTTCCTTTCTAATAGACGAAAGCAGTGAGGGGAGTTGAGCAAGCAGGTAAAATGGGAACAGCCATTTTTTTGGTGGGTATTGAATACTGTAGCCTGGTAGGTTAAGGGTTTGCAACTGCGGAAACTCTTGCTGCAGCAGGGACAATGTTGTTTTTTCGCCCGCAATTATTACTTTACAGTTGGCTTTCAAAAAAGCATGTATCACCGGAATGCAACGGGTGGCATGACCCAAACCCCAGTTAAGCGGTGCTATCAAAACTGTAGGTTTTGCCGATGTTACGTTCTCCTTCATGTTTATTTTTCCGCCTTTCGTAGAATTGACATACTAAAAGGGGCGTAAAATAGTTTAATTTAGAAATCTACTACTTATGAAAAGGATGATTTTAATGGCATTGTTCTTGTCTTCGATAATAATATCAGGGTGTAGTAAAAATTATTATTCGGGCGGTGGTAAAAGCAGTAAAGGCTGTGGATGCCCCGGCGCCAAGGGAATGTAAAAAACGCTAAGGATGAACAACTACAATCGGGATTTATTATTACTGTACAGAACCGAAGTTTTTAGTGACGACCTGTTGCAACACGAGGTGGAATGTCTCCATAATATTTTGCGGATGGTGGAAAACAATAAAACTTTTTGCCGGGCACACGAACTGGTAACAAAATTTTCTATCACCTCAAAACCAAAAGCAATTGTCAACGCTATTGGCAGCATAAGATTGAAACCTTTTTATTTTTTGCTGAATAAGAATTGATGGTCAGCCATCAGCCGATGCGTTGAGAGTAGGTGAAAAACAAATTTTTTAGATAGTGACCGTTGCAGAATTGCAACGGTTTTTTTGTGTTGATCTTCGCCGGGTGTAATGTTCTCATTTGCACCACTACAATAGAAGCACCATGCTCAATAGATTTGTTGCAGTACAAGCGTGTGACACAACAGCAGCCAAATAGAAATTCAAATGCCGGTAACCCAAAAAATTGCTTCCATTGGCTATTGCAATCCTTGCAAAGCATTTTCTAGCCTCGCCAGCATATCCGCAATTTCTTCTTTCTTGCAAGTGCCCACACTTAACCGATACCAGGGCGAAGTTTTTGGAGCCCCAAATGCGTAGAACGGAACTACCGCTAACGATGCGGCCTGCAATAAATATGAGGTTACATCGGCCTGTGAATTCAATACGTTTCCTTCTGCGGTTTTCTTTCCGGCTAAGTTTACTTTTAGGGTAAGATAAATGGCTGCCTCGGGAGCCACTGCGTCAACTCCAAAACCTTTATTTTTTAACCGGATAAAACCCTCGTAAATCAATCGAAGGCGTTCCTCCAGTTCGGCTTTGAAATGGATAAGGTATTGGTCTATCGCTTCGGGTTGAGCCAAAAAATTTGTAACGGCCTTTTGCTCTGCCATTGGCGCCCATGCCCCTACATGCGAAAGAATAGCTTTCATTTTATTAAGTACTTCCGCCGGGCCCATGCTCCAGCCCACCCGTACACCCGTAGCCGCAAATACTTTGCTGATGGCATCAATAAAAATGGTGTAAGGCCGCATGGCAGGGTTGAGCGATACTGGATTGTAATGTTCAATGCCATTGTAGGTAAGCTGACTGTACATTTGGTCGTACATCAGGTACAGCTTTTTTTCATCGGCACCACGTCGTTCATTTTCTTCTACCACCAAATTGCAAATGGCCAATAGCGTCTCTTTTTGAAAAGTGGTTCCTGTTGGGTTTTGTGGCGAACAAAGCGACAGGAAAGTAGCAGATTGTACATGTGGCCGAATCTGATCGGCAGTAGGCATAAAATTGTTTTCGGAGGACGCCTCAATTACCACATGTTCGCCTTCTACAAAATGCACATAATGGTTGTTATTCCACGAAGGAACGGCGTAAATTATTTTATCTCCTTTATCGCACACAGCTCTGTACAATGCATAAATAAGCGGGCGGCCACCCGAGGCAATTAAAATTTCACTGGTGTTATATAGCAAGCCCTGGTAGTGGCTGGCAAATTTGCTTACAGCTTCACGCAATTCCAGGCTGCCCTCGCCGGGTGGGTAGTTGGTAAATTTATTTCGGTAAGCATCTACTATTGCATCTTCAAGGCCAAGTGGAATGGGAAAAATTTGAGGGTCAAAATCGCCTACGGTAAAGTTGTAAATGTGCTCCCCCTGGCGTATGCGTTCCCTAATTTCGCCACCCAGTTTTACAATTTCAGAGCCAATTAATGTTTCGGACAAATGCGAGAGTTTCATAGCTATTTTTCCTATTTGGGCAAATGTAAGGGAAGGGGTTTGGAGTTCGGTGTTTGGAGTTTTGTTGACAGTAGCTTCTATCGGCTGATGGCTGAAAATCTGATTAGTGGGAAGCCGCAAAAAAATTTCGTTCACAGTATGGAATAAGCTGGTGATTCTTCTCTCAACAAAAACCAATTGTATGAACAAAAAATTTTCGATGCTCCTTGTGAGCATTGCTGCCGTGAATTTTGCATTTGCGCAAACAAAAAAGTTACCACCGCCACCACCGCCGCCGCCGCCAGTGGAAGCAGGTGTGCCACTAGCACCGCCGCCGCCACCACCGCCACCACTTGAAACAGCATTTGTACAACCTCCTCTGCCACCACCACCTCCACCTCCACCAGGGGTTCAATTGCCCAATGACTACAAAACATTTTTAAAAAGAAATAAAAATGTGGCAGCTGTTAATTGGCAGCAGGCGCATCAACTCACTGTAAAACTGCGTTCGGGTAAAATAGAATTGTACGATTTAAACATTGAAAAAGAACGCAAAGCCGCGGAAGCTAAATATGGCAAACTACCTGCTGCGCCACCACCGCCCCCACCCCCACTGGTGCCAGTGTTGAAAAAAAAGCAACAGGATTAAGGGCTTGAAGTATTGTGAAAATTCTGAGCCGCTCAAAGGGCCAAATTTGTTTTAAAAACCTATGGATGATCAAATGGTTCCTAAAAATGAAAACCCCGCAACATTGCGGGGCTTTTGGTTTTTTACAGGATGTTGAAACTATTTTATGCAGCGCTTAATGTACCCACGTTTCTACCATTTGCATTCACAATTGCACCAGATGAATGCACGTACAACTTTGTATCATTATCGTAAATTAAATATGGATAGGCGCTACTGTTTGACTTAGCTAGTCTGCCTACAACTGTTACCTGGTTGTTTTTCACTTTTACTACATTGTATTTGCTGGTCACATAATAATTTGAATTAGGGTCGGCCTTGAAATTAATGGCGGCAACAATCTGCGACTGATTGGTAACAGTTGCGGGTTGCTGTGTAGGCTGAGAATAAGTTTGCGGTGGCGTTTGTGGCCGGGGTTGTGGTTTGTTATCTGCTACATCGCCGTAACTGCGATTGGTTTGCCCGCCTGCTTTGTTCCACCCCGTTGCAATGGAGGCCAGCCTATCGTATTGTGCAGGATGTGTGCGGCTGGCGGTTGCTGATGGAAGCGTTTTCATTGCAGCCTGCGCCTCGGCCAGTGTTGCACCCATTTTCCGTAGTACAAATCCCGAAAATTCATCGGCCTCCAATTCAATTGCGGGCTGGCTGCCACCGGCGGTAATGGTGTGGCCATTTAAGTGGTGACCAATTTCGTGCGCCAGCACACTTGTGGCGGCCCATTTAGTGCCGGTTGTTCTTATCAACTGATTAATAAAATTGCCATTGTACAACACGTAACGTCTGCCACCGTAAATTATAGCTGCGGCATTGGGCACCTGCGATGATTCGCGAACATCGAGGTTAGCATTTAACCCAACCACATCAATAATTTGCCGGGCAATTTGGGCGCCTTCGGTTGACGAGGTAAAATTAGAAGTGATGCTTGTTGACGGCACCCACTTTCCAATTGTTGGATGATTGCCCACACGGCCATTTTGCTGTGCCATGGCAACGGTGGTAAAAAGAGAAAAGAGGAAAAGTAAAGTTTTGTTTTTCATGGTGGAATGTTTTTGCTGTAATCGGAAAAAAATAGTGACCGATTTTCACTGGTGATTCAAACCTTTTTTTACATGGATATCATTTGCATTTTCTATGCCGTTTGGTGTTAATGAACGTTAGCCTGTTATGTATTAACAATGGCTTTGGTGAAGGAGATGTGAAGGGGAGATGCATTGGGCAACAGGCAATGGACCCTAAGCAAGAAGCGTTGTCTTTCTAATTTAAAAGCCATCTCTAAAATCGATTTTTACTGACTGCGAGAGGTGGCAGTTGCTGGCGTGAGTAAAGAATTGCGGGGGCCCTTCCCATTTTTTTCGATCTTGTTGCATGACGATCTGGTTAAGAATTCTTTTGATTAACAATCACAGAACACTCCAGACCAAAAACAAAATTTTCATTTCAACTTATACAGTTGCTTGCTGTTGATTAGAGATTTCATTTGTGTAATGGCGATTTGATTTAACTGTTGAAGGCGTTGGCTTTGTTGTAAGTTCTGGTGGATCAACACAGCGTTGATACTTTCCAGGTTGGAGAGTACAACCAGTTGTTCGATGGTGGCTGCATCCCTGATATTGCCCAGGGCTTTTGGATTGGCATCGCTCCATTGTTTTGCTGTCATTCCAAACAAAGCCACATTCAGCATGTCGGCTTCGTTGGCATACACAAAGCTTATTTGTGTTTTGGTTAGTGTCGCAGGTACCAGGGTCTCTTTTATTGCATCAGTATGTATGTGGTAATTTACTTTGGCCAGTGTGCGTTGCAGGTTCCACTCAAGTTTCAGTCGGTCGTTTTCATCGGCTTTAAGGCGTTGAAATTCTTTTAAAAGAAACAATTTAAATTCAATAGAGATCCACGACGCAAATTCAAGCGCAATATCTCTGTGCGCAAAGGTGCCTCCGTACCTACCGGCTTTTGAATTAAGGCCGATTGCATTAGTGGATTCAATCCATTTTTTAGGTGTCATCACAAAACTATTCAGTCCTGCCTGTTTTCTAAACCCGTCGAATTCGACGGGTTTAAAATCCGGATTGTGAAGCGTTTCCCAGAAACCAAGAAGTTCAATGGTATTTCTGTTTCTCATCCAGTTCTTGATGATATCATCCGTATGCTCCTTGTCCTTGTATCGGGCAATGTCTGTCAGGGAAATAAAGTCGCTTTCCTGTGAACTTATGACTAGTATTTCCGTTCCTTTTACATTTATGGTTTTATTCTTTGCCATGTTTCTAATTCCTAAACATACGATGAAATTTCACCATTTTAATCACGTCATTGGTGTAACAAAATTGGTTAAGCACTTGCTTCTTATTATCGCTAAATGCCCATAACAAGAGGCGGGTTTGTAAATCCTTTCGTTAATGCCAGTGTAGGCGTCCATACTATGGGTTTACAGCCAACCAGCGGAGAAGAATTCACCTGTCAACCAAAAAAAGGCAGCGACTCTCATCGCTGCCTTTCAAAATAAAACTTCGTTTACTATTTCAAATCAAAACGGTCAAGGTTCATCACCTTATTCCACGCCGCTACAAAATCCTTTACAAATTTTTCTTTTGCATCGGCACTGGCATACACCTCGGCAATAGCTCTTAATTCCGAATTAGAACCAAAAACCAAATCGGCACGGGTAGCCGTCCATGTTGGTTTTGTTGTTGTGCGGTCGTAACCCTGGAAATATTCCCTGTCATCCGAAGCCTGTTTCCATGCAGTGTTCATGTCAAGCAGGTTCACAAAAAAATCATTCGTCAGCTTGCCTGGCGTTTTTGTAAACACACCATGTGCACTGCCATCAAAGTTTGTATTCAATACCCGCATGCCACCAACCAACACCGTTAGTTCGCGTGCGGAAAGTGTAAGCAACTGTGCTTTATCAATCAGTAACGCTTCGGTTGACACATCACTCTTCACCCTGCGATAATTACGGAAGCCATCGGCACGGGGCTCTAAATAATCAACCGATTCAACATCTGTCTGTTCCGGCAAAGCATCCATACGTCCCGGCGTGAAAGGGACTTTTGTTTTGTAACCGGCGTCTTTTGCAGCCCTCTCCACGGCAGCGCATCCGCCCAGTACAATCAAATCGGCGAGGGAGATTTTTTTCTTCTTGCCGTTGAAATCTTCACGGATATCTTCCAGCACTTGCAACACCTTAACCAGCTGCATAGGATTATTTACCGGCCAGGCTTTCATGGGTGCCAAACGAATTCTTGCACCATTGGCGCCCCCACGAAAATCAGAACCACGGAAAGTAGAAGCAGAAGCCCATGCGGTTGATACCAATTCCGATATACTCAGGCCCGATTTCATGATCTTGCTCTTCAAATCATCCACATCGTCTTCATCTACCAGTTTGTGGTCAACCGCAGGAACCGGGTCCTGCCAAATTAAATCTTCCTTCGGAACATCTTTGCCTATGTACCGACTCTTCGGGCCCATATCCCTATGCGTTAGCTTAAACCATGCACGGGCAAAAGCATCAGCAAATTCGTCGGGGTTTTCTAAAAAGCGGCGGGATATTTTTTCATACACCGGGTCCATGCGCAAAGAAAGATCTGTTGTCAACATGGTTGGCTTTCTCTTCTTCGATGAATCAAATGCATCAGGAATAATTTCATCTGCATCCCTGGCCACCCATTGGTGTGCGCCACCGGGACTTTTCGTTAACTCCCATTCGAAACCAAAAAGGTTTTCGAAAAAGTTATTGCTCCATTTTGTTGGCGTTTTTGTCCAGGTAACCTCAATGCCGCTGGTAATGGTATCTGGCCCCTTGCCCGAACCAAACTTGTTGTGCCAGCCAAAACCCTGCGATTCTATTCCTGTTGCTTCGGGTTCTTTACCTACATTATCAGATGGTGCGGCCCCATGTGTTTTGCCAAAGCTGTGACCACCGGCAATCAGCGCAACGGTTTCTTCATCATTCATGGCCATGCGGCCAAAGGTTACACGTATGTCGTGCGCCGCAGCAATAGGGTCGGGGGTGCCATCGGGGCCTTCGGGGTTTACATAAATTAAACCCATGTGTGCAGCACCAAGCGGTGCTTCGAGTTTGTAAGCATCATGCTGCACGCCGGTAGCATTTTCATCCGACGATACAACACCATGTTCTGCTACGCCGGCTTTCCCCTGCCTGCCATAACGTTCATCGTTACCCAGCCAGGTTTTTTCGGCGCCCCAATACACATCTTCTTCGGCCTCCCAGGTATCGGGGCGGCCACCGGCGAAACCAAATGTTTTAAAGCCCATTGAATCCAGCGCCACGTTGCCGGCAAGAATCAACAAATCGGCCCAGGAAAGTTTGCGGCCATATTTCTGTTTGATGGGCCATACCAGGCGCCTCGCTTTATCAAGGCTTACGTTATCGGGCCAGCTATTAAGCGGTGCAAAACGTTGTTGCCCTGTGCCGCCGCCACCTCTGCCATCATATACACGATAGGTACCTGCAGCATGCCACGACATGCGAATAAAGAAAGGACCGTAGTGACCAAAATCGGCGGGCCACCATTCCTGCGAATCGGTCATGAGGGCATGCAGATCTTTTTTTACTGCTTCAAGGTCGAGGGTTTTAAATTCTTCGGCATAATTAAAATCCTCATCCATTGGATTGGATCGGGTAGAGTGCTGGCGAAGAATATTCAACTTCAGTTGGTTGGGCCACCAGTCGCGGTTTTTTGTGCCGCCACCGCCGGCGTTTTGTTTTGCAGCCGCATTCAGGAATGGGCATTTGCTGATGTCGTTTGAATCCATTTTTATAAAAGTTATGAGTAAGTTTTTATTGCCGGTTTGCCTTTGCAGCTAACCGTGGCCATAATTGGGCAGGCAAATCTATAACAGGGCGGGCATAAATAAGTTCAATTCATTTTTGGATTTGTGGAGGATGAGCATTAAGCGGGATTATGAACTTAGCTGCATTGCTACTATCATCGCCTGTTGTGTCACTCACTTGTACGTTCGGCAAGTGTATCAGCTAACATCTACGGAATAAAATTAACGGGCGGCAAAAGAATGTTTCCTAGACCTGCTTTAATTGCTATTCCACTAACATGCTCTCTTATGAATGGAAAAAGAATAGCCGGAGCGTTAATATTTTTAAACGCATCTTCTGAGAGTGTTGGCTCGCCTTCTTTTAAAAAGACGCCGACCACACGAACAAAAAAATCAAAGACGGGCTTATCGTTTTGAAGCGTTTTTAACGTCAAGACTACAGCTACAGAGAATTGATTATTCTCGGTAGTGGAGGGTTCAACCTTAAAGTCTAATTCGTTTTTCAAACTTTGGTCATCGAAGTCAATATCAATTTCTCTGTGAAAATTTGAATCCACAAAGAAAATGTGTTCGATTTTATATCCGCTGTTTTGTTGTGGTTCCATCAGATGTCGTTATGCAGCCATTGCATATTGTGTGTTGCTTTCAGCTTCGCTCTTATTCGGGGCATAGATAAATTGAAAAAACTGCTGTGATTCACTATGACCTTGAGAAGCAGTTTTAAAAATAATATCAGCAAATGGCTGATACTGCGTGTGCATTGTATCAACACTGATGTGGGTATTAATTGTTTCCTCACGAACAAATGTATTCGGAAATTCAAACGAAAATGACGAGTGAAGCATTACCTCAAACAGATTATTGATAGTGGTATTGTCCCAAACAGGGGCAGCGATATTCCATTCCATTTCAGAGTGTGGAATAGCAAGCCTTGAATCAGATGAAACAAAGCAAATATTTTCTGCAATAAAGGTTTCCATAAACTCAATTGACAGAGGAACCCATGCCGCTTCTAGGAGATCGTTTTCATAATAGTCTTTTACAGGCGACAACTCTACAATGTGCGTTGCTATAGATGGCTTATACGCATACTTGATTTGAATTCCTGGAAATTGAACAGCTAATGTTCCAAGCCTTTCCTTTAAAAATAGTGTAGGTTCCATAATACGATTACTTAAATGAAGAAACCAGTGTGTGTTTTATTGATTGCGATAAGTTCAAAGCCTTCTGGCTTTGCGTGATACCTGCAATTACTTCTGAATAGTCTGCTTCTTCTCTTAAATCTTTTAACTCAGTGAAATCTTTTTGAAAAGCCCTGAATGCTTTTGTATCCTTCCTTGCCAATTCTATTTCTATCAATTTAGATGCCCAACCGTGAGTGCCATCTCGGTTATTACGTCTTCCGCTTTCAAATTGTTCTTTCGTAATCTTAAGTTTTGCATAAATAATGTGAAGTAGCTCCTGCACACAGGCATAATAGGCACAATGGATACTTGGATCAAATAAGGAATGCTGTTTTTGCAGGACCTCGGCGGCGGTTAAATTAAAATTTGATTTCTCTCTAAATGCGCTCATCAACGGTACAATGTTACAAGTTTACCATTACACATCCGAAACAAAAATGAGGAATGGGCAGCAATTGTACGTCCTTTCCGGTTATTTTGCAAACCTTTAAAACAATACAGCAAAAATGCCCGAACTGCGATGGATTGGAAAAGAACAGGTTATCAATCATCATTTAGATGTACCCTTTCGGCTATTAAATCATGAATACCGGTTTGGAGACAGTGAACAAGAGCCTGCCAGCGGCAATATGATTATCCGGGGCGACAATCTTGAAGCACTGAAAAGCCTGCTGCCCCAATATGAGGGCCGCATTAATTGTATTTACATTGACCCGCCATATAACACCGGTAATGAAGGTTGGGTATATAACGACAATGTAAACGACCCTAAGATAAAAAAGTGGTTGGCGCAGGTTGTTGGTAAAGAAGGCGAAGATTTAAGCCGCCATGATAAATGGCTTTGCATGATGTATCCTCGGCTCCAGCTGCTGTATAAATTATTGGCAGATGATGGGGTGATTCTAATAAGCATTGGAGACGACGAGATATTCACCTTAGGCTTGGTCCTTGATGAAATATTCGGACGAAACAAGCATATTGGCACATTCTGTTGGAAGTCACGTGCGAAACCTGCAAATGTGGGTGAAGCTAAATATAAACCTCAAAAGGTTTCAGAATATGTACTTGGGTATGGAAAGAAAATAGACCAGTTGAAGTATAATCCAATCTATTCAGGTGGCAAACGTTCATACCCTTCCACTAATACAGAAGGCAGAAAATTCCGTTCAACGACAATTTTGAAATCCAATAGGGGAGAGAGTAAACGTGAAACGATGCGCTTTGAGATTGCTGGCTATATTCCATCACAAGGTCAAAGATGGCAAGGTGGTTATGAGTTTATAAAAGACCTTTATGATAAAGGATACATTGATTTAATGACGGTTATCCCAGTAGAAGATATTATGAAGATGAAGAAGCCCAAGAACATTTGCCGTTATACACTTTTATTCCATCTGAACGATCTAGCACAGCCGAAAATGGGAAAACGTTATTAAATAATATCCTGGGAGAGAACCACGGATTTGATACCGTAAAACCAATAGAACTTCTTGAACAAATATTAGCAGCAACTATAAAACATGACGGAACCATCCTCGACTCATTCGCCGGCTCCGGCACCACAGCCCACGCAGTTCTTAACCTAAACAAAAATGATGGGGGCAGCCGAAAATTTATTTTAGTAGAGATGGAAGATTATGCCGAAACAATAACTGCCGAAAGAGTAAAACGAGTGATTAACGGTTATGGCAATGTAGAAGGCACAGGCGGCGCATTTGATTTCTACACATTAGGCCAAACTCTTTTTGATGAAGAGGGAGAGCTAAATAGCGAAGCGCCGTTAGAAGCCATTCGGCAATATATCTGGTACACTGAAACCAAAACTGCGTATAAAGAAAGGGATGTACAAAGAAGCAATGGCGAAGCTGCTTATCTTGGACAATATGGCAACACCGCATACTACTTCAATTACTATCCGCAAAAAGCCACCACACTTAATCTTGCATGGCTAAAGTATTTACGCAGCGATGTAGAAACCCATGTTGTATATGCCGACAACTGCACAATGAACAAAGCACAGTTGCAAAGCCGCAACATCATCTTCAAAAAAATTCCACGCGACATTGCCAAACTCTAACCTATGGAACTGAAACCTTACCAGCAAAAAGTAATTGATGATTTAGATGCCTATCTCCAAAAAATTGAGGAAGAAAAAGGTGGGTATGCAAAAGCATTTACTGTTTTTTGGGAAGCACGGCTTGGCCCTTACGATGCGGTGGCTGGCAAAGGCATGGAACCGTATAAAGACAAAGTGCCGGGTGTACCCAATGTTTGCATTAAAGTTCCTACGGCTGGCGGCAAAACATACATTGCATCCAACGCAGTAAAAACTATTTACGACCATTATCATTTTGCCACACACAAAGCCGTTGTGTGGCTGGTGCCCGGTGTTACTATTCTCGAACAAACTTTAAAAAACCTAAGCAATCCCGCACACCCTTACCGTCAACGCATCAACACACATTTTGCTAACCGGGTGCAGGTGTATGATAAAGTTGCGCTTCAGCAAGGAAGTAATTTTAATGCGGCAAGCGTAAAGGAACAGTTGAGCATTTTTGTATTAAGCTTCGACACCCTTCGTAGCCGCACGAAAGAGGCCCGGAAAATTTACCAGGAAAACGGTTCGTTAATAAGCCATGATGTAAAATCGGAAATGGTTTTAGAAGGCACTGATTCATCGGCCCTTATAAACGTCATCCGCAATCTAAACCCACTTGTTATTGTAGATGAAAGCCACAATGCAGAAACAGATTTGAGTTTAGACATGCTACACAATCTCAATCCTTCATTTATTCTTGACCTCACTGCCACTCCACGAAACAACAGTAACATCATTTCGTTTGTAGATGCCTTGGAATTGAAGAAGGAACACATGGTAAAGCTGCCGGTGATTGTGTATAATCTAAAAGACAAAGCATCGGTAATTGAAAAAGCTATTAACCTGCGCAACAAGTTAGAACGTGACGCAAAGGCTGAAGAAAAAGCAGGCGGTGCATATATACGACCAATTGTTTTGTTTCAGGCACAACCCCGCACTGGCGAAGAACAAACAACATTCGAAAAGATTAAGGAAGCACTTATCCAGATTGGTATTAACGAAGAAGAAATAAAAATAAAGACGGCGGATATTAATGAACTAAAATCTGAAGACCTGTTTAGTAAAACGTCTAAAGTGCGGTACATTATTACAGTAAATGCATTGAAGGAAGGTTGGGATTGTTCATTTGCTTATGTGCTAGCATCGCTTGCTGATAAGAGCAGTGCCGTGGATGTAGAACAAATTGTAGGCAGAATACTGCGGCAACCTAATGCCCGGCAATATAAAACTGCAGTACTGAATATGAGTTTTGTATTAACTGCATCGGGCCGGTTTTTAGATACGCTTGATAAAATTGTTAAGGGATTAAACAAAGCGGGATTTAGCCGGAGAGATTATACTTTAGCGGGCGATGAATGGCAAAAAGAAACACAAGCCGTTGCAACTTCATCTGGCGCAAGACAAATGTTGTTAGATGAATCGGAAACTCCGGCTGATGCTACATCAATTGAAGACCCAATTGAAGTGACTAATATTCGCATTGGAGCTGTTGAAGAAGAAGCTACCCATGATGATGTGCTAACAGAAATATTGAATCAGGCTATTGCACAAGATGAAGTGCTGAAAGAAAAAATAAAATTGAGCGATGACCCAAGCAGTACTGAGCAACTGCCTGTTGAACTAAAAGAAAGGATGACAGCATACCAGGTAAAAGATGTTTTTGCAGAAACCGCGGCCAATATTGTGCTGCCGCAATTCTTTGTAAAAGAACAAAACCTTTTTGGCGAATTTAGGGAAGGAGAGGACGACATTTTTTTAGCTAAGGAAAATTTGTTGGATGATTTTCAATTGAGTAAAGAAGACACAAAACTGGATTTAGAAAGCATTAAAGCCGAACTTTTTAAAATTGATTTGGAAAAGCAAACCGGCGAAGAAACCACCCCAACTTTTACAGAGATTGGGAAAAAATTACAGCCTGCATTCCTTGATTATTTTTCGGGAGAAATTGACGCAAGGGCCAAATCGCAACTGGCTGGAATGTTATTTAAGATAACTGGCAACATGCCTCCTATAACCGACGGCGAAATCAAAAAGTATCTGAAAAAAATTGTTGAAGATTTATCAGCCGATGATGCAAAAGAAATTGCGTCTAACCCCTATTTCTACACTACAAAAATCAAAGAAAAAATATGGCGACTCGCTGACAAAGCTGCTGAACAACAATTCAACAACTGGTTAGATACTGATAAGATTATCATCAAACCATCTTTTAGACTGAAACCTCAATTCATTCACAAAGAACTGGCACCACCAATTGCAAAGAGTTTATACGAAAGAGAGGAAAAATTAAATGGCTTTGAAATACAGATGGCAACCCGCATTGGTAGTCTTGAAAATATTCTTTTCTGGCACAAGAATCCGGTAAACAAAGGGATGATGATAAATGGTTTCATTAACCATTACCCCGATTTTATTGTTGTAACAAACGCAGGAAAAATTGTACTGATTGAAACCAAAGGCGACCATCTTGATGGAAGTGCAAGCCTGGCAAAAATTAGATTAGGTGAGGCTTGGGCAAAAAAGGCACGCAATGATTTTCGCTACTACATGGTATTTGATACCCAACAAGTACCTGGTGCTATTACGATTGATGAAATGATAACTCGGTTGCAGAATTTGTAGCTCTTTGCGCCAGTTGCTCAGGGATAATAAAGCTAAAAAACTAAAAACATCTTTTCTAACCTTAGTCAAATAGACTATTTTTTTGGCTGCCAATTTCCCTTTTCGCCTCCTCTACCATATACATTGTTTTGCAGCTTGGGCAGAATAAATAATACTCGAAGTAATAAGTTTGTCCTGGCTTTACTTCTTTCTTTTTGGTCTCCTTTTTTATAACAGTGGCAGAACATTTCCGGCACGCATCTCCTTCTTCTTTTATCCTGCCTTTCTTAAAACCTTCGACGGGATGCAAGGCCGCCTTGTCTTCGGTGTGATTTTTAGTAGGCTCATAACCAATATCAACCAGTAAATCATTACCCTTCAAAGCTGATAGCGCAAGTTCGTCGCATCTTTCGTTCTCAATGTGACCAGCATGGCCCTTTACCCAATTGAATGTAACTTTTTCGTGGGCGGTAATAAGGAGCAAAAGCTTGTCCCACAAATCATAATTTATTGCTTTGTCTTTACTGTTGCGAAACCAATTTTTAGATTTCCATTTTTCTGCCCAGCCTTTTTCAATCCCATTTATTACATACTGTGAGTCGGTAAAGACGTTAATTATGGACTTTGTTTTTAATCTTTCAAGCCCATAGATTACCCCCATAAGTTCCATGCGGTTGTTATTGGTTAACTCATATCCTTTACTAAACTCTTTCTGAATGCCTTTGTACGACATGATAACACCAAACCCACCTTTTCCGGGATTTGGTTCCGCACCACCGGCCGAATAGATATTAACTTCAGGAACTTGAGTCCAGGCCATAGTTTGAGTAGATTTTTTTTTGGGATACACTAAGATATGGACTAGATATAAATTTGCCCAATAGCGATAAGAACGTACAAGAGTGCGACGCAATAGAAGCCCAATAGTAGCACTGGCCTATATTACATAAAAATAAAAAGCTGCCTTTGTAGACAGCTTTACATTAACCAATATTGTAAGTGGTGCTTATTCTCCCGCCGCTTGCTCCCCCGGAAATTTGCTCATGTCCATATAGAACACCTCCCAGGTATGGCCGTCAAAATCTTCAATGGTTCGTTGTTGCATAAAACCATAGTCTTTCATTTCACTGGGTTCTGTACCACCTGCTTTTAGTCCATTGGCTACAATGCTGTTTATTTCATCAACACTGTCAACCTGTAAGGAGAACAGTGCGGCTACCGCCGATTTTGTGTCGGCGATTGGTTTGCTGGTAAAGCTTGAAAACTTTTCGTGTGTCAGCAGCATCACAAAAATGTTTTCGCTCCACACCATACATTTTCCTGTGCCATCGGAAAACTGCGGGTTGTTTGTAAAACCTAAGGCGGTATAGAAGTCCATTGATTTTTGCAGGTCTTTCACTGCCAGGTTGATAAAGATTTGTTTTGCCATTTTGAATGATTTATTGTTGAAGTGATTGTTCGTTGTCTCTGCCTATGGTTTGCCCGTATACCGGGCGTCGTAATCCACCATCCATTCAATGCCGTATTTGTCGCGGAACATACCAAAATAAGAACCCCAGGGACTATCGGCCATCGGCACTTCAACACTGCCACCTGCTGAAAGGCCGTTAAATAACTTGTCGGCTTCTTCGCGGCTTTCGGCACTTATAGAAATCTTGGACCGGTTTTCAGCCTCATTTACCCAGCCCATAAATTCCGGAACATCGTTACCCATTAAAACGTTTTGACCAATGGGCAAAGCAATGTGCATCAATTTATTTGCTTCGTGTTCGGCCAGTGGCTGTTCCATGCCCGGCATATCCTTGAATCGCATAATAGTAGCGAACTCCCCACCAAATACCGATTTGTAAAAATTGAACGCTTCTTCGGCATTGCCGTTGAAATTGATGTGTGGATTGATAAGTGCCATAAATATGTTTTTGAAAATCAAAAGTAGGTGTCTTGCCAAACTAAGCCGGGTGTTATTCGCGACAATTTAGTGTGCTGTTTGCGCCGGTTTGTTTTCAGTTCGTATGGAATTGCAATAAGAACTTACAACAGTGATTATAATAGTCGCCCTGGGCCTTGGCAAATAGTTTATAACTCCGGGGTCTCGTCACAAGGCCGTTCACAACCCCATCTGCGAAGACCCCCGGCGGACGTGGAAAAAAAAAGTACCAGGTTACGCAAACAAAAAAAGCCGCTTCGCAGCAGCTTTCAGAGTAAGTAATGAATTATTAACTTCCGCTTTTCTTTTCCCTGTTCTTTCCCATCTCTTCGTAATAAGCATGCATTGCTTTTATTTGTTCCGGGGTGAGAAATTCGGCGAATTTTTTTTCTTTCGCAGCCTTTAATTCTGCAAGTTTTGCACTGCGGTCAGCTTCATTCAGGTCTTTTAGTTCACGGCCCGCCTGCATACGCATTTCATAATTGATTTCGATAACCTTCTCGGCCTGCGCATCGGTCAGTCCTACTTTTTCCATCAACCCTGGCTTTTGTTTTTCTTTCATTTGCTGTAGCACGGTTGCCGGATCGGCCGCAGGTTGGGCATGTGTTGTAGTTGAAATTATTGCACTAAAGATTAGTGTTAGAAATAGAAACTGCTTCATAAAATTTCATTTAGTTGTTGAAGCTTAAAGATATTTCATCCGTGAATTGCCCCAGGTTACAACTGTATGAGCGGCGTGTAAAAGATAAAAGTGTGTCCGAAAATTACATTGACAATTCTACTGGTAATTATATCGTGGTCAAAAAAATCTTCCTAAAAAAAATGCAGAAGCAACAGACACATTTTTGAAGACCCAACCGCCCGACGGTAAAAACGGAAAATATTATCTTAGCTGAAACTATTGCCTATGCAATATAAAGCTGTGGATGCAGACGATTATATTTCGCAGATACCCGAGGAAAGACAGGCTGCGATGAAAAAATTAAGGGCAGTAATTAAAAAGAATTTACCCAAAGGGTTTAAAGAAGGTGTTGGTTATGGTATGATGGGATGGTCGGTACCACATTCCAAATATCCCGCAGGTTATCATTGCAAGCCGGAAGACCCATTACCTTTTATGGGAATTGCATCACAGAAAAATTTCATCGCGGTGTACCATATGGGCATTTATGCAATACCAGCATTGCACAAATGGTTTGTTACAGAGCATGCAAAGGCATTGCCAAAGAAAATTGATATGGGTAAGAGCTGCCTTAGATACAAAAAGCCTGAAGATATTCCGTATGACCTCATTGGTGAACTGGCATCAAAGCTTACCGTGGATGAGTGGATTGAAGTGTATGAGAAAACTATGAAGCGTTAATATCCTCGTTAGGCTTCAACGGTACCTGCCTCCATCTCCCCGACTTACTTGCTGGTATATGAATCTCAGCATTTGCTTCAATCATTGTTGGTGCTGCTTGTGCACCATACTAAACCGAATATTAATAAGGGCGAAATAGAATACTGATTTTAAAATTCAACAACAACCCCAATACTGGGCAAGGGCACAGATGTAGTGGACAGATTAATCTTTGGTACAGCATTCGACCCATCTTGCATCAATGGCTGTCCATCAGTAGTAATGAATTGCCTGCTAATGATGTCACGGTCAAAAGTATACTGCGGAAGAACCGGTGACTTAAAAGCAGTCCAGTTTTGGATATCAAGGAAAAGGTCAAGCGTAATTTTCTTAAAATTCCATTTCTTATCTACTCTTAAATCGCTTTGTTGAAAGTTGCCGAGGCGGAGTTGATTAAAGCGGGTGTAATCTAAAATACCGATGCCGCTCGTTGCATAATTTCTCCTGCTATCGGTTTCATTAAAAGGCGTGTAGGGAAGTCCGCCCTGGAAGCGATATTTCAGACCCAGTTCCCAGTTTCTTTTGAGTTTGTAACCAAGCGTAAAACTGAGCAGGTTCTGATTGTCCCATGCGCTTGGCAAAAGCCTCCCATCAAACCCGCTAAATTTAGAAATTACATAAGTATAGCTAACAAAACCATAAAGACGTTTGGTCAATTTTTGTTGACCAAACAACTCTATGCCATATGCTTCACCTTTACCGGATGATACGATTGGTTCATTTCCAACAGCACCAAAATCAGCTCCCAGGTTGTTCAGATTAATACCATCACGAAGGGATACAGGAACATTGCTGTATTTTTTATAAAAGCCTTCAAGAGTAAAACGCTGGGTAGCCTTCGGCAGAAATTCAACTCCGGCTACGTAATGATCGCTGTTGATGTAATCAGCATTGCGATTAATAAAATTCCTGTTTTGCTGAAAGCCGATAACGGTATAAGGTGGCAATTTTGTATAGCGTCCGGCAGTTGCATTTAGGTTCCATTTATCAGCAAGTGCATAACTCAATGCAATTCTGGGTGAAAGATTTTCCAATGGATTTCCCGCATCGTCCAAAAACGAATTGCCATCTGCCCGAATACCTGCAGTGATGCCAAGACTTTCATTAAACAATCGTTTGCCAAGTTGCAGATAACCACCGTAGCGAAAGAAACTGATGTCGGTATTGTAATTAAAAACATCAGCTGCTTGTATGATTGTTCCGTTTGCATCTTTTATTTCGGCACGGCGACGAATAAAACTATTATTGAGGTAATCGATATATTGACCCGCAAGACCATAAGTGAACTTCCAGCCAGATGCAGTATTGTTTACCACATTCACACGTAGCTTATTTTCAGTTTCAGTGGTTGCAGTATTATACCGTAGGTTGGCTTGATTACTTTCATCGTTGTTGTCGTACTTCAAAAAATCTATGTGCAAGCTATTGCGGCTGAGAGCAACGGTAATTGAGCCGTTATCCAATGAACGCCTGTACGTGCTTCCAACTGTGTAATTCCATTGATTATTCAATGCAGCATTATCAAGAATGTAAAATTTTTCAAGTGTAGGTTTCCTTATACCGCCGAACTTAAACTGATCAATAGCGCCAATCCCGATAAATGAGAAAGTGCTTTTGACATTAGGCCGATAAGAAACTTTATACTGAAAATCGTAGTAATCGGGACGAATAGGAAGGTCTAAAGCCTGAAATAAAAACTGAAGGTAACTCCTGCGGGCAGATGCTAAAAAGGTCAGGTTCTTTTTTTTATTCAAAGGCCCGTCAAACGTAAAAGCAAGTTCAGACGCACTTAACCTGATATTGCTCTGTACCCTTTCGGTGTTGCCGTTCTTTTGCTTAAATTCAAAAACGCCACTCAAGGCATTATCATAACGGGCATCAAATGCACTGGTGCTCAGCCTTACATCTTCTATAAATGAAACGTTCAACATTCCTTGCGGACCACCGGCGCTTCCCTGTGTTGAAAAGTGATTTATTACCGGCACTTCAATCCCATCCAGGTAGTAAATATTTTCACTGGGTGCGCCACCGCGAATAATAATATCGTTTCGATAACCATTACCAATTCCATTTGCCCCGGTTATGCCCGGCAGCGATTGCACTACGCGGCTTATGTCAAAATTTCCACCGGGGTTACTTTTTATCTCCTCTGTTGTCAGGCGTTGTACACTTAACGGTGTTTCAAGTGATGTAGCTTTCGCGGTGGGGCGATTGGCCGTTACGGTCACTTCACTTAGCGTTTCCTGGGACTTTTGCAGCTCGAATGATACTTCATTGCTGTTACCATTTGTAATGGGAATGTTGAATTTACTTTGGGCCTCGTACCCAACAGCAGTTACAGTTACTGTGTAAGTACCCGGTGGCAAATTGGAAAAAATATATCTTCCCAAAGTATCTGCGGCAGAACTCTGCTTTAATTGTTCGATGCTAATAGTGGCGCCGTCAATTGGCCTGGCGTTCCCGGCATCCCGTACGCTGCCATTTAAAGCTCCTTTCTGCTGGGCAAAGACCTCAAGCGAGAGAAACAAGAATAAAACAATTCCAGTGAAAGGTTTTTGCATAAAAACAATGTTGGTGTCTTTGGTAATGGTTAGAAACGCATTTGTATGGGAATCCAACAATCCTGCATTTATTTTGTTCGGATTTGTTGCTTTTATAACTAAAATATTAAGCCGGAAAAAGTTTACTGTTGCCCTAACCAATGTAAAGCGGCTCGGGAAAATAAAAAATACCGGTTGGTGCTTCCCAGACAGTAAGACATCCGTATGAGCTTTTGGGGGAACTGGCATCGAAGATTACACCGGATGAGCGCATTGAAGTGTATGAGAAAACTATGAAGCGATGATGAAGACCACGCAGTTTTAGCCCTGGCCAATCAGCTCTTGATCAGATAATTTGTCATTCACTTTTTTCAGGCCGTTGTTGATGTTCTGCATGAGGTTTAAGTGACGTTGCAACAACAACATGAAGAACGATAATCTTTACCAACCCAAACAACTACTCTAATGAATTACAGTAAAGTAAAAGGGTTTTTAATTGCCTTTTCCCTATTGGATCAGTGGCGGCAACTGCTCAACGTACGGACACAACGGCTAATAACATCGAAGTCTAAACGCTGTATGACCAATACTTGAAAAAACGCTCCGCCAGCCTGACGATGGGATGGGTGATGGTGGGAACAGGCGTGGCACTCGCCGGTTTCTATCTACTGATCAATAACGCTAACGGTTGGAATGGACCCAACAAAGGCGAGGGTATGGTTGAAGCGGGGATTGCCGCCATTGTTCTTAGCACACCTCTTTTCGTTATAGCCGGGGCAAACAAAAGAAAAGGCAGGCTGGCATTGAAAGGAGAACCGCTAACTTCTGCAATAACGCCGTATAGAAACTACTATCCAGCCTTTTCGCTAAGTATAAATTTGTAGACGAGTTGTAGAGCAGGTGTAGTTATAGCGGCAACACCGATTAACGATTATTTGCGTTGTATTTAAGGATTACTCCACCTGTCAAAAGCGGCTGTGACGAAATCAATGACAGTTTCTTTTCCGGTAATCCCCTTGGAAACAAATATGTTCCCCTGCCTGTAACAACGGGGGCAATACAAATTCTGTATTCATCAAAAAGGTTTGCTTCGATGAGTGTTTCAGACAGGTTTGCACTACCAAATACATATAGGTCCTTGTTGCTTTTTGCTTTTAGTTTGCCTATTTCCTCAACCACATTTTCTTTTACCAGAGTAGAATTATTCCAGTCCACTGAGTTGAGCCTTCGGGAACATACTATTTTGGGCAGGCCATTCATAAAGTCTGCAATTTTCCGATTTTCTCCTTCAGCGGTTTTCCAATAAGCCGCCATCCCCTCAAAAGTGCAACGCCCAAATACCAGGTAGCTTGTAGAACTTAATTGCTCCAGGCAGAAACGTTCCAGTTCGGGACCCCACACTATTTCATGAAAAGAAAGTTCCCAGGGTTTTTCTCCCTCAAAGTACCCATCAAGGGTAACTACATTCCACATAATTAATTTGCCCATTGCCGTTTGTTTTATTGAAAGTTTATTTTTTGCAGTACACGCCTGTGCCCCTGATGTACAATTTTTTTCACCTTATTTTTTCTCAAGCTCCAACAGTGCCTGTTTCTACTTCGCCTGCCCGCTTGTAGTTGGCCATTATAACGCCCCCGGGTGTAGCAATACTTTCTACAAGGGTAAATGCAGCCGGGATTGGGCCATCGGTAAACAACCTTTTTCCTTCACCAAGAGTCAACGGGTGAATCAAGAGCCAGAGTTCGTCCACTAAATCGTTCTTAAGTAATAGCTGTATAAGGTTACTACTGCCCCATACCTGGATATCAGAACCATCAGAGTTTTTGAGCTTTCCGATATCCGAGACGCTGTTGAAAAATACGGAGGGCCCCCAATCAGACGATTTTCTCGTTGTTGAAAACACATATTTCGTTACATCATTAATGCCCGGCCAAACGTTACCATGCTGCGGCCAGTAGTTCTCCCAAATTTCAAATGTTGTTCTTCCTAAAAGGAGGTCGGCTGGTTTCATAAGCCTTTGCATCACCTTACCCGAAACCTCGTCATCGAAAGGTGCTACCCAGCCGCCATATTTAAAACCGCCTGATGTATCCTCTTCAGGTCCACCGGGTGCCTGCATTACGCCATCCAAGGTTATCATTGAGAGCACAATTATTTTTCGCATGTTGCTTTTGTTTTGTTAGCAACAAAGCTCGCCAACAAAAAGGGTTTCACTGCTGTGGAACTGCGACAATTATGGTGGCTGAATGCGCTAACTATGGGGAATAATAACTCCCTGTATATCTTCTCCCGAACTATAATTATAAACGTCCACGATGTGTTAGTTTTAACAAACTTAGAAGCGTAGTAAAGTTTATCGGTACTAATTTCGTAACCCTCTTTGGGAGTAATTCCAAAATTGATCATATGAAAACACAGGCATTTATTCTAACGGCATTTTTCTTACTGGTATATTTTTCTTCTTTTTCGCAGGTTAAAGTGGAGAAGAGAACAGATTCCTCTTCCGCTTCGAGTAACGTGACAAAGGGTTATTATGCCATTGGCAACAATTATGAAAAACTAAACACCCAGGCTTCTTCCCGGGTGCGGGTAACCACTACCCGGGCAGTTTTTCCAACAGTACAGAAAGGCTATTATTCAATTGGGAACAACAACGAAAAATTGCCGAAGCAGCTTACCATAAGGGTTCTCCCGAACGACTCTTTACCGCCAACAAAAAAAGGGTACTATTCAATAGGCACAAAGAATTAAAAAACCGTGAGAGTAAAAACCTGCCACAGTTTGAGGGCTTTGGAATTTTAATTTTGATCTTACCCTGTTCGGTTATCAGCATTCCTGTTCTCCATGTTCTCACTCCATCATCTTTTTACAAACATCATTATCCTTTGCACCTTTTTCCAAATACTTTTTTAAAAACCTTCAATCATTCTTTCCCAGGTTTTGATTGGTTGGTTTTGCCGTTAGGTTTGGGGCAGAGTGCCATCACCTTTTCAATTGTTTTAATCATTTCGTAAGAATCATTCCTTTCACGGAGGCTCTTTCCTCGGTGTTGGATAAAGTTGCCAGCAGATATTCCAGGCTTTTGGGTGCTATTGAAGGATAAAGGGAACAATAATAGTGGCTGAATACGAAGGTGTAGGCAGTAAGATTAGCCTGGCTATTTAATCGGTTTTGCATTCATCTGCTTCCCCAGTTTTTCAAATTCAATATCGTTTGGCTCCCACAATTCAATTTTGTTTCCTTCTAAATCCATGATGTGAACAAACTTTCCGTATTCAACCGTTTCAATTTTATCAGTAACAGTAATACTATCTTTTTTTAGCTGCTCAACAAGTGCTTCGAGGTTTTCTACCCTGTAGTTAATCATGAATTCTTTTGTTGAAGGGGCAAAGTATTTGGTTGTTTCTTTAAAAGGACTCCATTGTGAGAATCCTTTTTTTGTACTGTCGGCACCCTGGTACCATTCAAAGACGCCCCCATATTGGTTGGTGCTAAAACCAAGGTGTTTTTGATACCAGTCTCTTAGTTTTTTTGGGTCTTTACACTTGAAGAAAATGCCCCCGATGCCGGTAACTTTTTTTGTGCCTGTTGGCCCGTGAGATTGTGTTGTGATCAAGGTTTTTATGGCGAAACCCAGGCAGAATGATGCGGTGATAACAAAGAGGAGAAGTGATGTCTTTTTCATTTTCTGAATTTTAATTCATTTACTCACCCATTGGTTCCCACAATTGAATTTTGTTTCCTTCCAAATCAAGTATGTGAATGAATTTTCCGTAGTTGTAGGTTTCCATTTTGTCAACGATGGTTACACCTTCTTTTTGTAATTCTTCAACGAGGGCTTCTAAATTTTCTACGCGGTAGTTGATCATAAAATCTTTAGTGGACGGCTCATAGTTTTTTGCCATCTCGGTATTTACATTCCACTGAGTCAATGCTTTTTTATCGGGAGCATCAACTGGCAGCCATTCAAAACTTGCCCCGTACGGCCCTGCGTCTAAACCAAGATGTTTATTGTACCACTCCTTTACTGCGTTCGGGTCTTTGCATTTGAAAAAAATGCCGCCGATGCCTGTTACTTTTTTCATGTTGTTTCAGTTTTAAGTTGTGATTTATTTTTCGCCGGGAAGGAAGTAAGGCGGTAAGGATGCTCATTGAAAACTAAGTTCTGCTATTTAGGGCTATTTACCAATCATCCTAAACACCCTGTGCCAGCACTGCGTTTTTTCTTTTTAAAATTAGTGAACTGATAATTGTCACAATTAACCCCACCGGTAAAATTTCCGCATAGGTAAACAGTATCTTGAAAAAAGGATTTTTATACATCTCCTTTGCCTGCTCCAGTTCTTTTGTTTTGTCCGCTAAATCAGCAGCGCTAATTCCGCTTGCCTGTAGCTTGTTCATTTCATACGCCATATACTTCTCCATAAAATCGGAAAAGAAAAAATGCTCTTCCACCAGCCAAACAATTACATAAATAGTAGAAGCAATCAAGGTGATGAGCAAGCCAACTTTGAATGCTTTACCAAAACTAATTGTACCGCCGTTGTATTTATCACGGTAATTTTTGATGCCAACGAATATCATGGAGAAGGCAATAAGCATGGAGGCGTAGCCCACTATCATGCTGTTGTCAAAATCGCCAGTCTTACCGCTCATGGCCAGGTTCACCGCCATTAAAGCCGAGATGATTACTCCAGCTATAAGTCCATAAACAAGTACGTTCTTTCTCATTGTATTATTTTTTTGTTGGGACAAATCTGGTTATTGCACGGCTTTTTGCGGTCATACTTTCGGCCATTTTTTTATTCTTGCCTTAGCGGATCAGGGTGTGGCATAATCTCATTCTTTAGTAGGAGGGATTCATGAGATGAGATTCAACCTTCTTGCTTTTTCAACGGCCTGTGTTCGCCTTTTTACATCAAGTTTTTCAAAAAGATTTTGATTGTGCGTTTTAACGGTGCTTAGTGAAACAAAAATTTTCGCGGCAATTTCCTGGTTACTCAGTCCCTGGGCCAGTAACTGCAATATCTCCAACTCACGTTTACTCAATTCAAGTTTTGTTATGAGTGCCGTGTTGGGAACGAAAGCGTCGTTTCTTTCCAAGAACACTTCTTTCTCTACCACTATTGTTTTTGGTTTGGAAAGTTTTAATGCCAGCCAAATACCCAGTGCAGTGAAGATTATTGCAACGGCACCAATGTACATTTCAAATGAATGGCTGAAAATGATAAACCGAAACTCCAGCCATTTGAGGAAGAATAGCACAAAAGCTAAACCGACACCATAAAGAATATTGGCTTTGTGCCTTTGCAAAAAGTGTTTGCCATTGGTTATGCCGTGTGTGTCCATTATTGTAAAAATTTCCCAGTGGTTATCTCCATCCGTTCTATCTATTGTTGCCCGGGTCTTAAATCAGCATCCTCTATGTCGCAATATCATTTAGTTTAAGGCTGCTTTTAACTTGCCCCGCTCTTAAGAGCGGGGATTGCTGGGAAAAAGACTTTACATGGCCGGGCAACTGAAATCTGTAGCTACATAAATGACATTGCTTATATCGGCGTATAATCTTTAAACAACGGCACCTTCACTGCTTCCACCTGCCTGCGGTAATTCATCCATCTACCCGCATAAAAATCATTTACTTTTTTTACTGCTTCGGTAATATACGTTTCGGCGCTTTGCATTAATGCTTCTTCCTGCGGGCCGGGGGCTACACTTTTTGCCATTACATATTGCTGTGCTCTTTGCATACGGTTTAAAACAGTTATCTGCGGGCCACGTACAATGCCCTGTTTGTCGCTGGTTTTACCTGATACAAATTCACGAATCAGTTTGATTGAATCCTGCAAAGCAGTTGTTGTTCTTCTAAGTGAGTCAGCCTCTTTGCCTTCTGCACCGGTTAACTGGATTTTCATTTTGCCTAAAACTTCTTCCCACTCAGTTAAGCGGTCCATGGCTTCCGTAAGTTTGGCCGATGATTTTCGTAACCTGTCAACCATTACTCTCTGCGCCATTACCACATCGGTTGATTTTTTTATTCTTGGGTCATCCTTCACCGTTAGCATAGTTGAATCGGAATCTTTACCAAGTGCAAGCACCACTTTGTAGGTACCGGGAAAAACGTTCATGCCGCCCGGCTCCGGCGCACCTGGCCTTGGTTTGGGAGACCCGGGTGCTCTTACACCTCTTTCTTCCATGCCCCACCACTGGCGGTTTAAACCGGTGTCGGCTTTCCATTTTAAATTTCTGATCAGCTCATTTTTATCGTTGTAAATTTTTACCAGTACACTGTCCATACCTCTTTTTGCACTGGTATCAGTTGTGGGTGTAACAAAATAATTTATGGGGGCACCTCTGCGCCTGTTCTCGCCATCGTAAAGTCCCATGGTACTCCACTCATATCCTGGTGCGGCACGGTAGCCTGCCTGGTAGGCATCGGGGGCGGCAAAGGCAATTAATTTTTTGTTTGAAAGATTGCCATTGGCCGCGGCTAATTTTCTTAATGGACGAATATCATCTAACACCCAAATGGCGCGGCCAAATGTGGCAATTGCCAAATCGGCCTCACGTTCCTGTATGGCTAAATCGTAAGTAGAAACAGATGGATAACCATTTTTCCATTGTTCGAACGAAACACCGTTATTCATACTCACCCAAAGTCCGTGTTCTGTGCCAACAAAAATTAAATTGGGTTCGGTGGGGTCCTGAATCATACACAAAGCATAACCTCTTACCTTGTTTTCATCCACAAGGCGGCTCCATGTTTTACCGTAATCGGTTGTACGAAAAATATAGGGTTTAAAATCGCCGCGGCGATAATCGTTGGCTACAACAAAGGCCTCGCCGGCATTGTGGCGGCTGGCTCTTACCTGCGGTATCCAGGCACCAATGGGAAGGCCTGCAATTTTGCCGCGAAAGTTCGTCCAGGTAGCACCGCCATCTTTTGTTAATTGCACATTACCATCATCGGTTGTCACCCAAATTACTCCCTGCTCTTTGTACGAAGGTGCAATGGCAAGGATGGTAGTGAATGTTTCGGCACCGGTTATATCAAGCGTTAGTCCGCCGGTACTGTCCTGCCCCTGTTGTGCAACATTATTAGTAGTTAAATCCGGCGAAATAATATCCCAGCTAGCGCCTTTGTTTGTGCTTTTATGCAGGTACTGGCTGCCATAATAAATAGTAGAAGGGTTAAGTGGATCAATGGCCATTGCCGCGTTCCAATTGAAGCGGTATTTTTTTGAAGTGTCGGCGGTAACGGGTTGAATAAACCAACGCTCACCCGTTTTGTAATTAATGCGGCCCACGCTACCACCCTGGCTCATGCTATACACCCACGACGGATCATCGGGGTCGGGCAATACATCAAAACCATCGCCGCCACCAACATTTTGCCAGTAGTAATTGCGAATGCCGCCGTTGGTCCAGGAGTAAGCAGGGCCGTGCCAGCTACCATTATCCTGCAAGCCACCCATTACGTTGTACGGAATTTCATTGTCAACATTGATATGGTAAAACTGGCCTACGGGAATTTTTTCATCAAACACCCAGGTCTTTCCACGGTCGCGACTAATACCTATGCCACCATCGTTTCCATCTAAAATAAAATCGGGGTTTTCGGGGTGTATCCACCAGGCATGATGGTCAGGGTGAATACCGGAATACGGCAGCATGGTTTTAAAATTACGGCCGCCATCTTCGCTGTAGGTAATGGTTGAATGAATATCGTAAATGCGGTTTTCGTTTTTTGGATCTACATAAATCTCCTGATAATAAAATGGACGGTCGGTTACTTCATCGGGTTTGTTGTTGATGAGTGTCCAGGTACTGCCGCCATCATCGCTTTGGTACAAACCATTTTTTTTGGCTTCCACTTTTGCATATACTCTCGAGGGCATGCTGCGGGCAAAGGCCACACCAATGCGGCCCAGCTCTCCATCGGGCAGGCCATCTTTTTTATCTAATTTTTTCCAGTTTTTTCCACCATCCATTGTAATGTATAATCCACTGCCTGCTCCGCCACTTTTAAATGAAAATGGTGTACGTCGGTGCTCCCACATGGCTGCAATAAGTTTGTTGGGGTTCGATGGATCCATCACCAGCTCGGCGGGGCCGCTGCTTTCATTGGTGAATAAAATATTTTTCCATGTTTCGCCACCATCCGTGGTTTTGTACACGCCACGTTGGGGGTGCGATGCATAAGGATTGCCAATTGCTGCAGCGTATACGGTGTTGGTGTTGGTGGGGTCGATAATAATGCGGTAGATATTTCTTGTTTTTTCAAGCCCCATGCTTTTCCAGGTTTTGCCGGCATCTAAACTTTTATAAATGCCTTCGCCAATGTTTAGTGAGTTGCGGGGGTTGCCTTCGCCGGTACCTACCCAGACCACTGATGGATTATTTTGCTGAATGGCGATGGAACCTATGTTGATGTTTGGTTGCTCATCAAACACAGGGGTCCATTTTGCGCCGGCGTTTTCGGTTTTCCAAACACCACCCGATGCTGCACCAATGTACCAGGTATCGGGGGCCGAAATGACTGCATCAATAGCTGTAATTCTTCCGCTCATTCCGGCTGGCCCAATGTTGCGGGGTTTCCAATTTTTAAATTGATCGAGTGAAACCGGCTTGTTGGTTGCCGTAGTTTTTTGTGCGAAGGAAACGGTCGAAAAAATCAGCATTAAGGCAATAAGCAAAATCTTCATGGTGCAAATAATTTTTGAAGGAATAAACTTAGGGATTTGTTGTGGATTGTGGTGAAGGATTAATACAACCCCGAACAAGACCTCGGAGGTTTTTATCCCGATAGCTATCGGGACCTCCGAGACCTTGCATGCGATGGTAGTGTTTTGTTATTAAATAAAGCCGTGCCTAACCTACCAATCTGTGTCATCTGTGTGCAAGCACGACAGGAACACGGATGACACGGATGAATGAATTGTAACGGATTTTTTTTCTGCTGCGGAGAAAAATGGCAGTAACCGATGAGCAGTTCTGAGGGTTATGATTACATAAAACGAATCGAAGTTTTAAGAACTAAAATGAATCCGTGCATTTCCATCCGAGAGTTCTGCCTAATCTGTGTCATCCCCTGTCCTGCATTTTTTGCACACGGATTGTACCCAAAGCACAATCCAAATTTTACGAAGTAAAATAAATCCGTTGCCATCCGTCAAATCTGTGTCATCCGTGTTCCTGTATTTTTTGTACGCCAGCTTGTACAGACTTTCTTCGTTAGACCTCGGAGGTTGTCAAAACCTCCGAGGTCTGTACTGTAGGAACAAAAAAAACCGCCCATAAAAGGCGGCTATTTTTAAAACTATTTGTTGGATTAAAACTGCATTCCAATCCCCACTTTAAATGCGCGGTTGTAGGCCTCCAAACTCTTGCCGGAGTTTACTTTTGACAAACCATGATCGTAAGCCGCGGTAATATTTATGCCGTTGCTCAATTTGTAACCAATGCCCCCGGTAAAGCCGGCATCCCATTGGTTAAATTGGTCGGTTGCATCGGTAGTGGTGTTTACGATATTGAAACCAAGGGCACCGGCGGTTGTACGCAAATCGGCCTTGGCTAAATAAGAAATTTGTGGGCCGGCAAAAATTTGGAAGCCGCTAATGTTGGCCTTTAGCACCACCGGTAAATCAATATAGTGAGAGGTAAGTTTTGCTTCGGCATTGGCACTCAAAAACTCGGCGCCTTTAACCGTTAGCGATCCATTAAGCTGGTAACCTTTTTGGCTGTAATACAATGCAGGTTCAACCGAAAACATTTCGTTAACAGGTATGCTTAGCGTGGCGCCGGCAAAAAAACCGGTGTTGCTGTTGGTGGTAATAGCACCATTTGAAAAGTTGAGTACATTTTGAAGGCTGCTCACCGCATCGCCTTTTAATGTAGAGGAAGAAATACCTGCACGAATGCCAACTGATGTTTTTGTTTGCGCCATTACAAATGTTGAAAGGACAACCGACGCAAAAAGTAAAATTTGTTTTTTCATAAAAAATGGAACGGGGTTAACAGCCGTTGTGCGTGCTAGGAATTAAACAGTGCGTGGAAGATTAAGCATGCAGGTGTAATGCTATGTTAAACCACCTCGCTTTGTTTATTTAGCGAATGCACCTGCCGAAGTTTTTTTACTTTCATTGTTATGACGCATGTAGATGTTGTATCGGATATTTTAAAAGCTGCCATGCAGGCATTTCCGTCATCGGAGTTTTTGCAAAGCCTGGCACATCAATATTTGGTGAGAGGATGGTTGAGTAAAAAACAATTAGAAGGCCTTTTTGACAAAGCAAAAAAAGCGGAAGGTATGCCGGAGGCAAAGTTGGCAACATTAGAGGCGCAGATAAAAAAGATGCCAACAAAAACACGATCTGTAAAACCCGAAGTAACGGCACCAGAGGTAAAAGACGAGCGGCCGGGTGAATTAATAGCAGCTATTCTTGCAAAATACCCACAACATAAAAGAGTATTGTTTTTGCAAAGTAAGTGGGTGGGCAACCAGGCACTCACGCCAGCCGAAATTGTTGAAATAGAAAAATTTTTCAAGCTGCTGGCGTAAGCATGGTTGAGTAGCTATCAGCGATTATCGATGTTCCGGCGTGCCCGGCGCACATACTCTTCATCAGTTTCGTTGTCTCTTTGGCCCCCAGAATCATGGCTGGTATTTTCCGTTCTTTCTTCCCTCAGCTTTTCTCTTTCTACATTAGAAATGGGCCGGTCCAATTCCTCAATCTGCCTTCTTCGTTGTTCTCTAAGTCTTTCTTCTTCCAAATTTGAAACAGGCCTACCCAGTTCAGCATCACGCCTAAGGGCAATCGCTTCCGCCTCGGTCATTTGTTGTTTAGATTGGTAGCTGTTATCACGGCTTTCCTTGCCCAGCGAAACATCGGCAACATTTGTACGATTGCGGTAGAGGTTTTTTTCATTGAAATGTTCGTGCTCATAATACTCCTTGTTCATATCAGCATCATCACTATCATCGTGCAGCGATGTGTGTTTTCTGCCAAACACTGTACCCACAGCACCCTCGGCTCTGGCGCCTAAATTTTCTTTATTGTATTTAGGCAAGGCCCGTATTTGAAATGCCGTTACGCCATGCAGTATTACGTCGTCATCTTTCTGATGTAGTTCGGCCAGGCCAATCGGTATCAGTACCGTACGCTTTTCCAATTCCAGTTCGGTGCTGTCCATAACCTGCACCACCATGTAGCGTACTTTATGTTCCAGCACATCAAAAATCAGTTCCTGCACCTCGCCAATTTTCCTGGCTTTTTCTTCCCTCACCTCCCAGCCTCTTATGTCGGGTTGTCCTTTTGCCAATTCAAAATTGCTGCCCTTGAGCTCCTGTAGCCGCCGGGTTTTTTTAGTAGTTGCCATAAGTAAATATTTGTGGAAGCCAGCTTCCGGGTTTTTTATTCTTTGTTGGGATATTACTGCGTTGCCGGTGTTTTTATCACGGTAGTTGTGTCGGTTGCGTTTCGGGTAGCATCACCGTCTCTCACCCCATCTTTATATACCGTGAAATAAAGTATTGCTGCTATTATCAGTACTGCAATTAACAAAATGGGCCACCATGCCGTTTTCTTTTTAGGTTGTACCCTAAGTTCTGCCATAACTATTTTTTTAAAAGTTGAAGAATGTAATAGCTGTACAAAAATTTGTGCCACTGTAATCCTCGCGGTTGAAAAAAAGGAAGTTGGTGTTACTAAGCAAACTGATGGTTGTGCCTGGTGCTGGCCGGCGCCATGGGGCAACGACACAGTTGCGAGCACGTACAAAATGTTTTCACAATGCTGCCTAACCTTTTATTGTGTTTGCTTTTTAGTGCTTAAGAGGGATATTTTTTCCCGACCCGGAGAGAGTGATGCTTCCCATCATTTATCATTTTCTAAAACCACTCCTACATTTTTAGCCCGCAGCCGCTAAGGTTTTAGCCCAACTTACGATCCGTTTCGTAAATCAAAAACCAGGTCACGATGTACAAGCCCTTTTCAACACTTGCGTTACTCATTTTGGCACAGTGTGCATTCATGGCAACTGCGGCTCAATCAAAAAATACGGTTGCAGGTATTATCAAAGACAGCACGGGCAGTAATGCCATTGCTTACGCCACGGTTGAATTGTTTCGCCAGCCGGCACCTATGCAACAAGCACTTAAAACCGTTATCACAAACAATAATGGCCGTTTTGTTTTTAAAGATGTGGATACCGGGGCCTACAGAATCATTATTTCGCACACCGGTTATAGCAACCATACAAATGAGTTTGCAGTAAACACTGAAGCAGTTGACCTCGGCGACATCAGTATTACGGTGCTTTCTTCCGCCATGCAGGGTGTAATTGTTACTGCACGCAAACCATTGATTGAACAAACCGATGATAAAATAATTTTCAACGTTGAGAACGACCCGGCGTCAAAAACCGAATCGGCCATTGACATTTTACGCAAAACCCCATTTGTAAGTGTTGATGGCGAAAACAACATCCAGGTGAACGGGCAAAGCAATTTTAGAGTGTTGCTCAATGGAAGAGAAACCGCCATGTTTGCGCAAAATGTAAAAGAAGCACTGAAAGGTTTTCCCGGTGCACTCATAACTAAAATTGAAGTGATCACAACACCATCGGCTAAGTACGATGCCGAAGGTGTGGGTGGCGTTATTAATATCATCACCAAAACGAAAGTAGCTGGTTACAATGGATCAATTAATACCTGGTACAGCCAAATTGGTTGGTACAATGTAAACACAAATTTCAGCGCAAAATTTGGCAAGGTTGGTATCACTTTAAATTATGGCGCAGGTGGTGGTTTGAATGTAGCAGGCAAATCGAAAATGGAAACCGTACCCGTTGATGTTACCGCCTTTACCCGTCGCCTGCTCATTGGCAACAGAAAGATGAACAACTTCTGGAATTTTGGTAATGCCGAAGTAAGTTGGGAGCTGGATACTTTGCGCACCATAAGCTTTTATGGCAACGTAAGTGGTGGCAATAATAAGCTGCTTTTAAACCAAACTATAACAACAGAGTACAATAACGCCAACGACAGTATAAGCCTGTACAATTTAAACAGCAGAAACGAATACCCAACTAACAGTGTTGGCGCCGACTTTATAAAAAAATTCAGCAGTAATAAGGAACGGGAGTTTAGCATTAGGTTGAACACCGAATTTGGTAACAGCAACAATTATCTCAACTCAGTTTTAGACAATGAATTTTTTGCCGACCGCTATATTATCAACAACAGCATAGCGGGCAACACGCAATACACGGTGCAAACAGATTATGTTCATGCACTTAAAAACAATCAAAAATTAGAAGGTGGTGTAAAAGCAATTTTCAGAAAAGCCCAGTCCGACTTTGAAAGCCAGCAGCGCAGTACTTCATCGGAAGATTACCAACTAAATTTAGACAACACCGATTTTTTTCAATACAACCAAAATGTGTACGCAGCCTACAGCAGCTATAGTTTCAAAAAAAATAAAACCGGTTTTCGGCTGGGTGCAAGGTTAGAATATACCGAAGTGGATGGCAACTTTGCATCAACCAATACCAAAGTAGTGCAAGCCTACACCAACCTGTTACCCAACCTGCAGGCCACCACAAAATTCAGTAACGTTTTTACACTTGTGCTTTCCTACTCCGACCGCATTCAGCGTCCGTTTATTTTTAACCTCAATCCGTTTCGCAATAACAACGACCCAAGAAATATTTCTTTTGGTAACCCCGCATTGGAGCCCCAGGTAATACACAGCCTTTCGGTGCAAACAAGATTGAACAAAGGTGGCACATTTGCCGGCCTCACTTTTACAGGTACGTACAGCAGCAATATGATTGTGCAATACGCATCGTACGATAAAAACACCGGCGTTACCAGCACCACAAGTGGTAACGTGGGAGAAGAAACCGGCATAAGCGCCAATGGAAACATCAGTACAAAAGTTACAAAAGCCTGGACGGTGTTTGTGAATGGCAACATCCGATACAGCCGTGTGAAGAATAAATTAATACCATCGCAAATTGGCAAAGGCTGGGGAGGTAACGCCAATTTAAATACAACCTATACCATCAATAAAAAGTTTAACGCCAGTGGTTATGCTGGTTTCTTCAGGGCCCCTGTAAGCATACAAACAACATACCCGCTTAATTTATGGTACGGTATCAATGCAGGCTATAAATTGTTGAATGAAAAACTTACCCTGTCGTTTGGCGTTTCTAACTTTTTTGAAAAGGAAAGAGACTGGGTGCTAAAAACCGTTGACCCATTATTTACTTACACCAGCACCTCTACCATGCCTTTCCGCGGTTTTTCATTTAGCGTTAACTGGAGCTTTGGTAAACTAACAGAAAATGTAAGCAAGAAAAAAGGGGTTACAAACGACGACCTGCTTGGTAATGGCAATAGCAGTAACTGATTGACCATGGGCGAACTCCGGAGGAAAAAAACGATTCGATGTCAAACGATTTGTATTTTTTGTTCTGCCGATTATTGGTTTACAGATGGATTATTAATCGGCAAACGTCTTTTGTCTACCAGCAAATAGTATGTGTCAGGGTTATAAGTTGTTTCATCCACTTTTCAAAATAGCGGCATGCCCGCATAATAGTTTTACAGGGTAAATAATAATACTCACCCGGTAAAACCATTGTTATGAAAAAGATTTTTCTCCCTCTGCTGTTTGTTTCTTTTTTACAGTTGTCATTTGCTTCGGTTTGTTGCCAGCAGCTCCCACCAAACCCCGAACCCTACTGGATAATTGAAAGCAATTTAAAAACGCCAGAAAAATCAATTGTTTATTTCTATACCGCAAGCCATGTGTTGATGTATAAAGAAAGTGTGGAAGGCCGTAAATTAAACGTCAACAAAAGAAAAACAGTAAAACAACTTAATGCCGCGTTGACTGATGTGCTGGTGGCCTGGCAAAAAGATAAAAAGGCAAAGCAAAACGAACAAATTATTGCAAGGCGATTTTGACCTTTCATTGTTAGGTAAAGTACACCCGCATCACTGATGGGGTGTTTGTTTTTATAAAACGTTTGTCATCAAAAAAAAGCCGTTCATCTACAATGCCGTTTGCGAGCTTTTATTTCTCAAGCCTCTTTGTAACTTTAAAGGAAGCATGAAACAATACGCGTTTATTTTTTCCAATGAAAGAAGCTACAGGCTAAAACGACACCTGGTTTTTTGGTGTTGCTGGTGGGTGTTTTGTACGGTGTTATATTCTTTCGCACCTTTTTCATTGACCTTCGGTTTTGCAAAACGTCTGTTTGTTTCGGGTGTTGATGCATTTTTTTTTCTTGGCCCTCATATTTTTCTTGCATATGCGCTGATGTATTTTGTAATACCCCGCTATGTATTAAAAGCCAATTACGTTGGTGCTGCCGTGGCAACAATTTGCATAGTGCTGGTAACGGGTGGTCTGTCGGCTTTTACCCGGATGGTAGTACTCAACCGGGTATGGAGTATTTTGCCTGGCCGGGACCTGGAAACTTACCTAAGCATTGAAGGTGCGCAATTCTTTAATGCCTTGCTGGCAGGATTGCGGGGCGCCATTACTATAGGCGGTTTGGCAGCTGCTATTAAACTAATGAAGTACTGGTATGTAAAAGAGCAAAAAAATCTGCAACTGCAAAAACAAAATGTTGAAACGCAACTGCAATTACTGAAGGCACAAATTCATCCCCACTTTTTATTCAATACACTGAACAATATTTATTCGCACACGCAGGTGGCCTCAGCTGAAGCGCCGAAATTGGTGATGGGTTTAAGCAATATGCTGCGTTATATGCTTTATGAATGTAATCAACCACTTGCTCCGTTGGATAAAGAATTAAAAATGTTGCAGGACTATATCATGCTTGAACAAATACGGTATAACTACCAGCTTGAACTGACTATTGACCTGCCCAAAGAAACCAACCACCTGCAAATTGCGCCGTTGCTTTTATTGCCGTTTGTAGAAAATTGTTTTAAACATGGCACCAGTCAAATGCTGGAAAATCCATGGGTTAGTTTGGTTATTTCTATTGATGCAGAAGAATTAAAAATGAAACTGGTAAATGGGAAAGCCGCTGGCGAAAAAAATACGGCAAAAGGAATTGGGATATACAATGTGCAAAAACGCCTTCAATTGTTGTACCCCGAAAAACACCTGTTGCGTATAACCGAAACCGACGACGCTTTTATAGTAACGCTGAAGATGGAACTGGAAAAACAATTGCCGCATAAATCACCAATCCCCAAAACACTTGTCAACTATGATTGAGCGCAATCCTGTGAGGTGTTTGGTAGTGGACGATGAACCCGCCGCCCGCGATGTACTGGTTCGTTACATTGAGCAGTTGCCGGCATTGCACCTGAGCGGGCAATGTGGCAACGCCCTGCAAACATTGGATTTTTTGCAACAACATCCCGTTGATCTTTTATTTCTCGACATTAGAATGCCGCAGTTAAACGGTACCGACCTGGTAAAAATATTAAAACAACCCCCGCGCATAATTTTTACTACCGCCTTTCCCGAATATGCTTTACAGGGTTATGAGTTAGATATAGTTGACTACTTGCTAAAACCTATTCAGTTCGATAGGTTTATAAAAGCCGTACAAAAAGCCATGCAGCTGCAAATAGTTCCTGATAACCATAAGTCGTTTGTGCAACCACAACCAGAAAGCCAGGAAGCATTCATTTATTTTAGGGCCGACAGAAAAATGGTGAAGGTGCTGTTGAAAGATATCCTGTACATAGAAAGTATGAAGGATTATGTAAAGGTTTTTACAACAAACGGTGTAGTGATTACCAAACAATCTATTTCCTCGTTGCTTGAGCTTTTGCCGGAACAAAATTTTATAAGAACACATCGGTCCTTTATTGTTTCGCTACAGCAAATAAAATCGTACACCAACGAATTGATTGAAATTGAAAAAGCAGAAGTGCCTATCGGCAAACTCTTCCGCCAAAATGTTTTGAAGACTTTGGGCTGACTGATAAACTGCACAATTAATATTCCCACGTGCATTGCAAGGCAATCTAAACACAAGCACGTAGTTATACCTGTTTTATTCCTCGTAAACTTTCCCTCAAACAAGGCCCGGTGCAGTAATTTCCATACAATAAAAACAGGTCAAAACTGCTCTTGTACAGGGTTGTGGCAGAATGTAGTTTTGTGTCAGAAGTTGATTGATACAAAATCAATCCATCCAATGTCCAAAAAAATCGTCCAGTAAGTTTTTGTTATTAAAATCCAATTCCTGAAAAAAAACCAAATCCAATATCAGTCAACTTCTATTTTTTTCGTCTCGTGTAAAATTTCGTTATCCAAAAAACACCGCCTCTCAGTCTTTTGAAAACCGTTCCTGATCCAATCCTTTGAAAGCCCATTCGATCCTCCTTTGAAAGCCACTACTAATCCTTTTTGATTAACCAATCAATGTTTGTGTATGTGTGCTATGGCAATCAGTCCGCTCAAACGGATACTGGTAATTGACGATGATATTGATCTGCTCATGTTATTGGAACGCAGGTTATCTACCGAAGGTTATCTTATTGAAACAGCGGCAAGCATCTCTGAAGCCGAAGAAATTATCCCCCAAATTTTGCCCGACCTGTTGTTGTTAGATATCAACGTAAATGGTGAAGACGGCCGGCAGCTTTGTTATAAATTAAAAAAGCTACAGGACCATCCTCCTTTAAAAGTTATCATCATGACCGGTTTTGATTTTGACACCGGACGTGCGTTATTGTTTGGCGCCGACGACCTGGTTACCAAACCAATCAACACCGAATTTTTGCTGAGCAGGTTAGAATTTCACCTCTTTCCTTTGTTAATTGATGAAGAGAGTGTTGCAGTAAAAATTTTAGAAGCAATGCCCGAACTGGAAGAATCGGGTGGCGAAGAAAATTTTGCCATAAGCCACAGTCAAAATTCAAATCGTTAAGCCCCCAGCCTTTTTTTTTGCGCGGCCGACGTTAACGCTCAGCACAATAACTTAAAAATATTTCTTCTGATATTTTTGATGTGTGCAACCAATGCGCCCTGCTCCCAACTTCCAACTCTCCAATAAGTTTATCACCCTCTTAAAAACTCACCGGGCACCGCACCTTCTGGGCCGAGCTATTCCGTATGTTTAAAAAATTTGCGTACGATAATGTTATCTCGAAACCACCTCTTGCTCCTGATGCGGTACGTAGCTTACTTATGTTTACATCGTAACTCATTCCTATCGCCCAATTGTAATAATCCATTTTTACAACGGGTATTACGGCATCATTCCACCTTACAAATGCACCACCCGATAAACTAAACGTAAAATCATCGTCCTCCTGCACCATATCGTGCTTGTATAAAATGCCCCCCTGCATTTGGTTGTTACCGCCCTGCACAAAATAATCGAGATACACCATTAGCCGGTCGGTTTCGCTGCTCGGTAGCGACATGCCTGCGTTCACCACCATTTTTTTATTTAGCCTTATGTCATTGCTTTGTGCAAATGCCACCTTCGGTTCTGTAAAATGAAAGTAAGCGCCGCCCACATAAAACCTGGTATCGTTACCCATTACTCCACTGTACTTAATTCCGGCAGCCGCATCTAAATAAGTAATGTTGGCGTTTGAAAATGTTTGCCGCGTTGGGTTGGTGGCGCTGTATGCTCCATTTACAAACTGGTCGTCGAAACGTAGTTTGGTTGGGTCAAATCGTTGCTGCACAAAGCCGCCCAAAAAACCCAGCGATAAATAAGAGTCACTTTCACTGCTAATGGATTTATGATACGCAAGCATGGGCAAAAATTGTGTTCGGCCCAATTTAGAATCGCCCGCTTCGTCATTGGTTATTTGTGCGCCTAAAGAAAAATAATCGTTTGAATTTGCCGACACGCCAAACTTTAATTCAACACCCAATGCCTGTGTTTTAAATGGAACGGTTACACTATTCCACTGATTGCGAAAGGCGGTGGTTATGCGCATGTCGCCCCTGTAATTGCCCGCAAGTGCCGGGTTGCGCAACAATGGCAATTCATTAAACTGCGAGAAATTAATATCCTGCGCAGTGGCTATCTGCAACATGCAACCGGCAATGAAAAACAAAGCCGCAATTTTTTTTAGTATCCTCTTTTTCATGGTACACTGTTTATTTTATGATAGATACATTTCCCTTGTAAGTAAAGGCCGCGCCATTTTCGCAAAGCACTTCGGCGGTGTAAACAAATACATCGGGGCCACCGGCCACACCTTTTATCAGGCCATTCCAACCATGCGTTACATTGTTGGCAGGGAAGTTGGCTTTTTCAAAAACCACTTCGCCCCAGCGGTTAAAAATGCGGAAGGTTTTTACCATCACTATCCCTTTTCCCCGCACCATCAGCACATCGTTAATGCCATCTCCATCCGGTGTAAATGCGTTGGGTATAAAAACCTGCGAGCTTTCGCAAAAAACTTTTACGTTAATGCTATCTGTATCGGCGCAGCCATAACTATTAAAAACGGTTACCGTGTAGCTGGCATCTTTTTTTACATTGAGTATCGGCAGCGGGCAGGTGCTGCAACTTAAGTCGTTGGCCGGGGCCCAGAGCCAGCGGCTCACAGGCCCATTTTGTATGGAGCTTCCAAATGGATGTTGTGTGCCGGCAGCAAGTGTTACGTCGGGGCCAAGATTTACAATAGGATATTGCCCCACGGCCACTAACACATAACCCGTGTCGGTAAAACAATTAAAACCATCGTAACCAACAACCCTGTACCGGGTAGTTACAGAAGGCGATGCAGTGGGGTTGGAGACAGATGTGCTGCTCAATGCCGTAGCGGGGCTCCAGGTATATTGCGTAGCACCACTTGCCAATAGCGTTGTGGCCGTACCGATGCAAATAGAATCGGTTGGGGATACGTTTAGTTTCAGTGGTTGAATAATAGTTACAACAACGGTATCGGTTGCCACGCAACCAAAACTATTTGTGGTTTGTGCCAGGTACGGCGTGGTTGCAATGGGCGATGCAATGGGGTTGGTGCAGTTGTAACAACTTAATCCCTGCAAGGGCAACCAGTTAAATTGGGTACCCGTGCCCGTAACCAATAAAGGCGCACTGCTTCCGCGGCATAAGGTAATATCGGGCGATGCATTGATGACTGGCGATGGATTAATCCTGATGGTATGTAACACCGTATCGTAACAACCATTAACGGTACCAACAACTAATTGCAAAGTATAATTACCAGCTTGGGAAAAAGTATAATTGAAAGGGTTTGCCGTACCCGCGGCACCGTTAGATAAGGTCCACTGAAAAACCGTTACAGCATCGCTTGATTGTACGTTGGCAGTAAATGTTTCTTTGTAACCAACACAACTTGTGGTATTCCCTAAAATGCTCGCCGTTGGCAGGCTGCTTACTGTAACTGTTAACTGCTTCAACACCGTGTCGGAACAACCACTATTGCCGGTAACAATCATTTGTATTGGGTAAACTCCCCCGGTGTTATAGCTGTGCGAGATAGTGCCTCCAGTACCAGTAGTGCCATCGGCAAAATTCCACCGCACTAAGTTTTTTCCAAAAAACAAGAATGAGGTATCGCTAAAATTTACGGTTGTGCTGCCACAACTTTTTTGTTGCACGGATGTAAATCCTGGATTTATTCTTTCAACACGAATAGTATCAATGCCATTTAGAAAAACAGTGCAACCCAAATTGTTTTTCAAACGCACGGTAGGAAAATATACCCCTGCATTTGTATAGGTATGAAACACGAGGTTGTTTGTGGTTACTAAACTGCTGCCATCACCAAAGTTGTAAATGATGCTATCGGCATTTGTTGCGTTAACAGAAAAACGTGCAGCCCCGGAGCAGAGGTACCCAGTAGTATGCGTCCAGCTGCCGCCGGGGCCAAGTACACGCACCGTTTTTGTGCTGATGTAGGTACAGCCTCCTGCCGATTGTACAGTAAGTATAACTGTGTAAACACCGGCTTGTGCGTACGTATGGGTTACAGAATTTCCCGAGCCTGTACTGCCATCGCCAAAATTCCAAAATGCCGAAACAGACGGTGTGGTTTGATTGGTAAATGCAATTGTAAAAGGAGTGCAGTTGCCAAGAGTATCGGTGGCTGTAAAGGTGCCGGCAATTGTATCTACAACCTGTATTTGCCGCGTTACCGAATCAACACAAATTGAACCCGGAGCATTAAACCGGTATGCAACTAATTTGACTGTAAATAATCCTGGTGTTGTGTACTGATGAACCGGTGCAAATGCAGTTGATGTATTGCCATCTCCAAACTGCCAGAGATATGATGAAGCAGAGTCGGTGTTATTACTAAAACGTGCAGCATCGCCAATGCAAACAATGTTTTTATCGGATGCAAACAATGGTTTTGGTTTTGGATACACGATAACCGTTTCTGTAGTGGTGGTATCGGAGCAGCCATTGGTACCACGTAGCGAAACAAGGTATGTACCCGGCAATAAAAAGTTATGTGCTACCGTGTCAATGTTTTTTGAAGTGTTGATGATAACGCCATCACTAAAATTCCAGGTAAATGATGATGCGCCTGCAGAGTTGTTGATGAAGTTTACCCTATGTGGTGCGCAACCCGATTGCTGGTTACCGTTCACCGCAAAATCAAGGGCAATGTTGTTTGGCGAAACAACGATGGCGTAGTTCAGCGAATCTTTTCCACAGCCGTTTTCTGCAACAAGCTTTACAAAAAATGTATCTCTTATGCCGGTGGTAAAAACATGGCTAACACCGGTGGCCGATGATGTAGCAACAGGTGCCGATCCATCGCCAAAATGCCAGGTGTAACTGTTGCCTAAACCCTTTGATGTATTGTTGAACAACACCGTCATGGGCGAACAACCAACCGTAATATTTGGCGCAAAAGAAACTTTTGGTTTTGATTGTACACGTATGAATTTGCTGGTGCTGATAACCCCGCAGGCAGAGGCTACTGAAAGCCGCACAATATAAACCGTATCGGTAAAATTTGGGTTGGGTGCAAAAATAATAGGCGGTGGTTGGGCGGCATTTGAGGTTTGTCCATTTCCGAAATTCCACTGATAAGTGAAGGAAGAAATGAGTGGCGTTGTGTTGGTAAATTGTATAGTGAGCGGGCCGCAGCCAACTGTATCACTTAATATAAATGCCGGCTGTGGCTGAGTGCTGGTGTAGAAGGTATAGCTGGCACTATCGTTTACGCAGCCAAATAAATTCAGTGCAATCATTTTAATAATTACCGAATCGGCGGGGGCGGCAATCGTGTAGCCGGGAAAACTTGTTCCGGCTCCAAGAAAGTTGCCGTTTGCGTACCAGAGGTAACTCACATTTCTGTTGGCAAAATGTTGCAGGTTAAATATTGCGGGTGTAATAGTAAACGGTGCGCAGCCAATATTGGTTGTTGGAAGAAATGAAGCAACTGCATTTGGATATACGATGATGGTGACAACATTACTGACACTGCTTTGCAAACCACTGCATAAATTGGTTGATACTATTCTTCTGAAAATTGTGGTATCGGTTAATAGACCAGGAGAATAATTTTGCGCCGTGGCTCCGGAAATCGTATTCCATGTTGCGCCACCATCACCCGACATCTCCCATTGATACAAATACACACCATTTGCACCCGCAGGTGTACTGCCCTGCAATGTTGCCGCTGTTGTATTCACACAAATATTTTGATTGGCAGAAATGCTGTTGTTGCTTATTGAGGGTTGTACAAAAATTTGTGTTGCCGCACTTGCGTTAAAGCAGGGAAGCGAGGTAACATTTCTTCTTACAAACACGGTTTGTGCAGGTGTAAACGTTAGCGTAATTCCTGTTTGCCCCGGCATGTTTATCCAGGTAATTCCATCACTGCTTTGTTGCCATTGGTATTGATAAGATAAGTTGCCACCTATTGGTAGTTGCCCGGTGATATTTACGGGCTGACTGAAGCAAATGGTTTGTGCGGTGTTATCTATTAAATTCACCAGTGCTTCTGTAACGCTAATCGTTACGGTGTCTTTTGTAGCCGGGCAGGATGCGAACCCCGTTACCGTCCAAACAAATTGATAGCTGTTTAAAGGTTGCAAACCTGTTACTTGCGTAGTAGCCAATGATGGATTTACAATGCTAACCGTCGCTCCACTTAGTTGCGTCCACAAACCTGTAGCTGCACCTGCGGCTGTTGCTTTCATTGTATAATTTGGAGCAGCACATAAAGTGGTATCGGCACCGGCACTCGCGGCAGCGGTTGCCGATTTTACCGTAACTGAAAAACTTACAGGCGCACCATCGCAGGTTTTACCAGCGTAACTATATTTTGGAGTAATTGTAATTACCGAAACTAAGTCGGTACCGCTATTATTAATCGTTGTAAATGCAGGCAGTTGACTACCGGTGCCGTTAGTTAAATTAGTGCCCGAACCACTCACCGTCCAACTATACTGCACGGTGCTACCCGAAAAAATACCGGCATCATTTATTGGTGTAAAAGCGGCAATGTTTGTGCCAGTACAAACAACTGTATCAGGTATTGCATTAAGCAAAATCGAGGGCAGAACTGTAACCGTGAATGAGGTAGTATTTCCGGTGCAGCTAACATTGTTTGCCGTAAAAGTTGGCGTTACGCTAATGTTGCTAACAAGCGGAATTTTTGGTGCGCTGGTATTTGTTGTGTTGAACGAAGGGATGTTACCAATGCCCGATGCGGCTAAACCTGTTAGCGTGTTATCATTCACCCATGCATATGCAACACCGCTGGTGGGTGTACCGCTAAATGTGATGACGCCCGTAGCTGCACCGTTACAATAAATCAAATTGCTGTTATTAGTTGCAACTGGCGTAGGATTAACTGTAATGGTTACAACACTTGATGGTGCTGAGCAGTAGCCGCTGGTGGTTAATCTTTTAAAGTACGTGGTAGTATTTAAAATGCCTGGTGAATAATCCTGAAAATTGGCTCCCGGAATATTTGTCCATACAATGTTATCCGACGATGATTGCCATTGGTAAATGAATGTTCCATCTCCACCTGTGGGCAGTTGACCGGTTAATGCATTTGGCGTGGTGCCTGCACAAATTGCTTGCGCTGCGCTGATGTCGTAATTACTCAGGGTTCCTTGAATAGTGATGGTAACAACGTTTGACGAGTCGTTGTTGCAAGGTGCACTACTTACTAACCTTCTGTACATAGTAGTGATCAATAACCCCGGTGAATTGTAAATAGCATTGGTTGCACCAGTAATGTTTGTCCATGTACTGCCGCCGTCTACCGACGATTGCCATTGATAAGAATAAACAAAGTTGCCACCCGCCGGCGATGTTCCGGTAAACCCAACGGGAGTGTTTCCCGAACAGAGGGTTTGGTTGCTGCCAATGATATTGTTTGAAATGGGGGCATAGACTGTAACGCGGATAATGGCTGTATCGCTTGTGCAATCAAAAGAATTTGTTTGTGTAACATAAAAATTAAAAACCCCTGCGGTATTTGTTGCCGGCGTAAAAGCAGTAGCGGTTCCATTAACCAGTGCTGCGTTATTGTACCAGGTTAATGTATTTCCGCTCAGTGCTGTTGCAGCTAATGGTACGGCCGTTTCATTCAAACAATACAAAATGGGCCGCACAACAGCAGGCTTTGCTGGTTTGGGATTTACTGTGATGGTAAAGGTTTGCACCGGGCCGGCGCACCCATTATTTGTTGGAGTTACTGTTATGATGGCAACAACGGGTAGAGCACCTGTATTTATTGCAGTAAAAGCCGGGATCGAAGTATTGCCCGAAGCGGCCAAACCAATAGAGGGAGTATTGTTTGTCCATGTATAAGTAGTTCCACTCAAAATGCTCGAAAATGTAAAGCCGCCTGTTGAAGCTCCGGTACATACGATTTGATTGGTTGGAACAATAACATCGGGAGCAGGTTTTACCGTTATGTTTTGGACAACGCTAGTGGTTCCGCATTCGTTTGTTACATCCAGCGTAATGGTTTGCGGCCCCGCACTGTTGAACACAATATTGCCAGGCAATTGTGTGTTGGCGGTTGATGGGGTTGCGCCGGTAAACGTCCACAAATAAGTAGCCGGCGTGGTAGCAAAACAATTGAGTGCACTGGCAGTTGGTGCAATGTTTGCGTTTTGACAGGCAGTTAACGGTGCTGTGAGCGTAACCCGTGGTTTTGTTTTTACCGTAACCGTTCTAAAAATTGAGGTAGAGCAAACGCCATTTGAATTTCGGGTAGTAAGGGTGATGGTGTAAACGCCAGGGCTGGTAAATTGAAATTGCGGATTAACGGAGGTGTTGGTTGTTCCGTTAATAAAACCTGCACCGGTAGTGTTAGGAAGGCAGCCTGTGTTATTAGCATAGCTAACAGTCCACAAATAAGTATTAGCGCCACAAATGGGCGTGTTTGAATTGTTGGTTGCAATCACAGTAAGTGGTGCACAACCTTGCGTAGCGCTTAAATTAAAATCGGCTATCGGCAACGGGTTGATGCAAATTTTTTTTTCAGTACTGTCGGCCGAACAAATAGTGTTGCTGCCGGCTTTTAGTTTAATGGTATAAATGCCCGGCACCGAAAAGTTGAGGCCGAGTGGATTAGCTCCGGCTTGCCAGGTAGTGGGATCGGTCAAACCAAAATCATTTCCTAAAAGGCCAGAGGCCGTCCATCCCGTAGTGGGTGTAATCTTCCATACGCCTTTGCCGGGCAGGCACACGCCGGTTGAAGAAACACCAAAACCATTGCTGTTGCTTTGAAGAAGTGTAACAGGTGTATTGATGCATACCGTGTCAAAGGGTAAAATTCTAAAACTCGCTGTGTCCTTTTGAGAAACATAAATGGGTACAACCGAGGCTGCAGAAGCGCCGCATGGATTTGTAGCCCGAATTGTGGCCTGGAAAGAATTAGGAAAACCCGGACTAGGTATTCCACAGGATCCCCGGTTAAATAAATGTGATACAGACGTTGGCGGTGGCTGGTTGAATACAAGCGATGGAGTACCGTCGTTGAAACTAACAGTATAAACAGTGCCTGGCGGATTGTTTTCGGTACCTGATACCGGGAAGCTAAGCGTGGCACCTGAACAAATAAAAGTATTACCAGGATTGTTTAAGCCTACAGCCGGATTATTGCCCACAAAAACATAGTACGTACCCGTGTCTTTGCAGTTATCCTGGCCCGATACAATGAACTGCAGGGGATAAGTGCCAATACTATAGGTGTGGGTGGTTGAAGTAAAAGACGTACTTGAAAAATCAGGGCTCCCATCGCCCCATTTGATTATATAACTGCTGTTAGCCGATGAACTGAGATTGGTAAAGGTAAACGGAGAGGCCACCGATGCACATTGGGTAAAATAAGGAAGGCCATTATATGTGATAAACCCGGTGCCGCCCAATTGTGTACCCGGCGATACAGTTGTGACAGTTTTAGAAATGGTATCAACACAACCGAAGCTGTTGGTAACCGTTAGCTTAACCGTAAAAGATTGTGTGCCACCAAAGGCCCCACCAACAAAATGATGGGTAGGGTTTTGTAACACAGATAGATTGTCGGCACCAGAAAGAACATCCCCAAAATTCCATTGATAGGTAATTGCAGTACCGCTTGAGGTGCTGACAAAACTTACCGGTAACGTACTACAAACACTGTTTGGTGAAAAAGTGAAATCGGCAACAGGGTATGGATGAACAGTTACATTAACCGGCGGATAAATAGTGGTTACACCCGCGGTGGTTACATTAACGCTGTATAAGCCTGGTGTATTTGCAGTGTACGTGGCATTGGTTGCACCCGCAATGTCGGCCCATATTGTGCCGCCATCGGTTGATATCCGCCATTGAAAAGTGGAGCCTGTAGGTGCATAGTTAGCAGTAAGCAAAATAGTTTTTCCTGCACAGATAGCGGCTGAACCAGTGTAGCCAATACTATCGGTAGGGTCGAAAATATCTATTGTACCAATCGAGCGATTTGTGCGACTGATTTTATCTCCGCTGCGGTGCGTGTCCGTTGCGTAACATTTAAAAAGAAATAACAAACCAGCTATGGTAAGAAGTACATGCTTCATAAAAACAGTTAGAAAGGGTTTGTTCAGTAGGGAGTGGAAAAGGGGTGATGTTTCAACTATAGGAAGGATCAGCAATTTAGTCAAATGGTTTTTAAGTTCCATGCTGGTTTTAAAAATTGCTTTTTCGCAACAGGTCACAAAACGAAGAAAGCCTCCCGGAGGAGGCTTTCTTACAGCAGCTAAACTATGGCGCTAACTGGTAAACGCCACAGTTAGTGTAACCATCATCAAAATCAAAGTTGCGGCCCAAACAAAAAAGCCAATGCAGTTAACTATTAATTCTACTACCGGGTTGTGTTTGTACAAGTGTATAAGGGTTTTCATAGGTAGATAATTTTAAGTTTTTAATAGATCGTAACCATACCTCCAAAGTACCGGGCAAAAATTACAATCAAAAACAAATGGGATAAAATCATTGGGCTCCGCGGCTATATCCTAAGTGATTGCGACATTCCGGGTTTTTACCAATGCGTAGTAACACTTTACGGCAGCGAATATTTCCGTGGTGCGTAATTTTTTTGTCAAATGGCCACCGGTAACCCCCGAAAAAATTAAAATAATTGTACTTGGGCATTATACAAACCTATCGCTACAACGCTGTGCCATGGCGGGTTTCGGACTTACTTATTTTTCGTTGGCGTTAGCATTGGCCCTGTAGTTTGGTTTTTATTGCAGAAAATGGCTTGCTACTTTTGTTTTGAACATGAAATAAAACTTCGCTTTTGCAAAGTGAAATTCAACAGGTGTTCTATCCTACGATTGATGGTTATGTGAAAGAGTTTTTATCACCCAAAAAAACCTTTCATCATGAAACACAAATTAGCAAGCAACAAAGGCAACAAACTCAATAAAATATTTGTAGCCGCCTTTTTTTCCTCCGCAATGTTTTTTTCTGCAACCCCGGTTTTCGCTCAATCCGATTCTGTACTACAAACTTCACCAGAGGTGCTGGCACTACCCGAGATAGAAGTGGAGTATCTGGGCAACATTGATCAACACCCCGTGTATGTTATCAAAGTAAACAACATAGAAAAAACATACAGGTGGTTAAGCATTACCAATGAACAGGGCGATGTTCTTCATTCAGAAAATTTAAAAGAAGAATATTTTTTGAAGAAATTTAAAATCGACATGCCCGATGCCAATGACACCAAACTGCTGTTAACAGTGTGGGGCAATAAAAATTCGCAAAAAGAAGTTTTTCTCATTACCTCGTCACTGCATACTTCACAAAAAGTAGCGATTACAAAACGGTAACTGTTTTTTTTCACATAAAAACTGGCTCATCTGTTAACACTTGAAGCCCTTAACCAACGAAGCATTCCGGAACAGGTTTCCGGAATGCTTTACATTTTGGTAATGTAACTCCCCTTACTTTGTTTGCAATTATTTATTTTTACGATAGCGAACGTGAATTGTTTCTGTTGTGTGCTACCATAATATTTTTATGATGTTACAAACTTCAGGTCATTGAATGCTTGCTGTAGTGGATCGTAAAAAACAACAGATGCCCATCCATGCAAGCGATATATTGTTCCAGTTAATTCATTCTCTCGAGAAGGCAGAGAAAAGGCATTTTAAATTGTACATTAACCGGAGTTCCGCCAACGAAAATTTAAAAATTGTACAGCTGTTCAACGTTATAGACAAGTTGGTTGTGTATGATGATAAAGCCGTGCTTAAAAAGTTACCATCTTTTCAAAAAAACCAACTCTCCAATTTAAAGGCGCATTTGTACAAACAAATATTGGCCAGCCTGCGCTTATTAAAAAGTGATAGCAGCATCGACCTTCAGCTCAACGAAATGTTTGACTATGCCCATATACTCTACAAAAAAGGGCTGTTTCAGCAAAGCCTTCGGTTGTTGGAAAAAGCTAAGGACACGGCCAGGGCAAATCAAAAAATAAGTTTCCTGGCGCAGATTATTTCGCTGGAAAAACGAATTGAGTTTTTGCACATAACGCGAAGCACACCCAATAAATCTGAAACGCTTTCCGAGGAGGCCGAAAGTGTAAGCCGACACATAGAAGAGGTAACAAGACTATCGAACCTTGCATTAAAAATGTACAGCTTTTACATTAAACATGGTCATGCCCGCAATGAACAGGACGAGGAGAAAATAAAAGAATTTCTGAAAAAAAATCTTCCGTCGCAACCCCGGCAGCCAACGGGGTTTTATGAACGGCTCTATCTTTTGCAGAGTTATTGCTGGTACGCTTTCATTAGGCAAGACTTTTTGATGTACTACCGCTATGCGCAGAAATGGGTTGATCTTTTTGAAGAAGACGCTCTGATGAAACGAGTGGAAACCGGCCACTATATAAAAGGGCTGCACAACCTGATGAATGCTCATTTTGCTCTACGTAACCACAAAAGATTTCCGCAAACCCTTGCACAGCTCGAGGCCTTTGCCCAAACAGAACGGGTTGAAGAAAATGATAACTTTCGCATTCAGTGTTTTTTGTACATAGCGCAGGCAAAGTTGAACCAGCATTTTTTAACCGGAGATTTTGAAGGAGGCCTGGCCCAGCTACCCGCTATTAAGCTGAGCCTGAAAGAAAACGAACTTTTTATTGATCCTCACCGCGTAATGGTACTGAATTATAAGATGGCCTGCCTGTATTATGGCAGCGGCGATTATGATTCCTGCGTAGATCATTTGCAGGACATCATCAACAATAATTCTGATCTGCGCAACGACCTTCAGTGTTATGCCCGCCTTTTACACTTGCTGGCCCACTATGAGTTGGGCAACTATTCGCTCATGGAATATTTGCCAAAATCTGTGTACCGGTTTATGGTGAAAATGGAAAACCTTAGTTCAATAGAAGAAGAAATATTGCGCTTCCTCCGCAAATCGTCTTTCACGTCAAAAGACAAGATGAAACCGCTACTGGAAACTTTTTTAAAGAGAATAAAGGAGTTTGAAAAAAACCGTTTTGAAACCCGGGTGTTCGCCTACCTCGATATTATTTCGTGGGCGGAAAGCAAAGTAAAAAACCTGCCGGTTCATAAAATTATTCATCAGAAATACTTAACCGAGGTGGCTGGTAAAAAAAAGAGCCTCACGGTCTAACAAAAAATAAACAGGTCAAATGTTGCGATGGCCGGATTTTCAATCTTTCGCTTTTCGAGCTTCTAACTTTTATTTGCCCGGTTGGAATGGGTGTATTGATTTAAATACTCACTGCAACAGCAGCGGCAGCTTACTTTGTTAACAACCCTAACCGCTGCATCGCTTGTTAATTGCATACCTTCACCCTCTAGCTTACTTGTAAGCGTTTAGCATATCTGCCGGATTTTTTTTAGCACTTATTGCTTGCACTCCATTTTTCATCTTCTTAAAATTCTATTATGAACATTTACGTCTCAAATATCAACACGGCATTAAAAAATCAGGACCTGAAAAATCTTTTTTCACCGCATGGTGAAGTACAATCGGCGGAAATTTCGATGGATGCGTTCACCGACAAATCGAGGGGATTTGGTTATGTGCAAATGGAAAATCCGGAAGAGGCAAAAGCGGCAATTACCGCACTGCATCAAAAAGAGGTAGAAGGTTCTATCTTAACTGTACATGAGGCGGAGCAAACCGAGGCAAGAAAAGGATCGTACAAAATTGGTAGTGGGGTTGTAAATACTTATCGCTTCAGAAAAAATTAGTTTTTACTCTTTCAAAGCTTTGCTTTTGTAAAAAACCTGTGGGTAATTGATACCATCTTTTGTAGCACAGCGCAAATTTTATTTGCGCTTTTTTTACAGCAATACGACCCCGATAAGAAAAGCCTATTTATTTAACCAGCTTTTTTACGTTCACGGCACTTAAACCACGTGGACCGCCTTCTATTTCAAAAGTTACTTTATCAGTTTCACCGATTCTCTCGGTCAATTGATTGATGTGTACGAAAACCCTTTCGCCTGATACAGCATCGTTGATAAACCCGAACCCTTTCGATTCATTAAAAAAGCTAACAACACCCTGGCGCACGGCGTCTTCGGCTTCACCTGGTTCATACTTCGGCACGCTTATCTGCATGTCTTCCTGGTTAAACACTTTTTTCTTTTTGGGATCGGGAGGGGTGGCGGAAATGTTTCCATCTTCATCAATATAGGCCATCATATCATCCAGCGATTTTGATTTGCCGGGATTTGCCTTACGCTCTTCCATCTTCTCCCTTTTTTCCTGGCGTTGCTTTAGTCGTTTTTTTTCTTTTTCTTTTTTATTAAATGTTTCTTTCGATTTTGCCATACTGTTTTAATTGGTAAAAAAATCTTTATTATCGGCACTGTAAAAGTGCCAATAAAGTTAAGCACTGTCGCGTTAAGGTTTTTAAATTGAGGCCATTTAAAAAAAGGCCTCCAATTAAGGGGGCCTTTCTTTAAAATTACTAAGGCCATTATACACTGTTGTGTACAATGGCCGGCTATTTTACCAGGTTTTTTTCTTGTAACCACCGCCGCTATCGCCACGGAAAGGACTGTTGCCGCCGCCACCAGTGCGTGCAGGCCTGTCTTCCTTAGGTTTAGCTTCCATTACCTTAACGGTTCTGCCGTCAATTTCAGCGTTATCTAACTCGGCAATAGCTTTTTGAGCTGCTTCGTCGTCACTCATTTCCACAAAACCAAATCCTCTTGATTTGCCGGTGAATTTGTCATTAATAACTTTTGCTGAGGTAACGGCTCCAAATGGAGAAAAAAATCCGCTTAAGTCTTCATCCTGAATGTTGAAGCTTAAATTAGAAACATAAATGTTCATACTTACTTGCGTTTAAAAATTGAAAATATATCTGAGAAAGCGTTGAGTAAGAAACTAACTACGATGCGAATTAAGCAAGAATTTAGGATCACTGATGCGCAGCTCAAATTAACCCGGTGAAGGTAACGGTAATTGCCGAAGGAAAACGTTGTTTGTCAGGTTGAAATCAAAAGTTAATGCTAAATGTGCGGCTTGGAATTATTGCAACACTCACATTCTGTGTAATGCTATAGCCGGATCAAGGTGTAGTAGCAAACGCACTGCAGCAGTAAATGAGTACCAGGGAATAAACGGTTGCATGTAGTCTTCGGGAATTTGATGACGGATTTTGAAACAAAAAAGGTTCACACCAAAACCTGGTATGAACCTTTGTGCTCCCCCTTCAGGACTTGAACCTGAGACCCTCTGATTAACAGTCAGATGCTCTAACCAACTGAGCTAAGGAGGAATGTTTCCCGTTTTCGGGAGGGCAAAAATAGGGGATTTTCATTTGCAGCCAAATACAAAAATCCTTTGTTGTTACGGGCAATGAATTGTAAAAAATATCTACAACAAACCCCACAACTTTTCTTTCTCCAAACCAACCCAAACACCATCGTCTCTAATCTCAACGGGCCAGTGTTTTAAATAATAACCTTCGCCAGTTACATTTCGGCCGTTCTTCAAACAATATTTATAACGGTGCAGCGGGCACACCACATTACCCAATACATCAACCCAGCCATCTGCAAAAAAACCACCGGCGTGCGGGCATTTATGCGCAAATGCAAACAGGCCCTCATTGTATTTGGCTACACACAACCGCTTCTCCTCCGTTTCAATTACCGCAATATTGTTGGCACCAAATACAATGGCCTCAACGTTATCGGCAATCTTAATCCAGCGATAAGTTTTGTTTTGTTCCATTAATTGAAAAACTTCATTTCAGAATTGTAATGGTAAGTACGCAGAAGTAGCCTACACACGTTCCAGAAAAAAATTCGTGTAATTCGTCCCGAAACTTCGGGATTAAATTCGTGTTCCCGGGTCTTACAAATTCGTGTAATTGCTCAATACAAAAACTCTGTCTTGTACGGGTACCTTATGCGGTAATGCTCCCGTACCTTATCTAAAATTGTTTTGCGCAAGCTGTCAATATTAGTGCGTTCCAATGCCGAAATAAAGATGGCGTTGTTGCCCGTTTCTCTCTGCCAGCGGGCTTCAAGGTCTTCCAGAATTTGTTGCTTCGGAGCTTCATCCAGCCACTCGTCGAAAGTGTTTTTTATGTACAAATCCATTTTGTTGAAAATGGTGATGATGGGTTTTTCAAAAGCAGCCAGTTCCTGCAGCGTTTTATTTACCACTCCCATTTGTTCTTCATAAGTTGGGTGCGAAATATCAACCACGTGCAACAAAATATCCGCTTCTCGTACTTCATCTAAAGTGCTTTTAAAACTTTCCACCAAATGGTGTGGCAATTTGCGAATAAACCCAACGGTGTCGCTTAGTAAAAAAGGCGTGGTGTCGTACACAATTTTGCGGGTGGTGGTATCCAACGTTGCAAACAATTTATTTTCCGCAAGCACTTCGCTCTTGCTCAACAAATTCATAATGGTTGATTTGCCCACGTTGGTGTAACCCACCAACGACACCCTTATAAATTCACCTCTTTCTTTTCGTTGTGTAAAAGCCTGCTTATCTATTTCACCCAGCCTTTTTCGTAGGAGGGTAATTTTATCACGTACAATACGCCGGTCAGTTTCTATTTCCGTTTCACCCGGACCGCGGGTACCAATGCCACCACCCAATCTTTCCAGGTGCTTCCACATGCCGCGGAGGCGGGGCAAAATGTATTGGTATTGTGCCAGCTCTACCTGTGCCTTTGCCTGGGCCGTTTTTGCACGGCGGGCAAAAATGTCGAGTATCAAATCGCTTCGGTCGATGGTTTTAATTTCTACTTCTTTTTCTATATTGCCCAACTGTGCGCCGCTTAATTCATCATCAAAAATCAGCACATCAATTTCTTTTTCGCGGATGTAATTTTTTATTTCCTGCAGCTTGCCTTTACCAACGTACGTGCGACTGTCGGTATGCTGCAGCTTCTGCATAAACTTTTTTACGGTAACGGCCCCGGCGGTTTCAGCCAAAAAAGCCAGTTCGGTTAAGTACTCTGTTACTTCCTGTTCCGTTTGGTCTTTATGCACTACGCCTACAAGCACGGCTCTTTCTTCTTTGTTGATGCGGTTTTTTTTATCGAGCATAAGGGTTGAAATTAAAAAGCGATCCTGTTGGTTCAGGATCGCCAATACAACTAGTGTGCAAATATATTAAAGGCCTGCAATGGTAAGGCCAATTGTCATGGGTCGCAGTGTTGGGCCTACTCCTTCTTGTAACAAAGGCGTAACGGCGTATGAAACAAACGCGGAGAAAGCACCGTAACCTACCCTGCCGGTAAGCGAAAGCCGGTTGGTATTAAAATACTTTTTGCTTTTTTCTTTCATTGTAAAATCGCGGAGAGCCTGCCCTGCCTTATTTACCTCGCTTTTACCTTTTACCCAGGCACTTAGCATAGTACCTATTTTGGCACCAACAGCAATTTTAAAACTGTGTTTACTGTCTTCGGGTTTTGCAGTAAAACGTAATTCAATCGGCGCTTCTAAAAAAGAAGTAGCCAATTTGTATTTGTCGAAATGAGTAGTGTCGCTCACGTTATCAAAAACAAGTGTTGGCCCCACATCGGCAATGCCTATTCTGGTGGCTTTAAAAAAAATATGGTCGGTAGCAAGGCCAACGCCTATTGCTGCACTCATTTTAGGACTGGTTTTAAAAGGAAACGCAAATAGAAAATACATGTTGAATGTGCGGGAGAAACCACCTGTATTAATAGAGTCGGGCTTGCCCTGCCATCTAGTAGAGCCGAATTGAATCATAAAATGGTCGTTGCCTCCCACTTTTGTATTGGCCGCCCGGTTCAGCCGCTGTATGGTAGAATCCTGGGCAAAAGAAAGAGTAACAAAACAAACGGTCAGGGTCAACAAAACAAGTCTTCTCATAAAATGGGTTAAGTGAACAAATGTATTTTTCTATCGGGTTAATGAAAGGTTAAACGAAAGCGCAAAGTAAATGCAACTACCCGATACGGGCAGAAACAGTTCATCCCAGCAAATGCTTACTCATCAAATACTCGGCAATTTGTACCGCGTTGGTAGCAGCGCCTTTGCGTAGATTGTCGCTTACAATCCACATGTTTAAAGTATTGGGTTGGGTTTCATCTCTTCTCAACCTGCCCACAAACACTTCATCTTTTTCATGCGCCCAAAGAGGCATTGGATAAATTTGTTTCGAGGGGTCGTCCTGCACTATTACACCGGGTGCATCACGCAAAACGTTCCGTAATTCTTCCAGGTCAAAATCATTTTTCAATTCAACATTTACACTTTCACTATGGCCGCCCATTACCGGTATACGCACTGTTGTTGAAGTAACCCGGATAGAATCATCCTGCATTATTTTTTTAGTTTCATGCACCATTTTCATTTCTTCTTTGGTGTAACCATTTTCTAAAAACACATCAATTTGCGGCAAGGCATTTAAATCAATTTGGTACTTGTACGCCATATCTCCTTCTTTTCCTTCTCTCTCGTTCATTAATTGATCCACGGCTTTTTTACCTGTGCCGGTTACACTTTGGTAGGTTGACACAACCACTCTTTTAATACCATATTTTTTATGCAGTGGTTGTAAGGCCACAACCATTTGTATGGTAGAGCAGTTTGGGTTGGCAATAATTTTATCGGCGGCCGTTAATATGCCTGCATTTACTTCGGGTACAATCAACGGTTTTGCAGGGTCCATGCGCCAGGCCGATGAGTTATCAATAACAGTGATGCCTGCCTCGGCAAATTTGGGTGCCCACTCCAACGAGGTGCCACCGCCTGCCGAAAATAAAGCCACGTCGGGTTTGGCGTCAATTGCATCCTGCATAGAAACAACGGTGTATTTTTTTCCGTTAAACTCCACCTTATTGCCAACAGATCTTTCGGAGGCAACCGGAATTAGTTCACTCACCGGAAAATTTCTTTCGGCAAGAATCTGTAACATTTTTGTACCTACAAGGCCGGTAGCGCCAACAACTGCAACTTTCATTGAATGAGCGTTTAATTTTTTGGTGTAAAATTTATTTACCTCTATACAGTAGCAAACACCGTTAGTTACCTGCAATTAAAAAAGCCTCCCGGTTATGGAAGGCTTGTAATTTATTTAGAACAAACTAAAACGTTACACTTCTTCCTGGCGAAGGACCTGTTTATTGCTGCGTTTAGTACGTTTTGTTTTTTGCATTGCGGTAGCGAATGTATTATCAAAACGGCAAACAGCCAAACCTTGCATGATGCACAATTTTAAAAGTTGAAAGCGTGTAGCTGAGGCAACAGAAGCTTCCAGGATATTTACCCGGCATTTGCAACCAAATTTTTATACATTAGTTACAATGAATTTTGTAAAACTGCTGGTGCTTTTCTTTTGTGTGGCTCCAATTATTTCTTTTGCACAAGCCGCAAAACAGTTTGAGGTGGTAATAACCGAGATAATGGCCGACCCAACACCGCAGGTAGGTTTACCAAACGCCGAGTTTTTAGAAGTAAAAAATGTTTCATCAACCCCGTTTAATTTAAATGGCTGGCGGTTAGGCGATGCAACCGCCACTGCTACTATCAACACCAGTTTTTTATTGATGCCCGACAGCATGGTGATATTATGCAGCAATAGCAATGTAACGGCGTTCAGTGCTTTTGGCCGAAGCATTGGTGTTGTATCTTTTCCATCATTAGACAACGATGGCGAAGCACTAGTGTTGTCATCTCCCCAAAACAAAATAATACACGCCGTTAATTACACTACACAATGGTACGGCAACGAGGCAAAAAAGGATGGCGGCTGGACGCTGGAGATGATAGACACAAAAAATCCTTGTGCAGGAGCAAATAACTGGAAGGCGAGTGTGGCGGTAGTTGGTGGAACACCTGGCAAAACAAACTCGGTTAATGCTGTAAATATTGATAACACGCCGCCCCAATTAAAAAGAACTATCACCACCGATAGCGTTACCGCTATCTTGTTTTTTGATGAGGGACTGGATAGTGCCACTGCTTCATTGGCTGGCAACTATTCGGTTAATGGTAACACTGTATTAACGGCAATGCCGCTTCCTCCATTTTATAATTCGGTACAAATAAAAATAGCAACGCCATTGGCCCCGTCAATCGTTTATACCATTGCGGTTAAAAATGTTGGCGACTGCAAAGGCAATACTATGGCTGGTAGCAGCCAGGCTCAATTGGGTTTGGCGCAGGCATTAGCGGTGCACGATGTGGTGATCAATGAAATACTTTTTAACCCAAAACCAAATGGGGCTGATTATATTGAACTGTACAACAACAGCAAAAAAATAATTGACCTCAGTAAACTGTATTTGGCCAATAGAAATAGTAACGGTGTTGTAAGTTCTCTTTCAAGAATAAGCACGGAACCTTTTTTTCTTTTTCCTTCTTCCTACCTGGTTGTTACCGAAGATCCTTTGAATTTAAGTTTGAGTTATTTGGTGAAAGATGATGGGGCGGTAATGACGATCTCCTCTCTTGCTTCTTACCCCGATGACAAAGGGACAGTTGTTTTGGTTGATGTAAACAATGTAATTGCTGATGAAGTGGCGTACAACGATGACTGGCATTTTGCACTTATTGCCGACAAAGAAGGTGTGGCCCTGGAGCGGCTTGATTTCAACGCTGCTTCTCAAAACAAAAACAACTGGCATTCTGCAGCTTCCACCGCCGGCTATGGTACGCCGGGTTATAAAAATTCGCAGACAATAAATACTACCAATGCCACCTCGACTATAGAGATAGCCACAAAAATTTTTTCGCCCGATAACGATGGCATTGATGATGTGGCATCCATTTGTTACAACATTGCAGAAAGCGGCTACATAGCCAACATTATTATTTTCGACATTAACGGCCGGAGAACAAAACACCTGGTAAAGAATGCGGTACTTGGTTTGAGCGGCTGCTGGAACTGGGATGGACTGGATGAAAAAAATCAAAAACTACCTATTGGTAATTATGTTGTTTACGCCGAGCTTTTTAATTTAAAAGGAACGAAAGAACAGTTTAAAAAAACAATATCGCTTGCAAGAAGACTGTAGCATCAATTTAACTGCATCAACCTTTCAAAACGGTTGCGCAGTGATGATGTGGCTTTTATAATGAAGATAGCTACAGCAATTTCCCAAACCGCCAGTATACTTACACGCATTGCCATTTGTGGCAAGGGTAAAATTTTGATGCCACAAAGCTCGAGTACCAATAAAAGGAGGCCAATGTAAAAAAGAGTAGTGAAGATGATGTTGGGACGAAGCCTGACAACAATTGCCGGCTTACCATTAGTGTATTTCAATCCGCCCCGCATGTAGGCTTCGCGGTTTTCTAACCAGGTTGTATTGGTAAAGCCCCATTTGTTGGTTAATTCAAAACTTCCATCGCTTTTTACATTGCCAATTAAATCAACCGAAAAATCTTCGAAGCGGCGGTTGCAGATGTATTTGAGTTTGTGCTGTACATACTCCTGCGGATGATTGTAGTTGTAAACGTGGGTACGGTTAAAAAGTAAGTTCATTGCTGCAGGTATTGACGGTTAGTTATGGTTGCCGGAGTAGCGTGGCCGGGAGGTAAAAATAGTTTTCTATTTTTTAAATGCTAATGACTGGGCTTAATTTTTTTGGAGCGGGGGTTTGAAAGGGGATTGATATACCCGCTTCGCAACCGCAAAACAATTACTTCACTTTAGCGGTATCAGGTAACGCTGGCTTGCCGCAAACGACTAGATACAATGTACCGCGGGGTGGCAACCAAGAATAAGTTTCCTCTTCCCAAGGACGAGCAGGGATTACAAATTGTACTGTGCTAATTATTCGCTTAAGAAAAACCCCATCATTGTTGATGCGGTTTTTAACACAAGGAAGGATGATGCCAAGTTAGTCGTTTTGTTGGGTCAACAAAAACCTACACCAGCTCAATATCGAAATTTACCAACTCTCTAAACTGCGCCAGGCGTCGGTCTATATCCGCTTTTGTAATTTCTTTCAGGCGTTCCGTTCCAAACTTTTCCACGCAAAAACTTGCCATGGCCGAACCAATGATAATCGCTGTTTTCATATTTTCGAACGAAACGTCCTTTGTTCGGGCAATGTGGCCAATAAACCCCCCGGCAAATGTGTCGCCCGCACCGGTTGGGTCAAACACTTCTTCTAATGGCAATGCCGGTGCAAAGAACACCTGGTCTTCATGAAAAAGCAATGCGCCATGTTCTCCTTTTTTAATCACCAGGTACTTTGGTCCCATAGTCATAATTTGCCTGGCGGCCTTCACCAAAGAATATTCGTTACTCAACTCTCTTGCTTCGCTGTCGTTTACCATCAGCACATCCACCTGGTGCAATACCTTTTTCAAATCGTCAAGGGCCACTTCCATCCAGAAATTCATGGTATCCAACACCACAAGTTTTGGCCGGGATTTTAGTTGGTCAATCACACCCAGTTGTACGGCCGGTGCCAGGTTGCCCAGCATTAAAAATTCGCAATCCTGGTAACTTTCCGGTACCACCGGGTTAAAATCGGCCAGTACATTTAGCTGCGTTTCTAATGTATCGCGGGAGTTCATATCCATGTGGTACTTACCCGACCAGAAAAAAGATTTTTCATTTTCTTTTATCTGCACACCTTCCATTGATACACCCCTCATTTCCAGTTCACGCATTTCGGCTTTGGGAAAATCGCCGCCAACCACAGAAATCTGTTTAATGGGTTTGGTAAAATTGGAAGCACTCCAGGCAATGTATGTGGCGGCGCCACCAATAATTTTATCACTTTTTCCAAAAGGGGTTTCAATGGCATCAAAAGCCATGGTACCAACAACAATTAAAGACATAGGTAAATGTTAGAAGTTAGCAGTACGATACACAGAGCAGGCAATCGGTTATATAAACCTCATCCCCGCAACTTCATCTGAAAAGATCGGGATGCCCACTCGTATTTCGTACTTGAAAAGGCGTGCAAACCTAAATGTTTTTTGATATTCACCTTCAATTTATTTGGGGTGGTGCTCTTGAATCTGAGAAGGAGTTATGTGAAAAAATCTTTTGGTTGGTTCAGCGTCAACAAGGCATAATAGGTGTTCACATGATGGAGATTTCGTGAGTTGCGTAAGCATTATTGCCCCTCCGTTGAAGCAGGCTTTTATTTCCCCTTCCGCTCATCATTCAAACTTGCCCAGTTGCGTCCGTCGCGGGCAATCAATGCTTCGGCATCCTCGGGGCCCCAACTTCCCGGTGCATAATTTGGAAAATCAACCGGCGGCCGGGTACACCAGGTGTCTAGAATAGGTTGAATGATTTCCCACGCCGCCTGCACCTGGTCGGCACGCATAAATAGGGTTGGGTTGCCTTCAATCACATCTTCCAACAGCGTTTCGTAAGCCTCTGGTTGCTGGTGGTGTTCTCCATACGCATCGGTGTAATCAAAAACCATATCCACCGGCTGTAGCACCATATGCTGACCCGGTTGTTTTGTTTGAAAACGCAGCCGGATATCCATTCGCGGCGCAATGGAAATAGTAAGTCGATTGGCCCGCCAGGTTTCCGCTGCTTCGGATGGGAAGGCAAACTGCGGAGCCGCTTTAAATTGTACAGTAACGGTAGTGGCTTTTGAGTGCATGGCTTTGCCGGTTCGTAAATAAAACGGCACATCCTTCCACCGCCAGTTATCAACATACATACGCGTGGCGGCAAATGTTTCTACAGCCGATTGAGCAGCCACACCTTTTTCCCTGGCATAAGCTTTTATTTTCTTCCCTTCAATCCACCCATCTTCGTACTGGCCCCGAACGGCATTGCGGTGTACTTCTTCTTTACTCCATTTACGCACCGCCTTCAACACGTCTAGTTTTTTGTTGCGAATTTCATTGGCGTCAAAACTAACGGGTGCCTCCATCGCCACCATGCAAAGCAACTGCAACATGTGGTTCTGAATCATATCCCGCAAGGCACCTGCCTGCTCATAATAACCGCCGCGGCCTTCAACGCCAATATTTTCGGCAGCGGTTATTTGTACATGGTCAATGTAATTACTGTTCCATATTGGTTCAAAAAGGGCATTGGCAAACCTAAGTGCCAATATATTTTGTACGGTTTCCTTTCCAAGGAAGTGATCGATGCGATAAATCTGTTTTTCCTGGAATAATTTTCCTAATTGTTGGTTGAGTGCAATGGCACTTGGCAAATCATGTCCAAAAGGTTTTTCAAAAACCATTCTTGCCTTGGCGGCATCGGTGGTAAGTTTTGCTTTATGCAAGCGTTCAGCAATTACAGGGGCTAGTTGTGGCGCTACCGACATGTAGTAAACAACCGTTGGGTTGGTTTTAAAATCGGTGGTTTGTTGTTTGATGAATGTTTCGATGGATTTATAGGTGCTATCTTTTTCCAAATCGGCTTTCTCGTAAGTAATGCGTGCTGAAAAATCTTTCCACTGCTTTGCAGTGCCGGTTTTTCTGCGGGCATGTTGTGTAACCCCTTTTTTTATAAAATTGCGATAGGAAGCAGTGGAATAATCGGAGCGACCAATACCTGCGATACAAAATTTTTCGGGTAGAAAATTATCTAAATATAAATTGAACAAGGCCGGTAATAGTTTGCGGTACGAAAGATCGCCGCTGCCACCAAAAATGAAGATAATGGTGGGTGGTTTTAGTTTTTGCTCAGTCATTTAAAGTTTTGTGTTTTAGGTTTTAGGATTTGACAGCGTTACTACTCAACTTCAATAGTCTGTGAATGCTCAGTGCGGATTAGTCGGGTTGAACAACTGTAGTTTTTAACAGCTGTGTAGCACTAGAGCAACTTGGGTCAGCCAGTGAACTTGCGAACTACTGCCCCGCATTCCACTCGGTATGAAACACACCTTCCTTATCAATACGCTGATAGGTATGTGCGCCAAAATAGTCCCGTTGTGCCTGAATTAAATTAGTAGGCAACCGCTCACTTACAAAGGCATCATAGTAATTAATGCCACTGCACATGGCGGCAAAAGGTATTTTAGCATTAAGTGCTAATGAAGTTATCCGCCGCATACCCGCCTCAAAACCTTTTACCAAAACAACAATTGATTCATCGTTCAACAGGTTGGCAAGTGTGGCGTTTTTTTCGAAGGCGGCTGTAAAGTTGCCAAGCAGGGCCGAGCGAATAATACAACCTGCCTTCCATACCTGGATCACCGAGGGCAATGGAATATTCATATTGTGTTCTACTGATGCTTTTGCCAGCATGGACAGCCCCTGTGCGTAAGCCATTACAAAACAAAAACAAAGTGCGTCTTCAACATCATTTTCCAGGTGTTGATTGAAAGAAACGCTACCAATTTTCGGCTGATGCAATTGGCCGGCTGCTACTCTTTGTTCTTTATAAACCGACAGGTTGCGGAGGGCAACGGCGGCATCAATTGTTGGTATAGCCACCGCCAAATCCATTGCTTCCTGCGACGTCCATTTGCCTGTGCCTTTAGAGCCGGCCTGGTCTAAAATTTTATCAATTAAAAAATCCGTTTTGTCTTGGGTTTCATTGTCAAGTGTTCTAAAAATGTCGGAGGTTATTTCTATCAAAAAAGATTGAAGTGGCCCTTTGTTCCATCCGTCAAAAACTTTTTGCAACTGCTCATTGGTGTAACCACCGCCACGCCGCAACAAATCATACACCTCGCTAATCATTTGCATCATGGCGTATTCAATACCGTTATGCACCATTTTTACGTAATGGCCCGCTGCATTGTTTCCCATGTAAGCCACACAGGGTTTTTCATCGGCTTTGGCTGCTATTGCTTCGAGTATGGGTTGTAGATACTGGTAGGCAGCTTTGTCGCCGCCGGGCATTAGTGAAGGTCCATAACGGGCACCCGATTCGCCACCGGAAACCCCCATACCAAAAAAATGAATTGCCTTATCCTGTAAGTAAGTTATGCGGCGAATGGTGTCTTTAAAATACGAGTTGCCGCCATCAATAACAATGTCGTCTTTTTCTATTAGCGGAAGCAGCGATTCTATTACATCATCAACTGGTTTGCCGGCCGGCACAAGCAACATTATTTTCCTGGGCTTCTTTAAGGCAGCAACCATTGCACTAAGTTCAATGCCTGCATTTACTACAGTGCCCGCAGTTGCGGCTGCCATTAATTTATCAGCTCTTTCCTGCTTCAGGTCAAAACCATATACGGCAAAACCATTGTCGGCCATATTCAGCAGCAAATTGCTCCCCATAACCCCAATACCAATCATCCCGAAATCAAATTCCTCCCTCATTGTTATTTTGTTTTTGCAGGCTCGCCTTGTGGCGGACGTGGTTGGTCGGCTGGTTTTGGTGGTATGGACAATGGCTCTTTTTTACCATTGTGACAAGTGTAGCAGGTAACCATTAATGTTGTACCCAAATTTTTGCTACCGGTCACGTCAAAATACTTCTCGTTGATTTTGTAGGTGAGTTTCATCATTTCCCTGGCAACAAGTTTGTGTTTGTTGCTGTCCGCAGGAAAATTCCAGGCCTTAGCTGCTTCATTGCGTACATGGCAAAAACCGCATTTAACGCCAAGCGACGCGGTAAAATGATTCATCACACTGTCTAACTGAACCTTTGTAATATTCTTTGGCAGAATTTTTAAATTTTTATACAGCGGATCTTCACCAATATTGTCAAACGCATACGATACGGCAATCAATGCTATGAATGTAAGTGTTGCCACAAATGTTTTTTTCATAATGCTTCTAATTTGATCCCAATTTATTGAAAATAACAACCCCGCCGAGCAAATGATTAGCCAGGCTTATAACCCTCAACATTTAAAGAAGATCAAATCATATGTCAGCTAATGATTGATACAACTAATATGACCTGAAAAAACCCGCTTTGGATCGGGGGCATTATTGCGGAAGCGCTGTTGATGGACAGCCCGTTGGTTTAATAGGTAATGAAGTTGTAATTGCTAACCTGCTGAAATTCTTTGCAACTCACTCGAATTAGTGATTTTCAGTAAAAAAAGATTGCCGGACATTTGTAGTCTTATGTGTTGGAAAGGGTGAAAATCAATCTCCAACTGAAATTCAGAGAAAGGTTGGATGAGTGATTTGAAAATAAAAAATGGTTTCTTTTATATTGTTTTGATTTAAAAGCTCTACCTTCTATATTCGCAGTTGAATAAGCAATTACCTGTACCTTGTAAAGCCCCCTTGCACAATCTCCTGTCCCTATTCATAGAAGCCTATTACACCAATTCCTTCGATCTAACCCCTTCTTTTTTTGCCAATACAAGTTTGTTTGCTACGTGAACGAGAATAACATGTAGATCATCCTGTGCTGAACCGGTTAGCCTTTGTATAAACAAACAAAAAAATGAGCAAACACCAAAATGCTAATAAACCTTTGTTCCAGGTGAATAGGGTTTGTGTAAAAGGAAAATTTCTTTTTCTTGGAGAACACAAGTTTTACATAAAAGGAAGTACTTACGGCACCTTTGCACCCGATGAGAATGAGCAGCAGTTTCCGCCAGCAGAAATTGTTGCCAAGGATTTTGCCCTGATGGCCCAACATGGGTTTAACTCGGTGCGAACGTACACTGTTCCACCTAAATACCTCCTCGACCTGGCTTTGGAATACGATCTGAAAGTGATGGTTGGCCTTCCCTGGGAGCAACACATTACCTTCTTAGATACTGCCGCCCAAAAAGTTGATATTTTAAAAAGGGTGAAAGAGGCCGTTCTTTCCTGCGGGCAACACCAGGCCATTCTTTGTTTTACCATTGGTAATGAAATTCCGGCACCAATGGTGCGTTGGTATGGCAGAAAAAAGATTGAGAAATTTTTAAAGCAGTTATACCACGCGGTTAAAACCGCCGACCCCGAGAGCCTTGTTACTTACGTAAACTATCCAACTACCGAGTACCTTAACCTTAGCTTTCTTGATTTTGATTGCTTCAATGTGTATTTGGAAACGCCTGAAAAGTTAAGTGCCTACATTGCCCGACTGCATAATCTATCAGGTAACCGCCCGTTAGTATTGGCAGAAATTGGCCTCGACAGCCAAAGAAATGGTGAAGAGAAACAAGCCGAAATTTTACAATGGCAGGTGCAAACCTGCTTTGGAAGTGGCTGTGCCGGCATGTTTGTATTTGCCTGGACCGATGAGTGGTGGCGTGGCGGGTTTGAAATTGAAGACTGGGATTTTGGCCTGGTTGACAGGCAACGCAAACCAAAACTTGCCTTGCTGGCAGTAGCCGAAACCATGCAGGCTATGCCTTTCATCAGTGATAAAATGCCATTGATTTCAGTGGTGGTTTGCTCTTACAACGGTGCCGCCACAATACGAGATTGTATGGAAGGGTTGCAAATGCTGGAGTATCCAAATTTTGAAGTGATTGTTGTAAACGATGGTTCGAGGGATAACCTGGCCGACATTGTAAACGAATACCCGGTACAGCTAATTACCACACCAAACAGGGGACTAAGCTCGGCTCGAAATACAGGCATGTATGCGGCCAAGGGAGAAATTGTTGCCTATATTGATGATGATGCCTATCCCGATCCACACTGGCTGCAATATTTGGCTTATGCGTATGCAAACTCCAAACACGATTGTATTGGCGGGCCAAACATTGCACCCTACAACGATGGCCGCATTGCAACTTGCGTAGCCAACGCCCCGGGTGGCCCCGTGCATGTTTTATTGTCTGATGAAATTGCCGAGCATGTTCCTGGCTGCAACATGAGTTTTCGCAGAAGTGCATTAATCAGTATTGGTGGTTTCGATACAGTTTTCCGCTCGGCCGGTGATGATGTGGATGTTTGCTGGCGCATACAGGATACCGGTGCAACAGTTGGGTTTCATCCCGGAGCAGTTGTTTGGCACCACCGCCGCAACTCGTTTAAGGCCTATTGGAAACAGCAGAAAGGGTATGGAAAAGCAGAGGCATTGCTCGAACAAAAATGGCCGGAAAAATATAACAGCTTTGGCCACCTTGCCTGGGCCGGCCGCATTTATGGCAATGGCTGTACATTGCCTATACAACTGCAAAAAGGAAAAGTATTTCATGGCACTTGGGGTACCGCACTTTTTCAATCGGTTTATTCGCCGGCAGCCGGCATGGTGAATGCCTTTCCGCTGATGCCGGAATGGTATTTATTTATTGCGCTCATCACCATTACTTCACTCTCAGGTTTTTTCTGGCCGGTATTGTTTTGGGCTATACCTTTTCTTATAGCAGCAATTACCATTGTAGTGGCTCAGGCAGTAACATCCTCTTTTAAAAATGCACATCTGCCTCCGCAGGTAAAAGGCCATACAAGGTTAAGGGTGATGATTATTTGCATGCACCTTATACAACCCGTGGCCCGGTTATACGGCCGGTTAAAACATGGCTTATCTCCATGGAAAAAAAGAAAGGAGGCGCTGACCTGGAAATGGATTTTCACTCCCTTTGCTACGGTACATACTTACTGGTCGGAGAAATGGATGGGTACCGAGGACTGGCTACAATTGATTGAACAGAACCTGATGGAAGAAAAATTGCGGGTAACCCGCGGAGGCGATTTCGACCGATGGGATTTGCAAACAAGAAACGGGATATCATCTGTTAATCGTGCCTTGCTAACTATTGAAGAACATGGCGCGGGCAAGCAGTTTGTACGGATGAAAACCTGGGCAAAACCATCTAAACTGTTTATAATTTCATTTTTCACACTTGGTGGCCTGGCTTGTTTTGCAGCCGTTGACGGTGCTTTAATTGTTGCTTCGGTATTCAGTTTTTTTGCTGCTCTTTCGGTGGTTGAATACGTAAGAGAATCCTCTATGGCTGTGCATTATTTTGCCACTACATTAAAACATGCAGGCAACAACGTAAACGCGGTTACCGAAACAATCAAGATGCTCGTTCACGAAAAAGTAGAAAGGGAAAAGTTGAACCCATTGCATGTAAAACTCACCAGGCGTAATGATTTACATTCTGTGAAAGATGATGGCGATCTGGAACTTGCCGAAGTGGCCAAATAACACCAGCATAAATAATCTGATGACCAAGCTTTACGTATTTAAACGCCTTTTTCAGTATGTAGCAAAGTACAGGCAAAAGCTTGTCATAATTGCATTGCTTAGCTTGTTGGGAGTAACCTTTGAAGTAGCCAAACCTTTGCCCATAAAAGTTGTCATCGACAATGTCCTTACTGGTTTGCCATTGCCGGGGTTTCTTGCAAATCTATTGTCCGGCACTTCGATAGTTGCAGATAAAACTCACTTGCTTTATGCCTGTGTGGTTCTACTTGTGGTAATTGGCCTGTTTAATTTTTTACTTACCCGTCTTGTCTTTACACTCACTGTTAGCATGGCGCAACGGCTGGTATTTGATTTGATGATTGACTTTTACGCCAAGCTGCAGCGTTTATCCCTTTCATTTTATTCGAAGAATAAGGTTGGCGACTTACTGCAACGCATGAACGGCGATGTGTTTGTAGTTTATTTTTTAGTAGCACAAATAATCTTGCCCGCCTTAACTTCTGTGGTCTGCTTAGGAGGCATGTTTTACATTATGGCTTCAATTGACGTGCTGTTAGCTGTTGTGGCTTTTTCTGTTGTACCTGTTTTGGCATTAGTTCTGGCATTTTTTGCCAAACCAATGAATGATACAACTACGCAGCAATACAAAACACAGGGATTATTCTCCGCTTTTTTGCAGCAAAGCCTTTCCTCAATGAAAATTATTCAGGCTTTTGGCCGCGAAAGTTTCATGCATCAAAAACTAAAAACCCACGCCGAAGAATTCAGCAATGCATTTATAATGGCCAACCGGGTTTCAATGACGTATAATCAAACCTCGGTGCTCATTACCGTAACCGCATCTGCCCTGCTTATTTTTCTTGGCGCCTTGCGTGGTTTAAACGGCACCATTTCTATTGGAGACCTTTTTATTTTTTTAGGCTACCTCACTGCGTTATACGGCCCGGTTAATTCTTTAACAACAGCTATAGGCGCAACCATTGCCGTTGCGGTAAGGGGTAAACGGGTTTTTGCCATTCTTGATTCGGAAGAGGTGGTTAAAGAAAAGCCCAATGCAATTGACATAAAATCGCCCAAAGGCGAAATTGAATTTCGCAACGTAACATTTGGATATGGCAATGCCCTGCTGCAACCCGTTTTACAAAACATTTCTTTTAAAGTTTTACCAGGCCAGGTGGTAGCAATTGTTGGGGCTACAGGATCAGGCAAAACATCGCTCATTTCTCTGCTCTCACGATTTTACGATCCCTGGAAAGGAAGTATTCATTTTGATGGACTGAACACTGCTGATGTGAAGTTGCATTCACTGAGGGAGAACATTTCATTAGTGTTGCAGGAGCCTTTCATCTTTCCCATGTCCATAGCCGAGAACATTGCTTTTGGAAACCCGGACGCTTCCTTCGAAGAAATTGTTGAAGCGGCGAAAGGTGCTCAGGCGCATGGCTTCATTTCTAAGTTACCTGAAGGCTATCATACCATTGTTAGTGAATCCGGTTCTTCTCTATCCGGTGGCGAAAAACAGCGCATTGCCATTGCAAGAGCTTTTTTGAAAAAAGCGCCGGTGCTTATCCTAGATGAACCCACATCGGCGGTTGATGCACTCACTGAATCAAAAATTTTTAAGGCCCTTGGGCAATTTACCGAAGGTAAAACTGTGTTTCTCATTTCGCATAGGTTATCAACCATTAAACATGCCGACCAGATAATAACCATTAAAGATGGGCAGGTGGTTGAAAGAGGAACCCACCAAAGTTTGTTATTGGAGAATAATGTTTACGCCGGATTGTATAAATACCAGCATATTACTTAACCAGGCTGCTTAAAATTTTTGTGCTTATGACCAGTGAACTCACCTACCGTGTGTACGAGGACAAGGACCTCCCGTCTGTTTTAAAACTATGGGAAGAACATTCGGGCTGGGGCGCAATAACCGAAGAGCAGTTTGCAAAATGGTATTTGAATACACCCAACGGCCGCTGCCTTATTATCGTTGCAACCGATGATGGTGATGAAATTGCAGGACAAATGGTTTTTATTCCCACCAGGTTAACCGTAAATAGTAAAGAGGTAAAGGCGTACCGTGGCTCGGCGCCCATTCTCCATCCGCACTGCCGGCAAATAAATATCAACAATTCAAACCATCCTGCCTTTGCCATGATTAAAAAAGGAATCGAGGAAGGTAAAAGAAGAGGATACCAACTTACGTATTCATTTCCTGCACAGGGCTGGGCTACTTTATTAAAAGCATTTCCCCGGTATGGTCTTCCACACATGAATGTGGCCTTATTCGATTGTTTTTCCATTGATGTTGAAGCATACAATAACGTGCAATCAAACCTCACGTTCACCGCCATTCTCAACCAACCTTTCAATAACGAGTATGATGAACTCTGGGAAAACGCCTGTACACAGTTTCCCATTGCCTGCGGGGTAAGCCGAAATGCAAAATGGTTAGAGTGGAAACTCGGAGGACACCTGGTTTTTGAATGCAGGCAACTTGCAGGCAATAACCTACTTGGTTATGTGGCCATCAACAAAAAATCGGGGTTAATTGTAGACATGCTCGCAGAAACTCCCGAGCAACTAAACCAGGTATTGCATGCTGTTCTTGCGTTTTTAAAACAGGATAAATCAAATACGATGGTGGCCAAAAACATAACTGGCATGCTAACACCCGCAACAATAGCAGCATTAAAAAACATCGATTACAAAAAAGAAAATTACACATTTGGCTTTGGATGTTATCTGTTTGAAAGTTCACCACTGGCACATGAAACAGAAATTTCAAATTGGTACATGATGCCAAACGATTAAACTGACTGTTATGAAAATAAATTACCGGCTTTCCACAACCAATGATATAGATGCGCTCGTTGACCTATGGAATGAAAATGCCGAGTGGGGTGCGGTTGATCGGCAGGGATGGGAACGGGTTTTTTATCATACACCAAATGGTCCTACCACCATTGTGTTAGCAACCAACAAAGAAACAGATGAAGTGCTGGCACAATTTGTTTTTATGCCAACCAGAATTTCTGTCAATGGTACAGAGATCAGCGCCTGCAAGCCTTGTGCTCCCATTATGAAAAAATCTGCACGGAAAGATTTGGGTCTTACCACAATCTATAAAATGTACCAGTTTGGCACAAAACATTTTGTGTCACAGGGTATCTACCTGATGCATATTATGCCTGATGTAAGATGGGGAAGAGGATTTCAACTTTTGCCAGGCGTTCAGGTAGCTAATTTCCCTCTTTGGTGTTTATTTCTAAATGAAGCAAAGCCTTTCCAATTACCAGGCGGTTATCAGATTGAAAATATCCTCCCTTCCGACTCAAGAGTTAATGAACTGTGGAAGAATGCATCCACTTTACATCAGTGCAGCATTGTTCGTAATGCAGAAACACTTGCCTGGAAATTGAGTCATCGTAATTATAAGTTTATTGGGGTCAGTTATGGCGAACACTTAGTTGGCTTTGCTGCTTACTTATACAAACACGAGATCAAGGGTATTCTCATTTTTGATGTACTTGCCAAAAATGAAGAAATGCTAAAGCTCATTTTGGAACTTGCCTGTGCAAAAGCAAATGAACTGAAACATGGCCTATCAGAAAAAGATCAGATTAATTGTGAGAAAGTGTCCATCCTCGCTACACCACCCATCGAAAAAATTGTAGCTGAAATGGGATTCATCAAAAACAGTTACCGGTTTTCGCTGGCGGTTCATGTACTGGGTAAAAAATTGTCCAAAAAGGATGTCAGTCCCGAACGCTGGTATGTAAGCGCCAACGACTAATAAACCATGCAAAAATTGCGTATCATAGTAGGACAATTTATAGGCTTTTACCTGCACGCGGCGTAACCAGGGCTTATGTGCAATAGCCAATGGGCTTTTTCATTGCTCGGGCTTGATGTCTAATGATTAAAATTGATTTATGGCTTTAGCGTATAGAATGAGTACAGAGGCTGATGAAACAGCGCTTATACGGTTTTGGTCTGAGCAATCGGGATGGGATCAGCTTACAAAAGAACAGTGGGAGTACAGGTTTGTAAAGACACCAATGGGGCCAGCGGCTTTTTCTTTAGCGATCGAAGAGGAAACCGGAAAAATTATCGGGCAATCGGCATTCATTCCAACTATTGTGTGTGTAGAAGGCGAAGAGCACAACGCTTACCGCCCTTTTGGTGCTATTATAGATGAAAAATACAGATCAAAAGGTTTGCTGAATTTGCAAAAGCTTATAGCCAAAATGTACCTGTTGGCCACAAGTGTTTTTGCTGACGGCAATGTGAGTTTGTTGCACATGCTTCCCGATCCCCGCTGGTCAAGAATTCTCCGTTTGCTTCCTGCATTTCAAACTGCTTCCTTCCCACTTTGGTGTAAGGCATTGCCTGCAATTTTGGAAGAAGACAAGAGCTACACAACCCGTATGATTGACGCAAATGATAAAAGCATAGATGACCTGTGGCTAAAGGCAATAAAATGCCACAGGTGCATGGTGGTACGAGATACAAGAATGTTGGGCTGGAAAATCAGCCATGCCTCATACAACCTTATTGGCGTTTATAAAAACGAAGAGCTATCAGGTCTATTTGCCTGCACAAAAAAACTTAAAGACAAACAATGGTTGTTGTCAGACATTTTGTACAGTGATGCCGATGTTGGATTTTATACCGTACTCAAAGCCGCCTGTTATTGGATTAATCAGCAAACGCATAAACTTGGTGATGAAGAAAGAGCAGCCATTCAAAAAATCGGCATTCTTGGCACAGAAACAATGGAGCCGGCACTAAAAAAACTCGGCTTCTATGAAGAAAATTATCAGTTCACATTTGTCATTCATATTCTTAATAAAAACCTCAGTAAAAAAGAACTCACACCCAAACACTGGTATGTGAGCGCCAATGATTAAACAACCATGCAAAAATTACGCATTATAGTAGGAGGATTTATTGGCATTTTACCTGCGGGCGGGGTAACCTGGGATTATGTGCAATATCCTCTCGGTTTTTCACTGCTCGGGCATGATGTATATTATATTGAAGACACACGTCTATATCCTATCTATCAGAAGGCAGGCAGCAATTGGGATGACTGTTCCTCCTCGGTGCAACATCTTAAAGAGGTGATGAACTACTTTGGCTTGAAAAATAGATGGGCATATCGCGATGAGGCGTCAGGAAAATGTTTTGGCATGTCGGAACAAAAAATAAAAGAAATCTGCAAAACTGCCGATGTACTGGTCAATATCTCCTGCTCCACTTATTTGCGTGATGAGTATCTGAAAATTCCTGCAAGGGTTTTAATTGATTCGGACCCGATGTTTACTCAAATCCAGTACAGTTCAAAGCAGATGTTTACACCCGGTGAACCGGGCGGACTGCAACAGATGGTCAATGAACATAATTACCTGTTTACTTTCGGTGAAAATATGTACGCTGCCGAGTGCAAAATTCCAGCTTGCGATTTGGTCTGGCACACCACACGCCAGCCCGTTTGCCTTAACTATTGGAAAGTGCATCCATTGGCGAATGCAACCAGAGCCTCCTTTACTACATTAATGAACTGGACTGCGGCTAAAACTTTAGTTTACAAGGGCGAAAGCTGGGGGCAAAAAGATATTGAATTTAAAAAGTTTTTGAGCATCCCGAAATTAGCGAAAGGCGTTTCTTTTTCTGCTGTTGTAAACCAGACCGGAGGTACTGCACAAACCTTTTTCAAAGAAGATGTTGAAACAGAAGGATGGAAAATACTAGATAGTGAAAGCAGTGCCGGCAATTGGATGCAGTACCAGCAATTCATCAACAATTCATTTGGCGAGTTTTCCGTAGCAAAAGAAACCTATGTAAAAGCAAAAACCGGTTGGTTTTCCTGCCGTTCTGCTTGTTATCTCGCGGCTGGCAGGCCAGTAGTAACCCAGGATACCGGCTGGTCCAAGCATATTCCTTCCGGCTCCGGACTATTTGCATTTACTGACATTGCAGGCGCAGTTGAAAGTATAAAAAAAATTGTGGCCGAACCAGCAAAGCAGATGATTGCCGCACGTGCCATTGCCGAAGAATATTTCGACAGCAAAAAAATATTACAATCTCTTTTAAATAAATTAAATCAATAGTCATGGAAGAAACAATCGCAACCAATAATGCAGTATTTACAAAGATTGCAGAGCTTGTAGCAACTGCCGCCGATATTCCGTTAGAAAAAGTTACACCCGAAGCCCGCTTTCAGGATTTAGGTATGGACTCTTTAGATGCTTTAGCATTGATCAGTGATCTGGAGGAAGAGTATAAAATAAAAATCCCCAACCCGGAGATCCTTAAAATAAAAACCGTGGGTCAGGCAGTAGAAAGTATCAACAAAAGAATTCAATGATCGTCTAATAAAAAGCAATGCGAAACAGAGTTGTAATTACCGGCCTGGGAGTCATTTGCGGGCTTGGAAAAGATGTGTCTGAGTTTTGGCAAAATATCCTGAATTGTCAGAGCGGTATTGCTCCTATACAATCCATAGACATGAGTGGCCTGCGTTTTAAAAATGGCTGCGAAGTAAAGAACTATGATCCCTCTCAGCATTTCTCTAAAAAAGAACTCGACCTGATGGATAAATTTTCGCAGTTTGCTTTAATTGCAGCCCGGGAAGCTGTAAAAGATGCAGCCATCGAATGGACAGACGAACTAAAAAAAAGAACCTGTGTCATTACGGGTACCTGCATTGGCGGGCAAGATGCAATGGAGGAAATTTTTACTACACTTTATAAGGAACACAAAGAAAGAGCGCCGCTGTTCACTATACCTCGTGTAATGCCCAATGCAGCAGCCAGCCATATTACAATGGAATATGGCATTACTGGTATTGCCTATGCGGTGTCAACTGCCTGCTCTTCATCTAACCATGCTGTCGGAAATGCTTTTTGGCTGGTCCGCAATGGCTTGTGCGATATGGCCATCACCGGCGGAAGCGAAGTAACATTGAGCTATGGATATTTAAAAGCATGGGAAGCGATCCGTGTTGTAGCCCCCGACACCTGCCGTCCGTTCTCAAAAACAAGACAGGGGATGGTATTAGGCGAAGGCGGTGCAATGCTAGTACTGGAGTCTTTGGAATCGGCCAAAAAAAGAGGCGCAAACATTTATGGAGAGATTGTTGGCTTTGGAATGTCTTCGGATGCAAGCCATATTACAAAGCCTAACCAGGTGGGCGCAGAAGCCGCCATGAAAATGGCAATGGAAGATGCAGAAATAAGCCCTGAAAAAATTGATTATATCAATGCGCATGGTACTGGCACAACGGTGAATGATGCAATGGAAACAAGCGCAGTTAAATCTGTATTTGGTGTCCATGCCTATAAACTTGCCCTGAGTGCAACCAAATCCCTTCACGGCCATGTATTGGGTGGCACAAGTGCTATTGAGGCTGTCGTTACCACATTGGCATTGAAGCACCAGGTATTTCCACCAACAGCAAATTACGAGGAACGGGATGAAGACTGTGATTTAGATGTAGTGCCCAATGCCTCCAGAGAAGGAACAATCAATTACGCCTTGAGCAATTCATTTGCCTTTGGCGGGTTGAATGCAGTGATAGCATTTAAAAAATGGGACGGAAACTAATATTTTATTCTGCATGACAACACAACCGGAGCTTTTACATCCACTTTTACCTGGAGGAAAAATTCCTGGCGACTGGTTTGCCGGCGTTATCCCCCCAAACATAAACGCTGGTGATAACACAGTTGTTGAATCTTCATTTTCATTCAAACATTTTTTTTCAACATTACCTGTTGCTTTAGTAGTTGGGAACAATGTTACACTTTGGCGAACAGCCATTTCTACTGAAGAAAAAGGGATGATAGTAATAGGAGATGATTGTTACATCTCCAACGCATCATTGGTTTGTTCTGAAAAAATTTCTATCGGTAACCGGGTATTTATTGCGGGTGGAGTAACGATTGCTGATTCGGATTTCCATCCATTGAATCCCGCTATGCGTTTGGCAGATACCATTGCACTTTCGCCAATCGGTAATTCTAAGAACAGGCCCCAGATGAAATCAAAACCTGTTCTGATTGAAGACGATGTATGGATCGGATTTAATGCTACTATTTTAAAAGGTGTTCATATTGGCGCCGGGGCGGTCATTCAACCTGGTGCATTGGTTACTGAGCATGTTCTTGCCGGCGCAACCGTTTCCGGCAATCCTGCAAAACCGGTTAACGACATTTCATGAGAGAGAATTATGTACAGGCAGGAGAAAAGGGAGTTGACAACCGCATTCACATTGATGGCGATTGGTACCCACATGGAATACCTTCGAATGTTCGGTTAGCTAATAATGTTTATATAGACACCTCGTACGGCTTTGCCGCTTTTCATTCAACACAACCTGATGCTTTGTTTATTAATGAAGCCAGTGGTTGCTACGATCGTGCCTCTTTTATTGTGGGTGAAAGGGGGAAAATATGTGTGGGTAAATATTGCATCCTAAATGGGTCAACAATTATTTGCAAGGCCCAAATAACGATCGGCGATCATTGCATGCTGGCCTGGGGTTCAGTATTGACTGATTCATGGTTGGATGTTTCTCTCTTTCCAATTGAGGAGAGAAGAATGCTTTTGAAAAAGTCTTCCGCAGATCCGCAGCGTCGCTATCCTTTTTTTGGCGAGGCATCACCCATTGTTTTAGAAGATAATTGCTGGGTAGGATTCGATTCGGTAATACTGCCGGGTGTTCGGTTGGGAAGAGGTTGTGTAGTGGGATGCAAAACGGTTGTTGACTTTGATGTGCCCTCTTATGCCGTTGTGACGGGGACCCCCGCAAAAATTGTTCGCTGGCTACAACCCGATGATACGGATGAACAAAAACAGAAGGCACTAACTGAATATTCAAGATAAATTTCAGCAGGCCTATGAGGTTATCAAAACCACATGGGCATAAACCAAAACATCATGTATTCAGGAACACATAGACTGAACATCATCATTGCCGGCTATATTGTTGGCGGGCCACTAGGGGGTTTGGTTTGGCACCACCTGCAGTACGTGCTTGGTTTGCATTTGCTTGGGTACAATGTGCTTTTTGTAGAAGACAGCGACGACTACCCATCCTGCTACAATCCGCAAACACAACAACTGACTACCGATGCCACTTACGGCTTGCAATTTATTGAGCAGGTGTTTGCCAAATACGGATTGAAAAATAAATGGGCTTACTATAATTACCATACAAATAGCTGGCAGGGAAATTCGGTTGCGCAGATAAAAATCTTTGCCGAAAAAGCTGAAGTGTTTATCAACCTCTCCGGTGTTAATCCCCTGCGGGAAATGTTTCAAAAAATTCCGGTCCGCGTTTTTATTGATACCGATCCGGCCTTTACACAAATACGCCACCTTACCGAAGAAGGTGCTATGAACAATGCAAAAAAACACAATCGCTTTTTTTCCTTCGGCGAAAATTTTGGCAAACAAAACTGCACCATACCGGCCGATGGATTTGATTGGCTGCCGACACGGCAACCGGTGGTAATGAATGTTTGGAACAATGATAGTAACGCGGATGTCACTGCTAAATGGACAACCGTAATGCAGTGGGACAGCTATAAAACCAGAAGTTATAACGGACATGACTACGGTATGAAGTCGTTATCGTTTGATGCATTTGCAAGCTTGCCAAAATTGGTAACCGATAAATTTGAATTGGCCATTGGCAGTGCCACCGCACCACGGGAAAAATTGATGCATCAAGGCTGGCTGGTTGCCGACCCCGTTGCAATCACAAAAACACCCGAAACTTTTCAGCAATACATTCTTGCATCAAAGGGTGAGTGGAGCATTGCCAAACATGGTTACTTGGCTAGCAACAGTGGTTGGTTTAGCGAAAGAAGTTGCGGCTACTTAGCAAGCGGCAGGCCAGTGGTGGTACAGGATACAGGTTTTTCAAAGTTGATAGAAACCGGCAACGGGCTGTTTGCTTTTACAAATATGCACGAGGCAATAGCGGCAATAAATGCAGTGAATGGAAATTATCCTGCGCATTGCACCGCGGCTAAAAATATTGCCGCCGAATATTTTAGTGCTGATAAAGTGCTTGCCTCAATCATGCAACGGTTATAGACAATCGAAAGAAAAAAAATTGATAGCACATGGTGAACATAGCCAAACATTTAAAAGCAATACAGCAAAAAAATGGGGAAAGCTGGCAGCACCAAAATACGTTCATTGAAATGGATACACAGGCAAACATCGCGGTGGCCAGCGGCGTAGAATTTTTATTCAACTGCACCTGGATGAAAAACGACCCGGCAACATCGGTGTTGGTCCTGAAGGCAGGCGGCGAGCTGGTAGTGAAAAACAATTTTAAAATTTTTTCCGGCGCTGCTGTTTTCATTAATAAAAACGCAAGGCTTATTTTGGGCAGTGGTTATATCAACAACAAACTTTCGCTGCATTGTTTTGAAAAAATTGAAATTGGTGAAGACGTGGCCATTGCCGATAACGTTACCATTCGCGACAGCGATAACCACATTATCACCAGCAATAAAAATGCTGCGATGACGAAACCCGTACGCATTGGCAACCACGTGTGGATTGGCATGAACGTTACCATTTTAAAAGGTGTAACCATTGGCGATGGTGCCATAGTAGCCGCTGGTGCCGTGGTTACAAAAAGTATTCCGCCTGCTTGCTTAGCTGCCGGTGTGCCGGCTAAGGTGATAAAGGAAAATGTAGAGTGGGAATAGAGATTTTATTTTAGAGATGACCTTAAAAAAATCTTCTGTTGCAAAACAATTGTCCATAAGCAAATTTGAACAAACCAAAACTTTATACAACACTCGATGGCTGCCCATTTTGTAATAGCTACAATTTTATTTCTCATCGTTGCATTATATAGCAACTGGGCAAGGCCATCGGCATTATTCCTGGGCGTAGTGTTCCTTTTTTTACTCAGTAGAATACTTTCGCCCGAAGAAGTTTTAAACGGATTGGCCAACAAACAAATAGCCGTCATTTTTTTACTGGTAATGCTCGTTGCCGGTTTTCGCAAAGCATTTGGAAAAGCGTTCTTCAATTATCTTTTTAAACCTTCACTAAAACCAAAACAGTTTTTGCTGCGGTTAATGTTATTTCTCTCAACCATCTCCGCTTTCATCAACAACACACCCATAGTTGCATTTATGGTTCCCTATGTAAAAGACTGGCTTGATGAAAAAGAATGGCCGGTTTCAAAATTTATGATACCACTTTGTTTTGCTACAGTGCTTGGTGGTATGATAACAGTCGTGGGTACCTCGTCAAACTTATTGCTTACAGGGTTGATACAGGAAGCGGGTCTGCCCATGCTCAACTATAAAGATTTTCTTTTTTTGGGTTTGATGGTAACAGGCACAGGCATCATTTATTTGTACACCCTTGGTTATAGGCTGCTGCCAAAGAAAAAAAGTGCAACCGCTCAAATGGAGCAGAACATGAAGGAGTATGTAGTGGAAACAATTGTTGCACCACAATCGCATTTAGTAGGCGCAACAATAGCTTCGGCCAATCTGCGCAATCTAAAAGATATCTACCTGTTTAGCATCAACCGCGGTGGCCGCGCCATTTCACCGGTAGCTCCCGAAGAAGTAATTGAGCAGGGCGACCTTTTGTTTTTTTCGGGACAAACTTCGGCCATAGCCGGCTTAATGAAAAACGGTTACGGACTTTCATTACCCGATACACTGGCCCTGCACAAGTATAATCACCAGCATTGCATTGAAGCAATTGTTCCCGCTAACTCCATGCTTGTAGGTAAAAAAGTAAAAGAAACCGATTTTAGAAAACGATACAACGCTTCCATCATTGCATTGCACCGGCAGGGAAAAAGAGTAAGTGGTTCGGTTGGCGAAACGGAACTCGATGCCGGAGATTTATTACTGTTATTGGGCAACGATAAAATCACCGGCCACCACGATCTGTTTTTATTGAAGCGGCACGATTTGGAACTGGTACCTCAAAAAAAATCCGTACAAAAAACCATCGTAAATGTTGGCGTGGTGCTATTACTCATTTTAGGAATAGTGGGAGTGATGGATCTTTTTATGTCGGCGGCCCTGGGCATTATTTTGTTTTTTGTAATTAAAACACTCAACCTGCACGACATTAGAACCGCTTTTGATTTTGACCTTGCCGTGTTGCTGGTAGCATCGCTGGCTATTGGTTTGGCCCTCACCAAATCGGGGGCTGCGCAACTGGCAGCCGAAGCACTCCTGCGGTACGGAGGTGGAAATGTAAAGCTCGCAATAGCCTCACTTTTTTTAACCACTGTACTTATCACTACGGTTATTTCAAACGCTGCAACAGTGGCAATTGTTTTTCCGCTGGCACTGTCGCTATCACAAACACTAAACATTCCGGCAACGCCGGCATTTATTGCCGTGGCCTTTGCAGCAAGCTGCGATTTTTTAACGCCCATTGGCTACCAGTGCAACATGATGGTGTATGGACCGGGCAATTATTCATTCAAAGATTTTTTTAAAGCAGGTGCACCGCACACTATTTTATACACAACGGTTTGTTTGCTTTTTATTTTCTGGTATTATAATTTGTAAAAATGGAGCACAATATTTTTCCTGTAGTATTAAACGTTAGTTACGCCCAGCGCAAAAAGGTAATGAACCAGCAGCCACACTTAGTATGGCTTACGGGTTTATCGGGTTCCGGTAAAACCACATTGGCTTTGGAGTTGGATAATTATCTTTTTGAGAAAGGATTTAAAACTTTTATTCTCGATGGCGATAATATTAGAAAAGGCCTTTGCAGCGATTTGGATTTTACCGAGGAAGGAAGAAAAGAAAACCTGCGCCGTATTGCCGAAGCAGCAAAGCTGATGCTTGATGCAGGGCTGATTGTGATATGCGCATTCATTTCTCCCTATCAAAAAGAACGGGCATTGGTAAAAACGATTGTTGGCTCCGACAGGTTTAGAGAAGTGCATGTAAGTTGCCCGTTAATGGTGTGTGAGCGCCGGGATGTAAAAGGCCTGTATGCAAAAGCAAGGCAGGGCCTCATACAAAATTTTACGGGCATCAGCGCACCCTACGAAATACCGCCAGCGCCGAATGTGGAGGTAAATACCGATACCGAATCAATAGAAACTTCTTTGCAAAAAATTATCGACGCCATAGAGCCTCTATTAAGAAGCAGCCATGAGTAAATATTTTTTATCGTACATAAAAGAGTTGGAGGCCGAAGCCATTTTTGTGATTAGAGAAGTGGTGGCTCAGTTTGACCGGCCGGCACTGCTTTTTTCGGGCGGTAAGGATTCTATTGTACTCACACATCTTTCTAAAAAAGCATTTTATCCTGCACGTATTCCTTTTCCACTCATTCATATTGATACGGGACACAACTTTCCAGAGACAATTATTTTTCGGGATGAATTGGTTGAAAAATTATCTGTGCAATTAATTGTTGGCTCGGTACAGCAAAGTATTGATACCGGCCGTACGCAGGAAGAAACAGGCATGAACGCAAGCCGCAATGCTTTGCAAACCGTTACACTGCTTGATACCATTGAGCAATATAAAATTGACGCGGCAATGGGCGGTGCAAGGCGAGATGAAGAGAAGGCAAGAGCCAAAGAACGTTTCTTTTCGCACCGCGATGAATTTGGACAATGGAACCCAAAAAACCAACGCTCCGAACTCTGGAATTTATTTAATGGCCGCAAACAACAGGGCGAACATTTTCGGGTCTTTCCCATTTCTAACTGGACGGAGATGGATGTATGGAATTACATACGCACAGAAAAAATTGACCTGCCCTCATTGTATTTTTCGCACCAGCGGGAGTGTGTGGTGAGGGATGGTGTGATACTTTCCGCATCGCCTTATTTGCCATTCAGGCCCAATGAAAAAACCGAGATGCTGCAGGTACGTTTTCGCACCTGTGGCGATATGCCCATAACCGGCGCGGTATTGTCAAACGCAACCGATGCCGATACAATTTTTATGGAGATAGCAGCATCGAGAATTACGGAACGGGGTGGCCGTGCCGATGATAAACGATCGGAAACAGCAATGGAAGACCGGAAGATGAGCGGGTATTTTTAAAAAAGTATTACACAAAAAAATCGGCAACTATTTTACAATGTTACCCGAAACAGAACATGAATTATTAAGGTTTACCACTGCAGGTAGTGTAGATGATGGCAAAAGCACATTGATTGGAAGATTACTGCTCGATTCAAAATCGCTTTTTGAAGATCAGTTAGAAGCGGTAAAATTTTCAAGTGAGAAAAAAGGTTTCGATTACATAGACCTATCATTAATTACCGACGGGTTAAAATCGGAAAGAGCGCAGGGCATTACCATTGATGTGGCCTACCGCTACTTTGCCACGCCAAAAAGAAAATTCATCATTGCCGATACACCGGGCCATATACAGTACACCCGCAACATGGTTACCGGCGCCAGCACCGCCAACCTTGCCATCATTTTAATTGATGCGCGAAAAGGATTAGTGGAACAAACGTACCGGCATTCTTTTCTTGCTTCTTTGCTGCGCATACCGCACATAATTGTTTGCATTAACAAAATGGATTTGGTAAACTACGATGAAAACCTGTACGAAAATATCCGCGAGCAATACACTTCATTTATCTCGAAGCTTGAAGTAAGCGATGTAAACTTTATTCCCATCAGTGCACTCAATGGCGATAATGTTGTAGAACGTTCGGGTAACATGGAATGGTACCAGGGGCCAACGCTGCTTTACCTGCTGGAGCATGTACACATAGCTTCTGACCATAACCATATTGACTGCCGGTTTCCGGTGCAGTTGGTAATGCGGCCTCAAAGCCATAGTCACCACGACTACCGTGGTTATGCCGGCCGCGTACAGGGCGGTGTTTTTAAACCGGGCGATGAGGTAAAAGTTTTGCCTTCGGGGTTTACAACACGCATAAAAAACATTGAGCTGGATGGTGTGCAGATTGAGGAAGCATTTTCTCCAATGTCGGTTACCATAACGCTGCAAGATGAATTGGATGTAAGTCGCGGCGATATGATTGTGCGGCTACACAACCAGCCAATGATGGAACAGGAGATTGAAGCGACCATTTGCTGGATGCATCAAAAGCCATTGTTGCAAGGCGGCAAAATTATTTTGCGCCACACAACCAAAGAATGCAAAGCGGTTGTAAAAAACATTCAGTATAAAATTGACATCAGCACCTTGCATAGAATTGAAAATGTGCAGTCGCTTGAAATGAACGACATGGCAAGAGTGAGCATACGCACAGCGCAACCCATTTTTTTTGATGCGTACAGAAGAAACCGGCAAACGGGGAGTATTATTCTAATTGATGAAAGTACCAATGAAACCGTTGCGGCGGGAATGATTTTATAAATCGGGTTAAAACGTTTTACACAAAAAGAATGACAACAAAAAAGATCGCTGAATTATTAAGCCTGTCCGTGGTAGCAGCAGAGGAGGCAGGCAAAGCCATAATGGAAATTTATGAAAGCGGAGATTTTTCTGTTGACACAAAGGCCGATAACTCACCACTAACAAAAGCTGATAAAGCAGCACACAATATTATTTGCTCGCATCTTACTACTACGGGCCTACCCATTTTATCGGAAGAAGGTAAACACCTCCCCTATGAAGAAAGAAAAAACTGGGATTGGTTTTGGCTGGTTGATCCGCTTGATGGCACAAAAGAGTTCATCAAAAAAAATGGTGAGTTTACGGTGAACATTGCACTGATGAAACGAGGCAAACCGGTTGCCGGCGTAGTGTATGCACCCGTTTTACAAACACTTTATTCCGGCAGTAAAGAAACAGGTGCGCATAGAAAGTTGAATGACGATGTGCAAACGCTTGTTGGCGGCAAACAAATGAACATGCAGCAATTATTGCAAAAAGAAACGGTTACTGTCGTTGCCTCCCGCTCGCACATGAGCCCCGAAACAACTTCGTTTATTTTGGGGTTTGCCAATACAAATACTGTATCAATGGGCAGCTCATTAAAATTTATGTTGCTGGCCAATGGCAGCGCCCATATTTACCCACGGCTCGCACCAACAATGGAGTGGGATACTGCGGCGGCCCACGCCATTTTAAATGCCATGAATAAAAGTGTTTACCAAACCAACATGATTACCGAGCTTACCTACAATAAACCAGAATTGCTCAACCCTTCATTCATTGCTTTTTAATGTTGCACAATGAATGAACCAATGGCCAAAAAAGTAGCGCTGATTGAATGGAATCATTTGATTGAAGATTTTTTAGACAACATTGGTTTATCAATGGACGATTACACGGAACGAATGACGGGCGGCTGGCTGTTTGGCTATATTGATGCGCTAAAACTTTCGGGGGTCGAAACGGTGTTGTTTTGTTTTTCATCCCGTGTCAACGCTGTGCAATACCACATTCATAAACCAACGGGTGCGCAAATTTTGGTGCTCCCTTCACCAAGGTTTTATCGCAAGTTGCGCAGGGTAATATTAAATCCGTATGAAAGCCACGTTGAAAAGGCCGTGAAGAATGCAAAAAAATGGCAAAAGCCTTTTTACAAGTTAGCCTTGCACACAGCATCGTGGTTTAACACACCTATGCGTTTATTAAAACGAGAAATAAAAAAGCAACAATGCAGTGTTATTCTTTGCCAGGAGTATGAGCATGCTCGTTTCGACCTCTGCGCCATCATCGCCAAAAAATTAAAGATGCCCCTGTATGCGACCTTCCAGGGGGGCTATTGGCAACAAAGTTTTTTTGAAAGATATATCCGCCGTTTTACCCTGCGTTGGTGCGCAGGATTAATCATTGCCTCGGGTATTGAAATAGAACGGGTGCAAAAAAAATACGGGTTGCCTTCAAAAAAAATAGCGCAGGTATCTAACCCCATTGATCTTGCCATGTGGCAGGGTGCAGGCAGAGAGGAAACAAGAAAGTTGTTGGCATTACCGTCACACAAATGGATTGCCATTTGGCATGGCCGTATTGACTATTTACGCAAGGGCCTTGATGTGATGATTGATAGCTGGGAAAAAGTTTGTGAAAACAATGGGCCCGACGACATTGCCTTAATAATTATTGGCGATGGCAACGATAGAGAACTGTTGCGGCAACGGTTACAAACAAGCAGCGCAAAAAATATTACCTGGATAAACGAATACACGAACGACCGTAAAAAGATTTACGCTTATTTAAAATCGGCCAATGCTTATTTGTTTGCTTCACGCAGTGAAGGTTTTGCCGTGGCACCGTTAGAGGCAATGGCTTGCGGATTGCCACTTGTTGCCACCAACGCACCGGGCATACCCGATGTATTGCAGGATGGAAAAAACAGCGGAGGGATTATGATTGAGCAGGAAGACAGCAGTGCATTTGCGGATGCCATTTTGTTTTTGTTACAGAACAAGGCCAATGCCGAAAACATGGGAAGGCTTGCCGAAAAAAATGTGGTTGAAAATTTTTCATCGCAGGCAGTGGGTATTCAATTAAAACAATTTTTATTTAGCCAACATAAACAGTCATGACTGATACACAACCAAAAATATTTGGCCTCGGCCTTAGTAAAACCGGCACCTCCAGTTTGGGTGAAGCATTAAATATGCTGGGCATAAAAACCATCCATTATCCTTTTGATGAAGACACTTACAATGAGTTGCAACAAGGCAATTACAACCTCAGCATCTTAAAAAAATACCAGGGTATTGTTGATATACCCGTGGCACCCTACTATGCGCAGCTTGATAAAATTTTTGCCGGCAGCAAATTTATTTTGACCGTACGTGACGTGGAAGGTTGGCTACGCTCGGTGGATAAACACTGGGAATTGATGATGCAGTGGTGGAACAACTATCCCGAGTTTAAAAAATTTCACCAGTTTATTGGTGCGGCGGTGTATGGTGCTATTGAATACAACCGCGATCGTTACCAATTTGTTTACGAAATGCACAAAAAAAATGTGACCGATTATTTTACAAACAGAAGCAACGATTTTTTGGTGATGGATATTTGCGCCGGTGAAGGCTGGGAAAAACTCTGTGCGTTTTTAAAAGTACCCGTGCCCGACGCACCCTTTCCGCATGCCAACGAATGGATGCACAAACTAATGGAGGCAACCGCCGAAATAAAAGAGCTGATACCAGAAGGCGCAACTTTTATTTTAATTGACCAGGAAGGTTTTGGCGATGAATTTTCCGCTGGCCGCAAACGCATTCCGTTTTTGGAAAGAGATGGAAAATATTTTGGCCTGCCCGAAAATGATGAAGCGGCCATTACTGCATTTGAAGAGTTGCTAGCGCAAAAGCCGGCGTATGTTGTTGTTGGGTGGCCCTGCTTTTGGTGGCTTGATCATTATCAAAAATTTGCTTCAAGGTTGCAGGAGTACAACTGTGTAATGCGTAGTGAGCGATTGATTGTTTTTGAAACGGGGTTATGAGGCTAAGAGAGAGGCAAAGAAGGAAAGGAGGATAATTTCTTTTTCGAGTCTTTCTTTCTCCCTTCTCCTTGTAAATGAATCAAACTGCAATCAGCCACTTCACTCTTAGTTCAATGGTTTAAGCTAAGAGTCAATGTAAAATATTTTTTGTTTCAGCAAGTGAGACGTGACACCCATCACCCCCTCAACCATTCTTCTTTTTATACGGGAAGTGCCTCCCAAAGTTATCCGTTATCTCATCAATCACTGCTTCTGAAGAAGTGTTGTAATCGGCCCCACGGTTGTAGCTGTCGTTCCATAGAGTTTGGCTATTGCTGACTATGTTGCACGAGGCCTTTATGTCGTTGGTTCTGTTAGATACTTGCGGCAACGGAATTTTGCCCGCCGCACCGATTTGATAGAGTACCTGCCGGCCCATGTCCACACCCATCGAGGCAAGATCGCTCATGTACCGTTTCTTTTGCACACGCATACGCACCACTGCATCTACGCCCAAAATGGCAGCAAGTTTTTTATCGTCTTCCCGCCACGAGTTGCGTACCGTAATGCTATTGTCTGCCAATAACTTTTGTGTGGCGCTAATATCCTGCACCATGATGCTGGTAAAATATTTCCTGGTGTTAGCATGTCGCAGTATGCTGTTGTATAAAGAATTTTGAAAGGTTATGCTTTCCGTTTCTTCTATGGCTGCGATGTCTTCGGGAGATAAATTTTTTGGCTGCGTGCCTGTAAAAATCATTTCGGCGGGCAACACCGCAATGGTTTTATGATGGGCTGTTTGCTGACTGAAGGCTGGAGAGGTATAAACTTTTTGATTGGAGCATGCAGTAACCAATAGTAAGGCTAACGATGCAACTGACAGTGACAATTTAGTTTTCATAGTATTAGGTTTGGTACAACAAGATAAAAACAGAACCAGCAAAACACAAATAGGCCCGGCTGCTTACTGCGCACGGCATTGTTAAAATTATCCAGACTACCAGTTGGGGGTAAGCGCTAAAAAATCATTCGATGGTCTGGTTAATAAAATTGAGGAAAGGTTGCAGTGCTTCAAATGCGGCAACGGTTTTTTTGTACAGTGCAGGTTTTAATAGTTCTTCATCGGTAAGTTTTGTTTCGGCAATAAAACTTTTGAGCTTTAGATAATCGGCGGCGGCATTATCTTTTTCATATCCTTTTGGCACATTCGTGAGGCTTTGGTCGGCACCTTTATACAAATCGCCGTAAGTTTTTTTAAAACTCTTTTCCTTCCGTATCGCCTCAAACTCTTTCTGGTTGTAATCAATTTCCTGCCGCATGTTTTTTAAAGCCGCTGCTTCGGGTAGCCATAATCCCCCACCGATAAAACTATTGCCCGGTTCTAAATGAAAATAATACCCGGCAAAAGCACTTTTGCGGCCACCGCGTTTTATGCTGGCGCCCATAGCGGTTTTGTAAGGTGTTTTATCTTTTGAAAAACGTATGTCGCGGTTTATACGAAACAAACAATCTTTCGGTGTAATGCCGGCGAGGGTGGTATCGGTTTTTTGCATACCATCAATTACCAACTGTATAAAGTTTGAAAAATTGATTTTGGCTGCTTCGTACTGCATACGATGTGCATCAAACCATGGTTTATTATTGTGTTTTTTTAGCTGGGCTAAAAATTTGAGAGTATTGGGTTCAAGCATAATTACAGCCGCAATTTTAAAAGTAGCTGCTACAAAAATGCCACAAAAATACCAGCCAACTACACAAGGTTTTTCATGGAAACCGACTTGTGGTAATGGGGCGTGTGGTAATGGGTTTGCATTTTAAAAACGGAACCGAAAAAAGCCACAACCAGCACAATCAGCGACATGGGCAACTGTACACAGGCCTTTAAAATTTTGAATTTAAACCGGCGGTAAGGAAGGGCCATTAGTACAGCCAACAGAAATATTATCCCTAAAAGTACCCACCGCTGATTGTTGCCCGTTGCTATGCCAAAGATGGAAAGCGACGATAACAGAACAAGGAATATTGAGAGAGGCGGTGCAAAGCCCTGAACAATTTTATTAACTACATCTACCTTGCCACGCAGCAGTGCCCTGGGTAATAAAAGTACATTCTTAAAAGCGTAAACAAACTGTCCACAAAACCATTTACCCCGCTGGTTGAAGAGTACCCGTTGGTTATCCACTTTTTCATCATAAATAAATGCATCCTCTACAAATTCTATTTTTTGGCCGTCAAGTAAAATTCTCATTTCTAACTCACGGTCTTCCCAAATGTTAGTGATGCCGTTGATGATTGTTTTAAAATAGCTCATGTCGAAAGCCATTCCCGAACCAATGAGTGCTGATGAAAAAGACAAGGCACGGTGACCACGCCTGAAAATATGGTTGTTAATTTCTTCGCTTATACCATCCAGCATTGCCAGGTTGTTATTGGTGTTTTTTGCCACGCGGTGGCCTTGTACTGCCACATAACCATTTTGCAAAGCTTTGTTTAGATGGTGCAGGCAATTTTTGTCCATCAAATTATCGGCATCCAATACCAAAACATAATCCGCGTCTTCAACTTTGTCCAAACTTTTTTGCAGTGCAATGGCCTTGCTGTTTTTGCCCCCGGTAAGCTCCACGCATTGTATGGGCAGTTGCCGTAATTGATCCACTGTATCGGGCTTTAACCCCTCAAAGGCAACCACAACTATATACTTCGATGCGGGATAGTTTTGCTCCAACGCATTTTTCACAGTTGCTACAATCACTGCATCTTCTTTATACACAGGTATTAAAACTGCAAACCTGCCAATGCGTTGTCGTCCATCACCCGCTCTGGCTCGGGTACCAACCAATCCTGCAAGTGAAAAAATAAAATAGTAAACGGTAAATACAGCGGCGTATGTAAATACAATTGTAGTTAGTAGGTAAAGAGGGGTCATACGTTATAAAGCAGGGGTTGGCGAATAGGGATTTGGGAAGGAAAAATCAAAATGATTTCCGGAGCTTACAATCAAAGGAACGGCCTGGTGTGTAGGATTGCAAGCAAAACAGATACCAGGCCTGCAGGATATTCTGTTACACCCGCCCCCAATTTTCTCCACTCTTTATCCGGTACATTGTCATTTCACTCACCGAATATTTTTCGGCCAGTTGTTTAATGGTCAGTCGCCGGTTTTTATTGGCAAGTTGTTCTTTAATTTTTTTCACTTGTGTTTTTGTTAGCTTAAGGCCCACCTGCCTGTCGGCTTGTTTTTCCTTATAGGCAATTTTTGCAGGACTGTTTTGCTGGTGTGCAATCATCTCATCAACGGTTGCCCATTTTAAATTTTTAATGTTGTTGTCAAGTTTATTGTGGTTTTTATGAACCACATATACCTGTTTGGCGGTTGGTTTGGGCATAAACAGTTTTGCCAGCTCCCGGTGTATGTACAGTGTGCCTTTATAGCCGGGCCGGTGTAAATTAAGGGTACGGTAACCAGTAGTAAGCGATCCGGTAAGTAGCTTGCCATCCTCCAATACATCTTCTTTAAAACTGGCTATGCGGCCTGCGGTGGAAATAGCATAACTGTTACGTAATTCTTTGCTTCCTTTAAATAGAAGTGTTTTCCATTGTTCTCCGGGTAATTTCTTGATCATGTTGTTTTCTTTAGCGGAATTTTAAATCGTAATTATAACGGTTGTGCATAAACTACTTAAAATTCTATGCCGTTTTTTATAAATGCTTAGTAAGGTGATGTTAAACACGAAATGAATTGCGGCTAAGCCCAGGAGTTAATTTGGGGTGTTTAAATTGGGCAGCATTTGTAGAAATTCGTCTTCGCTAATGATATGAATGGTGGAAATTTTTTTTGCTTTCTCTAATTTGCTGCCTGCATCTTCGCCTACAACCAGGTAGTTGAGTTTGCTACTGACACCCGCTACAATTTTGCCTCCCTGTTTTTCCACTTCGGCCTCCGCATCGCTGCGTTTTAATTTTGAGAGTGTACCGGTAAATAAAAAACTTTTACCCTGCAGGCCCGCGCCTGCTGTAAATTGTTTTTTTTCATTGCTTAACAAAATACCGTTGGCTTCTAATTGCTCAAGCATTTTGATATTGTCATAGTTACTAAAAAACTGCACTACGCTGGCAGCAACCTTTGGCCCTATGTCTTCTAATTTTTGCAGTGCCTCTTCATCAAAATCTTTTAATTGTAACAAATGGTCAATGGCATGTGCAAGTGTTTTTGCGGTGGTTTCGCCAACGAATCGTATACCCAATGCATAAATGAGCCGGTATAAAGTTTGGCTCTTTGAAGCCTCTACCGCCTTCTGCAAATTCTCTATCGATTTTTTTCCAAAGCCTTCCAGTTTTCCAATGGCTTCAAAATCCAGTTCATAAATCTGGGGTATTGAATGTAGCAAGCCACCCGATACAAATTTTTCAATGAGTGCACCACCTAAGCCCCTAATATCCATCGCATCTTTACTGGCAAAATGTATCAGCTTTTCCAGCACCTGTGCGGGGCAGTTAATGTTCACACATCGCCAGGCCGCTTCTTCGGCTACACGGTAAACTTCATCGCCGCAAGAGGGGCAATTTTTTGGAAACACAATTGATTGCTCTTTGCCTGTGCGCAATTCAGCAAGTGGTTTTACAATGTAGGGAATTACATCGCCTGCCCGTTCTACTAACACCGTATCGCCAACCCTGATATCTTTTTCCCTGATTACATCTTCATTGAACAACGACACCGAACTGACCGTAACACCACCAATATGCACCGGCTCAATTTTAGCCACGGGGCCAATGTTGCCCGTGCGACCCACCTGGTATTCTACACGCAAAAGTTTACTGGTGGCTTGCCTTGCCTTAAACTTGTAAGCAATGGCCCAGCGTGGATGGTGAGACGTCATGCCCAACTTTTCCTGCAAGGCAAAGTCGTTTACCTTAACTACCATACCATCAATTTCGTAAGGCAGCTCATCTCTTCCTGCTTCAAAGGCCAAACAATAGTCAACAACGGCGGCAATACCTTTCACTAGTTTTTTTTCCTTGTCCGGACTTCTGAAACCAAGCTCACCCAACATTTTCAGAATATTGGAGTGGGTTGAAATTGATGATGGATGAGATTTGGCTGATGACGGCGCATTAGTACTCTCCTCTCTCATCGTCCATCCGTCAACCGTAGTATAATAGCTTACATGATAAACAAAGGCTTCCAACTTACGGCGTTTTACTTCAGCCGGATCCTTTATACGCAGCGTACCGGCGGCGGCATTACGTGGGTTGGCAAGTGGTGCCAACCCCTGATCGGTTAGGCTTGAATTGAATTGTTTGAAATTGTTTTTGTTAATCAATACTTCGCCCCTGATTTCCACTGTTTGCAAACCGTAGTCTGAAAACCTCGCCGAAAGTGGAATGGAACGAATTTGTTTGATGTTGGGTGTAATGTCATCGCCCTGCACACCATCGCCACGGGTGGCACCTCTTACCAGGTGATCATCTTCGTAGAGCAACGATATACTAGCTCCGTCAAATTTTGGTTCGATGCAGTATTCAATTTCATTAAGCTTCGTCAGCTCTCTCGCTTTGCGGTCAAAATCAATAAGGTCTTCGTTATTGTACGAGTTGTCGAGCGAAAGCATGGGCACCAAATGCTGCACCGTTGGAAAAGCTTTTGTTAACCCGAGTGCTACACGTTGAGTTGGTGAATCCTTTTTAATTAGATCAGGATTTTCCTTTTCAAAACTTTCTAACTGTTTGTATAGAAGGTCGTATTCAAAATCCGAAATCAGTGGATCGTTATCAATATAGTATCGTTGTTCGTGAAACCGCAGCGCCTCACTGATGGCATCAATATCCTTTGGTGTAACGTTGTTCTCCTCAATTTTTTTTAAGAGATCGGTCGTTTGCTTGTGTAAGTCCTTGGTGCCGTTACTCATAATTGCTGTAAAAATAATGGTACAAAAAGAGTTGGGGAAAACGAATGTTTTTGTTGGCGCAAGTGTTATTTCTTTAAAACCCTCTACAGACAGGTTTCGTCATTCTTAGTTTTCGGCATGATAAAAAAATACCAAGTTTATGGGATTGCCTTTGCATTATACTCAATCTACATTTGAAAAGCAGTAACTCCATTCCCCTGATAGCTACTCTTCCGTAACCATTTTCATCAACCAAAAGTTGTTTTATGACACGAATGGATACAGCTACTAGGCTATTGTCGGCAATTCTTCTGCTTGTACTTGCAGTGACTGCCTGCCAAAAAGAAACCCGTCATAAAAACAAACAGAAGCCATTCAAAGTACAAGTGGATACCTGGTGCAGGGTTTCGCCAACGGCACCCACCCCTGTTGTGGTGAATGGCGAAGCCTTTGTTGGTTTTGCACACTTTCCCGGCGGTGGTGAGGGCAACGCTACGCACATGGGCAACGTAAAAAATTATTTCAACCCATTGGCCTACACCAATGCTCCCGAAGCTCCGCCTCTAGGTTCGGTGGCGGCGCCGGTGGCCGACATACCTTCCTATCCTGTTTTGGAAGGCCCGTTACCGTTAATTCAGTCAGCCGATTTTGCCCCTTTGCCTTCGCTGATTAATTCATTGAATATTCCTGCAAGCCTGCAGGCACAAATCATCAACTCGGTATTGTATAACGACAAAGGCGATGCAGTGTTTACCGCTGCTATCACCGGCATTGGTGGCACGTTCCCCTTTTCGGCAACGATTGTAGGCTTCAATGGTAAGGCCAACATTGTTGGCGGCAGAGGCAAGTTTGCCGGAGCATCAGGTGTAATTGATTATTCGGGCTACTTCAACACCGCCGATGCAAATGATGCTGAGTACAATGCGGAGGGATGGATAATTCATTAGAAACTTGGGGGATGACGTGCGATTGCACAATAGCGGATGGTGAAAAACCTTGGCGTATGCAGATCCGTTACGCTAAATATTATTGGTTATCAAACATGCATCGATAAAACGAAAGAATAAATAAATCGGGTACCAATGCTGGGGGCAAGATTGCCTTAGCAAAATATTTAGTATGCCGGTACGATGAACGTTTTACAAAACCATTAGTTAACCAATCAAATACAAAAAGATGAAACAAATAATCTCCTTTGCACTTATTGCCATATTAAACATACATGAAATGCAGGCACAAGTAGTGCAAACCAATATGGTCGGCAGAAGAAATACGCGTATGGTTTTGGTGAGGTCCCAATCTAGCTTTGTTTTCAATTACCAGGCAAGAGTGAACCTCGAAACAAGTAATCTGAAAAATGCGGGCAAATCTTTGAATGAAGCCGTTTGTGCCCTTAAGCAAAAATGGTCGGCATCTGGTGTAACTGAAGCGGCTCAAACAATTTATAATGCCACTGCGCCTCAGATCCTTTCATCGCAATTACAATGCGGCTGTAGTCTAGATGCTGCTGCAGAAGGGTTGAAAGAAGTCTTCAATTATACAGTGGATCACACCGTAGCAGCTATCAAAGCCGTCGGCCGGACAGCTACAGAAGCTGCACGCGTTGCTTACGAACTGTATGGCGTATCAGAATACATCAGCATTACCTCACTCCAGATGGCTGGTTATTCGGCAGGGCAAGTAACAGCCGCTATCAAAAATTATTTCGAATTAGGAAGCAATAGAGCCATCGTTCTATTGAAAGCTGCCGGATTTACTGTAACTGCAATAGCAGGACAAATGAAAGCTATGTACAACCTTACTGGCAATATAGTGGCAGATAGGCTTTTGGCTGCCGGCTATACAGTAAAACAGGTGATGTCAGCATTGAAAGATGGCTATAATGCACAGGCACAAAATGCCACTCAATGGATGAAAGAAGCCGACGCAGGTGCAACGGAAATAGCAAAAGGCTTGAAGGACATCTATGGCGCAACTGTTTCTGCCATTGCGATTGCCATGAAATCGGCAAACTTTACCGCTAAACAGGTAGCTCGTGCTTTGATGGAAGGTACAAACGCAAGTGCATCAGCAACCGCTAAAGCACTAAAAGAGGCTTATACCCTTTCTGCCGAAGCCATGGCCGCAGCCCTACAATTTGCAGGCGCCACAGCAACAGAAACTGGAGAAGTGTTGAAAAGCATGTTTGACCTGGGTGGCAAGGCAATGGCTACTGCTTTAAGAAGTGCTGGCTACACAGCAGAAGCAACGGGCGATGTTTTACAAAGCGTTTTAAACATGGCTGCAGATGCAATTGATGATGCAATAAAAATCTTAGGATAAAAGAGAAGAAGGAATTTGCAAATAACAGGCGCTGCATCGGTGTCAGGCGATAGCATGTACTCATTACTTTCTTTTTTAAAAAACCACTCAACACTTCACCATGAAAAATTTGTGTAGCCTCATAACAGGCATCTTTCTGCTTTTTGCCGCACATAGTCAAACTTCATTCGTAGGAAAGTACGAGTCGGAACAAGATGGCCGCAAACTGATAACAACTTTTAAAAATGAAGACGGCGATGTGACGGGCACTTCTGTTTTTGCCGATGGCAAAGGCGCAAAAACGATTTTCAACGGAAAAGCCCATGGCAATGTGCTAACAGGCAAACAAAAAGATGACGTTATAGGTCTTGCCATCAAGTTTGTGGCAACTGACAATAGCGGTAGTATTTCATGGGAGATGAAGGGTGCTTTGCTGGAATTATTTTATACAAAAGAGGAACGCACAATAACTATGTCGCGCGCAGAGGAAGGAACGACAACAGCTACGTCAATGGTGGACAACAGGCTTGTAGGCATTTGGGTGCATAGGCAAACAAGTAATAGTGCCAATGGTGATGGAAGCATACAGGAGGGATTGAATCTATCGTCCACCGGCGTCTGCCAACGAAGCACCATGGTAAATGTGGCTGGCGAAAATTCCGGCTCTTTGGATGACTGGCAGGACAATCTGAAATGGTATGTTGAAGGTAATAAACTGTACATCGTTGAACATGGAGTGGCCACATTGCAAGGATCTTACACTGTAAGCAACGAAGGCTTGTTGCTAACAAAAGATGGGCAAAAGAAATACTACTCCAAACGGTAGAGGCTTAGCAGCTTTCCAGTAGCGTTAGCAGATACATAAAATAGACAGTTAAAATCAATTACTTTTTTAAAAAACAAAATCAATAAAAATGCATCACCACAAATTAGCCGGATGGCTTTTAGGCAGCCTAATGGTTTTTCATTTACCAGCAATTGCCCAAAGCCGTGGACAAAATACTTTCAATACCCGGTTTCAGGCTGATGCCACAGGAAGAAGCGACATCAATGCTTACCTCCTCGGTTTTCTCAGCACTGTTATTTATCCTAAAGGACTTGATGAATATGCAGGCGGTAACCTTAATGAACAACTGCTTCATAAAAGTCCTACTCTGTTTGAGGCAAAATTTATCGCCGAAACAAAACACCTTTTTATGCCCCTCACAGGCGGCACGCCGCCAGACTATGAATTTATCTACAGGGAAAATGCAGATGGTTACGACCCGGAAGCAATGGTGATTGGATATGAAAATGCGGTTTTCGTGGTTTTTCGTGGTACCGATCAGGTGGGCCGAGAAAGTAGCCTGATGGAATGGATGCAAACAGATTTTAGCTTTTGGGGCATACAGCCAGGCGACGGACTACGTGGCAAAGTGCATTCGGGCTTCTGGAACAGCTTATCCATAATTAAAGAAAGAACAGCCTTACAGGTTTTAGCGTTTGGCGGAGCTCGCAAAAAAGTGTGGATTACGGGTCATAGCCTGGGCGGGGCGCATGCTCAACTCTTTGCCATGTATCTCTATAAAGTACATCGCCTTAAAGCACAGGGTGTTTACACCTTTGCCTCGCCCCATGTTGGCGACGGTGATTTTGTATCTGAGATGGACGGAGCTTTTGAGCAGGGCAATCGTTTGCAGCGGTTTGAATTTATGGATGACCCGGCCACCCTCATGCCTGCTTATGCCATGGGATATTCACGTGGAGGTACCCGCAATTTTTACCGACATCTTGATGGCTATGACTTTAATACCACTGAAAGAACATTTGTTGGAGATGGCAATCTTTTACCAGCATTTGCAAGTATGGGCCCTAACCTTTTGCAGGAGCAGATAAACAGCAAAACGCCAGTTAAAATAAGTACCGGTTTCGGAGGCTTTTGCTATCATCATCCGGAATGGTATTTAGCTGCCGCCTATAAAACGTTGAATAGAATAGAGCGAACAGGCGTACCTCTGCCCCTAGCCCTACCCGGACAGTTCTCTACCGCTTGCAACTCTTGGGAAATAGCTAAAGCGAATACCACGAGCATTTTACCCGATCCCGAGAAAGTAGCTGAAGCCATCAGTTACAACGTCAGCCAGATATTCAAGAATATAGCGGGTACAGCTTTGGAAGAGGGCACTTATTTTATCAGATGCTATAGTGGAAGAAAATACCTTGATGTCAGCGCCGGTTGTAATGGCGAAGATGGATGTAAGGTGCAGCTATGGAGCCTGGGCAAGTCGGAAGCCAACAATAAATTTGACATCAAAAGGGCTGGGGTTGGATATACCATAAAATGCAATGGGAAATTTTTAGAAGTAGATGGTGATGACATGTTGGAAAACAATGCCCGGGTTCAGATGTGGACATGGGGCTATATTCAGGACGGCAACCCACTTCAGCCCGGCATTCAGGCCGACCTTAATCCACTGATGGAAGGTATGCAGGCTTTTCGAATCAATACGCCCAATCAGAAATGGATGTTTTTCAAAATTCCCGGCCAATCCAATGCTTATCTCATTCGCAATGTGGGTTCGTTGAAAGTTCTGGATGCCAACAACAAATGCGTTACTGAAAACGGATGCAAGGTGAAACAGTACGATGCCATAGACGGAGATGCTACGCAGGTGTGGATTCTGGAGAAGGAGCGCTAAACGACTGTATGAAAGAATGTAGCAGTGTGCAGCAGGTACAATATAGAGCTGGACATGGACATCCAGCCTTTCAACGAGTTTATTCGGTGAACAACAAAGGAATGTTGCTTATAAATAATGGCACGAACAATTACGGTAATCAGTAAACCCATAAAGCCTTCTAAACAGCATTTCTACACTGGAGCAGCAAATCAATATTGAAATAACTATTAAAACCAAACACAATGAAAAAGCCTTATTTGTCGATTATCATTTTTTCAATGGTGCTCTTTACTATGAAATTAAACGCTCAGCAAGGAGCATGCATATTTGACTCAGGAAAGGTTATTCAGAAATGGAAAGAATTTGGTTCTAACCCCGGATGGACAGCGTTAGAAAAGCAGTTAAAACAAAAGGGGTTTAAACAAATGAACCAATCTGTATTTATGACAGGAATGCAAACTGCCGGAAAAAAAGAATTTTATGCCTATGACTTTTATAATGCGGAGGGAAAGCCTGCGTCGATGATTTACCGTTACGATGGCAAAACCGAATACATCGCATACATTATTCTCGGCAAAGGAAGCGATTGGAGTGCTCAGCTTCAAGCTGGTGAAGAATATTACTCAGACAAGTCAGGTGTCGTCAAGAAAGCTAATAGCTGGAAGTCATGTTTTAGAAAAAATGCAACAAAAAACTGCAAAGACTGGTGCCTTAAGTCAATACCGGCATGTGCAGCTGCTGGCGTTGCACTAGCATTCGCTAACCCAGCAATAGGTGTTGGCGTCTTTTTTGGCTGTGCTGCTGGAAGTTGCCTCATGTGCTTTGCCGTAATTGCAGTTGGTTGCGAATAGTTTTCACTCGGGAATGCTTGATAGATACTTTTCGGTTTTTAAGGATAATTCTTGGCGGTGGCATGCGAGATAAATTACATGCTGATGTTTTTTTTAACTCGTCTTGCGACCACAGCAACACAAGTTGGATATACAACGCTAACCTTTTGGGAAGTCGCAAGGCTTCCAAAATTCATTACCCTTTTTTGCACATTTCTATTTTCGGCAACGGGCTTTCAAAAACAAGCACTCTACAAATTTCACCAAAATAAAAAATAAAGGAGGCTCAAAATGAAATTCATGTTACTGTACAAATTGCACACCGACCAAAGGCATGATGCTTTAAAAGGTTTTGCACAAATGACGCCGGACAACGACAAAGAAGACATGGGCGATAACATAAAACTCATTGGCCGCTGGCACGATGTTGCCCATTCAAAAGGAGTGGCCATTTTTGAAGCCAATACTACGGAAGCCATCTATAGCTGGGCGTTGAATTGGAACAGTGTGTTAGACCTTGAAATATCCCCTGTTTTAGATGATGCGGAAACAAGGGCATTTGGTAAAAAGAAATTTGGCGACGCATTGGCTCCTTTAGGTAAATAAAAAAAAGAGCAGGCTGCTGCTTATTTTAATGAGACAGACAAATGCTTATTCGATTTGAAAAGAGAAGCCGCACATGGCTTCTCTTTTCAATGTCAAACCTCATCCCATCAACGAAGCATTGTTTAAAGAAGTGAATTGGGTTAGGGCTATGCAAACTAATTGTAACTTAAGATCATGAACCAAATTGCAACTGCTCTATTGATGGCTGTGCTATTATACAGCAACCTTGCAGCGGCGCAATCCCCAAACAACTTCTTAATTAAAAAACTACAGGTTAAAGGTCTGCCAACAGAGGCTTTCTACTGTACGTTGGAGCAAGATGATGATGGCTTTATTTGGATAGCCACCATCAGCGGCCTTTATCGCTATGATGGTTCGAGAGTAAAACGTTTTTTGAGAGATCCTTCAGATACAAATTCCATGACACATAATTATGTAACTAGTTTGGTGAAAGACAAAAAAGGAAATATCTGGATTGGCACTTTATCGGGCTTCATGAATATGTATGACCGGCTTTCCGGAAGGATTAAAAGGATAGAGTCACACATTAAAGAACCTTCGCGGGCAACCATCATGACGGTGAAATTAGATGGAACACAGCAATACATTCTCGCAGGTGCGGCACAATCAATCTATAAAATAACTACCACAGGACATGTAATCGATAGCTTGTTTTTTCTTAAGGCCCCCTCACGGCTAAACGACTTCTGGGAATATAAAAAAGATCATTTTTTTGTGGTGAGTTCAGGTGGATGTTTTGACATTGATTGGACAAAGAAGGAAGTTAAAGAGGTACATATAACTGATAAGACAAAAGACTTTCGCAGCATAGAAACAGGCGACAATGGCGTTGCTTGGGTTGGCTCAGATAAAGGAATTTTCTTCCTATCACCTCAAAACTTTCAGGTAGTTAGCCCCTCTGCGGAATATGATGCAATCTTAAAAGAAAACCTGGAAATCCGAAGCCTGAAAAAAGACCGGGCGGGCAGAATGTGGATTGGTTCTTCGAAAGGATTGTTTGTGTACGAGAAAAACATTTTTCAAAAGGTCATGTCAACAGACACCACATTTGATCCATCCAATATCACAACCATTTTTATTGACAGAAATGACATTGTTTGGATCGGTACTAGTGACAAAGGCCTCTTTCAGGCTTACCGCCCTAACCTCTTATTCTATTCGCTACCTGGAATGGGCGCCTACGCAAAAAAAACAATACTACAATCGGTGTGGGAAGAAAAAGCCGGTGTCTGGATGATTGGAACGATCCAGGGCCTTTACCGATATATTTTCTCCAGCGGAAAATATGAGAGGATCAAATTGATGAAACCAGATGCTGACGTTCAAATTGCCTCACAGATGAAAGACAAGAAAGGCGGCTATTGGGTAGCTACCAATAAGCATGGCCTATTTTATCGTCCACCTGGTTCCGAACAATTTATTCAGTTTAAAAATGAAGAGGGAAATCCTCATACCATTTCAAATAATAACGTTTTGGTAGCGGAGGAAGATAATTTTGGTCGGGTATGGATAGGTACCTATAGTGGTGGAACCAATATTTCAGACCTGGCTTATTACGACCCGCCCTATGGCCGCATTTATCGAATGAATGTGGATAGAAATGATTCAACTGCCTTCCGAGGGTCAAGCATCAGTCAAATTGCAAAAGAAGGACACGATCGTTTGTGGATCGGATCCTGGGGCAGTGGTTTGTACAGTTATCAAATAGACAAAGGCGTTCCATCACAAACAACATTTAAGAACTATAACGAAAACTCAGCAGGCTCGAAAAGGATCAGCCACAATGTTGTGAGCTGCGTTAAGCTAGCCAAAAATGGCCTTTTGTGGTTTGGTACTGTAAGTGGAGGCTTAAATTGTCTTGACATCAAAAAAGACAGTATTTATTGGTACACTATGAAGGATGGTCTACCAAGTAATCTCATTTATCGTATTGAAGAAGACGACCAAGGCATTTTATGGCTAAGTACAGATAATGGGATTTCCCGATTCGATCCTTTAACGAGCAGTTTTATGAATTATACCAAAAGCTCAGGTCTTCCTGCATTTAATTTTTCTTTCTTAAGCTCTTTAAAGGGTATGGACGGTACATTGGCATTCGGCACAAACGACGGACAGCTGATTTACTTCAACCCAAATAACTTTAAGAACTTTCAAAACAAACAAAACACAATCATTACAGAGATACGTCTTTTTAATAAACCGGTAGTGCCGGCAGCAGGATCATTCCTTTTCCGTGCTTCTTACTTAACAGATACAATAGAATTAAGTCATGATCAATCTGTCATCAGCTTTGAACTTGCCAACATGGATTTTATTAATCCTGAAAGTTTTACTTACGCTTACAAATTAGAAGGGTTTGATAAAGAATGGACTTATATAACAGATCATTCCTCAATTACGTATACGAACCTTGACCCCGGTTCTTATATTTTACTTGTGAAAAATGCCAATCACCAAGGTGTGTGGAATGAGTCTCCCACAAAAATAGTAGTGATTGTTACCCCCCCGTACTGGGCAACATTGTGGTTTCAGGGACTTGTATTACTTGCAATAGTCGCAGTCTTACATTTAGTTTTTCGTTACAGGCTTAAACAGCAATTAAAAATTTTCGCCGTCCGTCAGCGTCTTCACCGCGACTTGCACGATGATGTTGGAGCCACATTAAGCAGCGTAAAAGTTTATTCGGAAATATTAAGCAGGAACAGCCCAGACGAGGTAATTACCGGGTTGATAAAAGAAAACGCAACCGAAATGATGGACCGGCTGGAAGTGATTTCGTGGGCCACTAACCCGCAATACGATAATCTTAAAAGTTTGATGGAGGCCATGCTCAAATTTGCAAGACCTGTCACTCATGCAAGCAACATCTTGTTGATTTTTGAAAATAAAAATGTTGATGAAAGCTTACCTGTGCCGGGCGACTTTCGCCAACACATTCTGCTGATTTTTAAAGAAGCCATCAACAATATAATTAAGTATGCAGAAGCTTCGGAGTGCCGGGTCAATCTTTTTATAAACCATCAAAAATTCATCCTTGAAATTAATGATAACGGCAAAGGCCTTGATGGCAGGGTGAAAGGCAGCGGCCAGGGTTTAAAAAATATGTACAAAAGAGCTGAAGAAATGAATGGCAAGCTGCAAATGGAAACAGAAAAAAACCAGGGTACAATTATCCGGCTCTCGTTGTCGCATCCGTTTAAAATACCAACAACTTGGTACAAGAAAAAGACAACAGGCTAACTAACTTTAATCAACATGATTTCTGTCGCCATCATAGAAGACAATGCTCAGTACCGCCAAACCCTCTCCATCATTCTGCAACTGAACGAAAACCTTAAACTCATTCACAAGCTGGAAAGTTGCGAGGACATGATTCCATTATTTGAAGTGGACAAACCCGATGTGGTATTGATGGATATTGACCTGCCGGGCAAGAGCGGTATTGCCGGCGTATGGGAACTAAAAAAAATTTGGCCCGAAATGAAAGTAATGATGCTGACGGTGTTTGAAGATGATGAAAAAATTTTTGGCGCCATTAAAGCAGGTGCCAATGGTTACCTGCTAAAAAAAGACAGTCCCCAAAAAATATTGGATGCCATTGAAGCTATTTATACGGGAGAGTCGGCGATGAACGGCATGATTGCATCCAAGGTGCTCGACTATTTTCAAAAACAACATTTAAAAGAACACGAGCTAGATGATTCAAATCTCACCACCAGGGAAAAAGCCATTCTCCAAAGCCTGGTGAAAGGATTAAGCTATAAAGAAATTGCAGCCACATCATTCATCTCCATTGAAACATTGAACACTCATGTAAAGAACATTTACCGCAAACTCAATGTACACTCACGTAGCGAACTCGCCGCCCGCTACGGAACTGCTTTTTGAAACTGCGTTTTTTCAATCCCTCGTCGCGGTGGCAAACCTCACCAGGTGTAAGCAGGTGTTACTACCCAAAGTTGCTAACTGTTTGTATAAACGGTCGTATTCAGAATACGAAATCAGTGGATCGTTATCAATATAGTATCGCCGTTCGTGAAACCGAAGCACCTCGCTGATGCCATCAATATCATCCGGTGTAACGTTGTTCTGCTCAATTTTTTTTAAGAGATCGGTAGTTTGCCTGTGTAAATCTTTCGTGCCCTTAGTCATAATGGGTGTAAAAATAACGGTACGGAAAGAGTCGAATAAAATCAATGTGTTTTTGGTACATACTACTATCTTTATCGGCAAGAAACCGTTTTATGAAAAGATTGCTGCTTGTTTGCCTTGTGCTCCCCCTATTCTTATTTACACATGCCCAATTACTTAGCTGGTCGCCTGCGTTTCCAAAGGAAGCCGATGCCGCCCAAACCTTTGTTATTACTGCCGATGCTACAAAAGGAAACACAGGCCTTGCTGGTTATACACCGCTAACTGATGTGTATGTGCATATTGGTGTTATAACCAACCTGAGTGCCAATGCCGACGATTGGAAATATGTTTCATCGGTGTGGGCTACTACCACCGCTGCATTTAACGCACCAACGGCCGGTACTAATAAGTGGAGCTACACCATCAATGGAAGCCTCCGCAGTTTCTTTGGTATCACCAATACTTCCGAAACCATTCAGAAGATTGCTATTCTTTTTAGAAACGGTAATGGCACAAGAGCTTTGCGCAATGCGGATGGAAGCAACATGTACGTGCCGGTGTACACCAACGCACTTGCTGTACGTATTGACCAGCCCTTTCGGGAACCAAAGTTTAACCCCACCCCCGAACAACAAACCTGGACGGTAGGCACGGCATTTACCGTCAACGCAAAGTCCAATAGCAATGCGGCCTTAAAACTTTATCACAACGGAACCCAAATAGCTGCGGCTACAAATGCGCAAACTATTACCGGAAATTCCACGGTAACAGCTACGGGTGTACAGCAAATTGTTGCCGAGGCCAATGATGGAGCAACGGTTAGGTACGATACGTTAAACATTAACGTGGCGGGTGCTACACCTGTAGCTCCTTTGCCCGCCGGCGTGCAGGATGGCATTAATTATTTGGCAGGTAATACTTCGGTTACACTAGTGCTGCGTGCGCCGGGAAAGGGCAATGTTTTTGTGTTGGGCGATTTTAATAACTGGACGCAAAACAGTACTTACCAAATGTCGAAAACCCCTGACGGAAACTTTTTTTGGGTAACTATAAACGGATTGACCGCCGGAACCGAATATGGCTTTCAATATTTAGTGGATGGGTCAACAAAAATCGCCGATCCTTACGCCGAGAAAATTTTAGATCCGTTTAATGATGCTTTTATTTCGGCTGCAACTTACCCGGGCCTGAAGACCTACCCGGCCGGACAAACTGGAATGGTGGGTGTATTGCAAACGGCGCAGCCAGCATACAATTGGTCGGTAAACAATTTTGCGCAGCCATCTCAAAAAGGGTTGGTGATTTATGAGTTGTTGCTGCGGGATTTTTTAGCCGCACACGACTATAAAGCTTTGAAAGACACACTGAGCTACCTGAAAAGATTGGGAATAAATGCAATTGAACTGATGCCCGTTACCGAATTTGAAGGCAACATCAGTTGGGGTTACAACACCTTTCAATACTTTGCTCCCGATAAATATTATGGTACCAAAAACGGGCTAAAGGAATTCATTGACAGCTGCCACAAGAACGGTATTGCAGTGATTATGGACATGGTGTTGAACCACACCTATGGCCCGTCGCCGCTAAAAGATTTATACGGCCTTGCCGGTAACCCCTGGTACAATGCCACGCAACCACATGCCTTCGGTTTTGGCGACGACTTTAACCATGAAAGCGTTCACACCAAATACTTCTTCAACCGGGTGTTGCAGCACTGGATGACAGAATATAAAGTTGATGGCTACCGCATTGACTTTTCGAAAGGACTTACACAAAAAACATCTACCAACGACGCCAACTTTTCGGCTTACGATGCCAGCCGCATTGCCATTATTAAAGGATATCAAAATACAGTAAAGGCGGTTGATGCCGAAGGCTACGTGATTTTAGAACACTTTGCCGATAACACCGAAGAAAAAGAACTGGCTGATGCGGGTATGATGCTCTGGTCGAATGTGTGGACGCAGTACCAGGAAGCTTCGATGGGTTACTTAGCCAACTCTAATTTAGATAATGGCGTTTATACCTCCCGCGGCTGGACAAACCCACACCTGGTTACATTCATGGAAAGCCACGATGAAGAACGGGTTACTTTTAAAAACATCAAGTATGGTAATTCCTCGGGCAGCTACAATATAAAAGACACTGCAACTGCATTGAAGAGGATGGAGCTCAATGCCGCCTTCCTGCTTGGCATACCAGGCCCTAAAATGATTTGGCAATTTGGCGAGCTGGGTTACGACTACTCCCGCTGCTACCTCTCCACCAATGGCGAAGGCGGCGATTGCGATAAAAAACTTGACCCCAAACCTATTCGTTGGGATTACCAAAACGATGCCCGGCGCAAAGCAGTGTTCAATGTGTACAGCCAGTTAAACCGACTGCGTTTTCATCAGTGGTTTACCGGAGCTTTTGAAACGGGCACTATTCAAAAAAGTTTGAGTGGCGCGGTAAAATGGGTAAAGATTACTACCGCTAATGATACTTCGGATGTGGTGGTGCTCGGCAACTTTGATGTGGTGAGCCAAACGGCAAATATTACTTTTCCTACCGCCGGCAACTGGTTTAATTATTTTACCAACACCATCTTTACTTCTACCGGCGGTGCACAAAATATTACGCTGCAACCCGGCGAATACCAGGTATATGTAAACCGCAACGTAAACAATGTATCAACCACCCCGGTAACTAATTTGCCTGTAGCAGTGCCGCAAATTGAAGCAAAGATTTATCCCAACCCCGCAAAAAATTATTTGCAAATTGAACTGCGTTTACCACAAAGCGGGGTAACAAAAATTGATTTGTACAATGGCGCAGGCCAGTTTATAAAAACCGTACACAACCGGCTTACCAGTGCTGGCGTAACATTAGTGCCGGTACATGTTCCAGGTCTATCTGCAGGCAGTTATTACTTTACCATCAACACCAACAATAAAACCAAAACTATTTCTCTCACCATTCAATAATAGCAGATGATTAAGCAGACATCACTAAAAACCGCGGCTATAGAAAAAAGCCGGCATCTCGAGTATTTTAATATTGCCGTGTCGGTTGACTGTGTAATATTTGGTTACCAGGACAAGCAACTAAAAGTGCTACTCATAAAATCTGACCTCAAAGAGTTTGAGGATCTTTGGTCGCTTATTGGCGATTTAGTACAGCCAAACGAAGACCTGGAATCGGCACCATACCGTGTGCTGGAACAAAGAACCGGTTTGAAGGATGTTTACCTGGAGCAGGTGCACACTTTTGGAAACATTAACCGCCACCCATCGGGCCGCGTAATTACAACGGCATACTACTCGCTGGTAGATATCAAGAGTCTTAAACTAAAACTTACACACAACGAGTTGCACTGGCACAACGTTGCCGACATAGTTGAGCTGGCCTTCGACCATAAAATAATTTTGCAAACCAGCCTCAATTGCCTCAGAGAACGGGTGATAGAGCATCCCGTAATTTTTAATCTTTTACCAGAAAAATTTTCACTCCGCCGCCTGCAGGATCTGTACGAGGCGATACTTGGGCAAGAGTTAGACCGCCGCAATTTTAGAAAAAGAATCACTTTAAAAAACTGGCTTGATGACATAAATGAAATGGAAGAAGATGTGCCTCATCGCCCGGGGAAATTGTACAAAATCCGGCCTGGGCTAAAAAACAAAAAGTTTGAACCAATAAAAATTGCACCCTCTTTAATGGCCGTTTAAGTTTTTTGGTACCATTGCCTGCAACGATTAAAACAGACTAAAAAAACGAAAGAATTAAAAACAATTCCGTCGAAAAATTTCTTTCAGCTAAATAAAAAAATCTTAAAATTGTGTTCTCAATACACATTGAGACTGTAAACTTCACTAAAAACGAGATATGCTTATGAACTTGAGAAAACTGCTTTATGCAACAGGGCTGCCCTTGTTTCTGCTCCTTTCAATTATAACTTTTGCGCAAGATAAAGTTGTTACCGGCCGTGTACTTGATGCTGAGGGGAAAGGTATTGCGGACGTATCGGTTGCGGTAAAAGGCCAAACCCGCGGCACAACCACAACTTCTGATGGAGCTTATTCGCTTTCTGTGCCGGCCAATGCCACAACACTTGTTTTTAGTTCGGTAGGTTTTACCACACGTGAGCTGCAAATAACGGGAGGCACTACGGCATCGGTAACCTTGCAGGCCGCCGCGGCAAACTTAACCGAGGTAGTAGTAACAGGTTATGGTACCGCCAGAAGAAAAGATGTGACCGGGGCCATTACAACGGTAACCGCCAAAGACTTTAATAAAGGAACCATTACAACAGCCGAGCAGTTAATTGCGGGCAAAGTTGCAGGTGTGCAAATCGTTTCGAACGGTGGGGCACCGGGTGCGGGTAGCACCATTCGCATACGTGGTGGCGCATCGCTCAACGCCAGTAATGATCCACTGATTGTAATTGATGGTGTGCCCATTTCAAATAGCGGCATTGCTGGTTCGGCCAACGCTTTGGCTTTAATCAATCCAAACGACATTGAATCATTCAACATTTTAAAAGACGCATCGGCTGCTGCCATCTATGGTTCAAGAGCATCAAATGGTGTTATCATCATCACTACAAAAAAAGGCAGAAGCGGTAAGCCCCGTTTTAGTATTAGCACCCAAAACGCACTGGCTACTTTGCCTAAACAAGCCGACGTGCTGAGTCCCGATGAATTTAGAACCTATGTAAATGCAAATGGCACCACGGCGCAAAAAGCATTGCTGGGTACAGCCAACACAAACTGGCAGGATGAAATTTATGACCAGGCATTTAGCTCGGACAATAACTTATCTGTTTCGGGCTCGGTAAAAAACTACCTGCCTTACCGGGTTTCATTTGGTTATTTAACCCAGGATGGCATTTTACGCACAGGTAATTTGCAACGTAAATCTTTAGCACTTACATTAAATCCAAGTCTGTTCGATAACCATTTAAAAATTGATGTTAACCTGAAAGGTTCTATTAACAATACAAGGTTTGCCGATGAAGGGGCCATTGGTAATGCTGTGCGGTTCGACCCCACACAACCAGTGCTGTCAGGTGGTAAAAGATTCGGCGGATATTATGAATGGCTCGATCCGTCGTCCAGAACTGGTTTGCGCCAACTATCGCCCCGAAACCCTGTTGGTTTGTTGGAGCAACGCACTGATAAAAGCACCTCAAAAAGAAGCATAGGCAATATTCAACTTGATTACAAACTTCACTTTCTACCCGAGCTGCGTGCCAACCTTAATTTGGGTTACGATATTTCTAAAGGCCAGGGCACAGTTGTTATCCCCGACAGTGCTGCCTCTTCGTACCTCCGTTCACCCGATGCAAAACACGGCGGTGTAAATAACAGGTACCTGCAAACGCGGAAGGATAAATTATTGGAAGCCTATCTTAATTATGCTAAGGACATTAAAGGCCTCAACAGCCGCATAGATGCAACCGCTGGCTACAGCTACCAGGATTTTCAAACCACCAACAACAGCGCTGAGAAAGATGCGAACGGTAAGTTGTATCAAAAGCCGGATGGTAGTTTAGACACCATCCCAACCTCGGGCCAGCGGTGGACGCCATACGCCGACAAAACAACCGACGGCACATTTATCACCTTTCCAAAATTTGCCTTCGACATTCCACGCAATGTTTTGATCTCTTATTTTGGACGGCTTATTTACAATTACAAAAGCAAGTACATTCTTACCGGTACGGTACGACGCGACGGGTCTTCCCGGTTTGCAAAAGAAAACAGGTGGGGAACGTTCCCATCGGCCGCTTTTGCATGGAGAATGAAGGATGAGGGTTTCTTAAAAAGTTCACGAACAGTTAGTGATTTAAAACTGCGTGTAGGTTACGGCGTTACCGGCCAGCAGGATGGCATTGCTAATTACGACTACCTGCCCAGGTATAACCTGTCGAACAACCAGGCGCAATACCAGTTTGGCAATACCTTTTACGACCTGTACCGCCCCGAGGGTTACGCCGCAAACAGAAAATGGGAGGAAACAATCACCTACAACGCAGGTATCGATTTTGGAATATTCAGCAACCGCGTTACAGGTTCGGTTGATGTTTATTTAAAGAAAACAACCGACCTCCTAAGCGAAATTGACCAACCAGCAGGCACCAATTTTACCAATAAAATTGTTGCCAACATTGGCGATATGGAAAACAAAGGAGTTGAGTTGACCATTAATACACAACCCGTAAGGAATAAAAACCTAAGCTGGGATTTTGGTTTTAATGTTACCTACAACCAAAACAAAATCACCAGACTCACCTTCGCCGATGATCCAAAATTCCCGGGCAATTTAACCGGCGGTATTGCGGGTGGTGTGGGGAGTAATATCCAGGTTCACTCAGTGGGCTTCCCTAAATCCTCTTTCTACGTATATCAGCAGATATACAATAAAGACGGAAAACCCATTGAAGGTTTGTTTGAAGACAGGAACCGCGATGGCTTATTAAACATTGATGACTTGTACCGTTATAAATCGCCCGACCCATCGGTGTTTGTAGGTGCGTATTCAAATGTAAACTGGAAAAAATGGGATGGAAGTTTTGCACTGCGGGCCAATTTTGGAAACTACATGTACAACAACCGTTTCTCAAATACCGGTGTGCAGCGAAACATTATTGATCCATTGGGCTATTTAGCAAACGGCTCACGGAATTTGCTGGAAACAAATTTTACCGGCAACGGCGATCAGTATCTTTTGTCGGACTATTATGTAGAGAATGCATCCTTCCTCCGTATGGATAACATTAGCGTAGGGTACAACGCCGGCGAGGTTTTGAAAAAAGGATCGGTGTTAAGAATTGGCGCAACCGTTCAAAATGTTTTTGTCATTACAAAATATAAAGGATTAGATCCAGAGGTTTCAAGCGGTATTGATAATAACTTTTATCCACGCCCAAGAAACTTTGTTTTGTCCGCAAGCCTTAATTTTTAATTCAAACGATTGATAAAATATTGCTCATGAAAAAAATGATTTTTAAAACCAGCTATTTTGCTTTGTTAGGTTTGCTGTTGTTACAGTCATGCACAAAAAATCTTGATCAGCTACCTACCAACGAGGTAACATCGGAAGCAGTTTACACCTCCGAAACGGGTTACAAAAAAGTGCTGGCAAAAGTGTACGGCAGTTTTGCATTAACCGGTAACGCAGGCCCTGCCGGCAATGGTGATGTACGTGGTATAGACGAAGGTTTCTCCGATTTTTACCGCCTGTTTTGGAAGGCTCAGGAGTTGAGTACCGACGAAGCAGTAATATCCTGGGGCGATGTAGGCATCCAGGATTTTCACAACATGAACTGGACGCCGAGCAACAGTTTTTTAACCGGGCTGTATTACCGCAGCATGTATCAGATTACTTTGTGCAACGACTTCATTCGCGAAGCCGCTGATGCCAAATTGAGTGAAAGAGGTATTAGTGGTGCCCAGGCCGACAACATAAGGCAATATGCCCGCGAAGCAAGATTTTTACGAGCCTTTCAGTATTGGGTGTTAATGGATTTGTATGGTAATCCCCCACTGGTAACCGAAGCAAATTTAATAGGCGGTGCGCCACCTGCGCAAGCCACCCGTGCACAAATTTTTACTTACATAGAAACAGAATTGAAAGCCCTTGAGGGAGTAATGCCGGCGCAACGCACAAATGAATACGGCCGTGCCGACAAGGGTGCTGTGTGGGCCCTGCTTGCAAGGTTATATTTGAATGCGCAGGTTTATAGCGGTACGCCAAAATTTACCGAGGCAATAACCTATGCTAAAAAGGTAATTGACGGTGGGTATTCGCTCGTTTCGAATTACACCTGGTTAATGCGTGCGGACAATCATTTAAACACCAGCGAATTTATTTTTACCATTAACTACGACGGTTTAAAAACACAGGGTTACGGTGGTACAACTTTCCTCACACATGCACCGGTTGGCGGCTCAATGCCCGCAACTGCATTTGGTGTAGCCGGTGGCTGGAGTGGTGCACGTACCACTAAAAACCTGCCCAATCTTTTTCCAGATGTAACTGGCACAGCCGACAAACGTTCGCAATTTTATACCCCTGGCCAAAATTTGGAGATAACAAACCTCACCGCGTTTACCGACGGCCTTGCGGTTACCAAATTCAAGAACATTAAAAGAGATGGCAGCAACGGTCAGAGCCAGGATTTTTCAGATATGGATATGCCACTTTTTCGGTTAGCCGAAATGTATTTGATTTATGCCGAGGCGGTTTTGAGAAACGGCACTGGTGGCGATGTGGCAACCGCTCTGCAGTACATAAATATTCTTAGAGCAAGAGCTTATGGAAATGCTTCGGGCAACGTTGCGGCCAGCCAGTTAAACCTTGATTTTATTTTAGATGAAAGAGCAAGAGAACTCTATTGGGAGGGGCATCGCCGAACAGATTTGATCAGGTACAACAAGTTTGTGGAAGCAAGTTATCTCTGGCCGTGGAAAGGCGGCGTAGCATCCGGCACCGGTGTAGATGCTATCCGAAAATTATATCCCATTCCATCAAGGGAAATAAACGCTAACCTTAACATGAAACAAAATCCTGGTTATTAATTCACTCTTCAATTGATTTGATATGAAAAATAATTTTTTAAAGAATTTAATCCCGGCACTTGTTTTAATTGGTGCTATGGCTTCCTGCGAAAAACAAGAAAATAAAATTTACCTCGAAGGAGGCACAGCACCGGTGCTTACTTCTTCTTCGGCAGCCACAAGAGTGTTGGTAATGGCCGACAGTATTAAACCAGGTGTAAAATTTACCTGGACAAATCCCAACTACAGTTTTACCACCGGTGGTAGCTCGCAGGATGTAACCTATGTATTGGAAGTTGATACTGCAGGTACCAATTTTAAGGGTGCCAGAAAGCAGGAAATTTCTATTGCCCGCAACCTTGAGGTGAACTATAATGTGAAGGAGTTGAATGCCATTCTTTCTAAAATGGATTTGCTGGAAAATATTCCGCACGACATGGAGTTTAGAATAAAAGCCACGCTGGCCAATGGTAGTGTTCCGCTGTACTCCAATGTGATAAAAGTAAAAATTACGCCTTACCTCGATGTGGTAGTGCCTATCCCAACCAATGGTACCTTATGGGTTATCGGCAATGCGTTTAGTACACCCGACTGGTCAAATCCGTTGCCGAGCCCTCAGGACGTAAACCAGAAGTTCACCAAAATTTCGAACACGCTTTATGAGCTAACGGTGGCAATGAGGGGCGGTGGCAACTACAAACTCATCCAGGTACAGGGTGAGTGGGGCAGCCAATACCACATGCTTCCCGGTGGAACATGGGAAGGGGGCGAATTTGAAAAAAAGGATGCAGATCCCGGATTCATCGGTGCGCCCAATGCCGGTAATTACAAAATCACCGTCAATTTTAAAACCGGTAAATTCTCTGTAGTAAAAATTTAAACCTCATCCTTCAATTAAGAATCATGAAAAAATTTCTCTCGATATTTTTAACCGGTTTAACAGCATTTTTTTTCTTTGCCGGCTGTAATAAAGTTGCCGACCTGCCTCAGTACGAAAAAGGTACTGCCGTTACACTTACCGCCAACAAAACTACAGTGGTGGCAACCGCCGCTGATTCTACAACCAACGTGGTTACATTTAACTGGACCAGCCCAAAGTATGCTACCGACACCAGCAGCTATAAATTTCTTTTGCAGTTTGATTCAACAGGAAGAAATTTTGCACAGGCATCAACCGTACAAGTAAAAGGCAATCTCACCACTTTTCTTACCGGCCGCGATTTAAATGCAATGCTGTTGAATTATGGTTTTACACTGGGCACACCATATACCCTCGACATCAGGGTTATCTCATCTTACAGCAACAACAACGAACGCTATACCTCAAATACGGTTAAACTAACTGTAACGCCGTTCACCGATCCATCGGTGTTTAGCAGTACAACCACCACGGTAACGAGTACGTTAGCTACATCTACACAAAATGCCCTCACCTTTTCGTGGACACCATCGTTTCGTGGCTACTCAGGCATAATAACCTACACCATTCAATACGATTCCTCTGGTAAAAACTTTGCATCACCACAGGAAATTGCAGGTGGTGCGGCGGTGTTTTCAAAACCACTTACACAGGCCGAAATAAACGTATCGGCATTAAATGAAAACGTAGCTGGCGGTGCTGTGGGCAAAATTGAATACCGCGTAAAGGCAACAACCGCACAGGGTGCAGTTGCTTATTCAAATGCAATTGCAGTTACGGTTAACACTTATCAGCCACTGTTACGATTTTACATGCCGGGTGGCTACCAGGCAGCAACAGGTAATGGCACCGACTGGGATCCGCCTACGGCTCCCGAATTTGTACGTGACCTTCGCCCCGGTGCGTTAAACAAATTGTACTACATGTACATTTATTTGCCAGCCAATGCTGAATTTAAAATTACGCAGGGTCGTAGCTGGAATGTGAATTATGGCGGCAGTGGCGGAAACTTAAGCGGCAGTGGTGGCAATCTTACTGTACCAACTGCAGGTTTTTACCGGGTGAGCATTGACGTTGTAAATATGAAATACGACATCCGTGAAGGCAGAATGGGATTTGTTGGTGGTGCAACCGGCGCCGGATGGAATCCTCCCAACGTTTTTCCAAATTATGCAATGGGTTTGGCTGCCAACAACGTTTTTGTTGGAGTGACAAATTTTACCGTGGATGGATGGAAACTGATAGACCATAACGACTGGAACAGTGGCGACTTAACTGTTACCAACGCCAGAAGCTACGGTTCGGCAGGGCCAAGTGGGAGCTCGTTAGAAGTAAATGGCGCAAATATGCCAAACATAACAACTGCCGGTCGCTACCGGGTTATCTGGAATGGCCGTGATGTAAACAACGTAAAATATGAAATGAGTGCCGCTACCGAAATGCGGGTAGTGGGCGATGGCATCAACCAGGCCGGCGTGAATGATTGGGATCCACCATCATCACCACAAATGACCTACAGCGGCAATGGCGTTTGGACCATAAGCATAACATTGAAAGCAGGCAAAAAAATTAAGTTTTTAGCAGGCAATGCCTGGGGGGCATTTGATTATGAAGATGCAGGAGCAGGTACTTTGCCAGGGCAACGAAAAATTAACTGGGACGGCGGCGGTGATTTTAACACCCCGGCAGTTGCAGGCACATATACTATAACATTGAATGAAAATACCCAGAGAGTAACGATCAATTAGTTTTTGGTAGCGAATTTTTTAGAGAGGCCGTCGTAAAAATTTACGACGGCCTTTTTATTATGCTGTCCTACTTCCCGGCCATGAAAAATGTAATCGGTAATTCTCCAATTACAACTTTGCCCGGTGCAATAGTGCATTTGTTTTACTTTCAGGTATTGCTTAAAACAATTTATGCTCATCCATATTCATCCGCAAAATCCGCAGGAACGACTTATAAAGCAGGTTGTTGAAATATTGAGATCGGGTGGCGTTATCATTTACCCTACCGATACGATTTATGGATTGGGCTGCGACATTTTTCAGCCCAAAGCGGTGGAACGTATTTGCCGGGTAAAGGATGTGCCACCGCAAAAAGCTAATCTTTCATTTGTATGTTACGATTTGAGTGATTTAAGTAAGTACGCAAAGCAACTCAATACATCAGTTTATAGAAGCCTGAAGCAACACCTACCCGGCCCCTACACATTTATTTTAGAGGCTAGTAAACAAACGCCCAAAATTCTGAAAACAAAAAAAGATACCGTCGGCATTCGCATACCCGATAACACTATTGCAAGGTGCATTGTAAAAGAATTAGGCAACCCCATTCTCAGCGCTTCGCTTCCCGGCGAATTAGTAGAAGATTACACCGACCCCGAAATTATTTACGACCATTTTGAAAAACTGGTTGATATAGTAATTAATGGTGGTGTAGGCGGAATGATACCATCAACAATCATTGATTTTACAAGTGGAGAGGCCGAAGTGATTAGAGAGGGTGCAGGTGTTTGGTAAGTCCGGGGTTCCGAGGCGGCTTCTGAGTCCCGAAGTATCCTATCGTGCGGACACATCTTCGATGTGAAACAGGAACATCAATGCTACAAATTGGACTGATGAACACAGTTTCTTTCGCTTCGCAGAAAATTTTAGATTCATGCGGCAATCCAGTATTCTGCGAAGCAGGAAAAATCCATGTTTATCCAATTTTAAGGCTGCTCCTGTTTTGGTAAAGAGCTTAAACCAATAAAAAAATCCTGCAAATCCGTCCAATCTGTGGCATCCGTGTTCCAATTGTATTTTTGTCCACGCGATAGGAAGTATCGGGACTATGATTGCGTTTTTAAAAACAAAAGCACCCTTTTTGAGGATGCTCTTTGTTAACCTTCAACCATTCTTTTACGGCAGATCATTGTTCACAGGGAAACAATACATAAAAGACAGCGATAGGACGCAGATCCGCTGCATGGGTTTAATGAAAAAATGCTTAGCCCTCAATTGTTTCCCCGGTAAATAAGGTGGGGGTGCTGTAGTCAAGCCTGAAAGTTTTGCGGTGGTATTTGCAGGGCCCGTGTTGGTCAAGTGCCTCCTGGTGGTAACGGGTGGCGTAGCCTTTATTTTGTGCCCAGCCATACTGTGGGAATTGCAGGTGCAGGTCCATCATAAATTCATCCCGGTAAGTTTTGGCTAATATGCTGGCGGCTGCAATGGAGGCATAAATACCATCGCCCTTAATAAAACATTTGTGCGGAATGATGGCATGCCTGGTAAACCTATTGCCATCAATCAGTAATAAACCAGGAGCAATAGACAATTGAGCAACGGCCAAATGCATGCTTTTAAAAGATGCTTTTAAAATATTGATTCGATCAATTTGCTTATTACATAAACTGGCAACTGCCCAGGCTATTGCCCGCTCTTCGATTTCTTTTCTTAACTCATTTCGGTGCGCTGGCAGCACTTGTTTCGAATCGTTTAGCAGTGGATGGTAGAAGTTTTTTGGCAAAATAACCGCAGCGGCAAACACCGGCCCGGCAAGGCATCCGCGTCCGGCTTCATCACATCCTGCTTCCACTAAATCTTGCTGGTAAAATGATTGCAGCACTCCAAAATTTTTTTCAAAAATACAGGACTGCCAACCTAAAATCTGTTGCCAATAAAAATTGTTTTGAAATGGTTGTGTGCTGATGAAAAATTGCAAGATTTTGATTGGAGGAAAACAAGCAACAAACCATAAGAATTTGTTTGCCTTTTTTAAAAATGATTTTTGGCGAACAGAGAAAAAAATTACGGCTCTTTCAACGGCGCATATGTCAATTTGCCGATGTGTACGAGAGCCGTAGTGAGATTGCCGCTTATTATCCGGCAAAAATATAACCACAACCTTTTTCCTGTGCTCTGCCCAAAGCCCACACCCCAGAAGGTACAACCTGAATGCCCGGCAATAATCCCGATTCCCAATCTTTTTTTACTTCTTCAGCGGTCTTGCCCATGCCTTGTGCCACTGCTGCACTGTAAACTGTAATAGCCGCATTGCAAACGCAGAACATCACCCCCTTTTGTTGCAGATCATTTATACCAATAGCTACGTTGCCTATACCCGGAACTGAGAAATCCCCATCCTTCGGTTTCCAAAAAGGATTACGGCTGGCAGTTGCTGTTTTATAATCGGCCGCTTTAAATGTTGGCCCTACATCTGCTGCCTTAAATACCTGACCAAAATTATATTTTGCCCAAAGCCTGTCTTCAAAGGCGTAGCCGATGGCATCGTGTCGCAAAACAACCACCACACTTTGATCTTTGGCTGTAGTGCCTGTGGCTTCATTAGTCATCATAAAAACAGCTGGCCAAACAAATGGAAAAATTCCGTGCGGCTGCGTGGCATCAAAAACAATTTTGTGTTTGCCCTTTATTTGATTGAAAAAGGCTTCGGGATCGGGATCGGAGTAAAAATTGTTGGCAATGTTTTTAGCACCAGCCGTAATTGGGGCAATAGTGGCTGCGCCTACCGTGGCGGCTCCGGTAGCTAAGGTTCCCAAAAAGTTGCGGCGGGATGTTTGTTTCAATTCATTCTTGTTCATAATAAAATGGTTTGGTAGTGAATGAAAAAAGGAGAACCATCAAGGTACAAAATCGGGCAAACGCCAACAATTATTATTTTAAAGCATTGGTTACAATATTTCCTTGATATTTATCCGGCCCTTTTTTGTAAACTTTACTTATTCAAAACAAAACATCATGAAGTGTTTCTTACTTACGGCCTCTTTGTTGTTTTCAATATTGTTTTCAAACGCACAAACCGTTCCGTACAATGTTGTGTTCGACCTCACCAGCAAAGACACCAACGACCATCAAATGGTGGTACGCTGGCTGAAGGGTATATCGGCCGAAAGACCGGAGGCCAAACTTGAAGTAGTATTATTTGGTCAGTCGCTTGGTATGATAACAAAAGAAAAATCAACCGTGGCTTCACCCTTGCAGCAGCTAATGCAAAACAAAAACATCACCCTTAAAGTTTGCGCTGCAAGTATGAAGCGGCAGGGAATTGAAAGGAGTCAATTGCTGCCGGGAGTAGAAATTGTACCGGATGGCATTTACCAGATAATTACCCGCCAAAAAGAAGGATGGGGCTACATTAAGGCCACGCATTAATAAGCTTGCCGCTTTACCTTTGCGGGCCATGAAGATGATTCAATCTCCCTCCCGCCCCGTCGCCATTTGGTTGGTAGCGGGTGTACTAATGATCGTGTTTCAAATAATTCTTGGCGGTATCACCCGCCTCACCGACTCGGGGCTTTCCATTACCGAATGGAAACCACTGTTAGGTACGCTGCCACCCATGAACCATCAAGAGTGGGAAAAGGCTTTTAACCAGTACAAACAAATTGCCCAATACAAACAACTGCATTCCTATTTTTCACTCGAAGATTTTAAAAGCATTTTTTTCTGGGAGTGGTTGCACCGGCTTTGGGGCCGCTTAATAGGTATTGTTTTTATTATTCCGTTTATCATTTTTTTGGCGAAGAAAAAAATTTCGAAGCAGATGATTACGCCATTAATCATTCTTTTTTTATTGGGTGGTTTGCAGGCGGTAATTGGGTGGGTGATGGTAAAAAGCGGCCTGAATGATGAAGACCTTTATGTAAGCCACATTCGTTTGGCCATTCATTTTATAGCAGCGATGGTTTTATTGGTTTATGCTTTTTGGCTTTGCCTGAAATACCTGGTAAAGCCCAAAGATCAACTGCCCGCCCCCGCATCCAAAAAAATTATTTTACTGATTACCACATTGGTGTTTTTTCAGTTGGTGTATGGTGCATTTATGGCCGGCTTAAAAGCGGCTACCGCGGCACCAACATGGCCAACAATTAACGGCGAAAATTTTCCTTCTAATTTTATGAGCTATGCGGGCAAACCGTACAGTTTTTTTTCTGCGTTGGTAAACAATCCTGTTGCTGTACACTTTATGCACCGCAACCTTGCTTATTTAATTTGCCTGCTCATTGTTTGGTGGACGATTAGGGTGGTAAAACAAAAAGATAACCTGATTTTTAGCCGCGTAAAATGGCTGCCGGTTTTTTTTGTAATTGTTCAGGTAATACTTGGCATTTTTACCCTGCTTACCAGCCCAAAAAAAATTCCCGGGCAATGGGGTATGTTTGAGTGGACCGCCCTGCTGCACCAGGCAACGGCCATGTTGCTGCTTCTATCCCTGACGGCAGTTTATTTTTTATCAATGCCCGCAAAAAAAATTTATTTACACAACAGGTATTGAACCAACCCGTTTTAAATAGTATTTTACCAACAGTTTGAAAACATCCTATACTATTACCGACTACCTCAAAGGCGTTTTGTATTCCCTGCCTGTACAACTTCTCTTCCTGCATTTTAGAAAATACCAGGTGCTGCTTATTTTTTGGGTGTTGCTGTTCAGTATTGTAAGTGGCAATTTTATGAAGAGCTTTGGTGCGGAAGCCCTTTTTCTTTCCCCCGAATATTTAGGCAACGTAAACGCAATTGGCGCATCAATCGTTGGCATGTCCGTAAGTGTGTTTATCATGTGTTGGAACATCACCACCTTTATTTTATTCAGCAGGCATTTTACTTTTTTAGCCGCCACCCGATTTCCATTTTTAAAGTACTGCATCAACAACAGTGTTATCCCGGTTTTCTTTTTAATTTTTTATTCAATAAACGCATACAGGTATGCCCACTACCGCGAGCTGATTCCAAATGTTGAAATAATTTTCCTGGCCGTTGGTTTTTTAACCGGGTTGTTTTTAGTGCTGGCCATTTCATTTTTTTATTTCTTCCGGGCCGATAAAACCATTTTTAAAAAGCTGCAGCCGGCATTTAATTCGGCCCGCAATTACATTGCGCATTTGCAACACAAAAACACCGCTAATAACTCCTTACTTCGGTCCGAGTGGTTTTTAGATTCTTTTTTTAGTGTGCGGCGTTGCCGCGATGTATCGCACTACTCGCACGAGCTGATGGAAACAATTTTTAAACGCCACCACTTTGCCGCGGTTGTTAGTTTATTGGTTGCCTATCTTTTTCTAGTGTTGATCGGTTATTTTGTGGACTCCAAATTTTTTCAGCTGCCCGCAGGTGCCAGCATTACTTTGTTCTTTGCTATTTTAACCGGTGTAATTGGGTCGTTGGTTTATTTTTTTCAAAGCTGGAGCGTACCGGCTCTACTACTTTTCTTTTTTGTGTTGAATTCGCTTTACGAGAATGAGTGGATTGACCCCCGCAACAAAGCCTACGGGATGAATTACGGCAACCGCAACGAATTTCCGGTGTACAGCAAACAAACGCTTGAAGCATTAACCACTACTGCCGCCATTGATGCCGACAAACAAAACATGGTTGCCATTCTAGAAAAATGGAAACAAAAGCAGGGCGAAGAAAAACCATTGATGCTGATAATGACAACAAGTGGTGGGGGTACCCGCAGTGCTACTTTTACCATGAATGTGCTGCAACATTTAGACAGCATTACCGGTGGCGCTATTATGAAAAAAACGGTGCTCATCACAGGCGCCTCGGGTGGAATGATTGGCGCCAGCTACTTCAGGGAGTTATACAGGATGCGTTCGGCAAATGCTGCTATCAATTTGCAATCGGGGCATTACGTTGACAACATTGCCGACGACCTGCTGAACCCTACATTCACGTCCTTCATCACAAGAGATTTATTTTCGCCTGAAAGAAAATTTACCATTGGTAACTACACTTATTTAAGAGACCGGGGTTATGCATTTGAGCAGGCACTTAACGAAAACACTGAAGGCGTATTGAATAAAAACCTGAACGATTACCGCCCCGACGAAGCTGCGGCAAACATACCAATGATGTTTTACCACAACGTTATTGCACGCGATGCAAAGATGCTTTACATAAGCACTCAGCCTTTGCGGTTTATGATGCAGCCGCCCTCCGATTCATCAAACGTTATAACTACACCGGACGCGGTTGACTTCACAACATTTTTTGCAAAACAGGATCCATACAATTTGCGTTTGCTAACAGCGCTGCGTATGAATGCAACCTTCCCTGTTGTGTTGCCGAATGTATGGCTGCCCGCACAACCCGTGCTTGATGTAATGGACGGTGGCCTGCGTGATAATTACGGCATATCAACAGCGCTGCGTTTTACGGCGCACATGAAAGACTGGATTGAAAAAAATACAAGTGGTGTAGTGTTCATTCAAATTAGAGACCGCATGGATGGTGGCTGGGAGCACCCTTATGAGTTCAGCAACCTTACAGGCAACACCATCAAACCATTTTTTTTACTGCAGAACAACTGGTATAAAATGATGGAATATTTTCAAAGCGATATGACGACGTACTTCATTGGTCAGTCGCGTTTTCCTATTCATAAACTCAGCTTTCAGTACATACCCAAAAAAGAAGAAGACAAAGCAGCGCTGAGTTTTCATTTAACCCAGAGAGAAAAAATTGACATTGAAAATTCCATTTACTCGAAGCACAATGTGGAGGGGTTTGACAGGTTGATGGAGTTGATGGCTAGGGATAAATCAACGCAAAACAATCAGGCAATAGGTGCACGTCAATAACCGCTGAGGTAACCGCCGGGTCGCCATCAATATGCAGCGGTGCCATTTGCGGGTTCTCAATTTTTATACTGGCCGTTTGAAAATAAAGCAATGCACTTTTTTCGTTCAGTACATCTATTGTGCGCAAATGATTAAAGCCACTTACTTGTTTTAGTGCGTTGAGCAACAAATTTATTTTTGATTGCTTAGTTACAATTACAATATCAAGCAAACCATCGGTTAACCTTGCCTGCGGTGCTATCTTAACATTGTTACCAAACTGGTTGCTGTTGGCAATGGAAATAAAAAATGCTTCGGTACGCAACTGGCGGCCATGCGTTTCAATAACAAAAGGATAGGCGCTTGCGGTAAAAAAATGACTAACCGTTTTTTTAATGTAGGTAATTAGTCCCCGGTTAGGGTCGTTGGCAAAATCATGCGCCACCTGCGCATCAAAACCTAATCCGCTCAACATACAGGCAAAATGGTTGTTGATAAGGAAAGCATCTGTGGGTTGAGCATTGCCCTTGAAAATAACATCCAGCGCCAGTTCCGGATTTTTTGAAAGACCCGCACTTAATGCCAAACCGTTGCCCGAACCACAGGGTATAATGCCAAATTGAACTTTGAATTTCCTAAAAGCATTTATCACCTGGTTAATGGTGCCGTCGCCACCGGCAACTACCACATCAGTAATTTCCTTTTCAATAGTTACAGATTCTAAAAAAGAGTAATCGCCGCCCGCAACGGAGGGGTGTATTTCAAAATAAAAACCGGCTGCCTCCGTTTTTGTTTTGATCAGTTGATGCAATGCCGATTTATTTTTTGCGCCGGAGATCGGGTTGATGATGTAGAGAAATTTGCGGTTCATTACTTTGAAATTTTGTGGCAATGAGTGCTGTAGGCCCGAACATAAATTGATGAAGCCTTCAAAAGAAATAAAATTAAATTTGTAATAAAACAATCTTTATTGAAACAGTACGACCACTGGATAAAGAAATACATTTTTATTTGAACCACCTCAACACCTAACAAAAACAAGCTGTGTTAACTGTTGTTAAAACATTGGCAAGAGACGAAGATGAATGGTGGAGCGACGTAGAAGAAGCAGCCGGGGCATCTTTAAAAAAAGGATTACAACAAGCAAAGGCAGGAAAAATTACTCCTCATAAGGAAGTGATGAAAAAATACAAAAAATGGCTATCGAAATAAGCTGGACAGAAGAAGCCCAGGAGTAGTACAATAGCAACGTTCAATATCTCTTAGACAAATGGTCCGAAAAAGAAGTTGAAAAATTTGTTCAGCAAACACAAAAAATATTTGAGAGGTTACAGAATCATCCAGAGTCCTATCCGCCCGGCTTAAAAAGCAAGGCCTATCGAAGAGCAAGAATAAATAAGCAGATCGTTTTATTTTATCACTACTACAAAACCAGGAACAGAATTGTTCTGTTATCCTTCTGGCATGTGAAAAAAGATACAAGCAGATTAAAATATTGAGGCGACACTACAATCATCACTCCAGCACCAACGTTACCAAATGCACTCTTCTCACCCGCACGTTTGCCGCCAGTTTAGGATCTTTTGGTAGAGCCCAGGTGTAAACTTCCAGCGTTTTCGATTTTTTAAAAAGTAGTTGCAGTGCGGCAACACTAATTTTAAATTGGCTTCCTTTCAACGATTTCAAAACTGCATCCTCCGTATCATAAACAGTAATAGTTCGCTCCCAGTCCTTTGTTTCTTCGGCCTGCTTGTACCGAACAATAAATGATTTGTGCTTTTTCAAAATTGCAGTCTTAATTTTCACCACATTCTTTTCGTCATTTTCTACAGAGGTTGAGAGCAGCACTTTGCTATCCAAACAAATTTTCCAGGTGCTTTGTGCACCGGCAACGGCGTTGAAAAAAAGGGCAAGAGCAAAAAGGTAAAAAGTCTTCATAGCCAAATGTATTCAATAAACGCTGCGGTAACCGCCTGCAAACTGGTAAAGAATGAATGGACAATGCGGGTTACAAAACAGCGCAAAAAATTTTACTACCCCATTTTTCAGCGAGCAGCCGCAGATTGACACACAGGCAATCGACGGGAAAACAATTCATCTCTCTCCAAAAATACCATCATTCAACTCGCATTAACCGCAACAAAAAGTTTTTGTAAAGTCCATTTTATCCTTCGGCTGCCCGGTCAATTAGCCATACCTTCGCCGCCTCAAAAAAATGCTAAAAATCCGTAGTTGCAAGGGTAAACCCTACTGGAGTTCCCTGTAATTAGCGGCTAATAGCTCACAGCTTTTACTTATGGACATCAGAAACATCGCCATTATTGCCCACGTTGACCACGGAAAAACTACCCTGGTTGACAAAATTTTACATGCCACGAAGGTTTTTCGCGACAACCAGGACACCGGCGAACTGATCATGGACAGCAACGATCTTGAAAAAGAAAGAGGCATTACCATCTTCTCAAAAAACGCCGCTGTTATGTACAAGGGCGTTAAAATAAATGTGATTGACACCCCCGGCCACGCCGACTTTGGTGGCGAAGTGGAAAGAGTTTTAAAAATGGCCGACGGCGTTTGCCTGTTGGTTGATGCTTTTGAAGGCCCAATGCCGCAAACCCGCTTTGTGTTGCAAAAAGCCTTGCAGTTAAATTTGAAACCGATTGTTATCATTAATAAAGTTGACAAACCAAACTGCCGGCCCGATGAAGTACACGATGCGGTTTTTGAATTGTTTTTTAACCTTGATGCTACTGAAGAACAATTAGATTTTCCAACCTATTATGGTTCGGGTAAAAACGGTTGGTTTAACGATAGCCTGGAGCAGAGCGAGGACATTACGCCGTTGCTCGATGGTATTATCAAATACGTTCCACCCCCAAAGGTTGCACAAGGCCCTTTGCAAATGCAAATTACTTCGCTTGATTACTCTTCCTTTCTTGGCCGTATTGCCATTGGCTCCGTTGCCCGTGGTGTTATTAAAGAAGGTCAGCCCATTGCGTTGATGCAGGCCGATGGCGTAATTAAAAAACAAAAAGTAAAAGAGCTTTATGTTTTTGAAGGTATGGGCAAAAAGAAGGTAACCGAAGTTATTGCCGGCGACCTTTGCGCTGTTGTTGGCCTCGAAGGATTTAATATTGGCGACACCGTTGCCGATGCCGAAAACCCCGAAGCATTAGCTGTGATAAGTGTTGATGAACCAACAATGAACATGCAGTTCAGCATCAACAACTCGCCGTTTTTTGGCCGCGATGGAAAGTTTGTAACCAGCCGCCACCTGCGCGACAGGTTGATGAAAGAAACCGAAAAGAATTTAGCCCTGCGTGTTTATGATACCGACATTGCCGACAGCTTTATGGTGTATGGTCGTGGTATTTTGCACTTAGGAATATTAATAGAAACCATGCGCCGCGAGGGTTATGAACTAACCATTGGACAACCACAGGTTATTGTAAAAGATGTTGACGGAAAAAAATCGGAGCCATTTGAAACACTTGTTGTAGATGTACCACAGGAGTATGCTTCGAAGGTGATTGATATGGTTACCCGCCGCAAAGGTGAGATGCTGATAATGGAAACTAAAGGCGAGATGCAGCACCTTGAATTTGATATGCCCTCCCGCGGTTTATTAGGTTTGCGTACACAAATGCTTACCAACACGGCTGGCGAGGCGGTAATGAACCATCGCTTTAGCGAATACAAACCCTGGAAAGGACCGATACCCGGCCGCAACAATGGTGTGCTGATTGCAAAAGATAATGGCAACACAACAGGTTATTCGCTTGATAAATTGCAGGACCGCGGCTACTTTTTTGTAGATGCCGGAGAGGAAGTTTACCGTGGCCAGGTGATTGGCGAAAACAATAAGCCCGGCGATATTGTGGTAAACAGCAACGAAGGAAAAAAACTGACCAACCACCGTGCAAGCGGCTCCGATGCAGCTACCAACATTCAGCCAAAAAGAGAAATGACGCTGGAAGAATGTATGGAGTATATACAACAGGATGAGTGTATTGAAGTAACACCTAACCACATTCGGATGCGCAAGGTTATTTTAGATGAGGATGAAAGAAAGAAAGTAACCAAACGTATGAGCGCCGAAGCAGTTTCATAAATTAATATGCTCTAATTGAAATTCCATATCTACGCGGGTATGGAATTTTTTTTTAAACACACACCTCCCTTCCGTTAAAAAAATATTTGACAACAATACAGCACAGGTTCTCAAAAATTTCCACTGCTTGTATTATTGAATGAGCATCAGTTTATTTTGGTTGTTGACTACTAAAAAGTAAATTCCTTTTTTCAAAAAAGAAACATCCTGTGTAAAACTGGATTGCTTCAATAAAAAAGTTTTAGACTTCAAAAGTTTAGCCGAAGCATCAAAAATTTGCAACCTGCTGCCTTTTTCAAAAGAGTAAATAATGGTGATGGCATTTGAAGCCGGGTTGGGAAAGAAAACCGGTTTTCGTTCATCTTCAATTTTTATTTTGGTGGTGTTGGAATATTTGACCCTGTTGTTTGATGAGATGATTTTTAGGCGGTAAAAATAAATGCCTGATGAAAGGTTTTTATCCTGATGTGTAAACTGAAAAACATCAACACCAGGCGTTTTGTATGCAAGGCCATCCCACCATTCATTTTCTTTTTTTCTTTCAATTACAAATTGAAGTACTTCATTTGCCTCGCCTGTTTTCCATTCAATCATTGCCGAGTTGTTTACAGCTTGTACCGTAAAATAAACCAGTTCGGTGGGCAGTATAAATCCGCAGTTAGTTGATATGTTGGGTCCCTGCACAACATTGTAATTAGCTATCATTGTTCCATTGAGTCCATCGGAACCGAAAATCAGCGGCCCGCAATTCAAACTGTTTGTTCTGTTGCCATTTTTACCGCCTGCAATATCAATGGTACCCACAACCGTACCCGTTTTATAATAAACAGCACCGCCACTACCACCACCACCTTCACCATAACATCTTTGCGAGGTGTTGTCATCGTTTTCAATACCGCCATTGCCACCAACTGCTTCGGTATTCAGTGCATCGGAATAATTGTTTACGTTCAAAATAATGGTACCGCCCGCGCCACCACCACCCGCACCATCTCCAATGGCGTTGCCGCCAGTCTGCCCGTTGCTCATAATCTTAAATCCATTGCTATATACCGAGTTTGCCTGGATAAAAATGATGCCGCCACCTCTTCCCCCTGCGGTTGATAAAACACCCGAATTTGCATGACCTGCTCCCCCTCCGCCACCCATAAAAATTTTTGATCCGCTTGCATTGCTTAATGCATAGCCACCTTTTCCTGCATTTGCCAGCGTACATCCGGCTGCGCTTGAGTTACCACCACCTAACCCTCCCGCAACTACGTTTGATCCGCCACCGCCGCCATTATTGTGATTATTCCCACCACCACCTCCATTGGCTACTGCGCCTTTACCACCAGTGTACGCAATGGCCATACTGGCAACCGACTCACCTTTGGTTGCGCCATCCTGTGGCGACAAAATTGTTGAATTATAAAAATATTTATCGGCGGGTAAAAAATTAAAACAGGTGCCGGTGCTAGATTGATAATCGCCACCCTTGTAACCACAATTGTTTGCACATACCGGCGCACTTAAAATCAAATCGTCGTTTACACTCAATGCCAGCACACCGCCTTTTCCGGTGGCGCTATCCCAGGCCAATGCCTTCAATGTATCGGTAACAACCGCGGAATTGTATTGCGGAATTTTCACTAATTGAACCTTATCGCTTACAGTATAGGACTGAAAAATTTCTTTAAACAGAAAAACCGAATCACCGCGAATGGAGCAGATGGTTCCTAATTCATAATTGCCTGCATTGTTCATGGCAGTAATGGATCCAAACAAACCTGTATTGCTGATATTAACCGCGGCACCTTTCATTTGAATAATCATTACAAGGTCGTTAATCACCAAACCGGCGGTATTATCAACCCGCACACAGGCCTTGGTAGTAACTACTTCGGTAACCTTATGGTAACTGTTTACAACGCCGTTGATGTTTGTTTGTGCGCCTACAAAATGAGGCAGAAGCAGCAGTATGAAAGGATAAAGGCGCATGGTGGCGGTAAGAAAAATACAAAAGGTTTTGATGCTTTCAAACCTAAATCTATGCAGGTAAAATCCACTTGCAACATGAGACCAGCCGACGGTAAAAAGACGGCGCAATCCACGGATGGTTAAAATATTTCCTCTTTTGGCAAGTGCTTTGCAATAACTACCACCATGCAACTACGTTTGTTTTATCTCTTCATCTTATCAAGTTTGTTTGCCTGTAATTTAATTGATGGCGATGGCGGCGGAGTTAAGTCCTCAAAAAAAATGACTTACTCCTACACCTGTTTGGATAGTGCCATTGGCGGCAGCAGGATCAATAAAACTTTGGGCAAAGCGGGTAACATAGTACGAGACCTTGCCGTGAGTGAGGGGAGCATCACCGATGAACTGCAAAGTGAATGGGGTGCCGCTTTTCACAAAGACGCCATTGAAAGCAAAACCTTTAATTTGATGAATGATGCTGCAGTACAAACGCAGTTGGAAGAAGCGATGAAAGAACTGCTGGCTGCAAGGGAAGAACCATCCAATATCAAGTACGCCATTTATGCCTTGGAAGACACTTCCGTCAATGCCTTTACTTTTGGTGGCCGCATCTATGTTACCCGTGCCATGTTGCAAAAAACCGCCAACAATAAAGATTTGCTGTACGCTATTGTTGGCCACGAAATTGGCCATTCGGAAAAAGGCCACATCAAAAAAACCATCCAGGATATGCAGCTCTCCACAAAAATTTTTGGCGAAGATGGAGGCACTACTTTTTTCCAGATAAAAAAACTACTCACAGGTTCTTTCAATCAAAAAAATGAACTGGAAGCTGATTATTACGGCACAGACTTAACCTACAACCTCAATCAAAATGTTTGCGCCGCCGTTGCGTTTTGGAAAGAAATGGCTTCGAAGGAAAACAGCTATAACAAGGTGGAAGATTTTTTTAGAAGCCATCCTTTTTCTTCGTTGCGGGCCGAGTGTTTGCAAACGCATATAAAAACAAATTTTGGAAAGGAATGTGGCAGCATTATTAAAGAAGAAACAACGCTTCCTCAATTAAAGAAGTAAATATTGTTGCCCGCGTCGAACGCAGGTAACGCTGCTGTATTCTCTGCGTCCTCAGCTCCCGATATTTCGAAATCCGTGTGAAAAATTCTTCTCCAACTACATCCTGTGCTTTCAAATAATAAAGCAGCGATTAATTTGGCTTTCTATTGCCCAATTAGTTTTCCGCTAAGCATGTACCTTGCAGCTTTATTAAAAGACAATGAAAAAATGCATTTGTATTTTGATGATGGCGGCACTTCTTTTTCTACAAAATAATGAGGGGCATGCACAATGTTCGGTTTGTACAAGAAGTACACAACAAATGGGTGAGAAACCTGCCAAAGGTTTGAATGCAGGCATCATTTATTTAGCATTTGCACCACTGGTGTTGATGGGATTTTTTGGATACAAGTGGTGGAGGAAAAATGGTAGTGCCTAAGCAGTTCATTCAATATTTTGTAGCCGGTTATATTAGCTTATCAGCTGTAATAGGCAAACTCCTGATTCTTTTTCCCGTTGCATGATACACGGCGTTGGCTACCGCGGCGGCAAAACCAACAATACCCACTTCACCCATTCCTTTTGAACCCATTGGGTTGAGAATGGGATCGGGCTTGTTTACAAACAGCACTTCAATTTCGGGCACATCGGCCTGCACAGCCACATGGTAATCGGCAAAATTATTATTCACCCAGCGGCCGTAGCGGTGATCTATAATTCCTTCCTCCATCAGCGACATGCCAATGCCGCCCACGGCCGAACCAATAATCTGACTTTCGGCGGTTAATTGATTTACTATTTTTCCCGCATCAATAGCCGAAACAACTTTTGTAATTTTTACCACGCCGGTAGTGGGATGCACTAATGCTTTTACAAAATGCACTGCATAAGAAAACGCCGAATAATTTTTCTTTGCATCCTCTCCCGCCGATGATTCAACAAAATCTATTTGCTGCAGACCTGCATTTTTTATGGCAGTGGCATAACTTATTTTTTTTGAACGATCAGATGATAGAGCAATAAATCCATCTTCAAAAACAAGGTCTTCCAATTTTGCGGCATGAACGGTTTCTGTATGAAAAACGGGATTCTCTTTTACCAGATCGGCCAGTTTTTTCTTTAGCGTAACTATGCCATTGTGTACAGTTGTTCCTAATGAAGAAGTGGTGCCCGAACCACCCTGGAAAATACCCGGTGGATAATTGGAATCGCCTAATTCAAATTTTATGTTGCGGGCATTTAGTCCCATTGTTTCCGCAGCTAAGTTGGTCATGGATGTTGCAGTGCCCGGGCCCATATCTGTTACGCCGCTCGATAAAACTAACTGCCCATCGGCGGTAAATTTTACACCCAATTTTGATGCGCCACGCCAGGCCGAAAAAATCCCACTGCCTACACCGTAACCAACCAACCAATCGCCTTCTTTCATGGATGCCGGTTTTGCGTTGCGGTCCTTCCATCCAAATTTATCGGCACCTAATTGATAACACTCTTTCAAAAATTTACTTGAGTAGGGCTTTTCATCTTCCAAATCGGTTTCGGCATAATTGATAATGCGGAGTTGCAGTGGGTCCATATTCAGTGCATACGCCAGTTCATCCATGGCACATTCCAATGCATAGGCACCGGTAGTTTCGCCGGGCCCACGCATCCAGGTTGGTACGCCTAAATCCAATGGAAAAACCTTGTACCGGGTAAATACATTGGCGCATTGGTACAGCGACCGTGAGCCATTTACAATGCCTTCGGTAAATGATTGGTAAGCCGCCGTCATGGCTGTGGCATCGTGGCTGATGCCAGTTAGCTTTCCTTCTTTTGTTGCACCCAAACTCATTTTTTGAATTGCCTCGGGGCGGTAACCAACGTTGGTAAACATTTGATCGCGGCTGAGCATAACTTTTATGGGTCGGCCTAATTTTTTGGCCGCAATTAATGCCGCGATGGAATGTGGCCAGGTGTTGAACGCCGAACCAAATGCACCACCCAAATATTTAGAAATAACCCTGATGTTTTCGGGCTTCAATGCGAAGGCCTGTGCAATGTTTCCCTGCGTGGCCTGCAGTGCCTGCGTTTTTTCGTACACCATTAGTTTATCATCGGCCTCCCAGTGTACAACAAGCGAATGCATTTCCATTGGGTTGTGTACTTCAATGGGCATGTGGTATTCGGCTTCAATTTTTACCTCGGCGGTTTTCCAGGCATCGGCATTGCCTCTTGTATAATCTTTAAAGTTGGCACCTTCCAAAGCTTTGCCTTCTTTTCGTTGTGTAACCAAATTGGTGCGGTGATCTTCTTTTTTATACGTTGCTTTTACCAGTGCCGCGGCATGGTAAGCTCTTTCCATTGTATCGGCCACCACAATGGCAATAGGCTGGTTGTTGAAGCGAATAAAGGCATCGGCAAAAACTTTGTAGCCTTTTGTGGGGTCGGGTTTTGTGCCTTCTTTTAGTACATAACCCGGAACCGGCGGGCAATTTAAATGCGTGATAACAGCCAATACACCAGGAGAGGATTCGGCAGCTTTTGTATCCATACTTGTTATGCTACCTTTTGAAATGGTGCTGCCCACCATTATGCCGTAGGCAAGGTTGGGCAAATTATATTCGGCCGAAAACTTTGCTGTGCCGGTAACTTTTGCAACGCCATCAACGCGGTCGAGTGGAGGAGTATGTGTATCAAAAAAAATGTTGTTCATAAAATTTGTTTATGATTTTGCCGCAATAGTTTTTAGTGTTTCTACAATAGCGTTTGGTGCCAGCTTCAATTTAAAATTATTGTCGCCATAACCTTTTGCATCTTTCATAGCAATGGTTGCTGCTTGTTGAAAATTGGCAAAGGTTGCTTCCTTTCCTTTTAAAAAACTTTCGGCTGCGGTTAACCGCCAGGGTTTGTGTGCTACACCACCCATTGCCAGTCTTGCATTGGCAATGTTATTTCCATTCATTTCCAATGCCGCTGCCACCGATACCAGGGCAAATGCATACGAAGCCCGGTCGCGGATTTTTAAATAATGAACCTTGTTGCCAAATTTATTTTCGGGTATTTCGATTACGGTAATCAGTTCGTCTTTTTGCAGCGTATTATCCAGCTGCGGTGTAGTACCTGCCAACTTATGAAACTGTAAAAACGGAATGCGCCGTTCGGCTTTTGCATTTTGCACAATTACCGTTGCTTCAAGCGCAGCTAAAGCCACACACATATCGCTGGGGTGCACGGCAATGCAGGTTGCTGTAGCACCAAAAATGGCATGCATTCTATTGCTGCCTTGTAGTGCGCCACAACCCGAACCTGCTGTTCTTTTATTGCAGGGCATAGTGGTATCGTAAAAATAACCGCAGCGGGTACGCTGCATCATATTGCCACCAACGGTTGCCATGTTGCGCAACTGTGGGGAGGCACCGGCCTGTAAAGCCAGGGCAAGTAGTGGAAACTTTTTTTGTATCATTTCATCTTCGGCAACAGTGCTGTTTAATGCCAAAGCACCAATGCGGATGAAACCATTTTTTTGTTCAATGTTTTTTAGAGGCAGTGCGGTTATGTCAATTAATTTTTGCGGGGTGGTTACACCGCGTTTCATTAAATCAACAAGGTTGGTGCCGCCGGCAATAATTTTTGCTGATGCATCTTTTGTAATGGCATCAATTGCTGCTTTTTGCGTGGTGGGCTTTGTGTAGCTAAAATTGATCATGATGCACCTCCTTCTTTTTTTACTTCCATAATAGCATCAACAATATTTGGATAGGCACCACAGCGGCAAATGTTTCCGCTCATGTAATCCCTTATTTCATCACGGTTGTTTGCATGGCCCTCTTTAACACAGGCAATGGCACTCATAATTTGCCCCGGGGTGCAATACCCGCATTGAAAGCCATCGTGTTTAATAAATGCTTCCTGCATGGGGTGCAGGGTTTCGCCTTTTGAAATGCCCTCAATGGTTGTTACTTTTTTTCCGTTTTGCATTACCGCAAGGCCTAGACAACTCAATACTCTTTCGCCATTTACATGCACTGTGCAGGCGCCGCACTGCCCATAGTCGCAACCTTTTTTTGTGCCGAATAAATGCAGTTGCTCTCTTAATAAATCAAGCAACGTAGTACGAGGTTCAATGGAAAGATTTTGTTGTTTGCCATTTACTTCTATCTGCACATTTACATTTTCAAAATAACCAGCGGCTTTTTCATCAAGTTTTTTTTCGGCTGCGGTTACCAGCACCGTGGGTGCAGCGGTAATTGCCGCTATTGCCGTTGAGTGTTTTAAAAAACTTCGCCTGCTTTGATGAGCGGTTATGGTGCAAGATTTTTTTTCTTCCATAAATGATTGGTTGAAATAGAGGGATAAGTTTTTTTGGAAGAGGAAATTTACTAAGAGTTGAGCGAAGGCTGTTGAATTAATTTGGCGCTGTTTCAATTTGAAAGAAAATTAAACCCAAACACACAAAACCGGGTTGCTGCAACCAAATGAGTGCAAACCCGCAACTACAGATCTGTAGCAGCGATTGGCTCCGCAAAAAATAAGAGACGTTTTTTTTAGTTGATCAATGCAAAGCAAGTATCACTAATTTGCAATCACACAAAAAACATTGCCATGCCATTCGACCAATACCACGAACCACCCGGAGAGCTTTCGCAAAAAACAAGAACATTTGCCCGCATGATTTTATCACTGATTGAAGAAGCCGAAGCCATTGACTGGTACGAACAAAGAATTTCGGTGGAGAAAGATGCGGAGGCAAAAAAAATTATGCAGCACACGCAAAAAGAAGAGTTCATACATTTTGCTATGGACCTGGAGTTTTTGCTGCGCAAGAAAAAAGACTGGCGTACTATTATGAAAAACATTTTGTTCAAGCCGGGCGATATTGTAAAAAATAGTGAGAAGGCCGAAGAAGCGGTGGAGGATTAGCAGTGAAGGCGGCTACAAAAAATCTTGTGACTTACATGGATGAGCAACAGTACCGTTATTTTATTTTGAACAAACCCAGTGGCATGGAGTCGCAGTTTGTTAGTCCATACGAGGGGCCATTGTTAGGCGATATAGATTTTGATTTTCCGGAAGGCACACACGCAATTGGTCGGTTAGATAAAAACTCGGAAGGATTACTACTCCTTACAACAAATAAAAAAATAACGAAGCTGCTTTTTGAAATCAACCGTGGACATGAACGAACTTATTTGGTGCAGGTGCGGCACAAGGTAAACGCCGAAATCCTGCAGCGCTTACGAACTGGTGTAAACATCCGCATCAGGGGTGGCCATCAATACACCTCACCACCTGGCAGCGTTAACATTGTTGATGCGCCAGTAGATATTTTTCCCTCTCCTTTTCAAATTCATAAAAACGTAAAAACCACCTGGCTGCAAATAACTTTAACCGAAGGCAAGTACCACCAGGTGCGCAAAATGGTTGCCGCCGCCGGGCACCGCTGCATTAGATTGATACGGATTAGCATTGAAAATTTACAGCTGGGCAATTTGCAACCGGGGAAGATTAGAGAGCTGGAGGAGACAGACTTTTTTGAGTTGTTGAAGTTGAATGCTCCCCCAAAAACCGAAAGGCAGCTCTAGTGTGTGTATTCTATTCTGCCTTTTATACAACCCAGGCTCAATCGTACTTCAAAAATAAAATAGTGCGCCCCGATGAAACTATAGATTGCGCCTGCGAATTGGTGGTGGTAATTACACCGCGGCCTAACGTATCAGTTACAGTCACCGAGCTGTATCCGTACCCTGGCTGCGATAAATAATAATCCTGGAACAACACTGCATCGGCGCCTTTTTCTTTTGCCTTTTCCACTACTTTTTTTTGAAGCTGTTCAAGACTAAAAAGCGTTTGATTGATATTATCCTGATAGCCCTTGCCCATAACGGTGTACGATTTTTTTATTGCCGATGCATCAACATACACATCCACCCGCGATGTTTTATCGTATGCATTACCAAGGTAGCTGACCGAAACACCACAGGAACAAAAAAACAATGCGGCAATAAGTAAGGAGTAAAGTTTTAGCATGAGTAGATTTTTTAGTGAGGAGTTCTATTATCATTCAAACTAAGTAATTAAGGCAGGTGCCCATGTTAACAGAAGGCAAAAGAGTAAAACCAAAAATGATGGAACTTTTGGCGCAGGGAGGCCAGGGAAAATTTGTGCGAAGAAGAGGAATTTTTTACAACCCGCTCTTTGTAAACGTCGTGGTTGTTGCCAAAATTGAACAATACAATCGCAATAAATAGGGGCTTAAAATCCCTGAATTAAATTCTAACTTTAGCAACACTCAATTTTACCCGTGCATTCCGCTTACTTTATCAAACAACAAAATTGCCGTACCCAGTCCGTTGCACCTACCCTGTTACTGATTGTTTTAATGGTAAGCTATGGACGTTTGCATGCACAGGGTTGCCCTCCTAATATTGATTTTGAAACCGGCACGTTTGCAGGGTGGACCAGCTACACGGGCAACGTAACTGCCGGCGGCGGCACTCATAGTTTTATTCTTTCGCAAAGCGGCGGCCCTGTACCCGACAGGCAAACAATGTATACCAATGCGTCCGGCGTCGACCCCTACGGCGGATTTCCCATCAGGTGCCCCAACGGCAGTGGCAATTCAATAAAATTAGGTAACGACATGGGCGGCGGAGAAGGCGAAGGCATTTCGTACGAGTTTACCATACCGACCAACAGAAACGAGTATTCCATCATTTATCACTATGCAGTGGTATTCCAGGATCCCAATCATTTGCAACACCAGCAACCAAGAATGGAAGCCGTTGTAACCAACGTTACCGACAATACAACTATTGACTGTTCTTCTTTTAGTTTTTTCCCTTATGGCTCTATCCTTCCCGGTTTTTTTGAATCGTCGGTTCGGGGAGATGATGGTACTCCAATCTGGTGTAAAAACTGGTCGGCGGTTTCCATCAACCTTGACGGACTTGCGGGTAAAACCATTTCCCTTTTTTTTAAAACGGGCGATTGCACTTTTCGCCGCCACTTTGGGTATGCATACATTGATGTAAATACCGAATGCAGTAGCGAGTACGTTGGTGCGGCATATTGTAAAGATGATACGGCCATTAATCTAACGGCTCCGTATGGCTACCAGGATTATACCTGGTACAATAACAATTTTACACAAACCCTGGGAAAGGGTCAGGCGTTGCATTTAGACCCGCCACCGCCGGCGGGTACATTAGTGGCGGTTGAGCTTACACCGTATAGCGGTTATGGATGTTTAGACACTTTATACCTGCGACTTGTTGATACCCTCACCATCAGGGCAAATGCAGGGCCCGACGTTGCTTACTGTTCAACCCCGGTGATGATTGGTTCCCCTACAAAACCAGGAGTGGTGTATAGTTGGTCACCGGCCCTCGGTTTGTCGGGTACCAACGTTAGCAATCCTATGGCAGCTCCGCAAAACACAACAAATTATATACTTACCACAAGGCACGATGGAGGAGGTTGTGTGGATGTGGACAATATGGTTGTGCATGCTGCAGCTATTGATAATTCAATGGAGCTAACAGGTAAAGCAGCCTGGTGTATCGGAAGTGGCGATAGCACAATATTAACCGTGCAGCCGGCATTTGCTATTCAGTGGTATCGAAACAATGCGCCAATAGCTGGTGCAAATAATACCAGTTACCGTGCACTGCAATCCGGCACCTATCATGCACTGTTAACCGATAGCCGCGGGTGCAGTGTAAGCACCAGCAATCGGCCGGTTATTATTGAGCGGGCACCCGCCGGCATCAGCTACCCCGTACGCTATGCCATAGTTGGTTTGCCAATTGATTTGAAAGCAAGGCCCATTGGCGATACCGCAATATGGCGGCCGGCAAACAGCCTGAGTAACGCACAAACCTTTACGCCGGTTTTTACCGGCACCAGTAACCAGTTGTACACTATTCGCTTAGCATCGGCCATTGGATGTGTTACAATTGACACACAACTGGTGAAAACCATCGAACGGGCCGACATTTATGTACCCACTGCATTTTCTCCGAATAATGATGGCCGCAACGACCAGCTAAAACCACTGTTGGCAGGAATAATTGAACTCCGCTTTTTTAGGGTGTATAACCGGTGGGGGCAGTTACTCTATCAAACCCAGGCCGAGGAAAAAGGATGGGATGGGCGATTTAATGGCACCATGCAGGCAACACAAACCGTTGTATGGGTGGCCGAAGGTTTGGGTGTAGATGGAAAGGTTTATGTAAGAAAGGGCAGCAGTGTATTGGTGCGATGAGTGCAATTTCCATGCGCCTGAGTATATCCCTCCCGGTTAAGTTTTCAACTGATTATTGTTGTCAAATGGGGCGTCAGCCGTTAGCTATCAACCCCATTGCGGCAACTATACGGTACCATGAAACATTTAAAAGCGTCAGGCCCGGTAAAAATTGAATAGCATGCCAAAAACTGCAGTTTACGTTTTGCTACTAGCACTTACAATTTATGGTTGTAGCGGTAAATCAGCTTCTGCCCACCGCCAGATGGACGAAGTGGAATATCAGTTGGATGAACAGTGGCCGGAGCTTCCTCCCGGATATATTCTGGGCCAGCCAACCGGCATTGGCATTGACAGTAAGGAAAACATCTTTGTTTTTCATAGAGCCGGCCGAAAATGGACAACCCCTTTTCCCGACTCACTCATTTCTGCAAATACAATATTGGCCCTCGACAATAAAACCGGTAAAATTTTAAATAGCTGGGGCGCAAACCTCTTCATTTTGCCGCACGGGTTAACAGTGGACAAGGACGACAATGTTTGGGTAACGGATGTTGCCTTGCAGCAGATTTTTAAATTCAATAGTGCCGGCCAATTACTTATGAAAGTAGGAGTTGCCAGAGAATGGGGTGATGACTCGTTACATTTTAATCTTCCAACCGATGTGGCGGTGGCCGACGACGGCTCGTTCTATGTGAGTGATGGATATGGCAATAGCAGAGTGGTAAAGTTTTCTCCTTCGGGAACATATTTGTTTCAATGGGGAACGCATGGAAGTAAGGTTGGAGAATTTGACATACCGCATGGCATTACACTCGACCACAAAAGCAATGTTTATGTGGCCGACCGGGAAAATAATCGCATCCAGGTATTTGACAGCGCAGGCATTTTTTTAAAGGAGGTAAAAAACAACGAATCGGTTTCGCAGCTGCCATCGGTAACGATTGACCATTCACAAAATTTGTTTGCCATTGATTACGATTTTACGATTGCACCCAACATTTTAGAGAAAGGTTCCACCATTCTAAAATACAATGATGCCGATAGCATTGAATTTCATTTGGGAGCTACAGGCAAAAAGGAAAGAACAACATCCTGGTTTCACGACATTTCGGTTGACAGCCAAGGCAACATTTACGTAGGCGACATAAGCAGATCGAAGGTTCTAAAGTTCAAACCCAAAACTTCTGCTAATCAAAACAGCTCTACCAAATAGTTCTCCACCATCAAAACATGTGGTAACCTTAACTGCGCATTCCTGAGCGACGCAATATCTTTGCGCACATAAAAATAAAAAACGGTTTTGGAGAAGAACAATTTTGTTGACCAGATACGGGTGTTTTGCAGAAGCGGGCATGGCGGCGCAGGTATTAAACATTTTAGAAGAGATAAACTCACCGCAATGGGTGGCCCCGATGGTGGCGATGGTGGCCGTGGCGGGCATATAATTTTACGTGGCACCAGCAACTTGTGGACACTGTTGCATTTACGTTACCATAAAAATGTGTTGGCCGAAGATGGCATACGTGGCAGCGATAACAACAGCACCGGGCGGGATGGCAAGGACATTATTTTAAACGTTCCATTAGGCACAATTGCTAAAGACGAAGAAACAGGCGTAACGGAAGCAGAGATTTTGCAGGATGGCCAGGAAATTATTTGGCTACCCGGCGGCAAGGGTGGGCTGGGCAACAGTCATTTTGCAACGCCAACCAACCAGGCACCCGAACATTGCCAGCCCGGTATGGACGGTGTGGAGGGTTGGAAAGTTTTAGAATTAAAAGTATTGGCCGATGTTGGCCTTGTTGGTTTTCCCAACGCAGGCAAATCAACACTGCTTTCGGTAATGACGGCGGCAAAACCCAAGATTGCCAGTTATGCCTTTACTACAATTACCCCGCAGTTAGGGATGGTAGAATACCGCGATGGACAAAGTTTTTGCATTGCCGATTTGCCGGGCATTATTGAAGGTGCGGCCGAAGGCAAAGGATTAGGCCATCGGTTTCTGCGCCACATAGAACGTAATCCGGTGCTGCTATTTTTAATTCCCGCCGACAGTAAAAATCATAAAGAGGAATTTGATATCCTGGTAAACGAACTGGAACAATTTAATCCCGAGTTGTTGCACAAACAATTCATCATTGCCATTTCAAAAAGCGATATGCTGGATGAAGAATTGATAGAGGCAATAACAAAAGAACTGCCGCAGAATGTGCCGCATATTTTTATTTCATCGGCCACTACCAAAAATATTCAGGCGTTGAAAGATTTACTATGGAAGGTGTTGAACGAAGCGAAGTGACGCAATGTGCGTAGTTATTATTTGCTGCGTCAGCTACCACTTCAACAACGCACTCCCCCAGGTAAAGCCGCTGCCAAATGCAGCTAAGCAAACCAAATCGCCATTATTTATTTTTCCCTCCTGCCATGCCTCGGCAAGTGCAATGGGTATTGATGCTGCGGTGGTGTTTCCATAACGTTGAATGTTGTTGTACACCTGGTCGCCATTCAATTTTAATTTTTGTTGCACGTACTGACTAATGCGCAGGTTGGCCTGGTGCGGTACCAATAATTTTAAATCGGCCGGCTGGTAACCGTTTTTATTTAAGGCCTCCATTATTACTTCCGGAAATTTTACCACTGCTTTTTTAAAAACAGTTTGTCCGTCCATGTTAGGAAACAGTTGGGCCTCATCAATCATTTCATGACTCATAAACATTTGCGCTACTTCGGCTTCATCAAAATTGGCCAAACCATCCTTCCAATGGTTGGCATGTGTACCGGGGTTGTACATGGCCAGCACCTCGGCATCGGCACCATCGCTATGTAAGTGCGTACTCAAAATGCCTCTGGTATTTTCTTCCGTTGGTTGTAGTACAACGGCACCCGCACCATCGCCAAAAATTACCGAAATATTGCGGCCACGGGTGGTCATGTCTAAACCAAAAGAATGCTTTTCGGCACCAACCACCAACACGTTTTTATACATGCCTCCGCGAATAAACTGATCGGCTACGCTGAGCGCATAAATAAAACCGCTGCACTGGTTGCGTACATCCAATGC